>NZ_CP102292.1:1366929-2733858 GCF_025152405.1 [Ruminococcus] lactaris ATCC 29176
CCCTGCGGATGGACCGGATCACTTTTTCTGCTTTGGAAGTATCTCCATCCACATGAATATATTCATCAAAGATTGTCTGCTGAAATACCGGTTCTTTTCTTAACTGTATCTGGTCGTGTCCGACCTGCAGTGCCGCTGACCATGCATCATAAATACAGGTCAGAATATCTTCAAGCCGGTCTTTGCAAGTATATATTTTCATAATCTTCTGCTCCTATCGGATTCCAAAATCTGCCAGGGTCATCTGTGAAAATGATTCATTGGCATGCTGAGTCTCCCACAATTCTTTTTTATCTGTATGAACCAGTTGCCGGATGATATAATTTTCTTCAATCGGCGTATGGTACATCTGCTTTCCCTGGCAGGTAATAAAATAATGGGCTCTCTTTAATACTACTCCCATTTTCTTTAAGCTGGGGAAATCCAGTCTTCCATAACGTCTTGCATTTACGATCCGGCCGGCTGACTTTGGACCAATCCCGGGAACACGAAGCAGGACGGCATAGTCTGCAGTCCCCACTTCCACAGGGAATTGATCCAGATGCCGCAATGCCCAGTCACACTTTGGATCTACCAGTTCATTGAAATCCGGCTTTTCCGGGGACAGCAGTTCTCCTGCCTGGAATCCGTAAAACCGGAGAAGCCAGTCTGCCTGATATAACCGGTGTTCACGCAGAAGAGGCGGAGGTGTACCGATCTGCGGTAATACTGCCTCTTCATTTAACGGGATGTATGCTGAATAAAAGACACGCTTCAGGTCAAACCCCTGATAAAGTGCCTGCGTTGTCTGCAATAGTGTATAATCGCTTTCACCGGTAGCTCCTATGATCATCTGAGTACTCTGACCTGCCGGAGCAAAGCTACGCTTTAACTTTGACATATCCTGTGGTGCCAACTGGGTGGCATTCTCCCATCCCAGTACATATTCTGATGCCGGTCTCTTTCCGTTCTTCAATGAGATAGGTAGTTCATTTTCCGATAGCGAAACAAGGGGGGCTTCTGACACTGTATTCCCCATACTCAGGCTTTTTCTGAATCTCTGTCTGGAATTTTCCGAAAAAATCCCGTGATCTAAATATCGGTTCCCGAGACTTCGTTCCATATGAGCTGTCTTACCGATTGCCATCCGGTGAGAGGCGATCGTACTTTGCACTTTTCCCATGGGATTCAGAATGGTCTGCATCGTTTTGTTGGGTGCCAGTGTACGAAGTCCTGCTTCTGTAGGCAGTTCTAAATTCACACTGATACGGTCTGCAAGATAACCGGCCGCTGCGAGCAGTTCATCAGAAGCACCGGGAATCGTCTTTACATGGATATAACCATTAAAATGGTACTTTGTCCGAAGCAATAACAACGTCTCACACATTTTCTCCATCGTATAAGAGGGATTCTTCAGAACACCGGAACTCAGGAACAGTCCCTCAATATAATTACGCTTATAAAATTCTATGGTCAGCTCACAGATCTCTTCCGGTGTAAAGGTTGCTCTTTTGACATCATTACTGGCACGGTTGATGCAGTACTTGCAGTCATAAGCACAATGATTCGTCATCAGGATCTTGAGCAGAGAAATACATCTTCCGTCTGCCGCAAAGCTATGACAGATGCCACATGCTTCAGCATTGCCGAGTTCTCCTTTCTTTCCCCGGCGGCTTGAACCGCTGGATGTGCATGCGACATCATATTTGGCTGCATCTGCGAGAATCTGCAGTTTTTCCTGTATTGTATAATTGCTATTTATAAATTCTGTACTCATAGTCCTATTATACAAACATACGTTTCGCAATGCAAGTTATTTTTAGAACAAACGTTCTCTTCATTGTTTTATTTCTTTATTATATCTTTTGTACTTTACATTTTTCATAAGCAAAAATTGCTGCACCCAGAGCCCCACAAAGCTGTGCCTCATCACAGATATAGAGCTTCGCTCCGAGCTTTTCTTCCAGTGCCTGGATGATTCCCTGATTTTTGGCGACACCACCGGTCATCATATATTCACCCGGATTATTTTTTCCAAGCCTTGCGGCAAGTGCCCCTACTTTGGATGCGACAGATACATTCAGTCCGTGAATAATATCTGACACCTCTTTATTCTGGGCAACCAGGGATACAACCTCTGATTCTGCAAAAACTGTACACATACTTGAGATAACTACATTTTCTTTCCAATCCAATCCTTTTACGCTCATTTCTTCCAAAGAAAGTCCGAGTGTCCTTGCCATCATCTCAAGGAAACGTCCTGTTCCGGCAGCACATTTATCATTCATCAGGAAATTTTTAACTGCACCATGTTCATCAATACTGATTGCTTTGATATCCTGTCCTCCGATATCGATCACCGTCCGTACATCCGGATTAAGATAATTTGCTCCTTTTGCATGACAGGTGATCTCAGTAATGCTGTCATCCCCGCTGTCTATATAGGCACGACCGTAACCGGTGGTAACGATCCGCACGAGATCCTCTTTTTTGATACCGGCTTTTTCTATTGCCTGATCCAGACTCTTCTCTGCACTCATCATTGCTCCGCCACCTGTAGGAATGATCATAGTGGATTTGATTTTCCCGTCCTGATCCAGAATAACAACGTCTGTACTGGTAGAACCACTGTCGATTCCGGCTACATAGTAAACTCCTGATTCCATTTTTTCTCTTTCCTCCCTGCTGATTTCCTTTTCAGGATTCATATCTTCTGACCCTTCGATCGTTTCTGAAAATGCCTGGATTCTGGTTGAAAGCTGTCCGGCACTCTGACTTGTAAAATCTGTCTCGATCTTAAGGAGTGGCACCTGGATGTTCTTTTTAATACTTGCGTATTCAAATCCATAATAATCACAGAACTTGATCGTATGGTAAATAATTCCTTTTAAATCCGGGTCTAAATAAAGCTGGTTTCTTCTTGTATTGTTATTCATCCGAAAGCATGGCATCTGTCCAAGCAGTGCATCTGCATATGCAAGCAACAGCCTGTCTTCTTCCATTTCCTGCATTTCTTCAGGAAGAACTGCCAGGTTTCGCCCACCGGTACAGGTCAGATTTCTTACATCCATATGAAGATTGTCCCGGATCATTTTTTCAAGGATTCCACTGACACGCACTCCAAGTACACCAATATAAGAAGTTCTGCTCGCAGATGTCTTTGCGAAAGCCTTCAGGAAAAGTGTCCGGTCAAATTTTTTCCCGGAGTATTTTTCATATGCCTCTTTCAGACGTTGGATCGAACCGGCAAATTTAACTTTTTCACATTCATTATCTTCATGAGGAAGATCCAGCATATATAAGAAGTTACATTTTCCGGTATTTTTTACAATATCGTACACGCGACGCATGGAATCACAGCAGTTTACAAGTACAAGCTGATCGGCTTTCCCCTCCAGGACTGCCTGGATCACTGATTTTCCAAAACCGCATAAATTTGCATGTGCAATCTGATCAGACTGTTCAAAATTTTCCGGCATTTCCTCCAGAACCGCACATTCCTCACCGAATCCCCGGAACAGTTCTACCGGGGTATATTTACAAACATAATGTATCATGCGATTTTCCCTCCCTGTTCTCTTCCAGCATTTCCACGAATGCCTGAAGTCTTGTAGAAACCTGTCCATCACTTGTATTGGCAGGATTACATCCATCGCCATCCAGGATCATGGTCGGAAGTCCTGCTGCTTCCAGTGAACTTTTGATCAGACCGGAGGCTCCGATCGTTCCTTTGCATCCCCAGTGGGCAAATAAGATTCCACCATCTGCATTTGTTATTTTGGCAAGACGTTCTGCCATTTCAATTCTCTTATCTACCGCTCCGTTATAAATACAGTTGACCATTTTCGCTGCCATCGCCTCATAGGGATCTGAAGCATCCATCATCTGAAATCCGTCTGCGACAAAATCACAGGCACTGATGTGGATTGTATCACTGTAATTGAAAACTTCCATTACCGGTTCCTGCAAAAATGGCATAATATGCATCCACAGAACATGAAGTCCTGCCCCTTTCGGAGCTTTCTTTACATCTTCCAGTAACAGTTCCGTATATTTGACAGACGCTTCTGATCCCGCCAGCAGATGACACATAAAGATCGCATAAAGTTCATTCGTCATGGAGGAAACAGGATCATGATCTTTCCGTAATGCAAGCTGCCTCTGATAATTGACGGCTGCTTTCCGGCTATTTGAAACTGCCTTCTGCACTGCCTCTTCAGGTATCTTTTTTCCTGTCACTTCTTCCAGGAATCGCTTCAGTTCCCGTAACTGTCCCGCAACATACCGGACAGAATCCTGATTTTTCTCATATGGCACATCAATATAAAATCCAGGCAGTTCATACGTCTGCTTCAGATAAGGAAAGGTCATCATATTGCCGTCACAGGCAAGATTGGTATACACCGTACATTTCGGTTTTGGTAAAATTCCTGTTAAAGCAGCTCCTAAAAATACCCGATGATAGGAACACATCGTTTCCGGGAATCCCTCTTCTTCTGTCTTTCTGAGAAATGCCTGCTCACACTTTGTACCGGCAAGAAAGCAGGATAACGCCTCCACTGAATAAGGGGTCAGCCCCGCTGCGGTCAGCAGTTCTCCCGGAACAAAAATGCTGACCATAGCTGCATTTTCCGGTCGGGCAAGTGCATGAATAATATTTTTCATAACGATTCGTGCCACATAATGTGCAGAATCGGGAAGATTTTTATCTGGGAAAAACTTCAGCCGTTTCTCCTGAAGCCTGTATCCCATAAGAAGAAGACGGCGGGCTTTTTCAGGATCTTTTAAAGATTCACTGCTCACCGTCCTTCCAAACTGATTGATCAGATTCATTGTCATTTTCTCCTTCTGCTTTTGAAAATTTCAAAAATGATTATAGCACATTCTCTACCCCCTGTCATATAACGATGCCAGGGTCAAAAGGTCTAAGCCCACATGAGCTTGCTCATAGGTGGGTGAAAGACCTTAGGACCCGCCCCGATATGAGCATAAAAGTGGGATGATAATCCCACGATATGCGAATATTGGGTAGGATTGTGGGAGTGCGTAGCACGGAGCAATCCGTAGGCATCAAAGTCGGGGGCTTTTGACCCCGACATCATATAACGGATAAAATACGCTTTGCGATTTACCCCCGCTGCCCTCATAAAAAACAGGACCAGGAACGCTCTGTTCTGTCCCTGATCCCACCGTAATCTCATATATGATCTGATAACCTGATCTGATCTTTATTTTCTAATGCTGCACCATAAAATACTCGAGGCTGATCTCATTCGTTGCCACATCCGCAAGATTTACGCAACTGTTGCCCATACGGTCGATCAGATGAAGAATATTAGTAAATGGTGCTGTCATACTCGATTTACATTTTCCTTTATTTACACGCTGGATATGAGCCTTTCGCATTTTAATATCCAGATCAATGATCTTATCCTTCCGCTTGATCAACTTTTCGACCTGCACAGAGTCACGGTTCTGCAATGCTTTCATCGAATCATCAAACATCTTTTCAAGGGTTTTCAGACTCTTTTGCAGCTCATCCATTGCCTCTTCTGTATATTTATATTGATGATCTGCCTTTTCCTGTATACATCCGGCAATCTCAACACTTAAGGTTCCTATACGCTCTACATCACTTAAAACATACATCAGACTGGCAGTCTGAGACGCCTGCTGCTCCGTCATGGTTCCTGAAGAAAAGAGCAGGGCAAGATATTCTGTGATCCGGTCTGCCAGTGTCTGGATCTGATGCCCTTTTTCTGTAAGTGCATTCATACGGCTGGTCTCTTCCGTCTTTACAATGGAAATCGTATCTTTCACTGCTTCTTTCACCATATCGCTTAAATGAAGAATCTCTTTTGCAACCAGTTGCAGTGCAGCTATCGGCTGGCTGATGATCTTTTCATCCAGGTATAATGGGCGGGCAGGATCGATCTCTTTGCTTTTTCCGTCAGGAATCAGCATCATAACGATCTTGACCATTACATTGATCAGGCAGACCCAGATCAGCGTCATGGTAATGTTAAATACAGTATGTGCATTTGCGATCTGTCTGGAGATCACTTCAATCTCAGGTCCTTTTGGAGAAATATACTGGATCAGTGCTGCAAATGGCTTTACAAACCAGATAAAAAGAAAGCAGCCTGAAATATTAAAAATACAATGAGCTACTGCTGTTCTTTTTGCATCTTTGCTCTGTCCGATACTTGCAAGAAGTGCCGTGATCGTAGTTCCGATGTTATCACCGAGCAGGATCGGGATTGCACCGGCAAGGCCAAGAATACTTGTCATTCCGTCCGCCCCCGGCTGTGCAGCAAAATTCTGAAGGACTGCGATGGTTGCACTGCTGCTCTGTACCACCAGAGTCATCAGTGTCCCAACCCCGACACCTAAAACCGGAATATGTGCGACTTTTCCGATCAGGTCTGTAAAGACCTGACTGGAAGCCAGTGGTTTCATAACATCTCCCATGGTTTCAATTCCGAGGAAAAGAAGTCCGAACGCAAAGATGGTCTGTCCGATACTTTTTATTTTTTCTGATTTTGTTACAAAAGCAATAATAAATCCAATAAAAATGATAATGTAAATATAGTCACTGATCTTAAAAGCAATGATCTGTGCCGTCATCGTAGTTCCGATATTTGCACCAAAAATAATCGAAATTGCCTGCGGCAGGCTCATCAGTCCGGCACTCACAAATCCGATTGCCATCACCGTTGTTGCACTGCTGCTCTGCAGTACTGCAGTCGTAACAGCTCCGGCAAGTACTCCGAGCAATGGATTCTTTGTCAGAAGTGCAAGAATGCTTTTCATTTTTTCGCCGGCAGCTTTCTGCAGGCATTCACTCATCATATTCATTCCATAAATAAAGATTGCCAGACCCCCCAGGAGTCCGAATGCTATCTGTAGTTTTTCATTCATAACGATCCCTCTCATATCTTTTGATAGTTTGCAATGTTATTGTGTCTGTTCTCCAACGCTACGACAGCATTGTAGAAAACTCATATGCATTCTGTATCAAGTTCATGTTAAATCTATGTTAAATATGTCGGGGGCCAAAAGTCCCCGACTTTGATGCTCATATCGGGGCGGGTCAAATCGTGTATGAATGTTAAATTTATGCTGAGTTATCGAAAAACCTTACGGTTTATCTTTATTTTCGTTTCTTAAATACTGATAAAAAGCCATTTTTCTTTTTTATCTGCACTTTTTCTTCACTTTCCATGATCTGTGCCGTCATGCCGATATTTCTCAGTTCCAGCTTTAAGCTTTCCGCCTGTTCTTCCGACAGGCCGTCCTGAACCAGAAAGGGAACATCCTTCAGATTCCAACGGGCTGTAAAGCCATATTTTTTCCCAATATTGGCATAATCTGTTCGTTGTCCGATATAATCAACCAAAGACTCTGAGACAATAACTTTATAACCGGATTCCTTCTTTGTCATAATTCTGCTCCATTCTTACATTTTATCCGAACTAATTTTCTGCTCTCCGTAAGTTCCTTTTTTCTTCATCCACAGATAGGCTCCGATACAGATCAGTACAGACAGCAGTGAGCCTGCAGGTGCTGCAAGTCCCATCGGAAACAATGTATCCGGGAACATTTTTGACGCCAGATAAGAGCCGGGTACACGTACAAGCACAATGGCAATGATATTATGGATAAATCCAATATAGGATTTTTCATATGCTGCAAAATAACCACTGAAGCTGAAATGTACACCGGCAAAGATACTGTCAATAATATATCCGCTCAAATACTGCGTTCCAAGTAAAACGACAACCGTATCGTTAGTAAATAATCCAACCGGATTCTTCCCGGTCAATTCGATCAGTACTGTCATGATCAGGCCATAACCTGTAGTAATGATCGTCGCATATTTCAGGGTCTGTGATGCCCGGTCATGCCTTCCTGCCCCGATATTCTGTGCAGAAAGTGCGGAGACAGTTGCCAGCATGGACGAAGGAATGATAAAGATCGCACTGATCATTTTTTCAACGATTCCAACTGCTGCTGCATCATTCAGACCTCTGTGGTTTGCAATGACTGTAATGATGATAAAAGCAATCTGGATACAGCCGTCCTGGATTGCAACCGGGAATCCTACCCGCAAGATCTGCCACATTACTTTTTTATTCGGACGGAAATCAGTTTTTTTCAGATGAATCCCGGTCTTTCTTTTCATCATTGAGATCAGGGCAATGATCACACTGAATGTCTGGGACAGCGTTGTCCCCAGTGCAGCTCCCGCCGGTCCGAGCTGCATTGCACCGATAAAGAAATAATCAAGTACAATATTTCCCATACAGGCAATCCCGATAAAATACATCGGGCTTTTGGAATCTCCCATTCCCCGGAAAATAGAACTCATAATATTGTACGCTGTAATAAATGGAATACCGATAAAGCAGATCGTCAGATACCGGATACTTCCCGCTATAGCCTCTTCCGGTGTTCCGATTAAAAGAACGATCGGACGGACAAAGCATAAAAGCCCGGCTGTAAAGACCACTGCAACGATCATAAATAAAGTGATCGTATTCCCGATCGCATGGGCAGCATCTTCCAGTCTTCTTCCACCCACTGCACGACCGATCGCCACCGTTGTCCCCATGGCAAGACCGACAATAATCACAGTCAGCATATGCATAACCTGACTGCCATTTGCGACTGCTGTGATACTGTCTACTCCATAAAACTGTCCGACAATAAAAAGATCGGCCATTCCATATAACGTTTGTAAAAAATAAGATAAAAGATATGGCAGTGCAAAATAAATGATCGTTCTCAGGACACTGCTCGATGTTAAATTTTTCTCCAAAGTTAAGTTCCCCCTTCTGAGGATTTTCTGTCAGATCCTCTTTCATTTCCTGATCTGATTCTATTTCTTTACTTTTAATAATCCTGCATTTGCCAGGATTTTAAGATCCATCATACGAAGCGTATCATCCTGGAACATGATATGAACAAGCCGGTCATCCAACTGGGTCACTACACCTTCTCCATATTTTTTATGTTCCACGATCACACCTGTCCCCAATTCCTCTTTCAGGCGGAAATACAGTTCTTCTGAAGCTTTTGTCTGCCGGATGCCGGCGACTGCGGCATAGGGTCTTGCCTGCTTGAATGTCCGGCTGGTCCTGCTTTCCACCGGCATCAGATTTTTCCTGCCTTCTTCTGTCACGGAAGATTTCCCAAGAAACTCTGAACAGAATGTACTGGGTCTGTTGGTCGTAAAAAGTGTCAGATGATCCTTTGCCCTGGTTACTCCGACATAAAAAAGCCGACGTTCTTCTTCATATGCTTTCAGCTCTTCTGCTGAGGCCTGATGCAGATTCTGTGGAATTGATTCAGGCAGAATTCCATCTGCCACATCGATCAGATAAACACTGTCGTATTCTAACCCCTTGCTTGCATGGATCGTGGAGAGGATCAGAGGACATTTCCGATCCGGTTCTTTCTCCCGGATCATAACTTTCAACTGCTCCAGTCGTTCTGCAAGTTCCATCGGGGAATCTGCCCTGCTTCCAAGAATCCTGAGAATTTCCAGCTTGCTGTCACTCATCCCTGAACGGTTCAGATATTCCTGATATCCCATAAACTGCATAATCCTGTAAATTGCACGTTCTCCTGAATCCTGCAATAGATTCTGCAAATGTGTCCGCATCGACCGTACACTACCGAGTACATGACCGTTCAGATCAGGATCCTCTGCAGCCACATCCAGGACCGGGATTCTTTTTTCTTCACTGATCCGGGCGATACGGATTGCATCCTGCTTGCGGAGATAAGTGCCGATTTTATAATAAATCTGCAGAAATGCTTCTGTATCCATTGGATTCTGAGCCAGTTTTATGATATTGATGATATCCAGTATGGTACGGTGTGAAAAAAAAGAAAGTTCTGCATTCCGCATCTGATAAGGTATTCCGTTTCTCTCCAGCAGATCGACCAGTGGAAGGATGCATTCATTATCACGATATAAAATAGCTGTCTGTGAGGTGCATCCTTCTGCCAGCTTTGCAAGATATGTATACTGAGCTTTCCTGCTCCTTAATGAAATTTCCCTGATATCAGATACCGGTTTTCTGGCGGCTTTCATATGCTTCTCATGACGCAGAGTATTCTTTTGGATAAACCGGTCTGCCCCCAGAACGATCCTGGCATCCGACCGGAAATTTTCTTCCATCAACAGGACTTTTGCATCCGGATAATTTTTTTCAAATGTGAGCAGAGCCTCAGGATAAGCTGCCCGGAAGCCATAAATACTCTGATCTTCATCCCCCACCATAAAAAGATTCTCCGATCCTGATGCCAGCAGTGCAATGATGGCATGCTGGATTTTAGAGGTATCCTGTGCCTCGTCCACGCAGATATAAGGGTAAAGTTCCTGAAAATGCCTCAGCAGTTCCGGTACGGAACGCAGCATTGTATAGGCATATACCATCTGATCATCGTAATCCATCAGTCCTTTTGCACGTAACTGCCGGCAATATTCTTTATAGATAACGGAAATCTTCAGATCAGCTTCTTCATCTAGTTCAAGGATTTCTTCCTCAGTCAGCATCATATTCTTGATATAAGTAATCAGAGTACGCACCGTCTTCAGGTCACTTTCCGTTGCATACGCATGTTCATTCTGTTGATAGATCATGGACAGCATCCCTGCCGTTATTTTCTCATCCTGTACCAGTTCAAAAGGCTTCTTCCCGATCATTCTTCCATAATAACTGATGATCTTTGCACATAACCCGTTGATCGTTCTGAACTCCAGTCGGTCAGCCAGTTCCTCTCCAAAGTATCCGGCAAACCGCCGGGACATATCTTTCGTTGCTGCCACCGTATAGGTGACGGTCAGGATTTTTTCCGGATCAATTCCTTTGCAATAGATCATATAACCAAGCCGGGTTACAAGAACAGTTGTCTTCCCGGAACCCGGTACTGCCAACAGCAGAACCGGACCATTGACACTCTGCACAGCACTTTTCTGCTGTGCATTTAACCGGATCGGGAAAGTCTGTTCAAATTCTCCCCATTCTATGTATTTTTTCATTTTGTAGTATCTCTTCTTCTCCGTCAGATTAATTTTGCTCCGAACCGTGCAACAACTTCTTCGCTGTCTTTTCCTGCGATCACCTTTCCTGTTGCCTGCTCAATCGCCTCAAGAAGCACGGATGTAGAAACCTTTTCCCTGGCTTCCAGTCTGGACAGATAGCGACTTGGTGCCCATCCTCCGATCGCACGGTTCGTACTGCACTTTTTAACAGGCAGCAGCATCTTCTTACAATACATGAAAATGAGGAATTTTTTCTCCGTATAAAAAATGCATCAGATAACTTCCGAGAAAGATTCCCACTACGCATAATCCTGAAAATAAGACTGCAAAAGGAATACAGATCTGTCCCATTAACTGAAATGGCTGATCACTGTAATCCCATACGTGCCAGTGCATCACTTTGTTGACTAAAATCCCGGTAATAAATTCCCCCGTAGTCACAAAAACGCTGCACCATAAAACCTGAAGCCAGAGGGGCGAATCCCATCCCGTCCAAATGCCCTGTTGTATACAGAAAACCAGGCAGAACCCGCCCAGCATAAACATAGACCAGTGAGAAAATCCCCGGAATATCATTTCAAAAGAATAATATAATGTACCACCTAATGTCCAGAAAAATAAATATTCGCTCAAACGTTTCATTACCATGCCTACACTCCCGATTCTTGATGTAGTTTAGTCTTCCCCGCTTTGAGCGAATCTATTTCATAATTCTGTCCGGTCTGACCAAAGCATCATCCGGTTCAGTTTTCTGAATATTTAATTGCCGGATTTATTTTCCAAGTATAATACGGAGCAGAGTCTTGTCCAGCATCAGAGTCCTGTTCCACGGATTGAGAATGATTCCCTGGATCTCATTTACACTTAATGCAGATTCAAATAACTTTCGGATCTCAGTAAGAAATGTTGACATGACGCTGCCACTTCCTTTCAGTTCTTCCTCAAATCCTGTAAAAGCAGACCACCACTGCTTTCCATCTGAAGTCTGCACTGCCTGAATCCGGAGCTGTGCTTCACCTGCAGGAGGCTCTACAGCCAGAATCAACTGCCCGTCTTCCTGCATCCTTCTGCGGATCACTGTCAGAGTATGTGCAAGAAGTTCCTGTGACGGTTCTTCCTGCAGTGCAGCGATCGCCTCTTCAATCTTTTCATTCCCGGACAGTCCTTTGTCTGCGGGTATCTCATTTGCATTGAAAGAATCTTTCTTCATATAGGTTATCCTTTTCTATTCTGTATCTTTCATTTTCCCCATATAATAGAATCCTTTACATTCATCCAGACTTACGTCTACAAGTCTGCCGATCAAAGAAGGATCTCCAGGGAAATGGACTAAAAGATTATTGCTCAGCCTTCCGGTCACAAGACTCGGATCATGCTCATTCTGACATTCTACCAGTGCTTTCTGGATTGTTCCCTCATGGATAGCACAACGTTGTGCAGAAATCGTCTGAACTTCCTTTAAAAGACGGTCAAACCGGTCTTTCACCTCTGCTTCTGATACCTGATCTTCCATGACTGCTGCCGGAGTTCCCGTCCGTTTGGAATAAATAAATGTAAACGCACTGTCATAACGGACTTTTCTGACCACATCCAGTGTCTCCCGGAAGTCCTCCTCAGTCTCTCCAGGGAATCCAACAATAATATCTGTCGTAAGAGAGATATCCGGTACCGCTTTTTTAATCTTGTCTACAAGCTCAAGATAATGCTCTTTTGTATAGTGGCGGTTCATCTTCTTTAAAATCCGGCTGCTTCCTGACTGAACCGGAAGATGCAGATGCCTGCAGATTTTTTTGGATCTGCTCATCACTTCGATCAGTTCATCCGACAGATCTTTTGGATGGGACGTCATAAACCGGATTCTCTCCAGTCCCTCGATTTTTTCAATCTCCTGAAGAAGCTGTGCAAATGTCATCGGATGCTCCAGATTCTTTCCATAGGAATTGACATTCTGTCCCAGAAGCATAACCTCCACAACTCCGTCTGCTACGAGACGCTCAATCTCACGTACGATCGCTTTCGGGTCTCTGCTGCGTTCCCTTCCACGCACATATGGTACAATACAGTAACTGCAGAAATTATTGCAGCCGAACATGATATTAACACCGGATTTGAAAGAATACTTTCTCTCAACCGGAAGGTCTTCAACGATCTTATCTGTATCTTTCCAGATATCAATTACCATCCGGTCAGACTGCATGCTGTTCGTAAGAAGCTCTGCGAATTTGTATATATTATGTGTGCCGAAGATCAGGTCTACAAACCGGTAACTCTTTTTCAGTTTCTCTACAACCTCCGGTTCCTGCATCATACAGCCACATAAAGCGATCATCATATGCGGATTTTTTTTCTTGATCCTTCCAAGCTGTCCCAAGCGTCCGTAAACTCTTAAGTTTGCATTTTCCCGGACAGTACAGGTATTATAAATAACAAAATCTGCTTTCTCCTCGTCCGGTTCTTCCACATAACCGATCTGCTCTAAAATACCGACCAGTTTTTCGGAGTCGCGTGCATTCATCTGACAACCGAAAGTCGTAACACAGAACGTCAGTGTCCTGTCGGCTTCTTTACATTTTTCTGCAAAAATATCTTTTGCTTTTTCAATAAAATAATACTGACGATCCGGTTCCTGCAGCGGTGCCTCACTTGCAGTCTCTGCAAAGGAAGTCAGTCTATGGTGCTTCGTATTTTCCATTTTCATTCCTTTTCTATGTATATTTTTTTAAACGAACTGATTCTTCAAGCCATCGTATTCATAATCAATCTGTGCCAGTTTCTCTTTCAGTTCGGCCTCACTGATCTCCATATCATCACATAAAGCCTGCAGCGATGGATAGAAATCTCTCAGTTTCGTATTCACAACACTTAACAAGATCATCGGATCGGAAGGAAGTCCGTTCAACATCTTTTAATTCCCCTTTTTTTCAAATTTAGCACCGTATTTTTCACCCAGGTTGATCACGGTACCGTCTTTCTGTTCGATATCAATATTGTTCAGTTGTCCACGCAGATTCCGGCGGACAAGTTCCATGTATTCCTGACGCAGAATCTTCTGTTCTTTCCGTTCTGCGTCAGTCAGTCCCTCAGCTTTTGACTTTTTATATAATTCATTAATTCTTTTTATCTTTTGCTGATCCATCTTCATTTCCTTTCAAACTTGTAAATCTGTCTCAGTTTTTTCTAAATATCCGCAGTGTATTATACACGATTCCGCTTTATTCGTCCACCCTCCTGGGTTCAACTTGAATAATTTTCAAGAAATCCATATAATTCTTCCGGTGTCTCTATATAACGGCCTTTGTCAAGATCTGCCCGGAGGTCATCCGGTAATGCCTCTACTGGAATATTGGTTGTCTCATAGAGGCTTGTCCCATCCGCACGATAGACCGCAACGTAGCCGTTTAATTCTTTTAAATAATACCCGGAGGTCTTCTTTGTCGCATCTCCTTCGGTCATTACACTCTGCTGTAAAAAGTCTTCTTCCCTTTTTTCCGCTTCTTCCACTCTTGCCTCCTGCCGCTGCATAACATACCGGTAACTGGCTGCATATCCTGCCGATACCAGCAATACCATACAGAAAAGAGCAAGGAAAAAGCCGACCATGTATTTTTTCTTCATAAGGACCACTCCTTTTTTTATACAGTATCGGCTTTTTTTTAAATTTTATTCTGCTATAAGAAAAATTGATATTAAATATGCTTTTCAGACCCCTGCATTCCTGTATCTGTCTCTTTCTGAAAAGCCTTGCTCTATGACGGCATCAGATGGAATTTCTTCGCTGCCCTGAGAATCTTTCCTCCCATTGGCAGATCCAGAATATCATCTTCTGACAGCGTTCCGATCTTCAATAAGACGACTGCATATACGAGTACTGCCACGATCAGAGAGACCAGAACAGGAATAACTCTTCCTCCCACAAGCAGGTCAAATAATCGGAACACACCATATGTAATGACACCCATAATTGCTGCAGCCGTAAATGGCTTGCCAAACGTGCTGAGCAGATCCATCCTGAACCCGCTGACTTTCCGGATCTTGATCAGATTCAGAATACTCATTGCCAGTGCAAAGACGATGTTTCCTCCTACAAGTGCATAGACATTCATTTTAAATACTGTCATCATCAGGACAAAGGCTGCAAGGTGAATCACCAGTGCAACTCCCGCATTCTTGGCAGGACTTGTCATATAATTCAATCCATGCAGGATCGAATTGGTCACAGAAGAAAGACCATACAGTACTACCACAATCGCTCCCATCATCAGCAGATGGGCAGGTGTTGTACTTCTGTCATTATAGAGAAGAACCATGATCGGTGAAGCAAGCACGAAATATCCGATACAACTGGGGATTGCAACAACCATCGTAATCCTTAAAGTCTGGTTGATCTTACTGTGAACCTGCTTTCTCGTACCATTTGTCACAACTGCTGTCAGACTTGGCACAACAGAAGTACCCAGTGCATTGGCGATTGCCATCGGTACGTTGATCAGTGTATCATATTTACCGGTGTAGATTCCCTGCAAGGCCATATATTCTTTTTCCACATATCCCTGTGCTTCCATCACATGATTAAAAATCGTCAGGTCAATGATCTGATTGATATTGTAGACCGCTGTGCTGAATACGACCGGAATCGCTGTGAAAAGCAGTGCTTTCAGAATGAACGAATAACTTTCCACGTTCTGACTGCGGTCACGTTTCAACTGACGACGGATCACTTTTTTATAAAGAATCATAACGAAAAGCAGAAATAAAAGTCCCGCCAGTGAACCGGCGACCGTCCCAAGCGTACTTCCTGCTGCTCCATAAGCAGGTCCGAGCAGTTCTTCTCCCTTTTCAGCACCTGCCTTTGTACCGATCCCAAATAATACGCTCGCACCTACAATACTGACAACCGCATTCACAATCTGCTCAATGATCTGTGAAATAGCCGTCGGAATCATCGTCCCCATTCCCTGAAAATATCCACGGATGACCGCCATTACCGCAACGATCAGCAAGCCCGGTGCAAGTACACGGAGTGCATAGACACTTAACGGGGATTTCATCGCATGGGTAGAGATCAGTCCCGCCCCCAGGAAAATCGTCAGCGAAATAAATAAACCGACTCCCACTGCAAATGCAAGGGAACACAGAAATACCCGAAATGCATTCCGTTTCTGTCTTTTGGCAAGTCTGACAGAAACCAGTTTTGAAACGGCTGTCGGAAGACTGAACGAAGAGATCATCAATGCGATAGCATAAACCTGATATGCATATCCGTAAAATCCATTTCCTTCGTCACCTAATATATTGGTCAGCGGAATCCTGTAAACGACACCGATGATCTTTGTCAATACCGCCGCTGCGGCCAGTATCGAACCCTGGACGATATAATCATCCTTTTTGGCTCTGCCTTTTGTCTTAGTTGGTGTATCAGACATACTTCTTCCTCTCATATTCTAAAGTTCTTGCTTTTCTTCCAGGGCAGTCCCATCCGGGAACTCTGCACCTGTCTGCTCAGCGTGGAATCCCTACTTTTTCCATGATTGCTCTCTGATGAGCCTCCATTTCTGCCCGTTCCTCTTCTTCCATGTGGTCATATCCAAATAAATGCAGCATACTGTGTGCAATCAAAAATGCATATTCTCTTTTCGGAGAATGTCCATACTCTTCTGCCTGAGAGAGGACTTTTTCCTTGGAAATGACAATATCTCCCAGCATCAGTTCTCCGGTCTCGGGGTTAAATGCATCTCCGGTTTCCTCATCAATTACTGAAAAATCACCTGGAGCATCATACTCGATCATTGGAAAGGATAATACATCCGTCGGGCGGTCAATGCCACGTTGTTCCAGGTTCATCTCATGGATCTCCTGATTCTCTGTCAGGAGCAGGTTGATTTCTGCCTCATAAGGACATTCTGCATAGTCCAGTGCTGCTTCTGTCACTGCAATGGCAATCTCCTCTGTATCAAACGGCAGTGTGACTGAACCCTCTTCTTCAATATACAGACTCATTACTTTTTCCTCCGGTTCTCTCTTGGTCGTGCGGATTTCTTCTCATAGTCTTCATACGCTTTTACAATCTTCTGTACCAGCGGGTGTCTGACAACATCCTTGCTGGTCAGCGTGCAGATGCTGATATCATCCAGATCCTTCACCACTTTCACTGCCACATCCAGTCCTGATACAGTTCCTGCCGGAAGATCTTTCTGTGTGGAATCACCGGTGATGACAACTTTTGATCCAAACCCGATACGGGTCAGGAACATCTTCATCTGAGCCGGTGTCGTATTCTGAGCTTCGTCCAGAATAATAAAGGCATTATCCAGAGTTCTTCCTCTCATATAGGCAAGCGGAGCGACCTCGATCAGACCCTTTTCAGAATTTTTTATAAAACTGTCCGCTCCCATGATCTGATATAAAGCATCGTATAATGGCCGCAGATACGGATCAATCTTGCTCTGCAGATCTCCCGGAAGGAATCCGAGCTTCTCTCCTGCCTCAATTGCAGGACGCGTCAGGATGATCCTGCTGACTTCCTCTCTTTTAAAGGCTGTGATTGCCATCGCCATTGCAAGATAGGTCTTTCCTGTTCCGGCAGGACCAAGTCCGAACGTGATCATGCCACTGCGAATGGCATCCACATACTTTTTCTGCCCCAGTGTCTTTGGCTTGATCGGCTTTCCCTGCAGAGTATGGCAGATCAGATCTTTATCAATATCTACAAGCTGCTGCTCCTGATCTTCAAATACAAGGGAGATTGCATAATCTACATTCTGTTCTGTGATCGTATTGCCTCTTCTGGCAAGTTCTACAAGCTGGTTCAGGATCCTCTGCACCTTCTCTGCCGCTGCACGCTCCCCCACGATCTTGGTCGCTCCATCGCGGGAGATCAGCGTTACATGAAATGTCCTTTCCAGTTTCTTTACATATACATCAAACTGACCAAATACATTTGCCTCGTATTCAGCCGGGATTTCAATCATCAGTTCTGACAGACTCATCCGGTTCTTTCCTTTCAATCGTTACTATTTCTGTATCAGCCTCACAGGCGATCTTCCGGTTCAGATAAAGTGTCCCGGATGCACAGGCTTCTTTTTCGTCCAGTTGTATTTTAACATTATTCTGACGGATTTGAATACCTTTTTCAGTTAAATCCTTACAAAAATTCTGAAACCGCCTGCTTAAAAATTCCTGAAGTTCTTTCCTGCTGTATTTTTCTTCTTTTACAGAATAAGCAGTAATTTTTCTCCACCCGGTCACAACAGGCAGATAAAAATTTTCACCCAGTTTCCACTGATGCTCCAGTGAACTTTTCTCACTGTGCCGAAACTGATTCTTCAAAATACCTGCCTGGATCTCCCAGTTCCCGATCTTCATGTAGAACTGATACCGCGATTTCCCGTTGTAGCTCTTTTTCTCGTAGCTTAGAGGGATGGAATCCTGATAAGGCAGCTTCGTATCTGCATAAATATCTGCATCCGAATGACAGTACTGATAACCGGTCACTTCTCCACCGTCGTCCGTCACATCGATCCTTCCCAGCACCAGCAGATCTCCCTTTTTTACAGAATCTCCGATATGCACCTGCGGAACACCCGAACGGGTAATGATCCCTGTGATCACGCCATCTTCTTCTGCGATCAGATCCGTTGGTTTCTCTGAAACTTCTTCGGTTCCCTGCACCTCTTCCTGAAAGGTATCTTCATTTTCCTTTATCTGAATTTTCAGCCGGCTTCCATCGATGGATGCTGACACCCAAACGATATCATTATATTCCTTTCGGATTGCTTTTACAATACCCGGACAATCGACTTTCTTTTTTCTCATTCCGGGAGAAACTTCTTTGGTCTTTAAAAATTCTGTCAGTGCTTCATCCGTCCATTTGTCATTTCCTTCAAAATGAATATCCCAGATAAAAAGTGAATATCCCCAGATCAACAGGATACTCAGCAGAATGCCCGCAAATAATGCACCTCTGTGGCGGTAACTCTGGACAAAAAACGGAAATCCGTTCCGCTGTGTCACATAAATCCTCATATGAGTCTTACGTGCAAATGGACGAAGCTTTCTGAAGCCCGCAAGACTTATATACATTTCGTAAGCATTCCCGACGCTTTTCAGTTCCCATATCCTGATCCCGTGAAAGCAGCACATATTCAGGAAACGTTCCGGAGAATATCCGGTAATCCGGATTTTTACATATCCTTTCAGATAGCGGAACAAAGACTGGATCATCCGGTCTTTCTCCCGTCGGTAAATTCCAGTTGTACGATCCTTCCTGTAATCTTCATTTCATCGTTTGTATAATATTCAATCTGCAGATTTTTTCCGCTCAGCCGGATCTGACCGGATTTGGTCTGCACACGGATCAGAAGGTCTGTATATTCAAGAATCCCCCGATAATTTTCTATGCATATTTCATTTCTTCCTGTGATCGTGATAACAGATGCTCCCATCACCACATCCCTTGGCATACTTGCAGCCTCTGCGAATCGCTCTGCTAATTGTTCTCTGTCCATAAAAATGCCACACATACACCTTTACCTTCAGTATATGCGTGGCATAAATGTCCTATTCTGCCTCTGTTCCATCCAGGATTTCCCAGATCAGCGGACGTACCGCAACCGGTTCTTTTTTGATCTCATACGCTTTCAAAAGTCTTTCCTTTGCCTCTGCCAGCTTTTCTCTGTCATTTGCATGAAGGATCGCAAGTGATTCACCGGAGTGTACCGGGTCTCCTACTTTTTTCCGAAGTACAAGTCCGACCGACAGATCGATTGGATCTCCCTTTTTGGCTCTGCCTCCGCCAAGCAGCATACAGATCCTTCCAATCTCTTCGGTATGGATCTTCGTAACAAATCCACTCTTTTCCGCACAGACCGCCTCCTGACAGAGAGCCTGCGGCAAAAGATCAGGATGTTCCACTTCCTCCGCAGTTCCACCCTGTGCCACGATCCATTCTTTCATCACCTGAAGTGCTTTTCCTGAATCCAGGGTCTCCTCCAGAAGGATACGAGCTTCCCGGATATCTTTTGCTTTTCCTGCTTTTACCACCATCAGGGATGTCAGGACAAGTACCAGTTCTCTCAGGTCTTCTGGTCCATTTCCATTTAACGTGGCAATCGCCTCTTTTACTTCCAGTGCATTTCCCACTGCATATCCGAGAGGCTGATCCATATCAGAAATGACTGCCGACATATCCCGCCCTGCCAGCGTACCGATCTGCACCATTTCACGTGCCAGAGCTTTGGAATCTTCCAGTGTCTTCATAAAAGCACCGTCTCCGGTTTTTACGTCCAGCACGATCCCGTCCGCACCGGATGCTAACTTTTTACTCATGATGCTGGATGCGATCAGTGACATCTGATCCACGGTTCCGGTTACATCCCGCAGAGCATAGATTTTCTTATCAGCCGGAGCGAGATTGGCTGTCTGGCCTGCCAGAGCAATATGGATCGAATTTACATTTTTAATAAACTGTTCCGGTGTCAGACTGGTATGAAAACCATGGAAACTTTCCAGTTTGTCGATCGTACCTCCCGTATGTCCCAGTCCTCTGCCGGACATCTTTGCGACAGGAACTCCCGCTGCTGCCGCAAGCGGACCGATGACCAGTGTTGTCTTATCTCCCACTCCACCGGTACTGTGCTTGTCGATCTTCTTCCCATGAATTGCAGACAGATCCATCAGATCACCGCTCTTTGCCATAGAAAGAGTCAGATCCTTTGTCTCTTCTTCATCCATTCCGGTAAAGCAGATCGCCATTAACATGGCAGACATCTGATAATCCGGGATCTCACCGGCTGTATACCCCTGTACGATCCAGTCGATTTCCTTTTCATTCAGCCTGCCACCCCTCTTTTTCTTAACGATCAGTTCACACATATTCATATCAATGCACCTCCTTAAGACATGGACATGGAACGGTTTCTTTTCATTCCGGTACAGACTCTGCTCCTCTGCATCTATTTTGCCTTTCGCTCTTTTCCGGTAAATTCATACACATTGATCTGCCATACAGCCGTCCTCGTCAGCATTTCCGGCCGGAACTCAATCTTTGCTCCCGGAGCCATATGCTCCATGATCCGCTGAAGTCCTTTCTCTTTTTCTTCAAATGTTTCCAAAAAGGCAGCGGTTCCTTTTCCCATGATACTCCGGTAAGAATAGGAATAAGCACAGGTATAATCTCCGGTAATGATCCCGTGCCTGCAATCCATTTCAACGGCAACAGAACTCTGGGATTTCAAAGCATCTGCCTTTCTTCCTTCCGCTGCCCCGTGAAAATATAATTGAAGTTCTGCTTTTCCATTTTCTTCCGTGAACTCATACCCATAATTCACCGGAACAATGAACATCCCTTCCGCATCGGTCAGTCCGAGTCTTACCGTGTCACACTCTTCTACGATCTCTTTTAAAACTTCAGGATCTGTAATCTCTCTTTTTGCCAGTCTCATTTCTCTCATGTATGTCTCCTCCCTTTCAGCAGCTTCACCAGTTTCTGTCCTACATCCAAAAGTATCGTCGCGATCAGTACACCAAGACTGTCAATTCCCACATCTCTCACCGATGGTCCGCGTCCCCCGACGAAAGACTGATGGAACTCATCTGTTGCCGCATAAAGTACACAGAAAATAAATCCCACCATCAGCCAGCGTTTTCTGCGGAATCCATTGACATAAAATCCAAAAGCAACCAGCAGGGTAAGGACTGCATATTCCGTCATATGAGCTGCCTTCCTGATATAAAACTCAATCTCATCTGCCTGCTTTTCTATTTCCTTTTTTTCAAGTTCCTGATGAAAGAACCTTCCTTTCGTCTCGACCACCCGGACACTGATATCATGGCTGAGTGAACCTGACTGAGTTCCTGTCTGTGCAGAAAACGAAAAAATGACTTCCATCATGAACAGTGCTGGCAGAAAGGCACATAATTTCCATATTTTTTTCATTGATCTCCTGCCTTATTATTTATGATATGGTTCTCCATTTATGATCCGGTAACTGCGATAGATCTGTTCCAGCAGGATCACCCGCATCAGTTGATGAGGGAAGGTCATCTTTGAAAAACTTAAGGCATAGTCTGATTTTCCAAGGACTTCTTTTCCAAGTCCGATTGACCCGCCAATGATAAAAACCAGATGGCTCGTCCCCTGTATTCCAAGCTGTTCCACTTTTGCAGCCAGTTGTTCCGATGTGAGCTGCTCTCCGTTGATTTCAAGGGTAATAACGTATGCATCTTCCTTAACGTATTTTAAGATCCGTTCCGCTTCTTTGCTGCGGATGGAATCCTCCACAGCCTCACTGGCATGCTCCACAGTCTTTTCATCGGCAACTTCGATGATCTCCAGTTTACAATACCGGCTCAGTCTTTTACTGTACTCCGCGATTGCATCTCGAAGATATTTTTCTTTTATTTTTCCAACAGTGATGATCGTAATCTTCATGGCGTACTCCGGTTACTTTTTCCTGCGGATATGGATTTCCGGGATTGCAACATTTTCATAGGTGATCGGTTCATCCGGCTGCGGATCAGTCTCGGTATGTTCTACTTCCCCTGTATGAACCTCCGGGACTGCAAGGTTTTCACTTGCAACATCATATTTGACTTTTTCCTTTTTTCTTTTTTTCCAAAACATTTCAAAATCTCCCCATTACATTTTATAAAAAATTGATAAAGAATGTGATTGCCAGACTGTTCAGAAAGTCTGCAAATAAACTTCCTACCAGCGGGATCAGAAGATACGCCTTTACGGAAGGTACATATTTCTCACAGATTGCCTGCATATTTGCCATGGCATTCGGAGTTGCTCCCATTCCGAAGCCACAGACTCCTGCTGATAAAACTGCAGCATCGTAGTCTCTTCCCATAACAGTGAATATCACAAAATAAGCATACAGGAACATCAGCACAACCTGTCCTCCAAGCAGGGTCATCAACGGTAATGCAAGCTCTGCAAGCTGCCAGAGCTTTAACGTGATCATTGCAATTCCAAGGAATAAGGAAAGACTGATACCTCCGATGTCATTGATCTCACCCATGTAGATCGTAAATTTACCGGAATACTCTCCTACATTCCGGATCACTGCTGCAGCGATCATCGCTCCGATATAGATTGGAAAGGTCAGTCCTGTCATAGAAAGGAAATAGGACACAATCGTTCCGATCCCGATCGCAATGATCAGTTGGAATACAGCAGACGGATACATACTGGTATGTCTTTCGTGCTTCTTCTCTTCTTCCACCAGAAGGCTGTCGTCCTCTACGATGGCTGTAGATAAAAGATTTTTCTTTTCAATCAGACGCTTTCCGATGGGACCACCGATCATGCTTCCTGCGATCAGTCCAAAGGTTGCTCCCGCAGTACAGAGCGTACTTGCTCCTTTTACCCCAAAGTCTTCCAGGACCGGTCCAAAAGCACCGGCTGTACCATGACCTCCGACCATTGGGATCGATCCGGTACAAAGTCCTACGAGCGGACTGATATGCAGAAGCTTTGAAAGTCCGATTGCCATGAAATTCTGCGTCACGATCAGCACGACTACCAGTCCAAGGAATACGATCAATGACTTTCCGCCACTTTTCAACACTTTCAGATTCGCCTGGAATCCTACAGATGTAAAGAAAAAGACCATGCAGACTTCTTTCAGAATATCGTCAAATTCAAATTCTGCAATCCCGGTGGCATAACAGATGCACGTAAAAATTGCAAAAAGTACTCCGCCGATCACCGGTGCCGGTATGCAGAATCTTTCCAGGACACTGCAACGCTTCTTTAAAAATTTTCCTAACATCAGCACGACTACCGCAACGGCAATCGTCTGATACATATCTAACTGAATCTTCATTCTATTTCTCCCGTTCTTATGCTATTCTTCGTTCATGCTGATCCCATGTTCTTCATAGTAAACGGCTGCCCCGTCATGAAATGGGATCGTGATTCCCTCTGTTGCCTGGCTCTCATCAAGTGAAATATCTGTTGGAAGAATGTACTGAAGTTCAGCCTTATTTTCAAATAAAATTTCTGTGATCTCTTTTACTTTCTTTTCTGATAATTTGTCGCTTGCGAGTAATACTGCCTTTACTCCTACTGTTCTGACAGCTTCAGTCTGCCCGACATATGTATTTTCAGGAATTTCACATTCTGTATAGAAGTCATAAGACTTCATCAGCTTGTCGATTCCCTTCTCGTCCAGATCTATGAATCGGATCTCACACTGCTTGGCAAGTTCTCCGATCACCGTTGTATAAGCACCGGCTGTACAGAACATGGCATCAATCTCTTTCTTTTTCAACTGTTCGACCGCGTCTGTATAATCCAGATTCACCTCGGTTACTAACCGTTCTGACAGACCGTACGCTGCCAGGATCTGCTCTGCATTTTTCTCTGTTCCTGACTCTTCTTCTCCAACACTGACTGTCTTTCCCTGCAGATCTTCTACTGACCGGATGTCCGAATCAGCACGTACTACAATCTGGCACGCCTCCGTATATAACCCTCCGACAGCGGAATATCCCTGATACTTCTTATCATTTTCAAACATTCCCACTCCGTAATATGCATCATTGATGATATCTGCCTGTGCGATGGCCATCTGAACATACCCGTCTGACAAAAGCCGTACATTCGCGGCAGACCCTGCTGTTGTCTTTACTTCTATCGAGCAGTCAGCACTCTCTGATTCTATAATTTCTGCAAAAGCATCACTGAACATATGGTAAGTTCCACCCAGTCCGGCTGCTCCGAACCGGATCGTGCCGGAACTGCTGCCACAACCGGTCAGCATCAGTACTGCCATTCCGAAAGCAAGTAATTTCTTTTTCATATGCATCTCCTCCTTGTTTCTCTCTTTTTCCTTTTATACATCTGCGATCTCATACATATACAGTTCATGCAAAGCTCTCATCGCACAGATATACTCTGCCTGCTGTCTCAAAGGATTCTGCTCCTTGCCTCTCACCGCAAAGACCTGATCAAATTCGAGACCTTTTGCAAGATAAAAGGTCGTTACTGTCAGTCCCTTTTTAAAGGAGGAACTGTTCTTGTCAATATAGGCGACTTCCGCTCCCCGCAATTTCAGAAGACGGTTCAGCTCCAGGGCTTCTTCCTCCGTCATAGTAAGAAGTGCCGCCGTTTCAAACTCCTCATTCAGATTTTCCTGAACTGCATCCAGCAGGAAGTCCTCCGATGCAAACGTCTGCTCTGCAACTTCTTTTCCATGCCTGTCCAGAAGGATCAGATCCTCTATGCCACTGATCTTTGCTGCATACTCGGCAATCTCAACCGTATTCCGGTAACTTTTATTCATCTCAATCTTATGAAGATCCCGTCCAAGAATCCGTGGAAGAAATTTCAGGACATCCTGCTGCCGGACATCCATTGTCTGAGCCCGGTCTCCAAGAATCGTCATCTTACAGGAAAATAAATTGGCAAGGATCGTATATTGCAAATATGAGTAATCCTGCATCTCATCAATCACCAGATGCTTAATATTTTTATGCGAATGATTTCCACCTTCCAGTCTGTACTTCAGATACAACATCGGAAATACATCCTCATACGGGATTTTCCGTCTCTCATACTCTGCTCCGGACAGCGGATCAAGTCCACACTCTTCCAGCAACTGGCAATAAATCCTGTAAAGATCCTTCGTCACATACATTTTATCGAATTTTTGCTGTAAAAGCAATTTATCATCATCAGAAATATTCCGTCCTCTTAATGTCTCCCATTCATCGATAAAATAATCTCTTACTAAATCCATCCTCTTCAGAAGTGGTGTCTCGGTAAATTTATAATAGAACAGCTTCAGTATCTCTTCTTCTGTCATTACCATTCCCCGATACTCAACCGGACGGAAATCCATCAGGGAATCCTCCAGCATTGCAAGAAATCCTTCGATTTCTCCGACAAATTCTGCTGACTGCTTCCAGTCAGCCCGCCGCAGTGCTTCCTGATCCGGAAATTTCATAATTCGTTCCAACTGGTCGTATTTATCTTCACAGTCTGCCGCAGTATTTTTCAGTTCTTTATAAGCAAACAAATCAAAACTCATCTCCCGGATATTTTCTTCACCCAGTTCAGGAAGAATATGCGAAATATAATCTGCAAAAACTCCGTTCGGTGACAGAATCAGAATATTGGAAGATTTCAGATTTTCCCGCTCATGATATAAAAGATATGCGATCCGATGGAGTGCAATGGAGGTTTTGCCACTCCCTGCCGCACCCTGGATCACCAAAATCCGGTCTCTGGTATTGCGGATGATTGCATTCTGCTCCTTCTGGATCGTACGGACGATATTCTTTAATTTTACATCACTGTTCGTGCCAAGCTCCTTTTTCAGAATATCATCGTCAATCTTTGTATCGCTTTCGAACTCATAGATCATTTTTCCATTTTTGATCTTATACTGCCATTTGGAAAGGATCTCACCCTGTATTTCACCGGCAGGAGCCTGATAAACCGCCGGTCCTTTATCGAAATCATAAAATAAGCCACTCACAGGAGCTCTCCAGTCATAAACCAGTGGCTGCATCCCGGCTTTCTCAGCGAAATTTCCAATGCCGATATAAAATGGCTCTGCCTCTTCTTCCCCGTCAAACACGAAATCAACTCTTCCAAAAAAGGGAGAGTCCAGCATTTTTTCAAACCGGTGCTTTAACTGCAGTTTTTCCTGATTTGCATTGACCTGATGGAGCAGTGCCTGCTGATTATCATAATCTTCATAGCCATACTCATCCATCTCGGTATAATTTTCCCAATAATACTCCTGCATATTATCGATCTCTTTCTGTCCGTCAGAGAGAGACTTTCTGATCTCATCCAGTCTTTTCTTTAATTTCAATTCTACTTCTTCAAGAAAATAACTTCCGTTGAATCTTCTGTCGTTCTTATAATTTGTCATGTATTCCCCCAGAAATTTATTTACTGTATTTTTGATATGACATCAAAGATAAATGCCCTTTCTCTCTGATATCATATCCACTGGCTTTTTATTCTATCATAAATCCGACGAATTGTATCGTAAAAAAAGAAATCCCATGATCTTTCTTATTCCTTCAAAGGATAAGAAGAAAATCATGGGATTTTCTTTTGCACTGGTTCTATAACCTTATACCAGTCTCGTTAAAGATTATTTATTTTTCAGATATTCATCAATACCCTTCGCACCTGCTTTACCGGCTCCCATTGCAAGGATAACTGTAGCAGCACCGGTAACGGCATCTCCTCCGGCAAATACACCTTCTTTTGAAGTCTGGCCGTTCTCTTCCTCTGCAACGATACATTTTCTGCGGTTTGTCTCAAGACCTTTTGTTGTAGAAGAGATCAGTGGGTTCGGAGAAGTTCCAAGAGACATGATCACTGTATCAACTTCGATATCATACTCTGATCCTTCGATCTCAACCGGACGTCTTCTTCCTGAAGCATCTGGCTCACCAAGCTCCATCTTAACAACGGTCATGCTTGTGATATTTCCCTTTTCATCAACATTGATCTTCTTCGGGTTTGTCAGAAGGTCAAAAATGATGCCCTCTTCTTTTGCATGATGTACTTCTTCTGCTCTGGCCGGAAGTTCTGCCTCGCTTCTTCTGTACACAATATGTACTTCTGCACCAAGTCTGAGTGCTGTTCTTGCTGCATCCATTGCAACATTACCGCCACCGACAACGGCAACTTTCTTGCCTGCTGCGATCGGTGTATCATAATCTTCACGGAATGCTTTCATCAGGTTGCTTCTTGTCAGATACTCATTTGCAGAGAAGACTTCATTTGCATTCTCTCCCGGAATACCCATAAACATCGGAAGACCGGCTCCTGAACCGATAAATACTGCCTCAAATCCTTCTTCTTCCATCAACTGGTCGATCGTAGTGGATTTACCGATCACAACATTCGTCTCAAATTTGACACCAAGCTCTTTTACCTTCTCGATCTCTTTTGCAACAACTTTCTGCTTTGGAAGACGGAACTCAGGGATACCATATACAAGTACTCCTCCGAGTTCATGCAGAGCTTCAAATACAGTTACATCATAACCTAGCTTTGCCAGATCTCCTGCACAGGTAAGTCCGGACGGACCGGAACCGATGACTGCAACTTTATGACCATTCTTTGTCTCTGCACACTCCGGCTTAATATCATGCTCCAGAGCGTAATCCGCAACAAATCTCTCAAGCTTTCCGATAGAAACTGCTTCACCTTTAATACCACGGACACATTTTCCCTCACACTGAGACTCCTGTGGGCAGACACGTCCACAGATAGCCGGAAGGGCACTGGACTTACCGATCACCTTATAAGCTTCTTCGATATTTCCTGCTTTTACCTCCTGAATAAATGCAGGGATATTGATGGATACAGGACATCCCTGGATACATCTTGCATTCTTACAGTTCAGACATCTCGTTGCCTCTTCCATTGCCTCTTCTTTATTGTATCCAAGACATACTTCTTCAAAGTTGGTAGCACGTACCTTTGGTTCCTGTTCTCTTACAGGTACTTTTTTCATCATATCAGCCATTACTCGTCACCTCCACAATGTCCGCATCCGCCATGATGGGTATCGCCTTCCTGAAGTTTCAGCATTGCACGACCTTCTTCAGACTTATACATCTGGCTTCTCTTCATTGCCTGATCAAAATCAACAAGATGTCCGTCAAATTCAGGGCCATCTACGCAGGCAAATTTAATCTCATCGCCAACCTGAAGACGACAGGCACCGCACATACCTGTTCCGTCTACCATGATCGGGTTCATGCTGACGATCGTCGGGATCTCAAGTTTCTTCGTAAGCAGACATACGAACTTCATCATGATCATCGGTCCGATTGCAACACAGACATCATACTTTTTGCCCTCACCGACCAGCTCTTCGATCATGGTCGTAACCATACCTGCGTGACCATAGGATCCATCATCTGTACACGGATAATAATTTCCTGCAACTGCTTTCATCTCATCTTCAAGGATCAGCATATCTTTCGTCTTGGAACCAACGATAACATCTGCTTCAATGCCATGCTCTCTGAGCCATTTTACCTGTGGATATACCGGAGCAGCTCCTACACCACCTGCTACAAAAAGCATTTTTTTCTTCTTCAGTGTCTCCAGATCTTCTTCTACAAATTCTGATGGACACCCCAGCGGACCTGTAAAGTCACGGAAATAGTCTCCTTCTTTCAGTTCTCCCATCTTCGTTGTGGAAGCTCCTACTTCCTGGACAACGATCGTGATCGTTCCTGCTTCTCTGTCATAATCACAGATTGTCAGAGGAATACGTTCTCCCTTTTCGTCCATCTTCACGATAATAAACTGACCCGGCTGACAGTGACTTGCAACACGCGGTGCATGAACATCCATCAGAAAGATCTTGTCGGCCAGTCTTCTAGCTTTTGCAATCTTATACATGATTCTCCTCCTTGTAAATAATTACCCTTTTTTTATAATACGCTAACCCCTGTCGAAATTCAAGCATAACATAAAGGCAGACACCCGGAAAAAGTGTCTGCCCCTCTTTTCTTCGGAATCAGGTCCGGATCTCTGTCCGGTTTAGAAATCAACCTCTGTTCCGTAATATGTACATGTAAGAAGTTTTGCCATAGCGGCAGGATCAATGGCACGCGGATTTGATCCCGTACATGCATCGCCAACTGCCAGTTCTGCGATCTTGTCTACCTTCTCCTTGAATTCATCCTCATTAATACCGAAGTCTTTCAACGTCTTAGGAATGTTAAGTCTTACATTGAAATCATCAATCTTCTCAATAAGACTGTTGATCAGTGCCTTCTCAGATGTTCCCGGAAGACCCATTCTGCGGGCGATCTCAGCATAACGCTTTGCAGCTACAGGATCTTTTGCGTTATATTGGATAACATACGGCAGATAAATTGCATTTGCACAACCATGCGGAATATGACCTGTTGAGAAAGCTGCACCTGTCTTATGAGCCATGGAGTGGACGATTCCAAGCAATGCATTGGAGAATGCCATTCCTGCAAGGCACTGTGCATAGTGCATCTGCTCTCTTGCAACCATATCGCAATTATAAGATGCCGGCAGATAATCAAGAACCATCTCGATTGCCTGTAATGCAAGCGGATCCGTGAAAGGTCCGTTCAGCGTGGATACATATGCCTCAATCGCATGAGTCAGGGCATCCATACCTGTATATGCAACCTGCTTTACCGGAAGTCCTGATACAAGGTCAGGATCAACGATGGCTACATCCGGTGTGATATTGAAGTCAGCCAGCGGATATTTTACTCCTGTCTGATAATTCGTGATAACGGAGAATGCTGTAACCTCTGTAGCTGTTCCTGATGTAGAAGGAATTGCTGCAAATTTTGCTTTCTGTCTCAGTTCAGGGAAACTGAACGGAGTAATGATATCTTCAAAGGAGACCTCTGGATATTCGTAGAATACCCACATTGCTTTTGCAGCATCAATCGGTGATCCACCGCCCATGGCAACGATCCAGTCCGGCTCAAACTCACGCATCACCTCTGCACCCTTCATAACGGTCTCAACAGACGGATCCGGCTCAACACCCTCGATCAGCTTTACTTCCATGCCACCCTCTTTCAGGTAGTTTACTGCCCGGTCAAGGAATCCCTGACGCTTCATAGATCCTCCACCGACAACAAGACAGGCTTTCTTTCCTTTCAGATTCTTCAGTTCTTCAAGACAGCCTTTTCCATGATAAATGTCCCTTGGTAAACAAAATCTACTCATAACAAATCTCTCCTTTTTATGTAGTATTGTTATTTTTTTAACAGGTATATTATATCTCTCTGCACGCAAAAAAGCAACCCTATTTTTGGAAATTTTGTATAAATTCCAGGTAAAACAGAGTTGCCTTATAGTAACTTTACACAGAACCTCTTTCTGCATAAAAATTATTCTGCCGAAGGCTTTGGAATATAGGTCTTGCTTGTCATGGCTGTCGCTTTTCCATTCTGATTATTGATCAGTACTACATTAAAAGTAACCTTTGCATCCAGCCGCAGGTCAACCGGTGCTGTATATTTCGTGGTACCTGCATCCGGTACAGAACCATCGGTTGTATAATAAGCCGTATACCCATCCGGAACTGTCACAGTCACCTGGATCGTTCCGCTGTATGCACCCGTAGATGGAGAAACCGCCGGTGCATCAGCCACCGGGAATGCAATCGTATATTTCGCACTTGCCACAACGCTTGGCACTCCTGCCTTGTTGACAGCAATCGCCCGAATCTCAGTCACGCCTTCTTCCTGCAGAAGGATTGCCTCAGAATATTTCTGACTGGCAGTCGTCGGTTCTGACCCGTCTGTCGTATAATAAATATCTCCTCTTGTCTCGGAAGAAAGAGAAACCTGCTGAACCTCTGTATAACTGCCCTCTTTCAGACTGAATTCCGGTGCTGTGGAAACATATTTTTTTACTGCCTTAAGTACTTTACTGTCATCGCAGTCTTCCAGCAGTACGGAGATTTTATCCAGTTCATCATTTTTCACATAAAAATCAATGACTGCCTCATAAAGCTTTTCATTGGATGGCTGTGTCTCCAAAGCAGTCAGATACACAGATTCTGCACTGTCCAGATCTCCCTGATCCACATAAATATCTGCAAGCCCCTTGTACGCTTCAGGCCTGGATTTGTCCTTGATCACAGCACGGTCAAAATACTTCTGTGCAACTTCGTAATTGTCCTCCTGCAGTGCTGACATTCCCTTTTTCATGACTCCGGTATAAGAATTCTGATAAATCACATAAATTCCCACACCGATCAGACATACGATTAAAAAAAGAACGAGCAAAAGATTCCTTCTCTTTTTCTTTGCGGCTTCTCTCCGCTTCATTTGCTGAATCCTGCGGTATTCCGGTGAATCTTTTCTGAGATTTCCGGTCTGTTGCCTCTCCGCCTGTCTCCGGTTCTGCTGTTCTTTAGAACGACGGAGATTTTCTCTTCTTGCCTCCCTGAGCCGTTCCATCTCATTTTCATTCAGAACGCGGGTAGAACGGACACTCTGGGTCTGACTCATCTGACGCTGTCTCCGGACATCATCTGTCCGGATCTGTCGGGTAGCCCCTTCTACCGAACCCTTTACTTCTCTTGCAAGAACATCATCCAGCGGGTTATAATCCGGGACCATCTGTACTTCAGCATTGCACCTGGGACAGATCAACTGACCATCCGGTATATTTGCTCCGCAATGTACACACTTCATGATCCGGTACCTCCTAGCTGCGTACAGTCTCTACACAGTTATTCATCAGCATGGCGATCGTCATCGGTCCTACTCCGCCCGGAACAGGAGTGATCGCTGATGCAACTGGTTCAACATCTGCAAAATCAACATCTCCACACAGATGATTTTCTGCATCCCGATGCATTCCGACATCAATAACAACCGCACCTTCTTTAACATAATCTGATGTTATGAAACGCTCTTTTCCGATTGCAACGATCAGAATATCTGCTCTTCTTGTCACATCTGCAAGATTCTTCGTTCTGGAGTGTGCAATCGTAACTGTTCCATTTTCCCGGAGAAGCAGTGCTGCCATTGGCTTCCCGACAATATTGCTTCTTCCGATGATCACACATTCCTTTCCGGCAATCTCTATTCCCGAACGCTTCAGCAACTGGATCACACCGGCCGGAGTGCAGGATAAAAATCCCTTTTCCCCGATCCACAGTTTTCCCACACTTTCAGGATGGAATCCATCCACGTCCTTATCAGCCGAAATCGTCCGGATGATCTTATCTTCATCAATCTGAGCGGGAAGTGGGAGCTGTACAAGGATTCCATTTACCGTATCATCCGCATTCAGTTCCTTTACAAGCTCTACAAGCTGCTCTTCTGTCGTATCCTCCGGCAGTTCATATGCCCTTGATTCTACTCCGATATATGCACAGGCTCTTTTTTTATTTCTTACATAAACGGAAGAAGCCGGATCATCCCCTACCTGAATGACGGCAAGACAAATGTCCGTTCCGTCATTCTTCAATGCTTCTACCTCTGCTTTTAATTCATCTTTAATCTGCTGTGAAATTGCCTTTCCATCAATTAATTGTGCCATTCTTGTCTCCTTCTTGTTCCGGTTACCCTATTATTTTATACACCCTTTATTTGATGTTGGGGTCAAAAGCCCCCAACAATGATGCCAACAGATTGTTTCGTGCTACGCACTCCCACAATCCTACCCGCTATTCGCATATCATGGTGCTTAGAACAGACCTGTAATCTTTCCGTCGTCTGTTACATCAATTCCATTTGCTGCCGGTACTTTCGGCAGTCCAGGCATGGTCATTACTGCACCCGTCAGAGCGACAACGAATCCTGCACCGGCACTGACATAGACTTCTCTGATATGGATATCAAAATTCTCCGGTCTTCCAAGCTTCTTCGCATCATCTGACAGGGAATACTGATTCTTCGCCATACATACCGGGAAATCTGAGAATCCCATCTCTTCGATCTTTGCGATCTGCTTTGACGCAGCCGGTTCATACACCACATCTCTTGCACCATAGATTTCCTGTGCGATCGTACGGATTTTATCTTTCAGAGAAAGTTCTTCACTGTAAAGTGGATGGAAATGGCTTTCCTTTGTCTCCAGCGTCTCCAGTACTTTCTCAGCCAGTGCGATGCCGCCTTCTCCGCCTTTTTCCCATACTTCTGAAAGTGCAAACTCACAGTTATGGTCATGACAGAATTTTTCAATAAATGCATTCTCTGCATCCGTATCTGATACAAAAGAATTCAGCGTAACAACAACCGGCACACCATATTTCTGAATATTTTCAATATGCTTTTCAAGATTTACAATTCCTTTTGCAAGTGCATCTAAATTTTCTTCTGCAAGATCTGCCTTTGCAACACCGCCATTGTATTTTAATGCACGTACTGTTGCGACCAGGACAACTGCATCCGGCTTCAATCCTGCCATCCGGCACTTGATATCAAAAAACTTCTCGGCTCCAAGATCTGCACCGAACCCTGCCTCCGTCACTGCAATATCGCCAAGCTTCAGGGCCATCTTTGTGGCACGCACACTGTTGCATCCATGTGCGATATTGGCGAACGGTCCACCATGGACCAGTGCCGGTGTATGTTCCAGTGTCTGAATCAGATTTGGCTTGATTGCATCTTTCAAAAGTGCAGTCATGGCACCGGTTGCCTGCAGATCATCTGCTGTCACCGGATCTCCATTAAAATTATAAGCGACAATAATTCTTCCCAGACGCTTCTTAAGATCAGCAAGATCATCTGCAAGGCAGAGAATTGCCATAATCTCGGAGGCGACTGTAATAACAAAATGATCTTCTCTTACCATTCCGTCGGTCTTTCTTCCAAGACCAACTACAATATTCCGCAGGACACGGTCATTCATGTCCACGCAACGTTTCCACACGATCTGACGTGGATCGATCCCCAGGGCATTCCCCTGCTGGATATGATTATCAAGCATTGCTGCCAGCAAATTGTTGGCAGAAGTGATGGCATGAAAATCTCCCGTGAAATGAAGATTCAGATCCTCCATCGGAACCACCTGTGAATAACCGCCACCGGCTGCTCCTCCTTTGATTCCAAAGCATGGTCCAAGAGATGGTTCGCGTAATGCGATCACTGATTTTTTGCCAAGCTTTGCAAATGCCTGTCCAAGACCTACAGAAATTGTCGTCTTTCCCTCTCCCGCCGGGGTCGGATTAATGGCTGTAACAAGAACCAGCTTTCCGTCCTCGCGGTCCTTGATCCGTTCCCAGAGTTCATCAGAAAGCTTTGCTTTATACTTTCCATAAAATTCCAGTTCAGCCTCTGCGATCCCTGCACCCTCTGCCACCTCTCTGATGTGCTTCATTTCTGCTTCCTGAGCAATCTGAATATCCGTCTTCATTCCTGTTTCCTCCTTGTTCATCCCTCTTATTTTCAATAACATCCTCACACTTTCATGCAAGTTCTGTAAACTACGATTCCTACTTATTTTCCGCTATGTATGCGTCAAATTCTTCTTTTGACATAAGAACTTTTCTCGGCTTTGTCCCCTCTTCGGGACCGACAACTCCTGCTTCTGCAAGCTGATCCATGATCCTTGCAGCACGGTTGAACCCAATCTTGAACATTCTCTGGAGCATTCCGATCGAAGCCCTGTCTTTGTCAATGATCAGTTGTCCTGCTTCTGTAAAATAGACATCCCTGTCATCTGTATCCTCCGCAGATACTCCTGAAATGGATGTCGGAACATCTGCAGTCATCATATGTTCTTCCAGTTCATTACTGTAAGCCGTACTTCCATTTTTGTCAATCAGATAATCTACAACTTTCTGAACTTCTTTATCAGAGACAAAGGATCCCTGCACCCTCACCGGCTTTGGATAACCGGATGGATAGAACAGCATATCTCCTTTTCCCAGCAGCTTTTCTGCCCCGTTCATATCAATGATCGTACGCGAATCCACTCCCGATGAAACTGAAAATGCAATTCTTGACGGCATATTTGCCTTGATCAGTCCCGTGATGACATTCACTGACGGACGCTGGGTCGCAAGGATCAGATGAAGCCCCGCCGCACGTGCCAACTGTGCAAGACGACAGATCGCCCCCTCCACTTCTCCGGGAGCTACCATCATCAGATCTGCAAGCTCATCAATGATGATAATGATCTGTGGAAGTTTTTTCTCTGCATCTTCTCCGGTCTCACCTCTCAGGACTTTTTCATTGAATCCTTTCAGGTCCCTTACATTGTACTCAGCGAAAAGCTTATAACGCTTTTCCATCTCGGCAACTGCCCAGTTCAAAGCCCCGGCAGCCTTTTTCGGATCAGTTACAACCGGAATCATCAGATGCGGGATTCCGTTATATACACTCAGTTCTACAACTTTCGGATCTACCAGGATCAGCTTCACATCTTCCGGATCTGCTTTGTAGATAATGCTCATGATCAGGGTATTGATGCAGACAGATTTACCTGAACCTGTCGCTCCTGCGACAAGGAGATGCGGCATTTTTGCAATATCTGCCACAACAACTTTTCCTGCAATATCTTTTCCAACTGCAAAGGAGATCGGTGATCTGCTGTTCTTGAACTCATCGGACTCCAACAGATCTCTCAGCATAACGGCTGTATTTTCACTGTTCGGGACTTCAATCCCGACAGCAGCTTTTCCCGGTATAGGAGCTTCGATCCTCAGATCAGCAACAGCAAGATTCAGCTTGATATCATCTGCCAGCCCGACAATCTTGCTGACTTTTACTCCCTGTTCCGGCTGCAGCTCATACCGGGTCACAGACGGACCACAGCTTGCATTGGTGACATGAACCCCTACTCCAAAGTTCTGAAGTGTCTGCTCCAGCTTTAATGCTGTGGCACGCAGATGTGCATCGGAATCTCCACCGCCCTTTTTCCCTTTTACCAGAAGATTCATCGGTGGAATGCGGTAAATCTTCTGCGGCTGCTCTTCCATTGCTCTGACAGACTGCTCTACACTGGCTGTCTCGGCTGCAACTGCCTGTGCATTTTCTTTCGTATTTTTCCTGTTCCGTCTGGCCGGTATCTCCTGCGGATCAGATGGCATCTGCATCGCATCAGGTACTCCTTCCTCAGCAGATCTTTCTGTTCTGGTCATCTCTGTCTCTTCTGCTGTAAGCGGTTCTGCACGGTTAATAACAAACCGCCCCGGATCCGATTCTTCGCTATCTCCTCCGTCAGGGACTGCTCCTTCCGGGGTCAGTTCCTGGATCTCAGGAGATTTTCTCCGCCTTCTGCTTTTTCTCTCCCGCGGTACTTCCTCTTCTCCTTCCCCATGCAAAAGAGTCGTTGCAAAGGAAACTCCTCTTGCCTTTTTCCCTTTTTCACCAGGAACTCCTGCTCCGCTCTCTTCTGTCTCCTGAGCTGTCTGCCGCTCTCTTTTTTTCCTTTCCCGCTCTTTCGTACGGATCACTGCGGTTTCCTGTCTCTTTCTTTTTGCCTCTTCATACGCGACTTTGCTTTTCCGTCCGATGGGAGACAGAAGAGAACGCTCTGTGATCAGGATAATACTGATGATTCCCAGTACAACCAGGATCACACCGGCACCGATCTTTCCAAAAAGCGGACAAAATAACCGGATCAGACAGCCTCCTGCGAAACCTCCTGCATTCTTATGCTCACTGGATGCGACATAATAAGAAAATAATGTTGCATTTTTATCGTATGGATGGAACAAAAGCTCAATCATTCCGCACAGGATCAGAAATAATGCAGCAACTGCTCCTAATTTTATGTAAGCATGGGAATTTCCCTTATTGGAAATTCCAAATGCAACTGCTCCAAATAAGATAAACGGCAGAAAATATGCCATAAATCCGAAAATGCCAAAAACTACCGATGACACCGTCTTGCCTACAATTCCACCCAGTCCAAAATTACTGAGGACAAGAAGGATACACACTGCAAGCAGTCCCAGAATGATGATCTCCCCTCTGATCTCATCCCGGTTCTGACTTTGTCCGGATTTCTGCTGCGTCTTCTTTGCCGTACTTTTTGTATTCTTCTTTCCTTTTGTTGACTTCGCAGCCATATAATTCCCCCTTATTTTCACATACTTATTTTAGTATACCATCAATTTTTTTTAGTGTCATCAAAAAAATGATCCGGTTTTTCCTGCTTCTTTTTTCTTCTCTCCTCATCGATCAGTTCATGAAGTTTCTGAAACGCTTCATGAATCCCTCCCACTTCATCGATCATTCCCTCTCTGACAGCTTCCTCTCCCTCCAGCATTGTCCCCACATCTTTCACGAGCTGTGTTGAATCCAGCATCAGCTCCACGATCCGTTCCTGGGAGATATGAGAATGGGACGCAATGAAGCGGGTAATGCGGTCCTGGGTACGCTCCATATTTCGATAACTCTGGATCACTCCGATGAACATTCCAGAAGAACGCACCGGATGAATAATCATCGTGCCTGACGGGACAATAAAAGAATAGTCTGCAGATACAGCCAACGGTCCTCCGATAGAATGACTTCCTCCAAGGACCAGTGATACGGTCGGTTTTCCAAGGGATGCGATCATTTCTGCAATTCCAAGTCCGGCTTCTACATCCCCGCCCATTGTGTTTAAAAGGATCAGTACTCCTTCGATCTCATCATTTTCTTCTGCCTCCGCAAGCCGCGGGAGCAAATGTTCATACTTTGTAGCCTTTGTATTTCCGGATACATTCTCATGTCCTTCAATCTCACCGATGATCGTCAGAAGCTGAATCCCATACGGGTTTCCCTTTTTTCCCAGTTCCATCGTCCCCATTTCGCGGATCTCTTCATTTTCCTTATTTCTCTGCTCCTGTTTTGTATCCATTTTATCTGTTCCCATAGATTCTACCTCCTGCAAGTTCTGAACCATAGTATGAACAGATTTATAATAAATATGTAGGAATACATACAACAGTCCGGGGCGGAACATACGATCTGTATAGACACTCTGCCACTGTCAGTTTTTCCTTCATACCCCGGTATAAAAAAGAAGATACAAATGTATCCAATTTACACTTGTACCTTCTCATCGTTATTAATCTTCCAAAGCCTGCTTTACATCAGCGATCAGGTCTTCAATATTTTCAATTCCAAGACTGAAGCGGATCAGATCCGGCTGTACTCCTGCCTCCAGAAGTTCCTGCTCATTCATCTGTCTGTGTGTATGACTTGCCGGATGCAGGACACAGCTTCTTGCATCAGCCACATGCGTCACAATAGCAACCAGTTTCAGCTTATCCATCATTTTCACGGCAGCTTCTCTTCCACCCTTTAATCCAAAAGTGATGACACCACAGCTTCCATTCGGCATATATTTCTGCGTCAGATCATAATACTTATTGCCAGGTAACGACGGGCAGTTTACCCATGCTACTTTTTCATGTCCCTGCAGATATTCCGCCATCTTAATTGCATTTTCACAATGTCTTGGCACACGCAGATGCAGACTCTCCAGTCCAAGATTCAGGAGAAATGCATTCTGCGGTGACTGGATCGATCCTAAATCTCTCATCAACTGGGAAGTTGCTTTTGTGATATAAGCACCTTTTCCAAATTTTTCTGTATAGATGATTCCATGGTAAGTCTCATCCGGTGTTGTCAGTCCGGCAAATTTATCTCCGTAAGCAGCCCAGTCAAAATTACCGCCGTCAACAATCGCACCGCCTACACATGTTGCATGACCATCCATATACTTTGTTGTGGAATGCGTCACAATATCAGCCCCCCACTCAAACGGGCGGCAGTTGATCGGTGTAGCAAATGTATTATCTACGATAAACGGAACCCCATGCTTATGTGCCGCCTTTGCAAATTTTTCAAAATCCAGAACGACCAGTGCCGGATTTGCAATCGTCTCTCCAAATACTGCCTTTGTATTATCCTGAAATGCTGCTTCCAGTTCTTCTTCCGTGCAGTCAGGATCAACAAAAGTAGCCGTCACACCCATTTTACGGATTGTATGAGCAAAAAGGTTATATGTTCCGCCATACAGGGCAGATGCACATACAATATGATCTCCCTCTTCTGCAATATTCATAATGGCATAAAAATTAGCTGCCTGACCGGATGAAGTCAGCATTGCCGCTGCTCCGCCTTCCAGATCACAGATCTTTGCTGCTACTGCATCATTCGTCGGATTCTGCAGTCTTGTGTAAAAATAACCGGATTCTTCCAGGTCAAATAAACGTCCCATCTGCTCACTGCTGGTATAGCGGAATGTAGTACTCTGATAGATTGGAAGAACTCTTGGCTCTCCATTTCCCGGTTCATATCCTGACTGCACACACTTTGTCTCAATTCTGTAATTGCTCATTTCCTCTTCCTCCTTGAAATTTTCTTAAAAAATGGAGCAGGCTGTCAATTTCAGCTTGCTCCATATCTTTTTAGTAGGTTATTTATTCATTCCAGTTATGATATACATCCTGCACATCATCATCTTCATCAAGCAGATCCAGTGTCTTCTGGATGTTCTTGATATCCTCTTCTTTTGTAAGGTCAACATAAGTCTGAGGAATCATCGTAACTTCCGCAGAAGCCATCGCAATTCCTTCCTCTTCCAGCTTCAGACGTACATCACTGAAATCCTCCGGTGAAGTAAGCACTTCGTAGCTGTCCTCTTCTTCATTAAAATCTTCAGCACCCGCATCCAGTGCAAGCATCATCAGATCATCTGAGTCCATATCACACTCTTCTTTATCGATAATAATCTGTCCCTTTTCATCAAACATAAAAGATACACATCCCGGAGTCCCGACATTTCCAGCTCCCTTTGTAAACGCATTTCTTACATTTGATGCTGTACGGTTCTTATTATCCGTCAGAGTCTTTACGATGATGGCGGTTCCGTTCGGACCATATCCCTCATATGTAATACGCTCATAATTATCTGCGGAACCTTCCCCGGCTGCTTTCTTGATATTTCTTTCGATCGTATCATTCGGCATATTGTTCGCTTTTGCCTTTGCGATCACATCACGAAGTCTGCTATTATTCACCGGATCAGCACTTCCACCTTCTTTTACTGCAATCGCAAGCTCACGGCCGATCTTTGTAAAGATCTTTCCCTTTGCTGCGTCATTCTTCTCTTTTTTGTGCTTAATATTCGCAAATTTAGAATGTCCTGACATACTTTCATTCTCCTTTTCTATCTGACTTAAATCAATTAAGACTTGTACTTCATCCTGCTCTCCGCAACCAGAGCATTATCTTAATAAGTTTACCACGCTTTTTCTCATCTGTAAAGTCCACGTTCCTGTCTTATGTAGGCAGATTCAGGCTGACACAGATCGCCTCGTCTACTTTTTTCATCATTGCAGAATCTATATGACATACATATTCTTTCAGTCGCTGCTTGTCGATTGTACGGATCTGCTCTAACAGGATCACAGAATTTTTTACTATATTATAATCCCTCGTACTGATCTCGATATGCGTCGGAAGTTTCGCTTTATTCATTTTTGAAGTGATCGCCGCACAGATGATCGTAGGGCTGTGCCGGTTTCCGATATTATTCTGGATAACCAGGACAGGTCGTATCCCTCCCTGCTCTGATCCGACCACGGGGCTTAGATCTGCGTAATAAATATCTCCTCGTCTGACCATTTGTTTTCACTCTCCGATATCTCCGTTATGTTAAGCTATACTTAAGTATCTCCGGATTCATCGGATGTATTCACAAATTCTTCAGATTCGTCCTTTAAAAATAATCTGTCTGCGAAATGATTTTTCCATTCTTCAGGTAAACACGTGGGATTCTCTTACTCAGGCAGCATACAAATTCATAATTGAATCTTCCACTTAATTCTGCAAGATCCTCCACCTGGATCTGTTCCTCCTGATCCCGTCCGATCAGAATCACCTCATCCATAAATGCCACATCGGGGATTTCCGTTACATCAACCATAAACTGATCCATACAGACTCTTCCAAGAATCCTTGCCTTTTTCCCATGGATCAGCACATACCCTTTATTTGACAGTGATCTGGGATACCCATCTCCATATCCCACCGGAATGGTTGCAATCTTCATCTTTTTCTCTGTAATATATGTGCCACCATAACTGATCGATGTACCTTTTCCTACTTCCTTTACGAAACTGACATGACTGACCAGACGCAGAGCCGGACGCAGACTCACTGCATTCTGATCCACGTCGTCTGATGGATACATTCCGTAAATGGAAATTCCCGCTCTCGCAATATCATGCTTGAGATCTGGAAAATCAATGATTCCGGCACTGTTGTCACAGTCAAAATACCGGATCGGAACATTTCGTTCCTCCATCAGTTCTTTCATCCATAAAAATTTCTCATGCTGCTTTAACGTATAAGATTTATCCAGCTCGTCGGCTTTTGCAAAATGCGTAAACATTGCCTCTGTCTGCACATTCGGAAGCCTGCTGATCCGTTCAATGGAAGATGCACTTTCTTCCGTTACCGGGAATCCGATCCTTCCCATTCCGGTATCAATCTTAATATGAAAATACGCAGTCTTTCCAAGTCTTTGTGCAGCCTCTGACATTCCCCGTGCCATTTCTTCAGTATAAACCGCAGCACGAATCTCTTTTTCTACCATCTCCTCGTATTCGTCCGGGAAGACACATCCCAGTACCAGAATCGGCTTTTTGATCCCCTGTTCACGCAGGACACCCGCCTCTCCCATACATGCAACAGCATAGCCCCAGATATATGGCATCTCTTCAAACATTTTCGCCAGCGGAACTGCCCCATGACCATATCCGTCGGTCTTGATGACTGCGATCAGTTTTCCGTCTTCGCCAATCCGCTTTTTCATCTGCTCCATATTATATGCAATGGCATCCAAATCGATATATGCACAAACTCTGCTGTATTTCTTCATTTAGTTACACTCCTTTGCTTTCTTCATCGCTACCTGTATTCCATGGATCAGATCCCTTGCGAGAACACTGTAACCACCTTTTTTATCCCTTGCCTCATCTCCACCACAGGCATGCAGAAAAACGCCTGTCACTGCACTTTGAAATCCATCCATTCCCTGTGCGAGAAGTCCGGTGATCACACCCGCAAGCACATCTCCCGAACCGCCTTTTGCCATGGCTGCATTGCCTGCCAGATTAAGGAAGTTCTGCCTGTCTTTCTGGGCAACTATCGTCCTGCTGTCTTTTAAGACACAGATACACGGGGATTCCTCGGTAAACCGGTGAAGTACTTCAAACCGCCGTTCTACAATTTCTGATACAGAGATTCCTGTCAGCCGGGACATTTCTTTCATATGAGGGGTGAGGATCATATTTTTCCCAAGTTTTTTATACAGATCTTTCCTTCCTGCAAGAAGGTTCAGTCCATCTGCATCAATCACGCAGGAACACTTTGCTTTCTCTATTGTATGCAGCAAAATCTTTTCTGATCTACTGCTTTGTCCTAATCCACAGCCGATACAGATGACATCTGCCCACCCGATCAGTTGATCCAGTTTCTCTTCATCATACTCTCTATAGCAGGAAATGATCGCCTCTGGAAGAAGTCCCTGAAGTACCTGCCTGTTCTCTTCTGCTGTATAGATCTGGACAAGTCCGGCACCAACCGTATACGCTGCTGTAGCTGAAAGATAAGCTGCTCCTGCCATTCCCGGACTGCCGGTGATCATAAGGACTCTGCCAAAACTGCCCTTATGCGAATCCTCTTTTCTTTCCGGCAGCAGATTTCCCAGCTCCTTTTTATCATAGGTCATGCAGACACTTTTCTGTTCAAAAAAGTACTCGGGATCAATCCCGATCGTTACCGGAACAACCTCTCCCGCACAGATCTGTCCCGGATACAAAGCACAGCCACGCTTCTGACATGCCATAGATACTGTCAGTTCCGCCTGAAATGCAATACCAAGCACCTTTCCTGTAGCAGAACAGATTCCTGATGGAATATCCACTGCAACCTTCTGTGCCGTCTGCCGGTTCATCCATCCGATCACATCTCTGTAGTGTCCTGCAACTTCTCTGCACAGACCAACGCCAAAAATTGCATCAATGATCACAGTATACTCTTTCTCGGGGATTTCTGTAAACAAATTAATCCCGAGATTTTTGTCGATCTGAGCCTGCAATCTGCATTCTTCCGTCATAGAGCTTTCTCTTCCCGTAAAAAGCACATCCACATGGCAGCCCTTTTCAGCCAGAAGTCTTGCCACAGCAAATCCATCTCCGCCATTATTTCCACTGCCGCATACGATCAGTGGTCGCCTTAAATCCTTTTTCTTTTCTTCCAGTACTTCAACAATTTTTAATGCTGCCCTCTCCATAAGAACCACAGAAGGTACACCGATCTGCTGGATCGTATACTGATCTGCTTTCTTCATCTGTTCTCCGTCCGGTAAATATCTCATGAGCAGTCCCCTTTCTTTTAAAGACAAACTGCTGCGGACCGGTCCAGCTATGACCATACCCGCAGCAGTCCTCTGCTATTTTTGAATTTCATTGTGCTGGCTGATATTATAAGACAATTTCATCAGACTGTCAGCAAGATGTACACTCTCCACAATGACATCCTTGGGAAGTGTAAGATCCGTATGTGCAAAATTCCAAATGGCCTTGATCCCATTCGCTACCAGGACATCCGCTACTTCCTCCGCTTTTGACTTGGGAAGTGTAAGAGCTGCAATCTCAATATCATTTTCCTGCAGGTATCCTTCCAGTTCATCCAGCATTCTGACAGGGATTCCCCGGATCGTCACTCCCTCAAGACGCGGATTCACATCAAATAAACTTTTTAAAATAAATCCATTCCGTTCAAATGATGCATAATTTGCCAGTGCCTGTCCAAGATTACCGGCACCGATAATAATAAAGTTATGATCCTTATCCAGTCCCAGTATCTTTCCAATCTCCGTATAAAGGTACTTTACATTATATCCATATCCCTGCTGTCCAAATCCACCGAAATTGTTCAGATCCTGCCGGATCTGGGATGCTGTTACCTGCATCTTTTTACTCAGGTCATTGGATGAGATCCTCTCTACACCCGCTTCAAGCAGGTCTCCCAAATATCTATAATATCTTGGAAGCCTGGAAATTACGGCACGTGATATTTTTCTTTGTTCCACTTCCATTGCCCTCCACATCATAATCTACCCAACATTATATAGAATAGTTAAACTTCTGTCAAACTTTACTTTCCTACTTCTTGTATTTTCGGCTATTTTCGATATAATAGATACTTGGAGTTTTATAATAATGAAGAGCCATTTTAAAATAAGAACTATGATATAAGGAGTTTATTGATTATGATTTTAGCCTGTCACAATCTGAATAAAGCATTCGGCGAACATACCATTGTCTGCGACGGTTCTTTTCATATTGAAGACCGGGAGAAGGCAGCTCTTGTCGGGATCAATGGTGCCGGGAAATCTACGATTCTGAAAATGATCATCGGGGAGGAACCCCTGGACGGTGGCGATGTTATTCTTGCCAAAGGGAAGACTCTCGGTTATCTTGCACAGCGTCAGGATCTGACATCCGGCAATACAATCTATGAGGAAGTAAAAAGTGCAAAAGCCGATATCTTTGCAATGGAAGCCCAGCTTCGTTCCATCGAGCAGGAACTGAAATCCTTAACCGGGGAAGATCTGAAAAACCGGCTGGATACATACAACCGGCTTCAGTCTGAATATGAGGCCAAAAATGGCTATGCCTGTGAAAGTGAAATCACTGGTGTCCTGAAGGGGCTTGGATTTACAGAGGATGATTTTTCCAAGCAGACCGATACCCTCTCAGGAGGTCAGAAGACACGAGTCTCTCTTGGAAAACTGCTTCTGACAAGCCCTGATATCCTCTTACTGGACGAGCCGACCAACCATCTGGATCTTAGTTCCATTGCATGGTTGGAAACGTATCTTTTAAATTATTCAGGAGCCGTATTGATTGTTTCCCATGACCGGTATTTTCTGAACCGTGTCGTAACAAAAGTCATTGAGGTCGATCAGGCTCATATTCGTATGTATATGGGAAACTACAAAGCCTATGCAGCGAAAAAGCAACAGATCCGTGATGCCCGCCTGAAAGAATACATGAACCAGCAGCGTGAAATAAAGCATCAGCAGGCAGTCATCGAGAAACTTCGTTCTTTCAACCGGGAGAAATCCATCAAGCGGGCTGAAAGCCGGGAAAAAATGTTGGACCGTATCACTCCTGTTGAAAAGCCCGTTGAAAGCGTCCGCGAAATGCACTTTTCTCTTGAGCCGTCCTGTATCAGCGGATCGGACGTCCTGACAGTTGAACATCTGTCCAAACGCTTTGACAGCCAGCAACTTTTTCAGGATATCAGCTTTGAGATCCATCGCGGGGAACACGTTGCCATCATTGGTGATAATGGTACAGGAAAAACTACCCTGTTAAAAATTATCAACCAAGTAGTCTCTGCAGACGAGGGATCTTTCACGCTTGGATCAAAAGTCAAAATCGGATATTACGATCAGGAACATCACGTCCTTCATGATGAAAAGACGATTTTCGATGAAATTTCCGATGACTACCCATCCCTGACTCATACGCAGATCCGCAATACACTTGCTGCATTTCAGTTTACCGGGGAGGAAGTCTTTAAACAAATCCGTACACTCAGCGGTGGCGAAAAAGGACGTGTATCCCTCGCAAAGCTGATGCTGTCCGAGGCAAATTTCCTGATTCTCGATGAACCTACCAACCATCTGGATATTACCTCCAAGGAAATCCTGGAAGAAGCCCTGAACAACTACAGCGGAACGGTTCTTTATGTCTCCCATGACCGGTATTTTATTAATCAGACCTGTTCCCGCATTTTGGAGCTTGTCAATCAGACTTTTGTAAATTATATCGGAAACTATGACTACTATCTTGAAAAGAAAGAAGAACTGACCCGGGCATACGCATCTGCCCCTGCCGTATCTGCCGGTATTGCTCCCTCGGAATCTTCTTCCGACAATCAGACAGAATCCAAATTGAGCTGGCAGGAGCAGAAAGAGCAGCAGGCAAAAGAGCGGAAACGCAAAAACGATCTGAAAAAGACAGAAGAAGAAATTGCAAAGCTGGAAGAACGAAATACCGTAATCGATGAAGAACTGACAAAAGAAGAAATTTACTCCAACTCCATCGAATGTCAGAAACTTTCTACCGAGCGGGCTGAAAATGAGGAAAAGCTGGAAGCCTTGTACGAGCGGTGGGAAGAGTTGGCGGAGGACGTGTAATAAATTTGTATTTGTTGGGGTGAAAATGATTCGGTATCAGGAAGGCTTTTTGACAGAAGAGCGTCCATATCCGCCCTTGCTGTTGCATCGCAGTGCAGGACCCGCTTTACCTCAGCCCGTTGACAACTTGTAACAGGAATGTGGAAACACTCGTGCAGAGGCACTCCTGTTTACGTTCCTTAACAAGTTGGGCAAAGTGTCTTCGGAACGCTCCTTGTCAATGCACTGCTCACGCAACAGCAAGGGTGGATATTAGGCTTTTCAAATCAGAAAATTTTCCCTCATACCAGAACATTTTCTCCCAACAAAGACGAAATTCCAATAAGAAATAAAGAGCCGGATGGCTATCGACGAAGATAAATGCTCCATCAAATAGTAAATACAATATTTACGAGATGCCAGGGTCAAAAGGTCTAAGCCCACATGAGCTTGCTCATAGGTGGGTGAAAGACCTTAGGCTCCGCCCCGATATGAGCATAAAAGTGGGATGATAATCCCACGATATGCGAATATTGGGTAGGATTGTGGAAGTGCGTAGCACGGAGCAATCCGTAGGCATCAAAGTCGGGGGCTTTTGCCCCCGACATCTTTACGATCGAGTATCTTAGTCAATAGCCATCCGGCTTTTTTCTATTCTTTTTAAATTTGCATTGTTGAGTGACTACGCTGTGGAGTCAGAAAAAAACTTCTTACTGTGACTACCAGCGGAAAGCAGGGTATTCCTGAGCAGGTGCATTAGCAGGGAGCGTTCCGAAGACACTTTGCAGCGTTTGTTAGAGAAAGTAAATCGAGTGCCATTGCACGAAGATTTCCACTTTCGAGTTACAAACGGTCAACGGGCTGAGGTAAAGCGGGCCTGCACCGCGAAGGAATGTCCCTGCTTTCCGCGTCCGCTTCGCCACAAAGAAGCTTTCTGATTTACAAGCGTATCACCCCAACAACTACAAATTTTCTACCTTAATCTCCCGCTCTCATATCTGCTCTTCATCTGCAGAAACCGAACCAGCCCTGCATACCGTTCTTCCAAAGATTCTTCACGTTCTGCATATTCCAGACTTTCTGCAGCCGCCGTCAGAAATCGTTCGCTCAGTACAAGCCTGTGCTTTTTCAGATATTCCAGTTTTTCTTCATTTTTTTCAAGATCCAGAAATTCCAGAATCATCGTCATATCATCCTGCAGTGCCTCGGATTCACAAATCGGAGCAACTTCTTCTATCTTTTCAAAACGATATTTCTGTCCCCACTCATCTGCCTGTTCCCGGATTAATGGACTCATAAAATTCACCAGTCTGCTCACAAAAACTTTTCCCTTTGTTCTGTTCACCGCTACATAGACAACCATTTCTTCTCTCGTCTCTGTCGATATGGCACAATGCAGTATCTCATAAATACCACCTTTAAAATGACGATATTTTTCTCCTGCTTCTGGCTTTTTTCTTTCCATTTTTCTGTTTCCCTCTTTCTGCTGTCTGCATCTAACTGTCAGATTGTACTTTCTGTTGCTCTTTAACTGAAGAGTTTAAGGATCAGGAATCTGTCCTTCCTGACTTTTAATATAATTTCGCACTGATTGTCTTTGGTCTGAATCCATTTTCATCCAGTGCTTCAAGAATCTTCTTCTTATGGTCTGTTCCAAATGCTTCCATGGTGATACGAAGTTCTACCGCTGCGTTTCGATTCGTACTTACAAACTGATTATGCTCAAGTTTGATAATATTACCCTGGACATTTGCGATCGTCTCTGCCACGCGTGCAAGCTCACCCGGCTTATCCGGAAGAAGCACGGATACGGAGAAAATACGGTCTCTCTGGATCAGTCCATGCTGAACGATGGAGGACATGGTAATCACATCCATATTTCCTCCACTCAGTACACAGACAACTTTCTTTCCTTTACAGTCAAGCTGCTTCAGTGCTGCCACAGAAAGAAGGCCCGAATTTTCTACGATCATTTTATGATTCTCAACCATATCCAGAAATGCTCCGATCAGCTCATCATCTTCTACCAGAAGAATATCATCTACATTTTCCTGAACATACGGCAGATTCTGATCTCCGACTTCCTTTACAGCCGTTCCGTCTGCAATCGTATTGGCAGAATCAAGTTCTACAACTTCCCCTGCTTTCAGTGCTGCTGTCATGCTGGCTGCCCCTGCAGGTTCAACTCCGATCACTTTGATCTTCGGATTCAGCATCTTTGCAAGTGTTGAAACTCCGGTGATCAGACCACCGCCACCGATCGGGACAAGAATATAATCAACTGTCGGAAGTTCCTGTACGATCTCCATTGCAATCGATCCCTGACCGGTAGCGACATCCAGATCATTAAACGGATGCACAAATGTGTAGCCATTTTCTTCTGCAAGCTTGCAGGCATACTGATATGCATCATCGTATACATCCCCATGAAGTACAACTTCTGCCCCATAGCTCTTGGTTCTGTTTACCTTGATTAAAGGTGTAACTGTCGGCATAACAATCGTTGCCTTGCATCCAAATTCTCTTGCTGCAAATGCAACTCCCTGTGCATGGTTGCCGGCAGAAGCTGTAATCAGTCCTCTGTTCCGTTCTTCCTCTGTCAGCGTACTGATCTTATAGTAAGCTCCCCTGATCTTGTATGCTCCTGTATGCTGCATATTTTCCGGTTTCAGATATACTTTTGCTCCCGTCTGCGTGCTGAGATACTCACTGAAAACCAGCTTTGTAGGATTTGTCACTTTCTTGACAAGTTCACTTGCTTCTTCAAATTTCTCCAATGTCATCATTTTTTTCTTCCTCCCTGTAGAACAGTGCCTTTACAAACTCTTCCGAATCAAACTTCTGCAGATCATCGATTGTCTCACCAACTCCGATATATTTTACCGGGATACCCAGTTCTGCCTGAATCGCTACAGCAATTCCACCCTTTGCAGTTCCATCCATTTTCGTAAGAACGATTCCTGTAATGTCTGTCACTTCATTAAATTCTTTTGCCTGTGCCAGAGCATTCTGTCCCGTCGTGGCATCTAATACGACTAGTGTCTCACGAAAAGCATCCGGATATTCTCTGTCGATTACCCGGTTGATCTTCTTTAACTCTTCCATAAGATTTTTCTTATTATGCAGTCTGCCTGCTGTATCACACAAAAGTACATCCGCTTTTCTTGCTTTTGCGGCTGCTACCGCATCATAGACAACTGACGCAGGATCTGCACCTTCCTGCCCGCCGATCATTTCAACACCGGCACGGTTCGCCCATTCCCTGAGCTGTTCTCCTGCTGCTGCACGGAATGTATCTGCTGCTGCAAGAATTACTTTTTTATTCTGATCTTTCAGCTTTCCTGCAAGCTTTCCGATCGTGGTTGTCTTTCCTACACCATTCACTCCGATCACAAATACTACAGATGTCCGGTTTTCAAACTCATACGCTGTCTCACCTACATCCATCTGCTCCCGGATACTGTCGATCAGAAGCTGCCTGCATTCCAACGGCTCTTTTATATGCTGTTCTTTTACTTTTTCTTTCAGATCTTCTATGATATCCATAGTCGCCCGTACGCCAAGATCCCCCATGATCAGGGTTTCTTCCAGTTCTTCATAAAAATCGTCATCAATCCTGGAAAATCCATGAAAAATACTGTCCATTCCTGATACGATATTATCCCTGGTCTTTGTAAGCCCGGATACCAGTCGCCTGAAAAATCCTTTCTTTTCTTCTCCCATTTCTGCCTCCTACTTCTCCAGTTGGTCTTCCAGAAGATCTACCGATACCAGCGTAGATACTCCCTTTTCCTGCATCGTAATACCATACAGACGGTCTGCTGCCGCCATGGTTCCTCTTCTGTGCGTGATAACAATAAACTGCGTATGCTTCGTAAGTTTATGAAGATACTGTGCATACCGGTCTACATTATTATCATCCAGTGCCGCCTCAATCTCATCCAGCAGACAGAACGGTGACGGTTTCAGATTCTGGATTGCAAATAACAGCGAAATCGCCGTCAGTGCTTTTTCGCCTCCTGAAAGCTGCATCATATTCTGCAGCTTCTTTCCCGGTGGCTGGGCAATGATCCTGATCCCCGCCTCCAGAATATCCTCGTCCTCCATCAGCTCCAGTGTACCTTTTCCTCCTCCGAATAACTGACGGAATACCTCATTAAATTCTTTTGCGATTCTTGCAAACTGCTCGGTAAACTGCTTCCGCATTGCAGTATCCAGTTCCTCGATAATCTGCACAAGTGATGCTTCAGCCTCTACCAGATCATCATGCTGCCCTTTGAGGAAAGTATATCTCTCCGACACATTTTTATAGTCTTCGATCGCATTTACATTAACTGTACCAAGTTTACGGATCTCATTTTTCAAAACCTGGATCTGCCGCTTCATCTCTGCCAGATCGGTCAGCTTTTCATTCCGAAGCTCCATCGCATGATTATAGGTGAGTTCGTATTCTTCCCACATATAATTCATCTGCTTTTCAGATGCTTCTTCATATCCCTCTTTCTGACTGTTCAGACGGAACGTCTCTTTATCAAGATCTGCAATATGCTTTGACAAATCTTCACGGAGCCTCAGAAAATCTTTATTCTTCTGATTCAGTTCTTCTCTCTTTGAAGTCTGACCGTGAATCTCCTGCCTGATCTCCTCAAACAGCTCTTTCGACTCTTCAATGGTCTGCTGTAATTCCCGGATCTTTTCTTCTTTTTCCCGGATCTCCTCAGATGCATTTCCCCGGCTTTCACCAAGTTCTTCCAGTTCATTGCAGAACTTCTGGATTTCTTCCTCAATACGGATCATATTTTCCAAAATAAAGTTATCCTGCTGCTCCAGACTTGCAAGTGAAAGATGTACTTCCTCTGTCTGCTTCAGTTGTGATCCCTCTTCTTTTTTTGTCTGTTCTAACCGGATCTGAAGCTGACTGATCTTTTCATTCAACTCCTTCTCCATATTTTCAGAGGTCTCTAATTCCATCTGGATCGAATCCTCATTATCCGTAATCTCCTGAAGTTCCTGCAGCAGACTTTCCTGTTCTTTCTGATAACCGTCATATTTCTGCTTGGCCTCTAACTGCTTTAACTGCGTCTGCTCAACATTCATCCTCGCAGTCGTCTCCACAACAGAAGCCTTCCGGAGCGTCTGCTGGATCTCATCCGTAGAGCTGTAGATTCCGGCTCTCAGATCTTTCACCTTGCGTACTTCTTCTTCCAAAGTATCCATCTCTGTCTTCAGCATCACTACCGTCTTTTCAAATTCTTCTATCTCCCGGCGTCGGCTCAGCAGATTGCTGGAATTTTTAAATGCACCTCCGGTCATGGAGCCGCCCGGATTGATCAGTTCCCCTTCAAGAGTCACCAGTCTGAGTGTCTGACGATACTTTCTTGCGATTGCGATTCCATGGTCAATCTGATCGACCACGATAGTTTTTCCAAGAAGCTGTTCCGCAAGTCCGCTAAATCTGCTTTCTACATGAACCAGTGTATTCGCAAGTCCGATCACTCCCGGTTCTCTTAAGGCCTCTGCATTGCGGATTCCTCCACTTCCCCGCATACTGGTAAGTGGGAGAAACGTTGCCCGCCCGAACTTATTCCTTTTCAGAAATTCGATCATCCTCTTTGCAGTATTCTCATTGTCGGTTACAATATTCTGAATACTGCCGCCAAGTGCAGTTTCAATCGCAATCTCATATTCTTGCTCTACCTTGATGATATCTGCAACAACTCCGATCAGCCCCGGTTCCTGCTCTTTCTTTGCCATCACCTTCCGGATACTGTTGCCGTAGCCATCGTAGCGTTCTGTAATATTTTTCAGGGATTCCAGCCTGGACGACTCTCTGTGATAAGCGGTCTGGCCGATTTTCAGTTTTTCCTGCTTTTCACGCAGCTCTTTCTGTAACCGTTCAAGTTCCCGTTCATTCTCTGAAATCTTTGCATTACACTCTGCTATTTCTTTCTGAACTGCCTGCAGTTCTTCTTCATGCTTTTTCAGGATCAGATTCTGTTCTTCTGCCTCGGTTGCAACTTCCAGCAATCCTCTGGCAATAACTGCTTTTCTTGTCTGAATCTGTTCTCTTGTCGTATCGAAATGCTGCATCTTTGCAGTCGTTGATGCACGACTTCCAAGCAGCTCCATGATCTCTTTTTTGCACTGCTCGATCTCATCTGTATATTCAGCGATCAAAGACTGCGTATCAATCAACTTCTGCCTGGCCTGTGCATCAGTCCCACGTGCCTTTTCCAGCTTTTCCAGAACATTCTGCTTTTCTTTTTCCAGTTCTTTTTTCTTTGCCGTCCTGGACTCAATTTCTGTATGGATCACTCCTGCACGATGTCCATAATGCTCATCGTTCATCCGAGCTGTATTGATCTGTTCTTTTAAGACGTTGATCTGTCCCTCCAACTGCTGCTTTAAAAGACCGGTCTCATTCATCTGAGTTCTTGCTGTCTCGATAGCCAGATCAATTTCTTCAACCTGCCCCTCTATCAGGTTATACTCCTCTTTCATCTTCTCATAACGGACATTTGCTTCATCCATCTCTGCTGCAGCAAGCTCGTATTTCCCGGCAACATCCCTGATACGTTCTCTCAGCCGTTCTTCCTCCAGAAGGAACATATTAATATCATAGGTCTTCAGTTCCTCTTTCTTTTTCAGATATTCCCTGGCTGTCTCGGACTGACGTTCCAAAGGTCCCAACTGCTTCTCCAGCTCCTGAAGGATATCATTTACCCTGGTCAGATTCTGCCGTTCTTCTTCCAGTTTCTTTAAAGAAAGATTCTTTCTCCGCTTATATTTAACAATTCCGGCAGCCTCATCAAAAAGTTCTCTTCTCTCCTCCGGCTTTCCGCTCAGGATCTTATCAATCTGTCCCTGACCGATAATCGAATATCCTTCCTTTCCGATACCAGTATCGTAGAACATTTCATTAATATCTTTCAGTCTGCACGCTGTACCGTTAATCAGATATTCACTTTCACCCGAACGATACAGCTTTCTTGTAACTGTAACTTCTCCGTACTCAACCGGAAGCTTATGATCTGAATTGTCCAGTGTGATCGCAACAGATGCATAACTTAACGGTTTCCTGTTCTCCGTCCCTGAAAATATAACATCCTGCATACTTCCACCACGCAGTTGCTTCACTCTCTGCTCTCCAAGTACCCAGCGGACCGCATCCGCAACATTACTCTTTCCACTTCCGTTTGGTCCGACAATCCCGGTGATCCCATTATGAAATTCAAACTTTATTTTATTCGCAAAGGACTTAAACCCCTGCACTTCAATGCTTTTTAAATACATAAAGCCCCCGCTTATTTCATACTTCTATACATGATGATCGCCTGATAAGCAGCTTTCTGCTCTGCAGCTTTTTTTGAACGGCCTTTTCCACTGCCATAAGGCTGTCCGCCAATCCTGACTCTCACTTCAAATGTCTTATTATGATCCGGTCCTTCCTCACCAACCAGCTCATATGTAATATTTCCTGCTTTATTTGCCTGTACGATCTCCTGCAAGATAGTTTTACTATCATAAAAGAGTTTCTTATCCTCCAGATCCGTCAGGATAAACCGATGGATAAACTCTTTTGCACTAGTAAAACCACCGTCAAGGTAAATCGCCCCGATCAGTGCTTCCATCGCATCTGATGTGATCGAATCTCTCATTCTTCCACCCGTTGCTTCCTCTCCTTTTCCAAGGAGAAGATAACTTCCCAGATCAATGTCTCTCGCACACATTGCCAAAGATGGTTCGCACACCATACTCGCACGTGTCTTGGTCAATTCTCCCTCGGATACTCTTGGAAGTTCCCCAAAAAGATATTCGCTGGAGATCAGTTCCAGTACTGCATCTCCCAAAAATTCAAGACGCTCATTGCATCTGTATTTTTCCAGATGCTTTTCATTCGTATAAGAACTATGCATCATAGCTCTTTCAAGAAGCTTGTGATTTTCAAAAGTGTATCCGATCTTTTTTTCCAGTTCTTTCAGTCTTTTATCCATAATTCACTTCTCTTTCTTTTATACGCTCCTGTATTGAAAATGAAAAAGCCCATTCGGGCTTTTTCATCTCACTTCCGATTATTCAACAGCCTTTTTTATCTGCTCAACTGCATCCTGCACAGTTGTGATCTTTTCTGCTTCTTCATTGTCGATCTCAATATCGAACTCTTCCTCAATTCCCATAATGATCTGAAAAATATCCAGTGAATCAGCACCTAAATCATCCACAAATGTAGTCTCCGGTGTAATGTCATCTTTCGGAACATTTAATACGTCCGCGATAATTGCCTGCAGCTTTTCAAATTCCATAATTAAAACCTCCTGAATTACTTCTCTTCTTTTTCTTCCACAACTTCCTGTTGGATTGCTTCCCTGATCTTTTCATTGATCTTCTGTTCTTTAAATGTCACACACTGAATGATCGAGTTGCATATCTCTGTTGACTTTGAACTTCCATGCGTCTTCACTACCAGTCCATTCAGTCCAAGCAGGGGTGCTCCACCATGATTACTTGTATCAAAATCCTTTAATACCTTTTTCAGTGCCGGCTTTACAAGCAATGCACCGATCTTACTCCGAAGAGAAGACATCATGCCTTCCTTCACCTTTTTCATAAGACCTCCCGCAACACCTTCATAAAGCTTCAGAATGATATTTCCCGCAAATGCCTCACAGACGATCACATCTGCCACACCATACGGAATATCTCTTGCTTCTACACTTCCGATAAAATTGATATCGCTGCATTCTTTCAACAGTGGAAATGTCTCTTTTACAAGTGCATTTCCCTTCTCTTCTTCTGCACCGATATTCACAATACCAACTGTCGGATTCTTCTTTCCCATAACGCTCTCCATATATATGGATCCCATCCTTGCAAACTGAACAAGATGGGACGGCCGGGCATCTACATTGGCTCCGCAGTCGATCAGAAGTGAAACTCCTTTCAAAGTCGGGATAAGCGGTGCAAGCGGTGGTCTCTCAACCCCTTTAATACGTCCTACAAGCACCTGACCTCCAACGAGGACTGCACCTGAACTTCCTGCAGATACAAATGCATCTGCCTCGCCCTTTTTCACCATCTTCATTGCTACTACAATAGAAGAATCTTTTTTCCCACGGATAGCTTTCACCGGCGGCTCTGCTGTCTCTATCACCTCTGTAGCATTTACAATTTCGATCTGTTCCTTTGGATAAGTATAAGCAGACAGTTCTTTTTTAAGAACCTCTTCTTTTCCGGTCAGCAGTATCTTGATATCATCTCTTCTCTGAACTGCTTCTACTGCTCCTTTTACAATCTCTCCAGGAGCATTATCTCCACCCATGGCATCAAGGGCAACTCTCGTTATCTCAGACATATTCTTTCCTCCTTGCACTACTGAAATCATTCTACTAAAAAACCTGATAAAAATCAATAAATATGTATAAAAAGGGAGTTTCCTCTTAAGCAAAAAATAGAGTGTAAACCTTTCAGGCTTACACTCTATTCTCAGTTTCAAATCATAAATTAGTCAACTGTTACGATCTCACGCTTGTTGTATGATCCGCATGCCTTGCATACACGATGAGGCATCATAAGCTCGCCACATTTGCTGCACTTTACAAGGTTCGGAGCACTCATCTTCCAGTTAGCTCTTCTCTTATCTCTTCTTGCTTTTGAAGATTTATTCTTTGGACAGATAGACATAGGTTACACCTCCTTAAAATTCTTAAATAAGTCACGGACAACTGACATTCTCGGATCAAGTCCCGGTTCTTCACAGTTGCAGGACCCCGTATTCAAATTCTGACCGCACACTTTACATAACCCTTTACAGTCTTCCCTGCACAGGACTTTAACCGGCCAGTCTGACAAAATCTCTCCATACAGGAGTTTGTCCACGTCAAGATGATATCCGTCAATAAAGTTTGATTCATCCAGCTCCTCTGTCAGTTCTGCGTCGGAGAGGCCTACGTCCACATGCTTTGCACAATCAAGTACAAACTCCCTTTTCACATCATCCAGGCATCTGTCACATGGTATCGCGACTACAATCCTGGTCTCAGCGTTCACGAGCAGTTCTTTTCCCCTTATATGCTCCACTCTAACATGAACCGGCTCTTTACTGATAATGGGGTAGGTTCCGGATTTCATCCGGATCTCTTCCATCTCCAGCCGCACAGTTTCTTCAACCGTCTTATGCTGGTCTGACAAAACGTCTGATAGGTTAATTAACATAATGTATTTCTCCTATTCATACCTAAATTATTATATCATGGAAAACTTTTTTGTCAACCTAATTTTTAAAAATCTTTTTCTGCTGCATGAAAAAGGGCAGTTATGTTCTCTCAAACTTTCCTGCCCTGTTAATAATCAGATTTTTTAATCTTTTCAGATCATAAGATGCCAGGGTCAAAAGGTCTAAGCCCATATGAGCTTGCTCATAGGTGGGTGAAAGACCTTAGGGCCCGCCCCGATATGAGCATAAAAGTGGGATGATAATCCCACGATATGCGAATATTGGGTAGGATTGTGGGAGTGCGTAGCACGGAGCAATCCGTAGGCATCAAAGTCGGGGGCTTTTGACCCCGACATCATCATAATTTTATATCTTGTTATTATGAAGTTTATTTTACAAGTGCAAGTGTCTCACGTGCAATAGCAAGCTCTTCATTTGTAGGAATTACAAAGACTCTTACCTTGCATCCAGGCTTTGTGATCTCACCCTGCTCGCCTCTGAACTTCTCATTCGCATCAGGATCAAGTTCAACACCAAGATATCCCAGATAGCTGCATACCTGCTCTCGTACATAGCTTACATTCTCACCGATTCCTGCTGTAAATACAATATCATCCACACCATTCATCGCTGCTGCATAAGCTCCGATATATTTTGCTACTCGATAAGCAAATACTTCCAGTGCGATCTTTGCTTTCTTGTCTCCTTCAGCCATTGCTCCTGTCAGGTCACGGAAGTCACTGGAGATTCCGCCTGAGAGTCCGAATACACCGGATTTCTTATTCAGTACATTCATGATGCCTTCGATATCAAGATTTTCCTTCTGTGCAATAAACTCCATGATCGCCGGATCAATATCTCCTGAACGGGTACCCATAACCAGTCCCTCAAGAGGTGTAAGTCCCATGGATGTATCAACGGATTTTCCATTGAGTACAGCAGATACGCTTGCACCATTTCCAAGGTGGCATACGATGGTCTTTACTTCATCATATGCTTTTTCCATCACCTCAGCCGCCTTTTTAGAAACATAGCTGTGGCTTGTACCATGGAAACCATAACGTCTTACTTTATATTTTTCATAATATTCATATGGAAGACCATACATATAAGCTTTTTCAGGCATTGTCTGATGGAATGCTGTATCAAATACTGCAACCATAGGAGTTCCCGGCATCAGCTTTTCGCATGCTTCAACTCCGATCAGGTTTGCAGGATTATGAAGTGGTGCAAGATCATTACACTCTTCTACAGCCTTTTTCACTTCCTCCGTAATCACAACAGAAGACGCAAACTTTTCACCGCCATGGACAATGCGGTGTCCTACTGCCCCGATCTCGCTTAAGCTCTTGACAACACCAGTCTTTTCATTCGTCAGTGCATCAATGACAAACTGGATTGCTTCTGTATGGGTCGGCATGGCCTTTTCAGAAATTTCTTTTTCTCCGCCAGCCGGCTGATAAGTCAGACGTCCGTCAATTCCGATTCTTTCACAAAGTCCTTTTGCGAGTACCTCTTCTGATTCAGCGTTGATCAACTGGAATTTCAGAGATGAGCTTCCGCAGTTAATAACTAAAATATTCATTTTCTTTTATTTCCTCCCGAAACAAATCTTACCATTCTTACTTATTCAGCCTGTGCCTGTACTGCTGTGATTGCAACAACACCTACAATATCTTCCGCACTGCATCCACGGGAAAGGTCATTGACCGGTGCTGCAATTCCCTGAGTCAGAGGACCGTAAGCTTCTGCTTTTCCAAGTCTCTGAACCAGCTTATATCCGATATTACCTGCATCGAGGTCAGGGAATACAAGTACATTTGCATGTCCTGCAACTTTGCTTCCCGGTGCTTTGGATGCTCCGACTTCCGGAACGATCGCTGCATCAAGCTGAAGTTCTCCGTCAAGTGCAAGCTCCGGTGCAAGTCCCTGAGCAATTTTTGTAGCTTCTACTACCTTATCAACATCTGCATGCTTTGCACTTCCTTTTGTAGAATGAGAAAGCATAGCAACAACCGGCTCTTTTCCTACAAGAAGCGTGAAAGAATCTGCTGAAGAAATTGCAATATTTGCAAGCTTTTCCGGATCTGGATTCTGCTCCAGACCTGCATCTGCAAATACAAATGTTCCGTCTGCACCCATATCGCAATCCGGAACTACCATCAGGAAGAATGCGGATACCAGCTTTGTACCCGGTTTCGTCTTCAGGATCTGAAGGCACGGACGAAGTGTATCTGCTGTAGAATGGCATGCTCCTGATACCATACCGTCAGCATCCCCCATCTTCACCATCATTACCCCATAATAAAGGTAATTATTCAGAAGCAGCTCTTTTGCCTGCTCCGGTGTCATACCTTTCTTCTGTCTCAGTTCAACCAGTTTTGCAATATAACCTTCTGTTCTTGCATCTGTAGCAGGATCTACGATCGCAGCACCGGAGATATCATATGTACCTTTATTTTTCTCAATCTCCTCTTTGCTTCCAACAAGCACCAGATCAGCAATTCCTTCTTTTAATACTGCCTCTGCTGCCTTATAAGTTCTTTCGTCCTCTGTCTCAGGGAGAACGATTGTCTTTTTGCAAGCTTTCGCTCTTGCCTTGATTTCATCAATAAATCCCATGACTTTTGTGCCACCTTTCTTTTAATTTCACTGCAATTTATTATAATACAAAGGTTTTTTGTATACAAGTGGGTTTCATGTGCATTTTCAAATACAATCTTTCTTTTTTCAGATCTTTTTTTATAGCTTTGTTACATATTTATCAATGTCAGACAAATTGTTCTTCAAAAAGAACAATCTCTGTCTCTTTCACACATTTTCATAGATGAAAAAATGCTGTCACAATATTAAAATAAACCAGAATTGTACACGTATCCAGTATGGTCGTGATCAACGGTGCCGCCATAATTGCCGGATCAAGCCCTAACTTTTTAGCCAACAGAGGAAGGACACATCCGATACATTTTGCCATCGATACAACAGCGATCATCGTCAGTCCAAGTGCACCTGCGAGCATCACATTCTGATCATACATAATATAGATGCGAAGTCCATTTACAACCGCAAGCATCAGACCTACAACCACAGCTACCCGGATTTCTTTGAAAAGCACCCGGAAAATATCTTTAAACTCAATCTCTCCCACTGCAAGTCCACGGATCACCAATGTCGAACTCTGAGAGCCACAGTTTCCTCCTGTTCCCATCAGCATCGGAATAAATGTGATCAATACCGGCATTACTGCCATGGCATCCTCATAATGCCCGAGTATCTCTCCTGTTACCGTTGCTGACAGCATCAGGAGCATCAACCATAAAGAACGGTTCTTTGCATGCTGAAATACTGAAGTTCCAAAATAAGAATCTTCATTCGGACTGACACCCGCCATAATACTGATGTCCTCTGTTGTCTCATCCTGCAAAACAAGCATGGCATCATCAACTGTAACAATTCCCACCATGCAGTCTTCATGATCCAGGATCGGAATTGCAACAAGTCCGTATTTGTTGATCTGATTGGCCACCTGTTCCTGATCATCCAGCGTTCTTGCATAAATAACATTCTCATCCATGATCTCCTCGATCAGCCTGGACTCCCCCGCTGTCAGCAGATCTTTCACATCCACCACTCCGATCAGCTTTCTCTTTTCTGTCACATAACACGTATAAATCGTCTCACGGTTGATCCCCACCTGCCGGATTTTAAGGATCGCATCTGCAACCGTCATCTCTTTCCGCAGGCTGATGTATTCTATATTCATAATACTGCCTGCACTGTCTTCCGGATATTGTAACAGAGTATTGATCTGCTTTCTTGTCTCCTCATCCGTTGCCATCAGCAGACGATCCACAACATTGGCCGGCATTTCCTCCAGTACATCTACTGTATCATCCACATACATCTCATCCATGATCTCTTTTAACTCAGAATCCGTCAATGCTTCAAGCAGTTCTTCCCTCATATCACTGTTCATATCAGTAAAAACTTCCGCTGCTTCTTCCTTTGAAAGGAGACGGAATACCAGCATTCTCTGCTTCTTATCCAGTTCTTCCATGGCATCGACAAGATCCACAGGATGCAGATTTTCCAATTCCTCTTTCAGTTCTTTAAAATTACGTTCTTCTAAAAATTTTATAATCTGATCTGCAGTCAGTTTCTGTTCCTGCTCCATGTCTCTGCACCTTCTTCACTTAAATTTTGACCCTGCTATCTTTTTATAGTATAATAGGTACAAAAATGATATACAAGTATTAACTGATAGATATAGTATTGCAATAGGAGATTTCTATGAAAATTGTTGGTCTGATCACAGAATACAACCCATTCCATAACGGTCATTTATACCATATCCGCGAATCGCTCCGCATTACCGGTGCCGATGCTGCTCTTGTTGTTATGAGCGGCGATTATGTTCAGCGTGGTACTCCCGCCATCATGCCGAAACGTCTCCGTACTGAAATGGCTCTTTATTGTGGAGCTGGAGCTGTTCTTGAACTTCCCGTCTGCTATGCTACCGGAAGTGCTGAATTTTTTGCTCTCGGAGCAATTTCTCTTTTAGACAGTCTCGGGATCGTCGATTCTGTCTGCTTTGGAAGTGAATGCAGTGATCTTCCTCTGCTGCAGAAGATTGCCGGCCTTTTAGTCGATGAGCCTGAACAATACCGTGAAATTCTCCGGCATGAATTAAAGCTTGGCAAATCATTTCCTGCAGCACGACAGACAGCAGTCGTTTTCTGCACCGGCGATCCTCGATGTGCCGACATTTTAAAAGATCCGAATAACATCCTCGGCATTGAATATCTGAAAGCCTTAAAAAAATGCGGAAGTTCTATCCGTCCTTATACAATCCGGCGAAAGGGAGCAGGATATCATAGCAGCCAACTTGACGAACTGTATAGCTCTGCTTCTGCGATCCGTTCCCTCCTGGCATATTCCAGCTCGTCCATTCATACAGAATTTGCAGGAGATGATTCCACAGAGCTTTCTTTTTCCGATATTCTCAATGAACTGGGAAATCAGGTTCCAAAAAAGTGTCTGGAACTTCTGTCTGATTTTCATAAGATCCAGTACCCGGTTTATCAGAATGATTTTTCATTAATCTTAAAATACAAACTTTTGAACAAGCATCCTGAAAGCCTCGTCCGTTATATGGATGTCTCGCCCGAACTCGCCGCAAGGATCTGTACCAGTTTAAATGATTTCTTTAATTATAAGCAGTTTGCCGGACTTCTGAAGACAAAGGAACTGACCCAAACCCGTATTAACCGGGCATTGCTTCATATTATGCTCGGAATCAAAAAAGATTCTGTATCTGAATATATGAACAGCGGATATAACTTCTATGCACGACTGCTCGGATTCAGAAAGGACTGTTCCCAGATTCTTACCGAAATATCAAAAAAAAGCTCCCTGCCGCTTCTGACAAAGCTTGCTGAAAGCCGGGAACTCTGTGAGCTTGGACAGCGAATGCTGCGGGATGATATCCTCGCATCAAATTTATATACTTCCGTTGTGACAGACAAATTTAAGACAGCATTTCTCAATGAATATAAACAGAGGATAATCAAGATATGAAATTTGTAGTTGTTGGGGTGAAAATGTTTCGGCAGCCAGAAAGATTTTAATAGAAGAGCATCCATATCCGCCCTTGCTGTTGCATCGCAGTGCAGGACCCGCTTTACCTCAGCCCGTTGACAACTTGTAACAGGAACGTGCAAACACTCGTGCAGAGGCACTCCTGTTTATGTTCCTTAACAAGTTGGGCAAAGTGTCTTCGGAACGCTCCTTGTCAATGCACTGCTCACGCAACAGCAAGGGCGGATATTAGGCTTTTCAAATCAGAAAATTTTCCCTCATGCCAGAACAGTTTCTCCCAACAAACACGAAATTCCAATAAGAAATAAAGAGCCGGATGGCTATCGACGAAGATAAATGCTCCATCAAATAGTAAATACAATATCTATTATCTGATATTTACGATCGAGTATCTTAGTCTATAGCCATCCGGCTTTTTTCTATTCTTTTTAAATTTGTATTGTTGAGTGACTACGCTGTGGAGTCAGAAAAAAACTTCTTACTGTGACTACCAGCGGAAAGCAGGGTGTTCCTGAGCAGGTGCATTAGCGTAGAGCGTTCCGAAGACACTTTGCAGCGTTTGTTAGAGAACGTAAATCGAGTGCCTTTGCACGAAGATTTCCACTTTCGAGTTACAAACGGTCAACGGGCTGAGGTAAAGCGGGCCTGCACCGCGAAGGAATATCTCTGCTTTCCGCGTCCGCTCTGCCACATAGAAGTTTTCTGCTTTCCAAGCGTATCCCCCCCAACAAATACAAATTTATAATCTCTTCGCAATCGCCTTAATAAATCCTTCACTGTTCAGTACGGTTGGATTTTCAAGTGTTGTGATCAGTGCGAGATCTTTCGTCATTTCTCCTGCCTCGATTGTATCAATCGTTGCCTTTTCAAGCTTATCAGCGAACTCCATCAGTTCTTTATTGCCATCAAGCTCTCCTCTTTTTCTGAGAGCACCTGTCCATGCAAAGATCGTTGCAACAGAGTTTGTAGATGTTTCCTCACCTTTCAGATGCTTATAATAGTGACGCTGTACTGTTCCATGGGCAGCCTCGTATTCATAATATCCATCCGGAGATACAAGTACAGAAGTCATCATGGCAAGAGATCCAAAAGCGGAGGATACCATATCACTCATTACATCTCCATCATAGTTCTTACATGCCCAGATATATCCACCTTCTGATTTCATGACACGGGCAACTGCATCATCAATCAATGTATAGAAATAGGTGATTCCTGCTTCTTTGAACTTCTCATCATATTCTGCATCATAAATTTCCTGGAAGATATCCTTAAATGTATGATCGTACTTTTTAGAGATCGTATCTTTTGTTGCAAACCACAGATCCTGCTTTGTATCCAGTGCATAGGAAAAGCAGCTTCTTGCAAAACTTTCAATAGACTTATTGATATTATGCATTCCCTGTACGATTCCCGGTCCGTCAAATTCATGTACCAGTTCTTTTGTCTGACTTCCATCTTCTGCTGTATAAACCAGCTCTACTTTCCCTGCTCCAGGAATTTTCATTTCAGATCCTTTATATACATCACCATACGCATGTCTTGCGATCGTGATCGGCTTTTTCCAGTTCTTAACACACGGCTCAATTCCCTTTACAACAATCGGTGCACGGAACACTGTTCCATCAAGAATTGCACGAATTGTTCCATTCGGACTTTTCCACATTTCTTTCAGGTCATATTCATCCATACGTGCTGCATTCGGAGTGATCGTTGCACATTTTACGGCTACTTTGTATTTCTTAGTCGCAAGTGCTGAGTCAATCGTTACCTGATCATCCGTCTCATTTCTATGCTCAAGACCGAGATCATAATATTCCGTCTTAAGATCAATGTATGGCTCTAAAAGATTTTCTTTGATCATCTTCCAGAGAATCCTTGTCATCTCATCTCCATCCATCTCGACCAGTGGGGTTGTCATTTTAATTTTTTCCATTGTCTGTTTCCTCCTGCTTATCATTTATATTGACTATTCATTCGTAGTTATGAATGAGTAATTCACGGATCCGATTTTCTGCCAGGCTATAACTCAGTTTTCTAATAGCCCTGCCTTTTCAAATTTTGTATTACATGTAAAATATGTTCATCAGCTAATTGTTCTGCCTGATCGGCATCTCTTTCTTTAATTGCCTGAAGGATCTGCTTATGCTCCCGAATTGATTTTCTCGCCCGTTCTTCCGACACGATTGAATCTTTTCTTGCCGACTGGACATATTCATGGAAATCTGATAAAACTCTCGCAAGCATACGACTGCCTGATGCCTCATACAAAATTGTGTGAAACCGTCCGTCCAGCCCTGTCACCTGCTCTGTATTAAAAGCATTTCCTTTCTTCATTTGAAATTCTGATAACAGAATCGTCTCTTCCAGTCTGTCAATCTGTTCCTCTGTGATATTCTCCACAGCCCATCTTGCACAAAGCCCCTCTAATGTAGACCTCATATAATAAATATCCCAGATATCTTTTTTCGAGATGCCATTAACATAAGCTCCTCTGTTCGGCACGATTGAAACCAGTCCCTCCAGTTCCAACTGACGAAGTGCTTCTCTGACCGGAGTTCTGCTGACTCCAAGCTCTTTCCCCAGCGTTGCTTCTTTCAATTCATCATTCTGCTTATATTTCCCTTTCAGAATATCTTCACGGATTCTCTGGAAAACTCTTCCTCCGAGCGAATGTTCCTGATGCTCTTCCATTTTGTCTCCTCTCATCCTTTTTCCCACAGCGGGCAATGCACTGACCAACGATACATTCCAGTATCTCTTTTTGCATTCTTGTATAATTGTATACAATTATACATCTTTTGTCAAGTTTCGATTCGAGAAATTCATTTATCCAGATTTTTCAAAAACATTCATTGTCTTAAGAAACCCCAAGTGAACTGCTTCCCGTCAAGTAGACAATCAAAAAAACAAAAACTATTTCTGCCACCAGATGCGAAAAACTGGTGGCAGTTTTATGCCGCCAACATATACTGTTCGTGTTTTTCAAACGGAGTTAATACTCCAAGATTTCTTTGTAACCGTTTCGTGTTGTAATACTCAATGTAATCTTCGATCATAGTAATAAGAGATTCTCGATCAGTAAATTTTTTGCCGTAATAGCGTTCTCTCTTTAGGATTCCCCAAAACCCTTCCATTGGACCATTGTCAATACATTTTGCAACTCTGGACATACTTTGAGTTATTCCTGCAGCTTCTAATTTTGCGTGAAAAGTACGACTTGTGTATTGGTAACCTCTATCAGAATGACACAATGGATGAGCATTCGGATTACTTTCAATAGCTTTGTCAAAAGTATCAAATACTAACGCATTATTATTGCTGTCTCTAATTACGTAGGATACAATCCGTCTATCATAAAGATCCAGAATGGCACTTAGATATACTTTGTGTTTTTCTTGTCCGGTATAATATTTAAACTCTGTAACATCAGTAAGCCATTTTTCGTTTGGAGCATCAGCATAAAATTCTCGATTCAATACATTTTCAGCTATAAATTGTGGATTTGCAGCCTGACGCGTGCATCCATTGTTTGAGTACTTAATTGTTGATTTGATATTCTTTTTTCTGCAAATGCGAAGTACTCGTTTATCATTCACTTTTATATCATGATAGCGTTCTAGGTCGTCTCGTATTCTTCGGTAACCTTTGTCTGGAGAGTCTGTATGTATTTGTTCAATCGTTTCTGCAATACGCTCATTTTCTATCTCATTAGTCGGAATTTCCCTATTTAACCACTTGTAATAGGCTGCTCTACTTACATTTCCCAATTTACAAAGAGCACTAATTGGATGAACCGCTCCCCGTCAAGTAGACAATTGAAAAAATATAAATTTTTCCTGCCAGCAGATAAATTTCTACTGGCAGTTTTTATGCAGCTTGCAAGTAAATTTCGTATTTTTCCATTGGCGTTAAAATTCCGAGATTCCTTTGCAAGCGTTTATTGTTGTAGTAATCTATATAATCTTCGATCATTTTTACGAGAGTACATCTATCAGTGAATCGTTTTCCATAATATCGCTCTCTCTTCAGAATTCCCCAAAAGCCTTCCATTGGCCCATTGTCGATACATTTAGCAACTCGCGACATGCTTTGTGTTATTCCAGCATTTACAAGTTTTGTATGAAATGTCCTGTTCGTATATTGGAATCCCCTGTCACTGTGAAACAGCGGCTGCGCACCAGGGCTTCCTTTGGGCAGGATACGACGTATCAATTCATGGTTGACTTCACAGGCTCCTTTTTGATAAGGAGCACTTGGATCGCAATAAAATATCTTTGTTCTATTGCATGGAATGGTGCTACGTTTTTCTATTTCCTTTGGATTTGAAAACTCACTTCCGTTATCTGTCAGAATAACCGGAAACAAGCTGTTAAATGTTTTTGCCCCAAGAACTTCATCCAATAAGTTTATGATCTCTATTACAGAAGCTGATGTATTTGCATCCCGCAAAAAAGCCAGCATGAGACTGCTTTCTACAAAGTGTATGGTAAGAAGACATTTTCCTCCCACACGACCAATAACGCTATCCATTTGTACAATGGTCGTTTCTGGATGTGCTCCCAGATATTTTTGAAAGTCAGCGTAACTTCGGTCAATACGGCAGCCTCGGTCAACTTTAAATTCAGGCTTCTTATAACGAGGACGGTATTTCACTTTACGGGGTAGATCAATGTTCCTGATATCAAAGAGCTGGGCATCCACATAGTTATACAATGTCTTCTCACTGCACATCAGTTCATCTACATGATCAAGATAGATCTGATGAAGCGACTGCCCGTTTTTAACCAAAGGACTGATGATCCCGTTAATTCTTGCAATATCATCTTCGTTGGACATGATACCGGTTCTGGCTTCCGAAACAGCATGATGTGCTCTCTCATGTGCATCTGCTGGATCATAAATACGCTTTAGTAACGTACATTTCGGCAGCTGACTGCAGCCATTACAAACATAAGGTGGCTTACTTTTAACAGAACAGACATCTTCTACAAAATCAGAACAATGTAAGGTGCATTCAGAACATAGGCTACATTTGTAAGCAGATTGGTGTGTACAGCTTGTTCCGCAAATCCTTTTTGCTTTGCACGTAGCACGGAATTTACAAGGATTATACGGATATCCAGGACGACCGCTTTTCTTGTCATAGGAATACTTTTTAATCTCCTTGGCAATGGTTGTACGGTCCTTTCCTAACTCTGTGCCAATTGCCCCAAAAGAGGCATTCTCCTGAAGGCGTTGAGCAATAATCATTCGATCTTCATAAGATAAAAGCTTTGACATGGTGACTCCTTTCCAGCCGCCAGAAATCAAAGCATAACAGAAAAGAGACCAACTATCCAGTCAGTCTCAATTCATTTGTAAAAGAAAATCCATACCTTTCTTTTACACTGATAACTATTAACTTTTACACTTATCCAAGATAGCGGGGATGGAATCTTGGATTACAATTGAGGAACTTTATGCTTTTCCATCCCAATATAATAATGGAATTCTGTCACATCAGTGAGCCATTTTTCATTTGGTGCTTTGGCAGTGAACTCCCGATTAAGTATGTTTTCAGCTATATACTGAGGGTTTGCAGACTGTCTTGTGCACCCGTTGTTAGAATACTTGATAGTTGATTTTATATTAAGTTTACGACAAATGCGTAGCACACGTTTATCGTTTACATCAATACCATGATATCGTTCCAGATCATCTCTGATCCTTCGATAGCCTTTATCCGGTGAGTCTGTATGAATCTTTTCTATCTCGTCGGCAATAAACCTATTCTTTCGTTCACTTTTAGGAATTTCTCTGTGTAACCATTTATAATAAGCTGCCCTAGAAACATTACCAAGTTTACAAAGTGCAGCAATTGGATAATTATGTTCTTTGTGTTCTTCTTTGATTGCCTGATATATATGTTCATGACGAATCAGGCTTAGTCCCGCCTCCTCTCTATTTCTTCGAGTTTTTTTAAAAAAGATGCCTCCATTTCAGCACGTTCTTTCTCTGCTTTTAAAATTTTAACTTCAGCTCGCAGCTTTTCTAATTCACTCATCTCATCGGGATGTTTTCGTTTGCCACGGTTATCTCTTAAAGCTTCCACTCCACCAGCTTCATATTTGACTATATAATTGCGAGCCTGTTGATAGGACACCTGGTATAGTTCTGCTGTTTGGGTATAATTATGATCATGTGCGATACAATACTGTACTATTTCAACCCGCTCTTCAAAAGTGGTTTTTCTTCCTTTGGTCATGATAATGTTTCCTCCTGTTCCAGAAGATTTTAATTCTTCATGACCATTATACTTCTTTATCCAAGTTTGTAACTTACCTTTTGAACGGATTCCATATTTTTTGCAGATATCATCTTGAGAACCATAGCCTGCTAAATAATCTAAAACTGCTTGTTGTTTCAATTCTTTGGAATATTTTTTATTCCCTTTCAATGTGAATGCATTTGAGCCCATAGATTCATAGTTTCTAATCCATTGTTGGACAGAAGCGAGACTTACATCAAACATATGGGCAATTCGCTGTTGGCTTTCTTTTCCATCCAGATATAGATTTACAGCATATATTTTATCCTCAACAGATACTTTTCTTTTAGACATAAAATAGGCTCCCTCCTAAGTGACAAGTTTTTATTATTTCACTTGTCTACCTAGAAGGGAGCATATTAAATCGTGTTAAAGCGACAGCCCCTTTATTTTCAATGATGATTCTCCTCTGTGAACCCCTCTTAAATATTATCTTTGTGCTTTTTTAACTCCCATGCAGCAAGCAATAACATCGCTGAAATAACAAATAATAAAACTGGTCTTTCTGCATTCAGAGGATCGCCTGTCTTAACCGCTGTATCATCTTTTCCTGAAACTGAAGCATCCTTATTTCCTAATCCCTGATCTCCATTTGATGATTTATCAGATGTTGATGGCTGATCCGGTTTCGATGGCTGGTCAGGTTTCGATGGCTGGTCGGGATTTGATGGCTGATCCGGTTTGGACGGCTGGTCAGGATTATCTGTACCTGCATCATTTTTCTCAAATTCTGCTGAAACACTTACTGCTCCTGCCGGCATTACGAATGAATAGCTGTGATCTGCTTCCTCCGTAAGCTCTACCACGGAATCATCTTCCATTACTGCCTTTACACCCTTAAGTTTATATCCGTCATCTGCGGATACTATAATGGTGATCTTGTCCCCCTCTTTTGCCTTATCTTCAGAAACCGTCAGACTTCCGTTTTCCGGCTGAACCACTGTAACAGAGTAAGTCTTTTCCGGCTCCGGTTTTGTACTGTAATTCTGCAACGCTGCAGCCAGCTCTGTTCTTGCATTCTCTGTCTCCTCAAGTGTTGCAAGTTTATTATTTTTCAATGAAGAAGCATATACGGCTGCTTTTACAAGACTGGATTCGGATGAATCCGTTGACTCAAAATTGAGTCCATCTTTTTTTATTAACTCTTCTGCCTGCTTCAGCAGTGTATTTAACTGAGTTTTATCAACTGTCTCATATACTTTAAATTCCTGGATCATGTATATTCCTGCAGATGCATTAGATGCAATTCCCTGCATTTTTACATATCTTGCCTCAGTTGGTTCATCAAGGCTTACTGTATTGAAGAAATCACCATTTCCGCGTACTTCTTTTGCAGTTGTCCAGTTCTCTCCGTCATCCGATACAAGAATATTAAAATCTTTTCCTTTTCCACCGTATCTCCACTGAATCTCAACTTCGCTGACTGTTCTGGTCTCTCCAAGATCCACACATAAAGAGCTGTCTGCATGATAGCCTTTCCAGAATGAATTCATCTCTGAAGTACTTGTATCCGGCTTCGCTGTTGTATCTTCTTTTTCAGTAAATGCATCTCCGTCAAATGCCTTAAAAGCGACGTTGATTCTTCGTTCTGCATTGTCAACTGCATCTCCTGATTTGTAAGAAGTACCGCCTGCTGCTTTATTCTGTGCAACATTCGTCTTAACTGTAGTTTCACTCCAGTCATCTGTATAGTATTCTGCCGCCTCTTCTGCTGACAGAGCCTGATTGTAAACCTGAAGATTTGCCATCTTTCCATGCAGGTTTTCTCCAATCTTTTCCAGCGGAAGAAGAACCGAAGAATTAAGTGTTGTTATTGCACCGCTTGCCAGTCCGTCTGCATCTGACTTCTGTGAAAGGAAGGTCTGCAACTGTCCATTTACATAAAGTTTCGTTCCCTGGAATGTTCCTACGAGCATGATCTTTACTGTAGAATCATCGGTCGGTACTGTATAGTTGAAATCTCGTGTAAAGTAATTTACATTGGCTGATAAATGACCGCTCTCTGTTCCTGCAATCTGAATCTGTCCATCATAACCTGAAAACAGGGAAGATGCGGTTGTATTTTTTGCAGCTTCTTCCGAATCTACTTTCAGGTCAAATGCTACTGTATATGGATAAGAAAGTGTCTTAAGCGGAGTTGTCAGTGCTGTACCGTCAAAAGACAAATATCCGTCTTCACTGATCTCTGCTCCATTTCCAAGTGTTCCGTTATAGCCGTTACCGCTTGTATCATAAACTGTCTTTCCATCAGAAGATACATTCTTGAAATCATAATCCAGTACCAGGGAGGAGTCTGAATCCGCCTGCATTGCAATGTCTGTCCCCGGTCCTTCTGCAAGTTTTGCAGCTCTCATCTCATACTGCTCAAATGTATCTGAATCATCCGTTCCTCCCCAGGTCTTTTCGCTTACAATCGCTGTTGCTCTGAGGACTCTCTGGTGAACATCCTTTTCTGTCATACCTTCCTGGCTCTGATCTCCCCAGATAGCAGCCTTTGCTCCAAGAAGATTTGGCTCACCTAAAAGTACATTATTTGCTCCAAAAATCGTTGGATTCCAGTCATTGAACAAATATTCTGCATTTGGTACATCACGGTTTGTTCTGCCCGGATTTCCATATAAATATGCATCACGGCAGTTTACAATTCCATATCCCTCTGCTGCACGTGCCTTTGCATTCTCATAATTTGTTGCCCAGATATCCAACTGATAGTTGGACGTAAGATCCACATCAGAAAGTACGGTAGATGCTGTTGAGAACATTCCTGTTCCCGCACCCCACATTCTGATCTTTGTATCAGATCCCAAATTGCCCTGAATCGTCTGTCTGAGCTGATCCGCAAACTGTGCGAACTGGTCTTTCGGGGTATGATCCCAGTATTCATCCGCTCCAATATGTACTACATCTCCTGAAATTGTCGGAGAATTGCCCTCTGTATACTCATTCCATAAAGTCTTTGCAAAGCGGAGTGCTCTTTCAGCATTTGCCCCCTGCAGATCCAGAAGCTCCAGACCTCCCTTTGTAGTTACATTGGTACTTGTGCTGCGGATTCCTCCCTGCAGCCAGTCAATGCCATCCGGATTTTCATCTGCATACTTATTATATAAAAGTGAATGTCCCGGAAGATCGATCTCAGTCATCATATGAATCCCGAGACCTGAACATGTCTGCTGCAATTCCTTCCACTCTTCCTTCGTGTAGGTCGGATTGCCCTGATAATCTGCATTATTCAGATAATAATCCTCATTCACAAAATTGGACGGGATTCCCGCGTGCTTCACTTCAGATGTCAGTGACGGAAATTCATCACTCTCCAGCCGATGGAATCCGGCATGTGTCTCATTGCTTGCAAACGCTGTATTACAGTTATCATTATCATTAATGTGGAGATGATATTCGTTCATCTTATACCACAGCATGACCCTGGCATAATCCTGAAGCTGTGACAGTCTGTATGATGTACGTGCCACATCCAGCATGATTCCCCGCACCTCGTAAGCCGGATAATCTCTCGTAATACCTTTTGGAACTGTTCTGTTATCCTCTGCCTGATCCAGAATCTGCTCCACCGTGATCGTTCCGTACAGGCATCCTGTATAGGTTGAAGCACAAATATGGACACCCTCATCATCGGTCTTTAACAGATATCCCTCATCCCCGACTCCATATGTATCATCCGTCTGTGACTCAATATAAATATCATTGGAGGAAGATGGTGCATTTCCCTCTTCTACAGTAAGATCCAGTCCTGAAATTTCCTTTAAATCTTCCTGCATATTCCAGGCTGCTTCGCGGATTCCTACATCTGCAGTATCGTTATAAATAATCTTTGAACTTTCTGTCAGTTCAAAATCCCCCTCATATCCATACCACTCCTGGAGACTTGGTATCACTTCTGGCTTTTCATTCGGAGCTGATACTTCCGGGAAGTTTCCATCCGGATAATTGCCGCTGTGATCCTGGATCGTTACTTCTATATTCTTCTCCGCATACTCTTCCGGATTCTTTTTATTCTCTACTCTGACAAGCAGTGTCACATTACGGTCACCGATATTATAATCACTGATCTGACCATCATTGCTGACTACATTCTCCAGGCTGCTGCCTCTTACATACGCATTCACACCTCTGGCAGTTCCTGTATTTACAGTGATCTGACCATCCTCAATCTGTAATGAATCTGCCGTGATGCCAGACAGCGTTCCATTCACATCTGCACTTTCATTCTGGGAAAAGACCTGAATTTCCCGAAGATTGACATTATTTCCGACTGCCTGTGCATTTACTTTCCTGATATACATTAAGACATATCTCTTCAGCTTTGCATCCACTGCCAGTGCCGGACTGCTCGTTGTAGTAATTGTATCCGTATTTGCACTTGTATCAGCGATATTCTGTCCTTCACCATTGGCAACCAGACCATTTGCTGAAGGTCTGCTGACACTGACAAGACTTGTCCAGTTGTTCAGGTCAACATCCGTGCTTCCCGCTGTCAGTGTTGACTCATCTGCTGTATAAAGCTCATATTCCATCGGCCATACTTTCATGTTGTACCAAAGCCTGATCGATGAAATATCCTCTTCCTCCGCATCTTCTCCGCGGTCGATCTGAATCCACTGAGCAGTCTGTTCTTCAGAATCCTTGCTGCTTCCTGATGCTGCTCCCCAGTTCTTCATATCTGCCGAATTCCACTGAACTGCCTCTGAAGTAACTCCATCCACAGCGTATTCCGGTCCATAACCGTTCGCTGTAGACGAGGCGATCGTCGTCTTGCCCTGGACAAGATTCTCCATCTGCACATTTTCTTCCGCATAAACTCCTGTCGGAACATATGTGGCTGCACCTGTAAATACAAGTGAAAATGCTGCAATAAGAGAAAGCAGTCTCTTCTCTTTCATATAAATTCCTCTCTTCCTTCTATTTATATAACTCTCATATAACTCATTTGTGCAAAATTATACTATATTTTTTTGTAAAAATCCAATTAATTTATACATTTTTTCCATAAAGCAGGTCAGATACTCTATTCAAAATACTTATACGCTGCGTAAATATTTTAAAGAGACTGAATCCGTATATAAAAAAGCATCATCCTGTGTAATCTCCACACAGGATGATGCTTTTAATAACATCCGCTCTGCAATTATTTTCTAAGACCAAGTTTCTCGATCAAAGCACGATATCTTTCGATATCAATCTTTTTAAGGTATGCAAGAAGTCCTCTTCTCTGTCCTACCATCTTCAGAAGTCCTCTTCTTGAGTGGTGATCCTTCGGATTAGCCTTGAAGTGATCTGTCAGCTCGTTAATTCTTGCTGTCAGGATAGCAACCTGTACTTCCGGTGATCCTGTATCTCCCTCTGTTCTTCCAAATTCTTTGATGATAGCCTGCTTCTTTTCTTTTGCGATCATGTTCTTTTCCTCCTTAAAATTCTTGATATAACCGCCTGGCATTAAGCAATGGTCGGAGTGATCCGATTACCGAACACCGGCTGATTCATAACCTTTGCTAGTATAGCACAGTGGAACATTCTTGTAAAGAACTATTTTCCCGAATCATTTCTGAATGTAACCTTCCCTGATGAATGATCTCTGAACCCTGTCCCCACAGCTCTATCCTGATCCATCAGCTTTTTTTCAGTGGATGTTCCCGGAAATATTCCTCACCATATCGCATATCCTGCATCACACACGCCCTCAGTTCTTTCACAGAATCAAATCTTGTCTCTGGACGCTCAAATTCCAGGAACCGGATCGTAATGTACTTCCCATATGCATCCCCTTCATAATCATAAACATAAACTTCAAATAATTCTCTCTGTTCCTGCGTTACTGTCGGCTTCACTCCTGCATTTCCCACACCACCATACCATTTTCCGTCAATCAGGACCCGGCAGGCATAAACTCCGTACCGCGGAAGAATCTTCCCATCCTGTGGTGCGACATTCATCGTCGGAAATCCTAAAGTACGCCCCAGTTCCCGTCCATGTTCTACAATTCCCGTCATTTCATAAGGATAGCCCAAAAGTTCCTGTGCCAGCCGGATATTTCCATGGGACAAAGCCTCCCGTACATAGGTACTGCTGATCTCTCGGTCTCCCAAACGTGCTTTTTCTACCACATCAACAGTATAATCATATTTCTGTGCATATCGCTCCAGCATCTGATGATCCCCTCGTTTCCGATACCCGAAGGAAAAATCCGAACCAACGACAATATGTGCCGCATGAAGCTTTTCGTAAAGGATTTTCTGAATAAACCGTTCAGCTTCCATTGTCATCAGATCTCCGGTAAATGGATAATCGATCAGATAATCCACTTTTCCATCCAGTAATTTTTTTCTTTCTTCTTTTGTCATCAGACAGTTTCTCTGCATATCAAATGCACATACAACACTGACACAGTCGTTTCCCGCATAAGAACAAATCTTTTCGATCAGTTTCTGATGTCCTCTGTGAAGCCCGTCAAATTTTCCAAGAGTTACGGCTGTTCTTTTTCCCTCTCTGAAAGCATCAATTCCTTTTATATACTGCATAATTACCTCAATTCTTCCGGGTCAAGGAACATCTTTACAAGATGGAACATTTTTCTATCTTCCATATACCGGTAAACCCCGATAAAATGTCCCTGTGCATCATATACTCTGACCTTTTCGCCGGAACAGAATTTTCCGTCTTCTGATAACTGGTTTTTGAAAAAATCATTTCCATTATAGGCTTTGGAAATATATTTCTCAGCAGGGACAACGGACTGTAATTCACTGAACATCTGATCCAGTGGGATCAGTGCATCTTCCAGTCTGCCATTTTGTGCAAGATCACTTAGTTCCTCTAATTTCAGACTGTCTTTCAACTCGAATCTCCCGACTTTTGTCCTGGTCAGTTCTTCCATACAGCCACCTGTTCCGAGCAGATTTCCTATATCATGACAAAGAGTGCGGATATACGTTCCCTTTGAACATGTCACTTCCATCCTTACTCTCGGCAACTGTATTTCTTTGATATGGATCTGATAAATGGTTACTTTTCTGCTTTTACGTTCTACTGTCTTTCCCTCTCTCGCAAGCTCATACAGCTTTTTCCCATTGACTTTCAGTGCAGAATACATGGGAGGGATCTGATCGTATGTGCCTTTGAAGCTTTCAATCACTTTTGTCACTTCTGCTTCATTCAGATGGTCTGTCGGCTGTTCTTTCAGTATCGCCCCTGAAATATCCTGCGTATCCGTTGTCTTTCCCAGTAACAGTACCGCCTCATAAGTCTTATCGCGGTCTGTCAGAAGATCGCATAACTTTGTTGCACGCCCCAGACAAACAGGAAGCACCCCTGTCGCATCAGGATCAAGGGTGCCTGTATGACCGATCTTTTTCTGACCGGCAATCTTACGCAGAACGGCAACTACATCATGGGATGTATATCCTTTTTCTTTATATACATTTATAATTCCGTTCATTCTTAGTCTTCCTGTTCTATTTTTTCATCTAATTGCTTTTCGATCAATGCTGTCAGATTATTGATGACATCATGGACGGAACCTTTCATCGTCACTCCGGCTGCACGGACATGACCTCCGCCACCGAAATATTTTGCGATCCTGCTTACATCAACCCGTTCTTTGGATCTCAGACTCACTTTGAAAGTCTGTGGAGCAGTTTCATGAAGAAACATCGCCACCTCTACTCCTTTTGTCTGACGCATCTGGCTGACGATACCCTCAAGATCAGACGGTTTTGCCTGGAAAAATTCCATTTCTTTCAGACGCACCACTGAAACAATGCACCGTTGATCCAGCACCATAATGCTTTCCAAAAGTGCCCTTCCAAGAATCTGATTCTGCACATACGTCTTTTCATAATATGTCCGATCCGTGATCTTTGCAGTATCGACCCCTTTCCGCATGAGCTGTGCCGCTGCCTCCATCGTCTCCGGGCTGGTGCAGGAATAGCGGAAAATTCCGGTATCATGAGCAATTCCCATATAAAGAGCCTCTGCCGTCTCAAGACTCATTTTATCATAATCCAGCAGATTATATACCAGTTCAGAAGTAGAACTTGCATCCGGCACAATATAATTGACATCTGCAAACGCCTCATTGCTCACATGATGGTCAATGCACGCAGTCTGCTTTGATTCTATGAATAATTTCTGGGAAAATCCAAGACGCTGCAGATCCCCACAGTCCATACAAATGAATAGATCATAGATTTTCCCTTCAGGGAGCTCACTTTTGACTTCATCGGTATGACGGATCATACTGTAAGCCTCCGGAACTGATTCCAAATACAGATCTGTCTCAATCTGCGGAAAATTTTCTTTCAGATAAAGATACAGTCCCATCGTAGAACCTACACAGTCGCCATCCGGGCGGACATGTCCGCCCAGTGCAACACTCTGTTTTCCCTCCAGCAATTCCTTCAGATTAAACATCCTGCTCATCAGCTCCATCCTTTAAATCTCTTGTCACTTCATCGATTTTTTTACTGATATTCACACCATATTCGATTGACTGATCTACGATAAACCGGATTTCCGGTGTATTTCGCATATTGATCGTACGTGCCAGTTCGCGGCGGATATAGCCTTCCGCACTCTGAAGTCCCCGGATGGTATCCTGCTGGGCTTTCTCATCACCCAGTACACTGATATAAGCCTTGCAGGTCTTCAGATCCGGAGCTACCTCCACGGCAACTACAGAAGTCATCGGTGCAACGCGGGGATCCTTGATCCCTGCACGCAGGATATTGCTCAGCTCACGCTGGACTTCAGCATTGACACGAGTATTTTTAATACTGTTCTTTCTCATTGCTGCTCCTTTTACTTACGCTCAGTCTCGACCATCTTATATGCCTCGACCTGATCGCCCTCTTTAATATCATTATAATTTTCAAATACAAATCCGCATTCGTAACCTGCTCTTACTTCCTTCACATCGTCTTTGAAACGCTTCAGGGATGCAAGTGGTCCGTCGAATACTACAATGCCATCACGCACCAGACGTACAGAACAGTTTCTCTCGAAAATACCATCCAGCACATACGCACCTGCGATCGTTCCGACACCGGATGCCTTGAATGTCTGACGCACTTCTGCATGACCAAGCACTTTCTCTTCAAATACCGGATCCAGCATTCCCTTCATAGCTGCCTCTACATCTTCGATTGCATTGTAGATAACTCTGTAAAGTCTTAAGTCTACACCTTCGCGTTCTGCAATTTCTTTTGCAGTCGCATCCGGACGTACATTGAAACCGATAATGATCGCATTGGATGCCGATGCAAGGATGACATCAGATTCGTTGATTGCTCCGACACCACCGTGGATGATCTTTACTACAACCTCATCATTGCTCAGCTTCAGCAGACTCTGCTTGATTGCCTCTACTGATCCCTGAACATCTGCCTTTACAACGATATCCAGTTCTTTCAGGTTACCCTCCTGGATCTGGTTGAACAGGTCATCCAGTGACATTTTGGATTTTGTCTCTTCCAGAAGTTTTACTTTGTTCTGTGAAATAAATGTCTCAGCAAATGCTCTTGCCTCTTTATCAGAAGCACATCCAACAAAGACTTCTCCTGCATTCGGCACATCATTCAGACCAAGGATCTCAACCGGCTGGGACGGACCTGCTTCTTTGACACGTCTTCCCTTATCATCCATCATCGCTCTTACACGGCCATGTGCACTTCCGGCTGCGATAGCATCACCAACATGAAGCGTTCCTTTCTGTACCAGTACAGTTGCAACTGCTCCTTTTCCTTTATCCAGCTCTGCCTCGATCACAAGACCACGGGCAGCACGGTTCGGATTTGCCTTCAGTTCCATTACTTCTGCTGTCAGAAGGATCATTTCTAGAAGCTCCTGGATTCCTTCTTTTGTGTGTGCAGATACCGGTACGAAGATCGTACTTCCGCCCCAGTCTTCCGGGATCAGTTCATACTCTGTCAGCTCCTGCTTTACCCGTTCGATATTGGCACTTGGCTTATCAATCTTGTTAATGGCAACAATAATCTCGATTCCGGCTGCTTTTGCGTGGTTGATCGCCTCGATCGTCTGCGGCATAACACCATCATCCGCTGCTACAACAAGGATCGCGATATCCGTAGAATTTGCTCCACGCATACGCATTGCTGTAAATGCTTCATGTCCCGGAGTATCAAGGAATGTGATCTTCTCTCCGTTGATCTCGACAACGGATGCACCGATGTGCTGTGTAATACCGCCGGCCTCACGTCCTGTTACATTACTGTCACGGATCGCATCCAGAAGAGAAGTCTTACCATGGTCAACGTGTCCCATAACGCAGACAACCGGAGGACGTTTCACCATCAGGCTTTCATCTTCCTCATCCTCTTTCAGGAGTTCTTCGATTACATCCACGACCTCTTCCTTCTCACACAGAACATCAAATTCCATTGCGATCTCTTCAGCAGTATCGTAATCAATCTCCTGATTTACCGTAACAACTTTTCCCTGCAGGAACAGCTTCTTTACGATCACAGACGGAACACTCTTCATCTTGTCGGCAAGTTCTTTGATCGTAAGAACTTCTGGAATCACGATCTGCTTGATCTGCTCTTCCTTCTTTTCTTCCGGCTTATTCTGCGGTTTCTTTACTTCGACCACATTTTTCTGCTTTTTGCCTTTTTTGCCCTTGCCCTCAAATGCCTCGTCTCTGTATTCTTTCTTCTTATTATCTCTCTCTTTATCTTTCGCCTTATTTCTCTGGCTCTTCTGCTGCTCGACGATTGGAGCTGCGTCTCTGTCCGCACGGTCATTTCTGCGGTTATCATTTTTTCTGTCAGGACGAGATCCCTGACCATTTCTTCCATCACGGTTATCGCGGCCTCCGAACCCCTGTTCGCGTCCGCCTCTTGCATCACGGTTGTCACGCGGTCCTCTTTCCTGACGCGGTCCTCTTCCGTCTCCATTCGGACGTCCGCCTCTTGCATCACGGCTGTCACGAACCGGACGGTTCTCTCTGTCACTGCCTGGACGCTGTGGTCTGTCATTTCTCTCCTGACGTACCGGTCTTCCCTCTCCGCTGGTACGTCCTGCTGTCTGAGCCGGTCTTTCTGTGCGTACGGTTCTCTCTGCCCGGTCAGTTTTCTCCTGACGCGTACCTGCCTGAGCCGCTCTCTCTGTACGCACCGGTCTTCCCTCTGCACCTGCTGCACGTACCGGACGGTTCTCTCCTCCGCGTGCATTTCCCTGTGCGGCACCTCGTCCCTGGTTTGCTCCCGGACGCTTATTTCCCTGCAGTCTGCTGCTATTTCTGGAATTCTGCGGACGCACTACAAATGCAAGATTTTTCTTCTTTGGCACTGTGCTGTCCTTTTCTCCTGCTTTTTCTGCTGCCGGTTCTGCCTTTGCTGGTTCTTCATTTCTTCCGGCATTTTCTCTTCTAATCTCTTCTGCCACGTTATCCTCCACTGTACTCATATGATTCTTAACTTCAACATTTTTCTTTTTCAACTGTTCCAGGATCTCCTTATTCCCTACTCCCAGCTCTTTTGCAAGTTCATATACCCTCGCTTTCGCCATATCAAAAAACCTCCTTCAGGCAATCAAAAACACTCTTTTAATGCTTTTAAAATTCCTTTTGCAAATCCTTCGTCCAATATTGCCAGGGATGCACGGAACTGCTTTCCCATTGCATGCCCCAGAGTATCTTTATCGCTGTAGAAAATAATGGGAACATCATAAAATTCACACATATCCCGAAACTTCTTTTTCGTATTCTCTGATGCATCCTCTGCCACAACTACAAGTCCGGCTCTTCCTGACTTCGTTTCACTCTCTGTCAGGAACTCACCACTTGCACAGCGTCCTGCTTTTGTAGCAAGGCTGATCAGCGAAAGTACTTTATCTCTGGCCAATCTGTTCCATCTCCTTTGCAAGTTTTTCATAAACTTCCTGTGGAATTTCCTGCTTAAAGGAACGCTCCAGTCCATGACTCTTCACTGACAGGTCAAAGCATGCTTTACACGGACAAAGGTAAGCACCTCTTCCGTTCTTCTTCCCGGTCACATCAACCAGAAATTCTTCTTCCGTTCTGAGAATCCTGATCAATTCTTTTTTTGGTTTCATTTCCCCGCAGCCCACGCATTTACGCATGGGAATCTTTTTATTCACTGCCAAATGCTTCACTCCTCCGAGTCTTATTCTACGTCTGTCTCCACAAACTCAATTTCATCGCTGTCTGTCTCATCCACAGCAGCTTCTGTATTCTCTTCTTCCTCATCATATTCACCGACTGTATAGCCTTCTTCACCGACCATACCCATCTGCTCCATATAATTTTCCGGAAGTTCACCACTTTCGATTGCCTGTGTCTCACTCTTGATATCAATCTTGTAACCTGTCAGACGTGCTGCCAGTCTTGCATTCTGACCTTCTTTTCCGATTGCCAGTGACAACTGATAATCCGGTACGATCACACTCGCTACCTTTGCATCCGGGTCAGCCATAACAGAAATTACTTTTGCCGGACTCAATGCATTCTCGATCAGAAGTGCCGGATTTTCATCCCAGTTAATAATATCAATCTTTTCACCACGCAGTTCCTGTACTACTGCATTGACTCTCGCACCGTTCATTCCCACGCATGCTCCGACCGGATCTACATTTGGATCATTGGACCATACTGCCATCTTTGTACGGGAACCTGCCTCACGGGCAATACTCTTGATTTCTACCGTTCCGTCCTTGACCTCGGCTACTTCTGCCTCAAACAGACGCTTTACAAGCTCCGGATGTGTACGGGATACAAGAATCTTTGGTCCTTTTGTCGTATTCTTTACTTCTACAATATAAAGCTTGATACGCTCTGTCGGCTCAAAATGCTCTCCCTTAACCTGCTCATTCTCTGTCAGCATCGCATCTGCTCTTCCGAGGTTGATACTGATATTTTTTCCAACATAACGCTGTACAATACCGGTTACAATATCTTTCTCTTTCTCAAAATACTGATCAAAGACAACTTTTCTCTCTTCTTCTCTGATCTTCTGAAGGATCAGGTTTTTTGCATTCTGTGTTGCAATACGACCGAATTCTTTTGAATAAACCGGAACCTGGGCGATATCACCGATGTGCAGGGACGGATTGATCTTTTCTGCATCCTCCAGGCTGATCTCGATTGCCGGATCAAAAACTTCTTCCACAACTTCTTTTTCTGCAAATACGGAATAGTCACAGGTCTCTCTGTCCATCACGATCTTAATATTATCGGATGTCCCGAAATGGTTCTTACAGGCACTGAGCAGAGAATTTTCAATTGCTTCCATCATGACATCTTTGCTGATGTTCTTTTCTTTCTCAAGAATCGTCAGTGCTTCAAGTAATTCTGTATTCATTATTTTTTCCTCCTAAATTAAAAATCCAAAGCAAGGCGGATCAGAGCGATGTCTCCTCTGTCAAATGTCTGCTCTGTATCATCTTCATAAGTGATTGTCACCGTACTGTCATCATATGCTTTCAGTAATCCTACAAATTCTTTCTGACGGTCAATCGCACGATACGTGCGGATCTCCACTTCTTCTCCAAGACTCCGTTTAAAATCTTTCTCTTTTTTCAGAGGTCTTCCAAGTCCCGGAGAACTCACTTCAAATACATAGGAGTCTGCAATGTAATCCTTCTCGTCAAGGATATCTGAAAATCTCCTGCTCACTGCTTCACAGTCATCGACAGCAATGCCGCCGGGTTTGTCAATGTACGCTCTTAAATACCACGTACCACCTTCTTTTACATACTCCACATCCACAAGCTCAAATCCCAGTTCTGTTACGATTGGCTCAAGAAGTGTCTCTGTCTGCTGCTCATATTCTTCTCTTCTGGACACACTAAACTCCCTTTCTTTAAAATGATATGATGTCGGGGGCACCCCCCCCGACTTTGATGCCTACGGATTGCTCCGTGCTACGCACTCCCACAATCCTACCCAATATTCGCATATCGTGGGATTAGCATCATGATATTTTACATAAAGAAATCCTTATATCATCAAAGAAGAGTGAACTTTCGTCCACTCTTCTGCCGTTCCCTTTATGTATCTTTTTTAACCTTATCACCTTTTTTTTGATAAATCAAGGGTTTTCTTTTATTTTTTGCCGATTTTACTTATTTTTTCCATTTTTAACGGGTTTTATTCCCAACACCATCTCTTTTCGCAGCTTTCAGACGATTTAGAGTCACCGTCTTTTCTCCATAGGTTACTTTCGTCTCTGTTCCTTCTTCAAAAAGATAAGTATGCTCCAGCTCATCCTTTTTCTGCAGACGGATTCCTCTTACTCCGACTGCCGCCTTCTTTTTCTCAGGTACATCTGCTGCCGGGAATCTTAAGAAATATCCATTTCTTGTCTGCAATACTAGATTCTGAGTTTCGTTCACCACTTTTACAGAAACCAGCCGGTCATCTTCCTGAAGTTTCGTTGCCACGATCGTACGCTTTGCAACCTGAAATTCTTTTCCATCCACCCGCTTGATCATTCCCTGTGCTGTGGCAAAGAGGAGTTTTGCAAACCGCATCTGTTCTGCATCACAGATCATCACGATTTCTTCCTCACTGCTTGTATAATTGCTCACATTATCAATCGGAGTCCCTTTTTCACGGAATTTTCCATAAGGAAGATCCAGTACCTTCACCTGGTGCATCTTTCCGGTATCTGTAAAGATGCAGAGCTTTCCGGTATTCATACAATGTACAATGTATTTATTTTCAGAATCCGCAGCCTCTTTATTTCTCTCATATACTGCCATATCAACAGTCTTCGCATAACCAAACCGATCCATCAGGAACACGACTTCCTGTTCTTCCACCTTCTTTTCCTCAAAGACGGCTTCTTCTGCATTTTCGACAACAGTGCGGCGTTTTCTTCCAAATTCTTTCTTATAAGAATCCAGTTCTTCCATGATGACTTCTGCCATGGAATCATAGTTGTTCAGGATATCTTCATATCTTGCGATATTGTTCAGTGTCTGCTCATGCTCCTTCTGAAGTGCCTCGATCTCCAGTCCGATCAGACGATAAAGACGCATCTCAAGGATTGCAGTGGCCTGACGCTCTGTAAACCGCAGCATTGCTGCCATTTTCTTTGAAATGGAAAATTTAAACCGGATATTCTCCGTCTTTCCTTCAACCAGACAGGCTCTTGCATCCTTCACCGATTTACTTCCCCGGAGAATCTCGATGATCAGGTCGATCACATCGCATGCCTTGATCAGTCCTTCCTGAACTTCACTCTTCTCCCGTTCTCTTTCCAGAAGTGTCGTATACTTTCTCGTTGCAAGTTCAAACTGGAAATCCACATGATGCTCAATGATCTGCTTTAACCCCAGCGTCTCCGGACGGCCGTTCGCAACTGCAAGCATATTAACTCCGAACGTATCTTCCAGCCTCGTCTTTTTATAGAGCATATTTTTCAGGTTTTCTACATCTGCTCCACGCTTCAGTTCAATGACGATACGGATTCCCTCTTTGGATGACTGATTGGAAATATCTACAATATCTGTCGTCTTTTTTGTCTCTACCAGATTGCAGACATCATTCAGAAATTTTCCGATTCCAGCCCCGATCATCGTATACGGGATCTCCGTTATGACAAGCTGCTTTTTCCCGCCTTTCAAATCCTCTACTTCCACTTTACCACGGAGCTTGATCTTTCCCTGCCCTGTCTCATAAATATTCAGCAGATCATCTTTATTGACCACGATCCCCCCGGTCGGGAAATCCGGTCCTTTAATATATTTCATGAGCTGTCTGGTCGTGACCCCGTCATTTTTCATATAAGCTTTGACACCATCGATCACTTCACAGAGATTGTGCGTCGGGATACTCGTTGCCATACCAACTGCAATTCCTTCTGCTCCATTTACAAGGAGATTCGGTACACGCATTGGGAGAACCACCGGCTCTTTTTCTGTCTCATCAAAGTTTGGTCCAAAATCAATCACATTTTTATCCAGATCTGAAAGACATACTTCCTGTGTAAATTTTGTCAGCCTTGCCTCCGTATATCGCATTGCTGCCGCACCGTCTCCCTCGATCGAGCCAAAATTTCCATGTCCGTCTACAAGGATCTGACCTTTTTTAAAATCCTGTGCCATGACTGCAAGTGCATCATAGATCGAACTGTCTCCATGCGGATGGTATTTACCCATGGTATCTCCGACAATACGGGCACACTTCCGGTAAGGCTTATCATAACGGATCCCCAGCTCATACATATCGTACAGAGTCCTTCTCTGCACCGGCTTCAGTCCATCCCTGACATCAGGAAGTGCCCTGGCGATGATAACACTCATCGCATAGTCGATATAAGATTTTTTCATCAATTCCGAATATTCGGTTCTGATAATCTGAGATTCACTGTTCATTTTCATTCTCCTTAGATATCAAGTTCTGCCTCCGTTGCATTCTCATAAATAAATGCTTTTCGCGGCGGGACTTCTGTTCCCATCAGCATCTCTGTAACGCTGGATGCCATTCTCGCATCTTCGATCTCCACCAGCTTCAGAAGACGCCTCTCCGGATCAAGTGTCGTCTCCCACAACTGCTCCGCATCCATCTCGCCAAGACCTTTGTACCGTTGCAGTGTGAAAGGACCTGTATGGTTTTTCCTGTATTTTTCCAGTGCTTTGTCATCATACAGATATTCCTCTTCTCCTTTCTTTGGCATGGCTTTATAGAGTGGCGGCATGGCAATATAGACATGTCCTTCATAAATCAGTTCCGGCATGAAACGGTAAAATAATGTCAGAAGCAGGGTCGAGATATGGGCTCCGTCTACATCCGCATCTGCCATGATAATGATCTTATCATACCGCAGCTTACTGATATCAAAATCATTTCCATATCCTTCCGAAAAGCCGCATCCGAACGCATTGATCATGGTCTTGATCTCCGCATTTGCAAGTACTTTGTCAATGCTTGCTTTCTCCACATTTAAGATCTTACCACGGATCGGGAGGATTGCCTGATAATTTCTGTCTCTGGCAGTCTTGGCAGATCCACCCGCAGAATCTCCCTCAACAATAAAGATCTCGCACTTTTTCGGATCTCTGCTCTCGCAGTTTGCAAGCTTTCCGTTACTGTCAAAAGAATACTTCTGCTTTGTCAGAAGATTCGTCTTTGCCCGCTCCTCGGTTTTACGGATCTTTGCGGCTTTCTCCGCACTGGAAAGAACCGTCTTCAATGTCTCGATATTTCGGTCAAAGAACCGGACGATTTCCTCTCCTGTCACTTTTCCGACTGCCTTGGCTGCATCCGGGTTGTCCAGCTTCGTCTTCGTCTGACCTTCAAATCTCGGATCAGGATGCTTGATCGATATGATCGCAGTCATTCCATTACGGATATCTGCACCGGTAAAATTCGCATCTTTTTCTTTCAGCACTCCCAGCTCTCTTGCATACTGGTTCATCACCGTCGTAAAAGTCGTCTTAAATCCCGTGAGATGCGTTCCTCCTTCTGCATTATAAATATTGTTACAGAAACCGACCACATTCTCATGAAATTCATTGACATACTGAAGTGCCACTTCTACCCCAATCCCGTCTGCCTCTCCCTTAAAATAGATCGGCTCATGCAGTACCTCTTTCTTATGGTTCATATCCGTAATGAATCCGATAATCCCCTCCGGCTCATGGTATTCGATCTTTTCTTCTGATCCCTGCCTTTTATCTTCAAAAAATATTGTCAGCTTCGGATTCAGATAGGCAGTCTCATGCAGACGGCTCTTGATCTCTTCCGCTTTGAATCTCGTCTTTTCAAAAATCGTATCATCCGGAAGGAAATTCACCGTCGTCCCGGTCTTTCTCGTCTTTCCGATCTTCGGCAGCAGTCCGTCTTCCAGTTCAATGACCGGGATTCCTCTCTCATACCGATCATGATGAATATATCCATCACGGCTGATCTTTACATCCATGTAAGCGGAAAGTGCATTTACGACTGAAGATCCGACTCCATGAAGTCCTCCACTGGTCTTATATGCTGAATCATCAAATTTTCCCCCTGCATGAAGTGTCGTATAGACCAGACGTGCTGCGGAAATGCCTTTCTGATGCATATCCACCGGAACTCCTCTTCCGTTGTCAGATACAGTTGCAGAACCGTCTTTTTCCAGCGTGACATGGATTTCCGTACAGAATCCTGCCAGATGCTCGTCCACTGCATTGTCCACGATCTCATAAACCAGGTGGTTCAGTCCTTTTGTGGACACGCTTCCGATATACATTCCGGGACGCACACGTACCGCTTCCAGACCTTCCAGCACTGCAATACTGCCTGCATCGTATGTAGTCTTTCTTGACATTTCATCTTCTCCTTTGTCAAATTTTCAGAATAATCCATTTGATACTATAACACTTCACAAAGCGTATCTGCAAGCACTTCCATTGCATTTTTCATTTCCTCAACAGTATTGGTCTGTGCTCCGGCTTCGATCAGAAGCGATTTTGGGAGAAGATGCAGGTTGTAGCGATAGGCTTTCAGATAGATATGCCTTACAAAACCCGGATACATCCTTTCTGAGGCAAGCTGCATCTGCAGAGAGAATGCCAGATTATCCTGTATGTACGGATTGTAAAGATATGTGATATCCCCATTGGTTCTTGAACGGCTCAATCCATTGAAATACATGATCCTGGCTGTCGGCTTTCCATTGATCTGCGTGACAAGATGCGTTGTCTCTGCCACTCCGTCCCGATGAAGGTCAATGGCTACTTCAATGGAAGGATTCGCCTCCAGGATCGGACGGATCGAAGCTTCTGCATTTTCATATGCCTCACTCCGATCCAGTTTTCCGTTAATAATATCATAGACACCAAAATCATGGAGTGTAGGGATCCCTTTCGCATTCAGAAGTTCCGTCAGATATTGTCCGATTCCCACGATCCCGGTTGAAATATCTCCCGGGACTGAATCTACAAATGTTTCCTGGGAATGGGTATGAAAGATCAGAATTTTCGGTTCATTTCCCTCCCGACCGATCTTCATATTTCTTCCAAGCAGATCATCCACATTGAGCTGTTCCGCCCCGATCATCGTAGAACTGTCTACCGTATAAAAATTGCTCAAAAGGTACTCAAAATCTCTCAGTTTATCAATAGACTGGTCTGCCGCTACCTCGGATGAGACCGGCTGCTGCGGCTCATCCGGCTGACCGATCAGTTTTCCATTTTCATCGACTGCATTTTCGTCATTCGCCTGACTTTCCAATATTTTTGCGATCGTCTCCTCATCTTCAAGAGACGATCCATACTCTGCATGATCTTCCACATACTGAACCACTGGAATCCACGCCAGTGCTTTTTGTCTGATCCACTCCCCCGGTCCCGATGAAACCGAATCTTCTTTCCATACAAGAGAAGGCACATACATAGCCTGTGCAGACCGGAGAAGATACTGTTGAAGCTGATACTGTAATTGTGCTGCATTTTTTCTGATTCCATTCAGGATCAAAAGCATACTGCACACCGACAGAACCAGTACTGCACCTGTCTTCCCCGACTGCCATTTTCTGCTTTTTATCTTCTTCATTCTCTTTGCTCTCCCTTCCCGTCCCACGATTCTTCTGTAGCTTTCTGCTATCTTTCTATTATATGAGAGCAAAGAAGGTTCAATGCTTCTGCGATCGTATGGCTGATCTGATGGATCATCTCATCTACATCTTTTGGTGTCACAAACATTCCATTCAGATGAGGTGCAATCAGCTCTTTCACCAGTTCGTACTTTTCCCCCTGATTATAAGAACGCAGTGTTTCTCCTACACTTTTCAATGTTTCCGATTCTTCCAGGGCATGAATGAAATTTTCCATCGTATCATTTACGATCGTTGCAGCATCCACAACTGTTGGCACACCGATTCCGATCACCGGAACTCCAAGAGATTCTTTTGTCATTCCATTTCTATAATTGCCTACACCTGATCCCGGATGGATCCCTGTATCTGCGATCTGGATCGTCCGGTTTAATCGCCTGCTGTTGCGTGCCGCCAGTGCATCTACCGCAATCACAAGATCCGGTCTGGTTTCCCGGACGATCCCTCTGACTATTTCAGTTGTCTCCATCCCGGTCTGCCCCATCACCCCCGGGACAATGGCACTGACCAGTTTCGCATGTTCCACTCCCATTGCATATTTTCCATATTCCCTGATAATATGTCTCGTCACGTTCAGATGATCTGCCACACAGGGACCCAGGGCATCCGGCGTTATATTACGGTTTCCCAGTCCGACTACCAGGATAGACAGATCTTCCTCTTCTTTTCCCTCTTTCGCTTCAAAATTTTTTCTCAACAGTTCACTGATACAATCACGGATCTTTTCTGAGATCCGCATCTGCTCTTCTTCATCCGGCACTGCAAGGGCCGGACTTTCCAGTGTCAGATACGTGCCTGCCGGTTTTCCCATTGCCTTTGCTCCATTTTCCGTTTCAATAATCACCCGTGTGATCCTGGTCTCACTGCTTTCATCATAATCCTCTTCCAGAATCACTCCCGAAATTTCCACCTGGTCAGATTCAAACCTCTCCCTCTCTTCAAGTGCAAGATCTGTCCTTACGCTGTAATTTTTTGTCATCGCTTTTTCCTCTCCGTTGCCTGTTATAGTTCCATAATATTATTTTTCTTTTTTATCAAAATATGTATTGACAACGTCTATTTCATGGAATAAAATAAATGAGTATGTTTCGACAGAACGTCCGTGTCCGAGTCTGTCCCAACAGAATAACATTTGAAAATCATATGATACATTTTGGAGGTGTACACATTGGCTAACATTAAATCTGCAAAGAAAAGAATTTTAGTAAACGAGACAAAGGCTGCCAGAAATAAAGCAATTAAGTCTAAAGTTAAGACTGCTGTTAAAAAGGTAGAGGCTGCTGTTGCTGCAAAGGATACAGAGGCTGCTAAGGCTGCTCTTCATACAGCAATCGTAGAGATTTCCAAGGCTGGAACCAAGGGCGTTTACCACAAAAAGACAGTTTCCAGAAAGATTGCACGTCTTTCCAAAGCTGTAGACGCTATCGCTTAATCAGAAATAAAATAATAAAAAAGACATCCACTGCCGTCAGGTGGATGTCTTTTTTATTTATACGTGCAACCAGCCGGAGCTGTGCTTTATAATTCTACAAAGCCAAAACTGTTGATCAGTCCTGTCAGTTTCTGTCCTTCTTTACAGAGTTCACACTCATGAGAATTATAAACCTGATAATCCGGAAGATCCGCACTTGTAAAGATCGTCTTCACCTCCATGCCTGCCACCTTCGAGATTGAACTGAACACTGCACAGATGCCGCTGACTCTTCCTCCGTAATAAAGTACAGACTCAATTGCCTGTCTTACAAGAGAACCTGTAGACATGGAATCCGTCAGTACAAGTACCTGCTTACCTTCGATCATACGCTGGTTATTATCTCTGAAAAGGATCTGTCCTGCCGGATCAAATTCAGGAGTTACAACGGAAATATTATTCCCCGCACTGACCGATGCATTTCCGCTTCCTGACAGATATTCTGCCATAAACGCTCCGATCACTTCCGTATTTTTCAGGCATACGATTGTTTCTACCGGTGTATTTGTCATATATTCTTCTGCAAGTGTCTTCGCAGTCTCGCGTGCATTATTATGACGCGTCTTAACTGTTGACATATCAATATAAGTATTCACATGTGAATTTTTCGTTGCAAAATGCCCCTTCAGAATCTTAATACGTGCCTTTCCGTTCTTTCCTGACCTCAGGTCCACAAATCTCTTGTCCATAGCTTTGTTGCTCCCTTCTGCTGTTGTTCATTTATCTGGCTTCAAGATAGTTTTATTTTAGCACAACAAAAAAGAAATTACAGCAGTTTTTACAAAAAACTTACTGCAATTTCTTTTTTATTAACTATTTTTACTATCTCGTATCTGGATTAGTTGTTGATCAACTTATCCTCATCGCTCCAACTGTAAAGCTTTCTGATCTCAGCTCCGACTTTCTCTGACTGATGCTCAGCAGCAAGCTTTCTCATAGCCTTGAAGTGAACCTGACCGCCTGCTTCAGACATATCAAGCAGGAAATCTTTTGCAAATGTACCATCCTGAATATCTTTCAGTACCTGTTTCATAGCTTTCTTTGTCTCTGCTGTTACAATCTTAGATCCTGTGATGTAATCACCATACTCTGCTGTATTGGAGATAGAATATCTCATTCCGGCGAATCCTGACTGGTAGATCAGGTCAACGATCAGTTTCATCTCGTGGATACACTCGAAATAAGCATTTCTCGGATCATATCCAGCCTCAACCAAAGTCTCAAATCCAGCCTGCATTAATGCACATACACCACCGCAAAGTACGGCCTGCTCTCCAAAGAGGTCTGTCTCTGTCTCTGTTCTGAATGTTGTCTCAAGGACACCGGCTCTTGCTCCACCGATTCCAAGACCATAAGCAAGTGCTCTGTCAAGAGCCTTTCCTGTATAATCCTGCTCCACAGCTACGAGGCAAGGAGTTCCCTTTCCAGCCTGATATTCACTTCTTACTGTATGTCCTGGTGCTTTCGGTGCGATCATTGTAACATCGACATTCTTCGGTGGTACGATTGTTCCGAAATGAATGTTGAATCCATGAGCGAACATAAGCATATTACCTTCTTCAAGGTTTGGCTCGATATCTTCTTTGTAAAGTTTTGCCTGCTTCTCATCATTGATCAGAATCATGATGATATCTGCCTGCTTTGCTGCTTCTGCTGCTGTATATACTTTAAATCCCTGTTCTTCCGCTTTCTTCCATGAACGGCTTCCCTCATACAGACCGATGATAACATCACATCCGGACTCTTTTAAGTTCAGGGCATGTGCATGTCCCTGGCTGCCGTATCCGATGATTGCGATCTTCTGTCCTTCCAGAAGAGAAAGGTTACAGTCTTCCTGATAATAAATTTTTGCTGCCATTTTAAATTCCTCCTAAATACATAAAATAATATTCGTAGAAATCTTCCGGTCTCTGCCGGAGGTATCTATGTATAGTGAAAGGTCCATGCCTCTTACTAACGAATGAAATAAATCCTGTAGATTTTTCTTTTATATTTTAGAAAAATGCTACATCTTTACTGCCTCTGGATAATCCTGTGATTCCGGTTCTCGCAAGTTCCAGTATCTCGTAATCCTTCAGCAGATTTAAAAACGCTTCCAGTTTGCTCTTGGTTCCTGTCAGCTCGATCATCAGACAATCTTCTTCGACATCAACGATCTTCGCCCTGAAGATATCCGCCACAGAAATAATCTCACCACGCTGTGAAGCATCCGCTCTTAACTTCACCATGATCAGTTCTCTGCAGACCGACTCATTTTCTTTCAGCATCTTGATGTCCACTACATCTTCCAGCTTGCGGAGCTGCTTTTCAATCTGAGATAAGATCAGCTCATCTCCTGATGAGACAACTGTGATTCTTGTAAATCTTGGATCTGCTGTCATACCGGCTGTGATACTGTCAATACTGTAACCACGGCGGCTGAACAGTCCTGCGATTCTGCTAAGGACACCTGGATTGTTGTCCACGAGCAGTGAATAAACCTGACTTCTCATGCGTATCCTCTCTTTCCAGTTTGAATCTACAAAAACAGAGTGCGTTCTGTTTTCCTTAATATTAACAACTTAACGCGGCTTTGTCAAGAGTATTTTTGAATATTTTAGAGCGGATTCTGTTTTTTATTTTTTCTGTTGTCTCACAGTCCCATCTGTTCTGCAAGCTCATTTAAATACATCCACCGTTCCTCTTTTTCTTCCAGTTCTGTCGCACAATTTTCCTGCTTTTCCATCAGCTCCCGGAGTTTCACTGAATTAGTGGCATTGGCAGTGATCTGCCGTTCGATTGATGCCAGCTTTTCCTCCAGCTTTGCAATATCTTCATCGATGGTCTCATACTCCCGCTGTTCTTTATAAGTAAATTTCACTTTTTCCTGACGGTTCTGCTTCCAGGTCTTTTTAGAAGCCTTCTCTTCCTTATTTTCTTCTGTCGCGGTTTCTTCTCCTTTTTTATTTTCTCCCTTCCCTGTGGAACTTCCAGTTTTTATTTTAGAAACCATTGCCGCAGATTCCTCCTGCTGTCTTTTTGCATTCAGATAATCGCTGTACCCGCCTTCATACTGACGGATCCCGCCTTTTCCATCCAGTTCAAAAATACGGTCTACGACATTATCCAGAAAATAGCGGTCATGGGATACCGTGATCACAATCCCGGTAAAAGAATTCAGGTAGTCTTCCAAAATAGTCAGTGTCGGAATATCCAGATTATTTCCTGCCTCATCAAACAAAAGTACGTTTGCATTTTCAGCCAGGACACCCAGAAGATACAGCCGTCTTTTTTCTCCTCCCGAAAGCTTTCCGATCGGTGCGTACTGCATATCCGGCGTGAAAAGAAAACGTTCCAGAAGCTGTGTTGCACTGATCCTGCCATCCTTCGTCGTGATATACTCTGCAATATCTTTTACATAATCGATCACTCTCTGGCTGTCATCCATATGCTTCTCTTCCTGTGCAAAATATCCGATCTTTACGGTTTCTCCAATCTCGATGGTTCCACTGTCCGGCTGTACGATCCCTGCGATCATTTTTAAAAGCGTGGATTTGCCGCATCCGTTCGATCCAATAATCCCAAGTCTCTGATTTTTCAGCACAATATAATCAAAATCATTTAAAATCTTCTTTTCTCCAAATGCTTTGCTTACATGATGCAGTTCCACCGTCTTTTTCCCCATTCTTGTCTCAACTGAATCCAGTTCCACCGTCTGATCCTTCACCGGTGCTTTTCCATTCTTCAATTCTTCGAGACGTTCTAGCCTTGCTTTCTGCTTTGTAGTCCTTGCCCGGCAGCCACGTTTCGCCCATTCCAGTTCCATCCGCAGTACACTCTGCCGCTTCCGTTCTGTCGCAAGTTCCCTTTCCTCTCTTGCCGCCTTTAATTCCAGAAATCCGGTATAGTCCGCATCATATCCATACATCTTTCCGTGACTCAGTTCCAGGATCCGATTTGTCACACGATCCAGGAAATACCGGTCATGCGTTACCATCAAAACAGTTCCTCTGTAGGAACGCAGATACTCTTCCAGCCAGGTGATCATTTCCTGGTCCAGATGATTTGTCGGCTCATCCAGCAACAGTACATCAAAATGACCGGCAAGGATCTTTGCAAGTACAACTCTTCTTTTCTGTCCACCCGAAAGCTGCTCAATTTTCTGATCAAAATCTGTGATTCCAAGTTCTGTCAGATTACTCTCTACCTGCCAGCTCTCATCTGTCCCACTTTCCAGTGCATAAGAACGGATATCCGCTCCGTCCGGGAAAACCGGGTTCTGCGGTACAAATGCAAGCTTCAGTCCATTCTGCCGTATTACCTGTCCACTGTCCGGCACTTCTTCACCGGCGATTACTTTCAGTAAAGTCGATTTTCCTGTCCCGTTGATTCCGACAATCCCGATTTTATCTCTCTCCTGTATTCCAAAAGAAGCATCCTCAAAAATCACTTTCTCCCCGTAGATTTTATTGATATGTTCCAGATTGATTATATTCATTTCTACTGACTCCTCTGCTTTTTCTATAGAAACTCTGAATTTTATTTTAAAGATTTCAAAATTTGCTTGTTAAATCTCAACAGACATTATATCATGATAAAGTTATTTCTTAACAGTCTTTAATTAAAAATCTACAGATTAAATCTGTGGATCAATAGAAAGCGAGGGATTTCTTATGAGTCAGAAAAAAGAGTTTGATGATATTTTTGATGATGATTTTGAAGTTACATATGAAGAAGATCCAGTCTATGATGAGGATGATTTTGATAACGGCAAATTTTATGAAACCGACGATTCTGATGAGGATGATTCTGAGGAAAATTATTTTGAAGAGGAATATCCCGGCGATGAATACCCTGACGAAGGTGCAGAAAATGAATATGACGATGCTATCTACAGCCCTTCCGACAGAAAGCGTAAGAAGCGGCATCCTTCCGAAGAAGAACCGGAATATGAAACCGGAAAAAGAAGTGATCCACGCTCCCGGAAAAGAAGTGGAGTTCCTCTTGCAGCTCCGATAAAAAAGGGTGGGAAAGCTCTTTCCAGGCTGACCGGTTTCCTGCTCCAGCAGCTCTCAGTCCTTTTGATCCTTGCTACAACTATTTTTGTATTATATAATTTCTGGCGTGCAAGCACCCCTTATGGCGACATACAGGAATCGATCCGGAAGAAAAGTATTTCTCAGACACTGGCTGCCTACCTGTGTATTGCAGCGATCTTCCTTTTCTTTGAATTTATCTCCCTGATCTGGACAATGACCCGGGTACGCGTGAGAGAGAACGAACGAACCATAAAAGAAGATACTGGAAGAGGTCTTTTTTCCTTTCTTCTGGTATTTATCACGTCCTACCTCTGCTTTTTATTCAGTCATTTTCTTCCCGACAGTCCGGAGATCATCTATGGCATCAAAGGTGCTTTCGATGTATACGGTTCTCTCCATAACGCATTGCTGGGACTTTGTGCCGCCGGAGTCATTTCCTGCCTGATCCGGCGGCATATGAGCTGATTTTACACGGAGAAATATATTCCACAAAGCCCATTGTAGCCGTTGTCAGACTCTCGTACAGGTACGGATTTTCGTGCAGATACGGACTTCCGTCCGTTACCTGCATCATTTAAAAAGACAGCAGATCCACGGAATCAGAAAATTCTTCTGATCTACTCCCGTCTTTTCGGATCTGCTGTCTTTTTTAATCTCGTTACCTGCTGTTAATTAATCAAAAATAATCAGTGCCATAAATACAAGATCTGTATCGCCTATATTCTTCATCCCATGTCCTTTTCCATCCGGAGTAAAAGTAACATCTCCTGCTTTTACCGGACGGATCACACCATTATCATTATAATCTCCCTCTCCACGCAGGATATAATATGTCTCACTTTCATTATGATGCTCATGATATCCAAGAGAACATCCTGGTTCGATCGTCACTTCTGCATATAATCCGCATTTTCCATTTAACTCTTTTTCACCGAGAATATGCTTGATCAGGATATGGCCTTCTCCACCGCACATATTTTCTTTTCTTTCGACTTTCAGTTCACTCATGATTATCTCCTCCTGCTACAGTATTTTATTACGGGACAGGATACCCGTTCTGTATCCCTGCCCCTGCTTTTTTATTACTTTTACAGTATAAGCTTGTTGATATTTTTTCGCAACATTTATCAAAAATTTTAACGGAAGATTTTTCTTTCCTTATCTGAACGCACGCTTTAGAATATGCTACTGTCATGACCAGATACATTCCTGCAGCAACAATGATCGCAAGGATTCCTGTATTAAAAAAGAGCTTCAAAATTAATGTCAGAAGAAGTAACAGTGGAATTTTAACATTGACTCCTGTTCTGAAAGAAACTATACTTTTGTGTAACCTTAATAATAGAATAATTCTGAGGAGATGATTAAATGAATGAAGAACAAAAAGTGGTTTCTTTTACTATAGAAGATTGCTATCATGTCTGTCGCCTTCTCTATCCTGACAGATCTGAAAAGAAAAAATTAAAACTTGCCCAGAGGCTGCACTGGAAATGGCAAAGGAGACCTCCTCTTGAATATCAAATCAACGAGGATTCACTGACCGTATCAGACAAGATTATACTGACTAAAAAGAACCTCCGGAAATGTGCCGTCAGTGGAGATTTTTATTTCTTTCAGGTCAAAGACCGGCTGTCACTTGTCCTTTTCAAACCAGCCACTGAAAAACACCGCCAGGCAATGGAAGACTTCCTGAGGATCAACGAAATCGAGACACTCCGGGAACTTCCGGCAGAAACATCTACTCTTCCGTGGAATGAAGTTTACAAAATGCGTGTCGGTTCTCTCTTAAAAAGAGACTTTAAAAAGAGACGGTTTTTTATAATCCATGCCCTTCTGATCCTTCTTCTGACATTTGGCTGCCTTATATGGAATGCTAAGGATTACGTTAATTATATTCTCGAAGATGCCGGACTTTCTTCCGCAATCTCCGAACGTATGATGGATACTGTATTTGACTCTCTTCCATCAGATGATATTGAAATTCTGGGGCAGATCCAGGATAAACTGCAAAATTCTCCTGCTGTAGATGCTCTTGCTGAAAAATATGCCCAGGCTATGGTTCAGGGAATTGCAAGCGGCAAAGAATTTGATGAGATCCATGTTGATATCAGCAATGAACTGGTTCAGATTGCCTCCACTGCATTGACCGAAATAAAAAAGCAGATTCCGCTATCCGATGGAATGGAAAAGCTGATCACTGCTTCTCTTTTATCCGATTCAGCATCTGCCCAGTCGGCGATCAATACTTATGCAGAGGGAATTTATGATGGTTTCAGTAACCGCCTCGGAGGACTTGTCAACCTATACCGGATCCTGACCTCACAGTTTATGATCCTTTTTATTGCACTTCTGTATATCGGTATGGTCATTGCCTGCATAGTCACAACTCCCCTGACCGTTGTGAGATTCAGCTATCCCGCAACTTTTGTACTATTTGGTATTCTCTATTACTTTTTAGTAAATGTCGTCGGAAATACGCTCGTTGCAAGGCTCAGCAACCGCTTTTTAGGCAGAACAGTATTCCTTGACCCGTCTATGGGATATGCAATGCTTATTGTTGCCATACTGGGAGCAGCCTTTCTCTTCCTTTGCCTGACTATCAGAATAAAAAGAGAAGAGAAAAAGCTGACTCAGCTCTGAGATAATACAGGTTTTTAAAAGAATACACTGAAAGTATATCACCTTTGCTACTACAAGCAATAGGATCAGTATAATTTTCATCTCACCTCGCTTTCGTTTGTCTTGCAAATATTGTGGTTTGTTTAATTAATATCACAAAACATTTTTGTTTATTTTGTAAACTTTATGCATTGACTTCATCTTTCAGTAGTGTTAACATCAATTCAAGGGAGGTGAGACTATGACACAGGGTGAAAGAGTGCGAATGATAAGAAAGCATCCTAATGTCAATCTTACGTTAGAAAAGTTTGGCGAAAAATTAGGAATCAAAAAATCTGCTCTTAGCTTAATTGAAAATGGAAAAAATAATTTAACTGAACAAATGGCTAAATCCATCTGCCGTGAGTTCCGAGTAAATTACTTTTGGCTCACCGGAGAAAAAGGAGAGCCTTTCATTAATATCCCTGATACTGCTTTGGATGATCTTGCCGATGATTACGATCTTGATAATATAGATAAAAAGATTATTCAGAAGTATCTGGAGCTGAGTGCTGATCAGCGTGACGTGATTAAAGCTTACCTGAGAAGTCTCTGCGAAGACGAAAAAAGCGGGTGATTCACCCGTCTTTTCTGATGAAGTACTTATGTATGTATTGAAATCCGGAGATCCTGATTATCAGCCATCCTGCTCACAGGATGACCTCAGGAAAGAACTCGGATTTTAATTTTGACATAGGTGAATAAATTGTTTAATGACCATTTTCCCACTTGGGCAAAATGGTGAACACTACTCAGAAACTCGATTAGAAAGGACGTAAGCATATGCCATTACCAAAATCAAACAACTATACAATTGAAGATATCTACTCTCTTCCTGATGGACAGCGTGCTGAGCTGATCGATGGACAGATCTATAATATGGCTCCACTGAGTCCCTTCCACCAGGAACTGGTAATGGAGCTTTCCGCAACTCTTCGCGATTACATCAAAAAGAACAGCGGACCGTGCAAAGTTTACCCTGCTCCATTTGCCGTTTTTCTTAATCAGGACGACCACAATTATGTAGAACCAGATATCTCCGTGATTTGTGATCCTAACCGGATTAATGAAAAAGGATGTAATGGTGCTCCTGATTTTATTATAGAGATCGTATCACCAAGCAGCCAACGCATGGATTACCTCACAAAATTGTTTAAATACCGTACAGCCGGTGTTCGTGAATACTGGATTGTGAATCCAATGAAGCAAACGGTTCAGACCTACTTCTTTGGTGACGTAGAAGATTCCAATCAATATTCTTTTGATGATGAGATTTCTGTTGGGATCTACGATGATTTGAAGATCTGTATTGCAGATTTACTGAAATAAAAAAAACGCCTCGGTTCTCTTTTTTAAATATTATTATATTATCGACAAATCTCGGTATACAAATAATCGACAAATAATGTGATTTTCACCCGTTTTTACTGGTTTTCAAATTAAAACAAATCAATATTTTCACATAAAAGAAAAGCCCTTGAAATGTTGTATTTTCAAGGGTTTTTCCATATTTACTTGATCTATTTTTTAGAACTTACCAGCCTTAGCAGCTTCCTCAACAGAAACTGTAGCCTTATATTTAAAGTGCCAATTTGTATAACGCTAATTGATTAAGGCTTACGCCTTCTTTGTCTGCTTCGATTGCTAAACGCTGATGTAATGACTTAGGCAGCCTTACAACAAACTTCCCGCTATAGTTGTTTACTGATTCCGGTACAGGAATTGCTAAATTATTTTCTAACTTAACTTCTATATATCCTTCCATAGCTTCGTTAAGGCTTTCGTATAATTCGTCTAACGTATCGCCTGTACTTTGGCAGCCGTCCAGTTCTAAGATTCTTCCGTAAAAGTAATGCCCGCTTTCGTCGTTCATTTCCTGTACTAATCTTGTATATGGCAGCTTCATATAATCTTTAACTTCCATTGCTCGCACTCCTTCCTTCTTACTCTTATATTATATCCATGTTAGGGGATTTACTCCCCTATCCTGTTTAGAATATCTACTATGTACGCTTTCTTTAATGGGCTTTCCTGTTTGATTGTTGTTAAGTCGCCTGTTTCTTTGTTCAAGTACTGCTTGTGGCTTCCCTTCTGCCTTACTCCTTCATAACCGTAAGCCCTTAATACTTTGTCAGCTTCTTCCGGGCGTATTCCGTTTGGCTGTCTTTTCATTTTTTCAATTATCTTTTCTACGCTTGGCACTGTGTCACTTCCTTTCTTGATATTATAGTACCATATATAGTACTATTTGTCAATGTTTTTATAATAGGCTCTATCATATCTTCTAATAGTGCGTAATATGGTTTTTTATTTCCCGGTGCTGCTTTCAAGTTTCTTTTGTCTTATTGTTCATCTTTCCACGCCCTTTCTTGCTGCTAACTCACAGTTAATTACGATTTCCTATAATGCGTAAAAATCGTCTTCGTTTATGTATTCCCGTAACTGGAATAGATCAGCCGTAAGAATACCCGTAGCTTCTGCTATATCTACTTCTTCGACTACTGCCGCCTGGCTCTTTTCTACTGCTTCCTGGATCTGTCTTTCTGCTTTCTTTGTGTCAGATTCTGACACCTTCTTAACCGTCTTCTTTATCGTATTTTTCAGCGTTTCCACTACTCCGAAGTACCCGGCTTCTAGCATAGCTTCCAGCAGTTCCATTAGTTCGTAGTCCCTAAGATACTCTTTGTGCTGTTTGTCCTGGCTTTCTACGTTAAATCCCCGGTTATCGAAGTACACCGTATACTCTTTTCCTTCATGCTTAAAGCCGTAGTTTCTCTTTCCTGGCTCATACCTTCTGCACTGCACAGATTTATCTACTGCATCAAAGTTTGTTTTTGCTTCAGCTATTTTAGACGAATCTCCGCCCGCTAGTGCATCATTATATTCTTGCACTGCCTTTGAATAATCACTCATCCACTTCGCAGCTGTCTGAACCACTCCATTAGTACCTTTATATTGTGTTGAATCAGCAGCTAATTCGGCAGCTTTTGCCTGTTCATACACCTCTTGATATTTATCCAGAATTTCATTCGCATCTTTCAGACCGCTTTCAGAATTGCTGAATATAGCATCCAGTACATATGCATAATCGCCACCAAGCTCATCTGATGCCTTACGTACATCAGTCATAAAATCATTCAGAGCAGCTTCTGCTTGTGAAGCATCTCCATTGAAGAAGATCATGTCATTGCTTGATGTGATTAGATCACCATATTTTTCTTGAGATGCTGCTAATGCTTTCTTGATTGCTTCTGACGCAGGGTCTACTGCCTCTTCAAAATATTCACCAAGGAAATAATTACGCTGCTTCTCCATTTCCTTTGTTGCTTTGTTGATGCCTTCTTGATTTTCATTCAGATATTTATTCGCATCTGATTGGCTTAAGTGTTCCATAAGACCAATCTGCTCGCGCAGAGATCCATTTACAAGGTCAATACCTTCAGCTTGACTTCCATATGCCTCAGTAAGCATTTCCTGAATTGATAGCAACTCAGATTTTGCTTGATATGCTTCAGATTCTGTTAGTGACCCAGATGCTAACTGATCACGCAATTCTACGACTCTGTTCTTATATTCTTCGATAGAATGATTAGATTCCTGCCATGCGTTTCCAGCTTCCTGAGCAGCTTGAACTTGTTCTTGAATATAGTTGTTGTATGCTTTCCATACAAGAAATGCGGCACCGATACCAGCAATCGCAAGTGTGAGAGGACTGATTGCACCAAGCATACCTTCAAATGCTAATTGAGCCGCAGCACCAGCATCCGCTAAAGATTTTATTCCACTGGCTGCCTTACCAACAGACAATAGACTTATCGGTGATTTCATGGTAAAATTGAATAAAATCAATAGGAGGTGTGGTTATGTCTTTAATAAAATGCCCTGAATGTGGCAAAGAAATTTCTGACAAATCAGTTCAGTGTATTCACTGCGGATACCCACTTAATAATAAAACTGATATTTCATAGGATGTTATTTATGCCGGATACGAGAGCAATACAGTAAAATATAAAAATCAGACTAAGCTCATAGGATGTATAAGACCACTTTTAAAGTTAGACTTAACATCATCAAAAAGGATTATTGACAATCCACCGTATACACTTTTTCGCTCAGTTTCAAAAGAACAGGCAGACTGGATATTCAATACGTTGAATCCATTTCAGTGTAAAATCATTCTACAAGAGACGTATAATGCAGTCATACCGAACGCAGAATTGGATTCTTATATTATGAATGGCGGCTCCACAATTATATGCCCGAACTGCGGTTCAAACCAGATTACAACTGGTCAGCACGGATTTTCATTTCTTACCGGATTTATCGGTAGCGGAAAGACTATCAATAGATGTGGTAAGTGTGGATGGAAATGGGAACCATAATTTGTGTCATCTTACCAACGCAGACACATGCGTACCATGATTATAGTGGAAGATAAGTTGCCACTACACGAGGACTATACATTAAAAGTCGCTACACTAGGCAGTAGCGGCTCAAAGGGTGGGTAGTCTCTGAAGATGAAGCTGTGAGTTTTCGTCCGGCTGATGTTATCCTATCTGTAGAAATATTTCTACTAGGTACTTAGACTTACTATCACCATATACCATCCAATCATTTGTTTCTGCCTTTCGCAACATTCACGCTTATTGTTTCCAATTACGTTGTAGTATGATTGGTTTAACCAGTTTCCCAGCAATTGGTCGGACACAACATAAAGGATATAACAGAATCAACTTACACGGTTCGAGACGTAGAATGGCTACGAACAGATTTGGAAAAGTTGGACCAAAAATGAGGGAATAGCAACAACGCTACTCCCTCTTTTAGTATACACTTTGTGGTATACACTTAATATACACATAGCATATAGATATGCCAGTTTTTATCAAGTTTCGTCAGTTCTCTGCAAGTCTAGAAATGCAATAAATACTGGGTTTCTTAGAACTTACCAGCCTTAGCAGCTTCCTCAACAGCTACTGCAACGGCTACAGTCATACCAACCATCGGGTTGTTACCAGCACCGATCAGACCCATCATCTCAACATGAGCCGGTACAGATGAAGATCCAGCGAACTGTGCATCAGAATGCATACGTCCCATTGTATCTGTCATACCGTAAGAAGCCGGTCCTGCTGCCATGTTGTCCGGGTGAAGTGTACGTCCTGTACCACCACCTGAAGCAACTGAGAAATATTTCTTTCCAGCTTCAAGACGCTCTTTCTTATATGTTCCTGCTACCGGGTGCTGGAATCTTGTCGGGTTTGTAGAGTTTCCTGTGATGGATACATCTACGTTCTCTTTCCACATGATCTTAACACCTTCTACTACGTCGTTAGCTCCGTAGCAGTTAACTTTTGCACGAAGTCCGTCAGAATAAGCCTTACGGAATACTTCTTTCAGCTCTCCTGTATGATAGTCAAGCTCTGTCTCAACATATGTAAATCCGTTGATACGTGCAATGATCTGAGCAGCGTCTTTTCCAAGACCGTTCAGGATAACACGAAGAGGTTTCTTACGAACCTTATTTGCTTTCTCTGCGATACCGATTGCACCCTCTGCTGCTGCGAATGACTCGTGTCCAGCCAGGAATGCGAAGCACTCTGTATCCTCTTCAAGAAGCATCTTTCCAAGGTTACCATGTCCAAGACCAACTTTTCTCTGATCTGCAACAGATCCCGGAATACAGAAAGACTGAAGTCCCTCTCCGATTGCTGCTGCTGCGTCTGCTGCCTTTGTACATCCCTTTTTGATTGCGATAGCTGCACCTACAGTGTAAGCCCATTTTGCGTTCTCAAAACAGATTGGCTGGATTCCCTCGATCATCTTGTAAACATCAAGACCGGCTGCTTTCGTTACTTCAGCAGCTTCTTCGATGGAGTTGATTCCATACTCAGCAAGTTTTGCAAGAATCTGTTTCTCTCTTCTTTCATATGATTCAAATAATGCCATTGAAATAGTCCTCCTTACTCTTTTCTCGGGTCAATGATCTTAACAGCATCGTCAACACGTCCATACTGTCCTTTTGCTTTTTCAAGAGCAACAGCAGGCTCGTCTCCGGCTTTGATGAAATCCATCATCTTGCCAAAGTTTACGAACTGATATCCGATGATCTCATCATCTTCATTCAGTGCGATTCCTGTTACATAACCATCTGTCATCTCAAGATAACGAGGTCCCTTTTTCAGTGTACCGTACATTGTACCAACCTGTGAACGAAGTCCTTTTCCAAGGTCTTCCAGTCCTGCTCCGATCGGAAGTCCGTCCTCTGAGAATGCACTCTGAGTTCTTCCGTAAACGATCTGAAGGAACAGTTCTCTCATAGCTGTATTGATCGCATCACAGACAAGGTCTGTATTCAGTGCTTCAAGAAGTGTTCTTCCCGGAAGGATCTCAGAAGCCATAGCTGCGGAATGAGTCATTCCTGAACATCCGATTGTCTCAACAAGTGCCTCCTGGATGATTCCGTCTTTTACGTTCAGTGTCAGCTTACAAGTACCCTGCTGTGGAGCACACCAGCCTACACCATGCGTAAGTCCGGAGATATCTTTGATTTCTTTTGCCTTTACCCATTTAGCTTCTTCTGGAATTGGAGCTGCGCCATGGTTTACGCCCTGGGCTACCGGACACATCATTTCTACTTCGTGTGAATAAATCATGTTAATACTCCTTTCAATATGTATGATTTTCTTCGTATACGGTACACTTTTTCGCACTAAAAAGGGCTCAGAGAACCCTTTCTTCCTATGCATGATACTCTTCCTGTTCACCGTGGCACACCTGTCTGCCCCGGATGCCTGTACCATAGAAAAAGGTGTGCCACCTGCCGCACACTTTTCTCATTGCACCATATGTATTTATTTTCGCACAATTTACCTCATTCGTCAATCATTACTTTGACAAGATTTTCACTAAGAAATGCCAGATTTTTTATAAATCTGACATTTTCCACCCTTACTCTTCTGTAAGCAATCTTTCTTTTAATATTTCAAGTGCCGTTTCTACTGTATGCAGCCGGTTTTCCATCCGGTTTCCCGTAAACCGGCATTCTTTCACTGTAGTCTTTCCATTCAGATAACAGCCGATATAAACCAGTCCCACCGGTTTTTCCGCTGTTCCGCCTCCCGGACCGGCAATCCCGGTGGCACTCAGTGCAGCTTCTGCTTTTGCTGCCCTTGCTGCCCCTTCTGCCATCTCCCGTGCAGTCTGTTCACTGACTGCTCCAAACTGCCCCAGAGTCTGATGTGAGACCCTCACCAGACGTTCTTTTGCCTCATTGGAATAAGTAACATATCCTTCATTCAGTACCTCCGATGCTCCGGCAACATTGACCAGAGTGCCTGCGATCATCCCACCGGTACAAGATTCTGCCGTCGTTATATGGAATCCTTTTTCTGCCAGAAGTTCAACCACAGTCTCTTCCAGCGTCTTTTCTCCTGCAGCCTGCTCCTTTAAATACCATTCCAGATACATCTGTTACATGCCTCCCTGCGTCAGAACCTGTCTGTTCGTCCATACATAATCAATCAGTGAAATGATCGTCAGGGCAAGAGCCAGCCAGATCAGGATCTGTCCGATCAGATCAAAAGCTCCTCCAAGATCCGCGATCAGTACAATGATCATCGCCATCTGAGATACGGTCTTAAATTTTCCCCAGTAATTTGCTGCGATCACAATTCCGTTGTCTGATGCAACCAGCCGGAATCCACTGATGATAAATTCTCTTGCAATGATAACAATCACGATCGCTGTCGGCAGCTTTCCTGAAGGGATCAGGCAGATCATTGCGGAGCATACCAGCAGCTTATCTGCCAGCGGATCCATAAATTTTCCAAAATTCGTCACAAGATTATACTTTCTTGCAATCTTTCCGTCCAGCATATCTGTCAGACTTGCAATCACAAAAATTGCCAGAGCAATCCACTTATTTGCCGCCCCTCCTACGTCCGTCAGCATAAAAAACACAAAAAATGGTACCATGATCACCCGTAATACTGTCAGCTTATTTGGTAAATTCATAATAACTCTCCTATCAAATCATAATCCAAAGCACCTGTTACTTTTACTCTTGCGAAATCACCTGAAAGTAACTCTTCATCTGTATTGATAAAAATCAATCCGTCAACATTCGGAGCGTCTCTGTAAGTTCTTCCGACATATGCATTTTCATCAGCAACTTTTCCTTCGATCATAACCAGAACCTCTCTTCCGATCATGTCTTCCGCCTTGTCAAATGCGATCTCCTGCTGCAGTTCCATGATCTCTGCCTGCCGGTCTTCTTTTACTTCTTCTTCGATCTGCTCCGGCATTCCTGCTGCCGGTGTATCCTCTTCCGGCGAATAAGTAAAGACTCCCAGACGGTCAAACTCCATCTCGTCCACAAACTGCATCAGTTCTTCATGCTGTTCTGCGGTTTCTCCCGGGAATCCTGTGATCAGTGTTGTACGCAGACAGATATCAGGAATCTCACTTCTCAGCTTTTCCACTATATGAACCAGTTCCTGCTTCGTAGTCCTTCTGCCCATCCGCTTCAGAATCGTATCATTCGCATGCTGGATCGGAAGATCAAGATAATGGCAGACTTTCGGTTCTTCCTTCATCACCTGGATCAGTTCATCTGTAATCTCTTCCGGATAACAGTATAAAATACGGATCCATCGGATTCCGCTGATATTACACAATTCTTTGACCAGCTTATGCAGTGACTTTTCTCCATAAAGATCCTTTCCATACAGCGTCGTCTCCTGTGCCACAAGGATCAGCTCTTTTACCCCCTGCTCTGCCAGTTCCCTGGCTTCATTCACAAGACGCTCCATCGGAACACTCCTATAATTTCCTCTTACTTTTGGAATAATACAATATGTGCAATGCTTGTCACATCCCTCTGCGATCTTCAGATAGGCAAAATGTCCTCCGGTTGTAACAAGACGCTTTGTCTCCGGCAGTGGCAGTGCATCAATATCCGAAAGGATCACTTCCTGATTTCCTTCAAGTGCTGCATCTACCGCATCCAGTATTTTATCATATGCCGTCGTTCCAAGTACTTCGTCTACTTCCGGTATTTCTTCCAGAATCTCATCTTTATAACGCTCTGCCATGCACCCCGTCACGATCAGTGCTTTTACTTTTCCTTCTTTTTTCAGTTCTGCCATCTCTAGGATATTCTGAATACTTTCTTCCTTGGCATCATGAATAAAGCAGCAGGTATTGATCACGATAATATCCGCTTCCTGCTCATCATCTGTCATCTCATATCCTTTGGATGCCAGTAATCCCAGCATAACCTCTGTATCAACCAGGTTTTTGTCGCATCCCAGAGAGATAAAAAGTATCTTCATATAAATCTGTAACCTCCATGATGTATCTATTTTTTATTTTCACATCTGCGTTCTGCGTAAAAAGAGCAGATACATTTTTCGCATCTGCCCCCGACCTTCTTACTCTTCTTCCTCCGCATTCTCAGCCATGATCTTTAATTTACCTTCATTCAGCTCTTCAATCGCTATTGAAAGTGGTTTATCTCCATTCTTAGCAGGAACTAATGGAAGCTCTCCGGCGATCAACTGTCTTGCTCTTTTGGATGTAGCCATTACGATAGAATAACGGCTGTTGACGATCTTGGATTCTCCCTCTTCAACGTCTTTGTTCACGACCTTCATCAGGTCTGTATAAGATGGATGCAGCATATTTATTTTTCTCCTTTCAAACTGTTCAGATCTTCTTTGATCTTTTCCATAAATCCTGTATTTCTGGTACTACGGTGATGCTCGCCACGGATAATCTGATGAACCTCCTCCACACAGGTGTCCAGATCATCATTCACGATCAGATAATCGTATTGATCCATTCCTTCTGCTTCTTCACAGGCACGATCCATTCTTGACTCGATCACATCCAGCGTCTCTGTTCCCCTTCCGACCAGACGGCTTCTCAGCTCTTGTGCTGTCGGCGGAGTGATGAATAAAAGCAACGTATCCGGGAAAGCCTTTTTTACTTTCAATGCCCCCTGAATCTCAATCTCCAGGATCACATCCTTTCCGGATTCCAACTGCCTTTCTACATAATCACGCGGAGTGCCGTAGTAATTTTCCACATATTTAGCATACTCTATCAGTTCGCTGTTGGCAATCATTTTTTCAAATTCCTCTTTTGAAATGAAAAAATACTCTTTCCCATCTGTCTCGCCTTCTCTTGGCTGCCTGGTGGTTGCCGAAATAGAAAGTGCATAATTCTCAGGATATTTTTTCATAAGAGCTTTCATCAGAGTTCCTTTCCCTGAACCCGAAAATCCTGATACAACGATCAATATACCTTTTTTGTCCATAATCCCGTTCCTCTTTTTCTCAAACTACTCTATATTCTGGATCTGCTCCCTGATCTTCTCAATCTCAGTCTTCAGTTCGATTGCTAGATTCGATACTTCCAGATCATTGGCTTTGGAAAGAATCGTATTCGCCTCACGGTTCATCTCCTGTGCAATAAAATCAAGTTTCCTTCCGATTCCTTCCTTTTCTTCCAAAGTCGACCTCATATGCTGAATGTGGCTTTTCAGTCTCACTACCTCTTCATCGGTACAGATCTTATCTGCAAATAAAATTACCTCTGCTGCGATCCTGCTTTCATCGATCTGCACATCTTCCAGAAGCTCTTTCACCTTTGCCTCCAGCTTTGCACGATACTCTGCAACGATCTGCGGAGAACGCTCTTCCACTTTTCCTACCTGACATTCAAGATAAGACAGTTTTTCAAGAAGATCCTTTTTCAGATTCTCGCCTTCTGCTGTCCTGGTTTCAACAAACTGACGGAATGCTCCCTCTAATGCTTCTTTCAGTCCATTCCACAATTTATCCTCATCCTCTGCCTGCTCTTCCATTGTAAAAACTTCAGGGAAACGTGCAAGTGAAGATACACGGATATCATTCTCCAGACCAAATTCTGTCTCCATCTGCTGAAGATACTTCAGATACTCTCCGGCAATTCCTGCATGATATCTGACAGAAACCTGGGACTGCGATGCATCTTCATAAGTAATAAAAATATCTACTTTCCCTCTGCTCGCATAAGATTTCAGCAGAGTACGGATCGATGTCTCAAAAAAATTCAGTTTCTTTGGCATACGGATATTTACATCCAGATAACGGTGGTTCACACTTTTCAGTTCCACGGTAAACTTTCTGTTCTCCTTCTGAACCTCGCATCTGCCAAAACCGGTCATGCTTTTGATCATAATTATTCATCCTCTGTAATTCTCATTTTTCCCATAAAAGAAACGGTTTAAACGTCTCGTTCAAATCCGTCTGCCTTCATGTCTATAATCTTATTTATTATACTCCTACTTTTCCTTATTGGTCAACAGGTCTTTTTTGAAGTTTTTCAGATTCTGTGCTATACTGATTTCAGACTTATAAGAAATGAGGAATCTGAAATGGCATTTGACGGAATCGTTGTCGCGAATCTCGCGTATGAATTAAAAGAAAAACTTATAAATGGAAGAATTTCCAAGATTGCACAGCCTGAGACAGATGAACTTCTTCTCACTGTGAAGTCAGCATCCGGGCAGTATCGTCTGCTGATTTCTGCCGATGCTTCTCTTCCGCTGCTTTATCTTACTGATACCAACAAGCCAAGTCCTATGACCGCACCTAATTTCTGCATGTTACTGCGAAAGCATATCAGTGGTGGCAGAATCGTCGACATTTATCAGCCGGGACTGGAACGGATCATTCACTTTAAGATTGAGCATCTGGACGAACTGGGTGATCTCTGCCGGAAGGAATTGATCATAGAGATCATGGGAAAGCACAGCAATATTATCTTTTGTTCAGAGGACGGAAAGATCATTGACAGTATCAAGCACGTTTCCGCACAGATGAGTTCTGTACGTGAGGTTCTTCCCGGACGGGATTATTTTGTACCAGACACGATGTCCAAGGCAGATCCTCTGACCGTGTCCTTTGAAGAATTTTCCTCACATCTGACCAGGAAACCGATGCCTGTGTCAAAAGCAATCTATACAAGCTTTACCGGGATCAGTCCGGTCACTGCAGAAGAGATCTGCTCTCTGGCAGAAATGGATTCCTCTATCGCCGCCAAAGAATATTCTGAGGATCTTCTGCTGCATCTTTACACGCAGTTTTCTATTTATCTGTCTGCTGTAAAGGAGCATACTTTCACACCGGTTATTTATTTTAACGGATCAGAGCCAAAGGAATTTGCAGCACTCCCTCTGTCCCATTTTTCCAATTATATGCCGAAGGAGTTTTCTTCGATTTCACAGGTCCTTGAGACCTATTATGCAACCAGGAACCAGCTTACCCGTATCCGCCAGAAATCCGCAGATCTGCGTCATGTCGTACAGACTGCACTGGAACGGAACCGTAAAAAATACGATCTCCAACTCCGCCAGTTAAAAGATACCGAAAGCCGGGATAAGTATAAGGTTTACGGGGAATTGATCAATACTTATGGATACAATGTTGCTCCCGGTGAAAAAAAACTGGAAGCTCTCAACTATTATACAAATGAAATAGTATCCATCCCGTTAGACCCCGTCAGGACACCGCAGGAAAATGCACAGCGGTATTTTGCAAAATACAATAAGCAGAAACGTACTTTTGAAGCACTGACGGTTCTTTGCAAAGAGACTGCCGAAGAGATCTCCTATCTCGAATCTGTACAGACTGCACTGGACATTGCCCTGACTGAGAATGATCTCGCTGAGATCAAAGAAGAACTGACCAATTCAGGATACATCCGCCGCAGATATACAAAAAAGAAAGTCAAAATAAAAAATAAACCGCTCCACTATATCTCCAGTGACGGTTTCCATATCTATGTCGGTAAAAATAATCTGCAGAATGACCAGCTCACTTTCCATTTTGCAGTTGGGAATGACTGGTGGTTCCATGCAAAGCAGGCTCCGGGTTCTCACGTCATCGTCCGAACCAATGGAGCTGAACTGCCTGATACTACTTTTGAAGAAGCAGCACGGCTTGCTGCTTATTATTCCAGTATGCGTGGTTCTGACAAAGTAGAGATCGACTATGTTGAGAAGAAACAGGTCAAAAAGCCTGGTGGAGGCAAGCCCGGATTTGTCGTATATTATACGAATTATTCTATGGTCATCGACAGCAACATCAGTCAGATCCGGCTATGTGCTGATTAAATTTTTCAACCGGTTCTATACCGAGATTCTCCGATCTACCATCTGAAGAAGAACATATCCTGGCATTTTTCTGCCATATAAAAACCACAGAACAAAATTCCCGGTCTTTCTCCGGGTTCTGTTCTGTGGTTTTATTCTCCCGCTGCTTCTTTTACTTCCTCAGGAACTTCAATGGCATCCACCTGATCAAAATCTGTAAACTTCAGATCGATCGAATAAAGATTCACTTTGCTTGTCTCTCCATAGGATTCATAGAGTTCATTCAGGACATCACTCATATCCACCAGGATCCTTGCCGGCAGCATCTCATCTTTATAAATTTCAAAAATCACCGGGATTTTCAACTCCCTGATTGCATCTTCATCCGGAAGTTCTACCAGGTGAAAAGCATTGACCATATCTTTTCCAAGAATGCCCATCAGCTCTGTTCCGGTCACATCCCCGTACATCTGATAACATTCTTTTCCATCTTCTTTCACAGTCTTCTTTGCAAGATGAAAAGATTCCATTGCTTTGCCTTCCTGCCTGAAAATATCACCGTCCACTCCAAGATGACTCTCGGAGCTGTCCCCTGTCGTTTCCTTCACCCAGCTATCATTGGTTCTGCTGTACGTTACCGCTTTTCCATCTTCCTGAACCTGATAGATCTCCAGGTCGGCTGAAACCTGTGCATTCTTGATCTTTACTTTGGCGGTTCCCTTTGCATATCCGGCAGGTGGCTGTGTCGTATTCTCAAGATCCAGTGCCATATTGACATTTCTTATGTCCAGCACATCTTCCATCTGGATCGCTACTTCAACATGATTTGCTGATGACGTGACGTTCTGCATATTTTCTTCCATGTCCGCCAGCAGCCTCTTCGGTGTCATCCTTCCGCTGCATCCTGCCAGCATCCCGGTCAGTACAAAGAGCAGCAGAATGGCTGCCACTTTGCACCTATATTCCTGTCTGCCTTCGCCTCTGTATTCCAGTCTGCCCTCATACCCGGTCTTATATCTGCACTCCCTTTTATATCTTTTGCTGGATACTGGTATTTTTTTGTCTGTCATACTCACTCCTGTCCGGACAGATAATCAATAAACTGCTGAGCTGTTCTTCCTGAAAGTCCTCCATGAGATAACTCCCATTTATTTGCTTCCAGAAGAAGTTCCTCTTCCGGCAGACTGATTCCATTTTTAATGGCGAGCGTCCTTACAATCTCCTGAAATGCTTTTTTATCCGGTGAACCGAAATAAATCGTTACTCCGAATCTTGCTACCAGTGACAGCTTTTCCTGTACCGTATCATTTGTATGCATGTCTTCATCCCGATCCTGCTTGTCTTTAAATGTCTCGCGAATCAGATGACGACGGTTGGAAGTCGCATAGATCAGTACATTTTCCGGCTTTTTTTCAAGGCCTCCCTCGATCACAGCTTTCAGATATTTATATTCAATCTCAAACTCCTCAAAAGAAAGGTCATCCATATAAATAATAAACTTGTAGTTTCTGTTCTTGATCTGAGCAATAACATCATTCAGATCCTGAAACTGATGCTTATACACTTCGATCATACGCAGTCCCTGATCATAATACTGGTTCAGGATTGCCTTAATTGAAGAGGACTTTCCTGTTCCCGCATCTCCGAACAAAAGACAGTTATTTGCTTTTTTCCCTTCCACAAATGCTTTTGTATTATCGATCAGCTTCTTTTTTGCATTTTCATATCCAACAAGATCATCCAGATGCACATGTGCAATATTCGTGATCGGCACGATCTGAACTTCTTCATGCTCCGGATGCTCCACCCGGAATGCCTTGTGCAGACCCAGTTTACCTACACCAAATTCTTTGTAGAACTGTGTCAGGATCACTTTAAACTCTTTTTCATCCTGTGCTGTACCAAGGTCGCAGCTCAAAGTGCAGATCCGATCCCGTATCCTGCGGTTAAAAACCTTCCCACCGACATTACATTTCTGATAATCTAGAATGACCTGCAGACATTCTGCATCCAGACTTTTTTCCATCGCACTGAAATCATAGTCAAATAATTCCTTAAATATTTTAAAATCATGCAATGCAATCTCATTGATACTTCCTTTTACTTCTCCCACAATCTCACAGGATGTGCTGTATGCATTCTCATCACTGGCAAGAAGAAAGGTAAGATAAGTATGCCAGAGATTTCCCTCAAATCCATGACTTACTGACAGTTCCAGCAGTTCATTGATACAATCAAATAACAATGCTCTTAAGTCTTCCCTGTTGTAATACTCACTTTCATAATGGTCGATCAGAAAGGTAATATCTTTCAGAATCTCACCATATTCCATGTTCTTATACAGCATCAGTTCATTTGTCCGCATTTTTATAACCTCTTTTCCAGCTTCCGTCTTTCTTTTGTGTCTCTGTGCTTAAAATAGTATTCTGATCAGCAGGCTCTTTTTCTCAGATCTGTCCGTCTATGGAATAATTTCCCAAAATCCGGAGATTTCTTGCCTCTTCCCGCAGACCTCTGATTGCATTCTTCACTGCCGCATCTTCCAGATTTCCATCAAAATCTACAAAGAAACGGTACTCCCACTGCTTGCCCTCGACCGGTCTTGACTCGATTTTTGTCATATTCAGATCATTATAAATAAAATGTGAAAGAATGTTATACAGTGAACCGCTTTCATGAGGGAGTTCAAACTCGATACTGATCTTGCTTGCATCTTTCAGAAAGATCTTCTGGTTTGTAACCACGATAAACCTGGTTGAATTATCTGCCTCATCATTAATCTCATCCACCAGTACTTCCAGTCCATGAATTTTCGCTGCATAAGTACTGCACACTGCAGCCTGTGCCTTATCCTGGTCTTCCAGTACTTTTTTTGCTGCGATCGCTGTATTTACAACACTGATCCTCTGCCAGTCTGAATGGTCATCCAGGAATCGGGTTGTCTGCATCAGTGCTTCTGCCTTAGAATACACCCTCTTAATCTCGCTTAACCTTGTTCCCGGAAGCCCTGAAAGAGTATGAACAACCGGAAGGATCGTCTCTGCTACAATATAATTTTCAAATTCATCCAGCAGATCATACATCTCGTTCACCGGACCTGCCGAAGAATTTTCAATCGGAAGAACTGCAAAATCCGCAGAGCCTTCTTCAATTGCCTCCATCGCATCCCGGAATGTCCTTACATGAAAGCAATTCACATCCTCCCCGAAGAACTGGTTCATTGCAGCCTGCCCGTAAGCCCCCTCTGTTCCCTGAAATACGACTCTTGCATTTTCTTTATCCAGGGAATGAATCTGAATAAACGGTAACCGCCCTAATGCTCCTGCCTCTACCAGTCTCTGGTACTGAAGTTTCCGGCTCATCGACATCACTTGAGAATACAGTTCTTTAATTCCCTTCTTATTAAATTCTCCCTGCACTTTTGAAGCCACATCTGCCAGTTTGTCTTTTTCTCTCTGACGGTCATAGACTTTTCTTCCGGCTTTTACTTTATATTCACCTACCTGCTGGCAGACATCCATTCTCATCTGATATAACTCTGCCATACGGTTATCAATCTCATCAAGCTGGTTTCTCAATTCTTCCAGTGTTGCCATATCTTTCTTCTCCTTTGCACATACTGATTTTTAGTATAATACATTTTTTCTTTAAAATCTACGACAGATTTCTAATCGGAGAATGAACGTTCCCTGAAATGAGGGAAAATCTCCCCTTATATTCTTTCTCATATACTTTAATTTGCTCTTGAAACCACCGCCAATTTAGTATATCATTATACAGAAAATAGATCAGATCTTTACAGGTTTCCGCCGTGGATCTCCTGTAACCGGTCACAATGCAATATCAATTAAAAAGGAGGGTTATATTATGAATGTGAATGAATGCATTACAACTCGCAGAAGTATCCGAAAATACAAGCCTGATCCCGTCGATCACTCTTTGATCGAATCGATCGTATCTATGGCATCCTATTCTCCTTCTTGGAAAAATACTCAGATCACCCGTTATATCGCAATTGATGATTCTTCTATTCTTAAAAAAATCGCAGATGATTGTACCCCGGTATATAATTCCAATATCATACAGCAGTCTCCCATGCTGATTGCCGTTACTTTTATTAAAGGAAGGTGCGGTTTTGAGCGTGACGGTTCTTATTCTACAAAAAAAGAAGACCGTTGGCAGATGTTCGATACAGGAGCTGCCTGTCAGACTTTCTGCCTTGCTGCAAAAGAGAAAGGGCTTGGCACTGTCATTATGGGCATTTTTGATGAAGACAAGATTACAGAACTTTTAGAGATTCCAGAAGAACGCGAACTTGCAGCACTCATTGCTGTTGGTTGGCCTGACATCGATCCGGAAGCTCCAAAAAGAAAGAGCGTGGATGATTTATTACAGTTCCGATAAGATATACATTTTTACAATTCTATGATACAAGGAGGTTTCCTGATGAAACATTTGATAAGCCCACTTGATCTTTCAGTGGAAGAATTAGACCAGCTTCTTGACCTGGCACAGGACATTGAAGCAAATCCAAAAAAATATGCCCATGCATGCGATGGGAAAAAACTTGCTACACTCTTCTATGAACCGAGTACCCGTACCCGTCTGAGCCATGAAGCCGCAATGCTGAATCTTGGTGGAAGTGTTATGGGATTTTCCTCTGCCGACTCCAGCTCTGCATCAAAAGGTGAGAGCGTTTCTGATACCATCCGTGTCATTTCCTGCTATGCAGACATCTGTGCCATGCGTCACCCAAAAGAAGGAGCACCGATCGTTGCAAGCCAGTATTCTACTATTCCGATCATCAATGCCGGTGATGGCGGACACCAGCATCCAACCCAGACGCTGACAGACCTTTTGACGATCCGCAATTTAAAGGGACGTCTTAACAATATGACGATCGGTCTCTGTGGAGACCTGAAATTTGGACGCACTGTCCATTCTCTGATCAACGCACTGGTTCGATATGAAGGAATCCGATTTGTCCTCATTTCTCCGGAAGAATTAAGACTTCCCGAGTATATCCGTCAGGATGTCCTGGACAGACAACAGATCCCATACGAGGAAGTAGTCCGTCTTGAAGACGCTCTTCCAAAACTGGATATCCTCTATATGACACGCGTACAGAAAGAGCGTTTTTTCAATGAAGAAGATTATGTTCGTATGAAAGATTTTTATGTATTAGATCAGGAAAAATTGGCTCTTGCACCGGAAGATATGTATGTTCTCCATCCACTTCCAAGAGTAAATGAAATTGCTGTTGAAGTCGATGACGATCCGCGTGCCGCTTATTTCCGTCAGGTACAGTATGGTGTCTATGTGCGTATGGCACTGATCCTTACCCTGCTGGACATTCACGTAGACTGACCGATTTTACGACTGACAACCATACATAATGAAAGGAGTACCTGAAATGGTAGAAAATACATTAACTGTAGGAAAGATTTCCGAGGGATTTGTACTGGATCATATTGAAGCCGGAAAGAGCATGGAGATTTATAAATATCTTCACCTTGACAAGCTGGACTGTTGCGTTGCTATTATCAAAAATGCAAAAAGTAATAAGATGGGGAAAAAGGATATCATGAAGATTGAATGCCCGATCGACTTCATGGATCTGGATATTCTCGGTTTCATCGATCATAATATCACTGTAAATATCATAGAAGATGGAAAGATTATTTCAAAAAAACCGTTGAAACTTCCGCGTGAGATCAAAAATATCATCCGCTGTAAAAATCCCCGCTGCATCACTTCTATCGAGCAGGGGCTGGATCATATTTTCGTCCTGACTGATGAAGAGAACCAGGTGTACCGGTGTAAATATTGCGAGGAGAAGTATCAGAGGAATTAAATTGCTCATTAAATTTGTAGTTGTTGGGGGGATACGCTTGTAAAGAAAAAGACTTCTTTGTGGCGAATCGGACGCAGAAAGCAGGGATATTCCTTCGCGGTGCAAGCCCGCTTTACCTCAGCCCGTTGACCGTTTGTAACTCGAAAGTGGAAATCTTCGTGCAAAGGCACTCGATTTACTTTCTCTAACAAACGCTGCAAAGTGTCTTCGGAACGCTCCCTGCTAATGCACCTGCTCAGGAACACCCTGCTTTCCGCTGACCATCTCGATAAGAAGTTTTTAGCTCCACAGCGTATTCACTCAACAATGCAAATTTAAAAAGAATAGAAAAAAGCCGGATGGCTATTGACTAAGATATTCGATCGTAAATATTAGACAGTAGATATGATATTTACTATTTGACAAATCCTTTATCCTAGTCGATAGCCATCCGGCTCTTTATTTCTTATTGGAATTTCGTCTTTGTTGAGAGAAAATGTTCTGGCATGAGGGAAAATTTTCTGATTTGAAAAGCCTAATATCCGCCCTTGCTGTTGCGTGAGCAGTGCATTGACAGGGAGCGTTCCGAAGACACTTTGCCCAACTTGTTAAGGAACGTAAACAGGAGTGCCTCTGCACGAGTGTTTCCACGTTCCTGTTACAAGTTGTCAACGGGCTGAGGTAAAGCGGGTCCTGCACTGCGATGCAACAACAAGGGCGGATATGAACGTTTTTTCATCAGATACTTTCTACTGCCGAGATATTTTCATTCCAACAAATACAAATTTAACACTCCTCCGCAATCTTATAGATCAACTGCTCTGTATCTTCCCATCCAAGGCATGGATCTGTGATAGACTTGCCATATGTCATATGATCTGAGATTTTCTGATTTCCTTCTTCAAGGTAGCTCTCGATCATCACACCTTTCACCATCTTCTTTACATCCTCGTTATATCTTCTGCTGTGGAGAACCTCGCTTACAATACGGATCTGCTCTTTAAACTGCTTATTTGAGTTAGAATGATTTGCATCAATGATGGCAGCCGGATTCTTCAGATTTTTCTGTCCATATACTTCCACAAGTCGGACAAGATCTTCATAATGGTAGTTCGGGATACACGTTCCGTACTTGTCTACTCCTCCACGCAGGATCACATGTGCCAGATCATTTCCATCCGTTGACACATCCATTCCTCTGTAAATAAAATTATGGGAACTCTGTGCCGCAATCACTGAATTTAACATGACTGAAAAATCTCCACTGGTCGGATTTTTCATTCCTACCGGGATGTCCATTCCACTGGCTGTCAGACGATGCTGCTGATTTTCAACTGACCTGGCACCGATTGCTTCGTATGAAAGAATATCATCCAGGTAACTTCTGTTCTCTGGATACAGCATCTCATCTGCTGCCGTCAGTCCGCTTTCTTTCATGGCACGGATATGCATCTTTCTGATTGCAATGATTCCTTCTAATAAATTAGGAGCCTGATCAGGATCCGGCTGGTGAAGCATTCCCTTATAGCCCTCTCCTGTCGTTCGTGGCTTATTCGTATAAATACGTGGAATAATCATCAAACGATCACTGACTTTCTCATTGACTTTTGCAAGTCGGTCTACATATTCGCATACAGAATCTTCCCTGTCTGCTGAGCATGGTCCGACAATCACAACAAATTTGTCTGATTTTCCTTCAAATATCGACCTGATCTCCTCATCTCTTTCTGCTTTCAGTTTCACCAGTTCTTCCGGCAGCGGATATTTTGCCTTCAGATATGCCGGTAAAGGCAGTTCCGTATTGATCTTCATTCCCATTGTATCGTCCTCCTGTTGTATTTTATCTGATGATCAGAAGTGCCAAGAAAGCACATTCCTGGATTTTGTGCGTTCATCAGTATCCTGCTTTTCTGACAGGATCATCCACTGATCGCCGCTTATGTAAGAAAAGGAGTTTCAAAGCTGAAACTCCTTACGTGCCGAGCAAAACGATAAGCCGGGTTATGTCGTTGGACAATCATCTGTCTAGGCATCACGTTACCGCAATGCTCAAGCGACCTACCTGAAACGTGACGGGCAGCCACATGGTTTCTATCCGGTCTTGCTTCGGATGGGGTTTACATATGCCCTCGCTGTTACCAGAGAGGCGGTAGTCTCTTACACTGCCTTTCCACCCTTACCACAGAAAAGTGACCTTTACTGTGGCGGTTTATTTCTGTTGCACTGGCCTTGGAGTCACCTCCACCGGACGTTATCCGGCATCCTGCCCTTTGAAGCCCGGACTTTCCTCGTCTGCAGCCTTTCGGCATTTGCCTCCGCGATTGTCTGTCTTACTCAGCACATCAAATAATTATACTAAGAAAGCATTAAAAAGTCTATAACTTTTTCACCACTTGCAATTTTGTTCCGAATTATACAATTTTTCCTGCCTGATACAGACAAATCAACAAGACCATTCTCCCAATTTCCTATATAATAAAATTAAGTATGTGTTGTTATGAGTAAATATATAACTCTCTCATTTTGCTCATTTCATATCGTACATTCAAAAGAAAGGAAGGAAGGGTTTTATGAAAAAGAAGAAGGACATGAAAAAGCCTCTGCTCGCAGCAGTTCTTGCCTGCAGTATGGTTCAGATTCCTGCCATTCCCGTTGCTGCTGCAGCACCGGAAAACCTTGCATTGAATCAGACTGTTACTGCAAGTTCTTATGAACAGCCAACGAATAATCCTGAAAAGACTTCTCCTTCAAAAGCGGTAGATGGTGACCTCACCACACGCTGGGGAACAGCTCAGAATCTGGCTGCGAATGAATGGATCAATGTAAATCTTGGTTCTTCCAAACAGATCCAGCAGATCAACATTAACTTTGAGCGAACCGATGACGCTCAGAACATTTTAGGTTATAAAGTTGAAATTGCCAACGGCAACGATACTTATACCGAAATTTACAGGAAAGAGGAAAAAGCAAAGCAAAAAGAAGTCATCAAACTGACATCTCCGGTCAGTGCTACGGACGTGAAAGTTACCATTCTTTCTGCCGATGCAGGAACGATCAACTGGGTCAATGTCGGAATCAATGAAATCGGAATCTACGGTTCTATTAACAACGATTATTCTCTCAGTGATGTAGCCGGTATGATCACCGGTGGTACAACCATTGCTGCCGATGTGGCAGATTTTCCAATGCCGACAGTACCTGAAGGATTTAACATCAGAATCAACGGAGCAGATTTTGAGCAGATTATTTCCAGGGATGGAAAGATTGTTCACCCACTGACAGATAAGACCGTAAAGGTATCCTACGTGATTACCAAAGAGGAAACCGGTGAAGAACTGGTGACAGATGATTTCACCTACACGATTGCCGGACAGCATACCACAAATGCTGCAAAAAATACAAAGCCATCCATTATTCCTGAAATTGCAGAATGGTATTCTGACAGCACTGATTCCGTTGCAACAGACAGTATCACTGCTGTTACTTATGATAATAATGCACTGGAAGATGTTGTTAATGAATTTATTGCTGATTACAAAGATTTCAGTGGCATTGAATTACAGAAAGTAAAAGGAAATGCAAAAGCAAATGCATTCAACTTTTCTCTTTCCGCTCCTGACGAACTGCTCGGTGATGAGGGATATACTATGAATATTCTTTCTGACCGTATCAATGTAGCTTCTGAAAGCACAGTCGGAAATATGTATGGTATGCAGTCAATCCTGCAAATGTACAAATCCAATCCAGATGCATTTTCGATTGGAACAATGCGGGACTATCCAAGATTTTCAACAAGAGGATTTGTTCTGGACGCTGCACGTAAACCAGTCTCCATGGACATGCTCAAAGAAATCTCAAGAACCATGCGTTACTATAAAATGAATGACTTCCAGGTGCATTTATCTGACAACTACATCTGGCTGGAAGATTATGGCAAACTGGATCAGGAAAATCAGGCATTCGATGCATATGATGCATTCCGTCTGGAATCCAGTCTCACAAATGATGCCGGTGAATCTCCGACAGCGGAAGATTATTCTTTCTCTAAAAAGGAGTTTAAAGAATTTATTCAGACTGAACGTGCTGTTGGTGTAAATATCGTTCCTGAAATTGATGTCCCTGCCCATGCAAATTCCTTTACGAAGGTATGGCCGGAACTGAAAGTAACCAATAAGACTTCTTCCACCAGTGCCAACCGGCCTCTCATCGACCATCTGGATATTTCCAAAACGGAAACCGTTCAGAAGATCGAGGAGATTTTCGATGACTATACTCACGGAAGTGATGCTACTTTTGACAGTGAGACAACCGTTCATATCGGTGCAGATGAATTTCTTGACAATTATTCTGCTTACCGTAACTTTATCAATACGATCATCCCGTATGTAAAGCAGACCAATACAGTCCGTATGTGGGGTGGTCTTACCTGGATCAAAGACAATCCGATTACTCAGATCAATGCTGATGCCATCGACGGTGTGGAAATGAATCTCTGGTCGAAAGACTGGGCTGATGGAATCGAAATGTATAATATGGGATATGATCTGATCAATACCATTGATGATTATGGTTATATGGTTCCTGATGGAAGTAAAACCCGTGCAAATTCTTATGGAGATCTGTTAAATACAAGCCGTATTTTCAGTTCTTTTGAACCAAATAAACTGAGATCCTCCAGCGGTTACGTTGCTGTACCTTCCGGTGATGATCAGATGCTTGGTGCTGCTTTTGCATTGTGGAATGATAATATCGATAAACGTGCTTCCGGACTTTCTGAATCTGATCTGTACTGGAGATTTTTCGATGCACTTCCATTTTACGCGGAAAAGACATGGGCTGCTACCGGACAGGAAAAAGGCTCTGCAGATGCTCTCAATACCCTTGCCACATCTATGGGGACAGGTCCGAACACCAACCCATATTATCAGGAGTCTTCTGTAGATAATATTTATGAATCTTATGATTTCAACAGTGGTAAAGGACTGGATGATACATCTGAAAATGACAGAGATCTCACACTTGCCTCTGACAGTACTGCAAAAGTACAGAATAAAGCTCTGGTTCTCTCCGGAGATAAGAGTTATGTAGAAACACCGATCGAACAGCTTGGTAATGGAAATGCACTTTCCTTTGATATCACACTTTCTTCTGAACCAGAATCCGGTGACATTCTGTTTGAATCTGACGCAGCATACGGAACTCATGATATCCGTATCATGAGCAACGGAAAACTCGGATTTACACGCGAATTGTATGATTATTACTTCGATTATACATTACCGGTCGGAGAAAAAGTAAATATCAAGATTGTGACCCAGCAGCAGGTAACAAAGCTGTATGTCAATGGCCAGTTCGTATCTAACGCGACCGGAGAATTTAACCATAATGGTACAACCAAGAAATCCGGTATTACAAATGCCACATTTGCTCTGCCGCTTCAGCGTATCGGTTCTGAAACCAATGCGGTTCAGGCAACCATTGATAATGTAAATGTAACCGCAGCAGATATGTATAATAAGTCCAAGTGGACCGGAACAACAAACTCCGAGACAACCTATAACAATGTAGAGGGACTTCTTCGCTATGCGTTCGACAACGATTACACCTCCAGATGGCATTCTAACTGGAAAGGTGCTACCGATAAACTGACAGGCAGCAATTCGTTCTATGCAGAGATCAACTTTGGTCAGAAATACACGATCAACCAGTTTTCATTTACTCCTAGAACAGATACAGCCAGTGGATATGTCACAAAAGCAGACCTTTACATTAAAGCAAACGATTCTGATGAATGGACACTTGTCGCACAGGATCAGACCTTTGCAGCAGATGCAGCTCAGAAGACATTCACTTTTAATGCACAGGAAGTTCAGTATGTAAAATTCGTTGCTAAAGCTTCCAGTGACGGATGGGTAGCCGTTTCTGAATTCGACATTGCCAATACTGCTCAGAATCCGGATCAGCCGGAAGCTGATAAGACGGCTCTTCAGGAACTCGTGAATCAGGCTGTAACTGATTTCACCGGTTATACATCAGAATCCGTAACTGCTTACAAAGTCGCTCTCGACAATGCAAAAGAAGTTCTTACAAATGAAGATGCAACCCAGGCAGAAGTTGATGAAGCTATTGCCGCCCTTACAAATGCAGTTCTTGTAACTGACAAATCTAAGCTTCAGGAGAAGATTGATCAGGCTGTAACTGATTTTGACGGATACACTGCTGATTCTGTAGCCGCTTACAAAGCTGCCCTTGCAAGACTCAACGAAGTACTTGCCGACACAGATGCTACTCCGGCACAGGTAAGCGAAGCAATCGCCGCTTTTGATCTTGCCAGACTCGTAAAAGACACATCGGATGATGGCAAGAAAGATGATGACAAGAAAGACGACGATAAGAAAAACGATGATAAGAAAGACGACAATAAAAAAGATGACAGCAAAAAAGAGGATGGAACGAACGATAATTCTTCATCCACAAATGGAAAAGCTGATAAGAAAGATACTGCATCAAAAGCTGCAAAGACCGGAGATGCATCCACTGCTCTTCCTTATATGCTCCTGATGCTTGCATCTGGAAGTGCTGTCGTGATTCTGAAAAAGAAAAAAGAACAGTAAGATCTTTTAGATCCCGTCAGAAAGGGCGTGTGAAACAAACGAAAGTTTTTCACACGCCCTTTTTCTATCTTTTTATTCCAATCCTTCATCCACGATCAGTTCATTCCCGTCTGCCGCAGTTGTTGCAAGCTGGTCACACCTTTCATTCTGAGGATGTCCGTCATGTCCTTTTACCCAATGGAAAGTAACCTGATGTCGGCTTTTCACTTCCAGAAGCCTTTTCCAGAGATCCACATTTTTCACCGGTTCATTCTTTCCACGTTTCCAGCTTTTTTTGATCCATCCGTCAACCCAGTGCTGGTTAAATGCATTCACCACATATTGTGAATCTGAATAAACCTCAACCGTACATGGCAGGTTCAATGCTTCCAGTCCTGCGATTACAGCCATCAGTTCCATCCGGTTATTCGTTGTCTTCGTATAGCCCTGCGACAGTTCTTTTGTATGCAACTGTCCTTTTCCGTCCACATACTCCAGTACAGCTCCATAACCTCCCGGTCCGTCCGGATTTCCCCTTGCTGCACCATCTGTATAAACTTTTACAAGCATTTATCCGCTCCTCCTTCTTTTATCTATTGCTGTAAAATGCTGCTGTACCTCACTCGGATCCTGTCATTTTCATCCATCTCATCCAACAGAAATACCTGCCCTGGCTTTTCAATCCTGACAATACGGTCTTCATAATCTTTCGCACATTTTTCCAGTGCCAGCCGGTTAAAAATACTGTAGTTTCCCCAAAAATGCATTGGGAATACTACTTTTGTTTCTGTCCTCTTCATAAAACAGTCAAGTCCCCAGCAATACTGTTCTCCCAGTCTTGGGTCTACCGGGACAAAAGCTATATCGATCTTCTCATCCATCAGACGGTTGATTTCTGCCTGATAAGCTCGACGCATCTCTGTATTTTTTTCATCCGGTTCCCCTTCCCAGTGCCACCAGTTCAGATCCCCAGCATGGTAGATCGTCTTGCCTGCATAATGAACAACAAAGGCTACTCCCTCATCCGTGGATCGAAGTGTTCTGATCTCTGCTCCCATCACTTCCTTCTTCTCATTTGGCTGCATCTGAACGATATCTTTTTCTGCTTTTATCTCGATATCAGATGACAGAACATACCGGATCTCCCTGAAATGCTTTCTCAGATTAAAAATATCCTTTCTATAATGATCATGGTGTGCATGGCTCACAAACACAAACATCTTTTTCTCCAGATCAATCTGCGGTAATCTGCCTTTATAATAATCAAATAAAAAATAAGCATCTTCTAATTCTACCAGAAAACCGCTGTGGTCTAAATACGTCACTTTTATCATACTGTTCCTGACTTCCTTACATTTTTTCTATAATTTTCGTAACCAGCCGCTCAAATTCTGCACTTCTCTGATCTGCAACAGCCTGTACCTCCTGATGGCTCAGTTCTTTTCCTGAAATCCCGCTTGCCATATTTGACACACAGGAAATCCCACATACACGGATTCCCGCATGTCTTGCCGCAACCGCCTCGCAGGCTGTACTCATTCCTACGGCGTCTGCCCCCAGAAGTCCATACATTTTAACCTCTGCCGGGCTTTCAAAATTCGGTCCTGTAGTCTGCAGATAGACTCCTTCCCGGAGGGGTACTCTTTCTTCCTCTGCAGTTTCTCTGATCAGATGTTGAAGTTCCTCATCATAAATATGAGTCATATCAGGGAATCTGGTTCCCAGTTTCTCTATATTCTGTCCGATCAGCGGAGAGGGAACAAAGCTTGCAATCTGATCCCGGATCATCATAAAATCGCCTGCCGCAAACTCTGGATTGATTCCACCGGATGCATTCGTCAGAAACAGAATTTCTATCCCAATCTTTTTCATCAGTCTGACCGGAAGAACTACCTCTTCCATCGAATATCCTTCATAATAATGCACTCTGCCTTTCATGACAACGACCGGTACTTTCCCGATCCATCCCAGTAAGAATCTTCCGTCATGCCCCTGTACAGTGGAAACCGGGAAATCAGGGATCTCCCGGTATGGAATTTCTTTTTCCACATGCATATTCTTTGCATATCCTCCCAGCCCCGATCCGAGAATCAGACCGACTCTGGGGTGAAAATCTGCAATACTTCTATAATATTCATAGCATCTTTCAAGCTTTTCATACTGTATACTCATCGTTTCCTCCTTAAAATCCCACAAGAAACTTCTGTTCTTTATTATAACGGACTCAGACTGTTCTGTCCACTCCGGTCAGATCAGATAATAATACAGATCAGCCCGCCATTTGTATCATTTACAATCTTCTGCATGGAATCCTGCAGCTTGGATCTGCTTTCATCCCCGATCAGAGTAATCTTATTTTTCATTCCGTCCATCACCAGTTCTTCGATCGACTTTCCGAAAATATTTGTTCCCCAGACTCCCTGTGGTGTCTCACTCTCTTTTTTAATATACTCCACAAGATCTTCCGCCTGCTGTTCATTTCCGACAATCGGAGCGATCTCAGTTTCTATATTCGCACGTATCATGTGAATTGACGGAGCTTCCGAACGTATCTTCACGCCAAATTTACTTCCCTGCTTGATCATGACCGGTTCATCCAGCGTAATCTCCTCTTTTCTCGGACATACAACCCCGTATCCTTTCATTTTTACTTCGGTAAATGCATCCCGGATCTGCGAAAATTCCTCTTTCATCGCTGCAAGTTCTTTCATCGTTGAGATCAGTTCATATTCTCCGTTGATCGTTGTTCCCGTCAGTTCACTGAGTATTTCGTAATAATACTTCTGATCAAAACCAATTCTGACACAGACTTTTCCGCTGTCCATTTCCACTTTTTCGACCTGCATCCGGTCAATATACTCTCCCTGAGGCTGGATTTTCAAGTTCACCGCACTCCGTATATCACCTAATGCATCCAGGACAGTTTTTACATTTTCAAGAAGATTTTGCTTGATCCGATGATCTCTCGACAGCATTTCCACCCACTTTGGAAGATAAAATTCCACTTCTGTAACCGGAAATTCATATAATATCTGCTGCATCATCTCATGTAGATCCTCTGCTTTCATCTGTTCACAATTCATTGCGATCACCGGAGCCTGATACTTCTCCTGCAGCTCTTCCTTCAGAGATTTTGCCTCTTCTGCATAAGGTTTCTGGCAGTTCAATATAATCAGAAACGGTTTTCCGATCTCCTGCAATTCCCGAACGGTCTTTTCCTCTGCCGGGATATAATTTTCTCTTGCCAGCTCTGTCACACTTCCATCCGTAGTCACTACCAGTCCGATCGTTGCATGGTCATGAATCACCTTTTGCGTTCCGATTGCCGCAGCCTTTGTAAATGGAATCTCATACTCAAACCACGGTGTCTTCACCTGCCGTTCTGTGCCATTTTCAATGTGGCCGGATGCTCCCTCTACCATATACCCTACACAATCCACCAGCCGGATCTTCACTTCCACATCTTCTCCCAGCTTTACACTGACCGCCTCTTTCGGAACAAATTTCGGTTCTGTAGTCATGATCGTAGTACCTGATGCGGATTGTGGCAGTTCATCTTTCGTTCGTTCTTTTTTATGTACATCCGTCAGATTCGGCAGGATCAGAAGATCCGCAAATCTTTTAATAAATGTTGATTTGCCTGTCCGTACCGGTCCGACTACGCCAAGATAGATCTCGCCGTCTGTCCGTGCTTTTATATCTCTGTATACCTGAAATGAATCCATAAAAATACCCCCTTGCTGTGCTGATACAAGTGTATGCCACACTGCAGGGAGGTATGCATTTTTCTTTATTCTTTTTCCCATAAAAGAGAGCTGTTCTCAATCTTTGATTCTCTCAGCATAAGATCATCCACTGCCTTCTTCGGATCTTTGCCTTCAAAAAGGATTCGGTTGATCTCTTCTACGATCGGCATCGGAACATCATATTTCTTTGCCAGACTTGCAGCAGCCTTAGCTGAATAAACACCTTCCACAACCATGTTCACCTCATCCATTGCCTCCTGCATGGACTTTCCCTGTCCCATCAGATAACCTGCCTTCCGGTTTCTGCTGTGGACACTGGCACATGTAACGATCAGGTCTCCGATTCCGGTCAGTCCTGTAAAAGTTTCAAGCTTTCCACCCATTTTCATTCCCAGTCTTGCTATCTCGGCAATGCCCCGGGTAATCAATGCTGCCTTTGTATTGTCCCCATAGCCTAATCCGTCTGCGATTCCGGCTGCAAGTGCAATGACATTCTTCAATGCTCCTCCCAACTCGATTCCAAGGATATCAGGACTTGTATAAACACGAAAGACACGGCTGTTGAACATCGACTGCAGATACTCCGCTGTCTTTTTCGTTTTCGCTCCGATCACACACGTTGTCGGCAGTTTCCGTCCGACCTCTTCCGCATGGCTTGGTCCTGAAAGAACGGCAACATCTGCCTGTGGGATTTCCTGATGGATCTGCTCTGAAAGTGTCATCAATGTAGCTTCTTCAATTCCTTTTGCAACATCTACAATCATCTGCCCCTCTGCCACAAAAGGACTCATTTTCCTTGCTGTTGATCTTGTGAATATTGAAGGAACTGCAAGAACAAGGAAATCTTTTCCATTGATCGCATGATTCAATTCATTCGTGATCACAACCTCTTTTGCCAGCTTCACTCCCGGAAGCTTTGCTTCATGCTCTCTTTTGGTATTGAGCATTTCAACTTCTTTCTGATCGATCGACCAGATCGTTACTTCGTGTCCGTTATCATGAAGAAGAACGGACAGTGCCGTACCCCAGCTTCCGGCACCAAGTACTCCTACATTTGCCATAATCAGCCCTCCTTACTTTTACTTTTCCCTGACCCGAACTTATTCTCCGTTCCGTTCAGAAGTCTTTTGATATTCGCACGGTGACGCCACCATGCAAGTGCCGTCAGAAGGAATACCAGTATGTATAGCTCGTACAGGTATGCCTGTTCCATTCCAAACCATCCTAACTGCCCAAATACAACCATTTCTATAAAGAATGCGGCATACGCCAGCAGTGATCCAAGTGAAATATATCTTGTCACTACTACAGGAACAGCAAAAAATACCAGTGTAATAAAGAACATCAGCACACTGTACGGCAGATGCCAGAAACAGTTGCTTACCGCCAGTGCTGCCATGACTGCAATTCCCTTTCCACCTTTAAACTTCATGTAAAACGGGAAATTATGTCCCAGCGTAACTCCTGCTCCGGCATACATCATCAGAAGTGCCAGACAATTACTTCCATGATACAGCCCTCTTACGATCAGTACTGCTGCAAAACACTTCAGCACATCCCCTGTAAAAGTCATAAGTCCCGCTTTCCATCCCATCACGCGGAGTGCATTCGTTGATCCTGCATTTCCACTGCCGGACTTTCTGATATCTATATGATGTAATTTTCCAACCAGATACCCACTCTGCAAAAGTCCACAGACATATCCGATTGCCAGACAAATGATCCGTTCCATAACTCTACTGATCCTTTTCCTTTCTTTCTCTGATAAAGAACTTCAAAGAAGTTCCCCGGAATCCAAATGCCTCTCTGATCTTATTTTCCAGATATCTCGTATATGAGAAGTGCATCAGTTCCTTATCATTTACAAAAATAACGAAGGTCGGTGGTTTCACCGCTACCTGCGTAATATAGTAAAGCTTCAGTCTCTTTCCTTTATCCGATGGTGGCTGCTGCATCGCAACTGCCTCCGTCATGATCTCATTCAGGACTCCGGTTGCAATACGGAGTGTCTGGTTTTCTATCACCATATCAATCATATCATACAGCTTTGGAAGTCTCTGACCGGTCATTGCAGATACATACATAATCTCCGCATATGGCATATAGGAAAGTACCTGACGGATCTTCGCCTCATACTCTCTCATGGTCTTATCATTCTTCTCGATCGCATCCCACTTATTCACGACAATGATAACTCCCTTGCCCCTTTCATGGGCAATTCCGGCTATCTTTGCATCCTGCTCTGTTACGCCCTCTGTAGCATCAATGACCATCAGCACGACGTCCGCACGCTCTACAGCACTGACGGTACGGATGATACTGTATCGTTCCAGTTCCTCTTTGATCTTATTTTTTCTTCTCAGACCTGCCGTATCAATAAATACATATTCTTTTCCATTATGAACAATCTCTGTATCAATCGCATCTCTTGTCGTTCCTGCAATATCTGATACAATCACCCTGTTCTCTCCCAGCAGACGGTTTATAATAGAAGATTTTCCTACATTCGGCTTTCCTACGATTGCCACTCTCGGACGGTCATCATCCTCTTCTGTTCCGTCACTTTCCGGAAAATGGGCGATCACTGCATCCAGCATATCTCCCAGTCCCAGTCTTGAAGCAGCAGAGATCGGAATCGGATCTCCGATTCCCAGATTATAAAATTCATATACATCTGCCATATACTTGTCAAAATTGTCAACCTTATTTACAACAAGAACAACCGGTTTTCCCGATCTTCTCAGCATATCTGCAACCTTGGAATCCGAGTCCACAAGGCCCTGCTTTACATCTGTAATAAATATAATGACATCTGCCGTATCAATTGCAATCTGTGCCTGCTCCCGCATCTGTGAGAGAATGATATCTCTGCTGTCCGGCTCAATTCCTCCTGTATCGATCAGGGTAAATTCTCTGTCAAGCCAGTCCACATCTGCATAAATTCTGTCTCTTGTCACACCAGGCGTATCCTTTACAATGGAGATCATCTCCCCTGCCAACACATTAAAAAGTGTGGATTTTCCTACATTCGGACGCCCTACAATGGCAACTACCGGTTTACTCATCTTATCTTACCTTTCTCTTTCCTGATTCAGACCGACTCGATCCTGCGGTCTTTTACATTCTGATTGTCTCTATTTCTTCTTGTATCAATTCCTAAAATGGCATTCACGAAATCCTGCCCGCTTGATTTTACAATATCAATCGGAACTTGTAAAGTATCCGCCACCTCATCCAATGTAAAATCATCCAGAAAAATATCCTCATCCATCTTCAGCATATTACATGGGATCAGAAGTCTTTCCCCAAGTTCCTGATCTTTTAACTGTGCCATCAGATCCTGCCCCGTGATCAGCCCGGATACCGTGATCCTCTCACCAAAGAAATCATTTCTGATACAATACGTATGGATCTTCAACCCCGGATATTTCTCCTGCATCCGCCGTGCCATCCTGTCTATATATGGATACGCCAGCTTTGCTGTTGCAACGGAAAGTTCTTCCACCCGGTCATCACCTGTCAGCTTTCCGAATGCTTCTTCAAACTCATTGAACAAAAGCCGCAGCATTCCAACTCCATTCTCCAACTGCAGATAACCATCATAACTTTCTTCCTGCGGAACTTCCATCTCTGCCAGCAGATACCATTCATCACCTGCATGGATAAAATGCGTTCCATACTCTTTATAAACCTTCTCCTGCCACTTATGGATCACCCGGATCACTTCTCTCGCATCCTCTTTTGTAAAAGGGGTCATGGGATAAAGCCCTTCCCGGTACTTCGTCAGACCTACCGGCACAACAGACACACTTTTCAGCATCGGCAGATATCCCGTCAGATCCCGGATGCTCCGTTCTAGTTCTTCCCCGTCATTAACCCCTTTGCAAAGTACGATCTGCCCATTCATCTCGATTCCGCCCTGATACAGGATGTCCACCTTTTTCAGTGCCTCCCCCGCAAAACGGTTGTGGAGCATTTTGCAGCGAAGCTCCGGGTTCGTCGTCTGAAAAGAAATATTGATCGGTTCCAGTCTGTACCTCACAATTCTCTCAACATCCTTATCACTCATATTCGTCAGCGTGATATAATTTCCCTGTAAAAAGGAAAGGCGGGAATCATCATCCTTGAAATACAGTGTCTCACGCATTCCCGGCGGCATCTGATCAATAAAGCAAAAAATACACTTATTATGGCAGGAATGATACTCATCCATCAGTCCCTCTTCAAATTCGATCCCAAGCCCCTCATCGGCCTCTTTCTCGATCTCCATCTCCCACTGTTCGCCATCCGGTTTTTCAACCAGAACAACCAGTTCTTCTGCCTCTACATAGAACTGATAGTCAAAAATGTCCTCGATCACATTCCCGTCGATCTCCAGCAATTGATCTCCCGGTTCAATCCCCAGTTCCTCCGCAATACTTCCGGACTGAACCTTTTTCACGATATGTTCATGCTTTTTCATCTATAATTTAAAAACTCCTTGTACTCTTAGTGGATCATATGATATCGGGGTCAAAAGCCCCCGACTTTGATGCCTACGGATTGCTCCGTGCTACGCACTCCCACAATCCTGCCAAATATTCGCATATCGTGGGATTATCATCCCACTTTTATGCTCATATCGGGGCGGGTCCTAAGGTCTTTCACCCACCTATGAGCAAGCTCATGTGGGCTTAGACCTTTTGACCCTGGCATCATCATATTATTATAGCATGATTTTTCCATGCTTAAAAGACTTTGTTCTATGCCTTTTTCAATGGCTGCTCCAATTTTCTTTCCTGGTTTTATTACTTTGACCTGAAACTACAGCCTTTATGCTTGAATTTCGATATTAAAAATGTTATAACCATATATGTAAAAGATGTCGGAGGAAAAAGCCCCCGACTATGATACCTACGGATTGTTACGCACTACGTGCTCCCACAATCCTACCCAACATTCGCATATCGTGGTGCTTACGCCCCACTTTTATGCTCATATTGGGGCGGGTCACAAGGTCATTCTACCACCAGTGTGCGAGCACACATGGTGTCAGACCTTTTAACCCTGGTATCATGCAAAATATCAAATCTATTTCAGATAAATATTCAGCACAGGAGAAAAAAAATGACAAATATCGAAATGTTAGAAAAAACTCTCCCGGTTGCCCCACTGAAGCTGATCGCAATGGAAAGCTGTCAGGCTCTGGGACAGAAGGTCAATGATTATATTGTATCTTTCAGGGAGAACACCATCAACGAAGTAACCGAATCCCCCTTATATATCAATTATAAGTCCAACAATTATCTGGTTGACTGCAGTTGTCCGAGATTTGGATCCGGGGAAGCAAAAGGTGTATTAAAAGAGACGATCCGGGGAACAGATCTGTTCATTATGACCGATGTATGTAATTATAGCCTTACCTATACTGTAAATGGTCATGTAAACCATATGTCCCCAGATGACCATTATCAGGATCTCAAAAGGATCATTGCTGCTGCAACCGGAAAGGCACGCCGTATCAATGTGATCATGCCATTCCTTTACGAAAGCAGACAGCATAAACGTACCAGAAGAGAATCTCTTGACTGTGCACTTGCCCTTGAAGAGCTTAATGCAATGGGGGTTGCCAATATCATTACTTTTGATGCCCATGACCCACGTGTACAGAATGCGATCCCGTTAAGTGGCTTTGACAGCTTTGACCCGCCGTATCAGTTCCTGAAGGCACTTTTCCGTGAAGTTCCTGATATCAAGCCTGATAAAGAACATCTGATGATCGTCAGCCCTGATGAGGGAGCGATGCATCGTGCGGTTTACTTTTCTAACGTACTTGGTGTTGACATGGGTATGTTCTACAAACGCCGTGATTATTCAACTGTCGTAAATGGAAAGAATCCGATCGTTGCACATGAATTTCTTGGAGATGACGTGACCGGAAAAGATGTCATCATCGTAGACGATATGATCTCCTCCGGTGAAAGTATGCTGGATGTTGCCAAGCAGTTAAAAGAACGGAATGCCGGACGCGTTTTTGTATGCACGACTTTCGGACTTTTCACAGATGGATTTGATAAGTTTGATGAATACTATGAAAAAGGATATATCAATAAAGTGGTCACAACCAACCTGACCTATCTGCCACCGGTACTTTATGAAAAACCATATTTCGTAAAGGCAGATATGAGTAAATTCCTTGCACTGATTATTGACTCTCTCAACCATGATGTAACCATCGGTTCCGTTATGAATCCGACAGATAAAATCCATGCATTACTGGAGAAGCATAAAAAGGGATTGATTTAAATTTGTAGTTGTTGGGGTGATACGCTTGTAAAGCAAAAGACTTCTTTATGGCGAAGCGGACGCGGAAATCAGAGATATTCCTTCGTGGTGCAGGCCCGCTTTACCTCAGCCCGTTGACCGTTTGTAACTCGAAAGTGGAAATCTTCGTGCAATGGCACTCGATTTACTTTCTCTAACAAACGCTGCAAAGTGTCTTCGGAACGCTCCTGCTAATGCACCTGCTCAGGAACATCCTGATTTCCGCTGACCATCTCGATAAGAAGTTTTTTAGCTCCACAGCGTATCCACCCAATAATACAAATTTAAAAACGATAAACAAAGCCGGATGGCTATTGACTAAGATATTCGATCGTAAAGATGTCGGGGGCAAAAGCCCCCGACTTTGATGCTCATATCGGGGCGGGTCCTAAGGTCTTTCACCCACCTATGAGCAAGCTCATGTGGGCTTAGACCTTTTGATCCTGGCATCTCGTAAATATTAGACAGTAGATATGATATTTACTATTTGACAAATCCTTTATCCTGGTCGATAGCCATCCGGCTTTCTACTTCTTATTTGAAATTTCGTATTTGTTGAGAGAAAATGTCCCGGTGCGAGAAAAGCATTCTGATTTGAAAAATCCAATATCCGCCCTTGCTGTTGCGTGAGCAGTGCATTGACAGGGAGTGTTCCGAAGACACTTTGCCCAACTTGTTAAGGAACGTAAACAGGAGTGCCTCTGCACGAGTGTTTCCACGTTCCTGTTACAAGTTGTCAACGGGCTGAGGTAAAGCGGGTCCTGCACTGCGATGCAACAGCAAGGGCGGATATGAATGTTTTTTCATCAGATACTTTCTACTGCCGAGATATTTTCACCCCAACAACTACAAATTTACAAATTCCTCTTCTTCGTACTCACCACTTTTTCTTCATAGCACGTAAAGATCTCATCTACATCTTCTTTCTTCAATTTCGGTGTCACAAGGCTTACCAGCGGAACGATCACCAGACCTGCTACCATCGCAACAGCACCGGCATTGATCGGTGATGCAATATATCCTATGAACATATTAGAAACCGTAATTCCGACTCCGGCAATAAATCCTGCCCAGACTCCTGCTCTTGTCACACCTTTCCAGTACAGACCATACAGAAACGGTGCAAGAAATGCTCCTGCAAGAGCTCCCCATGAAATTCCCATAAGCTGAGCAATAAAAGTCGGCGGATCCAGTGCGATCACCACCGATACAACGATAAAAAATACGATCAGGATCTGCATCGTAATGATCTGCTTTTTCTCACTCATCTTTTTCATGATATTGTCTTTCAACAGATCCAGTGTCATCGTTGAACTGGATGTCAGTACCAGGGATGAAAGTGTTGACATTGATGCGGAAAGCACCAGGACAACCACAATTCCGATCAGAATATCCGGCAGTTTTGAAAGCATGGAAGGAATAATACTATCGTAAACGACCGCTCCGGTTTCTGCATTATAAATTTCTGCACTGTCAAATAGTCTTCCAAATCCACCCAGGAAATAACATCCTCCTGAAATCACAATAGCAAAAAGTGTAGAGATCACTGTTCCCGTATTAATAGACTTTTCATCTTTGATTGCATAAAATTTTCCGATCATCTGCGGAAGTCCCCATGTTCCAAGTGAAGTTAAAATCACTACGCCAAGCAGATTCAGCGGATCCGGACCGAAGAAGGCTGTAAATGCTCCGGGCTGTCCCATCGTTGCAGGGACATCACTCGGAATCTGTGCCATCTTAGAAACTGCTTCCATAAAGCCGCCCTGACCGTTTAATACAGCAGCAATCACCGCAACAATTCCGAACAGCATAATAATTCCCTGAATAAAGTCATTGATCGCTGTTGCCATATATCCGCCCAGAATCACATAAATCGCCGTAAACACTGCCATTGCGATCACGCACCATGTATAAGGAATGTTAAATGCCATTCCAAAAAGTCTGGACAGTCCATTATAGACGGATGCTGTATACGGGATCAGGAACACAAACACAATCACCGATGCTACGATTTTTAACGATTTGCTTCCATACCTCTGTCCAAAAAAATCCGGCATTGTCTTTGCACTCAGATGCTGCGTCATAACCTTCGTTCTTCTTCCAAGAATAACCCATGCCAGCAGACTTCCGATCAATGCATTCCCGATTCCGATCCAGGTACTTGCAATTCCGTATTTCCATCCAAACTGTCCCGCATATCCTACAAATACAACTGCAGAAAAATAGGAGGTTCCATACGCAAACGCAGTCAGCCACGGACCTACCGAACGCCCTCCAAGTACAAACCCGTCTACACTGTTCACATGTCTCCTGGAATAAAATCCGACGCCAACCATCACTGCAAAAAATAGGATCAGCAAAAATAATTTAATCCCCATCTCTTTTCTTTTTCCTCTCTTCCTCTTCCTTTTTATCCCTTGCTTATTCTTTGCTTTAAACCGTAACGCTTTAAAGTATTAAAGTGGTTTTGTATAGAATAACACGGGACAATCGCCCGTGTCAATTCTTTTCTGAAGATTCAGCCATATTCAATAATATTTCAACGATATTGCTTTCTGATCATTCAGCAATATCCATACCGGACGATTTCTATTCTTCTGCCTGTTCCGGTTCTTCCTCATCTTCCATATATCGATGTTCTTCATCATAAAATTTGATCAATGCCTGCGTTCCCAGTTCTCCATACCCTTCTGCCTCCAGTTCTTCATAATTCGCAAGAACCATGCTTAAGACATCCAGTGATAAGCCTTTCCGGTTTGCTTCGATCAGGGCAAGCTTCATATCTTTAATAAAATGCTTCATGAAAAATCCCGGTGCATAATCTCCTGCAATGATCTTTGGTCCAAATGTATCTAACTGCTTACTTCCTGCTGCCCCCGTCGAAACAGATCTCATCACTACATCCAGATCCAGTCCCTGTTCTTTGGCATAAGTAAGAGCCTCACATACACCGGAAAGCGTTCCGGCGATCATGATCTGGTTTGCCAGCTTACAGTGCTGACCTTTTCCGGCTTCTCCCTGGTAATTGATGTTCGTTCCCATCGCCTCAAAAAGCGGCATACATGCTTCAAAATCTTCCTTATCTCCACCGACAAGAATGGATAACGTTCCTGCTTTCGCTCCTGTATCGCCTCCTGTCACCGGTGCATCCAGCACATGGAATCCCCGCTTCGTTCCCTCTGCATAAATCTTTTCTGCAATCTGAGGGCTGGTTGTTGTCATGTCGATCAGATAAGCACCCTTCGATGCACAGTCAAGGATATTTTCCTCATCAAAATAAACTTCTTCCACATCCTGCGGGAATCCTACGATCGTAATCACTGCATCACATTCGCTGACGCACTCTCCGATCGATTCATGAAAGATCGCACCTTCACTGATAACGTCTTCCACTTTTGCTTTTGTCCGGGCATAGATATGAAGTTCAAATCCTGCTTTCATAAGATTTCTTACCATGGATTTCCCCATGATGCCTACGCCAATAAAACTAATCTTTTTCACTCTTTTTTCCTCTCTGTCTGCTCTCTGTTTTTACAATCCGGAATCAGAATACAACTCTGCAAAACATCCTCGCACTGATGCAATATTTATTCTCCCTGCTTTTCGACTACTTCGCCCTGCTTTTTATAAATGCTGTGGGCAGGTACAAATCCACGCACAGAAGAAAGTGGATAAATATTACTGTGACTTCCAACAACAGTTCCCGGATTCAGGACACTTCCACATCCGACTTCCACTTCATCACCCAGCATCGCACCAAACTTTTTCATGCCTGTCTCGATCTTTTCTCCGCCTGCTTTTACAACAACAAGTTTCTTGTCTGATTTCACATTGGATGTGATCGAGCCTGCTCCCATATGGGATTTATATCCCAGTACAGAATCTCCCACATAATTATAATGTGGTACCTGTACTTTATTAAATAAGATCACATTTTTCAGCTCGGTCGAATTGCCTACAACAGCACCCTCTCCTACGATCGCATTTCCACGGATAAATGCACAATGACGGACTTCTGCATCCTTCCCAATGATCGCCGGTCCATTAATAAATGCAGTTGGTGCTACTTTTGCACTCTTTGCGATCCACACATTTTCTCCACGCTTCTCATACTCATCTTCACTCAGCGTCTTTCCCAGCTCCAGAATAAAGCTGCTGATCTTCGGAAGTACTTCCCATGGATAAGTCACTCCTTCAAAAATATCCTTTGCTATTGTCTGATCCAATGTATAAAGTTTTTTTACTGTTAATGCTTCTGTCATCTTTTTTTCCTTTCTACGCTTTGAATTTTCTGTACCCGGTACAAAGATCTACCTCATTGACAAGTTCTTTTCCATCAAGGAATGCCTCCAGATTCTCTCCCGCGATCTTTACAACTGTATCAAGGATCTGCCTCATATGGTAATTGCCCGATACATGTGGTGTGATCAGAAGATTGGGAAGATCCCACAAAGGAGAATCTGCCGGAAGCGGTTCCTCCTCCGTCACATCCAGAATTGCACCTCCTAAATGACCTTCAACAAGCATTTTTTTCAATGCTTCTCCCGGGATCAGGCTTCCACGCCCTACATTGATGAGGATTGCTCCCGGTTTCATTTTCTTCATCCGCTCCAGGTCAAACATCCCTGCTGTCTCCCCTGTTCCCGGCATACAGCACGCAACGATATCCGCTTTCGGAAGCAGACGGTCTAAATCTTCCTGCTGACAGACTTCTTTTATATAATCCGGTCTGGCTGCTTTATGCTTTCTCACACCGATCACTTCACTGCCCAGTGCATGCATTTTTTCCGCAAACTGACTTCCAATATCACCAAGTCCCACAACAAGCGTCACCGAATCACGGATTGACAGCACTTCTCCCTCGTCCTTCCACAGATGCTGCTCCATATTTTTCTGATACAGATGCAGCTTTTTCCGCAGCATCAATACTCCAGCCAGCATATATTCTGAAATTGCCAGCCCGTAAGCTCCTGTGGCATTTGCCAGCTTTGTATCCGGCATGAGGACTCCTGATGCCGTATATTCTGTCGATCCGGCACTGTCAAGCTGGAGAAACTTTAACTTTTTAGCCTTAGGGACCAGCTCTACAGGGATATTTCCCAGAATGATCTCCGCATCCACCACATCTGAGACGGTTATTTCCTCTTTTGTCCTGTAGCAGAACTGAAATTCCTTCCCCTTTTCTTCCAGAAACTTCCGGTCTTTTTCCCGTACCGGAATGGTTACAAGTATTTTTTTCATTTTCTACCTCTTTTATAAAATGCAGCTGCATGGTCATAACACGCACGTAGCTGATACTGATTATTCAATCCTTTCACGCCCACAGTCCTGACCGTTACAAAATGATCCAGCTTCTGCATATATTCCTCGGAAGTGATCGTTCCTTCTGCCACGTAGTTCAGTCCTTTTTCCCAGCTTGCTGTCAGCTCCGGATTCAAAAGTGATTTGATTGAATGATCAACCACATCATAAACCATCTCTCCCTGAAGCGTCGGCGTGATCACCTGCGTCTTCTTATTCAGAGAAAGATATTTAATATTGATCAGCTTTTTCAGGATTTCTGCACGAGTCGCACTCGTTCCGATTCCACTGCCCTTGATCTGAGCCCGCAATTCCTCGTCTTCAATCAACTGTCCTGCATTCTCCATCGCAAGAATGATCGAACCGGAATTATATCTTTTCGGTGGAGACGTTTCTCCCTCTTTGATATTCAATGCCCTGACCGGAAGCACTGCCCCCTTCTTCAGTGATTTGATCACCTCAAACAATGCAGTATCCAGTCCCTGTTCTTCCTCTGCTCCATCTGCTCCGCTTTCTTTTTCTTCCTCTTCTTTCATGCTGCCTTCCGGTTTTCCTTTTGCGGAAGTATTCCTGCCTTTCGGAACTCCTGCCACTTTCAGATACCCCTCTTCTGCCAGTACTTTAAAGTTGGAGAAAAAGCGTTCTTCTTTGATGGAGGATACGATTGCAACTTTCTGATATACGGCAGGCGGATAAAAAATACTTAAAAAACGCCGTACGATCAGATCATAGACCCGGTGTGCTGTCGGTGCAACAGAACTTAAAGCATTCAGTCCCTGCCCCGTCGGAATGATAGCATAATGATCCGTGATCTGCTTATCATTTACATATCTGGTCTTTGCAAGCTCCTTATAATTTCCAAATGCCTGGATATCTTTCAGATAAGGTGCCGCCATCGGATATTTTGACAGACCGTTCAGATTGCGGGATATCTCTTTTGCCACTGCTGTGGAAAGCACCCTTGCATCTGTTCTCGGATAGGTTACAAGCTTCTTTTCATACAGTTCCTGCACAATCCGCAACGTCTCATCCGGACTGATCTTAAATCTTTTGGAACAGTCATTCTGCAATTCTGCCAGATTATATAAAAGCGGTGGATTTTTCTTTTCCTTTTTCTTCTCAATCGATTCGATCCGACAGACCGGACCCTCTTTCTGATCCACACCTTCCAGCAAAAACCGGATCAGTTCTTCTGCTTTTTCTCTTTCCTTAAATCCATTTTCCTTATAGAGATCATATGACTCAAAGTATCGTGAGCCTTTGACTGCTTTCCATTCTCCCTCAAACTGATGCCCCTGTGCATCAATCGTACTGACGACTCTGTAAAATGGAGTCTTTACAAAATCCCGGATTTCTCTTTCTCTCCTGACCACCATTCCCAGCACACATGTCATAACCCGACCGACTGAGATCACCGAATACTTCGTATGGAGATAGTTGGAAATGCTATTTCCATATTTTAATGTCAGCAGCCTCGAAAAGTTGATTCCCATCAGATAATCTTCTTTCGCTCTCAGATAAGCTGAAGCTGCCAGGTTGTCATATTCGGAAAGATCTTTTGCTTCACGGATCCCACGCAGGATTTCTTCTTCCGTCTGCGAATCGATCCAGACTCTTCGCCGTTCCTTTCCCTTTACATGAGCCTCCTGTTCAACCAGCCGGTAAATGTATTCTCCCTCACGTCCTGAGTCGGTACAGACATAAATCCGGTCTACATCCTCTCTCGTCAAAAGCCCGCTGACAATCTGAAACTGCTTTGCAACCTGCGGGATCACCTCATATTTAAAATCATCCGGAATAAACGGCAGTGTGTCCAGACTCCATTTTTTCAGTGCCGGATCATACTCCTCAGGATAACTCATTGTCACAAGATGTCCTACACACCACGTAACAATCGCATTCTCCGACTCCATGTATCCGTCCCGGTTCTTTGCATTTAATTTCAAAGCTTTTGCAAACTCTCTTGCAACACTTGGTTTTTCCGCTATGTAGATTGATTTTCCCATAAATATGCCAGTCTTTTCTCTTTCTATTCAATATGGAAACGATAAGCGGTCTTTGTATCGTAAGTTTCCCCTTTTTTGCAGATTGCTTCAGGAAAATTTTTCTGATGAACCGCATCCGGATAATTCTGTGTCTCCAGGCACACTGCATCCCGCTTCTGATAGACTGCCCCATTCCTTCCTGCTTCATTTTCCAGGAAATTGGCTGTATAAACCTGAACTCCCGGACGGTCTGTCCATACTTCCATGACGATACCGCTTTCATCTCCAGTCACTTCTGCTACTTTATCAAATCTGCCCTCGTTTTTCAATACCCAGTTATGGTCGTAACCAGTTCCAAGTATCAGTGGTTCATACGCTGCATCAATCTCCGCTCCCAGTTCTTTTGTACTTCTGAAATCCATCGGTGTTCCATCTACAGAACAGATTTCTCCTGTCGGTATGGACTGAGCATCAGCCGGGGTAAAAGCATCAGATAAAAGCTGCATTCTATGATGTAATACAGAGCCGCTTTTATGACCGTTCAGATTGAAATAACTGTGGTTTGTCATATTAATTACCGTATCCTGATCCGGTACAGCTTCATAATGAATCGTCAGCCCATTCTCCTCGTCCAGCGTATAGGTAACTTTCATGTCCAACGCTCCCGGATATCCCTGATCTCCATCCGGGCTGTGCAGAAGAAAGGTTACATGGTCATCCCCGTTTTCGATGACCCTCCACATCCGTTTCTGATAGACATCCGGTCCGCTGTGCAGATTATTTTTTCCGTCATTCTCTGCCAGCTTATAATCAATCCCGTTAATCGTCACACACGCACCACCGATCCGGTTTGCATTTCTTCCGACAATTGCACCGATCGCTGCCGTTCCATTTTCATAACCGGCTGCATCCTCATACCCAAGTACCACTTCTACCGGATTTTTATCTTGATCCAAAACAGTCACATTCACAAGGGTCGCTCCAAAGTCAGAGACCTGCACTTCCATCCCTGCGTCATTTTTCATTTTATAAAGATAAGGTTTACTGCCGTCTTTCGTTATCCCGAATTTCTGAATCTGAAGTTTTTCCATTTTATTCTCTCTTCTCCTATTTTCTTCGTCTGAAAAATCCTAACACTCTTTTTATTACGCCTGTATTTTTCTGTTCACGCATCTCCCTGCTTTCTTCCTTTCTTGCATGAAGTGCCTCCTGCATAAATGTCTCCTGTGCATTGATCTTTCTTCCGCTTTCTGCTTTCTTATGGTAAGTGCCATCTTCTGCCATTTCTCTTGCTTTCACATTATCTGCAAGCATCACTTTTAACTGATGGAGCAGACGTTTTTTGACTGCCTCATCATAAACCGGGCATGCTACCTCAACTCTCTTTTCTGTATTTCTGGTCATCATATCAGCCGAACCAATGTAGATCTTCGTCTTTTCACCTTTTCCAAACACAAATACTCTCGGATGCTCTAAATACCGTCCGACAATACTTGTCACCCTGACATTCTCCGTATGTCCCGGTACCTGCGGTAAGATACAGCAGATTCCCCGCACGATCAGATCTACTTTAACACCCGCACAGGATGCCTCTTCCACTTTTCTGATAAAATCTACATCCGTTACGGAATTCATTTTCATGATGATCCTGCCTGCAGATCCCTTTTCAATCTCTTCATCCATCGTGGCAAGAACTCTTGCTTTTAAACTGACCGGTGAAACGATCAGGTGTCTGTATGCACCATGAAGATTTCCAATGGACATATTTTTGAAAAATTCTGCCGCATCCGTACCAATCTCCTGATTCGCCGTCATCAGGGAATAATCCGTATACATCTTTGCAGTCTTTTCGTTGTAGTTCCCTGTTCCGATCTGGGTAATGTAACGGATTTCATTTTTATTGTTCGGCTCACTCTTACTTCTATAAGTGATCAGGCAGATCTTGGAATGTACCTTATAGCCTTCAAATCCATATAACACCCGGCATCCTGCCTCTTCTAAACGTTCTGACCACTCGATATTATTCTGTTCATCAAATCTCGCACGCAACTCGATCAGTACCGTTACCTCTTTTCCGTTCTCCGCTGCGGCACAAAGATATTCTACCAGCCGTGCCTTCTTTGCCAGACGGTAGATCGTGATCTTGATCGTCAGCACATCCGGATCTGACGCCGCCTCCCGGATCATCTGCAGGAACGGCTCCATGCTCTCATAAGGATAGCTTAAAAGTACATCTTTCTTTTTTACCTGTTCCATCACACTGCCTTCATGGAGCATTGCCGCCGGCTGTGGGGAAAATGGCTCATCCACAAGTGTCCGCTTCATTGACTCAGGCAGTTTATCTGCAATCGCGAAGATAAAATCCAGCTTCATCGGCATCTTTGTCCTGAAAATACATTCCGGCCCGATCTTAAATTTTTCACAGAAATACTTTTCCAGCTCTTTGCTCAGTGGATTAGCTGCCTCCAGACGCACAACCGCCATTTTTTTTCGCTTATGAAGCGTCTCTTTCATAATATGCCTGAAATCCCCATGGTCTGCATAAGCCTCATCATCCGGTGATACATCTGCATTCCGCGTCACACAGATATAATTCTTATCTGAAACCTGATACTGGTTAAATACCAGTTCTGCAAATTCCAGAATGATCTTTTCCATTCTGATATAACGGATATCATATCCTGGAAGATACAGAATATTGGAAATATACTGAGGAACAGGAATAATTCCCAGCATTGCTTTATCTCCCTGCTTTAAATTTGCCACCACATAAATCTCTTTACTCAGAAGATGCGGAAACGGGTGATTTGCGTCTACGATCTGAGGTGAAAGCACCGGCAGAACCTCTTCTTTAAAATACTTTTTTACAAATTTCTTTTCCTGCTGCTCCAGTTCTTTGAAATCCAGCCCACACACACCATAGGGATGAAGCTGCTTTTTAATCTCCGCATAAGTCTTATCCCGTTCCTTATAAAGCGGAGAAACCGCACGATAAATCGCATCAAGCTGTTGCTTTGCTGTCATACCTGAACGCTGATCGATCTTTTTATCATCTGTTGCTGCCAGATCGTACAGACTTCCTACACGGATCATAAAAAACTCATCCAGATTGCTGGTAAAGATTGCAACAAACTTCATCCGCTCCATCAGAGGTACACTTTCATCTCTCGCTTCTTCCAGCACTCTCTGATTAAACCGAAGCCACGATAACTCCCGATTCTGCGTAAAATCCGGTATTTCCTTTTTGCTCATATTCATTCCCCTTTTCCATATATGTGTCCTGATATACGATTATTTTGATACCAGGGTCAAAAGGTCTGACACCACGTGTGCTCGCACACTAGTGGTAGAATGACCTTGTGACCCGCCCCAATATGAGCATAAAAGTGGCACGTAAGCACCACGATATGCGAATGTTGGGTAGGATTGTGGGAGCACGTAGTGCGTAACAATCCGTAGGTATCATAGTCGAGGGCTTTTGACCCCGACATCTTATTTTTCAAGATATTCCTCCAACGCTTCCAACTGTCTTTCCATATAATGATAACCATGCTCATAAAATGCGTAAAGAGCCTCTCGGTTCCGTTCCAGCCTTGATACCGGCTTCACATGGGGACGGATCACAAAGATCTCTCCCTTCCGCTCCAGCACATCCAGATAATTCATCGTCTTATTATACATAAAACTTCTCCGTAAAATCGTCCGCACCACATTTGGATAAGAACTGTAAGCCTTTCTGTAAAGCTTCTGCATTGCAGGAGAAAGTACTTTTTTCCTGTAACCGGCATTTTTTGTCAGCACAACTACAATCTTCTCATTCCCGATTTCCTTTGCCCTGCGGATCGGTACTGAATCAGCCAGTCCTCCGTCTAAATACGGAACATCCTCAATATTTACGATCGGAGTCAGAAGCGGCATACTGCTCGACGCCCGGCAGATTTTCATCAGTCTGTCCCGATCTTCCTCTTCTGACATATATTCTGCCTTTCCGGTCAGGCAGTTTGTCGTAACCAGTTCACAATTCATCGGTGAACTGAAATATGTATCAAAATCAAACGGGATCAGTTCATTCGGAAACCGGTCAAAGATCAAATCCATATTCATCATGCTCTTTGTACGGATCGTATCCCTGATCCCATAAATATATTTTCCATACTGCTCATCGGGAATCATACAGTCTCTTGTCCTCCCCGGCTGCCTGGATACATAATCCAGTGCATTGCACGCTCCTGCCGATACCCCGATCACATCTGACATATAAATTTCTTTCTCCATAAGGCAATCCAGCACACCTGAGGTAAAGATTCCTCTTGTCGCCCCGCCTTCAAGTACGATTGTAGCTTTTTTTATCGCCATAATTTTCCTCTTTTCCTGAATCTATGTCTTTTTGTCTTCCATAGTTTATTATATCTTTTTCATTCCGAAAGAACAACGGTTTTCTTACGGAAATGCAGCTTGCTTTTTTATCAGTCAAGATTCCTTTTCTCCCGTAAATACTTGTGTAAATACTTGCCTTTTTACTTTCACCCATGTTAATATAAGCGTTGATGTTTATTTTAATGTATGACTGATAAGGAGATCATTATGATTAGTGCAAATAACGTAACCCTCCGCGTCGGGAAAAAGGCGCTGTTTGAAGACGTTAATATCAAATTTACAGAAGGGAACTGCTATGGTATGATCGGTGCCAATGGTGCAGGAAAATCTACTTTCCTTAAGATTCTTTCCGGTCAGCTTGAGCCGACTCAGGGAGATGTCGTGATCACTCCGGGAGAGCGTCTTTCTTTCCTGCAGCAGGATCATTTCAAATATGATGAATTTCCGGTTCTTGATACCGTTATCATGGGAAATGCCCGCCTGTACGAGATTATGAAAGAAAAAGAAGAAATCTATGCAAAAGAAGATTTCACTGATGAAGACGGAATCAAAGCCAGTGAACTGGAAGCTGAGTTTGCTACCATGAACGGCTGGGAGGCTGAATCGGATGCTGCCAACCTTCTGAACGGACTCGGAATTGATACCGAACTTCACTACAAATACCTGAAAGAACTGACCGGATCTGAAAAGGTAAAGGTTCTGCTTGCCCAGGCATTATTTGGAAATCCCGACATCCTGCTTCTTGACGAGCCAACGAACCACCTGGATCTCGATGCCATTGCATGGCTGGAAGAATTTCTTATCAATTTTGATAATACCGTCATCGTCGTATCTCATGACCGTTATTTTCTGAATAAAGTATGTACACAGATTGCAGATATTGATTACGGTAAGATCCAGCTCTATGCCGGAAACTATGATTTCTGGTATGAATCCAGCCAGCTCCTCATCCGTCAGATGAAAGAAGCTAATAAGAAAAAAGAAGAAAAGATCAAAGAACTTCAGGACTTTATTTCCCGGTTCAGTGCCAATGCTTCCAAATCCAAGCAGGCAACATCCAGGAAACGTGCTCTTGAAAAGATCCAGCTTGATGAGATCAAGCCATCCAGCCGTAAATATCCATACATCGACTTCCGTCCGAACCGTGAAATTGGAAATGAAGTCCTGACCGTAGAAGGACTTTCCAAGACCATCGACGGAGAAAAAATCCTTGATAATATCAGCTTTACTCTTGGACGTGAAGATAAAGTTGCTTTTGTCGGAGGCAATGAATTTGCAAAGTCGATCCTCTTTAAGATCCTGATCGGTGAAATGGAACCGGATGAAGGGACTTACAAATGGGGCGTTACAACCTCTCAGGCTTATTTCCCGAAAGATTTCGGTGGAGAATTTGATAATGATTATAATATCACAGAATGGCTGACTCAGTATTCTGAAGAGAAAGATGTTACTTATGTCCGTGGTTTCCTCGGAAGAATGCTTTTTTCAGGGGAAGATGGAGTGAAAAAGGTTGCTGTCCTTTCCGGTGGCGAAAAAGTTCGCTGCCTCCTCTCCAAAATGATGATCTCAGGTGCAAATGTCCTGCTCCTCGATGAGCCGACCAACCACCTGGACATGGAATCCATCACTGCACTCAATAACGGACTGATCAAGTTCCCGGGAGTCCTGCTCTTCACATCCCGTGACCATCAGATCGTACAGACGACCGCAAACCGCATTATGGAAATCGTTCCGGGTGGTAAACTTATTGATAAGATCACGACTTACGATGAATATCTTGAAAGCGATGAGATGGCAAGAAAGAGACAGACCTATTCTGTACAGACAGATGATGAAGATTAAAATTTGTAGTTGTTGGGGTGATACGCTTGTAAAGAAAAAGACTTCTTTATAGCGAATCGGACGCGGAAAGTAGGGATATTCCTTCGCGGTGCAGGCCCGCTTTACCTCAGCCCGTTGACCGTTTGTAACTCGAAAGTGGAAATCTTCGTGCAATGGCACTCGATTTACTTTCTCTAACAAACGCTGCAAAGTGTCTTCGGAACGCTCCCTGCTAATGCACCTGCTCAGGAACACCCTGCTTTCCGCTGACCATCTCGATAAGAAGTTTTTTAGCTCCACAGCGTATCCACCCAATAATACAAATTTAAAAACGACAAAAAAGCCGGATGGCTATTGACTAAGATATTCGATAGTAAATATTAGACAGTAGATATGATATTTACTATTTGACAAATCCTTTATCCTGGTCGATAGCCATCCGGCTTTCTACTTCTTATTTGAAATTTCGTGTTTGTTGAGAGAAATGTCCCGGTGCGAGAAAAGCATTCTGATTTGAAAAATCCAATATCCGCCCTTGCTGTTGCGTGAGCAGTGCATTGACAGGGAGCGTTCCGAAGACACTTTGCCCAACTTGTTAAGGAACGTAAACAGGAGTGCCTCTGCACGAGTGTTTCCACGTTCCTGTTACAAGTTGTCAACGGGCTGAGGTAAAGCGGGTCCTGCACTGCGATGCAACAACAAGGGCGGATATGAACGTTTTTTTCATCAGATACTTTCTACTGCCGAGATATTTTCTCCCCAACAACTACAAATTTATACTCTCTTCATGCAGGTAATCGCCATCGCTCCCGGTCCAATATGGCATGCAATGCTCAGTGACAGCGGACCTTCTACCAGTTCGTAATCCGGAAAACGGGTCTGGATTTCATTTTTCCACTCATCTGCTTCTTCTTTGCTGCACGTATATGCCATTCCGAGAACCATCTGATCTTTTACATCTGCAAAACGGTCTGTCAGATCTTTTTCAATGGCATTGAGCATCGTCTTCTTCGCTGCCTTCCAGCCTCTGACTTTTGCAAATGCATCCAGCTTCTCTCCCTGGATCTGAAGAACCGGCTTTAAATTCAATACCGTTCCTATAGCTGCTGCTGCCGGAGTGATTCTTCCACCCTTTTTCAGATACTTCAACGTATCTACTGTGATATAGATACTTGCCTGCATTTTTTCTTTTTCCAGCACCTGTCTGATCTCTGCGGCAGATTTTCCCTCATCACGCAGCTTGATCGCATCGTATACTGACTGTTCCTGCGTAACGGAAATTCTCTGATTATTTACAACCTGCACTTTTTCATCATAATCCTGTGCCAGTGAAAGAGCCGTTTCGCAGGTACTGCTCAGACCACTTGACATCGGAATGCACACAATTTCATCATAATCCTCTAAAAGCTTATCCCACAGATCCATGACATCTCCCGGCGATGGCTGAGATGTGGAAATTTCAGAATCAGCTCCCAGTTTTTCATAGAACTGTTCCTGTGAAAGTGTAATATCTTCTAAATATAATTCACCGTCAATGAAAAACGGCATCGGAAGCACGTAGATCCCCAGTTCTTCACCCCGCTTCTGCGTAATTCCGCTATTGCTGTCCGTTACTATTGCAACTTTACTCATTCAACTTCTCCTTCTCAAGCGGGCATACCGAAGTGTCCGCATTCCTTTCTTTGCATCCCATTCCCGGGACTTTTGTATTTTAATTTTTAAAACTGTGGATCGGTGCAGGGATTCTTCCCTTTCTGTTAATAAATGCATCACAGCCAAACTCATTTACCGGCATGATCGGAGCATATCCGAGAAGTCCTCCAAACTCTGCCGTATCCCCTACATCTTTCCCGATCACCGGAATCAGACGGACTGCCGTTGTCTTCTGGTTCACCATACCAATCGCCATCTCATCTGCAATGATACCGGAAATTGTTGCAGCAGATGTCTTACCCGGAATTGCGATCATATCCAGTCCTACGGAGCATACACAGGTCATTGCTTCGAGTTTCTCCAGCGTCAGCGATCCTGCATGAACCGCATCAATCATGCCCTGATCTTCACTGACCGGAATAAATGCACCACTCAAACCTCCCACATAGGAAGATGCCATAACACCACCTTTTTTCACCTGGTCGTTCAGCATGGCAAGGGCTGCCGTTGTTCCCGGAGCACCTACCCGCTCAAGTCCGATCTCCTCCAGAATCTCTGCAACACTGTCCCCTACTGCCGGAGTTGGTGCAAGGGAAAGATCCACAATACCAAACGGGATTCCCAGTCTTGCAGAAGCTTCTCCTGCCACAAGCTGACCCACTCTCGTGACTTTGAATGCGGTCTTCTTGATTGTCTCACAAAGGTCCTCAAATCCTTTTCCACGCACTTTTTCCAGTGCCTTCTTAACTACACCTGGTCCGCTGACTCCTACATTGATAACTGCATCTGCCTCTGTCACTCCAAGGAATGCACCCGCCATAAACGGATTATCATCCGGTGCATTACAGAAAATCACCAGCTTTGCACATCCAAGGGAATCATTATCCTTTGTGGCTTCTGCCGCTTCTTTTACGATCTGACCACAGAGTCGTACCGCATCCATATTGATCCCGGTTTTCGTCGATCCAACATTTACGGAACTACAGATCCGTTCTGTCTCAGCCAGTGCCTGGGGAATGGAACGGATCAGATTCTCTTCACTCTTCGTCATCCCTTTTGAAACGAGTGCTGAGTATCCTCCAATAAAATTCACACCGACTTCTTTCGCCGCCTTATCCAGTGTCCTTGCGATCGTCACATAATCTTCCGGAGTCTTACAGGCTGAGCCACCAACCAGTGAAACCGGAGTAATGGAAATTCTCTTGTTCACGATCGGGATTCCAAATTCTTTTTCGATATCCTGTCCTGTAGATACAAGATCCTTTGCAACTGTCGTGATCTTATTATAAATATTCTGATTTAACTGATCCAGATCAGAGTCAATGCAATCCAGGAGGCTGATTCCCAGGGTGATCGTACGGACATCCAGGTTCTCATGCTCGATCATCTTATTTGTCTCTGAAACTTCATACATATTAATCATAATCTTATCCTCATCTTCTATGTCTCTTCACTGCTGTACGGTAAATCCTATAATCTGTGCATCTTCTCAAAAATCTCTTCTCTCTGGCAACGGATACTTACTCCAATTTCTTTTCCGAGTGTATCCATTTCATCGCATACCTCTGTAAAGTCTTTTTTCAGATTTGAAACATCAACAATCATCATCATATTAAAATATCCCTGCACAATCGTCTGAGAGATATCTAAAATATTGATCCCGTTCTCCGCCAGATATGTACACACTCTCGCAATAATTCCCACCGTGTCTTTTCCAAGTACTGTGACAATACATTTTTTCATTTTCATTGTACCTCCGCTTTTTGTTATAAATCTGATCATACCGTAATGATCTCTGAAACTGAATCTCTGCTTGCAACAAACATATCAAGATTTTCTCCCTTATACTCATTATCCGCCAGAGTCACTTCCAGTTTTACTGTCTCATAAGCAAGCTTTGCATAATTATTCTCCTTGCTCAGATGTCCCAGCATAATATGTTTCAGATTATCATGTAGTATATCACAAAGGAGCTGTCCTGACAATTCATTTGATAAATGACCTCTGTCTCCGAGAATCCTCTGCTTCAGATAATATGGATATCCACCGACCTCCAGCATATGGATATCATGATTTGCCTCCAGCAGAACCGCATCCAGATTCTGTAAATTTTTCACTGTATACGAATCATACTTGCCGAGATCTGTTGCAACAGCAACGGACTTTGCTCCGCACTCCAGCCGGTATCCTGCCGGTTCGTTCGCATCATGTGAAATCTCAAAAGGATGAATATCAATATCCCCCAGCGTAAACGGCTCATCTGTATGGATCGGATGATATAATCCCTCCGGCATCTTTCCGAGTCCTGAATAACTTTTTATTCCTTCTAATGTACCTTTTGTGGCATAGATCGGGATCTGATACTTTCTGCTGAATACCCCCAGTCCCTGAATATGATCTGAATGTTCATGCGTGATCAGGATTCCATTCAGATCATTCCCTTTCAGATCCAGGGTCTTCAGTCCTTCTTCGATTCTTTTTTTACTGATTCCAGTATCCACAAGCAGATGCGTATTATCACTTCCCACATAAATACAGTTCCCGCTGCTTCCACTTGCAATGCTGCACATTCTCATTTTATAACTTATCTCCTATTTGTCTTTTTGTATCTTCAAAGTCTCCACTGTTATCAATCACTGCCTGACATGCCTGCCGGAATGTATCTTCCGATGGCTGTGAAGCGATCATATCTGTAATCTTCTCATCTGTATAATGCCTGGAGGCTTTCAGTCTCTGCCTGCGGATATTTTCAGAAGTATAAATATACCACATCTCATCGCACAGCTCTCTTCCTGTATCTGTCAGAAGTGCCGCTTCTACGACATACAGAGGCTTTCCCTGCTTTCTCTTCTCAACAATATCCTTCTGCACCCATTTCAGCACTGCCGGATGCACGATTGCATTCAGGCATTGCAATTTTTCCGCACTTGAGAATACCATTTTACCCAGTTCTTTCCGATCCAGTTCCCCGTCTTCTCCAACGACAGCATCACCAAATTCATCTACGATCTTTTTGAAACATTCTGTTCCTTTTTTCTGAAGCTGCTTTGCAACTTCGTCCATCTGACAGATACACGCTCCATACTCCTGTTCCATCCAGGCAAGTACTGCACTTTTTCCGGAGCCTACCCCTCCAGTGATTCCTATTACTTTCATATTATTTTGCCTCATACCAGTTCTTTCCTGTATGCATATCTGCCAGAAGCGGAACTGACAGACTCGCTGCATGTTCCATCTCTTCTTTTAAGATTTTTTTCACTTCGTCTACTTCCTCTTCTGCCGCTTCGATCAGAAGCTCATCATGCACCTGCAGGATCATTCTTGACTTCATATTTTGCTTCTTCATCTCATCACTTACACGGATCATCGCAATCTTGATGATATCTGCCGCAGTTCCCTGAATCGGTGCATTCATCGCCACACGTTCTCCAAAACTTCTCTGCATAAAATTGCTGGATTTCAGCTCCGGCACCGGCCTTCTTCGTCCGAATAATGTCACTGCATAGCCTTTTTCTTTTGCATCTGCCACACACTGATCCAGAAAAGTCTTGATCCCCGGATAGGTCTCAAAATAATGTTCAATATACCTGGCTGCCTCTTTTCTTGTAATACTCAGATCCTGACTTAAGCCAAAAGAACTGATTCCATAAACGATACCAAAATTAACTGCCTTGGCATTCCTTCTCTGAAGATCTGTCACCTCATCAAACGGTACATGAAATACCTGGGATGCCGTCATCCGATGAATATCCCTTGCCTCCCGGTATGCCTGAATCAACTGTTCATCCCCCGAACAATGGGCAAGAATCCTCAGTTCAATCTGAGAATAATCTGCATCCACAAATACGCAGCCTTCTTTCGGCACAAAAACTTTACGGATCAGACGCCCCAGTTCCATTCTCACCGGAATATTCTGAAGATTCGGTTCTGTACTGCTGATTCTTCCTGTTGCAGTAATTGTCTGGTTAAATTTACCATGAATCCTTCCATCCGGCCCGATAAATGTGGCAAGCCCGTCAGCATAAGTCGATTTTAACTTTGTAAGCTGCCGGTATTCCAGAATCTTTGCCACGATTGGATACTCCGGTGCAAGCTTATCCAGCACATCTGCTGCTGTAGAATACCCGGTCTTGGTCTTCTTGGCATGCGGCATTTCCAGTTTTTCAAAAAGGATCACTCCCAGTTGCTTTGGAGAATTAATATTGAATGTCTCTCCCGCCATATCATAGATTTCTTTTTCCAGTTCTACAATCCGGTTTCCAAGCTGGTCTCCATATGCCTTCAATGCTTCACCTTCCACATGGATTCCTGCCTGTTCCATTTCATACAGAGTAAATACCAGCGGCATCTCGATTTCCCGGAACAATTTCGTCATCCCGGTTTCTTCCATTTTCCGGTTCAACGGTTCTACTGCCATATATGCCGTATAAGCTTCGTAGCATGCCTTTGTACTTTCCTCTGTCTTTTCATCAATCAGAAGACCCAGTTGTTCTCTCGCTACATCCTCATAATCATAATCACTCTTTAATGGATTCAAAAGATAAGCTGCCACAATCACGTCAAAACTGTTCTCTCTCTTTGCCTGCGGTAAATAATTGAGAGATTCTTTCAGTCCACACATAGAAAATACTTTCACCTTCTCAGCCAGACCAGAAATCATTCCTGCCAGAGTTTCAAAATCCATCTCCATATCACACGGAATCGTAACCGTCTTTTTCTCAGTATAACAAAGTGCGATTCTGCCAATTCCTGATGGATGTGCAAACAGCGGCAATACATTTCCCTTATCTTTGGAAAATGCAACTCCGACCTTCTCTGCCTTCTCTGCCTCTTTAAATATCTTTTCAATCGCAGCTTTTCCTGTCACTTCACAAAAGGTTGCTTCCACATCATTTGCTGAAGTTTCTACATCGAACCGTCCCAGCAGATTCTTAAACTGAAGCTTCTGAAACAGCTCATGTGCTTCTTTCGTATAAGGGTTACCGTGTCTTGCTCCATTCAAATCAAATTCTGTCTCCGCATCCAGCCTAATAGTCGCCAGCGTCTTACTCATCTGTGCCTGCTCCCAGAACTCTTTCAGATTCTTGCTTGCTCTTGGCGGCTTTAATTCGTCTACATGCTCATATGCGTTTTCAATCGTCTTATATTCCTGGATGATCTTTGTCGCCGTCTTTTCTCCAATTCCCGGAACTCCGGGAATATTATCCGATGTATCGCCCATTAAAGCTTTTACATCAATAAATTCTGTCGGAGTCACTCCATAACGCTCTTTCACATCAGCCGCAAGATAATCTTCGATCTCTGTCTTTCCCTGCTTTGTCTTCGGAATCCGCACCTTGATATGCTCCGTGGTAAGCTGAAGTGTATCACGGTCTCCTGAAATGATCGAGACATCCAGTCCCTCTTTTTCACATTGATGAGAAATCGTTCCAAGAAGATCATCTGCTTCCAGTCCTGCCTGTTCAATGATCTCGATATTCATTGCCTTCAGAACCTCTTTGATCACCGGAACCTGCTGACGCAGTTCCTCTGCCATCGGCTTTCTTGTTCCTTTATATTCCTGATACATTTCATGCCGGAAAGTCGGTGCATGCACATCAAATGTCACCGTCAGATATTCTGGTTTTTCCTCATCCAGTATTTTGAACATAATATTCAGGAAACCATATACCGCATTCGTATGAAGTCCTTCCGAATTTGTCAGATCCGGTACGCCATAAAATGCCCGGTTCAGTATGCTATGTCCATCGATCAGTACAATCTTCTCTCTCATCTGAAACTTCTCCTCAATCTTTGCTCTTTACACTGCTGATCCACTGCCCGTGAAACCCTCAGTTTCTTTATAACCCAACAATAAAGTATACACTAAAAACTATCTTTTTAAAAGGCTCATTTTATGGTATTATGTACGCATCATTAAAAATAAAAGAGGAAATAAATATGGATAGTATTATATTTGACGTAGATGGCACTTTATGGGATTCTGTAGATCCCGTGGCTGAATCGTGGAATCTTGCGATCGCCGAAAATACCGATATGACACCTGATCTGACACGGGACTCTCTTGCATGGCTCTTTGGAAAAACCATGACTGAAATTGCCGATGCACTTTTTCCCCAGATTCCACTCGACGAAAGAATGCGACTCCTTACGATCTGCTTTGATTATGAAAACCGATATCTCGAAACTCACCCGGGGAAAATGTATGATGGTGTTGTTGATACGATCAGAGAACTTTCCCTCAGATATCCACTCTTCATTGTCAGTAATTGTCAGTGTGGATATATTGAAGTCATGATGAAATCATCTGGGATCGAACCTTACATCAAAGATCACCTCTGCTTTGGAGAAACCCAGCTTTCAAAAGATCAGACACTTTTACAGTTGATTGGGAAAAATGGGCTGAAATCTCCGGTTTACGTTGGTGATACGCAGGGCGATGCTGATTCCTGCTCCAGGGCTGGTATTCCTTTTATTTTTGCTGAATACGGACTGGGCGATGTCCCGGATGCAAAAGTACGGATTGCACGCTTTGAGGAATTACTGAAGATTGCCGATAAATAAGGATAAAATACCACCAGCATTGAGGGAGCATCTTTCTTAACACAAAAAAATCCCTGAACTCCTTGTAAACACTGGATTTACAGGAGATTCAGAGATTCTGTCTGATGCCGCTGGCCGGACTCGAACCGGCACGGCTACTAACCGCTTGATTTTGAGTCAAGTGCGTCTGCCAATTCCGCCACAGCGGCTTATTTTGTCGGTTCATTATTCCCCGAACCGACTTTTTAATGATATCATATTTGCTTATTTATTTCAACCACTTTTTTATTACTCACCAAGTTTTTTGCCTATCTCAAAGCAATCAAATGTAGCGAAATAATCCTTCGGTGTCTCAGCACGACGGATCATCTGCACGCTTCCATCTTCTTTCAGCAATAACTCCGCTGACTTTAATTTTCCATTGTAATTGTATCCCATGGAAAAGCCGTGAGCCCCCGCATCATGAATCACCAGGTAATCTCCTCTTTCAATCTCTGGGAGCATTCTGTCAATCGCAAATTTATCATTATTCTCGCACAGAGATCCTGTCACATCGTATTTATGGTCACATGGTTCATTCTCTTTTCCAAGAACCGTAATATGATGATATGCTCCATACATTGCCGGACGCATCAGATTAACTGCACATGCATCTACACCAATATAATCTTTATAAGTCTTTTTCTCGTGAATCGCTTTTGTAACAAGGCAGCCGTAAGGTCCCATCATGTAACGTCCCAGTTCTGTAAAGATTGCTACATCACCCATTCCAGCAGGGACTAATACTTCCTCATAGACTTTACGCACGCCTTCTCCGATCGCATAAATATCATTCGGCTCCTGATCCGGTCTGTACGGAATACCAATTCCGCCTGACAGATTGATAAACTTAATATTTGCACCTGTCTCATTTTTAAGACGTACTGCCTGCTCAAACAAAACTTTCGCAAGCATCGGATAATAGTCATTTGTCACCGTATTGCTGGCAAGAAATGCATGGATTCCAAACTCTTTTGCACCTTTGCTTTTCAGGATTTTAAATGCTTCCGTGATCTGTTCTGTTGTCATACCATATTTGGCATCTCCCGGATTGTCCATGATATCATTACTGATCTTAAATAAGCCGCCTGGATTGTAACGGCAGCTGATCGTCTCAGGAATATGTCCGATCGCACTTTCAAGGAACTCAATATGGCTGATATCATCCAGATTGATGATCGCACCAAGTTTATCTGCCAGACGGAAATCCTCTGCAGGAGTATCATTTGACGAGAACATAATATTATGTCCCGTTACACCTACTGCTTCTGAGAGCATCAGCTCCGTATAAGATGAGCAGTCACATCCACAACCATACTCCTTCAGGATATCCAGAAGGAACGGATTTGGAGTTGCCTTTACTGCAAAATATTCTTTATATCCCGGATTCCATGAAAATGCTTCTTTTAATGCCTTTGCATTCGCACGGATTCCTTTCTCATCATAAAGATGAAACGGCGTCGGGTAGGTCTTTACGATCTCTTCAACCTGTTCCTTTGTAACAAATGGTTTCTTGCTCATCTTTCTTCTCTCCTTTTCGTATCTTTATCAGTTCAATTTCATTTGCAAGTGCATTTTTAAATACTGTCACAAAATTTCTCTGACCGGAATAGACACACGTATTCATGCTGCCCATTCCATATTCTCCTGAAAGAACATAGCGGGAATCTACAATCAGTCCGATCTGCTGCTCTTTTTTCCTGGTTACATAAACGATAACTTCTTTCATCGGAAAAGATTCATCCGTAATCAGAACAACCTTTTTTCCTCTTCTCACCAGTTGTAGAAGTTCCTCTTTAAATTCCTCCAGGCATCCTTTAGAACAGGAAAAATAGACCCGTTCTTCTGCTCCGGTCAATAAATGATGAATTTTGTCTGCAATATTCTTCTTACCTTCAACCGTAATATATCCATCCTCTTCCACGGACTCGCTGGGAAGATTCTGCTGAAGCCATTCCAGCTCTTTTTCAAGTCTCCGGATCCGGTTTCCACAAAACTCCTGTGGAACAATGGGGATATAACGCTTTGCATCGCCCTCTACCAGATATGCAGCACCTTTTTCCACCATTGCTGCAAGCGAAGCATAGGCATTCGACCTGGAAATCCCGGTATCTCTTGCAATCTCATACCCGGTCTTTTTTCCCCCTTCAAGAAGCTTTCTGTAAATAAGAGCTTCCTGCCTGGATAACCCGAAATGCATCAGGTATTCAATTTCTCTGCTTTCATCCATTCTCTGCTCTTCTCCATAGTAGTTCTTTACAGGAACACTATACATCACAGCCTGTCTGCTGTCAATGAAAATACCTTTGAAAAGTTATTTTTGAGAATCTTTTTCATTTGCTTTATCTATCACTGGCAGGTTCCTTACGGATGCATGCCATTTAAAATCATTCTGACAACCTCTTCCGGTGTCTCTGCAAGCCCGTCAGCTCCCGCTTCCTCCAGTTCTTCTTTCGATCCGTACCCGTACAGAACACCGATGGCACGGATTCCTTCTCTATTTGCACCTTCAATATCATAGCACCGGTCTCCGACCATTCTGATTTTTTCCAGGTCTTTTTCTTCGCACTGTCCCAGGACATATTGGATCACTTCCTGCTTTTTTGTTCTTGCTCCATTCATGCAGGCTCCACCGATCAGGTCAAAATACTTCGCAAATCCAAAATGTTCTGCAATCATTTTTGCAAATTTTTCAGGCTTTGACGTTGCCATTACGATCGTCAGTCCGGCTTCTTTCAAAGTCTTCAGCATTTCCATGACTCCCTCATAGACCCAGTTGTCAAAAATTCCTTTTTCCTGATAGTATTCCCGGTATAATCCCACCATCTCTGCTGCCTCTTTCTCTTCTATCTCACAGCATTTCATAAACTGTTCCTGCAAAGGAGGTCCAATAAATTTGCGTAATTCATCCTCCGGTGGAATTTCTCTGCCAGCCTTTTTCAGTGCATACTTCACTGAATTTATGATCCCTGATCCCGAATCAGTGAGCGTTCCGTCCAGATCAAACAATACAGTACTGATTTCCATCTCTGTTCACATCTCCTCTCTCACAGTACTTTTCTTCTTTTTGAAACCATCTTTTTAAAAGCTTCTGATATGATCTTCAGCTTCATCTTCTGTCTTGATCACTTTGCGTATCACTACATAATATCCAAAATCATCATTGACTTTTATATAAACCCGGTCGCCCTCTTTATGTCCCAGTAACGCCTTGCCAATCGGAGATTCTATACTGACAAGGCCATTCAATGAACTTCCCCGGACAGAAGTGACGATCCGGTAAGTTTCCACTTCATCATCATCCTCGCAATACAGTTCCACTGTATTATTCAGTCCAATTTCATCTGCTTTGGAATGATCTTCTACAATTTCCGCAGTCTTGAGCATTCTCTCCAGGTAACGGATTCTGCTTTCATTCTGATTTTTTGCTTTTTTTGCCGCATGATATTCAAAGTTCTCACTCAGATCCCCATGAGATCTTGCTTCTTTTACCGCTTCGATCAATTCTTTTCGTTCCACCAGCTTACGGTGTTCGATCTCGGCTTTAATTTTTTCAACGTCGCTTTTCGTTAATCTTTCACGCATAATGAGTCCTTTCTGTATGAAATTAAAGATTTGTATTTGTTGGGGTGATACGCTTGTAAAGCAAAAGACTTCTTTATGGCGAAGCGGACGCGGAAAGCAGGATATTTCTTCGCGGTGCAGGCCCGCTTTACCTCAGCCCGCTGACCATCTCGATAAGAAATTTTTAGCTCCACAGCGTATTCACTCAACAATGCAAATTTAAAAAGAATAGAAAAAAGCCGGATGGCTATTGACTAAGATATTCGATCGTAAATATTAGACAGTAGATATTGTATTTACTAGATGCCAGGGGCAAAAGGTCTAAGCCCACATGAGCTTGCTCATAGGTGGGTGAAAGACCTTAGGACCCGCCCCGATATGAGCATAAAAGTGGGATGATAATCCCACGATATGCGAATATTCGGTAGGATTGTGGGAGTGCCGTAGCACGGAGCAATCCGTAGGCATCAAAGTCGGGGGCTTTTGCCCCCGACATCTTTACTATTGGACAGATCATTTATCTTAGTCGATAGCCATCCGGCTTTCTACTTCTTATTTGAAATTTCGTATTTGTTGAAAGAAAATGTCCCGGTGCGAGAAAAGCATTCTGATTTGAAAAATCCAATATCCGCCTTTGCTGTTGCGTGAGCAGTGCATTGACAGGGAGCGTTCCGAAGACACTTTGCTCAACTTGTTAAGGAACGTAAACAGGAGTGCCTCTGCACGAGTGTTTCCACGTTCCTGTTACAAGTTGTCAACGGGCTGAGGTAAAGCGGGTCCTGCACTGCGATGCAACAACAAGGGCGGATATGAACGTTTTTTCATCAGATACTTTCTACTGCCGAGATATTTTCTCCCCAACAACTACAAATTTATTTTACTAACAAAGATTTTCCAGTCATTTCTTCTGGCTGCTGCATTCCCATCAGCTCAATCAGTGTCGGAGCGATATCTGCAAGGCATCCTCCCTCTCTCAGCTTATAAGCCGGATCAGCATTTACAAGGATGAACGGTACCGGGTTTGTTGTATGAGCTGTGAATGGCTCACCTGTCTCCTCATCAATCAACTGTTCTGCATTTCCGTGGTCTGCACAGATAAACATCTGTCCGTCTACTTCTTTCAGAGCCTCCACAGCTTTTCCTACACACTCATCAACCGCTTCTACCGCTTTGATTGCTGCCGCCTGCACACCAGTATGTCCTACCATATCAGGATTTGCAAAGTTGATCACAATCACATCATACTTCTCAGACTTGATTGCTCCAACCAGCTTGTCACATACTTCATACGCACTCATCTCCGGCTTCAGATCATAAGTAGCAACCTTTGGAGATTTCACAAGGATTCTGTCCTCACCCTCATTTGGCTCTTCCACTCCACCGTTAAAGAAGAACGTTACATGAGCATACTTCTCTGTCTCAGCAATACGTGCCTGCTTCAGTCCATTATCTGCAAGGAACTGTCCGAACGTATTCGTAATAGACTCTTTCACAAATGCTACCATCTTATTTTCAATCGTTGCATCATACTCAGTAAAGCATACGAAGGTTGTCTTAACTCTCTCTCCTCTGTCAAATCCGTCAAAGCTGTCATCACAGAATGTTCTTGTCAGCTCTCTTGCTCTGTCAGGACGGAAATTGAAGAACACTACAGAATCATTCTCTTTTACTGTAGCTTTAGCAGCACCGTCTTTTGTTACAACAAATGGTACAACAAACTCATCCGTTACATCTTCATCATAAGAAGCCTGGATTCCTGCTGTTGCTGACTCTGCTGTATTTCCTTCTCCTGCGACCAGTGCTTTATACGCTTTTTCCACACGATCCCAACGATTATCACGGTCCATTGCATAATAACGACCGGATACGGATGCAACTTCACCTACACCGATCTCTTTCATCTTTGCTTCAAGCTGCTCTACATACTCCTTACCCGATGCCGGTGGTGTATCACGGCCATCTAGGAAACAGTGTACATAAACCTTTTTGATTCCCTGTCTCTTTGCCAGTTCAAGGATTCCATAGATATGAGTAATATGACTGTGGACTCCTCCATCAGATACCAGTCCCATCAGATGCAGTGCAGAATCATTTTTCTTAACATTTTCGCAGGCTGCAAGAAGTGCCTTATTCTCAAAGAAATCTCCATCTTCAATGGACTTCGTAATCTTTGTAAGTTCCTGGTAAATGATACGTCCGGCACCCATATTCATATGTCCTACCTCTGAGTTACCCATCTGTCCATCCGGAAGACCTACAGCAAGTCCGCTGGCATTTCCTTTTACGAACGGACACTCTGCCATCAGTTTATCCATAACCGGAGTATTCGCAAGTGCTACTGCATTGCCCTCCGTCTTATCTCTTAATCCATATCCATCTAAAATCATCAATACGGTTGGTTTTTTGCTCATTCCAAAATCTCCTTTGCATTTAGATTGTCTAATTTTTAACTCCACAGCCTATTGTACTAGTTTTAGCACAATTTTGCAAGACGGACCACCGAACAAATATACCTGAAAAATAACAGGATTTCATTCCGGTTCAAGTAAAAATCACCACTCCATCGTTGTCTCTCTTACAACAAGACTTACATCAAATATATTTTTCTTCTGACAGGGCTGCCCTTCTACACATTTCTCTATGATCTGTGCTGCAGCAGTTCCCATTTCCCGGATTGACTGATGGATCGTCGTCAGTTCTGGGGTAAATATCTGCCCGAATTTTACATCATCAAATCCGATCAGTTGGACCTCCTGCGGAATTTTCTTGCCCATCCTGGTAAGTTCTTTATACACAGCCATCGCGATCATATCATTTCCTGCAATAACCCCGTCCACATCAGGGTATTGTTCCAGCATTTTTCCCACAGCCCGGATTCCCTCTTCATATACATAGGTGCAATCCACAGACTGCTCTTTCAGACCGTATTTTTCGCAGACCGCAAGATAACCTCTGTATCGCTCATTTCCACTGGAATAGCCTGACGGTTCTTTCAGACACACAATCTTTTTGCATCCGCACTGCACCAGATGCTCTGCTGCCAGATATCCTCCCTTATAATGATCCGATTTAACAACCGCTTTTTCATTTACATTCTGCAAAGTCCGGTCTACAAGAACAACCGGAACCTGACAGGCCTTCAGTACTTTTCCTGTATCTGCACTGTCGGTCATGATAATTACCCCATCTGCTTTCATCTGTACCAGCATCTGAATATTCTGCATCTCTTTTTCTGCATTATTCCCGGAACTACACAGAAGCATTCTGTAACCATTCTGAAACGCCTCATCTTCCACGGCTTTTGCCAGTTCACTGAAAAAAGGATTTTCAATATCCGGTACGATTACTCCGATAATCTTTGAGGACTTTTTATATAAAGCACGAGCAAGTTCATTGGGACAAAATCCCGTCTTTTCTATCGCAGCCTCCACCCGCTGTCTCTTTTCTTCATTTACATTTGCTGTTCCATTCATGACTCTGGAAACGGTCGCAGGTGATACTCCGGCGATCTTTGCCACATCTCTGATACTTGTCATTCTTTTTATTTTCCCCCGTATCCATCTGTCTGTAACCCGTTACATGGCTTTTATTATAATTCCCTGCTTTTTCATTTCGACACCTTTCACCGTCGTTATCCGGTCTTTCTTTTTTCTTTTGCCGATCTGACTATTTCTTTAACTCTGTCTCTACTTCTTCTGCGGTCGGCATTCCTGTCTGTGCTCCAAATTTTTCTGTAGACAGACTTGCTGCCACATTTGCATATGTAAGTGCATCTTCAATCGCCTTTCCTTCCGCGATCTGCACCGAAAAAGCACCATTCAGCGTATCTCCAGCTCCTGTCGTATCTACAACCTGTGCTTTTCTTGCCGGAATATTCAGAATCCGCCCATCCTTAAGACACGTTGAAACACCTCTTGATCCCTGGGTAATGACCAGTTTTTCCGGGTACTTTCTCAACAGATCTTCTGTACTTAATTCATCACCGAAAATCAGCACTGCTTCATGTTCATTTGGTGTCACATAAGTCACCTTATCAATGATTTCCATCGGGACTGCTGCAGCAGGTGCGGGATTCAGAACAATTTTGATCCCTTTTTCATAACAAAACTCGATCACATAATGAACCGTCTCTAATGGAATTTCATGCTGAAGCACTACCATATCAAATTTCTCAAGTTCTGATTTAATGCTGTCAATATAGGCTCTGTCTACCTTGCCATTTGCTCCCGGTACAACGATGATCGTATTGTCATTGTCTCCGACCGTAATCATTGCGATACCCGTCGGAACGCCTTTCAGAATCGGAATATGTTCTGTTCCGACTCCGACTGCTTTCAGATTTTCCAGCATTTTTTCTCCATTGCTGTCGTCTCCGACACATCCAAACATCTCCACCGCTGCACCAAGCTTTGCCATTGCTACTGCCTGATTCGCCCCTTTTCCTCCTGGAATATAAGAAAGGGAGCTTCCCATCAGCGTCTCACCCTTTAAAGGGATTCTCTCCGCAGTAACTGTCATATCCGTATTGATACTTCCTACAACTGCAAGCCTCATTTTTCTTTCTCCTTCATTTTATAATCTATTTCCTAGCTTTTTTCTTCATTTTTTGAAACCCATTTCATATCTAATTTCATTATAGGTATCCTTTTCTTTTTTTGTCAATACGATTTGTAATATTTGTTGGCTTTGCATATTTTCCTTTTATACATAGAAAAAACTGACAGTATTGTAATTCTTTTCAATACAATACTGTCAGTTCATCATTCGCCGACAATCTATGGTTTTTAAAAATTCTTTTCTAAATAGTTTGCCATTGAAAAATAAGCACATGTCCTGCTATAGTTAGCAGATAATTTTGCATATTGAGCAGTTTGCTCTGTATTCGCTTCTGTTCTTCTCAATGTAGATAACATTTTTTGATTTTGGTCAATCATAGTTTGATTTCTGGCTTCCTGTCTATGTTGATTAAAAATAATAGCTTGATTTTGCTTTATAATATAATCCAATCTTTCTACTATTTTCTTTATTCCATAATCTATATGTTCATGTAATAATGTTTCTGATAATGACGCAGATGATGTAGACATATAATCATATATATAAATAAGTGCCGGCAAGTTTCTATATGGTTTTGCCAAAATATTCTGATCATAATAATTCTTTTTCAACTCATACACTTTTCTATATTCTGACTGGATATAAGTTTCTTTCTTTTTCCAATTGCTTTTCACCTGATTAATCAGCTCTTGATTATCAGCAATCCTTTTTTCCTCTCTTGCATTATTTTTTTGAGCTTCATCCCTTTTTCGACTATTTTCAAGTACGCCACTGATAACTGCAAATAAGAAAACTATCCCCATAAACAAAAAAAAGATTGCAACGCCAAAGAAACAATAATTCCATAACTGAAGTGCAACTAATTTCTTTAACCAATTGCAAAAATATCCCATCAGAAAACATACTCCACATCCCATCAACACTCCAAAAATCGGTTCTTCAATTTCCGACATGAATTTACCGTTTTCTAAACTGTCCAGTACCTGCTCATAATCCTTTTTTTCTTCTTGATAAAGCTTTTCTATCCTACGTGCAGCAATTTCCAGATCTCTTAAATCTCTTATATATAAGATTAATGCCTTTCTATTCATTTTTCATCCCTTTATTACAGCTTTTGAAAAGATTTTATTGTTAAGCCTTTATATTCTAAAATTCCTTCATCCCCAACAGTAATAAATACCTTATATCCCTGAAAATTTCTTAATCGCAAACGCTCTCCATTTTCACATTCCACGATATACCATTCGGCTCCTGCATTTGACTGCTTCTCTAAAATTTTTACTTTTCTTCTAATTGCCTCTTTTGAATCATCTTTTGTTCTCAATATAAAATTGGCTGCAATTACTACTAACATAAGAATTACCAAAATCGCAAAAATTACAGGAAAAGCTTCTCCAAATTTATCTACTCCTGAATTATCAATTCTAACTGTCATCTTCTTCTCTCCCCTTTAATCTTTTTTCCTTATTACAAGTGACAAAACAAATCCAATCCCAGTTACTCCACTAAGACCATAAAAAAGCTTTCCACTTGACTGCAATATTTCATACTTTCGCTGATTTCCACCAAGTGTTCCCGTCTCATTCGATACAAATTCTCCATCAACCATTGTTCCAAAACTGACTTCTATTCCTTTTTGGGTTTCTGCAGTTTTTCCATACAAAGCTCCCATTAAGAGAAAACTTATAGTCAAAACTAACATAAGAACTGCTATAATTTTTCTATTCATCTTTTCCCCTCCCTTCGTTTTTACTTTTGTACTTACTTTATTATACATTTTATTTTTCTTTTTTCAATACTTATAACTAAAGTTTTAGTTATTACTTTCTTTAATTTTAGTGTTTAGCTACATTATAATGATTCGAAAGTAGGTGATTAACATGGCTATTAATTACAAAACTCTCGGAGATCGCATAAAAACCAAGCGAATTTCTCAAGGTATTACTCAAGAAAAATTTGCAGAACATATGGACGTTTCTGTTGGCTATATCAGCCAGTTAGAGCGAGGCATATCGAAAGTCAGTCTTGAGCGGTTAGTTTCCATTTCCGAATATTTTAATTGCAATATAGATTTCTTTATAGATGGAATTAATTCCAATACTGAACACTATCTAGCTCAGGATTTCGAAGAACTCTATGCTCAACTTTCTTCTCATGAGAAAAATATCTTAAAAATTTTATTACAAGAATATATTCACAACCGCTAAATAAAATGTAAGGCGTAGCACTAAATCAAAATTAGTACTACGCCTTACATTTTATTTCTCCCGTCTATTTTCCCGTCCTTAGATCATCGGCAGTAATTCTCTCATCAGATTTACACTATGTGTAATTGCCTGCTTCTCAAAGGTCGGATAGTCAACCTGTGCTGTTCCGTCTGCCTTATCTGAAATTGCTCTGATAATAACATACGGAATGTGATTCAGATATGCTCCATGTGCGATTGCTGCACCTTCCATTTCAGTACATTTTGCCTGAAAATTTTCAACAATCCGATCTTTTACTTCCTTTTTGGAAATAAACTGATCACCACTCGCAACTCTTCCCATAAAGGTGCGGATCTCCGGATTTGCCTTTTTATTTGCCTGCATTGCTTTTTCAGCAAGTTCCTTATCTGCCGGAAATGCAAATACATCCATTCTTGGAACCTGTCCGACCGGATCGCCCAATGCACTTACATCCATGTCATGATGCACTGCATCTGTAGAGATTACGATATCGCCAATATTGATCTCTGCATCCAAAGAACCTGCCACGCCCGTATTGATCAACTCATCAACATGATAACAATCTGCAAGAATCTGCGTACAGATCGCCGCATTTACTTTACCAATTCCGCTCTGCACAACTACAGCATCTTTTCCATAAAGCTTTCCTTTGTAGAATTTCATAGATGCTTTTTCATTCATCTCACATTCCTGCATATCCGCAATTAACTCACGGACTTCCTCTTCCATTGCACCGATAATTCCTATCATATTTTTGCTTCTCCTTTGATAAAAGGCTATTCAACCGGTAATCTTTACCAAATCAAATAGCCTTTCTGCTTATATATAAGCTTACTTTTTATTAACTTTACACAAAATTATTCGGCTTATTTATAATTTACGATCTTACCAAAATCAGCCTTCAGAGATGCTCCACCTACAAGACCACCATCGATATCTGCCTGAGCAAATAACTCCGGAGCTGTAGCAGCATTTACAGATCCGCCATACTGGATACGGATTGCTTCTGCTGTAGCTTCATCATAAACTTCTGCGATGCATGCACGGATACCTGCACAAACTTCCTGTGCCTGCTCTGTTGTAGCTGTCTTTCCTGTTCCGATTGCCCAGATTGGCTCATAAGCGATTACTGCTGTCTTAGCCTGATCTGCTGTGACTCCCTGGAATCCAACTTTAACCTGCTGACGGATGAAGTCCATTGTTACGCCCTGCTCTCTCTGCTCAAGAGTTTCTCCGCAGCACATGATCGGTGTGATACCATGCTCAAATGCTTTCAGGACTTTCTTATTAACATCCTCATTTGTCTCACCGAAGTAATCTCTTCTCTCTGAATGACCGAGAACTACATATTTAACACCTGCATCTACAAGCATATTCGGAGAAATTTCGCCTGTATAAGCTCCGCTTTCCTCAAAATACATATTCTCAGCACCAACCTGAATATTGGTTCCTTTTGCAGCCTCTACAACCGGTACAATGTCGATAGCCGGTACACAGAATACTACATCAACTTCCTCGTTCGCAACGAGCGGCTTCAACTCTTCTACAAGTGCTACTGCCTCGCTTGGAGTCTTATTCATTTTCCAGTTTCCTGCAATAATTTTTTTTCTTGCCATTGTTCTATCTCCTTTTCCATATTACAGGGATATTCACCCTATCATGCCTGTCCGTTGCATACGCCCGTACTTATCAGATATGGTGAACGTGATCCCTGTCTGGACTCATTTTTTGCTTACGCCCACTTTAGTCAGGTGATTATTTATCATTTGCTGCTGCAACACCCGGAAGTTCTTTTCCTTCAAGGAACTCAAGTGATGCACCGCCACCTGTTGAAATATGAGTCATCTTGTCACCATATCCAAGCTGATTTACAGCGGCTGCTGAATCTCCACCACCGATGATCGTTACTGCATCAGTCGCAGCCAGTGCTTCTGCTACTGCTTTTGTACCTGCTGCAAATTTAGGCATCTCGAAGCATCCCATTGGTCCGTTCCATACAACTGTCTTAGCTGTCTTAACAGCATCAGCAAATAACTCTGCTGTCTTCGGTCCGATATCAAGACCTTCCCATCCATCCGGGATTTCTCCACTTGCAACTACCTGAATATTTGCATCATTTGAGAAATCATCAGCGATCACATTATCAACCGGAAGAAGCAGCTTTACACCTTTATCTTCTGCTTTTTTCAGCATATCAAGTGCATACTGGCAATAGTCTTCCTCAAGGAGAGATGTACCAACATTTCCACCCATTGCTTTGCTGAATGTATAAGCCATTCCACCTCCAATGATCAGTGTATCAACTTTCTCAAGCAAGTTCTCGATAACTGAGATTTTGCTGGATACTTTTGCACCACCAAGGATTGCAACAAATGGTCTTTCCGGATTCTCTACAGCATTTCCGAGGAAATCGATTTCTTTCTGCATCAGATATCCAACAACTGCTGTATCAACAAACTGAGTCACTCCAACGTTAGAGCAGTGTGCTCTGTGAGCTGTTCCGAATGCATCATTCACAAATACATCGCAAAGAGATGCAAGATCTTTGCTGAATGCCTCACCATTCTTTGTCTCTTCTGCTCTGTAACGTGTATTCTCAAGAAGGATAACGTCTCCGTCCTGCATTGCTTCAACAGCCGCTTTTGCGTTCGGTCCTACAACTTCCGGATCTGCTGCAAATTTTACTTCCTGTCCAAGAAGTTCGGAAAGTCTTACTGCAACCGGTGCAAGAGACAGCTCCGGTTTTGGCTCTCCCTTCGGCTTTCCAAGATGAGAGCAGAGGATTACCTTTCCACCGTCTGCAATCAGCTTTTTGATCGTCGGAAGTGCTGCTACGATACGGTTCTCATCTGTAATTTTTCCATCGATAAGTGGAACATTGAAGTCACATCTTACAAGGACTCTCTTTCCTTTTACATTAATATCATCTACTGATTTTTTGTTAAGTGCTGCCATAATAATAGCCTCCTGTTAATCTTTCTTTGCTTGATAGCAAAAATGGAGTCCGGTCCAACAATAAGACCGGACCCCATTGTGAGTCAATAATTCAAATTGCTTATTAAGTCATGATCCTCTTATGAGAATTAAGCCTCAAGAAGTTTTCCGAAGTATTTGATTGTTCTTACCATCTGGCTTGTGTAAGAGTTCTCATTGTCATACCATGAAACAACCTGAACCTCTGTTGTACCATCGCCAACCGGAAGAGCCATTGTCTGAGTTGAATCGAACAGAGAACCAAATCTCATTCCTACGATATCGCTGGAAACGATCTGATCTTCGTTGTATCCATAAGACTCATTAGCTGCTGCCTTCATAGCTGCATTGATCTGATCTACTGTAACTTCTCCATCAACTACTGCTGTAAGGATTGTTGTAGAACCTGTTGGTGTAGGAACACGCTGTGCAGATCCGATCAGCTTGCCATTCAGTTCTGGGATAACAAGACCGATTGCCTTTGCAGCACCTGTGCTGTTAGGAACGATATTAACTGCTGCTGCACGGGATCTTCTGAGATCGCCTTTTCTCTGCGGTCCATCAAGAGTCATCTGATCTCCTGTGTAAGCATGGATTGTACACATGATACCGGACTTGATTGCTGCAAGGTCATTAAGAGCTTTTGCCATCGGAGCCAGGCAGTTTGTTGTACAAGAAGCTGCTGAGATGATGTTGTCATCTTTTGTAAGTGTCTCGTGGTTTACATTGTAAACGATTGTCGGAAGGTCATTTCCAGCCGGAGCGGAGATAACTACTTTCTTAGCACCTGCATCGATGTGAGCCTGAGCTTTTGCTTTGGATGTATAGAATCCTGTACACTCCAGAACAACGTCAACACCGATCTCTCCCCAAGGAAGTTCAGCTGCATTAGCCTTAGCGTAGATTTTGATCTCTTTTCCGTCAACTGTGATGGAATCCTCTCCTGCCTCTACTTTATCAGCCAGAGCGTATGTTCCCTGAGTTGAGTCATATTTTAACAGATGAGCAAGCATCTTAGGGGATGTAAGGTCGTTGATTGCTACTACCTCATATCCTTCTGCTCCGAACATCTGTCTGAAAGCAAGACGTCCGATACGTCCAAAACCATTGATCGCTACTTTTACTGCCATGATTAATTCCTCCTAAAAGTTTTTAAAAAGTTATGACTGTTCTTCAGCCATGGCGATAAACTCTTTACAAAGCGATGATTGTTAAGAATTCATCAACTAAATTAATTGTACTAAAACAAGAACAAAAATTCAAGTACTAAATCCATTTAAATACAATTTTATGGAACAATCCTTTGAAATACAGGTTTGCGTCCATGAAATTCTGCATAATAACTAAAGCCACATTCCCGGAGTATTTCCGTTGCCTTTTCAAATTCATAAGCAACATGGGCAGGTTCATGGGCATCCGCCCCGATCGTAATGATCTCCCCGCCAAGCTCCCGGTAACGTTTCAGTACATCCGGGTGGGGATTCGGGAATCCAAGTCCGTATTTTATACCCGCCAGGTTCATTTCCAGTCCTTTTCCCTCTGCGATCAGTTTTTTCAGGACCGCATCAATCTCATCCGAAAATTTTCTATAAGAATATTCCGCTGCCTGATGGATTCCATAACGGACCACATAATCCAGATGTCCCAGTGCATCAAAATCTTTCACTGCCTCCACATTCTCCAGTATTTCCCGGAAAGCCATCCGGTAGACTTCTTCATCCGTTCTTCCTTCAAAGATTTTACGATAATAAGGATCCTGTCCACCAACCAGATGAACAGATCCAATTACAAAATCAAAGGGATATGCTTCTGTCAGTCGGTGATACGCTTCTCCAAGATGCTTCTGAAGCCCAATCTCCACTCCGATCCTCAGATCCAGTTTTCCTTTATATTGTTCCTTCAGACGGTTAAGCTGTCCAAAATACTCATCCAGGTCAAATTGAAATGCATTTGCCGGAAAATCCGGGGTCTCCGGAAAGTCCAGATCCATATGATCTGTGATACAGACTCCTTCCAGTCCTTTTTCAACCGCTGCATCCAGCATGGAAGTAACCGTTGCTTCACTGTCAGCCGAAAAGCACGTATGCATGTGGCAGTCACTTTTTATCATAATATTGTTCCGCCTCCAAGTACATATTCTCCGTCATATAATACCACTGCCTGCCCCGGTGTTGCTGCACGGATCGGCTCGTCAAATGTACAGACGATTTCATCTTCTCCCGTCCGTTCCACAGTACACCATGCTCCTTTATGGTTATAGCGGATCTTTGCAAAGATACGTACCGGCTCTGTGATCTGCTCCACACTCATAAAATTCAGTTCATTTGCACGCACTGTATAAGTCAGGGATTCCTCGTAAGTTCCGATCACAACTTCGTTGGTTTCAGGACGGATTTCAAGGACGAATGCCGGGTATCCCAAAGCCAATCCAAGCCCTTTCCGCTGCCCCACCGTATAATGGATGATCCCCTTATGCTTTCCAAGAACCTTTCCCTCCGGGGTAACAAAATTACCGGTCGGCAATACCTGATCTGTTGTGTTTTCAATAAACGAAGCGTAATCACCATCCGGTACAAAGCAGATATCCTGACTGTCCGGCTTATGTGCAACCAGAAGTCCGATCTCATCCGCCATTTCCCGGATCCTGTCTTTGGAATATTCTCCTACAGGCATCAGGGTACGTGCCAGTTGTTCCTGGGTTAGATTATACAGTGCATACGTCTGATCTTTTTCCATTGTAGCCGAACGGCGGATCGCATACCTTCCATTTGGAAGATGTTCTATCCTTGCATAATGGCCTGTGGCAATATAATCAGCACCGATAGAAAGGCTTCTTTGAAGCAGTGCCTCCCATTTCACATACCGATTGCATGCAATACAGGGGTTCGGTGTTCTTCCGGCAAGATATTCTTTTGTAAAATATTCGATCACGCTCTTTTGGAACTCATCCTTAAAATTCATGACATAATAAGGAATCCCGATCGCAGCCGCAACTCTTCTTGCGTCATCCACCGCACTCAGTCCACAACAGCCACCATTCTCTTCCTGCACAGTATTTTCTTCGTCCTGCCAGATCTGCATGGTCACACCTATGACATCATATCCCTGCTCCTTCAAAAGCCATGCCGCCACAGATGAATCCACACCTCCGGACATTCCTACAACTACTTTTCCTTTACTCATTAATATTCCTCTTCTTCAGCCTCTTCTCCCTCATGAATATCTGACTTCGGCTTCTTCAGACCTTCAATTTTGATGCCATGCTTTTCAGCATAATCCCAAAGTGCTGCATGGATTGCTTCTTCAGCAAGCAGGGAGCAATGTACCTTTACCGGCGGCAGTCCGTCCAACGCTTCCATAACGGCTTTGTTCGTTACTTCCATTGCCTCCTGAACAGATTTTCCTTTTACCATTTCTGTTGCCATACTGGAAGTTGCAACCGCTGCACCGCATCCAAAAGTCTTGAATTTTACATCCTGGATGATCTGATTTTCATCGATATCCAGATAAATTCTCATGATATCTCCACATTTTGCGTTTCCTACTGTACCTACTCCGCTCGCATTCTCAATTTCCCCTACATTTCTCGGGTGCTGAAAATGATCCATTACCTTTTCTGTATACATTCTGACTTTCCTCCATTAATCTCTGATTTTACCGTTTATTTTTATCCTCTATTCTTATCTTTTATTGTCCTGATCTTTAACTCTTATTTCTGCTTTTTCATAAAGTCTTCATACAGTGGAGACATACTGCGAAGATGTGCCACAATCTCTTTCAGATTGTCAATCGTATAATCAATCTCTTCTTTTGTTGTCTCTGCACTTAAGGTCATACGAAGTGAGCCATGTGCAATCTCATGAGGCAGACCGATGGCGAGAAGTACGTGTGACGGATCCAGAGAACCGGATGTACAGGCTGAACCACTGGATGCACAGATTCCTTTCATATCCAGCATGATCAAAAGGGACTCTCCCTCTACAAACCGGAAACTGAAATTGATATTATTCGGAAGACGTCTTGTCCGGTCTCCGTTCAGACGGCAGTATGGAATCTCTTTCTCAATTCTTGCAATCGCATAATCTCTCAGTTCTGTCTCTTTTCTGATCCGATCATCCATAGAAGCCACTGCAAGTTCCACAGCTTTTCCAAATCCTACGATTCCCGGAACGTTCTCTGTTCCTGCACGACGCTTTCTCTCCTGAGCCCCGCCGTGTACAAAAGAACGGATCTTAACTCCTTTTCTGATATACAGGAAACCGATTCCCTTTGGTCCGTTCAACTTATGTCCACTGGAACTGAGCATATCAATATTCATCTCATCTACGTTGATCGGAACCTGTCCAAATGCCTGAACTGCATCTGTATGGAATAAGATTCCATGTTTATGTGCGATCTCTCCGATTTCTTTAATCGGTTCAATCGTACCGATTTCATTGTTAGCAAACATAACACTGATCAATATCGTATCCGGGCGGATTGCAGCTTCCACAGCTTCCGGACTGACAATACCATTCTCATCCACATCCAGATAAGTCACCTCATATCCACGCTTCTCCAGATACTCTCCTGTATGAAGGATTGCATGATGCTCAATCTTAGTCGTAATAATATGCTTACCTTTTGATTCATAAGCTTCTGCTGTTGCTTTCAAAGCCCAGTTATCCGACTCTGAACCTCCTGCTGTAAAATAGATTTCATCCGTCTTTGCTCCAAGAGCCTTGGCGATCGTCTCTCTCTGCTTCGTTATAACTTCTTTATTTGATGAACCCACACTGTATACACTGGATGGATTTCCAAAATGCTCCGTAAAATATGGCAGCATTGCCTCAACAACTTCCGGTGCCGTCTTTGTCGTTGCTGCATTATCAAGATAAATTAGTTTTCCCATTGTCCTTTGCCTCCGTATCCGTTCTGATTTTGTTCTGATTCTTTTCCTGTATTTTATTCAGTTTTTGCACTGCGAGCGATCTTTATCATCGCATGGAGTATTACGTCCTTCCTCCACCAACTGACTTAACCAGATATCATCCACTGTCCGGTTAATACTGTCATTGATCCGTTTCCATACATACTTTGTCACGCAGCTTTCTGATGCCTGACAGCCTCCCCTGGGATCAAGACCTGCACACTCTACCGGTTCCAGACTTCCTTCCAATGCCCGGAGTACTTCACCTACTGAGATTTCTTTTGCATCTCTTGCAAGGATATAACCTCCATTTGCTCCCCGGATGCTCTTTACTATTCCTGCTTTTTTCAGCATGGACATAAGCTGTTCGAGATAGCGTTCAGAAATATCCTGCCTTTTTGAAATACTTGTGATAGATACCGGTGTCTCCTCACTATATTGTGCAAGATCGATCAGGGCTCTCAGACCATATCTGCCTTTCGTTGACAGTTTCAAATTTTCACCTTCTTTTATCCAGCTAATTATCCCTAGTATTGTACTAGGATTTTCTTTAGTAGGATATCACTCGTATTTTGTTCTGTCAAGGCTGTTCCCGAAATAAATATTAAAAGAACAATTCATCAGGAGGCTCTTTCATGCCTGCCAGAACCAAATTGATTCAGGGAACATTCATTCTTACTTTCGTTGGAATCCTCAGCCGGTTTATGGGATTTTTCTTCCGTATGTTTACAAGTCACATCTTTGGTGAGGAAAATGTCGGTCTTTACCAACTGATCTTTCCGGTTTATCTTTTCTGCCTTTCACTGAGTACTGCCGGGATCGAAGCTGCAATTTCACGGACTGTTGCCCAGAAGGCATCCCGTGGCAAATATATTGAAGCTCAGTCGATTCTATATACCGGACTCTTTTTTTCTGTTCTTTTTTCCATAATACAAATGCTGCTTCTTCAGAAGTATGCCCTTTGGATTGCCATCCACTGGATGGGGGATGCAAGATGTGCCGATCTCCTTCTTCTGGTTACCTATGCTCTGCCCGCTGCTGCTATCCATACCTGCATCTCAGGATATAGTTACGGTCTGCAAAAAACCTCAGTTCCCGCTTTATCGCAGCTTTTAGAACAACTTGTCCGCATTTCTTTTGTCGTAGTACTTCACCTTCTGTTTCAAAAGAACGGGCAGACTCCCGGCATCCTGCTTGCTGTTCTTGGCATTGTAGTTGGAGAATATTGTTCCGCACTCTATTCTCTTGCGTGTTTACATCAGCTTCCTCCTGCCCAACTACCTTCCCTGAGAAAATTCAGTCATTTTTTTCGTTCACTTCCGCAAAATACTCTCGAACTGATGCCAACTGCTTTCCCGCTTACAATGAATCGTACAGCAATCGCCTTGCTCCAGGGGATTGAAGCGACTTCCATTCCTGTATGTCTGAAACTTTCCGGCTGTACTTCTTCAGAATCTCTTCGTATTTACGGTGTACTGACCGGAATGGCTTTGCCCTGCATTTTATTTCCTTCCGCACTGACTAATTCGCTCAGTGTTATGCTGATGCCCGCCGTTGCCCAGGAACAATGCTCCGGTTCCGTCTCATCTCTACACCGACTGATTCTTCGTGCCATTGGCGGCTGCTTCACGCTGGGACTTATAAGCTGCTTCTTTTTCCTGATTACCGGAAACTTTATCGGTAATACACTTTTTCACAGTGTGCTTGCGGCCAGATTTATTCTGACACTTGCATGGCTTTGTCCATTTCTCTATACCAATACCGCTCTGTCAAGCATCCTGAACGGACTGGGCAAAAGCTTCCTCACCCTGCTGATCAATATCATCGGGCTTTCAATCCGCCTCTTTAGTATTTATATTGTGATCCCTGAATCTGGCATACAGGGATACCTCTGGGGACTTCTTATCAGCCAGTTGGTAGTGAGTATTATTTTTCTCTTCTGTCTGCGTCTGACAACCGCAAAACCGTTCTTAAAAAATACCACTAAAATTTTTTCAGAAAAGCATGCAGCAAAAACGGATTTACATAAGTTTCCATGATCATCCCACTTAAAAGCATACCGACAGACATAATGGTTTTTTCTCTGCTCCATCTGCTTTTCGGATACATCCAGCAGTAGGAAAGAACAATCAGAAAAGAAGGAATATAAAAGAGGAACTGAGGAAAAATCCCCAGCAGGCAAAAGATACTTCCTCTGATTCCCAGTTCCGTCACGGCTATTGAGAGAAGGATTCCGCCTGATATGCCAGTCCAAATTGCAAAAAGCGATGCAGTCATTTTTCTCATTTTCGTAAATGCCAGCCCAAGAAGAACTGCAAACGGAATCGCTCTTACCTTTAAAACATACCAGATAAATTCCTGTGCAACGATCCTGGTCTGTAAAAACTGCTGTAAAAAATAGTCGCTGAAAACCTCAGGTTCCGCGACATACTGTCTCGCTATAAAATTTGTATAAATGATACCAAATAAAAAGCCCGGCATAAAAAGCGTAAGGATACGCTTTCCTGTATGAAATTTCTTCAAGACACTTCCTCCTGTCATCCGATATTTCATTATATGCCGGGGGATTATGAATATACGTTACTTACAATCTTACTTACAATACTTCACTTCATACGCAAGCAATGCCGAAACCGTCTTTGCATCCTCAATTTCACCGGAATAAATCTTTTCCTTTAATTCTTCCATCGTATATGCACCTAGATCAATAAACTCATCTTCATCAAGATGCTGCTTTGAAGGGATCAGATTCTTTGCAACAAACACTTCAATCTTTTCATTGCAGAACGCAACCGTTGTTCTTAAATTAATCAACCATTCCAGATTCTCACTGCGATAACCGGTTTCTTCTTCCAGTTCTCTTGAAGCACATGTAATTCCAGGCTCATCCGCTGTATCCAATGCTCCCGCCGGGATCTCCAGTGTATAACGTTCCAGAGCATTCCGGTACTGCCTTACCATCAGGATCTTTCCCTCATCCGTAACCGGAACTACAGCAGCAGCTCCCTTATGCTTTATGAAATCCCAGATTACGGTATGATCCCCATTGATCTCCATTGTATCCTGATAGAAATCTATAATTTTGCCTTTAAACTTCAGTTCTCTTTTTACACGCTTAATTTCATCACTCATCTGATCCATTTCCTTTCCACTTTCAACAAACTTTCCTGTCAGCCAAAAAGATCCCGTGGATCTTTTTGGCATATGCCTGACAACGAAAAAAGCCCCTGTCTTTCGACAAGGGCTGCATTTTCATCTTCTGTTACGGTTCTTAATTATTTAGCATAATCTGTCGCCCGTGATTCGCGAATCACATTGACCTTAATCTGACCCGGATATTCCAGCTCAAATTCAATCTGCTTCGCAATATCCCTGGCCATCAGCACCATATCATCATCTGATACCTGCTCTGGAACTACCATAACACGAATCTCTCTACCCGCCTGAATGGCAAAAGACTTATCCACACCTTTAAACTGGTTGGTAATATCTTCTAACTGTTTCAATCTGTTTGTATATGTCTCTATTGTCTCTCTTCTCGCACCCGGTCTTGCCGCTGAAATCGTATCAGCCGCCTGAACAACGCATGCAATCAAACTTTCCGGCTCAACATCTCCATGATGAGCTTCTACTGCATTGATAATAGTTGCCGATTCTTTGTACTTTCTGCACAAATCAGCACCAATCTGGATATGTGATCCTTCTACATCATGATCGATGGATTTACCAATATCATGTAAAAGTCCGGCACGCTTGGCAATCCTTACATCCAGTCCAATCTCACCGGCCAGCAGTCCTGATAACTGTGCCACTTCAACGGAATGCTTCAACGCATTCTGTCCATAGCTTGTTCTGAATTTCATACGTCCAAGAAGTCGGATCAATTCTGGATGGATACCTGTAACACCTACTTCCAGTGCTGCAGCCTCTCCCTCTTCACGGATCATCGTCTCAACTTCTTTTTGTGCCTTTTCTACCATCTCCTCAATTCTTGCCGGATGGATACGACCGTCAACGATCAATCTTTCAAGAGCAATCCTTGCTACTTCCCGGCGGATCGGATCAAATCCTGACAATACAACCGCTTCCGGAGTATCATCAATAATCAGTTCTACACCCGTAAGAGTTTCAAGAGTTCTGATATTTCTTCCCTCTCGTCCAATGATCCGTCCCTTCATTTCATCACTTGGTAACTGTACTACAGAAATTGTAGTTTCAGCCACATGGTCTGCCGCACATCTCTGGATTGCATTGACAACATACTCTTTTGCCTTCTTGTCGGCATCTTCCTTTGCCTGCGTCTCCAGCTCTCTCACCATCTTGGCGGTGTCATGCTTGACATCATCTTCAACAGTTTTTAACAGATATTCTTTTGCCTGTTCGGAGGTAAGTCCTGAGATTCGTTCAAGTTCCTGTACACGTTGCTGACTAAGTTCTTCTACTTTGGCTTCACGTTGACGAAGATGTTCTTCTTTTGACGTGAGTTTGTTCTCACGATGCTCTAAAGCATCGGATCTTTTATCAACAGACTCTTCTTTTGCAAGCACTCTTTTTTCATAGCGTTGCAGTTCAGCTCTTCGTTCTTTGGTCTCTTTCTCAAGATCGTTCTTCGTCTTGATCGATTCCTCTTTCACTTCTAAAAGAGCTTCCTTTTTAGTAGTCTCGGCAGTTTTCACTGCATCGTCAATAATTTCTCTTGCTTTTGCTTCCGCATTTCCAATTTTGCTGTCCGCATTATTCTTCAGACTGGAAATTGTCGCAAAACGAGTAACAACTCCGACTATCAACGCGAGGGCCACGGCAATGCCTATTCCTAATCCTAGACTTATCTGCACAGGAGCACCTCCTTATTTAATTTTCATTGTACGTATATCTAAATACAACACTTAAATTTTATACTGTTTCCACAACAATGTCAAGCATTCTCAATACTATTTTGTATCACTTGACGGACTACATCATAACGGAAACCTTTTCTGCCCAAATATCCGTATATTTTCTGCATCTCCCGCTCATCCGCTGTCCTCACATCCACCTTCTTTTTTGCAAGAATCCGACGGACTGCCTCCACTTCCTCGCTTTCACCATAACAGCTCTCAAATGCCTTCTCTATATCAGCAGAACAGATTCCCTTCCTGTTCAGAAGTGCAAGGATCTCTCTTTTACTCTTTGTGCTTTTCCGGGCCAGGATAAAATTTTCGGCGTACCGTACATCATTCAGATATCCGAAAGACTTCACATACGTCACCGCTGCCTCGATCAGATCTTCGGGATATAGCCCTGCTTTCAGCTTTTCCCTTAATCCCGCCTCACTTCTGTCCATATCCTCCAGCAAATGCATGGCTCTCTTTTTTGCACGTTTAAGCAGGATCTTTTCTCTGATCTCATCCAGTTCTTCCTCACTCAGCTCTCTTCCATCAGAAATCTTATAACTGCGAAGTTCCCCCTTATAAAGAACAAATGCGAACTGATGATTCAGATAAATCTTATACTTCGTCTTCGAAAGCGGCTCTACTTTTGTGACGATCATTCTGCCTGCTCCGCATCAGTCTTTTCTTTATCTGTCTTCTTCTCTGCAGTCAGCTTCAGATCACTTTTCTTTTCATCTTCCGGCTCTGTACCATCCAGATGATAATAAGCACGTACTTTTCTTTCAATCTCTTCCATCACTTCCGGATGTGACTCCAGATAGGACTTTGCATTTTCACGTCCCTGTCCGATCTTATCACCCTCGTATGCATACCATGCACCGCTCTTCTTTACAATATCAATCTTTGACGCAAGATCCAGGATATCTCCTTCTCTTGAAATTCCTTTTCCGAACATAATATCAAATTCTGCCTCTTTAAACGGAGGTGCAATCTTATTCTTTACAATCTTGATCCTTGTACGGTTTCCTACGATCTCACCATTCTGCTTCAGAGTCTCGATTCTTCTTACATCCATACGGACAGAGGCATAAAACTTCAACGCACGTCCTCCGGTAGTCGTCTCCGGATTACCAAACATCACTCCCACTTTCTCACGGAGCTGATTGATAAAAATAACCACACAGTTCGATTTGCTGATCACCGGTGTCAGTTTTCTCAAAGCCTGGGACATCAGTCTTGCCTGCAGTCCTACATGGCTGTCTCCCATATCTCCTTCAATCTCCTGCTTTGGAACAAGTGCCGCAACAGAGTCAATAACGATAATATCAATCGCACCGGAACGCACCATCGTCTCCGCAATCTCAAGTGCCTGATCTCCGCTGTCCGGCTGCGAAATATATAATTCATCAATATCCACTCCGATATTCTTTGCATAAACCGGATCCAATGCATGCTCTGCATCTATAAAGCCTGCAATTCCGCCACGTTTCTGCACTTCTGAGATCATATGCAATGCAACCGTCGTCTTACCACTGGACTCAGGACCATAAACCTCGATCACTCTTCCTTTTGGCACTCCCCCCAGTCCCAGTGCAAGATCCAGACTCAGGCATCCAGTCGGAACCGTCTCTACTGACACATGTGCCCCTGACTCTCCCAGCTTCATCACTGCACCCTTACCGAAGTCCTTCTCCAGTTTGGCGATCGCCGCATCCAGGGCTTTTTTCTTTTCTTCACTATTTGTAACTTTTACAACGCTTTCTTTTCCACTTGCCATAATTCTTTCTCCTTTATCGAACAGTTGTTCGTATCTGTAGTTATAGTATTACACTTCCTGTAAATTGTCAACCTATTTTTCCTGTGGATTTTGATTCAGAACTTTTATGCTCCCCGTCACAGACGCTCTGGACAGCACCCCTTTTACGAATCTTGAATCTTTCCCTGATGTAGAATTTTATGCAGCTATGAACTGCTGCTTCAATGAACAAATACAGAATAGCACAGCCACCGTCGGATTGCAAGGCAAAAGAAGCAGCCCGGCTTTCCTGACCCGCAGATAAACCGGACTGCTCCTTCCATCATACAGTATTCCACTGTCTGACTTTCTCTTTGTAGAAAATTTCATTTTCCCTCACAATACAGGGGACTCCATTTTCAATCTGTACCGTTGTCACAGAACAGTTTGGCGGCACTTTTTCCTGCCAGAATGACTCCACCGACAGACTCCCCCTGATCCGGTTCAGAAGTGCAGTCATAGCTGCTCCATGCGTCGAGATCAGAATATTCTTTTGCTGCCACTCTTCCTTTTCGCATAATTCTTTCAGAAAATCTCCTGTTCTTTCATACAGTTCTTCTATCGTCTCTGCCCCCTTCGGTGCAATATATTCCCCCGGAGCATTGAAAAAGAGACGGAATGCCCTGCTGACCGGGTCTTCACCGTTACATGAGACTCCCTCATACTCTCCAAAACCGATCTCTTTGATCCTGGGGTCTTCCAAAAGAGGGATCTGCCTTGTTCCGAGAATGATCTGTGCAGTCTCTTTCGCACGGATCAGAGGACTTGTAATCGCCAGATCAATCCTGGTCTCTTTTAGACCTTTTGCGGTTTCCCGGGCGAGATGCCTTCCGTATTCATTCAGCGGAATATCTGTATGCCCCTGAACCCGTTTCACTTTATTCCAGTCCGTTTCCCCATGCCGGACAACATACAATACCATAATCAGCCTTCTTTCTTTCTGAGTACTTCCCTGCGGATGTACCGGTAAGTTTCTTCTTCTCCCTTTTCTGCAAGCATATGCAGAAGTTTTTCCAGCAATGCTCTTGTCTCAGGATGCATCAGTTCTCCTGCTCTTCCATTTTCATAATACCGAAGTGGATCTGAATCATTATACGCCTCGCCAATATATACTTTACTTGCAGCAATCCGGTCAAGGAACATCTCCACAACATATCTGACCGGCATCTTCATGCCGGTCAGAATCCTTCCGTCCTTTCCCGCATTGACATTATAATCGATCCAGTATTCGTAATGATGCTTATTTCTTCCCTTATGATGCAGCCATGCAGATGAATATCCTTTTTCTTCCCGCTCTGCATTGTTCGGGCTTCGTGTTCCCTGGTAATATCTGCACCCGATCCGAAATTCTGTCCAACTGTATTTCGACAGATCATGCAATAATCCCTGCCTGTACAGTCCTACACGGAAACATTCTCTCATCACATAGATCTTATGCTTTGTAATGGTCTGAAAATGCCGGATCGCTTTCATCTTTCATTTCACCTTTCACCTTATTTTCTACTGTCTTTCTGACTGCTTTCCCTACAATCTTTCCTGCCGTCATTCCTGAAATTTTCCGGTTGATCAAAATGGCAATACTCCTTGCTCCCAGCTCTATTTCTTTCTGATCTTCCATCCTGCCGGCTTCTGTCAGCATTCCCTGTTCCGTATCAGCCGCAAGCAGCCACTCTCTTCCCTTTCCGGCAGATGGAAGTGCAAATTTATGTACTTCCCAATGCATATTATATGCCAGAAAACATAATTCGTCCTCTCCCTTCACTGCCGCATACATGACCCCGAGCTGACGGCTTGCAACTTCTGCCTTTGCCTGCCATGCATTTTCTCCATGATAGGATACATCCGGCATTCCGCAGGAGGTACGGTCAATCCCTCTGAGTTCTTCTTTCTGATGCAGACAGGCATGTTCCTTACGGAAGCGGATCAACTGCTGCACATAGAGATAAAGCGGATCATCTTCTTTCCACTGGCTCCAGTTTACCCAGCCAACCGGATTGTCCTGACAATAGGCATTATTATTTCCTTTCTGCGAATTATAAAATTCATCCCCTGCCAGCAGACATGGCGTTCCCTGTGCTGTAAGGAGCAGCATATAGGCATTTTTTACCTGGTTTTTCCGCAGTCTGATAATGTTCTTTTTTCTGCTCGGTCCTTCTGCACCACAGTTCCAGCTATAATTATAATCCGGCCCGTCCTGATTGCGTTCTCCATTTTCCTCATTATGCTTTCCATCGTAGGAAACCAAATCCCATAACGTAAATCCCGTCTGTGCCGTGATGGAATTGCAGACCCCGTCAGCGGACGAATTATGCTTCAACGCCCACATGACATCACGAATCATATTTTCATCTCCTTTAAGGAAACGACGCATGATCGTCTGGAATCCTTCTTCTTTTTTCATGATCTTTACTTCTTTTAAAAGTGGATCCGCATTCAGTTCGTCCCACGGAACATTATAGGGATTCACCACAAATCCGTCCACATGATATTCCAGCAGATAAAATTTCAGACATTCCATCGCTTTCTGTGCAGAAATTCCCGCTTCAAACGGCATCTCCAGAACTACTTCAATCCCTGCCCGATGGCATGCCTTTACCATATCTTTCAACTCTTTCACCGCACTGCTGCCTGATGCGTAGGAACTTTTTGGAGCAAAATAAAATCCCTTTCCATACCCCCAGAAATTGATCTTATTCTGCACATACTCATCAAATTCATAAACCGGCATACACTGAATCTGATTAATACCAAGCTGTAGCAGATAAGGAATCTTTTCTACGATACCGAGATAGGTTCCCTTATGTACTGCATGGGAAGAACTGTGCTTTGTAAATCCACGTATATGCAGACTGTATGCAATCACATCATTCCACGCAAGATGTGGTCTTTTGTCATCTTCCCAGTCATAAGCATCCCGGACAAATTTGCCTCGTGCCTGATGCTTCTGCACATCCATTCTGACTCCGAACTTCTTTGTCCCGGCAAGTTCTCTCACGTAAGGATCTATCCACACCCTTTCATCAATCTGAAAATTGTATTCATATTTTTCCGTATCTAATCCCTGCAAAGCAAGAAACCGTACCTCTCCGATCCCCTTTTCTTCCGGCATTTCAAACCTGTACTTCGGATTCATACTTCCTTTTTTATACAGCAGAAGTTCGCACTTCTTCCCTGTCGGAACCTGCACTGCAAAATTAATATGATCCTTTCTGATCTCCACCCCAAAAGGCTGTGGTCTTCCTTTCACGCATTCCATACTCTATTCCTTTCTTATTGCCAGCCGTCCGTTCCATACATTTCAACATTATCTCGATTTATAAAGAACGTCTCCTCATAAGTCTCTTTCTCATAATCCTCCCCGTTCAATACTGCATTGGCAATTTTGACCGCTTTTTTCCCAAGATTGATTGGTGACTGAGCCCCGATTCCCATCATTCCGCCTGTATGCTCCACCAGTGCTTTTTTTGATGCCGGAGAACCATCCACACTGTATACATAAACCTTTTCCTGTCCGGCTTCTGTAATTGCCTCCCGCACCTGTTCTGCCATCTGATCATCTCCGCACATGATCGCATCCAGATCTGGATTCTGTGCCAGCACCTGTGCCACCTGCTGCTTCAGACCTGAGACATCATTTCCTGTCTGAATCCGCTTAACAACCTCAAATGCTCCTTTTGACACAGCCTCTTCAAAACCCGTGATCCTTTCACATACAGAATTGACATTCAGATTTTCCACAATCACAACCTGTCCGCCGTCCGGCTTTCTTTCTACCAGATCCTCTCCGCATACATACCCCGCATTCCGGTTATCAGAACCAACAAACGCAGCCACTTTTCCGCTCTCATAAACTTTCGTATCCAGGTTGATCACCGGAATATCAGCCTCCTCCAGAGCATCCAGTGCCGGTTCGATCTTCTTCCAGTCCACCGGGCAGAGAAAAACAGCATCCACATCTTCTTCGATCAGTTCCTGTATCTGAGTATTCTGCCGCTCTGCATCTCCTGCCGGATCCTTTATGAGCAGCTTATCTCCCTGTTCTTCCAATGCCGACTGAACTGAATCTTTCAGTGTTGCATAAAACGGATTCGACATATCGATCCCGCAGAAACCGAAGACTTTTTTCTCCTGATCCGTATCTTCTTTCTTATCATCGCTCTCATCTGTCACTGCATTATCTTCCGGTGTCCCTACATTTTTTTTACATCCTGTCAGCAGAAAAAGTGTACCGACTGCCATCAGTATGTATATCATAATTTTTTTTCTCATATTACAGTTCCTTCCCTATTTCTTTTGCTATCTCTTCTTCCATTCTACCCGGTTTCTTCCGAATGTCAACCGTTACTCTTTTCGGATTTCTGCTTCTTTTCCTTGCAATTTTCCCTGCTTTTTGCTACCATTTTATTTAACAGTGATCCTCCAACAGGTCACATAAAGAATATTTCATTATATAAAGGAGAGGAACCATGAACGAGAACGAAGTACTCACCGTTACACTCACCCTTGAGAATAACGAAGAACTTGAATGTGAAGTCATCACCATTTTTGAAGTTCAGGGACAGCAGTATATTGCCCTGTACCCTCTTTTTGATGAGGCCTCTGATGAAGATGGATCGGTATATTTATACCGTTTCATCGATCACGGTGATGAAGAACCTGGTCTTGAAAATATCGAAGCTGATGTGGAATTTGAAGCAGTTTCTGATGCATTTAATGCATGGGCAGACGCTCAGGACTTCGGTGATATCGACCTGGACGACATGGATTAAGCTTATTTTTCCAACAATTCGTCCACAAAGCGGGAAGGAAGGATTTCTTTCCCGCCTTTTATTTTCACGTAACTGAACACCAGCCGGTTCTTTGCCCTCGTCATTGCCACATAAAAAAGCCGTCGTTCTTCCTCTATCTCTTCGGCTTTCTCTGCCTTTTTGTATGGAATCCGCCCTTCATTTGCCTGTATCACAAACACAGTATCAAATTCCAGTCCTTTGGCTGCATGGATCGTCATCAGACGGATGCCTTTCTCCGGCGTATTCCTTCCCGTTTCCCGTTTCTTTAATGCTTCTGTATATTCTTCAATATGTGAAAACCACTCTTCCATTGTCTCATATGGTTTTGCTGCCTCTTCCAGCTCCGAAAGGATCTCGCTCAGGTCCGTAATTTTCAAATGACGGGAAATACAATACTCTTTCAGATATTCATCATATCCAACCCTTTTCCGCAGATAAGTAATTGCAGCATAAGGAGTCATTTTCTCCATCATTTTTACGTCCCATTCAAACTGATCAATCCGGTCTGTCATCCAGTCTTTATCCCGATAATAGTCCCGCAGTATCTCGAAAGATGCCCTCTTTCCCTGCAGACTGTCTCTGGAAAGATAACGTTTCGGGCGGTTCATTACCTGTAGCAGATCCTGCCGTCCTGCACATTTCATTGCAAGCCGGAAATACGCCTGAATATCTTTTGCTATAAAATGTTCGTAAAGATTAGGCAGATGCTCTTTCATCTCAAATGGGAGTTTCCTGGCAAGCAGAGCTTCTACAACCGGTCTTGCATCTGTATGCGTCCGGAAAAGCACCGCAATGTCCTCTGCCTTTGTTCCGCTTCTGATGCTTTTTTCAATTTCTCCTGCAATATATTCTGCCTCTTCATTTACATCCTTTACTTCCTGGATATGCAGACACGGGCCACCTTTACGTTCCGCCTTTAATTCCTTCTCATACCGTCTGGTATTATGCATGATCACTTTCAGGGAATTGGTCACAATATTGGAAGTAGAACGATAGTTTACCCCCAACAGGATCTGACTGGCGTCCGGGAAATCTTTTTTAAACCGGAGCATCAATTCTGAATCCGCACCACGAAACCCATAAATTGCCTGATCATCGTCCCCTACTGCAAAAAGATTTCTTTCAGGCAATGCCAGCATACGGATCACGTCATACTGGATCTGATTGATATCCTGGAACTCATCAATCAGAATATAACGGAACTTTTTCTGCCATCCTCTCAATACATCCGGTCTGGAAAGGAAAAGCTGAAAGCAAAGTACCAGCATATCATCAAAATCGATCTTTCTCCGTCTTTTTCTCTGCTCTTCATACTCTCTGTAAATCTGCCGGAACACAGCAGCCTCGCATTTTTCTGAAATGAACTCTTCCGGTCTGATCCTCTGATTTTTAATCTTTCCGATCTCAAAAGCGATATCTTTCAGGAAATCCCCCTCATCAAAAATCTCCAGTTTCTGATGCCTGATCACCTGCCTGAGGATCTGATATTTTTCATTATCCGAGAGCAGATTCTTCTGTCCGATCCGGTAAGTCCATCGAAGGATTCCATAATAAATCCCATGAAATGTCCCGATCGTCACCGGAAGTCTCTCTTTTCCCATAAGTGAACAGAGGCGGGATCTCATCTCCGCCGCTGCAAAACGGGTAAAAGTAACGACCAGAATTTCTTCTGGTCTTACTTTATATCCTTCAATCAAATATTTTACTCTGTTCACGATCGTAAGCGTCTTCCCTGATCCCGGTCCTGCCAATACCAGGCAGGGACCGTCTTTATGAAGAACTGCATCTTTCTGTGCTTCGTTTAACCCCATTCTTTCCTTCCTGCTACTGAAGCTTCTCAATTCCAAGGCGGATTCTTCTCAGAGACTCCTCTTTGCCGAAAACTTCCATCAGCTCTGTAGCACCACCCGGGGTACTCTGCTTTCCTGATACGGCTGTTCTCAGCGGCCACATAACATAACCGACCTTATATCCTTTTTCCGCTGCAAAACCTTTTAATGTCTCGAAAAGTGCATCATTGCTGAAATCTTCCTGTGCTTCAAGAACCGGGAGTACCTCCTGCAGAAGTGCAAGTGACTTCTCTGCATCCGTTTTCATCTTTTTGTGCGTATAAAGTGCAATATCATAATCCGGAAGTTCTTCAAAGAAATCAATCTGCTCCTTAATATCCGGAAGGATCTCGATTCTCGTCTTAACCAGGGCTGCAATCTTTTTCAGATCATAATCCTTTGTCACAGTTTCACTGATATACGGCTTTGCAAGCTCGAAGAATTTGTCGAAATCCATTGCTTTCAGATACTCACCATTCATCCATTTCAGCTTCACTACATCGAACACTGCAGGTGATTTATTCATATGATGATAATCAAATGCCTCTACCAGCTCTTCCAGAGAGAAGATCTCCCGGTTGTCAGAAGGACACCATCCAAGCAGTGCCACGTAGTTGACAACAGCCTCTGACACAAATCCCTGTTCGATCAGATCTTCATAAGAGGAATGTCCACAGCGTTTACTTAACTTCTTATGGTTCTCATCTGTGATCAGCGGGCAATGAACATAAACCGGAACTTCCCATCCAAATGCATCATACAGACGGTTATATTTCGGTGCTGAAGAAAGGTACTCATTCCCTCTGACAACATGCGTGATCTCCATCAGATGATCGTCAATTACATTTGCAAAATTGTACGTCGGATACCCATCTGACTTGATCAGGATCATATCATCCAGTTCTGCATTCGGTACAGTGATATCTCCATAGATCTCATCATGGAAGGTTGTCGTACCTTCATTCGGCACATTCAGACGGATGACCCATGGCTTACCGGCTGCAAGATTTGCCTCTACTTCCTCCTTGCTCAGGCTCAGGCAATGCTTATCATAAACAGAAATCTCTGTTCCTGATTCTGAAACGGTCGTCTTCAGCGATTCCAGACGTTCCTTATCACAAAAGCAATAATATGCATCTCCCTGCTCTACAAGCTGCTTCGCATATTTCAGATAAAGACCTGCCGCATTTCTCTCACTTTGTACATAAGGTCCATATCCGGCATCTTTATCCGGTCCCTCATCATGTACAAGGCCTGTCTTTGCAAGTGTCCTGTAAATGATATCCAAAGCACCTTCCACGAAACGCTCCTGATCTGTATCTTCCACACGCAGGATAAAATCTCCACCCTCATGCTTTGCGATCAGATATGCATAAAGTGCAGTTCTTAAATTACCTACATGCATCCTTCCTGTCGGGCTTGGTGCAAATCTCGTTCTTACTTTCTTACTCATATTATCTTCTCCAATTCATTTTCTTCTTAAGCTCTGGTCTCCGCACATGCGGATCTACAATGAATTATTATATCGCAACCGGCAGGATTATTCAACCACCAGTGTATCTGGAAGATCTGTCTGTTCCATTCCACGCTCTTTCATTCCGATCACTTTGAACAATCTGCTTTCACTGAAAGCATCCTTTGCCAGACGCACCACATTTTCAGGAATTGGATAAATCCCTGTTCTTCCTGCAGGAAATGCGAAAAGGCAGGTCTCCTGTTCCGAAAATAAAACTCCATCTCTGCTTACATACACCGGATTGTCCGGTTCTGTCTCATACCATTCTACATCCTTCAGATCAGCAAAAGTTCCTTCTTCAATAAAAATAATATTTGCCGGAATCACAATCTCCAGGATTCCGTCCGGTGCATCAGTAAACGTGGTTGCCGCAATTTTGCTGCATTGATCTGACGATGGCAGAGTAAGCCGTCCTTCTTTTACTGCCTTTTCATAATCTGCCACACCTGTGATGGTTCCCATCTATGATAAATCCATCTTCTGTCACAAGCATCATTTCCGGCTTTTCGCTGTCATTTTCAATCCGATTGCTGTCATCTGTCGCAGGTGGAACAATCTCTGCCGGGAGAGAGACTTCTGTATTTTTCTTTCCTGTAACAACTTTCTTTATGATTCCGGCATCTCCTGTATCTGTAGTTACAGTTTTTGTCAGTCTACTGTCTGATTTTTCGGTCACGTTCTTTTCTATTCCGGCTTCTACAGTCTCCAAAGTCTGACTGACAGCCGGCAGTATCTTTTTATCTGTAACCATAGAATCTTTCATTTTCTCCCATGCCGGATAACAACGTCCTGCTGTCAGAATCCCCTTTTCTGCCTCAACGGCAGAGGGCATATCTTTCATTTCATATGCAGCCATCTTCACATCCATGATCCTGACAGTCCCACAGTCGAGCAGGGAAATCCACATACAGATCAGAAGCAGCACCGATATACCTGTCCTGTGTATTTTCAGGGCAGAGATATTCTGTTCATTTTCCAAAAATCTTTCGTTCAATCCCATATTTTTCTTTTCCTTTCACCACTTTTCCTGTTCGATCATATCTTGTCGACTGTAGTAAGATACCAAAGAAAAAGGAATGTCGCAACGAATTGCAACATTCCTTTGCATTTTCAGGATTTTAGCTTACACATTAATCTCTGCTTTTACGCCAAGCACTTCCTGATTCTTTTCCAGCAACGGGTTGATCACATTGGTCAGATATGCTTCAACCTGCTCTTTTGCACGTCCTACATACTTCTCCGGCTGCATTGTCTTCTGCAGATCTTCCAGTGTCAGGTTGAATGCCGGGTCTGCTGCAATCAGTTCCAGCAGATTATTATCAAGACCTTTTTCCTTCACATTCTTTCCTGCTTCCATGGAAAGCTCACGGATTCTCTCATGCAGTTCCTGTCTGTCTCCACCGGCTTTTACGGCATCCATCATGATATTTTCTGTTGCCATGAATGGAAGTTCTGACATAAGACGCTTCTCGATCACCTTCGGATAAACTACAAGTCCGTCTACTACATTCAGACAGAGATCCAGAATCCCGTCAATTGCCAGGAAACCTTCCGGAATACTCAGACGCTTATTTGCTGAATCATCCAGCGTTCTCTCAAACCACTGCGTCGCAGACGTGATCGCCGGATTCAGTGCATCGATCATAACGTATCTTGAAAGGGATGCAATTCTTTCACTTCTCATAGGGTTTCTCTTATATGCCATTGCAGAGGAACCGATCTGTGTCTTTTCAAATGGTTCTTCCACTTCTTTCAGATGCTGGAGAAGCCGGATATCATTTGAAAATTTATGTGCACTGGCTGCGATCCCTGCAAGGATATTCATCACTCTTGTATCTACTTTTCTCGAATACGTTTGTCCCGATACCGGATAGCAGGCCTTAAATCCCATCTTTTCTGCGATCATCGGATCGATCTTATCGATGGTCTCCTGATCTCCGTCAAAGAGTTCCAGGAAACTTGCCTGCGTTCCTGTCGTTCCTTTCGAGCCTAAAAGCTTCAGACTACCGAGTACATATTCCAGATCTTCCAGATCCATCTCAAACTCCTGCAGCCACAGCGTCGCTCTTTTTCCTACAGTTGTCGGCTGTGCCGGCTGGAAATGGGTAAATGCAAGTGTTGGCTGGGCTTTCTGTGCATCTGCGAATTTTGCCAGTTCTGCGATCACATTGATCAGCTTCGTACGGATCAACTTCAGTGCCTCTGCCATGATAATAATATCCGTATTGTCCCCGACATAGCAGGAAGTTGCTCCAAGATGGATAATTCCCTTTGCTTTCGGACACTGCACACCATATGCATACACGTGGGACATAACATCGTGGCGGACTACCTTTTCCCGTTCTTTTGCCACATCAAAATTAATATCATCTGCATGTTCTTTCAATTCTGCAATCTGCTCATCGGTAATATGAAGTCCAAGCTCTTTCTCAGTCTCCGCAAGGGCGATCCACAGCTTTCTCCACGTACGGAACTTTTTGTCCGGTGAAAAAATATACTGCATCTCCTTGCTTGCATAACGGTCTGAAAGTGGACTTACATAACGGTCATTACTCATAATTCTATCTCCTTTTATTTTGTTCAATTTATTCAAATGCCTGACTGATATCTTCTCCCGGTACTTCCATCGGATAATTTCCTGTAAAGCATGCATCACAGAAATGAAGATCTCCAACCATATTTTTCAGTTTTTCTATCTCCATATATCCAAGGGAATCTGCCCCGATCATATCCCGGATCTGCTCCGGTGTATGGGAATGGGCAATTAGCTGCTCATTCGACGGCACATCGGTTCCAAAATAACATGGATGCAGGAACGGTGGTGAACTGATCCTTACATGCACTTCCGTTGCTCCGGCCTTTTTCAGCATCTTGATGATATTCGCACAGGTCGTTCCTCTGACGATGGAATCATCTACCATAACGATCCTCTTTCCCTTTACAACTTCCGGGATCACATTTAATTTAATCTTGACACTGGACTCTCTGTCACTCTGCTTCGGCTTGATGAAGGTTCTTCCAACATAACTGTTCTTGTGGAATGCCATTCCGTAAGGGATTCCTGACTGCTCGGAATATCCCTTTGCCGCTACCAGTCCCGAATCCGGAACTCCGACTACCAGATCGGCCTCCACCGGATAAGACTCTGCCAGTGCTTTTCCTGCAATGATCCTGGAATGATAGACATTCACACCGTCAATCGTTGAATCTGTCCTTGCAAAATAAATATATTCAAAAATACATCTCGCCTGCTTCTCCGCCGGCATCGCCATACTCATATCCGATGCGATTCCGTCCTTCGTGATCGTTACGATCTCTCCCGGAAGCACATCCCGCACAAACTCTGCATCCACTGCAGCGATTGCACAGCTTTCTGATGCCAGGAAGTATGTATTTTCTCTTTTTCCTATACATAAAGGCTTTAATCCGAAAGGATCTCTCGCTCCGATCATTTTCCTCGGACTGCTCACGACCAGTGCATAAGCACCTTTGATCTTTTTCATCGCAAGTCTCACTGCCTCCTCCGCAGTTGCAGCCTCCAGCCGCTCCCTTGCAATATGATAAGCGATCACTTCCGAGTCGATCGTCGTCTGAAAAATAGCACCTGTATATTCCAGTTCTTTTCTCAGTTCAATCGCATTGACCAGATTCCCGTTATGTGCGATTGCCAGCGTTCCTTTCACGTAATTGATTACAAGCGGCTGGGCATTTTCCACACGGGTTCCTCCTGCTGTAGAATATCTCACATGTCCGACTCCCAGATTTCCTTTCAGTTCTGAAAGTACTTTTTCATCAAAGACATCATTCACATGACCAAGCCCTTTTCTGGACAATACCTTTCTCTTTCCTGCAGTATCCGTCACTGCAATACCACAGCTTTCCTGTCCTCTGTGCTGCAGGGCAAAAAGTCCGTAATAAATGGATGCTGCCACATCATGTCCATCCATATCATAGGCTCCGAACACACCACACTCTTCGCCTAATCCCGTCACAGCTTTTTCAAATTCACTCATGTAGTTTCTGCTCCTTATCCTCTATATTGTCACTGATCAATCTAGCGTTACCAATCCGATTATAATATAAGGCAGATGGAAAATCAACATTCCCTCTGCCTTGTACTCTGATCTGTTCATTATTTTATTATCCGCTTATCTATTAGATTCGCTTATAATCATTTTATGATGTCAGGGTCAAAAGGTCTGAAACCACGTGTGCTTGCACACTGGTGGTAGAATGACCTTGAGACCCGCCCCGATATGAGCATAAAAGTGGGGCGTAAGCACCATGATATGCGAATAGTGGGTAGGATTGTGGGAGTGCGTAGCACGAAACAATCCGTTGACATCATTGTTGGGGGCTTTTGACCCCAACATCATTTTATTGTTCTTTTGTAAATCTCGACAGGAACTGTCTTGTCCGTTCCTCTTTTGGATGTTCAAAAACCTCTTCGGGCGTTCCCTGCTCAAGGATCGTTCCTCCGTCCATAAAAAGTACCTGGTCCGATACGTCTCTCGCAAATGCCATTTCATGCGTCACGATGATCATGGTTGTCCTCTGATCTGCCAGCCCTTTAATGACCTTCAGTACTTCGCCTGTCAGCTCCGGATCCAGTGCAGAAGTTGGCTCGTCAAAACAAAGAATATCCGGTTTCATCGCTAATGCTCTTGCAATCGCCACACGCTGACACTGACCGCCTGACAACTGATGCGGATAATTGTCCATCCGCTCTGCCAGTCCCATCTGCGTCAGGAGCTTCCTTCCAAGCTTTTCAATCTCACTGTGGATCTTCTTTTTATTTTTCTTATAATCCGGCTGTGCCTTCGCCAGCAGTTCTTTTGCCAACATGACATTTTCCAGGGCTGTATATTGTGGGAAAAGATTAAATGACTGGAACACCAGTCCAAAATGAAGACGCTTCTTCCGTATTTCATTTTCCTGCTTCGTCATTTCATTTCCTGCATCAAATAATGTCTCCCCATTCACCCGGATGATTCCCACATCCGGTGTCTCAAGGAAATTCAGACAACGAAGCAGCGTTGTCTTTCCACTACCTGATGACCCGATGATTGAAAGAACCTGTCCCTGTTCCAGGGAAAAGCTGATATCTTTCAGTACCTCTGTACGATCAAATTTTTTATTGATATGTTCTACTTCCAAAATTGCCATTTCTGCACCTCCTCTATCTGAAATAATCCAGTTTTTTCTCTAACCGTCCCAACAGTACGGTCAGAATTCCGTTAAATACCAGATAGTAGACTGCTGCAAAGAACATCGGCCAGATTGCTCCTGAAATTCCCTGAGATCCTTTCAGGAAAGACTGTCCCGCCCAGATGATCTCCTGCAATGCAATGATCCGTGCAAGTGAAGTATCTTTTACCAGTGTAATGATCTCATTCGACATCGGTGGAACAATTCTCTTGATCATCTGCATTAATGTAATTTTAAAGAAGATCTGGCTCTTCGTCATTCCGAGTACAAGTCCTGCCTCTGTCTGTCCCTGTGGTACACTCTGGATTCCACCGCGGTAAATAACAGAAAAATAACAGGCATAATTAAAGATAAATGCAACGGAAGCCGCCACAAAACGCCCCGATTCTCCTCCTCCCCAGACTACATTATTCAATACCAGTCCCGGGAAATAATAAATAATCAGCATCTGGATCATCAGCGGCGTTCCTCTGACTACCCATACAATAATGTTCGTGATATATTTCAATGGCCGGAAATGCGACATTGAGCCAAATGCAATGATCAGCCCAAGAGGCAATGCCCCCAAAAGCGTCACAAAGAAAAGCTTCAATGTCTGTAAAAAACCAACATTCAGCGATTGAATAACGATAGGAAATTGTTCCATTATAAGTTCCATGTCCGTACTGCTCCGTCCTTATTTTTTACTCTTCGATCAATGCCGCCTGTACTTTATACTTTTCAGCACAAGTCTTCATTGTACCGTCTTTCATACTCTTTTCAAAAAATTTGTTCAGTTCGGCTGCAAGATCAGATCCTTTTCGGAAGCCGACTCCATACTCCTCACTGTTCAGACTTACTGTATAAGTAAGATCTGCATAACCTGTTCCCTTTCCGATCATGGCTGCTGCCATCAGAGAATCAATGACTGCCGCATCAGATGTCCCTGCTGCAACTTCCATCAGTGCATCTGCCTGTGCATTTACAGGTGTATAGTTCAGGTTCAGATTACTGACCTGCTTTTCTCCCGCACTTCCTGCTTCAACTGCAAAACTTAAATCCTTCAGGCTGTCCGTATCCTGATACTTGTCAGCTTTTTCTGCCGGAACAACCACCACCTGTGCATTGTTCAGATAAGCATCCGTACATTCCATGGAACTTGTCACTTCGTCTGTCAGTGTCATTCCATTCCATACACAGTCAATGGACTTTCCATCCAGTTCCAGAACTTTATTGTCCCAGTCGATCTCAACAAATTCAACATCCACACCTAATTCTTCTGCAAATGCTGAAGCCATATCTGCATCAAATCCGATCCAGTTTCCATTATCATCTTTATAATCCATCGGCTCAAAATCTGTAATGCCGACAACAAGGGTTCCCTTGTCTTTTACATACTCAAGATCACTGTCTGCTGCCGCATCCTTTTTATCTTTTGTATCAGAATTTCCTGAACCGCATCCTGCAAGCATGGATACTGCAAGACCTGCACACAAAAATACACTTAATACTTTCTTTTTCATCATTTCATTCCTCCATCAGCAATTATTACAACTTCTATTCTCTACCAATGAGTCACTGCACCATGGTAAAGTCACTGTTGTATTCTAACATAGCCATATTCGGATGTCAAACAGTCTTTTTCCTGTTCTGCTGTCTCCTGTTCTGCTTCCGGCTTTTTTGTCAGTCGCCTTTCCGTGGTATCGCCGGAAGAAGCCATACCATCAGGTATGACTTCTTCTGTGCCTTCTCTTCCACTTTTCAACCAGTTGCTGATTTGGTTCTACCTGAAGATTTTTACGGATATCGTCCATCTCCTGACGCATCTGTGCATTAACCTCCAGATATTCTTCATGCTTTGTCAGAAGAATATGATATTCCTCCAAAGACATATATTTATAAGAAGCATAAAGATACGGTTTTAAAAGCTGCGGATCTTCACAGATCTGATAAGCCCGGTCATACATTCTTGCCGATTCCTGATAGAGAAACAGCCTTCCATATGCCGCTCCCAGTCCAGCATAGATCTTTCCGTAAAATTTTTCATCCACGCTCTCATCTTTCTCCCGGTTCAGGATCTCCTGATATACAAGGATCGCTTCTTCTATCTCACCACTCTCAAGGAGATTGTCCCCTTTATATTTCTGGCGTTCGATATCCTTCTGATTCTTTAGATGCTCCAGTACATTCTGGATGCGGATCATCTCAGGATCTCTGTAGATCCTGGATGCTTTCAGGATCGTCAATACAAATTTCTCTACTGAACCGCGAAGTCTGAGGACATCTCTGAGCTGGTCAGCCAGATCTTTCATTCCGATTTCTTCTTCCAGCCAGTTACAAATCTGTTCATTCATAATCGTATAATCAATCAGATACAGATTATTGCAGAGGTAATAACACAGTTCTTCCATGGTAAAGATCCTGCAGTGGATTCTTGTAATCTCATACGGATGTGTCGCATGCTTATCATGACAAAGAATTAAATTTCCCATCATTACCTCCTAAATGAATTATCTTCTCTTCCTGGAAATCTGTCGGCAGGAAGAAATCTCCGAATCCGACATCCCGTACTGTGATCTTGCAGGTCTTTTCATCCAGGAATAACGTTTCGATCTGAAGCCTCATTGAATATTCCGCACGTTTCGGGAACTTTGCAAGAGAGATCTTTTCCGTCTTAAGATTGCCCTGTACCAGTGATTCAATATGAAATTCTATATCTTCCACATCTTCAAGGATCACTTCCCACTGGTTGTTCGATTCATACCAGTGAGCCCCCCAGGACACCAGCGGATACCACATTTCCTGCCCGTCAACCCGCATATTCACCGTGATCTGATCTGTCAGTTTGTCCTCTGACAGGTAAACCGGATTTTCAATGTGCATATACAGCTTTCGGTATGCAGTGTAGCATGCTCCTTTGCTGTAAAGATTATTTCCTATAAACGCCCTGCGTCCATTGCACAGCACCCGCAAAGACTTTGGATACCACTCATTCTCAAATCCTTCTCCCGTCAGGAAAACCGAAGAAACGATCCGCTTGTCAAAGACGCTCTCAATAAACTTGCAGAACATGGAGTCTGCTTCTTTTGCTTTATCCTCATTCAGAACCGGATACACCATCGCAAGTTCTTTCATATGTGCACTTGCGACTTCATCCACCGTAACAAAGGTCGTCTTTCCTCCTCCAAGTCCCGGCTTAAGTCTGCGGAGCATATAGGCTTTGATCTCATTTCTGTCACAGCAGAATAATGCCGCATCATACTGCCACAGCTCTTTGGGCTGATAGAACAGGTAATTACAGAAGCTCTCCTTATAATCCTGAATAAAAATATGCCGCTTGTCAATATTCATACGGACTGCGATCCCTCTGAGCATCTGTGCCAGTTCCTCTGTCAATGCAGGAACCGTAAATACGATTCCCTCTATCTCCGGGAAGTCATGCAGTGACATCTGGATAAACTTTGACAGAAGCCATACTGCATCATACGTCTCTTCGCCAAACTCGATTTTTTCCCCTGCAAGGCTTCGGTTCAAAAGCCTGGTCACGGTAAATCCTTCTTTTACCGTTGCCAGTCTTTTTGCTTCTTTTCCATATGCCCATGTATCGCGAAGTCTTCCTATGATCAGCGGGATCTGAAAATTATCTTCATCGACTTCGAGTGTCTGTGGTTCCATCTGCTCCTCACTGTAGTAGCTGATCTGACACGTCTTTTCATTTATTTCATAGCCAATTATACTGCCCTGTCCCATGAAATTAGCTCCTCCTTAATACTGGATGAACATGTGGTTCGCCACGGCATCTTCCAACGCGTAACTCCGCATCTTCTTCTCCTGTTCTTCTTTATCCTCTTCCAAAAGGATATCGTTGAGCCTTCCGTATCTGCCCGGCTCTCCTTTTTCGATCTCCCGCATACACATTTCTTTTTCACTTCTGTAAGAATTGCCGTCGATCGTCTCTTTAAAATAGTATTTCAGCCGTTCATTTGCAAATAATACAAACTTCTTCACATAAAGATTCTCATACATCGGAGACAGCACTTCTGTCGAATAATCCGCTGCCTCTCTGCTGCCTTTCTGCAGTTGGTAATAAAGCATGACACGGCTGCCTTTCTGACCTTTATATTCGATCAGCGTCTTATCCCAGAGCTGAAGTTCCACAAGCCATTCTTTCTCATAAGAAAGGAAGAACGGGAAATAGATCTGCTTGCCGCAGAGTTCCTGAAGAAACTTCTTCAGAGTCTTCCTTATCTGCGTTCCATACTCACGGGTAGAATAATATTTCAGTACCGCAATCTTGCAGATATCGATCGTTGGTTCTCCCTTTTCATATTCCTGGCAGATGACATCGATCACATTCTTTCCGATCTTACGCTCTTCGACTACATATTCCCTGGAAATATAGGCAAGATATGCCTGCTCCAGACGGAAATATGCACCTTCTTCGTAATATGCCTCAAATACCTGTGCCTCCTGGAACAGCTCCTCCGAAAACAGCATCTGCGTCAGTATCCGTTCTGCGAGTTTATGCGTATGCACTTCATAATCCCTTGCAACTTTCCACAGATTCTTCATTTCCATTGTTGCACCGCAGAAATAATTTGCAAGATATGTCAGGATTACTTTATCATACTGATTCTTCTGGAATAAGTCATAGCATACATACGTCAGGAAATCATCATTTTCATAATTGCTTTCCCGGATCGTCTTACTGCACAGTGTAAAGATTTCATCCTCAGGATAATTTTCCAGCCCTTTTTCCTTTACTACTTCCAGTGTCAGTTCTTCCTCTTCCGCATTCTGTCTTCCCCTCAGCAGTCCACCCAGATACTTTCTGCACATATCCATATAACGCAGTTCATAGAACAGTCTTTTGCTGTCATACGGGATAGAATCTGTATAATGGCGTCCGTCTTTCGCTTCCCACACCAGGCGGTCCGTCTTGGAATACAGGAACACTCTCGCTCCCTTTTCTGTATACGGCACTTTCTGTGTCACAGTTCCGTCGTCTGCAATGACATGGATAAACTTCATATTCGGAACTTTCGTCGTGATCCAGTAGGCGTGACAGATATCATACAGGGCTTTGATCCGCTCCTGTTTCATCTCATCTTCTACAAGAAATCTCTTGTAGATAATCCTGAGATCCTCGTCGATATTTCTCCGTTCCAACTGATTCCATGCAAAAACTTCCATCTCATCACGGTAATGTGCATAGATCTCACTGCCCTCGTCTTCATATGTGATCAGATTTGCATACAGGAATGCACATTTATGATAATCCAGGGAATTTCCATGCATAAAATACAGATAGACCGATCTTGGCAACTGCTTGTGGAACTGTGCCGGTTCTGCAGATGCCATATAATATTCATAAAGCTGTGCAATCTTCAGTTCAGACTCCACTGCCTTTTCATACCATTTGAAATACTTCTGTTCCGTACAGCTCCCTTTGATCAGAAGTGTACAGATGGAAGTCAGGATCATTGATTCCCCATACATCTCATAACACCGGACAAGAACCTCATACAAATGGGCATCAAAATATTTCATCTGACTCGCCAGATTTGCGGTATACAGTGCAAGTTCTTTGGTCATCAGCTTATATTTCACTGCAAATGCAAGCACCTGCACTTCAAAAGTCCCGAGCTTTTTCAGAGAGGAACTTTTCTCTCTGTAGCAGCGGAATGCCTGCAGATAGAACCAGATACTGTGGGATCGGTAATCCTCAAACTGCTTTTCAAGAACCCGCAGTCTTTCGCTGTAGATCTTATATTCTGAATCTACTTCCACCAGCATACACAAAATCTTCCAGCTTGAAGGATGCTTCATAAAGGATCTTGAAAGTTCCTCGGCAACCCGTCGCTGTCCGATCGAATCATTGCTCAGCAGTGTTGTCAGATACAGATAATAAGAACTCAACTCCACATCTTTGCCGATCGCAAAACGGTTATAATTGTACGACTCCAACAGCCATTTTGCTTCTTCCATCCGCTGTCCCAGCAGACAGATATGTGCATGAGCAAGCAGATAGAACTCATTATTGCCATCCCGCTCCCGCAGACGCGAAATTCTGCGAAGTGCATCTTCTGTCCAGGTATCCAGATCCACTCTGCCTCCCTCATACTGCAAAAAGCTCTTCAGAATCCCTGCAAACTCCCGGTCATTCTCCCGGTACTCCTCATCACGGCTGATATCTTTCTCAACCACAACTTCATAATTCAGGGTCTCGTATGGAGTTTCCAGGATGATCTGTCCGAAATTGCTTCCTTTATGAAGCTTGTCCATCGTAATAAAATATTCCAATCTGTAAGAATTTCCAATGAACTCTTCCGTCGTCAGATGTGTATGCTCCACTGAGAGGAAATCTCCCTCCGCCCGGACATCCACTTCGAGAAATCCCCAGGTATTTTTTTTGACGGTAAACGTCTCTTTCCGATCCTCGATCAGCGAGATAAATGCCCTGCTCTCCTCTTCCAGCGTCAGAAAGATCTTTTCTTTCTGCTTACAGCCTACAAGAAATTCCTCCAGTGCATGCTGATCCAGTTCCCATTTACGCATATTATCATAAAGTGCCTGGATTCTCTGATCCTCATACTTGAGGATTTCATAAAAATCCCTGGATCGGAACAGCTTGACTGCTTCAGCCGCATCCCGGTATGAAAGCTTTTTAAAGTCTTCCAGACTCTGGATCTTTCCATATCTGGTCATGACAAATGGTTTTTCAATAATTGCAGTAAATGCAATATCGTACTCACCACCATTGCAGACGATCGTGAACTTACCATGCTCGACATGTCCCGGAACAAGTCCCCTTCCGTCATATGTATAATAAATATTTACCGGATTTCCGTCAAAGCCCTGCTCCACACACTGGATTCTGTAAGAAGATGGATACACCAGGCCGCGGATCGTCCCCTCTCCTTCATTCTGCAGGGAAAAACTCCCCTGATACTTTTCTCCTTCCCCGACACGCATAATGATATGCGTCTCCGGAAATATAATCTCCGGCTGTGGGATATGAAAATCCCCTTTTGCAAATCGCTTGATCTTATTTTTCAAATCGGTCACCTACTCATAATACTTAATCTCTCTGCCATCGGGCAGATGGTATCGGATATCTTATCTGTCTCTGACTTCAGAGCAGAAAGACGCTACTATGAATTATATCATCATCCTGCAGTTTCTTGCAATGGGAGAACGCAAGAAAATAAAATCTGATTGTATACACGTATGCACTATATTTTCTTTTCATATTTCATACAGAAAATGGATCTGAATAATATTTTCTGATACCAGTTCATATCCCGCTCCGCAGCTTCAGAAAACCGGCTGTAAAATTTTCTCTGCCAGATCTGTTGTTCTTTTCTCTGCTCCTGACTTTGCTCTTCTTTTCTTCCAAAAAGTTCCTGCAACACCTGCCCGTACAACTTTTCCCATTGTTCTGCGGTAATCTCCGGAAACTTTTCTTTCAGAATCTCTAAAGTACTCTGTCCTGTCGGTTCTGCCATTTTGATTCCTTTGATCTTTGCCACCCGCAGTACGCAGCCATATAATTCTCCTGCAGTCATTTTCCCGACTCTTTTTTTCAGTGCAAGACATCTCTTTTTCCCCTGCAAATAAAAAACTGCAAGCATCAGTCCTGCGGCCAGTATTCCCCCAGCCGGTTTCAGCCAGCCTGCATTCTGGTATAAAATTCTTGCCAGTCTCCCTTTTGGCAGTTTCATTTCTTCCACGCTTTTTTGAATCTGTTCTATTCCGGCCGGCGGAGTCACTTCGACATTTTCCCAGTATCCGTCATCAAGGCACCATACCTGACACCAGGCATGTCCCATCGCTCCACTGATCTGTGCCTGATAAGTTCCGTCTTCCTGTTCTTCAAATGCACTCGCCGGAACTGCATATCCTTCCGCATATCTTGCCTCTTTTCCGGCAAGCCGGAATAATAAAGTTCCTGCTGATGCAAAATGGACACAGAAGCCCTTCCGGTTTTCAAAAAGAAAATATTCCACAAAATCTTTTCCTGCCGGTGTTGCACCAGGTTCTGTATCATAGACTGCAAGTTCCCATAAAGCTTCGCAGATCTTTTTTCGGATTGCCTCAATCTCTGACTTTGAATCTTTCCATTCCCCATCAATCCCACCTATCTCTTCGATATAATAGCGGGTCAGTTTTTGTAAGTCTGTGGGACAGGACAGATAATCTTCCATATGCTCCCACATTTCTTCTTCATCATCTTTACCGGAATGTTCAATATCTTTCCATGTATCATCCTCATAAAAGACTCCGTACCGTTCTGCCACATACACCGTTGATTCGGGTCTGTATGTGATCGTAACGCTTTTCGCCACAGAATCATCCGGAACAAAGCCCGTAATCTGATTCAGATTTCCTATTTCATCTTTTAGAATCGAATTTGCTGTTCCTGATTTGTCTGTCGTTCCTGATGCTCCTGTCGTTTCCAGTACAGGGAGCTTTCTTTTTAATCTGGCAGGATCGGTATCATCTGTGCTTTTGGCTTTTTGGGATTCTGCAGTACTTTTCGCTGCCTTCTGTGCTTCTTTTTTCTTTTCACTTTCTTCTTTTGCACGAACCGTTTTTTGTCCTGTCAGACGTTCTTTCGCATCAGCGATCGCTTCGTCCAGTCGTTCCCTGACTGTATTTCTGGCTGTCATATACCATCCATCTTTTTCTTCTTTTACCACATTCAACTGCTTTCCGCTGCCAAAAGCAACCAGTAGGAGAACCGCCAGACCGATACCGCCCCGGATCAGCCTTCGCAGTTCCATCCGGATCTGTACCATTTGGGTTATGTCACCCGAAGCAGTTCTGTCTGCCGCAATCATTCCGGTCAGCAAATACATTCCACCATTAAAAAGCAGGACTCCCATTTCGGTCATCGGAAATTCATCCACACACCCTGCACATACAAACGGCAGAATGATAAAGACTGCCGCTGCCCATCTTCCTTTTCCTTCATATAAAATTGCAATCAGAACAAGAAGGAATGGGAGCATCAGAACAAGAACTGAAATTGTATCCATTTCTATATTCTGATACAGATGCTCTGCATCACCGGCTGTCCCTTGCCGAAGTTGTCCGAACACCCTTCTGCCCATCCCGACACAGATGTCCCACTTATACCAGATTCCTGCTGCCGCTGCTCCCAGTCCGGCACCGATTCCGCCAACGCGGGACATTCCATATCCGGCAGAGAACAGCATAGATATCAGAAGCAGCCCCAATAAGATCACTTTTGTATCCATTTCTATGCGAAATATTTCTGACATTCCCCAGCCCCATGCTGCTGCCAAAGCAAATGCAGACATTCCATTCAACACAGTAATGTATCCAGTAAAATATCCGGTCTCATTGTTCTTCTTTCTGCTCTCCTGTGCAATCCGAATGGAAGTTTTCTTTTTCTCCATATATTTCTCCTTTTACACCGGATCAGATTCTGAGATGTTCAGCTTTCTGTCCGTTCTGCCAGAATCTTCCTGATGCATCAACCTCAATCACTGCTGCAAATTCCCTTCCACGAAAACATTCCATTCTGCATTCGTTCATCCAGTCAGTCCTTTTATATGGATGAATATCCAACAGATTCCAGGTCATATAACAGGCATCCTGCACTGTCTTCACACGCCACATTACAACCTTCCCGGTCAGATCATCATACCACGCAACTAAATGGATACATTTTTCTTCTGCCAGCGTAACTGATAAGGACGCTGCATTTTTTACCATTCCCGAGAAATCGTTCTTTTCCTTCTTCCCTTCAGGATAATCAATCCAGATCAGCACAACGCAGCCCAGGGGAAATCCTCTTTCCCGGATCATCAGCTTTCCCGCTCTTGCTGTCTGCTTCCAATGGATATCTTTGATATTATCCTGCTCTCTGTAAGAGCGGATCTGATACGTCTCCGATGCATCATCTCCTTTTCGATCCTGTGCATATTCTGTATCGTCTGCCTGAAATTCTCTTACCCTGCGGGTAATCTCCATCGGGATCAGTTCATACTCAGGGAAAATCTTTATGAGGGATCGTTCTTCTTTTTCCTCTGTTAGATAAAAAATCCGAAACCAGTCATATCTCCGAATGGATTCCACACTCACTTCAAGCACGCCACACTCCGTTGTCTCAAAATCACACCACACTGTCTCACTGCTTTCCGGTGCGAGGTTTCCCCTGCAGATTTTTACCGCCTTTTCTTCTCTGTTCCTGTCTGTCACCACAATCTTCACTTCATACTGGATTGCAAAATAACGACTCAGATTTTTTAAAAGAATCCCTGCACGGATTTCTTTTCCCTCTTCTCCCATTTCTGGCACTCTGTCCCTTTTTGTCCGCAAGGATTTTCTGGTCAGGGTGAGCCAGCTCAGAGATAAAATTGGATACAATATGGAGAGAATTAAAATTGCAGACAGCACTTCTGCATCATAGATCAGAAATGTATACAGAATTACCAGCATCGCTGCTCCATAGGCAATGCATCTTTTTATCATTTTTTCACCGCCTCTTCTGAAGACTTGGCTGTCGCACCTGCTCAACAATCCGCCGGATCAGTTCTTCTGTCCTGATATGTCCCACTTTTGCCTTCATATTCAATATGATCCTGTGGATCGCCACATCCTCAAATACATCCATAACATCTGCCGGGATCACATAATTTCTCCCCTGCAGATATGCCGCAGCCTTCGCCATCTTTGTCAGAGCAACTGTCCCACGTGTACTGATCCCCAGTTCTGTCCATTCATTCTCTCTTGTCGCCTTTGCAAGCTCAGCAATGTAACGATATATCCTTTCATGCACAAAGACTTCTCTCACTTCCTTCTGTAACAGTAACAGCACCGTCTGTTCCAAAATCGGAAAAACATTTTCCACAGCCTCTCCGCTCTGCGCTCTTCTGAGGATTTCGATCTCCTCTTCCACACTCGGATATCCCATCTTCACGCAGATCATAAACCGGTCCAACTGAGATTCCGGCAAAAGCTGCGTACCTGCAGATCCAACCGGGTTTTCCGTTGCGATCACGATAAAAGGATCTCCTGTCCGTCTTGTAACTCCATCAATCGTCACCTGCTTTTCTTCCATAACCTCCAGCAATGCCGACTGCGTCTTCGGTGAAGTACGGTTGATTTCATCTGCCAGAAGGATATTACACATAACCGCTCCCGGCTGATAGACAAACTGTCCGGTTTCTTTCTGATAAATGGAAAATCCGGTAAGGTCTGCCGGAAGAACATCCGGGGTAAACTGCACCCTGGTTTCTTTCAGACGCATCGCCCTGGAAAAAGCAAGTGCCATCGTTGTCTTTCCGGTTCCGGGAATATCTTCGATCAGGATATGTCCTCCTGCAAGGATCGCAGTCATGATCTTTTCCAGGATTTTTCGCTTTCCGACTACAGCCTTTTCCACTTCATCAATTACCTGCAAAGCCAGTTCTCTTCTTTCACTCATCTTCTTTTCCCCTTTGTCAATTCTGCTTTTATCGGTTCTCTTTCACATCTTTTTACTTTTTTGGCTTTTTTTCATTATACCACAGAAACGAAGACAAATTGTCATTTAAGTGTTATAATAAAAAAGTACATTGTCAATGTGCGACTATATTGAATCTCTACGAAGGAGGAATTCTTATGAAGTTAGTAATCACAATGAGCCGACGTTTTGGAACAGGAGCGAGTATTATTGCCTCAGAGCTTTCCGAAAGACTGGGTGTTCCGGTATACGATAAAGCCTATATCGAGGAAAAGATCAACGATCATGAATATGAATCTGAGGCAGAAGCAATCCGCAAACTGGCAGAAAAGCCCTGTATCATCCTCGGACGCTGTGCTTCCGATATTCTTAAAGACCGTATGAATGTCCTGAATATTTTTGTATGTGCAGACAAAGAAGACCGCATCCTGCGTATCATGCAAAAAGATCATCTGGATCACGACAGTGCCAGAGAGAAAGTGGAAAAGACTGACGAAGAAAGAGCCGCCTACTATTATGAACATACCGGAAAGACCTGGGGCGATGTCAATGACTATCATATGATCCTTGACACTTCTGAACTTGGAGTTGAAAATTGTGCCGATATTCTGATGCATTATTTTGAGAAACTCGAATATATTTAATTTCCCCGGTATTTTCAACAAGATCAGGCAGGCTGATACCTCACTCGACATTGCACGCATCACCTCACCTAACAGCCCGGTCTTGCTGCCCCCTGGCAAATCGCCTTTTATGCAAAGCATGAATGCTGTCTGCCGGGTTTGTGCAACAAAAAAAGAATGTGCATCCGCACATTCTTTTTTGTTGTATTTATCTGAATCTGAGCTTTAACTGAAGCCCGGCTCCACTCCTTAATTGGAACCGGAATCTGCTCCTGCATCAGATCCTGCATCTGAACCTGAGTCAGAACCTGTATCTGATGTCTTTGAAGTCGTAATAGTAATACCCTGATCTTTGAAGTCAACCTTCTTCCATTCTTTCTTCACAACTTTGATCTTTGTATCTTCTTTCCAGCCCTTCAGTACCTCATCATATTTTTCCTGCTTACGCTCCGTTACGATGCTTGCCTTTTTGCTGTCTGTAGCCTCACGGTCAAGAAGACTTGTAAGCTTTGCTACATACAGTCCGTTGTCCGTCTCGATCACTTCTGTGACATCACCCTCATTTACAAGTGCATCTGCCGCTGCGATCAGATCACTGTTCGGGCTCGTACTCTCTGAATCAAAAGTTGCTGTCTGTGCTTCTACACCGGCTTCTGTTGCTGCTGTTCCGAAATCTGCTCCGCCTTTTACACTGTCCACAAAATTCTGAGCGGTTGTCTTCAGTGTCTCTTTCTCGTCGTCCGAGAGAGTCGTGCTGTTGCCGGAATCATCCTTTGTCGTATATGAGAATAAGACATACTGCATACTCTTCTGAGCTGCCTCATCATCCGTGATATCATCTGCCGTCACCGTCTCAGTATCTTTGATCGCTGTATCCATCTTATTCTGGATCGTCAGCAATTCCAGAAGTTTCTCGATCGTATCCGTACTTCCTGATACAACATCTTTTACCTGATCCGTATTATCTTTTCCAAACTGCTCTGCTGCATCCTTGATCGCTTTCTTTTCATCATCACTCAGGGAAACATTATATTCTGATGCATGCTGGGAAAGCAGATACAGATTCTCAAGGCTTTCCATAATATTATCCTTCGTCTGCTCTTCGTAATCCTTTCCGTCGGATGCATCCTGTGACCACATTGCCTCCCCGGTCGTTCCCATCATTCCGGCATAATAAGTCTCATACTGCCCCTGCTGCAGTCTTGCATAGAAATTTGCCACTCCAAGCGTGATCTTTTCCTCTCCAACCGTTGCTACTGTTGCATCTTCTTTTATAGAACCACATCCGGTCACAGACATAGCTGCAATCGCTCCTGCAAGTGTCAGCACTGCAACTTTTTTCCCAAATCGTACCATAATTGCCTCCTCTTTCTCGCATTCTTAACTGTCTGCTGTTCTGCATTCCTTTAAGAATGCTGCTCCAGGTTTATTACCCGCATATATTTATACATTATAACTTATTTTCATATCAGGAACAAGTAATTTCACAAAATTTACATTTTCCTGCGGCTGCCCGTCACGGCACGATCCGCAATTCCCGGATATCCTCAAGAATCTTTCTCAGGAGCTGGATCGTATCTTCCCCGGTCTCTTTTCCGCTTCGTCCTTTTTTCTGATAGAAAAAGTAAGGTGGTTCTTCTGCTCTGAAGACTAATTTATTTCCATATCGCTGAAGCAGTCCCGGTATCTTCTGAGGATCTAATTTTGCCTTTTCATATAAGGTAAACTTAAAATCACTGCCTTTCTGCTCCACAGCAGTTACATAAGCTGCATGTGCCAGGCTCTTTAACGCCGCAATATGAAGAAGCTGCTGAACCTTTTTCGGAATATCTCCAAACCGGTCGATCAGTTCCTCCGTCATATCATCCATTTCTTCCTCCGTTGTGATCGCAGCAATTCTCTTGTAAATATCCAGTTTCTGATATTCATTTTTAATATAAGATTCAGGAATAAATGCATCAATATTCAGATCCATTGTTGTCGTGAACTGATCTTCTTCCTTCTCACCTTTCAGTTCTTTTACCGCTTCATTAAGCATCTTGCAGTACAGATCATATCCGACTGCCGCCATATGACCGCTCTGTGCCTCACCAAGCAGATTCCCCGCTCCTCGGATCTCAAGATCTCTCATTGCGATCTTGATCCCCGAACCAAGATCCGTAAACTCCCGGATCGCAGCCAGCCTTTTTTCTGCAACTTCTTTCAGAAGCTTATCTCTGCGGTACAAAAGGAATGCATATGCCATACGGCTTGATCTTCCTACCCGGCCGCGCAACTGGTATAACTGGGACAGTCCGAACCGGTCTGCATCCTGGATGATCATCGTATTTGCATTTGCAATGTCCAGTCCGGTTTCTATGATCGTAGTGGATACAAGTACATCGATCTCCCCATTAATAAAATCATACATGATATCTTCCAGTTCCCGTTCACTCATCTGCCCATGTGCAAAAGATACACTTGCTCCCGGAACAAGCTTCTGAACCCTTCCGGCTACATCCGCAATATCTTCCACCCGGTTATATACATAATAAACCTGCCCGCCCCGGGAAAGCTCTCTCTCGATTGCTTCACGGATCATTTCATCATTAAATTCCATTACATAAGTCTGGATCGGCATACGATCCATCGGAGCTTCTTCCAGTACGCTCATATCCCTGATCCCGATCAGGCTCATATGCAGCGTCCGTGGGATCGGGGTGGCTGTCAACGTCAGCACATCGATATTTTCACGCATTTTTTTAATTTTTTCTTTATGCGTCACACCGAAACGCTGCTCCTCATCTATGATCAGCAGACCAAGGTCTTTATAAGTTACATCCTTTGACAAAACCCGGTGCGTCCCGATCACAATATCCACCAGTCCCTTTTTCAGATCTTCAATCGTCTTCTTCTGTTGTGCCGGTGTACGGAATCTGCACAACAGATCGATCCTGACCGGGAAATCTTTCAGACGCTGGATAAAGGTATTATAATGCTGCTGTGCAAGGATCGTAGTCGGGACAAGATAAACGACCTGCTTTCCATCCTGAACCGCTTTAAAGGCAGCCCGGATTGCTACTTCCGTCTTTCCATACCCTACATCTCCACAGATCAGGCGATCCATCACCTTTGTGCTTTCCATATCCTTTTTGGTATCTTCAATCGCCCGGAGCTGATCCTCAGTCTCTTCAAACGGGAACATTTCCTCAAACTCTTTCTGCCATACTGTATCCGGACTGTATACAAATCCTTCGGTCTGCTGTCTTACTGCATACAGTTCCACCAGATCCTGTGCAATCACCTGCACTGCCTTTTTTACCTGGCTCTTCGTCTTATTCCACTGAGGTGTTCCAAGTTTATTCAGCTTTGGCGGTTTCGCATCTGCCCCGGCATATTTCTGGATCAGATCCATCTGCGTTGCAAGAATATAAAGGATTCCTCCGTCTGCATAGGAAATCTTCATATAATCCCTGGTCACTTTGTCTACTTCTACTTTTTCAATTCCCTGATAGACTCCAAGTCCATGGTTCTCATGCACCACGTAGTCTCCCGGCTTCAGTTCTGCAAATTCCTGGATTTTCTGTCCTTCGTAAACTTTCCTGCGTCTTTTTTTCTTTCGTTTCCCAAAAATGTCCGACTCTGAGATCACCATAAATTTCAACATGGGATACTCATATCCCTCTGCCACGCATCCATAAACGACCATGATCTCTCCCGGTCTGACCGTCCGCACCATATCTTCACTGTAAAAACTGCTCAGGTCATAATCTCTCAGATCCTCCGCAAGACGCTTCGCTCTCGTCCTGGATCCTGAAACGAGGATTACCCGGTAGCCCTGCCGCTTCAGCTTTTTCAGATCCTGCGTAAGCATTTCAAAACTGTTATTATAAGGATTGACGCCGGCTGCCTGAATACTGTAGACATCACGCACTTTAAAACCACCACATCTTGTCTCCAGCGTGGTAAGACCGATCCCGTATCTGGTATTAAATTTTTCTATAATCTCCTTCGTCTGAAAGACCCGGATCTCATCTGCCTCTTCCGTCATCCCTGCATTTTTCCTGCTCTCAAAGCTGTGGAAATATTCTTTTTCTACCGCCTCCAGCGTCTCCTGCAATCTGACCGGTTCATCAAAGAAGAACAGACTTTCTTCTTTTGGAAAATACTCTGAAAATGAAACTGCCTGCTCTTTTTTTTCCACATTCTCCGTTGCCGGATAAATGACGACCTTCTCCATATTTTCCACGGATCTCTGGCTTTCCACATCAAAACTTCTGATGGAATCAATTTCATCCCCCCACAGTTCGATCCTGACCGGAATCTCTTCTGTCAGCGGATAGACATCCAGGATCCCTCCTCTGACTGCAAACTGTCCCGGTCCCTCGATCTGGCTTTCCCGCTCATACCCAAGATGAACCAGCTCTTCCTGCAGTTTCTGAAAATCAATGACAGCCCCCGCTTCTATTTCAATACGGCTTTCCCACAATTTTTCTTTTGACGGAAGTCCATCTAAAAAAGCATCTGCCGTAGTGATCACCGTAACCGGCTCCCGGTTCTTCTTTTCTGTCAGTTTTTTCAGAACTTCCATTCTTTTTCCGGTCAGGGCAGCGCCCTTGATATCCGCATGATAAAATAAAAGATCCTTTGCAGGATACAGAAAGGTATTCTCCTCCAGCATTTTGTATTCTTCATACGCCTGCTTTGCTTTTTCCTCACTGGAAAAAACGATGACTCTGTACTCAAAGCCATCGCTCAATGCATACATCAGATGCGTCTTCTGCGAACTGACGCAGCCCGCAATCTGAAGAATTCCTTCTGCCTTTCCCCTCTTTTGAACTATTTCCTGATAATCCGCCAGTTCTTCCAACGGTTCCAAAAAAGCCAGCATATCATTCTTCCTTCTTCTTACGATTATACTCGTTCATCGCACCACTGATATCGCCTGATACGATCATCTCTACCGCTTTGACCGCATCCTCATATCCTTCCTCCATCAGTTCCTGCTCTGCCTTTGAAAAATGCCCCAGGACATAATCTGCCAGATCATACTTCGGAGGCTTTTCTCCAACGCCCACTTTGATCCGCGGGAAAACCGGTCCGCCTACATGGGCGATAATATTTTTGATTCCGTTATGCCCTCCCGCACTGCCTTTCGCACGAATCCTCAATTTTCCTACATCCAGACTGATATCGTCATAGATCACGATCAGTTCTGTCTCAGGATCAACTTTATAATAATCCAGGATACTGCGGATACTCTCTCCGCTCAGATTCATATACGTCTGTGGCTTTGCAAGAATCACTTTCTGCCCTGCGATCATTCCCTTCCCGATCAAAGCCCGGTGCTTCTTTACATCTACATCTATATTATATCTCACAGCCAGTCTGTCTATTACATCAAATCCGACATTATGCCTTGTCCCTTCATACTCCCTGGTCGGATTTCCCAGTCCTGCAATAATAAACATCTTCACGACTCCTTTCTACTTTTGAAAACGTTGCTATTTATTTTACTCCATCCACAGATATTTGTCACGTATAAATCTCTTTTCCACGTCATACAATGATAGAAAGAACTTGCTGTTCCCCCAACTGCCGGGAACAGACAGATACCGGAAATTCTGAACTTCAGGATCTTTCGGCAAAAAGCTACCAGAATCTATCAGGAGGGTTTTCCATGAGTTCCAGAACACGCATCGTTGTCCTACACATGAAAGAAATTATCTACACAGCAATCTTCGCTGCACTTGCTATCCTGCTGATCATTCTTCTGATCGTCATGTTCCGGCCATCCGGGAAATCTGCTGCATCAGGAGAGAAAAAGCAGTACACTCCGGGAGTCTATACTTCCACACTCACACTGAATAATACAAACCTGGAAGTCGAAGTTGCTGTCACAGATTCAGAAATCAGCAGCATCCGCTTTTCCAATCTTGATGAAACCGTAACAACTATGTTCCCACTGGTTCAACCTGCACTGGAAGATATCGCAGATCAGATCTGCCGAACTCAGTCCCTGGAAAATATTTCTTTTCCGGAAGATGCCCCTTATACATCCCAGTTAATCCTTAACGCGGTCACGCAGGCGGTCGAAAAAGCCACAGTTCAATAACCGTGGCTTTTCTGTCTTTCCTATCATAACTGTTCTTTTTCTGACGGAAAGCCTACCCTTCCACAATCAGATATGTTCCATCCGGGAGTACAAAGACCTCCGATGCTTCCTCCAGCTCTTCCTCAGTCATATGATCCACATCCGCTCCGCTCTCCTCAAAATACTCGCGTACCTCCTCCAGTGAATCCACAACAACTGCCATGCAGTCTTCCAGAAATGCTTCTGCCTCTTCCAGTGTCTCTGCTACCGGTTCATCGAACAGTTGTCCCTGATCCTTCAGAAAAGTACGCAGACATTCTTCACTATATTCACCCATCTTCTCGTCCTCCTGCTATCTCATTATCTCAAGTATTTCATCAACCGAATCTACGATACAGTCTGCCCCGTCTTCTTCCAGTGCTTTTCTTCCACGGAATCCCCAGGATACCAGGATCGTCTTCATGCCGGCTGCCTTTCCCGTTGCAAGATCCACTTCCGAATCTCCGATATACGCTGTCTCTGCGATCTCAGCTCCCAGTCTGTCCGCAATATCAAGTGCCGCACTGGGATCCGGTTTTCTCGGAACGCCCTCTTTCTGCCCCTGGATCCAGTCAAAAAGCCCTTCTCCAAAAATCTCCTTAATCACATGACCGACCTGGCGGTCCGGCTTATTCGAAAGCACTGCAAGCCTGATCCCCTGCTTTTTCAATGTCTCGAGCATCCTTTCAATTCCCTTATAAGGAACAACCTTATAAGTACAGTTCTCATCGAACACTCTGCCATAGACTTCCATCGCCTCATCTAGCCTGTCCAGAGCCTCATCTCCCCCGGCTTTCAACGCCTTCTCTATGAGAACCTTCGCTCCGTTTCCGACAAAATCTCTGCACTGCTCTTTCGTGATCTGTGGCATATGGATCTGTTTCATCGTCTCATTCACAGAATATTCCAGTGAATCCAATGTATCAGTCAATGTTCCGTCGAGATCAAAAATACATGCTTTCATCCCTGCTGCCTCCCTGCCATCCTTCATCCTGTAAGGACATTCTGTATTGTATTTCTTTCTCACTTATCATAGTATGATACATTCTAAAAAGCAAGTATTGACAACGCATTTATCGGCATATTTTTCAATCTCCCAGCAGATACTGCCGCATCGTCTTCAGGGCGTTTTTCTCAAGTCTGCTGACCTGTGCCTGAGAAATCCCGATCTGTCCTGCCACCTCCGTCTGAGTCTTCCCTTCAAAAAACCGCAGACTGATAATATACCGTTCCCGCTCATTGAGCCGTTCCATCGCAGCCTCCAGCGAAAGTTCCTCCACCCAGTTTTCTTCCCGGTTTTTCTTATCACTGACCTGATCCATCACATACAATGCATCCCCTCCGTCATTGTATACCGGTTCATGAAGACTCATCGGAGTCTGTACCGCATCCAGGGCAAAAACCACATCCTCCTTGGCAATCCCGATCTCATCTGCAATTTCCTGCACCGTCGGTTCTTTCATATAGCGGCGTACATATCCTTCCTTTGCATAAATAGCTTTATAAGCCGTATCCCTCAAAGAACGGCTCACACGGATGCTGCTGTTATCTCTTAAATATCTCCGGATCTCACCTACGATCATCGGGACTGCATAAGTTGAAAATCTTACCAGCCGCTCCGGATCAAAATTATCCACTGCCTTCATCAGACCCACACATCCGATCTGGAATAAATCATCTGCACTTTCACTGCTGCTGTCAAATCTCTTGATCACACTCAGAACCAGTCGCAGATTTCCTTTAATATATTCTTCTCTCGCTTTTTCATCGCCTTTCTGAATCCGACGAAAAAGCTCCTCCTTCTCATCTTCCCTGAGAAGCGGGAGCTTTGACGTATTCACTCCGCACAGTTCCACCTTATTCATCATCGTAAGAATCCTCCTAAGTCATTTTCTACTTAGAATCATTCTCCATCTGAATCAAAGATATTCTGTCCGGGGAAAAATTTAATAAAGTTTTACTCCTTGACAATCTGTCTGACTGCCTTTTCTTCAGAACTTTCTCACAGTTCTGTCTCTTTTGCAGGATTCTCTTACAGTTCCCACTTATCCGCAAGATTATTGATCTGTGCTTCAAATTTTGCTTTATCTTTATTGGAAAGTCCTGCATTGCTGTAAATGATATCCATAAGCCTTTTACCAGCCAGCGTAAGCCGGTCATACGCTGCATCCGCTTTCTTCTGTGCCGGTTTCTTTGCTTTCACAGGGATCTTCACGCCCTCACTGAGGATCTCATTTTTCAGAAGATCCACTTCTGCACACGGAAATGGTGCAAACGCCTGATAATCAAATGTCTCTTCCACAGTCTTTGCGAACTCCTCAGTTACTGTATCTTCACCATGTACAACAAAAACTCGCTGTATCGGTGGATCAAATGCCTTTACCCATTTCAGCAGACCATTCATATCCGCATGCCCACTGACACCATGAAGGCTTTCAATCCTTGCATGTACCTCGATCGACTCTCCAAACAGCTTCACATTTTTCTCGCCCTCCAGCAGCCGCCGACCCAGCGTTCCGTTTGCCTGATATCCGACAAATAAGATCGTACACTCTTCTCTCCAGAGATTATGCTTCAAATGATGCCGGATTCTTCCTGCATCGCACATTCCTGAAGCGGAAATGATTACTTTCGGCTTTTCTATAAAATTGATCATCTTAGAATCTTCACTGGATATTGCAGTATGCAGTCCCGGAAATACCAGTGGATTGATCCCTGCATTCACAAGAGCAAGTGCCTCCTCATCAAAGCATTCCCGCATATTTTTAGTAAATACCTTTGTCGCCTCGATTGCCAGCGGACTGTCCAGATAAACTTCAAAATCAGGATACTCACTCAGCAGTCCCTTTTCTTTGATCTCACGGATAAAATACAGCATCTCCTGCGTTCTTCCTACCGCAAATGACGGGATCACTACATTTCCCTTCCGGTCAAAGGTCTCTTTCAGAATCCTTGTAAAATCGCCAAGATAATCCGGCTTTTCCTGTGCATGTACCCGATTTCCATAGGTGGATTCCATGACGATATAATCTGCATTCTCCGTATAGGCCGGATCTTTGATGATCGGCTGATCCGTATTCCCTATATCACCTGAAAATACAATCTTTTTTGTCACGCCATCTTCTGTCGCCCACACTTCAATACTGGCTGATCCCAGCAGATGCCCCACATCGGTAAACCGGATCTCAACGCCTTCACAGATCCTGATCCGCTCGCCATACTGACATGGCACAAGAAGTTCAATCGCGTCCAGTGCATCCTGCATTACATAAACCGGCTCATACTCCGGCTGTCCTGCACGCTTTCCCTTCCGGTTTCTCCATTCAGCCTCAAACTCCTGGATATGTGCACTGTCACGCAGCATGATATTACACAGGTCAGCCGTTGCATACGTGGTAAAGATCTGACCTTTAAATCCATCTTTTGCAAGTCTTGGCAGCATCCCCGAATGATCTATATGTGCATGCGTCAGGAACACATAATCCACTTCATTCGCCGGAATCGGAAGCCCCGGATTCTCATACAGATCCGGTCCCTGCTCCATTCCACAATCAATCAGAATATTTTTCCCTGCAGTCTGAAGGAAATGACAGCTCCCAGTAACTTCGTGGGCTGCTCCTACAAAAGTAAGTTTCATAAGTCCACCAACCCTTCCGCTTTTTTCTTTTATTGTAGCACTTATTTATTTAATATGCACGAAAAATATAGCGGTACTCTTTAAATTTTAGTAAATTTTAATACTTATGTTAATAACTCGATGAACGTTATTCATACCGGATCATTTCCCGTCTGAGCCTTGTCATGATTTTCTTTTCCAGCCGGGAAATATACGACTGGGAAATTCCCAGAAGATCTGCCACTTCCTTCTGCGTCATTTCTTTTCCTTCCGGATGATCCAGGCCGAAACGCATCCGCACGATCATTTTCTCCCGACCGGACAGTTTGTTCAAAGCCCGGAACAAAATTTTTCTCTCTGCCTCATTTTCAAGATCTTTATAGATTGTATCTTCATCCGTCCCCAGAATGTCAGATAAAAGGAGCTCATTTCCATCCCAGTCCACATTCAGTGGTTCATCTATGGAAACCTCCAGCTTTGTCTTGCTGTTTCTGCGAAGATACATCAGGATTTCATTTTCAATACATCTGGATGCATAGGTTGCAAGTTTGATCTTTTTGGTTGGATTGAATGTATTGATCGCCTTGATCAGACCAATCGTTCCAATGGAGATGAGGTCTTCAACCCCTACTCCTGTATTGTCGAATTTTTTTGCAATATAAACGACCAGTCTCAGATTATGCTCAATCAGAAGCTTTTTCGCCTCCTGATCATCTTCTGTTCCCAGCCGTCCGATCACTTCCTCTTCTTTTTCATTTTCAAGCGGCGGTGGAAGAACATCTGTTCCTCCTATGTAATGAATCTCTTTCTGCCCTCCGAAGATCAGCGTCCTGAAATCAGGCACTACTTTCAGTTTAAATTTCTCCGGCACTGCTACTTTTACTATCATTTTCATTTTCCTCCTAAATATTCAGATAATCATGGTTCAGGATCAACTGGTATTCCTGCTTCTCTGAAATCGTTCCTTCACTGATTCCGATCAACGGTTTTTCAATCCATTTTTCCCCGTCCATGCTGACACACATTTTCTCGATTCGGAAGATTTTTATTACACCGGTTCCACTGATACTCTGATAAGGGATGTACCGCATTTTCGGTTCCGTATCCCTCAGGACAGATCCTTCTTTCTGCTGTTGTTCTCTGAACTTTTCATAGAATTCATGGTCGAGAATACTGACCGGATCACCACTGACCGGATCGCATAAAAGATTTCCCGTATCCATCAGTGCCATGACGCTCATCTTTCTCTCGTTCAAATACAGCGTCACCTCACACCGCACCTGTTCTTTTCCGCTTATTTTTCTTAACAGTTTCCAGCATTTCACAAAGAGAAATGCCGTTCCCACTGCCGTCCCATAAAAAAGGCTGATATACCTTAAATACGGCCGGAATGCTGTCATCATGCCTCCCATAAAAACCGCACATAGGTATAATAATATGTAGGCCTTTATAAATTGAGCTTTCGTTCTGATACGGAGACCGGTTATAAGCATACAACTGCTGACAATTCCATGAAAAAAAATAAGTTGAAAGACTCCGGGGATCCCCACGACTATTCCAAGGCACATCATCCCGCTTCCAAGCCCTCCGCCCAGAAAGATTCTCTGCCAGTTACTTTTGCATTTCAGAACCCGATTCAGTACAAGAAGCAACAGACTGTCCATCATGAAATTTTCCAGAAACAACAAATCAATATACAATTCGTAGTGCATATTCCACCTTCCTTCTCCTTTGTATGCATGACTCATTATATGCCTGCACCAAAGCAGAAGTTTGTCGGACACTGACAGAAAGATCAGAATATATTTCGACAACATCCTGCTTAACAGCCCGTTGTTCCTGCACTCTGTAAATTGCATTTTGTGCAACAAAAAAAGAACCGGCTTTAACCAGTTCTTTTCTAAAATCTATTCATTCTGTCTTTCAGAATCCAGCGATTGTCTTTCCCTGCTTACTTTTTGAAGAAATCAGGAATCTTGATCGACTGCTCTTTTACATTGCTTGAAGGTGTTCTCGGCTGCAGTGTCGGCATTGTTCCTCCCTGCGGTCTTACTGTGGAACCTGCTCTTCTCTCATGATCCAGTGTAGATCTCACATGAGATTCTCCGCCGGACGGAAGAATGGATCCAACCTTCTGCTGTCCTTCCAGTCTTGCTTTTAACTTAGAAGCACTTCCGCCTACATTATGTAAGCCGGTAGCAATAACTGTGATCGTACATTCGTCAGATTTTGTATCATCATACATCGCACCAAAGATAATACTTGCACTCTCGCCTGCCAGCTCCTGAACATAATCAGCCGCATCAGATGCATCCATCAGCGTAATATCACCGGATACATTGACGATCACGTTTGATGCACCCTGGATCGTAGTCTCAAGCAGCGGACTTGCAACAGCCTGCTTTACAGCCTCAAGAGCCTTATCATCACCGCGTCCTGCACCGATACCGATATGTGCAATACCCTTGTCCTTCATAACCGTCTGGATATCTGCAAAGTCAAGGTTAATCAGGGATGGAACATTGATCAGGTCAGTGATACCCTGAATACCCTGCTGAAGAACCTCATCTGCTTTCTTCAGGGCTTCCGGCATTGTAGTGCGTCTGTCTACAACCTCAAGAAGCTTATCATTTGGAATAACGATGATCGTATCTACATTTTCTTTTAATTTATCAATACCACTTGTGGCATTCTGCATTCTGGTCTTGGATTCAAAACGGAACGGCTTTGTGACAACACCTACCGTCAATGCACCCTGCTCTTTGGCAATACGTGCAATAACAGGAGCTGCTCCTGTTCCTGTTCCTCCACCCATTCCACAGGTAACAAATACCATGTCTGCACCTTTCAGTGCTGCCTGGATCTCTTCTGAACTTTCTTCCGCAGCTTTCTCCCCTACCTCCGGCTGTGCACCTGCACCAAGTCCTTTTGTAAGCTTTTCACCGATCTGCATCAATGTCGGTGCTTTACAAAGCTGTAATGCCTGCTTATCTGTATTTACAGCTATAAATTCTACACCCGCAATCTGCTCGTCGATCATTCGGTTAACGGCATTATTACCGCCTCCGCCGACTCCGACAACAATTATTCTTGCGGCCGCTTCAGATTCATTGGTCTTAATTTCTAACAAGAGTATTTCCTCCTTTGTCGTCTCATTAATCTTTTATACATCCCTTAATTTTAATTGAACGATACAATTCAATAAGTATATAATAAAGTCTTTTCCGTAAATAATCAATAGATTTTTTCTTATTTTCTGATTTTTTTACTCAATTTACATTCTTTTCCTTTTATTGCACGTCAGCGGTCTGCTCCGCAGTCTGTGGTGTAAACCGGATGGACGCGGAAGACGAATCAAAATTCTCCAGATGGAGTGTTCCTGCGGTGTCAGGATACTTCTTTTTCAGTTCTTCCAGGATCGGTCCTACCTGTGCCAGACGCTCTTCATACTTCTCATTTCCCAGCAGTACTTCCACTGCTCCGAAATATAATACGACATCACTTCCATCTGTATTGCAGACGATCCGCTCCGGTGACAGGGCATTTTTTCTGAGATATCTGGATGTCTCTGCCAGTTTCTCAAAAATCGCATCATCCTCCACAGGAAGCACTTTTCCGATTTCCACCTCTGCTGTATCAAAAGAAAGTCCTTCAATATACGGGACTCCCTCGATCTGCTTTGCACTCCGAAGCGTTGCGATCCCCTGTTCATCAAAATACAGCATCGCCTCATCATAATCTACATAGCCGAGCATACTTTTTTCAACCACTGTCACAGCAACCGTCCACGGATTCTTCAATGACACTTTCAGGCTCTCTACTCCTGACGGAAGTTCTCCCTTGTCAAAAGTATATTTTCCTAAAAGATACAGAGAATTTACTGACAATGGATCTTTTTCAATCCAGTTCGTGATTGTTCCCTCTCCATAATACACATTTCCACTGACCTGGATCTTTCTGGTGCGGAATCCGAAAATACATATCAGCACCAGAACTGCCACGGTCAGGATCAGGATCAGAATCATTTTTCCTATATTTTTCTTTCGCTTTTTTCTCTTCATATATGCTCCTCTGTCTTAACGTTCTCCTGCCCCGTTTTCCGGACGCATCTCTTTTTTCTGATTCCTGCCGGAATACCCGGAAACACTCAGCACAAGTCCCATCTCCAGTAATAAAAATACAACCGATGTTCCTCCATAACTGATAAATGGCAGCGTGATTCCTGTATTGGGAATGGAATTTGTTACCACTGCAATATTTAAAATGATCTGGATCATCATATGTGCCATCGCTCCTGTTGCAATCAATGCACCGGTCAGATCCTCCGCCTTTGCAGCAATCACAAAGAATCTCCAGATCAGGATCAGAAAAACTCCGATCAGGATTCCCGCACCCACCAGTCCCAGTTCTTCGCAGATGATCGAAAAGATCATATCATTTTGTGCCTCAGGAAGAAACCCCAGCTTCTGGACACTGTTCCCCAGTCCTCTGCCAAATAAGCCTCCGCTTCCAATGGCATACAATCCCTGCAGGGTCTGATAACCTTTTTCGTATTTCTCCGGATTTCTCCAGATTGCGATCCGTTCCAGCCTGTAACTCTCCAATGCAAGGAAGATCGTCATAAATCCCGCTCCACCTGCAATCATCCAGAAAAATTGCAGATATTTCGGACTCGCCGTGAAGATCATCACTGCCCCAATTCCTAAAATAATGATCGCTGTGCTTAAGTTACTCGCTCCTACAAGTCCCACGATGGGAAGAATCGTCAGCATAGTAAGGACAATACTTTTGAATTTTCCCATCTTTTTTATATTCTTTTCAATCAGCCATGAAAGAAATACGATCACCGCTACCTTTGCAAATTCTGAAGGCTGAAATGAAACCGGGCCCAAAGACAGCCATCTTTTGGACCCGTTATATTCCTCTCCAAACAGCAGAACTGCCACCCCCAGCAGGATTGACAGCAGATATCCCGGCACTGCCAGTGGAATCCATCTATGGTAATCAATCCTCGAAATAACCGCCATTCCGACAAGTCCGAGACCTGTGGCAAAGCCCTGCTTTTTTAAATAATAGAAAGAGTCGTGAAACTTTACATTTCCATTATAAGCACTGATGCTGGTTAGGAGAACCAGTCCTGCAATTACCAGCACAAGTACCGTGACAAGTAATGTATCATCATAGGTGCATCGCTTTGCAGGATGCCTCAATCCAGATCCACTCCTTATAACTGATTTACAAGTTCTTTGAATTTATCTCCACGCTGCTCATAATTTTTGAACATTCCCCAGCTTGCACATGCCGGTGAAAGAAGTACTGCATCTCCCGGTTCTGCATACTCAACGCATTTTTCAAATGCCTCTTCAAATGTATCTGCCATTACGATCTCATGAAATCCGAGTTTCTCAGCCGTCTGTGCGATCTTTTCTCTTGTAGCTCCGATCAGAACCAGCTTTTTGACCTTTCCGTCAAACGCATTGATCCATTCATCATATGCAGAATCTTTATCATATCCTCCACCGATCAGTACCGTTGGGCGGTTCATTGCCTGGATTCCCTTGATCGCAGCATCCGGGTTCGTTCCCTTGGAATCATTATAATAAACAACGCCGTCTTTTTCTGCCACAAATTCAATCCGATGCTCTACTCCCTGAAATTCCTTCAAGGTCTTTCGGATGATCTCAACCGGTACTCCATAAGCTGCTGCCATCGCTGCTGCTGCCATCGCATTTTCATGATTATGCGTACCGAGAATATTCAGTTCATTGACTGTACAGATCTCTGTCTTTTCACCATTCAGGCTCAGCACGATCTTCTCTCCGTCCAGATAGATTCCCTCTTCCAGTATACGCTGGCTGCTGAAATATAGAACCTTTGCTTTCAATGTCTCACCAAACTGACGTGTCACTGCATCTTCGTAATTCAGAACGCACGTATCCTCTTCCGTCTGGTTCTTTGCAATATTCTCTTTCGCTGCAATATAAGCTTCCATTGTATGGTGACGGTTCAGATGATCCGGTGTGATATTCAGGATCGCACTGACACGCGGACGGAATGTCTCAATCGTCTCAAGCTGAAAACTGCTCATCTCTGCCACGATCACAGAATCTTCTGTTGTCTCAAGTGCCACACTGGTATAAGGATTTCCAATATTTCCAACTACATATGTATTCTCTGTATAGTTCTTCATGATCTGACCAAGCAGAGAAGTTGTCGTCGTCTTTCCGTTGGTTCCGGTAATCGCAAGAACCTCTCCCTTTCCTGCTTCATATGCCAGTTCGATTTCCCCCCAGATCGGGATTCCCCGGTCTCTCATCTCATTCACAATCGGAAGATCGGTCGGAACTCCCGGACTCATAACAACCAGATCCAGTGTCTTCAGCAGCTGTGCCTTTTTTTCGTCCGCAAGTGTACCAAGAAGAATCTGTAAACTGCCATTCCCGGATTCCGGGATCTTTGACAGGATCTCTTCTCTGTCCAGCTTATCATTCCCATCATAAAGTACGACTTCTGCACCTTCCCGGAGCAACAGACTGCATGCCGCTTCTCCACTGATTCCTGAACCAAATACAAGTACCTTTTTTTCTTTGATCTTCATCTTTTATACCCCCATAAGAGCAATCAGGCAAAGGATTGCCGTAATGATCGAAAATACAGCTACAACTCTCGTCTCAGACCATCCGCACAACTCAAAGTGATGATGGATCGGAGCCATCTTAAAGAGTCTCTTTCCGCCTGTCTTCTTAAAATATGTTACCTGCAGAATTACTGAAATCACCTCTGCAAGATAGATAAATCCCACAATGAGAATAAATAACGGCATTCTCATCATATAGGCAGTTCCAGCTACAAAACCGCCCAGTGCAAGTGATCCTGTATCGCCCATGAATACACTCGCCGGATAAACATTAAAAAGCAGGAATCCCATCAATGCTCCTACAACCGCACAGGTGATCGGTTCCAGTCCACTCTTTGTTCCAACCGCTACAACTGTAAAAAATGTTGCAACCAGTACTGTGACGCTGGAGGCAAGTCCGTCCAGTCCGTCTGTAAAATTCGTACCATTCACAGTACCGATCACTGCAAAGAACAGTACCGGAATTGCAAGCCATCCAAGATTCAGTTCGTACCCGTGCGTAAACGGAACGATCATGGTCAGCGGAACCTTTGCCACTTTTACGAGATAATATGCAAAGATCGCCGTCACTACGATCTGCAATGCCATCTTCTGCATTGGATAAAGTCCATCCGAACGATTCATGACTACCTTCAGATAGTCATCCAGAAAACCGATCAGTCCGAACCCAACGGTAAGGAACAGAACCGGAATGATCTGCGGGTAATCTTTTACATAGATCAGAGATGTGACCGCAACGGATGCAAGGATGATCACGCCTCCCATGGTAGGCGTCCCTGCCTTCTTCAGATGCGACTGGACTCCTTCTACCCTCTCTGTCTGCCCCATCTTCAGCTTTCTTAAAAACGGGATCACGACCGGTCCGAGGATCAGACTGATCGCAAATGAAATCAATACCGGAATTACTATATGACTGTTCATACATACACCTCTTTATTTCTTTTGTTGTACGTCCGGAAATTTCCGCTCCCTTTTCAGAAGTATCTCTTTCAAAACGCCTTTTACAGTATACCCTATCAGTCAGCTTTTTTCAATCCCGAGATACGGCAGCACGTTATCATAAATGCTGCGTAACACCGGTGCAGCGATCGTACCGCCATAATAAACTCCCTGTGGATTACGGATCACCACGATTCCGAGAACCTGTGGATTTTCCGCCGGGGCAAACCCTATAAAGGAAGAAATATATTTATTTGCACTTCTTGGAAGTGTCTGGGACGTTGCAGTTTTTCCTCCGACAGAATACCCCTCCACCGCTCCGTTTCTTCCGGATCCTTCTTCCACCACACTCTTTAAAAGCATCCGCATGGTTTCTGAAGTTTTTTCTGATACGATCCCTTTTTTCTCTTCATACTGAAACTGTTCCAGTACCGTTCCTTCTCCGTCTTCAATGGAAATTCCAAAATGCGGCGTGACTCTTTTTCCACCATTGACCAGGGAACTGACTGTCGTTGCCATCTGAATCGGTGTGATCTGAAAAGACTGGCCGAAAGACATCGTTGCAAGTTCCACCAGTCCGATATCTTCCTTTTTATGCATAATCGTTCCCGCTTCTCCCGGCAGATCCACATTGGTCAGCCCCAGTAAGCCAAACTGCTTAAAATATTCATAAAAACGGTCTGCCCCCAGCCGCAGACCAATATCTATAAAAACCGGATTACAGGAATTCTGAATCCCCTGTATAAAAGTTTCCTGCCCATGTCCGCCCACCTTGTGGCACCGAATCCTGCGGTCTTCCACCACCCGGTATCCTGGGCAGGAAAATGTATCAGAAAGTGACACCACTCCTTCCTCCAGGCAGGCTGATGATGTAATGATCTTAAAAGTAGATCCAGGTTCATAGGTATCATTAATACATTCATTTCTCCACATCCGGTTCAGCCGTTCCTGTAATTCTACATCAGAAAGAGGTTCTTCTGCCACTTCGGTATTCAGTTCATAGGGTGTATTCAGATTAAATTCCGGCACATTCACCATCGCCAGGATTTCTCCGTTCTGTGGATTCATGAGCAGGACAGAGACACTGTCTGCCTGCTTTTCTTCCAGGACTTTTTCCGCCGCCTGCTGACAGAAACTCTGAATATTATAATCCATACTGATCCGCAGATTTCCTCCTGCTACCGGCTCGATCCGGTCTTCAGCGACTCCTTCCAGTTCAATCCCTCTTGCGTCTGTCACTGTTAAGATCGTTCCATTGATTCCTTTCAGATACTCTTCATATTTCACTTCCAGGCCAATGATTCCCTGATTATCTCCACCGGTAAATCCAAGGACTCTGGAAGCCAGGTCACGATAAGGATAATATCTTTTAAAGTCTTCATCCACTTTCACTCCGTCCAGATCATAATCCCGGATTCTGTCACCTGTCTCTTTTTCTACATTTGTCCTGATTTTCTCCATGGATGTGACTTTTTGTATTTTCTCTGCGATTTTACTCTCATCCATTTCCAGTTCTTCTGCAAGGATCCTGGCTACTTTTTCCGGTTCGGTCACCTGGCTGTGGATCACGGAGATCGTACAGACCGTCTTGTTGGCTGCCAGGACAACTCCATTACGGTCCAGGATCTCTCCTCTGGCTGCTTTGATCTTCCGTTCCCGCTCATGAAGATCCTTTGCCAGTTTCTGATAATGTTCTGCATCAAATACCATCAGATAAAATAATCTCGCCATAAGAGAAACGATCAACACAACTGCGATTGAAAATACAACCAGCATTTTCTTTTTATTATAGGTCTTATTTTTCATAAAAAATAACTCTGAAAAGAATGTCTTTATAACTTATTCCATCCTTTTCAGAGTTATACATTAATCTCCGTTGTTCACAGTTGCCCAACTGTCCAGATCCGGTTTGTAGTTTTCATCTGCAGAAGAGTCTGTCTTTTTATCATATGTATCTGTATAATTTTCATCGAAATCAGAGTACTCCGTATCTCCGAAATCCTTTCCTTCCGCCTGTGCCGCAGCCGCCGCATCTGCTGCTTTGATCTGCTCACTCTCCTGGATCGTCGTAATTCCAAGATAAGGGAATGCTTCTTCCATGATCGATTTTGCAAGTTCCAGGACAAGAAGACTGTTGTCCTGTGCCGAAACATTCGGCTCATCAATCACAACATACACCACTACTTCCGGATTTTCCTGTGGTGCATATCCGATATAGGACAGAAGATATTTTCCCTCTTTTCTCGGAATCTTCTGTGCTGTTCCGGTTTTTGCTCCGATATCGTATCCTTCTACTGCCGCCTTTTTTCCGGTACCGTACTCCATGGTTGCTTTCATATAGGATTTCAGCATCGTGGAAGTTTCCGCTGAAACAGTCTTTCGTAAAAGAACCGGATCTTTTGTCTCGATCACATTTCCATTCTGATCCTGGATCTGCTTTACTACATGTGGTTCATAATAATATCCGCCGTTGATCAGTGATGAAAATCCGGTAATAAGCTGTACCATCGTCACATTAAAACTCTGACCAAAAGAGTTGGTAGCCAGATCCACTGCTGTCATATTGTCTGCCGTATATAGAAGTCCCGCAGTTCCGGCCTCCCCCGGAAGATCAATGCCTGTATATTCCCCAAAACCAAAAATATGCTGATATCTTGTGAAATGATCCACTCCGATACTTTCTGCCATCGTCATCAGTGCCACATTACATGAATTTGCGATTGCATCCTGGATCGTTTCCATTCCATGTCCTGACCGCAGATGGCATCCGATATCATAATCTGCCACTCTCAGTGATCCACCACAATAATACGTTTCATTTCCGGTCAGTGTTCCGCTTTCCAGCCCGGCTGCAACCGTAAACGGTTTCATCGTCGAACCCGGCTCATAGGTATCACTGATGCAGAAGTTTCTCCACATCTGATTCCTTTTTTCCGTCTTCTCTTCCTCAGTCATTCCGTTGATCGTATCTTCTGAATAAATTGCAGACAGATCTGCCGGATTGTTCAGGTCATAATCCGGGTAAGATGCCTGTGCCAGAATCTCACCTGTATTTGGATTCATGATCATGACTGCTGTATTTTTACTTCCCGGCTCTCCGCTCCTTGCCTCACCGGCATGGGCCTGATTAAATGCCAGGATCTTATCTTCCACAATCTTCTGCAGGCTCACATCAATGGTCGTCACAACCGTATCTCCATTCTTTGCTGCTTTCACTGTATGCTCTGCTGAAGAGGAAGACCCGGAATCAAAATAGCCATATTCTCTTCCATCTGTACCACTCAGTACTGCATTATATGCATTCTCTATGCCAAAAGAGCCCTCGCCTTCTGAATTGGTAAAACCGATCGTGCTGCTCGCCAGCCGGTTATACGGATAAAGCCGGGTGTAGTCATCTTCCAGCCAGATTCCCTTTACATTGGGATAATTCTCATCATCTGCATCGATCTCATTAAATTTCTTTGCAGCTGCATAATCAATCCCTTTTTTTACAATACTGTACCGGCTCTCCGGATTGGTACTGATCAGATCCCTGATCTGTGCTTCATCAATTCCAAAGCAGTCCTTCAGGACCTGGATCGTAGGTTCTATGTATTTATCTTTGTCCGTCATAACTTTGACATCCAGGATTACGTTATATACCCTCTCGCTTGTAGCGATCTTCGTACCGTTTCGGTCAACAATATCTCCTCTTTTATAGGGGATGACCCTGCTTCCATAATTTTGCTGATCCAGTACTTTTTTGGTATATTTGCTGCCCTTGGTCACATTAATATAAGTAATCCTTCCAATAAGAACAACAAAAGCCAGTATAACTGCCATAAATAGCATTACCAGCTTTCGTTGCATCCTTACCGGAAATTTTCTTGTCAGAAATTCAAATCTGTTCTTTCTTTTTCTTCCTGCCATCTTAAACTAATCCTTATTTTGATACATCCCTGGACTGGGCAAGAACACCGTCCTTTGGGATCTCCTCATATTGCTTTACATAATCACTCGTAGGACTTTTGTATTCCACAACATTTCCCTGGGATTCATAAACCATTCCCATCTCGTTCATGGCCTTTTCTCTCACCGTGTCCAGATTCACGGAGTCAACAGCCGCATTATACGCTGTATCATTTGCCTCTGTCAAGTCCGCAAGTTCTTCCTGCATCGAAGTAACATGAGCTGATCTTGTAACAACTTCTGTCTGCAGTCTGATGTACACCACACAGACCGCTACTGTACAGACCGCTGCAAGAATGAAAAATATCGCATAAGCCGGACTGATCTTCATCGCACGATTCCGGTTTCTCATTACCTGACTGCTTGTCTTCCCTGTCTTTGCAGGACGAACTTCCTGTCTTCTTTTGGGCTGAACTTCTGCCTGACGTACAGCATTTCCATATACATAAAACTTTTCTCTGTCAGAAGTGACTCTGTTCTGCTGTCTGTATCTTCTATCTGCTGCCATCCTATACAGCCCCTTTCCCTGAAATTTGCTCTCTCAGGCTCTCCCCTTCCCGAAAGAACGTTCTTTTATACTCTAAATACTCCCTTTTTACCTAAGCACGTTCAAAAATTCTGAGCTTCGCACTTTTTGAACGACTGTTTACCTCCAGCTCTTCTTCCGACGGAAGAATTGGCTTTCTGGTGATCACCTTTCCCTTTGATACATTTCCACATACGCAAACCGGGAAATGGCTCGGACAGGTACAAGGATTCTCATTTTTTCTGAAAGAACTCTTGACGATTCTGTCCTCCAGTGAATGAAACGTAATAATGCACAGTCTTCCACCCGGATTCAGCAGTTCAATCATGTCATCCAATGTATCTCGCAATACATCCAATTCATGATTCAGCTCAATCCTGATCGCCTGAAATGTCCTTTTGGACGGATGTCCTGACGTTTTCCGGACTTTCATCGGAATCGCATGGCTGATGATCTCATTCAGTTGTCCTGTTGTCTCTATCGGTGCTTTTTTCCGTTCTGCGACAATATGCTTTGCAATGTTCTTTGCAAACCGGTCTTCTCCGTAGTCGCGTATCACCCGATAAAGTTCTGATTCACTGTAATCATTGATAATGTCACGGGCTGTCATCTTCTGTCTCTGATCCATCCTCATATCAAGCGGTGCATCCACCCGATAGGAAAATCCTCTTTCTGCAGTATCTAACTGATACGATGAAACTCCCAGATCCACCGTGATCCCATCCACTTTATCAATGCCCAGTTTCTGGAGCTGCTGCTTCATATCGCAATAGTTGCTCCTGACTATCGTGACTTTCTCCCCGAAGCATTCCAGACGTTTTCCCGCTGCCCTGATTGCATCGGCGTCCTGATCTATTCCTATTAATCTCCCCTGACTGCCCAGTCGACTGCAGACTTCATAAGCATGTCCGCCTCCACCTAATGTTGCATCCACATAGATGCCATCCGGTTTTACGTTCAGCCCGTCCACGGTCTCATACAACAGTACTGATATATGCTCGAATGCCATAATTTCCTCCTTTTGGCTGCCTTCTCCCCGGCTGCCTTCTGTCATCAGATGCGTATTCCTATCGCTTCCATGCGTTCCGCAATCGCATCCAAATCTTCTTCACTGATCTGACTCTTTTCTTCCCAAAGAGCTTTATCCCAGATCTCAACGCGGTCCTGTACTCCTACAAGTACCACTTCCTTCTCAAGATGTGCTGCTTTTCTGAGTGACGTAGGAACAAGCACTCTCCCCTGCCTGTCAAAACTTCCCTCATTTGCACTTCCGAAAAAATAACGCTTGAACATTCTGGCATCCTTGTTCATCCGTGGTAAAGACTCGAGTTCGGCAACGAATTTGTTCCATTCTTCCTGAGAGTACACAAAAAGACAGCCTTCCAGTCCATTACAGATAACGAAGCTGTCACCCAGCCCTTCTCTTAATTTGGCCGGAATGATTAATCTGCCCTTTTCATCAATGTTATGATTATACTCTCCTAATAACATCCGGAACCCTTTCTCTCAAACGTAAGACTCCATTAGCCTCCACAATGTGCCACTTCTCACCACTTTCTTACCACTTGCCTCCATTGTAAACCACTCTTCCCCCTTTTTCAAGAGTTTTTTCATTCTTTTCCAATACTTTTTCATGCACAGGAACCTTCAGTCACCCGGACCTCGTACAAGCACAGCTTTTAACTCATTGTCCGTATAAATACAGAGAATCTGCCACCGGCGGCTTCTCCTGCATCCTTTGGCAAAAAAAAGAGACATAATGTACAACTTCTGCCATACATTATATCTCTCACTTTTCTTTTCATTCTTCTATTCCGCATCCCGTGATGGCTTTCTTCCACCAGCCCCCACTTTCTGATCCGGTATCCGGGAAGTTTCCCACTTCCCACCACTTTATTCTGCAGAGGAAAGTCCATTCAGGTAATCCGTGATCGAGTCATAATTCACTTCTGTAACCGCTCTCTCTTTGTTCGATTCATGCATATCATATACTGAATATCCCAACCAGCCAATCAGTGCCACTGCAATCACTGCAACAACTCCCTTTCGTACGATTCCCATCATCTTCTGCTTACGCATCAGCTTTTTCCGATTTTCTTTTTCCTTTTTATAACGATCAACTTTTGCCTGACTCATCTTCTTCTGCTCCTTTCAATACGCTTTTTTCATTCTACCACAAAGCGTATTAAAGTACAACTATTATTCCACCGTCATTTGCATACATACTGCTGATTCCTGCCGTATCTACAATAAAGCTTTCTTTTACATTTATCTTCTCACGGATCAGCTTTTCCACAGCCATCGCACGTTCAGGACAGTTGCAATGAGAAATTGCAAGAATCTTTTCCGTCGGATTGATCGCATCTGCGGCGATCTGTTCTGCCATCTTCGCCAGAGCTTTCTTCATGCCTCTTCCCTGTCCAAGCTGACAGATCTGACCTTCCGGGTTCGCCCCCATGACCGGCTTGATATTCAGGGCACTCACCGCCAGCGATTTCAGTCCTGTCAGTCTTCCGTTCTTCCGCAGCGTATCAAGATTCTCAAGCACAAAATAAGTATGCTGTTCCTCGATATACCGGTCAACACTTGCGATTACTTCTTCAAACTCCATTCCCTTTTCTTCACATTCCTGAATCTTCAATGCGATCAGAGATTCTCCGACCGATGCTGATCTTGAATTAAAGACATGGATCTGTTTCCTGCCATACTCTTCTTCATATAACTTTCTTCCAAGCTCTGCACTGTTATGAGAACCGCTCAGTTCTGCCGAAAGCGTCACGGCATAAACCCGCTCCGCTTCGCAATGATACAGCTCCATATATTTCTCCGGTGATGGGCAGGAAGACTTCGGGCATTCCGAACTTTCGGCAACCCGCTTCAGGAAATCTGCCTGATCAAAAGATTCATCATCCTGAATATGGACACCATCTACCTCCATACTCAGAGATGCCGTCTTATAGATTCCACTCTTCTTCATCTCATCAGTCAGTTCTCCACAACTATCTACAACTATTCTGTACTCCATTTATAATCCCTCCTGCGTCACAACGCGTATTATCTTCTTCCATTATATGTAGTTTTTAATACTACGTTTAAATATATCACACTTCTCATGAAATGAAAAGCCTTTTATTCGATAGTTTATAACCTTTTGTTCAAAATATCAGAGACGCTGCCTGCACCTAGCAGACAGCGTCTCTGATATTTCTTCAAATTCCCCGATAACGGCTTTAATCTTTTAATTCTATTTTTGATGAGATCCCAAGTGCAATCCCCATCTCTGCTAAAAGGAAGACGACTGCTGTACCTCCGTAACTGATAAATGGAAGTGTAACTCCTGTGGTAGGGATCAGACCGGTCACGACTGCAATATTTAAGATCACCTGCAGAGCAATATGCGAAAAGATGCCCGCTGCGATCAGAGATCCATAAAGATCCGGTGCATTTCTTGCAATAAACATCAGCCGGTAAAGCATGAATCCAAACAGACAGAGGATCAGGATCGCTCCGAATACTCCCAGTTCTTCGCAGATCACCGTCAGGATCATATCATTCTGTGCCTCCGGGATCGCACTTAATTTCTGGGTACTGTTCCCGAGACCTTTCCCGAAAAATCCACCTGATCCGATTGCATATAAGCCCTGAAGGAACTGATAACTGTCCTTGTCTGAATTTGCTTCCGGATTCAGCCATGCAATGATCCTCCGCATACGGAAATCCGTACTCGTTGCCATATCACTGATCTGTATTTTCAGATAAACTACCACAATAACTGCCAGAACCAATACCACACATGCAAAAACGACAAACCGTTTTGTCTTTGGATGTACTAAAAACAGGAGCAGAACCGTGATCGCCATGACAATGATCGCTGTACTCAGATTATCCGTAAGCACAAAGACACCGCCTGCAGCCACAACCCCATAAGCCCCGATCTTAAGCCAGCCCCTGATGCCGTAAGCTTTTTTTCCATATTCACACAATTTATATGAAATGAAAAGGATCACTGCGATCTTCGTCACCTCTGCCGGCTGAAAGGACATATTTCCAGGCAACTGGATCCATCTCCTTGCACCGTTGAGTTCCATTCCCAAAGGAGTCTTTACCAGTGCCATCAGAACCATTGCCACCAGAAAAATCTCCGTGTGAAATGCAGCATAAATATGATAATCTATCTTCGATACAGCAAGCATGATCAGAATCCCCACTGCCCCGATGATCGCCTGCTTCGTAAAATAGAACATATCATTTCCGTTCTCAACCTGTGCGGTATATGCACTTGTACTGTACAGCATGATCAGTCCAAAACACATCAGGAAAATGATCACCAGTAAAAGATCATAGTCAAAGTACTTCGTTCCTTCTTTTTTCTTCTTTTTTCTCATCTGCTGTATGATTGCACTTAAGCTGCTTTCCTGCTGCCTGCTGCGTGATCTCTGTCCGGAGCGGTTCTGCGGTGCGGGTGTTCTTGATACTGCTCTTCTGTATTCCAGTTCACGCTCATACGCTTCCCGGTAATTTTTCTGCCCCCGCTGCGTTCTTCGCTCCGCTCTCTCTGCTCTTTGCGGATTCACCGGCTGCATCGGCTGCGTATCCCCAAGATTTCTTCTTTTATTCCCCATCTTGACCTGCCTTTTGTCCTATCTTGTATGCATGGCAGGATGTACCGGCTTACCATGTCCGAAATATCTGTCATACCATACAAGGAAAATGTAAACTGTCCAGATCTTACGGCTGTTATCGGTCTTTTCATTGCTGTTCTTTCCTGCCTTATGATCATCCAGCATTTTAATCAGTAACTTTGTATCAAAAAATTTCTTTGCAGCATCCGTCTGAAACATCTCTTTTACCCGTGAATAATAACGATCTTCTTTCAGCCATACACGGATCGGAATCGGGAATCCGAGTTTCTTCTTTTCGGCAGTCTTGCTACGGATATTTCTTTCTGCTGCCGCTCTTAAAGCTACTTTTGTCTGCGGAGCACGAACCTTATAGTCCAACGGCAATGTCTCTGCAAGTTCCAGCACCTTCTTATCAAGGAACGGAACTCTTACTTCCAGGGAATTTGCCATTCCCATCTTATCTCCCTTCATGAGGATATCATGTACCAGCCATAAATGAAGATCTACATACTGCATCTTTGTGACCGGATCCTTTCCTTTCACTCTGTCATATAAAGGCTTCGTGATCTTCTGAATGCCCGGTTTACAGCCGTTTTTCAGGATCTTATTCGCTTCACGCTCTGTAAAAATATTCGTTGCATTGGCAAAATATCTTTCTTCCAGTGTCTTGCCATGACGCATCAGGAAACCTCTTCCTTTCATTCCACGAGGCAGGCAGCGTTCTGCAAATGCTCCAAGGAACCGACGGATCGGCATTGGGATCTTATTAAAAGACGTATGCTCCAATGGCTCACAGTAAATATTATACCCTCCAAACAGTTCGTCCGATCCCTCTCCTGAAAGAACAACCTTTACTTTTTTGGATGCCTCTTCACTTAAAAAGTACAGTGCAATCGCTGCCGGATCAGCCACCGGCTCATCCATATAGTACTGAATATCAGACAGTCTGTCCCAGTACTCTTCCGGTGTGATCACTTTTGCATCATTCTTCATATTAATGCTTGCGGCAAATTCCTTTGCATCCTGGATCTCACTGTATTTTCCTTCATCAAATCCTACTGTAAAAGTACGATCCACCTGTCCCAGATAAGTCAGATAACTGGAATCTACTCCGCTCGACAGATAGGAGGCAACCTCTACATCACTGATCTTATGCATGGCAACCGATTCTTTCATAACCGCTTCCACATCATCCACGATCTCTTCAAAAGATTTTTCTGTATCCCCTGTAAAATTCGGTTCAAAATAACGGGTAATGTTCAGTTCACCATTCTCATAAGTAAAATAATGTCCCGGCTGTAGACAGAACACCCCTTTGAAAAAAGTCTCATTTGTAGGGACAAACTGGAAAGAAAGATAATTTCCAAGTGCATCCTCATTAAATACCTTGTCAAATTTCGGATGCTCCATAAATGCCTTGATCTCTGATGCAAACATCAGCGTTCCATTCATCTGTGCATAATACAGCGGTTTGATTCCGAAAATATCCCTTGCCACAAATAATTTCTTTTTCCTGGTATCCCAAATGGCAAAGGCATACATCCCACGCAGTCTTTCCACCAGACTTTCGCCCCACTCTTCATAGCCGTGGATCAATGTCTCAGAATCTGTATTGGATACAAAAGTATGTCCCGCATCCTGAAGCTCTTTCTTCAGCTCCTGATAATTATAAATCTCTCCATTAAATACAAGAACCATGCTTTTGTCTTCATTATAAAGAGGCTGATCTCCTACTGAGGAAAGATCGATGATACTCAGACGTCTGAATCCAAGTGCAGCATCCTCATCCACATATTTTCCCTCGCTGTCCGGCCCACGGTGTATGATGGTATTCATCATATTAACAAGTACCTGTTCTCTGTCATCAACACTTCCGACAAATCCTGCAAATCCACACATATACTATCCGCTCCTTTTATAATTTCTCTTTTTACTAGGTTCGGGGAAATTCCTTTTTAATTGAAAAATACTGTGAGCGTTCAAGTTTCACAGTATCCCCATTGATAACTCTATTAAATTCCAGTCTTTCAGGCAAAACACTCCGGCTTTCCCGGACCGTCCTGTCCTGTTCGTTGCACTCGGGGTGACAGGATTCGAACCTGCGACCTCACGGCCCCCAGCCGTGCACTCTAACCAAACTGAGCCACACCCCGCCAACTCGTACATTATAAATGATTTATATTCAAATGTAAAGAGGACACTTTCTCACATTTCGTTTAAAATTCCATACAATAATTCTGTAGATACCAGGAAAGGAGTTTTTTCATTGCCAATTTATCAGAATCAAATAAACCAGCACCGTTCCTGTCAGTCCGGACATAGCTGCAACTGCCGCCGTCCTGTCCCGGAACCCTGCAGCCATCCTGTCAGTCAGAAAATCCAGCCTGTACCGGCAAAACCTGACTGTGGCTGCGGTATAAAAGATCCTCTGGAAGATCTTCCGATTGCAATGGCTTATGTTCCATGGCAGCGTTGGAGAGATCTTTACGATTCCAACAAAGGATTCCACCGTGGCACGATTTTCCGGGACCTTGATAAGTCATTTTGTGGAAAAGGAGGCGTATGTCAGTGACCTGTCAGAAAATGAATCGCAGAGAACTTTTAAATTATATCAATGAGATCAGCTTTGCCGTAGATGACACAAAATTATTTCTGGATACACATCCATGGGATCAGAATGCACTCCTCTTTTTTAATGAATGCAGCCGAAAGCGGAATGAAGCATTACGGGAATATGCTTCTGCCTATGGTCCGCTTACGATCGATACTGCAACTGCCTGTGAGTCTGATTACTGGTCCTGGATCAATGAGCCATGGCCATGGCAGGAAGGAGGCTGCTGAATATGTGGAATTATGAAAAAAGATTACAGTACCCTGTCAGGATTACACAGACTAATCCCCGTCTTGCACAGGTTATTATCAGCCAGTTTGGCGGTCCTGACGGGGAACTGGGTGCATCTATGCGGTATTTATCCCAAAGGTATACCATGCCATATAAAGAAGTTACCGGAATACTGACCGATATTGGAACAGAAGAGCTTGCCCACCTTGAGATCGTCTGTGCGATTGTCCACCAGTTGACCCGCAATCTTTCCCCTGAGGAGATCGAACATTCCGGATTTGCTCCCTATTATGTGGATCACACTCTTGCTCTCTGGCCACAGTCTGCAGGAGGTGTCCCCTGGAGTGCAACAACATTTCAGTCAAAAGGGGATCCGATCACCGATCTCCATGAAGATCTCAGTGCTGAACAGAAAGCACGCACTACCTATGATAATATTCTCCGGCTGATCAAAGATCCTGAAGTCTGTGATCCGATCCGTTTCTTAAGGGAACGGGAGATCGTACATTACCAGAGATTCGGTGAAAGTCTCCGCATTGTTCAGGAAAAACTGGACAGTAAGAATTTTTATGCTGTCAATCCTGAATTTGACCGGTAATTCTGTCCGGCACTGATGAGAAAAAAGGCTGACACTCTGCGATTCTTGCTCGTAAAAGTGTCAGCCTCTTTGCATATTATAACACAAACTCAGCTTTTATGCTTTTTATTTACTTGTCTGCTTTGCTCCTAAAGTAACATTCACACTCTGCTCCTGATACTCTCCATTGCTCTGTGGTACCTGGATCGTAAGCTCTACTTCATCACCTTTTGCATAATACTGCAGTTGTTCCTGAAGATCATCCATGCTTGAAACCGTTGTTCCGTTGATTCCTGTAATGATGCATCCCCTTGTCATGCCTGCTTTTTCTGCTCCGCCACCTTTAGTAACTTCTGATACATATACACCTTCTGGCATATTCAACTGCTGGGAATACTCTGTAGAAACGCTCATTCCCTTGATTCCGATTGCTCCCTGATCTGCTTCGGCAACTTTGGTCTTTGTCTCCTGATTCATCAGGTTCTCGATCAGATCTGATACATCACTGATCGGGATCGCATATCCAACACCCTCAACAGAATCTCCTACCAGCTTGGATGAATTAATTCCAATTACTTCACCACTGGCATTGACAAGAGCTCCGCCACTATTTCCAGGATTGATCGCTGCATCTGTCTGAATCAGTTTCACACTGCTCTCTGTCGTTTCTCCGGTTGTCTGGTCTGTCTCTGATACAGAACGGTTCAAAGCACTGATGACTCCTGTTGTAACTGACTGTCCATATCCAAGTGCATTTCCGATCGCGATCGCCGGTTCTCCCACTTTCAGCTCTGTAGAATCACCAAGCGTTGCAACTGAGATAGCCTTCTTCGTATCTTCAGAAATAGAATCCAGCGGAACTGCAACCACAGCAACATCATATTCTGAATCCGTTCCTTTAATATTTGCTTCAACACTGTTGCCATCTGCAAAGGTAACTGTCAGTGTATCACTTCCGGCAACCACATGGTTATTTGTCACAACCAGAAGTTCTGAATCATTCTGTGAAATGATGATTCCTGTACCGGCACTTTCACTTTCCTGCTTGGAAGTTCCTCCGAAATAGTTCTGAACCTCCTGCACACTCATATTCGTAATAGAAACGATGGATGGCATTACATTTTCCACCACACTGGATACATCTGATGTGACCACACTGGATGTCTTCGTCAGTGATGCATTACTGGTAACTGCACTGGTCGATGTAGTACTGGTACTTTTCTGCGTTGTTCCGAGCTTCAGTACTTTCGTTCCCACATAATTAGTAGTAAGGAATGTAGCACTTGATACAACTCCGAACATCAGTGCCAGTCCTGTTACCGCAACAGCCTTCGGCATTTTTTTATGCTCCTTTTTCTTTTTTGGTGTCTTTCCATCATCACCCTGTCCATTATTATAAAATGTCGTACCGTTTGATGTATTTCCTTCTGTCTCATTTGGATTATAATAACTATACTGATTATCCATGATTCATACCCGCTTTCTCTTATATTTATTTTGTATTTCTTTTATGGTTATATAGTAATAAAGGATTGTGATGAAAGTGTGTTCATTTGATTAACAAATGTTGAAAGCAGGCACATTATGATCAATTTCATAATATGCCTGCCTCTCTTTTCCTTACAGATCTACAAAATCCACATCATATTCCGGGTTTTTTCTGCCTCTTCGTGGTCTCTTAAAATTTCTTGTATCTCCTTTTAAAGGATCTGCCTTCTCATCTTCTTCTATCTCGCTGTCATCATATTCGTCGTATTCATCGTCATACTCGTCTTCATACTCATCGTCGTATTCATCGTCATACTCATCATCGTCTTCGTCTTCATACTCATCATCGTCTTCGTCTTCATATTCATCGTCGTACTCGTCTTCGTACTCATCGTCGTATTCATCGTCATACTCGTCTTCATACTCATCGTCCGGCTCTTTCTCTGCCTTGCGGTTTTTTTTCTTCTTTGCCGGCTTTTCTTCTTCCTCTTCAAACGGGATATCGTACTCATCATAAAGATCATCCAGTTCCTGATTTCTGTGAACAAGCTTGATTGCAAAAATGATCATGAGGATCAGAAGAATCAGAACAAATGCTCCTGCTGCGATCAGGACAAATAAAGTATGATCTGCGATAAAATTTCCTATTTTAGAAAGAGCTGACTCATTCGTCTTCTCTTTTACCTGCTCTGTCGGTGTCTCAACCGCCTGATAAGTTCCATCTGATGAATCATACTGATAAAATCCTTTTTCTCCGGTTCTTGTATTTAAAGCATACATCAGATCATACCGGTCATTCTCCGGATCAGCCCAGTAAGGATAACTCTGGTCTCCAACTGTCAGTTCTCCCTGCTGATAAGAAGACGGAAGCGATACATCTCCTGTATCACTCAGAAGAATGATCGAGGTACTGTCTGAAATCTGAATCTCCGTATACGGTAAAAATGTAGCATCCTCTTCATTATAAAGGAAAAACTTTCCTGTTCCCGCAGAATCTACAAGATATCCGATACATACACCTGCACCATTCTTCGCAAATTTTCTTTCTTCACCATTGAATGTAAGCTTTGTTTCTGTATATCCCTCCGGAAGATCTGCTGCAGTAAATGCCTCTGAGAAGAGATAATCTGTCCCGTTTACTGAAACTGTGATATTGGTTGTCTCTCCGGCAACGGGAGTCCCTCCCTCTGCCGCAGTTGTCGTAATCTCTGTACTGCCATCATCGCCTGCTGCTACTTTTACTGCGGAAGAACCTTCTGCCAGTGTCAGTGTCTCGTCATTGTAAAGATACGCTTTGGAGCTTTGAACACTGATCGTTGTATCTCCGGCTTTCAGTGCTTTAAACTGAAGTGTCGTACGCAGTTCATTCTCAGAACCTGTTCCACTGCCTGAGTAAGTCAGATTCCCTGAGCCATCTGCCTGAACACCATCACCACTGACAAATTCAAGAGCAGATGTATCATAGCTCATTGTGATATCTGCATCTCCGATCGCATCTCCTCCGGTCTTTACAACCAGGCTTACATCTACCGTTTCTCCTACCTTTGTCTCCGGGTCTGAGAACATCAGTTGTCCCTGTGCAGCACTGACAATCGTGCCAAACATTGGTACTGTAAGGCAGACCGATAAAATCATCGCTGCTGCTTTTTTCATCATCTTCATGTAACTACCCCTTTGTTCATATTAGATTTAAGTCATTATCTCTTATCATACACGGTTTTTCTATAATTGTCCACCATTTTCACCAGTTCCACTGCTGTCTCCACTGCTGTCTCCCGGATCGGTTTCACCGGTATCTGCTCCCGGATTTCCATCACCGGTTCCACTGTCTGTTCCGGGATCAGTTCCACTATTTCCATTATCTGACGGCTGATCCGGTACTGTCGGCTCATAGTCATCAGGAGCCGATGGCTGTGGTTCATTATAGGTCCGATCCTGCGTCCCTCCCGTGGATGATGAATCACTTTTTCCCGATGAATTTCCTGAATCCTGTGCATTTCCACCTGTGCCGACCCTCGCAGCAATTTTTTCACTGATACTGTTCACTTTAGAAGACGGACTGTAATCATTTACCCCATATAGAAATTGATGAAGTGCAGATACATTCGATGTCAGATCTTCCGGGATTACAATACTTCCAAGTCCTGATATCGTATCAGTCGATTTATCCTGTGGGAATCCCATATTACCGGATAATTGATACTCCGTATAAGCCTGGGCATAATAAAGGATATCAGAAAGTGTAAAATTGGTTGCAACCTGTGGAAATACCTTGTCGATGATCGCATTCAAAGTCATAAGATCCGCATTTTTTGCCTTTTCTACGATTTTTTCAATAACCAGACGCTGTCGCTCTGTTCTTGTAAAGTCACCACCGGCTGTCGACCGGATTCTTGCATAAGTCGTTGCCTGAACTCCGTCTAATAACTGAAGTCCTGCAGTTTCTACCCGGTGTGCCTCTTTTCCTGCAGAGTCTGCAGTTTCCTGAACAAACTTGTTGAGATACTGGATCTCTTCCTCTTTGATCTCGATCTCCACTCCGCCCAGCAGATCAATCGCATCTGCAATGGCACCGAAATCTACGGTCACATATTTCTGGATATCAAGATCTAGATTCAAATTCAGCATATTGACAGCCTGCGTTGGTCCTCCATAACTGTAAGCAGCATTACATTTCTGAAGAGTTCCGTCAGAAAGATCCAGCAGTGTATCCCGGTAAACTGATATCATCTTTACTTCCTTCGTCTCATTATTCAGACTGGCTACAATAATACAGTCCGTGCGGTTTCCCTTTCCAAGATTTCCATCACGGGAATCCACACCAAAGAGGGCGATATTGGTATAACCTTTTCCCAGATTGATCTCCCCGTTCTTCTCCTGAACTTCCTCATTGATAATCAGATCCTTTGCCTCAATATCCTGCGTCTGGATCTTTCCCCACTTTGCTGCGACATAAATTGCTGCCGCAGAAAAAGTACAGATCAGCACCCCTACGGTGCAGAGCAGGACCCGCTGCCACATTTTCAACTTCATAAACCAGTTCTTATTTTTTTCTTTCGCTGCCGCTGCACGCCTTCTACCGCGTCTTCTCACTTCTCTGCCCATAAGAAGCACCTCTCTTTATTCCTCTTTAGTTGATCTCTGAAATAAACTGATCTAATGACTGACTTCCTAACATTCGTACTCTCGTCAGAGCATAGGGATCATCTCCCGGATAACATTTGCCCGGTTCTGTCGTAACTGCACATAAAAATCCAGCCTCTTCCACCGTCTGTTCACACTCTGCCGTATAATCCCCGAACGGATATGCAAGTGCATCTCCATTTCCACAATACTCAATGGATTTCTTCAGATCTGCCAGGGCTTCTTCTTTCGATAAAGCCGGGAAAATACCTCCGTGTCCGTAAGTTCCACCACCACGGTGCATATTATCTGTATGCGACTCCAGTGTCAGATACTGATTATTTCGGTAAGGATCCAACATGCTTTTATCATTATAATAACTGGTGATCACGAAAGAAGTTGCAGGTGTCTGATACTTTTCAAATAAAGGGATTGCCAGTTCTATATACAGCGGACCATCATCAAAAGAAAGTACAATGCTTTTATCCGGAAGGATTCTCTCTCCGTCCAGATATTCCCTCACTTCTTTCCAGGTCGGAAAATAATAGTCATTCTCATGCAGATATTTCAATTCTTCTTCCAGTGTTCCCACTTCTATATAATTGGAGTTCAGATTCTCCGGGACACTGTTAGCATCATATACATAATGATACATACAAATCGGAAGACCTTTTGCTCCATATTCTTTATTCGGAGTCACCGTAACGGTTCTCTGTGCTGAGATTTCTTTTCCTTTGGGATCGGTGGCTTTATAAACCAACTGGTGTTCTCCTGCCGTATTCAGATCATATTCCTCCAGACTGACGCTGATATCTGTTCTATTCCCCTGCCGGTCTTTCACAACTGCACCGGCATCCTCATACGGATCTCCAAGCCTGACAGTCACTTCACTGTCACCCTGAAGTTCTATCGTATAATCGGATGTCCCGCTCTGAGCATCTTTCTTTTTTGTATCCTTTGATCCCCCCTTATTTTCAGATGTCGGGGGACTTCCCGCAGTATGACTTCTTTTCCACAGAAAAATTCCTGCCATCCCCGCTGCCAGGATCAGTACCACAACAATTCCAAAAAGCCTTCTTCTCCGCCGAAGTCTTCTGGATCTTCTTCGATGTCTCTGCCTTCTGCCTGAAGTCTGCATATGCGGCTGTCTACTTACCGGTTCCCGTCTGCTTCTTCGCAGTGCTTCATTTCTTCTATGATTGCTTTTGCCTTTTCTTCCCATGTATTCTCCAATGCTTCCCTGTCTAACAGTTCTATATACGCTTTATCTGACCTTTTTCCCAATGCCTCATCCAGTTTTGCTTCAAATTCCTTATGGTCATGCCCGATCAGGACTGACTGATACTTTCTGCACTCATCCATGTCAGTCGTGACGATCGGCTTATTCAATGCCATATATTCAAACAATTTGACCGGAGAGGTTGCTTTTGTGATCTCATTGATCAAAAACGGGATGGTCAGTACATCCATCTTTGCAGCATAATTCTGCAATACATGATAATCCCTTGAACCCAGGAAATGGACATTCTCCTGTCTGTCAAGCCCCGCCTTTTCATAAGAATCATCATATTTAATTCCAAACAGTACGATCTGATACTTTCCCGTCTCTGCAAGTTCTTTAACAAGCTGATAATCAAACCACTTTGCCAATGCCCCGTAATATCCGATCATCGGCTGTCCCTTTTCAAGAATCTCTGCAAATTCTTTTTCAAACTTAAAGTCCGGATCAATTTCATTATGGAAATGGTTATAATCCACACCGTTACAAGAAAACACCAGATGAGAATCCCCTCTTTTTGACAGGACATCCCTTTGCAGTGCATCTGCTGTTACAACCACGATCGAGTCTTTCTCCTTCATGGTCTTCTCGTACTTTTCCCTGACATTGACCGGCAATTCATCCGTTCCGGCAAGGTGAGGATTCAGATCATCAATATATTCATATACAACCTTATATCCACGTCGCTCATACTCCTCGATCTGCCCTTTGGTCAGTGTCCAGTCTGTTGAATAGAACTGAACATATCTTGGTTTTTCCTGCTGCTCAATGGCTTCAAAAATATAGTTAGCAAATGCCTTATTCATAAAATTGACAAGGTAAAGATTTTCTGACTGTCTTTTGATCCTTTTTACATCATCTGTAAATCTTGTCACTTCATACAGCACCAGGGTTCTCTGCTTTGCAAAGTTAGTAAAAATATGCTGCGGTCTCTGATACAGAGGCACATCCCATCCAAAAGAACTTCTCCATACCACAATGCGGTCGTAGTCTTCTCTCTCCAGCATCCGCTTCAATCGCTTTCGGATCTCCTTTTTATTCAATGCCACATAGATTTTCTCTTTCATCGAAATCCGCACAATATAATTGGAATAAATATATCCGGTCATTTTTTTTATTGTTCCGGTCAGTCCATATTTTTTTACAAGATTTTTCACTTTGCTCAGCTTATCTTTCATTTTTCAGCTCCTTTTTCACACTGTCCGGCATTCCGCCTTCTTTAATAAAATCCTTCAGCTCTGCCGCTTTTGCTTTCCAGTCGTTCGCTCTGGCACACTCCATCAACCTGCTTTGGAACTCTTCTGACTTTCCTTTTTCTGCCAGCTTAAGAACATCCTCCACAAAATCTTCTTTTGTATCAGCGATCTTTACCAGTTCATACTTTTTGCACTCCGGCAGTGATGTTGCAACAACCGGTTTTCCCATAGCCATATACTCAAATAACTTCACCGGAGAGGTAGATTCCGTAATATCATTCACAACAAACGGGATCATACATACATCAAAAAAATGTGCATAACCGGCAAGTTCTTCATATGGTCTCTTTCCGAGAAATCTGACATTTTTATATTCTAAAATGCCACTTTCCTGCAGACTTGCATCATGCTCGATCCCGATCAGGATGATCTGTATCTCCGGATGGTCTGCCAGTGCCTTCAGCAGATCATAGTCCACCCAGCTTGCCATTGCCCCGTAATAACCTGCTTTCACAGAATCCGGCCTGAGCCAGGACAGGTACTCTTTCTCTCCTGTCTTCTGATCCGGTGGAAATTTTTCACACTCTGCACCATTCGAGATCAATGCAGCCTTCGCAGCCGGATTAATCTTCCTGACATTTTCATATAAGCGGGTTGCCGTTGCAATAACATAAGTCGCAGGATCTTTTATAAGAGACTCATGTCTTTCAAGGATCATATCCAGTCTGCCCGGTGCGATCAGGTCAGGATTTATATCATCCACATACTCATATAAAATTTTGAATCCTTCTTGCTGATACTGACGAATCCGGCTCATTGGAACTGTATCGGTAGAATAGACCATCAGATACCTGTCCGCCCTTTTCTGACGTAACTGTCTGAGAATCTCATTCCTGTAATAATACAGATCCAGTACAAAACAATTTCCGGCTACCCGGGTGATCCTGGATGGATTTTTATAGTCCACATCATAATAAGAATTGTATAAGACCAGCGTTCTCTCATCTGCCAGCTTTTTTGTCAGATGCTGGGGACGCTGAAGCATGATATTGTAAAACCCAAAATGGTTCTCAAAAATAATTACTGTATCAAATTCCCGGCTCAGTAATTTATCTATCGCATTCTTTCTTTTCCCACGAAGATTTTTTACGTCCCACTTCTCCTGCTTTTTCATCTTGACAGAAATCATGCGCACACTCTGCCTGATACCTTTTTCTTTAATTTTTCCGATCAGTTCACTCATGGCTTTCCTTTCTCAGAACAAACAAAAATTTTATATTATTATTCCAGAACCGTTTCAGCCGCTTTGGTTCTGTTACGATCCTGTATAACCATTCCAGATTACATTTTACGAAGAATTGCGGAGCTCTCTTTTTCATTCCACTCAGTACATCAAAACTTCCGCCGACGCCGATCAGTACGCCTTTTTTAAAAGACGCCATATGCCTGCGGATCAGGAGTTCCTGCATTGGGGCTCCCAGTGCAATCAGTGAAATATCCGGCTCTTTTTCTGCGATCCGTTCAAGAACCGCATCCTTATCTTTCACATATCCATTTTCATATCCGCATAAATAAATCCCCGGATATTCTCTTTCGATCTCTTTAGCCAGCGTCTCTACCACCTCAGGCTTTGCTCCAAAAAGGAACAGGCTTTTTCGGTTTTTATCTGCCCATTCAAAAAGATCACTGCAGATTTCAACACCCGGAATCCTTTCCTTTATATGAAATCCCAGCTTTTTCCCGCCTATGAGGATTCCAATCCCGTCTGCAACGATCGTCGTATCCTCCGCCATCAGCAGTCCTCTTACCTCTTTCATCCGGTCGGCAAGCATAAAGATTTCAGGATTGGCAGTCACCACGCACTGCTTTTTCCCTGCCTCAATCTCCCCTTCCAGCTTTTTCATAAACTCCGCTTTTGAACCCTTATAGATCTTCTTATAATACTCTTTCACATCAAACTCCTGTATCCTGTTCTTTATGATCAGAGACAAGAAAGCCTCCTCTCCGATCTCTCAGTCTTTTTTCTCTGAAGGCTTTATCTCCTCAAACCCTTCTGTACTGTCCTTGATAAACATGATCTTTACCGTCATCAGGATCAGCCGCAGATCCAGCAGGATTGAATAATTCTGAATATACATCAGATCCAGCTTCAGCTTGTCATAAGCTGAAGTATTGTATTTTCCATAAATCTGTGCATACCCTGTCAGTCCACCTTTCACTTTCATTCTGTAGGTAAATTCCGGTACTTCCTCCACGTATTTTTCTACATGTTCCACACGTTCCGGTCTTGGACCGACCACGCTCATATTTCCAATCAGAATATCAAAGAACTGAGGAAGTTCATCCAGCCTCGTCTTGCGGATTATCTTTCCAACCGGAGTAATCCTTGCATCATCATCTGTCGCCGGGATTACTTCTCCGTCCTTTTCTGCATTTTCGATCATACTTCTGAACTTATGGATCTTAAATACCTTTCCGTTGATCGTACAACGATCCTGGACAAAAAATACTGGGCCGCCATCATATGCCTTAATGGCAATCGCGATCACCAGCATGACCGGTGAAGTAATGACCAGTGCAATAATCGATACAACCAGATCCAGTACTCTCTTTGCCAGCCGCTGGTCAAACGTCAGTCCTTCATTTTTTGCCAGCAATAACGGTGTATCAAACATATGGTTATTTTCCGAACTTCTGATAATGATATCGGAAATCTTTGGTGTGATATACGTTCTGATTCCATGTGCGTAACAATATTTTAAAAGCCGGTTGCGAAGTGGTGCATGAATATCGCAGAGAAAGACGGTATCATAATCATCAATCTTCTTTACGACCATGTCCCACTCCTCATCCACATTAAATGATTCTTTAATGATATAACGGTCACTTCTCATCCGCACTTTCCTGCGGAACGGCATCGGGTCATACTCCTGATACAGCAAAAGTACAATTCTCGCCGGGAACAGACGCCGGAACAGCTTTGCCGAAAAGATCACCCACAGCAGGATCACCAGCATATCCACACACGTCAGACATGTCAATGGCAGGACACTTACAAATCTTGCCGAAAGAAGCACTGTCTCCAGATAAATACATACATTGGCCGCCGCTGCTGCCAGTCCATGGGAAAGGCACAGATTACTCATCCGCAGGGACCCCACATTCATTCCTCCCATAAGATACATAAAGATAAAGTAGAAGAAAGCGTAAAATGCTCCCATCAGCCAATATCCTTTATGATAAAATGGAAATACAATTCCCCAGTTATGATATCTTTTCCAGACAACGATGAACATCCCTGTCAGCACAAGTACAAGAACCATCACAGTCAGGAATCGGATCAGACATTTATACGGATCCAGTTTATTTTGTTGCTTCATCTATCTTTGCTCCAATCAATTCATAATCATACAATTTTGATTATAGTATATAATTCCCTTTTTTTCAACAATTCAACCCCTGCAAACCTGCTCTGTACAGCAAAATAAGAATTTTTTAAGAAAATTTGACGAATTATGACAAATATATTAAACTGAAAGGCAGATTAATCAAAGGAGATCTCTATATGAAACCACAAACCAAAAATAAAATATCATTCCTTCTATATAGTTACTTTTTTCTGATCGCATTATTTTATCCAATGCAGTATGTCAGCTTTGACAGTGCTTACTATACAGAATTTACCTTTGCAGGTCTTTTTGCCGGCTTGCTGATCCTTTGGACCGTTTTCGCCTATCATCGTCCGGTCCGTCTGACTGATCCGTCTGACCGACGATTCTGCTGCTGGATCCTGGTGCTTTTAGTCCTGTATAACCTTTTTTCTCTGTATATAAACTTCACACATTCACGGTGGTTATGGGAACAGTTCAACTTTTCACTGGCGGTCTTGTTTTTTATAGTACTTCTGATCCATGGGGCAGCTTTCTTCCGGCAAGAACCTCTGGCTGTTTCGGTACTGCTGGTTTTTCAGGTTGTAACAACAATTCTTGGTATTATCGTATACTATCTGGGATACACCTCCGTTTCTTTCATAAACGGCATGGTCATACCGGTCGCAAAAGATCCGAATTATTACGAGACCCGTTTCAGTTGGATCTATTACCATAAGAGCCAGTACTGCTTTGTTCTTCTCCTCTTTATTGCTTTCAGTGTGATCTGCCGGAAGCAGTTTAAGAATAAATGGTTTTTCCCGGTTTCCAATCTTGTTTTCCTTTTTGGAATCGTGATTTCCCATACATATACTGCACTTTTTGCTGCCGTGCTGATCTATGCAGGACTTGCACTTGATGCTCTCCGGTCAAAACTCCGGACGCTCAATAAGAAGTATTTTCTTCTCCTGATTCCACCGGTCATCCTCCTGGCATTTGTTATCTGGCGTATGAGCCGTGAACGTAATATCTGGACACTTGGCAGCCGTACTTATATCTGGGCAGAAGGAATCCGACAGATACTGAAAAATCCTCTGGGGATTGGAACCGGCTTTGGACCTGCCAAATTCTCTGTTCCGGGAATTTCTTTTCAGGTCTATAACTGCCACAATGTATTTCTGAATGAAATGTGGAGATTTTCTCTGCCGGTAGGATTATTATTCACACTGATTTTTGTCAGCATCCTGATCTACTCCCTGAAAAAGAAGTTCTTTTTCCTTCATATCGGGATCTGGATTGCTTTCCTTATCTCTCTCGGAATGGATTATTCTCTTTTAGGGCGGGAATTTACTCTGACTTTCTTTTACTTTTATATGATCTTTTTCCTTCCGAATACAAAGGAACAGATTTCTGACTGAATATCACAAAAAGGCATCGGATTTTTATCTCCAATGCCTTTTTCTTTTTTCTCCGCCTATCTTGAATAATAGGAAGAAGGAAGCTGCTCTGTCTTTACAACCTGCCCGTTTTTAATATACTTACGATATGCCACAGCACTTCTGCTTCCGGTCTTCCATGACACAATGTCTACTGAATCAAACCAGTCCGGCTGGATGCCCCATACTTCAGCATAAAGTGTATTTCCGCTCACGTATGTTACAAGTTTCACTGCATAATTGTAATCATTTCTGATCTTCAGATCAGACGATCCATAATTCACCATCGCATCCTGTCCGATCGGCACATAGGTAGATGGTACAGAATGATTCCTTCTCTGCACGATCGTAAGCCCTGCTCTCAATGCCGCACCGTACAGCGTCGTACTTGCCTGACAGATTCCTCCGCCATAACCGACTCCGCCTACAACGCCTCCCGGAAGAAAGCCTTGAGCCTTTCCACATGGACCTGCTATTCCAAAGAAAGAAAGCGTCTGTCCCGGCTGGATCGTAACCTGGTTAAAGTAAAGCAATGCTTTCGTCATATTGTATGTACCATTATAATTATTGGTAGATACGGTAGAAAATACAGAAATACGTCTTGGACTGTTCATCAGCCGGCCATACGCATCAAATCTGTATGTCACACCATTGATCGTGATCGTGCCATTCATTACCAGATGACCATAACTATTATAATAATAACGATAACCGTCCTTATTTCTCCAGCCTGTATGCATCTTTCCGCTGTCGGTGAGATAATACCAGTTTCCGCCAATCTTTAATCCTTTATTCCTTGCAAGCGTTCCATCTGCCTGATAATAGTATTTTCCACCATCTTTCGTCCGCCAGTAATCTTTCTTCATATTACCCGCAGCATCAAAATAGTACCAGTCATTTCCATCTTTTACACCATCATCAAATGCCTGTCGGCCCAACGGGGTAAAACCGATCACTTTTCCATTCTCGGTCTTCAGTCCCCGGTATGCTGCTCCGTTATTCTGGAAAATATAACGATATTTTCCAATCTTCATATCCCGGTTCAGTACCAGATGACCTTCCTCATCATAATAATACCAGTCAGCACCTTTCTGACGGAACTGGGATTCATATCGTCTGCCATTTCCATCCAGATAATACCAGTAGCCATCAATCTTCATCCCTGCATTCAGGATCAGATGTCCCTGAGCATCATAATAATAGTGACTACCATCTTTTTCTCTCCACCCGGAGCTTAACATCTTTCCATCTTTCTGGAAATAGTACCAGTAACCACTCAGCTTTTTCCCTGTATCTGTCAGGCAGAATCCCTGCTGGTCATAATAATACAGTCCGTCCTCCCCAACATACCATCCTGTATAAACTGCACCGCTTCCTGTAAATTTATAATGCTTTCCATTGATATCCAGTTCACAATTTGTCACCAGATATCCATTTTCATCATAATAATACTGCGTATTGTTCTTCTGACGGAACTGAGCCGTATATCTTCTTCCGCTTCCATCGACATAATACCAGTGACCGTCCAGCTCAATTCCACGGTTCGTTACTAAATGAGCTGCTTCATCATAATAGTAATAATTTCCTGCCTTCTCTCTCCAGCCTGAGCTTAACAGCTTTCCATCTTTCTGGAAATAACACCAGTAGCCATTCAGCTGCATTCCTGCATCTTCTGCCCGGCTGCCGTCTGCCTGATAATAATATGTATCTGTGCCGTCTGTATACAAGCCTGTATAAGCTGCACCACTTTCGGTAAATTTATAGTGCTTTCCATTGATGTCCAACTCCTCGTTCAGTACAAGATGTCCTTCCCCGTCATAATAGAAGCTCTGTCCGTTCTTTTGCCTGAAACTATTCTGCTTCATCACACCATCAGCATCAAAATAGTACCAGTAACCATCCAGACTGTATCCGGCATTTCTTAAATCCTTACCCTCCTGATAATAGTGGATTCCATCGGACTCTTCCACCCAGCCATTTTTCTCTTCCGTTATTCCGCTATTTTCTGAACTTTCCTCTGGATCTATCACGTCTTCTGTACTTTTCTCTGAATCCGTTACGTCTGCCTCATGTTCATTTTCCTGCTGTATAGCTGCTGCACTTTCCGTCTCTGCATTCTTCTCTTCCACAAAGCTTTCTGCCACATTCTCTGCTGAATTATCCATTGCATAAGAAGTCATCATCCCAGACAGGGAGAGAACAAACGTCAGCCCCAGGGCTGTCAGCCATTTCTTTTTCATAATGTCCCTTCCATCCTTTCCTTTTCTGAAAATCTTATAGTAATATTGTACCAATAAATTCTTTTTCTGACCAGTAAAAAAAGAAAAATTTACTTTCTTTTTCCATATTCTGTATTTTCTACGCTTTTTTATTTTAAACGCACGAAAAGGGAGAAAACTTTCATTTTCTCCCCTCACGGTCTGACTAATTATCTTTTAATTTTTCAGCAAGATTTTTGGCAGCGATCATAGAGTCTTCCATGGAACAATAAGTCCATGCACCATATCTTCCGATCGTGTAAATATTTTCATCTGCCAGATTTTTCTTCAGCTCTGTGATCTGAGCGTCTGTCTCTGAATTAATATGCACATAAGCCGGATCCATTAAAATGGTGGAATGTGCTTCTAATTTTGTCTCTTCGTCAATAATTCCCAGCTTCAGAAGATTCTCAAGTGTCAGTCTTAACTGCTCATCGATCATCCCCTGCGTTACAACCGCATCTTTACTGTATCCGATCTCAATATACATACTGAGCTTATCCGCATCCAGAATATTATCATAAAATCCAATCCGGTAAAAATTGATCTTTTTATCCGGGATATAGAACCAGTGTTCTTTCGTATACTTCGATTTTTTATTAAATCCAAGATTGAACACCAGTACTTTATTGTAAGAAAGTCTGGACTGAAGCTCATGCATCTTTTCTTCATCAAATAAAGTAAGGAACCGGTTCAGTGGTGACGTATTGATCAGATATTCATAAGAAATCTCTGATCCATCATTCAGGATCACTTTTTTATTCGCTCTGTCGATCTTATCAACCACATGATTTAACAGTACTTTCTCCTTATCCAGTGCATCATACAGGATCTGGATAAAAGATCCTGCTCCTGAACGTGGATACAGAAACGAATTATTGTAAGAAGTACTGTCTTTGTTCGCCTTCATATTGTCAATGATCGCCGGAATATCCGCATATGGGAAAAATCTTCCCATTGCATCTTTATCCAGAGTGGTCAGATCAACCGCATACAGCTTTTCATTATATGGCTTCAGGAATTTCTCAACGATAGATTTTCCAAACTTCCCGTACAGCATATCCAGGAAATTATCATACTCTTCTTTTTCCTCTTTATGGAAAAGATCATACAGGCAGTCGATAAACTCACTTTTTTCCAGTTGATGGATATTGGTCTGGAACGGATAATCTACCAGTTCTCCCTTGTAGATGATCTTTGTATTCTTATCTTTATAGATGATCTCATCCTCATCCACACTGTCGATAAACCGCTTTTTAAACTCATCTGTACTGAAATGGAAAAAGTGTCCGGCATAATCCCATACATAATCTTTTTCTTTGATCGTACGGCAATATCCACCGACTTCATCTTCCTTCTCTACGATCAGATAATCCCCATCTGCATAATTTGCAAACGTAAGTCCTGATATTCCTGCTCCGATGATCAGATATTTCACATTTCTTTCCATAAGGCCGCTCCTTTATAATCTGTCTTTAAACTTCTCAATGATCGCATCTGCAATTCTTTCACTCGCATGACCGTCTCCATACGGATTGCTTGCATGACTCATTGCATTATAAGCCTCTTTATCACTGAGAAGCTTTTTCGTCTCATTATAAATAACTTCCTCATCTGTTCCGGTCAGTTTCAGCGTACCTGCCTTGATTCCCTCCGGTCTTTCCGTCGTATCACGCAGGACAAGTACCGGTTTTCCAAGAGATGGAGCCTCCTCCTGGATTCCGCCGCTGTCTGTCATGATCAGATAACTCTTATTCTGGAAATTATGGAAATCAAATACTTCCAGTGGCTCGATCAGGCGAACTCTGTCGCAGTCATCAAAAACTTCTTTTGCAATCTGACGTACCTTCGGATTCATATGGATCGGATATACAACTTTCACATCTGCAAATTCATCTACGATCCTTTTGATCGCTCTGAAAATATGGTACATTGGTTCACCGAGATTTTCTCTTCTATGTGCAGTCAGAAGGATCATCCGGTCATCCCCGATCCAGTCAAAGATCGGATTTTCATAATTTTCATCAACTGTCGTTGCCATGGCATCGATTGCTGTATTTCCCGTAATATAAATATTTTCTTCCTTTTTCCCTTCATCGCGGAGATTCTTGGCACTTACCTCTGTCGGTGCAAAATGCATATCTGCAAGACATCCTACCATCTGACGGTTCATCTCCTCCGGGAATGGTGAATACTTGTTCCATGTTCTGAGACCTGCTTCGACATGACCGATCGCGATCTGACTGTGATATGCCGCCAGTGCACCGGCAAATGTAGTCGTCGTATCTCCATGTACAAGTACAATATCCGGTCTTTCTTTCTCCAGCACTTCCCCGATACTTCCAAGCACTCTCTGTACGACTTCATTCAGGGTCTGTCCCTGCTTCATAATATCCAGATCATATTCCGGTACAATATGGAAAGTCTCCAGTACCTGATCCAGCATCTGACGGTGCTGTGCCGTAACACAGGTGATCTGTTCGATCTCCGGTCTGGATTTTAATTCTTTTACAAGTGGAGCCATTTTAATTGCCTCTGGTCTGGTTCCAAAAACCGTCATGACTTTTATCTTGCCCATTTTCGTTTCCTCTCTTTTCTTTTATCTGTCCAGTTTCTCTACCATTGCATCAAATTTCTCTGCAACCTCTGTTGCATTAAACTGATTCATGCCATCCTGATCTATTTCTACTGTATAATTTTCATAAGCGATCAGATACAGATAGTTCTTGATCTCATCTACAGAATAAGAAACTGTCACGCCATTCACGGCACGTACAACATCTGCTCCTGCCCCTTCAAACATCGTCATTCCAAAGATCGGACGGTTTGCTCCGATATAATCTGCAAGCTTTGCGGCAAAAAAGATATTCTCATCCAGGATTCCATGCAGGTTCGCATCTACATGCAGCAGCCAGTCACTGTTTCTCATAATAGAAAGACTTGTCTTATAATCTACCGGTTTCTTGATCTTCACTACATCCAGCAATTCATGGTCGATCAGATAGACTTTGTCATTTGCTGCCATATGTCCATAGAACAGTACTTCCAGATGCTCTGCAAGGTCCGGATGCTCTTTCTTCAGTGCCGCAATTCCTTTCAGAAACAGTCTTGGAGTCCTGGTCGCATCCAGATGCCCGATATAAACCATCTGGATCTTATCACTGCTCCTCGGTGCAATCGACGCATCATACAGTTCCGCATCAAAACTATGTGGAAGTACGACCGCCTTCTTTGCAATTTCTTTTCCACAGGAACTGAGCATATATTTTTTCTGATAAGGATTATTGAAAATGATCTTATCGCAGTTGGAAAGAATATTATGTTCCAGTGTTCTCTCCTTTTCCAGTGCCTGAAGCGGAGCTTTCTGTCTGCGCTTCCAGAGCAGATTCTTCATCTCCCGGACCGGAGAGATCATTTCCCGGATTCCCATCTTTCTTACATACCGCATCTGTAAAGAATATGGGGACATCGTCTGCATTCCTTTCAGCACAAACGGATTATTGGCAATCGGATCTCCAAATGATGCGATCCAGGTAATCCCCGGTTTCATTTTCTTGATCTCAAGTCCGATCTCATGCGACTCAGGCGGCATGGAACGGGTCATAACAATATCATATTCGTTCTGATGCTTTCTGAAATATTCAACCGCAGCACTCTTCCATGTGTCCAGTGACTCTCCCTGAAGACAGATCTTCTTTACATTCCCACACTCAGGGAGCTGCTCGTTCTTTCCATAAGACCAGGAATCATTGCTGTCCTGCATACATACATCATACTGATACTTTGAATTTTTCAATAACTTATATGTTACAAGTCCCTCTGAAGAATTGATCGGTGGAAAATACCAACTAATTACTAATATTCTTTTCATCGTGCGAATCTTCCTTTCACTTTTCTTGCTAATACCATCACCTTGTGCCATTTTGATCCATCTACTTTTACAAATTTAAACTGCGTCTCACGGTTATATCTCACATAAGCCATACAGTTCAGACGGTCATAGAGCCTTTGATTCGTCTTTTTCAGGTAAGCATCAAACTCTCGGATTTCATTATATGCCCGCTTATGATCCTTATCGTATTCGCAATAAATTGAATAATGTGTATTCAATGTATAAGTCAGAATCATCTCAATGTACTCCCTCTTATTCGGAGTCAGATCCTTTTCAATTCCGGTATAATACTCGATCAGCCATTTGATCATCCGCTTGTGGTGTTCCTGATTTCTCACGAAATTGTCCATATTCATACTCTGATCTTTACGACCGATAAAATAGCGGTAAATATCCAGATGATAATAAGCAAATGTATCCACCTTTGTGATCGGCACAATATTATACTGCATATCTACATAAAAAGTCTTTTCGAGCATTTTAAGTCCGGATGCACGCAGAACTTCCGTACGGTAGGTCGTCGTTGCCATCATGAAATATTCTCCGTGAAGTATATTCAGATCGATCTCATTGAGATTATATTTTTTTCCGTCTTCCAGATCCTTATATTCAAAATATTCGGACTTTCCATTATAGACATGCTCTTTTCTGTAGTCACAGATCACGGCATCTGCCGTCTCTTCTTTTAAACGCTTTACAAATTCAATAAAATCTCCGATATTGACCCAGTCATCACTGTCCAGCACTTTGAAATAAGTTCCCTGTGCTTTCTCGATTCCGACATTGATCGTAGAACCATGTCCGCCATTTTCTTTATCTACAAAGACAACTGTCTGCGGATATTTTTTCTCATACGCTCTTGCAATGTCAGCCGAGCCATCTTTACTTCCGTCATTCACAACCAGTACTTCTATCTCTTCCAAAACTTCCGGTAACAATAACGAATCAAGACATCTTCTGAGATATTTTTCAACGTTATATGTCGGAACTAATACTGTTAATACCTTCATATTAATTATTACTCCTCCTTACGTCTGCTTGAAATCAATGTTACTATCCCGTGCGGCATCACCGACTTAATACCTTTTTTCACGTAATACGTGCTTTTCTTCTTTTCAGTATTTTTCTTTTCGGGATTTTTATTTTCGGGATTTTTATTTTCAGACTTCCTGCCGTCCCTTTTTCTGGCAGAAGCCTTACTTTTTTCTTCCTGAACCGGTATTTCCTGTTCAGCCTCCCCCTCATTTTCTTCAACCGGCTTCTCAGGAATCACATACTTCCCATCCGGTTTCTTTCTGAGATACTGCATCACATAACTGTATGCCTCAGGATACAGACTGAGACTTTCAAAAAAGTCCCACGCCTCCTGCCTCATCTGCCGGTCACAGTACCAGTTCAACTGCCTGTATACCAGTGGAGCGATCAGGAAACGGAATACATATTCCTTTTTCCCTGCAGTGTATCCGTCATTAATGATAGTTCTTAAAATGGAATGGATCTCATGTCCAAGTGAAAGTTTTTCCTCCTGGATTTTTTTCCGTTCCCCTTTCAGATACCGATAAACGTTCAGATCATAATATCGGATCGTATCAATTTCCCTGATACTGAGAGCCTGCCACTGCCGGTCAACGCTCTCCTTACCCGATGCACAGAATTTCGAGATGCTCTCAAGTTTCTCTGTTCTGTATACTGCTGTGGATAACAGAGGACCGGAATCTTTAAATCCATATCCCGGATACAAAAGATCTTCAAACCGGTACTGACTTCCATCCATCAGCATATCATAATCAGCTATTTCTTCCAGAAGACTTTTTTCATAATCTGCATAAGAGCCTCTGCAAAGAACAACATCCGCTTCTTCCTTTTGCAGTCTTTCGATCAGTTCTGCAAACTGCTCAGTGTCTACCCAGTCATTTCCATGGATCAAAGCCGTATACTTTCCTGCTGCACTTCGGATTCCCTCTTTTATCATACACCCCACATCTGTCTCTGCCGGATGCACGAATCGCAGAACCTCTCCTCCCAGTCGCATAAATTCGTCTTTTTCTTCTGCCTCCAGCTCCGTTCCCGTATCAGAGAGCAGAATCTCGATCTTTCCATTATACTTCTGATTCAGCAAAGATAAAAGACATTTTTTCGTCTTTTTATGTTCTGCCGGGTTCAATACAAGTACCGAAAGCACCGGCGGGCGTTCCACTTTTTTAGGAAACGATTCCCTTGGAGTTCTGCTCAGGACCTGTCTCTGCCGGATCAGTTCAATCTCTTTCTCTACAGTTTTCTCCACGCAGAAATTTTCTCTCGTAAACTCTGAAAGTTCTCTGCTGATCTTCAGATACTCTTCCGGATTATAATACAATCTTTCAATGATCTGTGCAAGTTCCAGCGGATCTTCCGGATCTGCCAGTGTATGAAACCGTTCCTCCTGCATAAAATATCCATTGGACGTTACCCTGGATCCGATCACGACCAGTCCCGACGAAGCACACTCTCCCATGGATACCGGATGTGCATCATGCCTTGACGGGAGCAGGGCGATTCCCTGCTCTTTATAAATCTCAGAAAGCTTATCGTTCGGAATAAATGTTCTGTGAAAATGGACATTTTCAAACTGCCTGAGCGGTTCTGTCAGCACTTCGTAAAAATCCCCATCTCCATATATTTCAAAACTCAGTTCTTTGAAAAATTCTTTTCTCGATAATTCAAGGATTGCCCGCACACTCAGATCCAGGGAATGTACCATGCAGTTGTCAAATTTTCTGATAATAATGATCTTTTTCCTGTCCTCTGCATTCTTTGCATGATATGGAAATCGCTGTTCATTGATCACATTATTGATCACACTGCTGTTCTTAAATTTCAGGCGATGCTGCTCTTCCGCAAACTCTTTCAGCCACTTTGATACAAAGACCCATTCCGCATTATCCATCTGTGAGTATTTTTTAATGAACGCATCCCGCCTGTCAAAAACTTCCGCTGAATTTGTCCTTATAAGCGGTCTTGTGAAATACGGTCTTACCAGATTTTCAACATACCTGTAAATGGACTCTGCCCCATGGCAGATAAAAATAAGCTGATCCGGCGGATAAACATATCCATCATAGATCGACATCAGATTTTCATCCACAAAATGAGTCACGATCACATGATACTGCCTTGAATCTAAAAGCTGCTTCAACGTTCCGTAATTTCCCTGCAGCACCGGGATTCCCTCCAGCTCATAAGACATCTCGTACCAGTTGGATGCCAGAATGGATGCAACCTGGATATGGATTCCCTTTTTCTGATATTCTTTATTTCTTGAATGTGCAAATGCACATAAATACAGATTCGCAAATGATGGATAATTCGGAACTACCACCAGTACATCTTTGGCCCCGGAGCACTCCGATGCAAGATAATAAGGCTGACTCAGTTCCTCAATTTCAATCTCATCAAACTTCAATGTCGATTCCGCAGAAATCACAAGTTCCACTTCCAGCCGAACCGGTGTCGTCAGCTCCATAACAGCCGTAGAACCGGCTAAGACCGGGTAATACTTATTAATATTGATGTATCCCCCGGCATTTTCTCCGCTTCCTCTGAAAGTAATCTTACAATATTTAGTTTCAGGATCTGTAAATTCTATGGCTTCTCCCGCTTCAAGTACCAGTCTTTCTGAAGAGTCATTCTTTATCACAGACTCTGTCAGTCCAAAAGTCCCGGCGGTCATCTTCTTAATCATCAGTTTCTCCTTTGATCCGCACCATACTATGATTATTTTGAAACCTGACTGTCATAATAAGCCTGACAAACCTTTTCTGTATTCCCGCTCATCACAACTTTTCCATGATCCAGCCACACTACCTTGTCACAAAGACTTCTGATCGAATCAATGGAATGTGATACATATAATACCGTCGTACCACCAGTAATCATACTTCTCATCTTGGCCTCACTCTTCTGCTGGAAATTCAGATCTCCTACCGACAGGATCTCATCCACGATCAGAATTTCAGGATCTACCTGTGTTGCAATCGAGAATGCAAGTCTTGCAACCATACCACTTGAAAAATTCCGCACCGGAACTTCCAAAAAGTCCTGCAATTCTGAAAATGAAACGATCTCATCAAACTTCTGATCGATAAATTCTCTGGAATATCCCAGAATAGAGCCGTTCAGATAAATATTCTCACGTGCCGTAAGATCCATATCAAATCCTGCTCCCAGCTCGATCATAGGACAGATATTTCCCGCTACAGTGATCTTTCCTTCTGTCGGCTTCATAACTCCGGAAACCACTTTCAGAAGCGTACTTTTTCCTGCACCGTTCCCACCGACGAATCCGACAACCTCGCCCCGTTCCACTTCAAAATTCACATGCTTTAATGCCCAGAAATCTTTATTTCCCTTTTTCTCATCTTTCTTTTTCGGCTTAAACATATTGATGAAAAATAACTTCAGCGAAAAATTTTTCTCTATGCCAAGATTAAATTTCATCGAGACATCTTCAACTTTTATCATGCTGTCCATACTGCACCTCTTTATACATAATAAATAAACTTGTCCTGATTCTTTCTAAATACGACTGCTCCGATGATCAGACTTGCGATCGAAGAAATAATACATGCCGCAAAATCCATGGACGTCGGAATCTGATGATACAAAATGATCGTTCTTGCAAAAGTAATAATATGATATAACGGATTCAGCTTCAGAACCATCTGCAATCTCGGATCTAACATATTAATATCATACATGATTGGGGTCATATAAGATAAAATCTGTATAATAATTCCATAAATATAGAACATATCCCTCAGAAATACTGAAACTGTCGCAAGGAACAGACTGACTCCCAGTGTAAATACAAATAAGAAAATAAAGGAAAGCGGAAGCAGAAAATGATAAATATTCAGCCCCGTTCCTGTCAGGATGATCACCGCATACAAAGGAATCAGTGTCAACAGGAAATTAATCCCCACAAATAAACACTTTGATAACGGGAAAATATATTTTGGAATATAGATCTTATTAATCAGTGAAAAGTTTGCAACGACCGAACTCATCGAAAGGTTGCTTGCCTCATTAAAATAATTAAAAAATACAAGACCCGTCAGCAAATACGTCAGGTAATTTACTCCCGGTGTCGAGAACTTGAATACATTGGTAAATACGATTGCCATAACGCACATCATCAGAATCGGATTCAGTAAGCTCCACAGCACTCCCAGCACAGATCTTTTATATTTAACTTTAAAATCTCTGGAGATCAACTGTTCCAGCAAAAAAGAATACCGCTTCAGACTCAGACAAATATTTTTAACAGTTTTCATCTTATCTTCCTTTCTCTTGGTATACATCTTTGTTATGATAAACTAAATTGCCTGTAGTGTCAATATTCTGGCTATTCAGCTTTTATTAAAAAATCCTTAACAGCAGGTTTTCATGAGTCGATCTTTATTCACTTTTCTCTTCTCTGAATACCACAAACCGCTGGCCTAAATAGTTCATTCCCACGAAAATACACATTCCCGCCAGCATGGCTATATTTTCCTGAGTCTTCACACTAAATCCGGAAAAGATCCATGCTGCCACCGGTTTTGCCAGTCCATATGCCACCAGATAACATCCCGCAATGTTCACAACAAATTTCAGCACAGTCTTTGCACTTTTCTGATGATTTTTAAAAGTAAAATACTTGTTCAGAAAATAGCTCACAATACTGCCTACTATATAATTTCCGGCACTCGACACCCAATAACTGCAGCCAAGACAATTATATAATCCAAACATTGTTCCTGTTCCAACCAGTGTATTGATCACTCCGACCAGTAAAAATTTCACTGTTGTTATATCAATCAACTTCTGTTTCTTCTCTTTCATTTACTCTGCCACTCCGATTATCGATTCAACTTGATAGTACGCAGCCATTGCTGCATTATTCCATACATACTGATTGGCCACATCCAAATCTGCAAGCCCCTTCAATGCTGCATATTCCGTCTCCGGTATGACTACCGGAAGCGTCAGATTCTTCTCACCTGCCGCAATCTGCTCTTTTGCAAGCCTGTCTCTCGCCATGCATTTTGCATAGGTATTATAAATATCCCAGCTTCCGTGGAAAAACTGAACAGTAAAAAATACAAGAAGAATCCAGCAGGAGCAGGTAACTGCTATTCCGATTTTTCTGTGCCAGAACTCCTCAACCATGATCAAGATCCCGACGATCAGGAAAAGGGCTGATGAAAGCATATTCCGCTCCGGGTAATAAGAGGCAACTGTATGCATAAAATTTGTAATCAGGCTTGCAGCTAAAAAGAAAAGTGCAATCCATGTTTTTTTATACCATTCCAAAATCACCGAACATACGATCAGTACAATCAGGATCAGCAATAAAATAAGCAGATGTTCTACATAAAGATCCATCGCATTGATAAAATTGTCCACATAGCCGTGCAGACCGGATGTGGCAACTTTATTTTTCAATGTACCCGGTGCCGTCATCATAAAAAGAAATCCTGCCAGCATCGTCAAGACACTTCCCATTCCCCATACCGGAATTTTTTCTTTCTTCATCCACCTGTGATATGCCAGTAATAAGACCGCAAGCACGATTGTCCCGAAGGAGGCTGTCTCCAGATAATCTCCCATGGCAAATCCGGCAACAAGAAACAGAATTTTCTGAATCTTACCTTCCATTACTTTTTCATTCTTTGCCAGCTTCATAAAAGGATATAAATAGTAAAGTGAAAAAGTACAGCCCCACAGATAATTACACGATCCGTCCAGCCAGAGCATCGTCTGTCCAAATGCCGGTGCAAAATACCAGACCAGACCAAAAATGCTTACCAGTGCCAGTGCATTTCTTTTTTTATTCCAGAATAAATACCGATATAGAATCAGGATCAGCATGGTAAAAATCACTGCATTCACCACATCAAAAATCCCGGACGGCAACAGCAAAAAAAGCTGAACAAAAAAATGTGCCACCAGTCTTCCGTTCATTCCTTTCGCATGTGCATACATGGATGGAAAAATATCCCACACCGTCTGTATCTTCTTATGTGTAGCAAAGCTGTTCATATAAGAATAGTCATCTGCTGCATAAAAGGTATAATGGTTCAGAAGGAACATGATGCCAAAAATTCCTGCCACAAGCAGGTAAAATAAATACTTGTTCCCATTCATTTTTCTGAGCGTCTTCATTTTCTTTTTCCCGTCTTTCTTTTTCTATTATTCTGACTCACTTTCTTCTTTTATATTGGTCTCCTGGATCAGATAAACCGGTCTTTTCTTTACTTCAAAATAAATTCTTCCAATATACTCTCCAATGACACCAATAGAAAAAAGCTGGATTCCTCCCAACGTCGTGATTAGAAGGATCGTCGTAAAATATCCCGGTGCATCGATCCCATGAAGCAGGATCTCTATCAGCAGATACAGCAGATAAAGGATACTGATCCCCATAAAAATCCCTCCAAGATAAATGCAGATCCGCAATGGCTGGTTATTAAATGATAAAATCCCATCTACTCCATATGACAGAAGCGATTTAAAGGACCACTTGCTGTTTCCTCCTGCACGCTCCTGATTCTCGTATTCGATGTAGATCTGATTAAAGCCGACCCACGAAAATAATCCCTTTGAAAACCGGTTATTCTCCTTCAGTTCCAACAACGCATGAATCGTGCGTCTGGATAAAAGCCTGAAATCACCTGCTCCATCGACCATTTCTACATTCACCAGTTTGTTCGCCAGCTTATAATACAATTTTGCAAAAACAATTGATAATCTCGAATCGCCTTTTCTGTTCCTTTTCGCAATGACCTGGTCATATCCCTCCTGATATTTCTCGTACATCTGCACGATCAGCTCCGGCGGATGCTGCAGATCCGCATCCATGATCACTGCACAACTTCCCTTGCAATGTTCCAGCCCGGAAAGCATTGCTGCCTCTTTTCCAAAGTTCCTGCTAAAAGAAATGTATTTTATTTTTTCTGACCTTCCGGCAAGTTTTTTCAGGAAAGCTAACGTATCATCCTTACTTCCATCATTTACAAAAATAATTTCAAAATCAAATGCCCTGCCCGTACACGTATCCACGATTGCCTTTGCAGTCCGCTCAATCACTGCTCCTTCATTATAGCATGGAACAATCACTGACAATAATTCTCTCATCGCCTGATTCCTTCCTTTTTGCAGATCTTCTTTACAGATATCTCTTGACAGCTACTCTCCAGGTTCCTCTGTCCCATTTTTCATAATAATCCACGTCATGAATAATAGTTCCGTATTTTGGACTTAATGCATGGATGATCTGGTTATTCCCTATATATAATGCCATATGAGAGACTCCACTTCCTTCTGTATAGCATACCAGATCTCCCGGCTTCCACTGACTTATATCCCATGGATCGATCCAGGTTCCTCCCTGTGCCTGCTCATGAGCGAGTCTCGGAACTGACACACCAAGCTGAGCCATAGCCCACTGCGTAAATCCACTACAGTCCCATCCACCGGTTGTTGCTCCGCCCCAGCGGTATGGAACCCATGTATAAGTACAAATTTCCGCTATTTTAGCCGGAACATCATTAAGCAGTCTTCCAGAAGTATCAAATCGGCAATTCACTCCATCAATTATCACTGTATCATTTGTAATCAAATATCCATAACTGTTATAATAGTAGCGATTACCATCCTTCTCTCTCCAGCCTGTATACATTTTTCCACTATCTGCAAAATAATACCAGATACCATCAATCTCCAGACCCTTATTTCTTGCAAGTTTTCCATCCGCCTGATAATAGTATTTTTCACCCGCTTTTGTACGCCAGTAATCTTTCTTCATATCACCTGAAGCATCAAAATAATACCAGTCAGTTCCATCTTGCACACTATCATCAAATGCCTGTCGACCCATCGGCGTAAAGCCGATCACTTTTTCATTCTCTGTCTTCAATCCACGATATGCTGCTCCGTTGCTCTGGAAAATATACCGGTATCCTCCAATCTTCAAATCCCGATCCATCACCAAATGACCTTCCTCATCATAATAGTACCAGTCTGCACCTTTCTGACGGAACTGAGATTCATAACGTCTTCCACTTCCATCCAGATAATACCAGTAACCATTAAATTGTATCCCTGCATTCAGGATCAGATGCCCCTGATCATCATAATAATAATATCCAGTATCTTTCTCTCTCCAGTCAGAATACAGCATTTTTCCATCTTTCTGGAAATAATACCAGTAACCATCTATCTGGCTTCCCATGTCGGTCAGGCAGGATCCCTGCTGATCATAATAATATGCTCCGTCTTCACCGACAGACCAGCCTGTATAAACTGCACCACTTCCTGTAAACTTATAGTGCTTTCCATTGATATCCAGCTCTCTGTTCAGCACAAGATATCCATTTTCATCATAATAGTACCACGTATCGTCTTTCTGGCGGAACTGAGACACATACTTTTTCCCGTTTTCATCCACATAATACCAGTGTCCGTTTATCCCTATTCCACGATTCATCACCAAATGGGCTGCTTCATCATAATAATAGTAATTTCCTGCTTTTTCTCTCCAGCCAGAACTTAGTATCTTTCCATCCTTCTGGAAATAATACCAGTAACCATCTATCTGCTTTCCGGTATCTTCTAAACGGCTTCCATTTGTCTCATAATAGTAAGTATCTGTTCCATCTGTATACCATCCTCTATAAATTGCACCATTTTCTGTAAATTTATAATGTCTTCCATTAATATCCATCTCCTGGTTCATTACCAGATGCCCATTCGCATCATAATAATACCATTCCCCATTTTTTTCTCTCCAGTAATTTTTCTGCATTGCACCTGTTGCATCAAAATAGTACCAGTAACCGTCAATTTCACATCCGGCATCATAAAGCTTTATTCCGTCAATATAAAAAAATGTGTCATTGTCACCTGTTACCCAGCCATTCGCATACTCAGAAACTCCTTGTCCATTTTCTGCAAGATCCTTGTTCTCCGAAATCTCTGTATCTGCATGGGCTGGCACTGCACTCCCCATCGCAAGTACCATCGACATCATAAAAATTACTGCCTTATTTTTCATTTTGATTTATCTCCTTTTTATTTTCCTCACAATCATCCCTGATAAATTTATTCCTATATTCTTTAAGTAGACAAATTCCGCACTTCTTCCATAAATTAAAAGAAAAATTCCATTAAAAACTATCACATTAAAAATTCCGTTTACAATAAGATCGATCCAACTGTTCCGGATCATCAGCATATTTCTGAATTCAATACATATCAGGCAGCTTACTGCTGTACTTGCAGTATATATCGTAATCTGCCTCAGATAATGCGAAAATGAATGTTTAAATACATATTTATAGATCAGATACGGATCATACCATATCTGAGTCAGCAGTCTGGATATTACAGTTCCCAAAATCACTCCTGTAATTCCAATTTTTTTCACAAGAAACACCGACACTACAATATTGATGATCGACATGATCAATGGACGATACTGTCCCTGTACGAACAGACCATTGGACGTTCTGAAATGGCTGACTGTACTCATCATCCCGGTTAGATAAAAATCAATAATAAGAACCAGTACTGTAGCTGTTCCAAATAAATTTTCTTTTCCTGCCCAGATTTTCATAAATGTATTTACATTTACATATAATACTGTAGTGCATAACCCAAAAATCCAGAAGCACATCAACTGCATGGCGTTAAAGACTTTAAACTGCTTCTTTCCATCCTCTGTTGCTGCAAGATTTCCGATACTGGCAGAAGTAGAAGTAAATACCTGAAGCACAAGATTATATATATTCTTTACGATCATATTATAATTGGCTAATATACCGACCATTCCGGTTCCAAGAAATGAAGACACGATCACACTGTCTGTTCCATTCAGAACTACATTTGAAACTTTATACAGAAAAAGTGCCTTGATATCCTTAAAAAGCTTTTTGATCTCAGCTTTGCTTAGTCTCCCACTACTCTTCTGAAAAGCATTTGGATATAATTTTTCTGCCTTTCTCGAAATCCAGATATTCTGACTGACAGAAAATAAAATTTCCAGCAGCAGATAGAAAATAAAATTCTTAAAAACTACCAGTAAAATACTTTCAATCGTACACTTGATCATCGAAATGCAGATTGAAATTTTTGATATTTCATATTGCTTCTGGCTCGCAGATAAAATTGTAGAACGATAGATCAGTAAATACGAACAGACCGTATTAGATAAATAAAGAATATAAATAATCGTAATACTTTCTTTAATATCCGGCACATTGGTAACAATTTTCGATAAAAATGGAACAACAAGCAGACCGCAGATCAGAATCACCAGTGCAACGATCCGGTATGCCCATTTGTAAAAATGCATCAATTTGCCGAGCTTCTCTTCATCATTCTCTGCCAGTGGTTTATATAACGCATAAGTGATCGCACTGCCTATCCCCAGCTCAACGAAAGACAAAACTGATAAAATATCCGTAAACAGGCCCGACACTCCTACATATTGCATTCCGAGTGTATAAATAAATACTGTACGTAATACAAATTTTATTCCAAAATCAAATAATTTTACTGAAAAATTAAATATCGTATTAACTGCTGAATTTACTACCCTAGACTTAGACATCCTCTATCCTTTCCAGTCTCCTCTGATTGCATGAATCACCTTTCTTACAGGTAATGTATAATGATAGGCTTTTGCTATCATTGGAATTTTCATTTTTTCCCTTTTTATATATTCATAAATATCCTTTGCGAAAAAATCCTGATCTTTTTTATCTAAAATCCAGACATATTTTTTCCATCCTTTTTTCTCATAGGCGGATGTATCCTTGAAGCTTTCCTTAAATTCAGGCTGCTTTCCAATCAGTTCCAAAATAAGCAGCGTCCTGAAACATTTCCCACATTTACCACAGTTCTCTGTCTCATCGCAGCAGACATGCAATCTTTTTCTTCCTGTCTCATGCTGCGATATATGCTGTATTTTTTCAATTCTTGTCACATTTTCACGTGCCAGATAGAATTGGAGACTTTCCGTCGAAAAGAACTGCACATTATCCGATGCATCTTCTTCAACTCCCCATCTGGCTTTCTCAGGTTCACCTGCAGATGAATAATAATAATGGGAAAACAACTTCTGAACTGCAAGTACAGCCGAGCTATTTGAATAGCCGTGTAACTCCAGAAAAACTCCCTGATAAAGACTGTTAATATTGGAATTTACTGCAATAAAATCTGTTCCAAGTTCCTTTGCTATCTGCCTGCCCTTCTCAACATCATGGGAGAAAAAATTTTCTGCTTTTTCGTTATATTCATCAAGCGTCATCATCCCGGTTTTTCTCGCCCGCAGATCTGGCATATTATTGTAGGATCCCACATTAAAGACAGTAAGGCAGTTTAATCTGTGCTCTGCATCCATGTTCTCAGCAAGATAGGTGAAAATCGTATCAAATGAATCAACCCCGCGACTTACACCTGTACCATTTTTATCAAGACTTTCTATTTTCCTGCTTTCTGTTCTCCCGATGATCCGAATCGGTTTCAACCCACTTCTTTCATTGCAATGCATCGGGATCAGATTCGTATTCAGATTATGATATAACTCATTCGATAAAACACCTTCATATTCAATGTCCTCACCTGTTACCATCGCAAAATACAACACTGCAACTACAAATGCATCTGTTCGTTCCTGGCAGAGGATCTGCTCTGACCGGTCTTCTACTTCATACCATAATTGAAATTTATCTTTCCCGTAACTGTACGCTTTTTCATATCCCGCATATTCTCTGCGGCTTCCAATCTGCTTTTTCCACTTTTCATAAATCTCCGGAGCAATTGCAATCTCTGCACACAAACGACTTTTTCCATTTTCATTTTCAATATAGGGTCGCTTTATACTGATCATTTATCTGAATCTCCTTTTTATTTTTCCCAAAATCCGGTAAAATAAATTATCTTTGACTTTTGCCTCTTCTATCGCCTTTTGTACACCTGGCGTCTTTACAGCAGACATAAAGCCTTTTTCCTTGTAAACTTCAATGAATTTCATCCGATCCTTCGGAAGTGCGGCCGGTCTTTGAAGTGGGACATTCCCTTTGACAGCCTCTTCAAGCGAACGCTCTTCGTAAATAAATTCATCTTTTACAAGATCCCAAAACTTTCTGCCCTTTTCACTGTTCACCAGCACGACTGAAATTTTCCCCTTATATGGAACTTTTAAAGATTTTCTGTCAATCCCCCAAAAATCACCAATTGTCAGATCCGAAATTCTCCTTTTGTCTGCATATTCACATTTATAACAATTTTCTCTGTGGATAATTCCCTGCAAATATGCCGTATAATACAAATCCTTACGGAAACGTTGCGAATACACTACTCGATCCTGACTATAAAAAACCATATGGTAATCTTTTTCGCCACGAAATGAGACACGATCCACTTTTTCTGCTCCTGCTATCTCCTTAATATACTCTTCCAGATAACTCATCGGAGGAGTCCCGTGACAGATCAGATCTATCGTCACCAGTGCGTCTGAAGCTTTGCCCAGATAAGCTTTTAATCCGGCAATCTGGCAGGGTGTTCCGATAAAAAGTACTTTTTTCCCTTTTTTCAGTTCTTTTCCTATCTCAGAATAACTGAATCCATTGTAACTCTGTACATATTTTGAACCTCTGAATTTTCTTGCCTCTTCCAGGGTCTCTGCTTTCTGCTGGGTTAGGATCCCTTTTTCATTAAAGGCAGCACCATACACAATCCCTGCATTCTGTATCCATCTTTTATAAAAACCGAATGCAATTCCTCCTGATGCACTGTACTTTCTTTCTTTCCTGTCTTTTTGCCATGTAGCGTAACATTGCCTTGGCTCATGCTTTTCTTTCACATGATTCTCCGGGCATCCCTGGACACAACGATGGCACTCTATGCATTTTTCAGGATCAATCTGCGGAATTACATTTCCATCTTCTCTTTCCTGACAGGTTATTGCCCCACACGGGCAAAGATTCATACACGCAAGGCACCCTGTGCATTTTGATTCTTCACATATCTGAGCTATCATAATTCTCCAATGCATTTTTTAAAAATTCCAGAGATGACTGTCGCATCTTCTGAATTTTTTTTCCTATTTTTTCATAATCCATATTCTGATGTTCCAGGATTGCTTCCATAGTTTCCCCTGACAGATCATCTAACTCCAGGATTCTGTCCTGCAATCCAAAATTACAGATCAAATCTCTCACCTTTTCAGATAAAGGAATTGTGATAAACCTTTTTCTGTTCTGTATTGCAAATACATTTCCATGAAATGTCCCTGTGATCACATACTCCGCTCTTCTTACTATATCATTATATTGTGTCGGTCTGCACGTTACATGATAATCACACCAGTCATTATACAATGCAGCTGAGACTACTTTCAGTCCTTTCGCATGAGCATACTCACGAATCTTTTTCTTTATTTCCACAGAAATGGAACCATTATAAAAGTAGACCAGTATATAACGGTTCTCTTTCAGATAAATGTCCTCATAAGGCTCTGTATATGCCTCTGTGTCCAGTAAAAATGTAGGATCACATACTTTTTCCGGGTATTTTCCGGTTATTCTTTTCACTGCTTCACAGCTTTTTTCATCCCTCACTGACAGAAATTCTATTTTTCTGATGCACTCTGTCACCTCATGAAAAGGAAGAAAATCCTTTCCTTCTGAGTCTCCGACACTGACCGCATAGGAAATGACCGGAGAAAGATCTTTTCCATAATAAATCGGATTCTGAAAAATTTTTCTTTGAACATTCCAGATTTCGTCACTGCCCAAAATAAAAAGATCTAATTTTTCTTTTTTATCCCAGGTCTTTAATTTTTTATGATCCTGAGCAAAGAGCTTATATTTTTTTAATCCGTCCAGATTTCTTTTGATGAATTTGACTGGATATTTCAAATTTCCTCTCTTAGGTATAAACCAGCAATATTCTCTTTTAAAAAAGCTTTCCTGCCCTGCTGATACGAAATACACCTCATGCCCCCATGCTTCCAGTACCTTTTGCAGGGCATACGCCTGCAGAAAAGACCCTACATTCGCTGATTTTTCTACTGTCACAATTCCTATTTTCATAGTCAGATTACCTTTCCGCTACTGGAAAATCTATAAGTAACACCATTGATCACCATCGTCCTGTTCGTTACCAGATGACCATTAGCATCATAATAGTATCTGTCTCCATCTTTCTTTCTCCAGAAATTTGCCTTCATTATGCCATCGTTGTCAAAATAATACCAGTAACCGCCAATCTCAACGCCCTGATTCTGATACATATGTCCATCTGCATCATAATAATACCGCTGTCCATTTTTCTGACGCCAGTAATTTATCTTCATAACTCCATTCTGATCAAAATAATGCCAGTAACCATGGAGCAGCAATCCTATATTCATGCTTAAGTGACCGTCTGCATCATAATAGTACTGTAAGCCATCCTTCTCTCTCCAGAAATTTCTTTTCATGACTCCATTGGCATCAAAATAGTACCAATAGCCATCGATCTGTGCTCCGGCATTTTGATACATATGTCCGTCTGCATCATAATAATACAACTGACCATCTTTCTCTCTCCAATAATTCTGCTTCATTACTCCACTGGCATCAAAATAATGCCAGTAGCCATGGAGCAGCAATCCTATATTCATGCTTAAGTGACCGTCTGCATCATAATAGTACTGTAAGCCATCCTTCTCTCTCCAGGAATTTCTTTTCATGACTCCATTGGCATCAAAATAATACCAATAGCCATCGATCTGTGCTCCGGCATTCTGATACATATGTCCGTCTGCATCATAATAATACAACTGACCATCCTTCTGTCTCCAATAATTCTGCTTCATTACTCCACTGGCATCAAAATAATACCAGTAGCCATCGATCTTTATCCCCAGATTGCAGACTTTGAAACCATTCTGATAATAATACCTTTTTCCTCCTTCCATCTGCCAGCCATTCAGTTTACTGTCGCTGCTATTATTTCCGCTATTATTTCCGCTGTTATTTCCGCTGTTATTTCCGCTATTGTTCCAGGAACTTTTCATCAGGAAATTGATATCCACATTTGTGCCAATCCCATTCACTCTTCCATTATCCGCACACTGCCACATCATATATTCTTTTGCATAAGTACACTTACTGTTGTACTGGGCTACCCATTTTGGCAGGGTATCATAATAAGAATCTGTCAGCTTTGATGTAAACCAGTACTTGTTCGCATACACCCCCACATTATATCCGGCATTTTGAATTGCCGTGCAGAACGTCCTGGTCATATTCAGTATTTCCTGATTCGTATGCCTTCCGGTTGTCGGTTCATCTTCCAGATCATAAAAAACCGGATAACTTAATTTATGTCCTCTGATCAGACGCAGTACATGGTCTGCCTCACTTTGTGCCTGTGCAACATTCTCGGCATAGGAATAAATATAGACACCGTACGGAATGCCTCTGCTCTCACATGCCTGTACATTCTCCAGCCACTTCTTATCATCCTGACTGGTATAATTATCCCCATATCCACAACGGATGATCACAAAATCTACATCCGAATTTTTTACTTTATCCCAATTGATCGTTCCATTGTGATAACTGATGTCAATTCCTTTTGCAATCGCATTCGGAATGATTTCACCTGAAGAACTGATAAAATTGCCGTTCACTTTTGACCACGCATTCGCAGCTGCTCTTTCATTACTGTAAGCTGACACGGAATTACTGATCAGCTCACCATTCTGATACCGCCAGCTGTTCTCTCTCAGATTCTCCTGCGATCCTGCTGTCTCTTCCAGAATTTCTTCCTGATCTGCAGGTTCTTCTATCTCTTGTGTCCCCGCTTTCGGGGAACTCTCCTCTGTATCTGTTGAAGCTTCTTCTGGCTTCTCATTCACGCCATCATAGCTTATAGTATCCGTTAATTCACCTTGGATTGCAGTATCATTTTCCATTGCAATGACCGGAAAACCATTCAATGTTGCCGCCAGACATACCATTACTAATAAGCAGGTAATCTTTTTGTATTTCATTCTTTATGCCTCATTTTTCCTATAATCATACATTGTAACAAAACTTCATTAATCTTTATAATACCATATATCCTCTTTTAATGCAATCTGGCCTGATCCTTAATAATACCTGGAAGTTTTTTCCAGTTTTCCCATGATCAGACACATATTTTGAAATGATAGTACATCCACAGGCGGAATTTCCGTTTAGGTTTCTTTATTTTCCATATATATTTTCTATAATCTTTTCGGAATTTTTTATCATAATATCTTCCCAGCCTGATTTCTTCTTCATCTCCGCTTTTCACCGCATCTGAAGCATAGCGGCGGACCATGCTGAGATACCGGTACATCATCATCTGAAGAAGATCTTTCTCTCCTTTTTCAGAAAAGAAACGTTCCATTTCCTCATATGCTTCCAGTACAGCCGGACTGATCTTTCGCTGTTCCTTTCCCATAATTCCATCCTCACGCTGGAAATAAAAATAATAGGCCCGGTTTATATATACGACAGACTCACTCTGATACAGAAGTTTATAAGAAGTAAATTCATCTTCATGAAGCTTTCCTTTGGGAAACCGTATCTCTTCAAATAATTCTTTTTTATACAGTTTATTCCATGCAACCACACTTTTCAGATACATTTGTGCATCATACAGATTTGCCGTTGCCTCTCTTCCGCTGTAAACTGTTCTCTGAATTGGCTGCTGTTCTTTCTCTTCGATCTTTTCTGTCTTACAGACTTTCTTCACATCGCATCCTGCAATATCCGCTCCTTCTTCTTTCAGAGCCTGAAGCAGCAATTCATAAAATCGTGGATGCACATAGTCATCTGAATCAACAAATCCGAGAAATTTTCCTTTTGCAGCATCAATTCCCGCATTTCTGGCATCCGAAAGTCCTCCATTTTCTTTATGAATCACCCGGACTCTCCTGTCCTCTCTGGCATATTCATCACAGATTGCCGGACATCCATCCGGTGAACCATCATCTACCAGGATCACTTCCAGACAGGGATAGGTCTGTGCAAGGATCGAATCCACACAACGCTTTAAGTATTTTTCTACTTTATATACCGGGACAATAACACTGATCAAATCCTGCATTTTCTACCTGCTCCTTTTAATTTTTCTTTTGTTCTTTCATTTTCTGCAGCAGATACAATCCCTGATACAATCTGAATTTCATACAGAAAAGAACTGCCTGCTGTTTTTTTTTGAATATACTTCTGTCAAATTTCTGCGTAATTCCTGCTCTTACCCAGGGATTATCTGCAAATCTTCTGATCTGTAAAATCCGTTCTCGGTACCCTGCCGGATTTTCCCGATGGACAAACTTTTTTTCCAAAGCACGTGCCATACAGTCATACACAAGTCCGGTATAACAGGTGTCTTTCCCGGAAAGGGACGTATCCTGCTCAAGGAACTCATAAGTGTGCTTCAGCAGATTTTCAAATGTCTCTTCTATATCCGGGCGGAATCTTCGGTCTGCCGAAGAACTCACTTTCCGGTAATTATACAGATATTCATTCAGAAATGCGGCTTTTTCTGCTCTCTGATATGCCATTGCACAGAAAAGAGCATCTTCACCAATTTTAACATCTTCACAGAATCTCAATCCCTTTATCACAAAAGTACGGAACATCCGCGTCCACAACGTCCTCATTGAACCGTGCTTTCTTTCCCGCTTCTCTGCATACCCATAAAATAAAATTTCACGGATCAACGCTTCATCCACAGTTTCAACAAATCGCTCCGGTCTGATTGCTGATGCTTTCGTACTGCATCCTTCCTCTTTCAGATAATAATTCCAACTGACAATATCCACACTTTCCAGTTCCCGGTACTCCATAATGGTCTTAAAACACTCCGGATCCAGCCAGTCATCCGCATCCATGAAATAGATCCATTCTCCTGCCGTTTCCTGCAGCCCCCGGTTTCTCGCTGAGGATACTCCTCCATTTTCTTTTCTGATATAGCGGATTTTTTCTTCTTTCTCAGCATATGCTTTACAGATCTTTGAACTTTCGTCCGTTGATCCGTCATCAATCAGCAGCAGTTCCCATTCTCCGTAACTTTGCTGCCTCACGCTTTCGATTGCCTCTGCGACATAATCTTCCACATTATAAACCGGCATGATCACACTTATCATAGATTCAGATCCCTTTCTCTCAGCTTTTTTCAGTTCCCGATTATTCTCTCAACTTTTTATTCAGCTCCTGATACCATTCTCTCAGCTTTTCTGCATCTTCCCAGATATCAAATCCTGCTGACTTAAGCTTCTGCTGCCACAAAGTGCAATTACGCTCATCACTTTTCTGACGGATCTCTTTTAACTTTTCAACCCACACTTTTCTGTCAGCTTTCAAAGATACTCTGCACACCAGTTCTGTTACATCACACTCATCCGTGATCGTATCGGACACAATACACGGCAGTCCTGCTGCCTGCCATTCCAGCACAACCAGCGGCATTCCCTCATACATGCTTGGAAAGATCATTGCATCCATAGCTGAGAGCATTTCAGGAATATTCTTCACACTTCCTGTAAACGTCACATTCTCCGCTACTCCCAGTCTGACTGCCCGTGCTTTCACTTCTTCCAGTAAAGCACCGTCTCCCATAAATACAAGATGACTTTCCGGTTCTTCCTTCAGCAGCTCTGCAAAAACTTCCAGGGCAAATTTCTGATTCTTCGGTCCATTGAATCTTCCCACATGACCAATCGTAAATGTCTCTCCCAACTGATAAGTCTCTCTTATCTTTCTTCTTATATCTTTCCTGAACCTATATGCCTCCAGTTCTCTTCCATTTGGAAGAATCCGGAATTTTCTTCCAGCATACAACCATTCTCCCACCTTTTTCCCACAGGCAGCCGCCTGCGTATACGAATGATAAAAGAAGGGTCTCAGAAGTCTGTCCAGTTTCTGATTTCCACAACTGGTACTATGTCCATGTGCGATCCTGATCCTGCAGCCCCCCAGCTTTGCACCTGCCATATCAAAAAACATTGTTGCACTGTTCCCATGGGCATGCACAAGATCAAACTTTTCCCTTCTGACCAGTTTCGCCAGTCTGAACATATATCTGAGCGGATGCTCTTTTCTTATTTCTATCCGTTCCAGCCTGCATCCAAGCTCCTGAAATAATTTTTCAAAATCAGGATGTACTGTTACCGTGGAAAGGATCGTAGCTTCCATTCCTTCACGATTCATATGCTTTAAATACTGAACAATACAATCTGTTACACCGTTATAATCGATTGCCATTGTATGAATGATCAGGATCTTCATTATTTTAATTTCCCTTTCAAAAATATCGTCACTTTTTGGGGCAGCAGAGCCTTAATCCTTTCTGATAACTGCAGCCCTGTCTTTAATTTTTCTATATACCCATTTTCATTGATTCCCTGATAAAAGGTATCCCGCAGCTTTGGTCTTCTGGTCGGATGAACCAGATTTCCCTGAAATGGAAGGATCTCTTCCGGCTTCACTTCCAGTATGATCGCCTGCTCTTTTATTTTTTCAAAAAAGGCTTTTCCTTTTTCACTGTTGACCAAAACCACTGAGACTCCTTTGGTATCCATAAACTGCGTCCTCACTTTCTCCACTCCCCAGAAATCCCCGCAGGTAAGATCTCCTACGCGGTTCGTATCGGCATACCGGCACTGATAGCAGCTTTCCCTGTAGCAGTCCCCATTCAGGAAATGGATTCCATACCGGTCTAAACTCAGCGGCCGGACAGAATCTTTCCTTTCTGTCCGGATCCGTAGATTCGTTCCCCAGCCTTTTTTCCCTTTATAACGGAAGTTACACTCGGTCACCCTGCCTCCCATTTTCTGCTCCCGATAATCAAGATATTTTTTCCACAGCAACGGAGACGGTACTCCATGGCAGATCAGATCGATGGTAATCAGATTTGCATTCTCCTTTTCTGCACCAAGAAAGGCATAAAGACCTGCGATCTGACAGGGAGTTCCTGTAAACAGCACCTTTTTCCCCTCTTTCAGCCTTGCTTTTGCAGTCTCATAGCATCGTCCGATATCAGACTGTACATATTTGGAAGACTGGATCTTCCACAGATCTTTCTCCGCTTTAATCTCTCTATGTTCTGCTTTCCATTCATCTGTATAAGCACAGCCAAAGACACTGCCTTCTGCCGCGATCATTTCACGTGCAGCCATATCTGCCACCCCCGCAGACGCCGAACGGCTGCAATGCTCTGCATTTTTATTCCGCACGCCATACATTTCAGGCTGCCTCTCTTCTTCTCTTCTGAAAAGAACCGGGCAATGCCTGAGACATTTTCCACAACGGATGCACTGTTCTTCTTCCACTTTCGGATACAAAAATCCTTCCTCATCCGGCTTAAATACAATGCACCCGGTCGGGCAGACCTGCTCACAGCTTCTGCATCCCACACATTCCCCGCCTGTTATCATGATATTTTCGCGATTACTCTTCTGCACCATGTCCTGTCATTTCCTTTAAATATGAATATGTCCGCTGCCTTTCCCTTTTTATCTTTTCCATAACCGGCTCATATGCGACCGTCAGATTCAGGATTTTTCCAAGCTTCTTTGTATCCGTCACGATCTGCCGCTCCAGCCCCAGTCTTTTTAAAAGATCCGTCAGCTTTTCAGAATTTCCATACCCGTTCTTTCTCACAAAAGTTGCAAATTTTTTCTGCGTGACTACGGAAAAAATCGTCCCGTGAAATGTATCCGTCACAACCGATTCCGCATGCTTAAAATATTCAAAGATCTCAAAAGGAGAACAATCAATAAATTTATCCCCACAACGCTGGATTCCTCCGATGCACAAGATCTTCAACCCTTTTCTTTTTGCATATTTACGGATCTCTCCTGCCTCTTCTTTATTAAACCTGCCTGAATACCCATAAAGGATCATATAAGGATCATGAGGAATCTTTGCTTTTGTCTCCGGCAGCTTTGCCGGATAATCATAAGCCAGCACAGGATCTAAATGACAGACCGGATCTTTTCCGATCAGTTCCTGTACGATCTTTCTGGAATTTTCATCTCTCACCGATAGTGCATCAAATGCCCGCAGCCATTGTGCTACCTGATCCGCCACCTGATACTTTTTCAGACTTTCCAGTGTTGTATTTCCAAAAGAAGCTGCATAGCTGATCAACCGGTTAGCCTGATGCCCTGCTCCGAAAAGTTCCGGTGCAAATCCGACATTGGAATTATCCTGGATGCAGTTAAAAACCTCATCACTTCCGATCACCAGCAGATCCAGCTTCGGAGCATAATTATATGTCTCTTTCAGTCCCAATACAGGATAATTCTTTCTGGCATAATTCTTTTTATATTTCACAAACTGGATCTTATCTCTCAATCTGCCTTTCATCCGAAGAATTTCCAGACCTTTTTGTATTTTCCTTTTCATTCCGGTGGTTTCTTTTGACGGAAGGATACATTCTCCAGGATGATAGTCAACAAATTCTACTTCTGCACCACACTCTTCCATCATCTTTTTCAATGCATATGCCTGCAGGAACGAACCATAATTATAGATTCTCTGCATGGAAAGGATTCCTGCTTTTTTCATCTTCTTTTTCCCTCAAATAGTTTATCTACGATTGCTTCAAATTTCTCGTTAAACCGCTGATTATTACTGCTCTGCTTCTGACCGAGGGCAGCAGCCGTCTTTTCATAAGAAGTAATCACTTTTTCCAATGTATCAATTTCTTCTACAACAATAATATTTTTCTGCTTTTCCTCGATAAATCTGGAAAATTCCACCTGATGGTCATTGACATGCTCTTCATACTGCTTCTGTCTCGGAACAACAATCGGAATCTTTCCCCGCTGAAGAGCCATCATGATACTGCTTGGTCCGCCATGCGTGATCACGATCCTTGCCTGATCCATATATTCATTCATTTCCTGATAAGAACATAACTTACTCCACCTGCATGCCTTTGGTTCATAGGAGGAAAAACCGGTCTGTATCATGACCTCTTCCGTGATCTTTCCCTCCGCTTTCAGTCTGTCCACACACCTGACCAGCCGGTCAAACTGCTGTTCATGAGTTCCTACTGTAACAAATATCATATTCTGCTTCCTTCCGACCTTAAAAGATACTTCCAAGATTTACTGCCTTTTTATATACCTGCTTCTGCTCTTCCCACTGCACAATAAAACAGTCTACAATCGGATAAACCAGTCTTCCCGTCAGAGTCGGCTTATCAATCCGGTCATAAACTTCCACATAGATCAGCTTCTTTCCCATCAGCTTTGCCAGATAAAAGAAAGGAACTGCAACCGCCGCTCCTGAAGAGATCAGCAGATCCGGCTTCTCCTTTCTGAGTACCTTCCATGCAACCACTGTATTTTTCAGAAGATTTTTAAGATTCCGGTTGGTCGGATAATAGCAAGGGTACACTCTTTCTCCCTCCAGAAGACTTCTTGCATCTTCTTTATCAAACGTAACCCAGAAACGGTCTTTTTTCTGCCAGAATGGTTTCAGCATATATAAGTGGGTCAGATGTCCTCCACTTGAGCCTACGAGTCCGATTTTTTTACATTCCATCACTAACTTGCACCCTTTCCTTTCAGCACGACCCCGACCGTCTTGAATAAGATTTTGATATCTTCCTTCAGTGACCAGTTATCGATATATTCTACATCCATTGCGACAATCTCTTCAAAATTCTTTGTATCACTTCTGCCGCTCACCTGCCATAATCCGGTCAGTCCCGGTGTCATGTTCAGTCTTCTCCGGTGATATCCTTCATATTGCAGAAATTCATCTTCCGTAGGCGGTCTTGTTCCCACCAGGCTCATCTCTCCTTTCAGGATATTCCAGAACTGCGGGAGTTCATCAATGCTTGTCTTCCGGATGAATTTTCCAACTTTTGTCACCCGCGGATCATTCTCCATTTTAAACATCAGACCCTCCATCTCATTCTGAGACATCAGCTCTTTCTTCCGCTCTTCCGCATCCATATACATGGAACGGAATTTGTATATTTTAAATCTTCTTCCATTCTTTCCAACACGCACCTGTGAGAAGAATAATGGTCCGGGTGATTCAATCAGCAGTGCCGGTGCAAGAAACACCGTTACGATCCCCGTGATCAGGAGTCCCACGATCGCTCCGACAATATCCATCACCCGCTTAAAAAAGATCTGCTTAAACGAATGGATCTTCGGACTGAACGAAACGGTATAATAATTTCCGATCCGCTCGATCTCTCTTTGAACCGGGATTTCCATTTCAAACACATTGATGTTCAGATCCACGGTAACTCCCATTACTTCCAGTTCTTTGATAATCTTATTGATCGGAAGATTCGTCTGAGAGGACAGGTGTACAAATACTTCATCCACCATATTCCGGCGGATATATTCCATCATATTGCTGTATTCACATACGACCGGAATACCTGCAATTTCCTTCTTTTCCTGCTCATCTGCCAACACGATCCCGACGATCTTGATATTCCACGAATTATTTACCTGAATATTCTGACAGATTCCTTCCGCCCGGTCTGCTGATGTGAGGATCAGAACCTTTCTTCCACCAATCCCCTTACTGTAAATATCATTCATATATTTTTTATACAATAAATGACTTACATACATCACAACAAAATCGATCCCACAAAAATATCCGTATACCAATCTGGAATACTTCTGTGCATCCTGCATCAAAAAGGCTGCCATACTGATCGCAGCACCCATGATCAGTATATTTCTGAATACAGCGATCAGCTCCTGCTTCTTCGTTCTGCTGAAAAAGTTACGGTTTGGATTAAAAATGAAATAAACCAGAGTAATGGACATCAGCAGAATGCCCATACGCAACAGTACGATTCCTTTCGTATATCCACCCCAGAGATTTCCAAATCTCAGGTAACTTGCCAGTATGTAACTAAGGACGATACAGATACAGTCCATCAAAAAAATGAAGAAATTCTGTAGTTGCATCTGCTTTGCTTCCATAACTTTTCTTCCTGCCTTTCACGCTTTTCTTCTTTACTGATACTTTTCAAAAGCAATTTTTACTGTAACTTTTTTATTATATACTAACTTGCTTTATTTGTCTAACCGGTGCTTCTTATTCCATCACACTCTGATTTCGGTAATCCCCCATCCATTTTCTGACTTTTTCAAAAAAAGTACCGCCTCTGACTGCTGCCCGTTCATCCGTCTTTTTTCTTACTATAACATAAAAGAGAGCATAACACGCTCTCTTTTAGAAAAATTTTATGAAAGATCAGGGAACATTGATCTCCATACAATTAATATCATATTCTCGCTTGGACTGTTCTACTGCCCGCACATTTACATAATAAGTTCCTGGCTTATAATTAAACCGGCTCAGATCTATAACGCCTGCATAATTTCCTTCTTCATCCGGATTCAGTTCATACCATGTCACATCTGCCTGTCCGTCTTCCGTCCATACGGTCAGAACCAGTCCCTGCAGGTTATTAACGATGGAATCAGACACATTTGTGACCGCTACCGGAATATATCCCTCTGCAACATGCGTCATATCAATATCCGCATCCGCTCCATTCATTTTTCCTTCACGGATCAGAAGTGCATCATTCGTCTTATCCATAGCGGATAATTTTTCAATAAACTCAGACTTTTTCTTCAACTCGGCATTCACTTTACTATTGCCAAATTCTTCCAGTAACGTCTTCGTTCCCGAGAAAAGATTCGTTCCAAGTCCCAGCCGGTCTCCATCAATCTGTACGCCCAGTGCTGCCAGCGTTGTCGGGAAATTGTCGAAGGTTGAATAGGTTCTTTCCTGCTGATCCTGTGCATAGGCTGCTGCATTGATATAAGCCGTAAAAACCCTTCTGTCATAATTTCCTTCCTGATCGATCTCCGCACAATAATCACTGTCCATCGTCGGATGATCTCCGCTGATCACAATGGTTGTATTTTCATAAAAATCCTGCTGCTGAATCCATTTCAGAAATTCTCCTACCTGACGGCTGGAACATGCCATAACATTAGAATACTGCGTATCATATTCTGTCGGACACTGCTCACATACATATCCATCTTCAAAATGAGTATCGACTGTCAGCATAGTCAGATTGAATGGCTCATCGCCCTGGGAAAGCTGCAAAAGCTTTTCTTTTGCGAACTCAAATAATTTCTGGTCTTCATATCCCCACCACACTTTATAATCTGACGGGATCAGACCATTTTCTATTGCATAGCTGTAATCTTCCATCTCATAATTTCCATGTTCCTGGAAATACAGCTTTCTGCCACCAAACTGTGCTTCAGACCCGATCAGCAGCGTCTGTGTATATCCTGCATCTGAAAGAATATCTCCCAGTGTCGTGACTCCCGGGAAAAAGCTATCCTGCGTGTCCATATCATTTGCAGAAATAGAAATATTCAGCGGCAGTCCTGATGTCTGTGCGAACATCGCTCCCATTGTCCATGTAGTTCCTGCCAGAGAATATCCTCCGTTCAGTTTTGGATCTGCTCCTGAGAAGTCCTCATTGGTCTGTGCGATTTCTGTAAGCTCAGGAATCACATTCTCATCAAATGCTCCTCCATCATCAACATCAGAATATGTCGTTTCCATTGATTCCAGGAAAATATAGATCAGATTTCTTTTCTGTTCCGGGAAAACCACTTCAACATCCGTAGGATCTACATACTCATCCTCAATAAACTTTGATTCTGTATTCTGATCTTTCAGATAATCTCCGACTCCCAGTTCTGTCCAGGTATATCCCAACATCACAATAATCCCGACCAGTGCGACCAGGTTGATGATTCCTCTGAACAGATGTACTTTTTCTTTTTTTCTCCATGCTATCAGGATCAAAATAAGGAAGAAAATCACCAGAATTGTCGGGACAGCACAGACACGGACATAATCCCATATCATATCCGTATTTGTACCGTCTAAAGGTGCTGTCAGATGATACACCAGTTCATCCATCGACAAATTCGTCCATGTTGCAAACATCCATCTTACACTTAATGCCAGGAGTACACTAAGTCCGGCTATAAAAACAGTCAGTATTTCACCCACCCAGTATAAAATCTTCAATAGAATCTCTTTCCATTTTGACGGCTGCTTTTCTCCCATTTTTCTTTTCCGCCTTTTTTCCCTTCTTTTTGAACTATTATTTTGCATTCCCGTTCTCTTTTCTTTAGTTTTTCTTAATTTTTACTTAATTTTCACACACTATCCGCCATTATAACATATTTTTGAACATTTGCACTATTTTTTTGGAAAGTTTGTTTTTGGAAAGTTCACAGATATAACAAGAAGAGCGCCATGAAAAAATGAGAAAAGTTTCATTTTTTCACAGCTCTCTCTGATTTTTTATTCAATCCTGCTAATTCAAGGATTCTCCGTCTTTCAATGTGCCACCCTCTTCAACAACATTTGCCAGATCTATAATCTCCTGAACAACATCTTCATCCGGATCCATGATAAATAACGGTATATCTCCACTGGAATAACAATATCCTTTATCATTTGTTCCCGTAGCGGCAACTGACTGGATCGTCCATGTCGCATTCTTATTCAGTTGATACTTGATCAGTGAATTAATCTGTGCTTGGGATAAATTAGTCTCCACTTCACTGCTTACCTGATTCATGATCGTACCGGCTTTCAGAAGCATGGTCGGGGAAAGACACTTTCTGAGCATCGCGGTCAGAACTGCCTGCTGGTTCTTTCCTCTCTGATTATCTCCATCTGCAAGTGCATGACGTTCTCTTGAGAATGCCAGTGCCTGTTCGCCATTCAGATGATTCCACCCCTCCTGAACATCCACAATACAACCGGACTCTGTTCCCGTCTGGAATGCAAGTTCTGAATATACATCAACTCCACCCAACGTATCTACAATATCAATCAGGGACGTGAAGTTCAGTCTTGCATAATAGTTAATATCTGTCTCATATAACTCACCCAAGGTACGCATAGAGGCATCTATACCGTAAATTCCGGCATGTGTCAATTTATCTTTCTGTCCACCGGAAACTCCAGGAATCGGAACATAATAATCTCTCGGAGTCGTTACAAGCAGAATCTGATAGGTCTTTGGATTTACAACTGCGATCAGATTCACATCACTCCGGCTCGTCTCACTCACTTCACCATAGGTATCAATTCCACTGATATAAATGGTAAATGGTTCCTTGGTAATACTGTCATCTGTAGCACCCGAATTTCCAAAATCAAGCTGTACACGGATATCAAATGTATACAGGATCTTTATCTTCTTACTGAAATCCGTCACATTTTCTTCCATCAGGCTGGTGTATGCTCCATTATAAATAATAGCATCCACTTCCTCATCCAGAAGCTGCTGTGCCTGAGTCTGTACTGAATCACACTCTGTTGTCTGTATCTCCGAACCAATCTGCTTCTGAATATCAGATACTGCTGCCTGCATATTGTCAGATCCCTTGCTAAACTGAACACCAAACGTATAATCAGCCGCATCTTCCAGTGTCTCTGCCGGATCATCTGCCCTTACAGCAACGATCATCTTATCAACTTTATAATTTCCGCCGGTGATCCTGCTGATCATATCATTGGCTTCTGCCACATAATAAGATCCTATAAATAAGCAGAACGTTAATAATAAACTAAAAACTTTCCCAAACGTACCTTTCTTTCTTCTCGCAACCTGGGAATTTAAAGTAATACACCAGAAGAAAAAAAGTAATACCGCTACAAGAATGAGATATTTTAACGGAATCATTCCCAAAAGATTCAGTACAATCATCAAAGCAATACTTGCAATCGTCTGAATCACAATACATACCGTTCCAAACCGGTTTCTCTTTGATCTTTTTGACTCTTTCACTCTGCCTCTTCTGTTATGCGATGTATTTTTCGCTGTCTTTCGTTGTCTCTCCATCTTAGAATTCCTTCACCTATTCCTATTTAAACAACCGGGATGGATAAATTCCCCTGGAAATCAATCTCTGAATTGCTTCTGTTACCGTTGCTTTATCTTCCTGATAAGTCACACCAAACCACTGGTCATGAGACTTTAATACCCTGACTTCCAGTTGATGTTCACTCAGCAGCTCACCGATCAGGGTTGGCAACAGATACTCTGCTTTCAGATCCTCCGCTTCAGTCTTATTGAGGAAACTGTCAAACCTGCTCTTCAGAACTTCAAAGAACTCCGAAGTCATCCCCCACATATTCATGGAAACAGTTGCATCTGCATCAAGTTCTTTCACAATTCTTCCATCCGTCAGCACACCTGCTCCCTGTTCGGTTCTGGCGATATCATGCGTCTCTCTGATATCTGTAAGCATTCCGTTTTCACTGACCCTGCATATTCCTCTTGTCACTGTCCCGTTGTCACTCAATGTATTCTTCAAAACAAAACTAACCATACAAATCTGCATTATATCAGTCGGGCTTTTCTTTGTCAAATATTCAAAAGCTTCTCTGTATGCCTCTTTTCCATAATAATCATCTGCATTGATCACCAGAAACGGAGAATCAACCACCTCTTTGCAGCAAAGAATTGCCTGTCCTGTTCCCCATGGTTTCTTTCTCTCAGCAAACTTGTCCTGATATTGTTCAGGAATATCTTTTAATTCCTGATATGCATATGTCACTTCCACCTGCTTCTCGATCCGGTTGCCGATCACTTTTTTAAATTCTTCCTCAAGATCTTTACGGATGACAAATACCACTTTATCAAATCCGGCTTCCATCGCATCGTAAATCGAATAATCCATAATGATCTCACCATTAGGGCCTACCGGTGCAAGCTGCTTGATACCTCCGCCAAACCTGCTTCCCATTCCCGCAGCCATGATTACCAGAGTTGCCTGACTCATCTCCTTGTATCCTCTCTTTCTTTTCTCACTCTCCCAAACCATCCATAACCAGTTGAAGCATTGCTTTCAGTGCCTCTGCCTCATCTTCACCTTCGCAGATGATCTCGATCTCATCTCCGCTTTTAACGCATGCACCAAGCACGCTTAATACGCTTTTTGCATTTGCGGTGATCTCCTCATGGCGGAGTTCTTTGTGAACCGTTATCTTACTCTTGTACTGCATTGCTGTCTTGCAGAAAAGTCCCGCCGGTCTTAAATGCAGACCCGTCGGATTTTTAATTACAACTTTGCCGCTTACCATCCTGATTCTCCTATTCTATCTGACTTTTCTTATGACTTTTTTAACTTTCCCTTATTGTTCCTTAAATAAATCCTGACTTTCTGAACTGTCCTGTTCTTCCTTCTCTGTCAGCGTCAGTTTCACTACTGCTTTCTCGCTCAGGCTCACTCCTGTCGGCAGATCTACATCAACCGGAACATCATACGTTCCCGGCTTTGTAAAATTCTGCAGATTAACTGAAACCGCATTGCTCACATCCAATGCCTCCAGCAGTTTCGGACTTCCTCTGAACGTGAGGATCACTTCTGCATCCGGCTCATAAGAAACCTGAAGGGAATCTGACAGATTCCGGATTTTGATCGAAGCTACCATAAAATCAACTGTCCGGGTTCCATCTTCCTCGATGGTTGCCGTTGCCGTCACATTCTTAGCTGCATCGTCTACCAGTGAAACTCCTTCCGGAAGATACTTGCTGATATCAATCGTCTTCTCCACTTTCTCAGTAGCTCCCTGTATGTTCATTTCCGAACCCGGAACTGTGATCTCCGTTACATTCGCAAGAGCCGTACTTTTTCCACAGATCTGGACACTGGCAGGTTCACTGGTGCATCCCGTATAACGATATCCCTCTGCCGGCTCTCCTGACACACTGAACTGTACCGGAACGCTCTTTTTCTGAAGAACTTCCACATCCACGGTAATTCCCTCACTTCCAAGGTTATTACTCAACTGGCTCTGACTGATGACGTTCTCTGCCGCATCATAAAGCACCAGTTCTGCCTCTACTTCCGTATCTTTTGAAAGTCCGTCCACATTGATCTTTGCTTCTGCCTTTTTAATCTGACTGATCTTGGATTCTGCACCGGTAATCGTAATCTTTTCCGGATTCACCTTCATTTCACCGGTCATATATCCATCTCTCGGAACTCCTGTCGCACTGACTGATAGCGTAAATACGGCTTTTCCGGTCTTTTCTGTCTTGATCTGGATATTTCTCGGAGACGCTTCTGCTGACTGATATTCCCCACTGTGTGATGGAATCGTGATCTTGATCGGAATCAGTCCTGTATGGGCATCCATTTCTTTAATATCCGCTGTTGCCACAATCTCATCTGATGAAATCTGCTGAATAACAGAACGTTTCGCATAAACTACTACATTGACATTCTGCTCATCCAATACCGAATAAACTTCTCCGCCCTGCGTGATCACATCCTCATTCACAATCGTTACCGGAATATTTGCATACGTATTGGGTACAACCGGATTATCCACATTCGCCACAATCAGCCAGAGAAATGCAGCAAATACAAATGCAACTATTTTTAATGAAAGGTTTGTTGTCAGTTTATACTTCTTGATCATCTGTGCCATCCTTTCCTTATAGTGAATTTCTTCTTTTTAGGATCGGAATTTCTATATTGAATCTGGCTCAGTTCTTTTCTGAGTTCCTCTGCATTGATTCCCCTGGATAATCTGCCGCCGCTTGCAACTGAAACCAGTCCCGTCTCTTCCGATACTACGATCACCAGTGCATCACATACCTCACTCATACCCAGAGCTGCACGATGTCTCGTTCCAAGATCCTTACTGATTGTCATATTATCAGACAACGGCAGATAACAGGTTGCCGAAGTAATACGGTTTCCTCTGATGATCACGGCTCCGTCATGCAGTGGCGTATTATGTTCAAATATATTGATCAGCACCTGGGAAGACACTTTACAGTCAAGCTCAATTCCCGTCATTTCATATTCCGTCAACTGGATTGCCTGCTCTACGACGATCAAAGCACCCGTACAGACACTTCCCATCTCATAACACGCACGTACGATTCCTTCCATCGTCTCATCTGAGAACCGTTCATTTTCCCTGTTCTTATCAAAGGGATTAATATTACTGAACAGATTCTTTTCGCCAAGTTTCTCCAAAGCCCTTCTCAGTTCCGGCTGAAATACAACAACCGCCGCAACTGCCAGAACATTGATCGATGCCTTTGCCAGGTACAGGATCGTATTCATCTGAAAGATCCACGCTACAAGAATAAACGCACCAAGCATAAGGATGCCGCGTAACAGCATCCATGCTTTTGTATTCTTGATCCACAGCATGATCTCATACACGATCACTGTAATGATCAGAATTTCAATGATATCAATAATCTGTATATGTGGAAAATACATTCCATTTGTATAATTACTTATAAACGTTCTAATTCCAGCTAACATAAAAGTTACACCGCCTTACTTTTCTCCCGGTTACCGGTTCATTACGGCTGTCTCTTATTTGGATCGTTATCCAGTCCTAATTCCCGGCTCAGGCTCTGCGTAAGCAGGAGATCATCGGTTCTTCGTTTCACTTCTTCCCACTCCGTTTCCTGTTCCTCCTGCTCTCCCACATCTTTATCTTCTTTTTCCTGCGTATGCTCAGTAATATGCTTTACTGTCTTCTCCGGGGTTGCAACAACAACCTTTGGAACAGCCTTTACATAATAATAGTATTCGTCATCCTCAAACTGTACTCTCTCGGTTCTTGAATAATCCACCGAAAAGAAAACCAGTTCCAATACAAATCCAAGAAGGATTCCGATAATCGAACTCAGAATGATCGTTCCATAAGAAATATGAAGTTCTAATACCATATTTCCCGCTGTCGCAATGATTATGCATACCGCTCCCCCTGCAAAAGATGCAATCTTCCACGCATGATCCACCGCACGGCTGCGGATCAGATTCACAACCAGTACTCCGATTGCTACAGCCAGTACCATCAGCCACATCTCTTTTCCAGCAATCACCTGCTTTGCAAAATTCATCAGACCATTTGTCAGCCCATCTGTCTCTTTTAATGCCGTAGCTGATCCCTTAACAAAATGAAGCATATAATAAGATATCACTCCACAGGATGCAGGTACAACCCACACCGGAGTTCCAAGAAGTCCAAACAGAACCGGTATGATAAATGGAATCTTCAACGCACATGCCAATGCACTCACCAGGATCAGCCACGCTTTTTCCGGTGTAAATCTGAAATAAAAAATATACATCAGAAGGAAAATAACGGCTGATACGATTGCAATCGGCAATGACAATGTATAAAAATGTACCAGGATCAATGCCGTAGCCGCAAGTACCATAATAATCACAGGGAAAAAAGTGCAGACAACTGCAAGCCCTAATGTGCAGAAAATGGATGCGGCGTTCTTCATAAATCCAACATTGGAATTGATCTGCCAGAACACAAACAGTCCCAGCAGAAACTGTGCCGCCTTCTGGATATAAATAGAATAGGAAGCATAAATCTGCTTCAACCGTTCTCTTAATACAAGTATACTACTCATGCTCTGCTTTTCTCCTTTTGCTCACCTTTTCCAGTTTTACCAAACCTCTATAATAACTTCTTACATTCTCTTTTGCTTTCTGATGCTTCTTTTTATAAAAAGATCCAGCCCCGATTCCATACAAAATCAGTAACGCAAGATAGACTCCTACCACGATCACACCCAGCAATACCAGCTTTATAAACGTAAGATCCTCTAATAACGTATCTGATGCACATACTGCAAATAATGCTGCTGCCAGTCCATATCCGATTGTGATCCCGATCAGCGTAATCCATTTTTTCAGGCTCGCATAATCCTTTTTATAATATCCACTGATCTGTATATCCTTTTCTATCCCCTTTTTTTCGCAAATCGCAAGTTTCGTCATCAGACGTATCCTGTTCTCATCCAACATATCCGCGTCCATGCCCTCTCTTAAATAATTCCGTTCTTTTCTTAATTATATTTGATGCCAGGGTCAAAAGGTCTGACACCACGTGTGCTCGCACACTAGTGGTAGAATGACCTTGTGACCCGCCCCAATATGAGCATAAAAGTGGGGCGTAAGCACCACGATATGCGAATGTTGGGTAGGATTGTGGGAGCACGTAGTGCGTAACAATCCGTAGGTATCATAGTCAGGGGCTTTTGACCCTGGCATCTTATATTTTAGTATATCATATACCTATCTTTCTTGTCCAATGCTTACCGTTAAAAAGTAGACATTTTGAACACCTGCTCTTTTTAATATTCCTGCAGCATGTTCCATCGTACTTCCTGATGTATAAATATCGTCAATCAGCAGGATATTTTCAGGAAAATCGCTGCTGCTCCTCACTGCAAATGCTCCCTGCAGTACTTCCATCCGCTCTTTTCTGTCAAACAGCTTCAGTGGGCGGGTATTCCTGATCCTCAGCAACCGATCCGTACACACCGCAATCCCGGTTCTCTTTCCCAGTTCACGTGCCAGGATTTCCGCCTGATTATAGCCTCTTTTTCTTTTCCTTTTCCAGTGAAGCGGAATCGGCAGGATCAGCCCAATCTTCCACTCTTTCAGTTTCTTTTCATATTTTTCCGCCAGTTTTTCCGAAAAGACTGATCCATAACATCGTTTATTATGATACTTAAATCGGTATAATGCATCCGATACCGGTTTCTGATGCAGCCAGAGGCTCCTTCCCTGTGTGATATAAGATTTCCTTTTTGCACAGTCCTCACAATATTCTGCCACTTCATCTTTCAGCATTTTCCCGCAACGCATGCAACGTGGTTCTCTGATCCATATCATTTTCTTTTCACAACGGCAGCAGATACTCTCTCCGACTTTTCCGCAAAAAATACATCGTCCGGGATAGAGCAGATTCAGAATCACTGCCTTTACTTTTTTCCCGCTCTTTTTCAGAACTCTCCGATACGTTCTGCAAGACTGGTATATCTTTCCTGTTCGCTTTTGTTCCTGATCATTTCTTGAAATGTTGTATCACTCCCTATAATTGTAAGACATTTCTTGGCTCTCGTAACAGCAGTATACAGAAGATTTCTGTTATATAATAATTTAGGCCCCGGCAAAAGAGGAAGAATCACTGCCGGATATTCACTTCCCTGGGATTTATGTACTGTGATCGCATATGCCAGTTCCAGCTCATCCACCATGTCAAATCCATATTTCACTTTTCTTCCTTCATCATACTCTACTTCTACCGTTTCTTTGTACTCATTGATTTCTGAGATCACACCCATGTCACCGTTGAAAACACCCATTCCTTTATCTACCGTCAGACCAAACCTGGTACAGATTTCCCATTCCAGTTGATAATTATTCTTTATCTGCATCACTTTGTCTCCTTCACGGAACAGCCTTCCGTTAATCTCCCGTTCCGTCTTTTTTTCGTCTGCCGGGTTCAGGTATTTCTGAAGGATCACATTCATTCGTTCTACTCCCAGAAGACCTTTTCTTGTCGGTGTCATCACCTGGATCTCATTGGGATGTGCCTGCACATATTGCGGCAGTTTTCTCTGGATTAATGCAATGATTCCCCCTATGATCGTATCTGCCTCATCACATTTGACAAAGAAAAAATCTCTGCTCTTTTTATTTAATTCTACCGGTTCTCCTGCATTGATCTTATGTGCATTCATGATAATATCACTCTCTCCTGCCTGCCGGAAAATCTTTGTCAGCGTCACAACATGAAATCGTTCTGAAGAAATAATATCTTTCAGAACACTTCCCGGTCCGACGGATGGGAGCTGATCCACATCTCCTACCAGGATCAGTCTTGTTCCCTGTACTACTGCAGACAATAATGCATGCATCAGATTCAGATCCACCATAGACATTTCATCTATAATGATCACATCTGCCTCCAGTGGATTCTCCCGATTTCTCAAAAATCCGCCTGTACTCTCCTCCTCTGGATTTCCATTCACTTCCAGCAGTCTGTGGATCGTCTGTGCCTCATATCCGGTTGCCTCAGTCATACGCTTTGCCGCACGTCCCGTCGGAGCCGCCAGAAGAATGCTCAATCCCTCGCTCTCGAAAAACTGGATCATTGTATTGATCGTCGTAGTCTTTCCTGTTCCCGGACCTCCGGTCAGGATCAGAAGTCCATGCTTGATCGACTCGATCACCGCTTTATGCTGCAGCGGATCAAGTTCTATCTTTTCCTTTTCTTCCACAGCTCTCAGTCTTTTTTCCATCATATCTTCTGGCATCTGGCAATCAATATCAAGATCGTTGAGCATTTTTGCCGTATTCAGTTCCATATAATAATAATGTGCAGGATAGACAATCACTTTTCCGTCTTTCTCTTTCATCACGGTCTTCCGCTCCATGCACAGATCCATAATATACTTTTCAATATCTTCTATTTCAATTCCAAGCAGAACCTTTGCCCTGCGTAAAAGTAATTCTTCAGGCAGATAGATATGCCCCTCTGCAACTGCCTGCTGCAAAATGTAAAACAATCCACTCCGGATCCTGTAATCTGAATCCGTATGAATCCCGATTCTTGCCGCGATCTCATCTGCGGTTCTGAATCCGACTCCCTCGATATCATCTGCAAGCCGATACGGATTTTCCTCCAGAATTTGATGCACCTTCATTCCATACCGTTGATAGATCTTTGCTGCAAGCTTGGTCGAAATTCCATATTTTTGCAGATAGATCATGGATTTTCTCATATCCTTTTTTTCTTCCATCTGCGAAGCGATCTCCATCGCCTTCCGTTCACTGATTCCCTTGATCTCTGCGAGCCGTTCCGGTTCTTCTTCTATAATACGGAATGTATCCTCCCTGAACTTTTTTACGATCCTTGAAGCCATGGTCTGACCGATTCCCTTAATCGCACCAGATCCAAGATAACGTTCGATGGAAACCAGATCTTCCGGTTCTTTCACGCGATATGCCGAAACTTTTAACTGATTGCCATATACGCTGTGATTCACGTATTCTCCTTCTAATTCCAACATTTCTCCTTCTGTGATGAAATTCAGATTCCCCACACACGTTACTTCTCCGTCTTCATTTTCCAAATGAAATACCGTATATCCATTTTCCTCATTCCGAAACACGATGTGCTCTACATATCCTGTTACTTTTTCCACGTCCGTTCCTTTTCTCCTTTTCCATTCAATAACAAAAAAGGAGTGCAGTATCTGTCCACACCCCTCACTCAAAGCAGCTTTTCTACTTAATAGTCTTTTCTGCCGCTCATAAATTCAACAAATTCTCCTGTTCCGATCGCCACTACCTTCATCGGATCTTCTGCTGTCATCGTATTGATCCCGGTCTTCTCTTCGATCAGTTCTTCCAGTCCACGAAGAAGTGATCCGCCTCCGGTCAGCACGATTCCACGATCAAGAATATCGGCAGAAAGTTCCGGAGGTGTCTGCTCCAATACTGATACGACTGCCTCTACAATCTGACCCGTACACTCTCTTAATGCCTCTTCCGTCTCAGATGAAGTTACCGTTACCGTCTTCGGAAGTCCGGTTACCAGATTTCTTCCGCGTACTTCCATTTTTTCTTCCTCGGCAAGCGGATACGTTGTACCGATCTTAATCTTAATATCCTCGGCTGTTCTCTCTCCGATCAGAAGATTATGCTTCTTCCTCATATAACGGACAATGGCTTCATCAAAATCATCTCCTGCCACTTTGATTGATGTATTGACGACTGTTCCTCCCAAAGAGATCACGGCAATATCTGCCGTTCCACCTCCGATATCTACGATCATATTACCGCATGGCTTGGAAATATCAATCCCCGCACCGATTGCTGCTGCTACCGGTTCTTCAATCAGATGTACTTCTCTTGCTCCCGCAGCAAAAGTTGCTTCTTCTACTGCTTTCTTCTCCACCTCTGTCACCCCGCTCGGCACACAGATACTGATCCTCGGCTTTTTGAACAGACGCTTTCCCAATGCTTTCTGCACAAAATATTTGATCATCTTCTCTGTCACTGTATAATCAGAGATAACTCCCTGACGAAGTGGTCTCACTGCAACAATATTCCCCGGTGTGCGTCCAAGCATCAGCCTTGCATCTTCTCCGATGGCTTTGATCACATTTGAATCCCGGTCAAATGCAACTACCGATGGTTCTTTCAGCACAACCCCTTTTCCTTTTACATAAACCAGTACACTGGCCGTTCCTAAATCTATACCAAGATCTACTGACATAATTTAATCTCCCTTCTAAAACGCTTTTTACTTTTTATCATTCAAGTGTCCTTTTCCCCTGAAGGGTCTTATTCCGTACCACCTAGTATAATAAACTTTTTCAAAAATTGGTAGTCATTTTTTGCATATATTTTGGACTTTTTTTTCTTTTAATTTCGTCTTTATTTTTCTTTAGAATTGCATCAAGGTATTTTCCAGTGTAGGATCTGCTATTTTTTGCCACCTCTTCCGGTGTTCCGTATGCTACAACGGTTCCACCACGGTCTCCGCCCTCCGGTCCGATATCTATAATATAGTCCGCAGTCTTTATCACATCCAGATTATGTTCAATTACGATCACTGTATTTCCTTCCTCTGTCAGTCTGCGTAATATCTCTGTCAGTTTATGAACATCCGCAAAATGTAACCCTGTTGTCGGCTCGTCTAAAATATAAACCGTTCTTCCGGTACTGCGTTTACTCAGCTCGGATGCAAGTTTGATCCTCTGTGCCTCTCCTCCCGATAACTCCGTGGATGGCTGACCCAGACGGATATACGAAAGTCCCACATCATTCAGCGTTTCCATCTTTCTCCGGATCGACGGTACATGTGCAAAAAATTCTACCGCTTCTTCCACCGTCATATTTAGGACATCATAAATACTCTTTCCTTTATATTTTACCTCCAGCGTTTCCCGGTTGTACCGCTTACCCCCGCACACCTCACAAGGCACATAGACATCCGGCAGGAAATGCATTTCAATCTTCAGGATTCCATCCCCTGCACAGGCTTCACATCGTCCGCCTTTTACATTGAAACTGAATCTTCCTTTTTTATATCCTCTTGCCTTCGCATCCGGTGTAGACGCAAAAAGATCACGGATCAGGTCAAATACACCGGTGTAAGTTGCCGGATTGGAACGTGGCGTGCGTCCGATCGGTGACTGATCTATATTGATCACCTTGTCAAACTGCTCCAGTCCTTCTATCTTTTTATGCTTACCCGGAATCGTTCTGGCACGATTCAGTTCTCTTGCCAGCTTTTTATAAAGGATCTCATTCACCAGCGAACTTTTTCCTGAACCTGATACTCCCGTCACACAGGTCAGTACACCGACCGGAAAACTGACATTGATCTTCTTCAGATTATTTTCCTCTGCACCAATCACCTTTAACCATCCTTTTGGCTCTTTTCTTTCCGTCGGAACCGGAATCTTAATCTTACCGCTGAGATAAGCTCCTGTTATAGAAGCCGGATTTTTCATGATTTCCTGTGCATTTCCTGTGGCAACAACCTGTCCGCCATGTTCTCCGGCTCCCGGTCCAATATCTACAATATAGTCTGCTGCCAGCATAGTATCCTCGTCATGTTCTACCACGATCAGAGAATTTCCCAGATCCCGCAAATGCTTCAATGTCGCAAGAAGCTTATCATTATCTCTCTGATGCAGTCCAATGCTTGGTTCATCAAGGATATAAGCAACTCCAACCAGTCCTGAACCGATCTGGGTCGCCAGACGGATACGTTGTGCTTCACCCCCCGACAAAGTTCCTGTTGCCCTCGCCAGCGTCAGATAATCCAGTCCTACATCCATCAAAAACTGAATCCTTGCACGGATCTCTTTCAGGATCTGACCACCGATCATCTGCTGCGTCTCCGTCAAATGCAGTTCCTGAAGAAATTTCTGAAGCTTCTCTATAGAAAGGGCTGTGACCTCTGAAATATTTTTTTCACCTATGGTTACTGCCAATGCACTTGCCTTTAACCGCTGACCACCACATGCCGAACATGGGGTGATATTCATGAAAGTCTCATATTCTGCTTTCATTGTCTCCGAACCGGTCTCACGATACCTGCGTTCCACATTCTTGATCAGTCCGTCAAATGCGACATCATAAACGCCTTCTCCCCGCTGCCCTTTATAATACACTTTCACTTCTTTTCCATTGGTTCCATAGATCAGAACATCATGTACTTTTTTCGGGTAGTCCTGAAAAGGTGTATCCAGATCAAAATCATATTCCCTGCAAAGAGCCTGCAGGATTGCATTGGTAAAGCTGGTCTTATCCGCACAGGACTGCCAGCCAGGAACCGTGATTGCACCTTCATTGATACTCAGCGACGGATCCGGTATCATAAGTTCCTCCGAAAATTCCATCTTATATCCAAGTCCAAAACATTCAGGGCACGCTCCAAACGGATTATTAAATGAAAAACTTCTCGGCTCTATCTCTTCTATACTGATCCCACAATCAGGACAGGAAAAACTCTGGCTGAAATTCATAGACTCTTCGCCGATTACATCTACGATCAGCAATCCTTCTGCCAGATGCAGCACATTTTCCACAGAATCTGTCAGCCTCTTCTCAATCCCCGGTTTAACTACAAGCCGATCCACAATGATCTCAATATTATGCTTGATATTCTTGTCCAGTGTGATCTCCTCTGACAGTTCATACAGATTTCCATCTACACGGACACGCACATAACCACTCTTCTTCGCTCTGTCAAATAATTTAGCGTGCGTTCCCTTTCTTCCCCTTACGACCGGAGCCAGAAGCTGGATCTTCGTCCGCTCCGGAAGTGCCATGATCTGATCCACCATCTGATCCACCGTCTGCTTTGCAATCTCACGTCCACATTTCGGGCAGTGAGGGATTCCTACCCTCGCATACAATAAACGGAAATAATCATAAATCTCCGTCACAGTTCCAACGGTAGAACGCGGGTTATGGTTCGTCGATTTCTGATCAATGGAAATTGCAGGTGAAAGACCTTCAATGCTCTCTACATCCGGTTTCTCCATCTGTCCTAAGAACTGTCTTGCATAAGAAGACAGTGACTCCATATATCTTCTCTGCCCCTCTGCATAAATCGTATCAAATGCAAGAGACGATTTTCCCGAACCACTCAGACCCGTCAAAACAACCAGTTCATTCCTTGGAATATCCACATCGATATTCTTCAGATTATTTTCATTTGCTCCCCTGATCCTGATATACTGGCGGGCATCCATTTTCTTTGCCATTCTCTTTTCTCCTTATTTTCATGTCCATAGTTCAATAATATAGATGCCAGGGTCAAAAGGTCTAAGCCCACATGAGCTTGCTCATAGGTGGGTGAAAGACCTTAGGAACCGCCCCGATATGAGCATAAAAGTGGGATGATAATCCCACGATATGCGAATATTGGGTAGGATTGTGGGAGTGCGTAGCACGGAGCAATCCGTAGGCATCAAAGTCGGGGGCTTTTAACCCTGGCATCATTAAATTATTTATCCATATCATTCAACATCTTTTTCAGATCAATCAGCTTATCACGCAGCTCTGCTGCCACCTCGAAGTTCAGCTCTGCTGCCGCCTTCTTCATCTGTTTTTCCAAATCCCTGACCAGCTTCTCCAGTTCCTTGCGGCTCATAGATTCCGGATCTTTCTCCATCTTCAGTTCTTGTGCTGCCACCTTTTTGGAAATGCTGATCAGATCACGTACTGATTTCTGAATGGTCTTTGGCGTAATTCCATGCTCCTTATTATATTGCATCTGAATCTCACGACGTCTCTGTGTCTCATCAATCGCAAGCTGCATGGATTCGGTCATTGTATCTGCATACATGATAACATGCCCTTCCGAATTTCGTGCCGCACGTCCAATAGTCTGGATCAGAGACGTTTCCGAACGAAGGAAACCTTCTTTGTCGGCATCAAGGATCGCTACCAGTGTAATCTCCGGAATGTCTAGTCCTTCCCTTAACAGATTAATTCCTACAAGGACATCAAATACATCCAGTCTCATATCACGGATGATCTCGGTACGCTCAAGGGTATCAATATCAGAATGAAGATATTTCACACGGATACCAACCTCTCTCATATAATCCGTCAGATCTTCCGCCATCTTCTTTGTCAGAGTAGTGACCAAAACCTTATTTTTCTTTTCAATTTCTTTATTAATTTCACCTAAAAGATCATCAATCTGTCCTTCCACCGGACGGACTTCAACCTCAGGATCAAGAAGACCTGTCGGTCGGATTACCTGCTCTGCTCTGAGAAGTTCGTGATCCATCTCATACTGCCCAGGCGTTGCCGACACAAATAAGACCTGATTAATCTTACTTTCAAACTCTTCAAAATTCAGCGGACGGTTGTCCTTTGCCGACGGAAGACGAAATCCATAATCTACCAGCGTCTGCTTTCTTGACTGATCTCCATGATACATTCCTCCGATCTGCGGAACCGTCTTGTGTGACTCATCGATCATCATAATGAAATCGTCCGGGAAATAGTCAATCAGTGTATAAGGTGCCTGTCCCGGCTTTAATCCTGACAAATGCCGGGAATAATTCTCGATTCCGGAACAAAACCCTGTCTCTTTGAGCATCTCAATATCAAAATTCGTCCGCTCTGCGATACGCTGTGCCTCCAGCAGTTTATCATTCCGCTTAAACTCTTTCACCCGTTCTTCCAACTCTTCCTCAATATCTGCCACAGCACGCTTAATGTTCTCGCGGTCAACAACATAGTGAGAAGCCGGAAAGATTGCAATATGCTTCAGTTCATCCTTAACTTCGCCAGTCAGAATATCAATCTCTGAAATCCGGTCAATCTCATCCCCGAAAAATTCCACACGGATCGCCGTATCGCTCTCGTAAGCCGGAATGATCTCCAGCACATCTCCGCGCACCCGGAATGTACCACGGTGAAAATCCATATCATTGCGGTCATACTGGATCTCAATCAGTTTTGCCATCACCTCATCCCGGTCTTTGATCATTCCGGGACGAAGGGAGATCACCATGTTCTGATAATCCACCGGGTTACCCAATCCATAAATGCAGGAAACACTGGCAACGATGATCACATCTCTCCTCTCCATCAGTGCCATTGTAGCGGAAAGACGGAGCTTGTCAATTTCATCATTGATGGCTGAATCCTTGGCAATGTAAGTATCTGAAGATGGAACGTAGGCCTCCGGTTGGTAATAATCGTAGTAGGAGACAAAATACTCCACCGCGTTGTCAGGGAACATCTCCTTGAATTCTCCATACAACTGAGCTGCTAACGTCTTATTATGAGCGATGACAAGCGTCGGCTTCTGTAATTGCTGAATCACATTTGCCATCGTAAAAGTCTTTCCCGAACCCGTAACCCCTAGTAAAGTCTGGCATTGATTGCCTTCCTTGAACCCTTTCACAAGCTCTGCAATCGCCTGTGGCTGGTCTCCGGTTGGCTTATATGGGGCTTTTAATTTAAAAGCATGTCCGCCCTGCGAGCTGCTTTTATGAGCAAGTAGCTGACTATTGTCAGCGGATTGCGAATGTCCTTTTTCTGCATTCATGGTAAATCCCTCCATTCACGCTTATTGAACTGCTAATGTTCAATAAGATGTGACTTTCAATCGCATAAATGCGATTGAAAAAGTTCTGTGAACTTTTTTATTACGATCATTATCATCCAAAAATTCGTATCCAGATTCGTAACGAAAATCTCATTTTTATAGTGAATAGATGTGTTTCTCACCTCGTTACGAATAAAAGTCACAAAATTCATATTTGCGGATAAAACAGCACTCGGAAATACCTGATGATACTAGGCTCCGGTTCTGTCATATTTTTACTGTTTTTTCTTGTAACAGTCCCTATTATATCAGACATTTTTTTGAAAGTATATAGATGAAGGCAAGAAAAAAGTACAAATGTTCGATTCTTATTTGTACTTTTCTCTCTTACTACTATTCTATTTTTTATCATGCTGCGTTGAAATATTCCTCCAGGATTAAGTCTATTTCAATCACTTCTGAATAATCATATTGCTGATCTTTCCGCTCTTTTGGAATAACTTCTTCAATAAATGGTTCCAATACATCCAGACAGTCTTCTATGATTTCCTGCGTATCTCCATAGACATCTACTGATATGATTTCCTTGGCATGTCCCAATAAATGCGAAACACCTTTTGAATTAAAGCGATATAAACTTGCTGACAAGCGGGAAACTAAACTCATACCTTGCAGATATTGACAAGCAGGCTGAGAAAATGTTTTCTCGGCTGGTAAATGAAATGGCGGAAAAGCAAGGTGTTACCGAACAGTTAAAGGCAACCAAGCCGATGTTGTGGGTTGGAAAAATGAACGCCGTTCGTAGCACCGCTATATTAAAAGACCAGAGGCTACTGTTTAACACATTTATTCAAAAACAATATGTTGAAACTTTATGCTTTTCAAAAGTACCTTTCACAGTATTCAAGAGACAGTTCTAAAAACTGCTTCAGCATATCGAGGTCACGGTACATACCGTGATTGCAGTTGGGAAATTCAAAATAATCATACTCTACACCGTTATCTTCTAATGCAGAAACCAATTTGTACTTTAACTCTCTCGGTACAAGATGATCTTTCAGTCCATATCCCAGTAATGTGGGAACAGAGTTTTCATTTACCAGCCTTGCGGGAGAAATCATATCGACATACTTCTCATATTCGCCGCTTTTAATAATTTCCTCTGTAATATTTACGCCTGTCATCATAGAAAGAAATTCAGCATCGGTATCGAGCTTGTTGACCTTTTTTAGTATATCCCAATCGCTCGGTTCAAAGTCAGCAGGTGCAGCAAGTTGAAACACAAATTTCACAGGAACGACGGAGGTTTCGGCACAGGTGTAGGCATAATTCATTGCAAGCGTTCCGCCTGCGGAAACACCGCAGGTTGCCATACCATCAAGGGTATAACCGAGTTCTTTGCACTTTTCGTTGATTGCGTTCACACACTCTTTTATTTCCGTGTTCATTCTCACAAGGCTTGCGTCCTCTTGAACAGTTTGAAGAGAGTAGTCAAGTGAAGCTGCAATATACCCCTTTGAAGCGTAATATTTGCACCAAACTTCTCCGTCCTCTTTTGCACCGGAATTAAAACTGCCACCGTGGATAAAAAGAATAAGCTGCTGTGCGTTTCCTATATCAAGGTTTGCAGGAACATACAAATCGTATTTATGTCCGTAATCATTTTCATAGTTTAAGTCGTTGTAAATCGTCCCTACGGTATCGTCCCATTTGACCTGCATCAGCCTCATAGGTGCCGAACCGAGCAAATTTACTCTGATTAAAGCACTGACGGTAAACACGATAACGAATAGTATACTCCAAAGTGTTATTTTTGTTCTTTTCTTCATACCGCCACCACCTTATATCAAATTGTCGAGCAATAATTCCCCGACAACGATGCCAAGTATGGCGGCAAAGATTATTACGGCAATGGTTATGCCAATATTGATGAATACTTTCTTTCTTTTCTTGTCCATACAATGTTCACGCTTTCATTATTATTTCACAGGCATATATTTATCAAGATATTCTTCCATTTTTTGATTATGCAGAAGAAATTCCTTGTTATCATTCTGCAAGCCGTGTCCGGAGTGCTCGCAAGCGATATATTCGTGCGGCACGTTGTGTTCCGTCAAAGCCTTATCAAGACGAACAGACGCTTCAAAGGATTGCACCTTGTCAAACTTGCCATACGCTAAAACAGACGGAACTGTGTTTTCGTCAATCCACAAAAGAGCGGAAATGTCCTTGATTGCTTCATCATATTCCGGTGTTCCAAACATATCGGGAGAAATCTCTTTGCCAGCCATCACGCTAAACAGTCCTGCGGCGGCAGCTCTGCTTTCTTCTGTTTCCTTGTCAAAGCCATAGCATTTCCAATCCTCCGGGTAGAAACTGGAAGGGCCGACAGCACCGAACACCATTTTCACAGGAACGGGAGAAGTTTCTTCATCACGATAGGCATAGAGCATTGCAAGACAATGACCTGCCGAACCGCCACCGATGGACATCTCATCGATATGATAGCCGAGTTTCTCCGCTTCTGCAATAACTGCGGGCATACTCTCTTTAATTTCCATTGACTGGGAATAAACGCTGGCTTCCGGGTGTGCTTCGTCACGCAAGGTGTAGTTAATTCCTGCCGCTATATAGCCTTTTGAACACAGCCATTTGAGAATTTGTTCGTCTCCGGATTTATCACCAGCAGTAAATCCGCCTGCGTGGAGATAAACCACCAATCCGTAGTTTTCTTTCGTATTATCTGCCGGGACATAGAGGTCGAATTTGTTAGCGTCCTTCTCTCCGTATGTAATATCCTTATAAACTGTGCCGACAGAATCGCTCCACTCCGCCGTAAAATCTTTTGTCCAGGACGGTTGGACAAACTTGCTTACCACGCCAATTATCAATGCAGCAATAAAAACACCGCTATAAATAAATGCCCACATAATCATTCGACCTTTCTTTGTCTTTTCATCTATCTTCTTTTCTTTCATCACAATATGTTGCCTCCAAACAAAGTGCCGCCCAATAAAAGGTTCATAAATCCTCGTACTGCCAATCTGCCAAGTACGATACCGGCAATGATGAGAACAAATATAATAATCAGCCTTTTGGGTATAAGTGTCATTTTTTCTTTCCTTTCCTTTGTTTATTGACTTTGCACAATTTTTGTGATATCTTTTCGATGATACATTTGTATCGCTGTTACAATTATATCTGCAAATTTTAATGCAGTCAATAGGAGGAGCAAAAATGATACAAAAGTCAAAAAGTGTATCACCGATGAGCAATGAAGGTAGAAATGCCTATGTGATTGAACATATAAATGAAGCACTTTTGGGTCTGCTTAAAGAAAAATCCCTTAATGAAATTTCCATAAGTGAGATATGCGAAACTGCCGGTGTCGGAAGAATGTCTTTTTACCGCAATTACGAAAGCAAAGAAGATGTAATAAAAAAACAACTCCTGCAACTGATACAGGAGTGGGAAAAGGATTATGAGGGTAAAAATGACCCAACCTATTTTTCCGAAAGCCTATTGCGACATTACTATAAGCACAAGGACTTTTATCTGCTTCTTTACAATCAGGGCTTATCCAATATGATTCTCGAAGCACTCCGAGTTTCAGTCAAGCTCGAGGAAGCGAATAACAATTTGGAAAGATATGCAAAGTCAATGATAGCCGGAATGATTTGGGGATGGGTTGACGAATGGATGCGTCAGGGTATGCCCGAAACGCCGGAGGAAATCGTTTTGCTTACCGCCCAACTTAATAAAGAGCAACCAAAACAATAATCAAAATATGTGAGGAAACCATTATGAAAATCGGATTGGTATTAGAAGGCGGTGCTATGCGTGGAATGTTCACCGCCGGTGTCTTAGACACATTTCTTGATAATGACATCAAGATGGATTCCGTGGTCGGTGTTTCCGCCGGAGCATTGTTCGGTGTAAACTATCTGTCAGGACAAAAAGGCAGAGTAATCCGCTATAACAAGAGGTTTAACAAAGACAAAAACTATATGGGATTTCACCCCTTGCTTCGTGAGGGTAATATTGTCAGCACAAAATATGCCTACGAAGATGTTCCGAAAACCCTTGACCCCTTTGATGATGAAGCGTACAAAAAGTCCAATGTTCCTTTTTATGCTGTGGTTACAAATGTTGCTACCGGAAACCCGGAATACATACAAATACACAGCGTATTTGAACAGATGGACACTTTAAGAGCGTCCGGCTCTATGCCCTTTGTTTCAAAGCCTGTGGCAATCGGTGACAAGAAATACCTTGACGGAGGAATTGCTGACAGTATTCCTTTTGAATGGCTTGCCGGTCAAGATTGTGACAAGCTGATTGTAATTCTTACTCGTGATATGGAATACCGAAAGAAACCAATGTCTCCGGTCTTAGTTAAGTTGTACGGACGAAAATACCCCAAAATTGCGGAGAGATTATTACAGCGTCACAATAACTATAATCGTGCCGTGGAAGAATTGAGAAAATGGGAAGCCGGTGGAAAAGCTATGGTGATTCGTCCGTCAAGCCCTATTGAAATCGGGAGAATTGAGAAAAATCCCGACAAACTGCAAGCGGTGTATGAGCTTGGAGCAAAAGACGGCAATGCCAATCTGCAAAAAATTAAAGACTTTATAAAATAAAATCGGAGGTTCCTTATTTCTCTCTTTGAGGAACAAGCTGATAGCACAAGCAAAATACACGGAAGCTGTTGATGAACTTATGATAAAGATAAGAAAATAGCACCGTAATGGCACAATATGCAAAACCGAGGGGTAAGGTACAAACACCCTGCCCCTCAAAGTATAGGCTCTAAAAATAGCTTTTTCTTCCTCATTTTCATCAAATGTTACAACAACTACCCCTCCCATTTTTATAAAAACCTTTCATATTCCAAATCTTACAAGCGTAATTTTTATCTATTATTACGTCTGTAAGATTTAAAGTCAAGTTTTTATTTCGTTGACAGACTAACCTTTTAAGATATATAATATTTTTATTACATTTGTAAGATTTGGAGGATATCACATGAGCAATCTGCCTCAAATTTCAGAAGCTGAATTTGAAGTTATGAAAATCGTTTGGAAATACGCACCAATCAGCACCAATGAAATTACTGAAAAATTAACACAAATTTCCCGTTGGAGTCCTAAAACAATTCAGACATTGATTAAACGTCTCGTTTCTAAAAAAGCACTAACCTACGAAAAACAAGGCCGGGTTTTTGTCTATACCCCATTGGTCAAGGAAGACGAATATATTCGGCAGGAAAGTAATTCTTTTTTAAAACGATATTATAATGGTAATATCACTTCTATGCTTGCCTCTTACATTGAGGATGATAAATTGTCTGAAGAAGACATTGCCAGCTTACGGAATCTTCTTTCCAATCATTAACCATGGGAGGAGGAGCATATTTTGATATATTTTAGTTTTCGATTTTTACTGTGTAATGCCATCATTTGTATTTTTTTAGGTAGTTTACTGGGATTAAAAAATTTATTGCAAAGGCAATTATCCGCACGTATGCAATATAATCTTTCGATTATATTTCTTGCCGTTCTAATTGTTCCCTTTTTACCAATAAGCTCTGCCCCATCTTCTATATCGTGGAGCCATTTGCTGACAGCCAGTTCAAGTACCAATGGTGACATTCAAACCACTTTTCTTTCTGGTAATGGTTATAATTTGGATAAAATAAATGATTTTGCTGTCTCTGTCAGCACCCAAATACCAACTTTTATTCACACATTACTTGTATTTTTCTGGAGTATCGGTATATTCATAATGTTTTTTCTTCTCTACCACTCAGTAAGACAAGTAAAAGCCTTACATAGTTCTGCTTTACCTCTTCAAAATGAAGAACTAAACGCTCTTTATATAGAATGTTTAAACGAAGTGAACAGCAAGCATACCATTCCGATTTATAGTACAGCATTTTTGAAATCTCCTGTTTTGGCTGGTTTCCTGCATCCTCGCATTTATCTTCCAATTCACTTGATTTCAGATTTTAACGCTGGAACTATAAGCTCAACTGATATTCGATATATGCTTCTTCATGAACTGCAGCACTACAAGCATAAAGATATTCTAATTGGATATTTGATAAATACAGTACATGTTTTCTACTGGTTCAATCCCCTAATCTGGTATTTTCTAAAAAGAATACGGCAGGAACGCGAACTTGCCTGCGACAGTGCTGTATTACAATTATTGAAAGAAACAGAATACAAGTCATATGGAAATACACTGATTAACTTTGCCGAAACAATAGCTCTGTCTCCATTCCCTCTTACTATGGGAATCAGTGGAAATATAAAACAGTTAAAAGGACGCATTTTAAATATTGCATCATTCCACCAACCTACTTTTAAACAAAAAATTCGTGGATATCTTATATGCATATTCGTCTCTACTATCATCATTGGATGCATTCCCATACTTTCTGTTTATGCTTCTGATCAGACTGGCTATCATTTTGACACAACCGAAAAGAATATTACTCAGCTAAATCTTTCTTCCAATTTTGGGGACTACACCGGAAGTTTTGTTTTATATAATCAGTCTGCTGATAAATGGAATATTTATAATATGGATCATGCTTCCACACGTGTATCACCGAATTCGACTTATAAAATATATGATGCATTACTTGGCTTGGAATCTGGAATTATTACACCAGAACATTCCACTTTCACATGGAATGGAGAACCATATCCTTTTAATTCATGGGAAGCCGATCAAGATTTAACCTCGGCTATACATAATTCTGTAAACTGGTATTTTCAGGCAATTGATTCACAGGCAGGTTTTGAAGCCGTAAGAACATTTTTACAGACAATAAACTATGGGAATCAAAATACTGGAACAAATCTAAATCTCTATTGGACAGATTTCTCTCTGAAGATATCACCCATAGAACAGGTGGAATTGTTACAGGATTTCTATCAAAATAATTTTCATTTTGACAGTAAAAATATCCAGGCAGTAAAAAAAGCCCTGCTGCTTTCCACTACTTCTTCCGGTTCTCTTTACGGGAAAACAGGAACCGGGCGTGTCAATGGTAAAGATGTCAATGGCTGGTTTATCGGATACATTGAAACAGCGAATAATACTTACTACTTCGCAACAAATATTCAATCCTCTTCTGGTGCAACTGGAAGTCAGGCTACCGAAATAACAGAATCTGTACTTTCTAATCTTGGTATTTGGAAATAAATAAAGAGAACTGATAGCATAATTTCCTGTTATCAGTTCTCTTTATTTCATTCTTCTCTACTGATCAATTCTGCAAATTACCTAACCGGTACTGATACCTCGGTATATTATCAATACCATTATCTAAAATCCTGTTTCCAACATACTGAATCGTTCCATCATCCTGAATTTTCATCGTAAGTTCGTGTGTAATAACAGCATCATTACATACAACAGAATCACATACTGCATGAATTGTCAAAACAATGGTTCCATCTTCATTATGCCTGACTTCTGTTACTTCCGGTAAAGACAAGCCAAAATGTGTTGGTGAATAATTACCACATCCCAATCGTTCCCAGATAAACATATTACTTTGTTCATCGTAGACCGCCCATTCTTTCAATTCTTCTTTTGTAACAGGAAGATATGTCATAATTACATTTTCGAACTCTTCTGCTGGAATTCCCACAACCTCTTTTTCTGCCGTAAATTTTTCTCCATATTTCATTTGATAAAAATATTCATAAAGTCCATTATAATCCAACCCCTGCATATCCTCCGCATTCCAGTTTGAACATAACAGATTGTTTCCCTGATAGCCGAACGTACTCACATATTTTTTTGAATATTCCCGACACTCCTCACTCAAAGGCTTTACCCGGATAATACAACTTCCATCTACAATCTCTGTCACTTCCGGTGGTTCAGGTACGCATAATTCATAACAGAAATTCCCATTTTCAGTATATGCCCATTCTTTTATTTTTGATAGCGATATGTATGTAAGTACAGGCTCTGTATCCTCACTCCAGATCATTTTTGCGGACATCACACTCATTTCTTTTCCATCATAACTATATTCTTTTCTGGTAATTCCACCATCTGTATCTGCTTCATATAAAATTACACTTCCTTTTTCTTCTTGTTCTGCAGATTTTAAAAATTGTTCCATCTTCTGATAATTATCCATAACAGAATAATGATCGGAACCAATGACCGGATTCCCATTTTGTTTGATAATTTCTTTCATCCGATTCATCATTTGCTCAGCAGTGTTCTGATCTGCTTCTTGTATTCCATTATATTCAGAATAAATATCTCGGATAATGCCCATAATTTCTTCACAATCGTTCACAGCTTCCTTTTTCTTGTCTTCATCGATTGGTAGATTATATCCCTTATCCGGATTTTCCATGGTAGTGTTTTTCTGATTCTTCTCATTTTTTACATCTGTGCTGTTTAACGATATCTTACTTTCACAGGAAGTCAGAATCATTCCTATACAAAGTACTAACAAAATACTTTTTCTTTTCATATTGCCCCCTAATTATTACTGTAATTCTCTTCCCACTCTTCTTCTGTTAACCTTGGCATATACCACCCTGCATTTGCATTTTGATCTGACTTGATTACCTTATTTGATAAATACTGGAAACTTCCGTCTTCCATAGGTTTTATCATCAATTCACTGGTGATTGCCTGATCTAACATTCTGATTTCCCATACTGCTTCTATCGTAAGTTTTAATGTTCCATCTTGTAATTTTTCATATGAGATAACTTCCGGATATGGCTCATATGGGAATTCACAATCATATAACCCTCGCGGTCTGTATCTAAAAGTTCTATTATCAGAGTTATAAAAAGTTCCTTTTTCAATCTCGCTATTACTAAATGGTAAATAGGTCTTTATAACCTCTTCAAACTCATCTTTTGGAACTTCATATTCTGCTCCACCATAATTTGCTTCATATGGAACTTGCTTTCCATATTTCATATAATACATTTTTTCATAAAGATCATAAAAATCAAGTTCCGTATAATTCTGGTTATCCCAATTTGTAATCAACAGATTATTAAGTGCATACCCCAACGGCATAACATATTTTCGATTCAATTCTCGGCATGTTTTATCTAATGGCTGCACTCTGAATCCAGTTTCACCCGGTGCTCCATCAAATCCCGGTGGGTGATATTCCTCCAGAAACAAGTATCCTTTTTCTGTATATTTCCACTCATATGCTTCATATTCATCATAATAATTAGCCTGTGGGCTATTATCCTTCCATTTAACCTGACATAATCGAACATTTATCTTTCCATTCATTGACTCTAAATGATATTGTATAATTTCCCCTTCATCAAATACAACAACAATATCTACTGCTGCCTGTTCTTCTTTCTCCGCTGCTTTGCAAAATTCTTCTACTTTTTCACGATTGACCATATCAATCTGATTATCACAATCTACTGCCGCATATCCTTTTTCTTCCAGACAATTGATAATTTTTCTTTTCACCTTTAATGTATTTAACTCCGACTTCTCCTTCATATAAACAGACCGAAAAGTTTGCGCTGTTTTTTTACTTCTGCATTCATTTCAGATTCTACGGTTTCTTTCTTTTCTTCTTTTTCCGTAATTCGATTTTGTCCGCACCCTGTAAAAACAATAAGAACTATCAATATCATCGCAAATATCTTACATATGTAATAATTTCCCATAAAAATTTTTTTATTCTTCAAAATACTCATCCAATACGGTTGCATCTTTTTTAACAACATAACCACTTCCACCGATTCCTTTCACATTCTCAACCATACTGATAAGAAGAATTGGTTTGTCCACGCTTTTATCTGCCGTAAACACCGAAAACCACCCGATTTCTTTGCCAGAAGTATCTTCTTTCGTTGCCTTCAACTCGGCTGTCCCTGTTTTTCCAGCCAGCAAAATATCGTCACGATGTGCAGCATATCCGGTTCCTTCCGGATCATTTACAACACCTTCCACCCCTTGCATAATTTCTTCTACATTTTCTTTGCTAAACGCATTTTCTATCCATGTTTCACCGGATGCTTCTTCTTTGTATTTCAAATACGGTTTTATCATATTCCCTTCATTTAAAAATGAAGTATAAATACTTGCCAGATGTAATGGATTTACAAGAATCTGCCCTTGCCCATAACCACTATCTGCCAATTGTATTTCTGTTTCTATTTTATCTGTATTGGAATATGTTGATTCCTGCATCGCAATCTCAAACGGCATATCCTGATTAAATCCTATTTCATTTAAAGTATTCATAAAATTCTCACTACCAATTTTAAGAGCTGCCTTTGCAAAATAAATATTATCAGAATAGATAATTGCATTTTTCATAATAACCGGTTCATATTCATGAAGTGTTGTCACTTGATAAGATCCCCAAGACGAATCTTTCTGCCATGCCAAACCTTCATTTCCAAAATCTTCTTTTGGATCTATGCTTTCCGTTTTCAACCCAATTCCTGCCACAACTGGTTTAAATGTTGAGCCAGGACACCATACTTGACGAAAACGATTATATAATGGCTTCTTTTCGTCTTCGTTTAATGATGTCCATTTCTCTGATGATAAGCCCCGTATAAATTCATTATTATCATAAGATGGGGTACTTACCAAAGCCAATACTTCTCCCGTATAAGGATTCATTGCGACAGAACACCCCGGATCTTCTTTAAACTGCTCGTATAATGATTTTTGCAAATCGGAATCTATCGTTAATCTTATATCCATACCATCTTCTTTAAAAATACTTGCAAGAACCTCTTTTACTTCCCCATCACTATCCAAAATCTTTATATCACAACCATCTTTTCCTTTTAATTGCTTTTCGTATAACTTTTCCACCCCAGATCTTCCGATTACACTTTCAGCTGAATATCCTTCCCCTGGATGATTTTCCAAATCTTCTGCTGTTACAGACTGTACATAACCAATTAAATGAGCTGCTGCTTCCCCTAACTCATAGGTTCTAACTTCCACATCTGATAGCATAACCCCTGGAATTTCCAAAAGTTTATTCTGACAATCCTGCTCCTCAAGTGTCTTTTCTTCTGGCTGTATTTTCATTAAATCTATTTCTTCTACTTTCGGAATAGTTTCAATTGGTACAAAAGAATCTTCTTTTACCCACTTTGCTGTGAGTTTGTTATTTATTGTTTCTACATCTATCTCTAATAACTCCGCTATTTTTTCAATAGATACATTCCTGTCTTCCAGCTTTCCCGGTATAATGCCAACTGATGTTGCTACTCCTTTTCCTGCAAGCATTTTACCATCTCGGTCTAATATTTCTCCTCTCTCCGCTTTTGATGTAGTAACACTTATTTTATCATCACTCTCTAAATCTGGAAAAATCAGGCTATCCTGCCATACTAATTTATATCCCTGTTTCGTCTTCTTCAGTTCCGCCATATTGTCAAATTGTATTGTTCCGGCAATTGTATTACATGATGTTTCATACGAAAGCGTAACTGTATCTGCTTTTTTCTCTTTCACAGTTACATGACTGATTTTGATGTCACTGACCTCTATTCCTTCGTATATCTTAGAATTTCGTTGTATGTACTCTTCTTTTGTCAGATAAACTTTTTCATCTGAATCTATCATAGTGTACATTACTTCATATTCCTTTTTTTCAATATGGTTCATATATTCCATAAGTGTATTTTCTGGTGATTCCGTTATAGTCCTTTTTAATAAAATACCTCCTGAAACAGCAATTACTGTTATAGCCACTATCAGCCCAAAAATCTTACAAGTGTAAGATTTTTGGGTGCTTTGCTTTTTCCGTTTTCTTTTCATAGATACCCCTTTCTTCTAATTATTTTATTTTTCTAAATCTTACACCTGTAATATTTAGAAGTCAAGTCTATTTTTAGGAATTGTATACAACGGATTCAATATTAGACTATCATATTCTTTCTCCTGCCTTTTAATATGCCGGAACACCGTATCCATAGATGTTACTGCTTCCAATACTATAACTCCGTCTTGCCACCTTATCTCCACTGTTTCCTTCAATGGTATTCACTGTTCCACCGCTGACACTCTCCACAATTCCAACGTGGTCAATCGTTCCATTGTTTCCCCAATCAAAGAAAATAATATCTCCTGCCGCCGGGGTATAACTTCCGTCACGGAACCTACCTTTGCTTTCAAACCACTTCACACCGTCCGAACAAAGAGAAAATTTCGGAATGACTCCACTCTGAATATAACCGCTCTGGTCTGCACACCAGGACACAAAGCAGGCACACCACTCTACCCTGCCTCCAAATCCATACCATCTCCAATAAGTCGTTCCGCCTTTTCCTTCCTGCGATGCTGCCACCTGAACGATTGCCTGATTGCCGATACCTGTCGGGATTCTTCCAAATGCATAATACTGAAGCACATGTGGTACATACTGCTTGTCCCCATAACTGCTCCACCCCATTCTCTGTGCCATCATATCAGAAAATTCTGCTGCATTGGCAAGGGTATATCCACCTCTAGCTTTCGCCCATTCCAGATATCCATTTCCATAATTGTAGCTTTGCAATGCCAGTTTAATATTTTCCATATCCAGAGGATTTTTTACTCCTGCACGTTCCAGACAGCTTTTTATTTCCTGCACTCCGCAAGAAATCGAATACTCCGGATCTGTGATTCCATTCGGCTGTTTGGGATATTTTGTATTAAAACTGCCCTCTGAACACTGCATCGGGTCAAGTCCTCTCCCACCGGATTCCTGCATCATAATCGCTTTAATCAATTCCACATATTCACCAATTCCATATTGGTTTGCATACTGCCGAATTAGTGGCTCATATGCTTCTACTTCTGCACTGACAGAAGAAACCGTACTGGAATTATCCCCGCCTGTCATGCAAAGAAATCCACCAAATAAAATGACGATAATCAATATCACCACTGCAATCCAACCGCCTGCGGTCAATCCACTTAACAATGCTTTTATAGCTTCCATCAACGCTTTTATTGCATGTGTTACTGCCTTTGCTGTCGTTTTCACTGCAATCTTTGTATTCTGTGCTGTCTGTCTTGCTGCCTGCACTGCTTTTTCTGCTTTTTTCATGGAATAATGCATTGCCCGGACAGAAACATTTGCTGTCTGCTCCGATGTTTTGATACTGGTCCTTCTTTCATTTCCTGTATTTCTTCTTCCGGTCTGTCTGCCCGGATCTTGACCGCAATCATTTCTTCTCTGGCGGTTGTCGGTGCACAATTCACTCCAGATACATACTGTTCCATCAGTTCTTCCGCTTCTCCGACAAGTTCCATTTCCATAGATTCAGATTGCCTCCGTCTGATCTTTTCTGCATTCACCGCATAGGTAATTACATCATTAAGTCCTTGTGTGGATCGTGATTGATCCTCGGCTATCTGCCCTTCGTTGTTCTCTTTCGTCTTATCCGGATTCTCCGCATAATTGATGACTTTTCCAATCCACCCCTTGATGCTCCAGATTGATGTCACTGCCATGATTCATTTTTCTCTGGAAGTATCACTGCTTCTGTAATCTTACGGACTGCTTCATTGAACTTCCGCACTTCCTTATCGTAACGCTGCACATCTACCACATTTAACACATGTGCTTTCTGTGCGATCTGATTTAAGTTATTTCCAATCTTATGCAGCTTCCGCATCATAGAATAATAATCTGGCGGTGGTGCGTCTCTTGGAACGACACCAGAAATCAACTGTCTCAGGTAAGCTTCCCGGTTCAGTCCGCTTCTCTTTACTTTCTTATCCAATGCCTCTGCTTCTTTTTTGTTCAATCGGAAAAGGATTGCTACATTACGTTTTCTCAACGCCCCATCTCCTTTACTTGCTGTATAGAATCTGGTTCCTGGCGAATCTGGTGTTTTTCTTTATCGTAACTGTAAACTCTGTCTGAGAGAACCTCCTGCCGTTCCACTTCATTTTTATTTACTTCCCGTACCATTTCACCAAGCATTTTCGGTTCCATCTCTCCATTATCCGGAACAATCAGAACTTCATGCACAGATGACGGTAACACATAAAATCCTTCTGGAAAAAGCTGTTCCAATTTATTTAAAACTTCTGGCTGCGTGATCATAGATGCTCCATATTGCTTTTCTACATTCGTAAGTGCATACAGCATATCATGTGAACGAAGTCCAAAATCAACATTTTCATCTAACAGGTTTGTTGCATGTCCTTCTTCATTAAAAATACTCAACAACATTTCGTCCATTGACTGAAGAATCGGTGTATTTACAGGCTGTGTATTTGCTCTTGCCTGCCGGAACATTTCCTTTGCATCCACATTCCACATCTTAAGATGTTCATTTTTCACCTTCATAGTCGCTTTTCCATCGTTAGACTCTACCAGGAAGTCCACATAACAGATAGCCGACAGATCTTCCATATTTTCATGAGGCATTTCCTGTAACATTCGTTTGTTTGCCTGGGTGTTCACAAGCATCACTGCCAGATGCTCCTTCACTGAATCATAATCCATTGGGTTGATACCACTGTGCAAAAACGGAACATTGCCTGCTTCTTCCATGCATCTTGCAATTTCATTCATCACTTTCTCAACGGGTTCACCCAAACGTATTTCATTGAAGAACGGTTCTACATAGACAACTGGGCACACATTTTCTTCCTGTAATCTTACCTGTACACCTACCATCTGGACTCCATTATTTTTATTCATCTGCATTACCTGAAATTCTGCATTCTCATATTTAGCTGGAAGAAAATTCCGGATGTCCTTTGCTACACCTTCCGCAAATACCTTTTCTGCTATCATCTCTTTTGCAATCATTTCTTCTGTTCTCCCTTCTTCTTGTTCATTTTCTTTAAATATTCCTGATACCGTCTTTCTGCTTTCTTCTTATCTTTCACCGATACTTCAACCTGCATCTTGTGTCTCCTTTCTTTTCGCTACTAAATCTTGTTAATCTGCAACAGGCACATCATCACAACTCCTATGATGCCACCTACTAATACTCCACAAATAAACTTCAACATTATTACTTTCTCCTGGTATGATGTAGTCATAGACCAATAAGGTCATCCACATCATATTCTCTAATCTATATCCTGGTTGGTAAGAGGATTCTCCTCCATAATCACTCCAACCATAGATACGTGTATAAGTTACATACATTTTTGTATGATTATTCACTCCTAGACTATGTCTGTTACATAAGGTATTATTTTCCATTGGATAGGGAAAAGGACGATTTTCTCCTAGGGAGCTGGCTTATGTCCAGTAATACCCGTAACTTAAGACTGTCATTCCATCAATGAAAATTTATGTTTTAGGCTGGTTGGGAGCAATTAAGCTATACCCGTATAACGCGCCAGGTAGTGTATTCATTGTTTTTTATGGAACCCTATCGGAAGGAGCATATAATGCATAACAAAAACTATATTTCCGTCGGCATTGATGTCGGTTCAGCTTTTAGCTTTATGACAATTCTTGCGCCAGACGAAACAGTGATCTTGAAACCTTTCAAGATTACTCACAATAATAAGGATTCTTTGGAACGAGCTGTTTCTGAAATTAAAAAAGCAGAAGAGCTGTATTCCTTAGAAAGTCGCACCTTTCTAGAATCCACTGGGATTTATCATTTCCCGCTCTTCTGCTATCTTGTTGATTGTGGTTTTAACGCGTCCATAATCAATCCTATTATTACACATTCTACTAAGAATGGAAATATCAGAAAAGTAAAAAATGATAAAATCGATTCTAAAGGTATTGCCAAACTAGGATTATCAAAAGATATTCCTGTTTCCCAGTTCCCAGCAAAGCTGGTTCTTGAACTGCGTAGCCTTACCCGTAAGTATTACGATTTAACTGATGAGCGTTCTGCTCATATCAATAAACTTAAAGGAGACCTGCATACCGTGTTTCCTCAGTATCTTGACGTTTTCTGTGATGTTACCGGCAAGACCTCAACAATGATTCTTCGCCAGTACGGTACTCCAGACAAGATACTTCGTGGTCATAAGAAGACCATGATTGAAAAAATATCAAAAGCTTCACGAAAAGGTCTTGCCAAAGCTTCTGAAAGATATGAGAAACTCTGTGCTGCAGCTAATGCTGCAAAGACATTTGGATGTCAAATAGACAGTATCTACTTCAATATCTTTTTAACTTTGGACCTTGTTGAAAAGCTTGATTCTGCTTTGGATTCCATACTGAATCGTATTAGGCAGCTGATTACATTCAATAAAAACGAGAAGTTTATTCAGCAGATTAAACTTTTAAATACAATCCCAGGTGTTGGCTTTCTGACTGCTGTAACAATCATGTGCGAAATAGGTGATTTCTCAGCATTCCGTAATCCAAAACAACTTTTTGCTTACTTCGGATTAGATCCTGAAGTAAATGAATCTGGAAAATTCGTTGGCACTCAGTTACATATGAGCAAACGTGGCTCCAGAATCGCGCGCCGTGCTATCTTTGCCGTAGCACTCGCCTCCATTCGTACAAAACGTAATGGAGAGGGCATCAATCCATACCTCCGTAAGTATTACGAATTAAAGTCTGGACAAAAGCCTAAGATGGTTGCAATCGGTGCTGTAATGCATAAAGTCTGCAACATCGTATTTGCTGTTCTTCGTGATGAAAAGGCATTTGAGCTTCGGTCACCAGAAGAACACTGTAAGCAGTATCAAAGACCTGCTTTAGCAGCTGCATAAAGATGCAGCTATATAAAACCATAGGAGCTTCTTGACGAAAATCCAAGTGATTTACGTTTGTTAAAGTTACTCATTTTTAGGTTTCAAAACATAAAAGAAAAATATCTATTTTTTGTCTTTTAGGTATTGACTATAACTAGCTGGTCTTTTCCATTTTCCGAGGGTTTCAGGGATTCTCCCTGACAAGCTGCCGGAGGACTGACAAACAGGAAACCTGTATGGCAATCCAAAGGCGTTGCTTGCTGGTATTGTGTATTCTTCTACTCCTGTCTCACGGTTCCGGACATCAGAAGATTTACTTGCCGAAAAGGCAAATGCTTTTCTATTCTTTCAGTTCACAAATCCCGCAAGTTTCACACAAATATTCACACTCTGTGCATCGTACATTTTCATCAGTTGCCATGCATTCTTCACTCACCGGGCAATACTTTTGACAACTTTCACACTGCTCCGTACAGTCTTCTTCTGACACTTTCTCAGCAATAATTCCAAGTAATTCATTCTGTTCTTTTTCTTCTTTCACATGTGTTTCCAGAAAAATCTTCAACAGTTCTTCACTGTCCACATCATCTTCCATCGTCAAAATCAACTCTTTCTTATGCACGACCTTCAGCTCATATCTTGCAATTTTCATATCTTTTTTCACCTTCTATCTCTCATATTTTCATGACCTGACATACTCTTTTTCGTGCTTTTTTCTCGCTTTGTAATCGCCAGATTTAACTTGATACAGAGCAGATCGTTGTAATCTTTTCCTTGTTTTGGCGGTACATCTTTTACCTGATATTGCTTCGGAAGTACTGTAAAAATTGCTTTTGTGGCAAGTCTTCCAATACGGTCATTGTCCAAATGCAATACGATTGTTTTCACCTCTGGATGCATTTTTAGTGCTCTTGCCAATGCTGCAGGGACTTTACTTTTTTCAATTTCTTTTGCTGGCTGATAGACACCTGCCAGTGACAATAAATGTTCTCTTCTCCACTCCTTCCCGTCCAATTTCTGCAATGTTGCATAAGATAACAGATCAATGGCTGACTCAAACAGATGCATCGTATCATTGGGTTTCTCTGTAAAAATGGAAAAAGAATAGTTCTTATCACTTCCATTTGCTTCTCCGATAAAACTGGTACCAGTTCCCCTAATGGCTGCATATTTCGGATTATTTTTCTCATCCATCCCTACAAACACCGCGTTGTGATGAAATGCACTTTCATAAACTCTTCCGGACTCTAAACAAAACTGAATGATTTCCTTATCAATCCCACGTCCTGAAAGATACGCAATCACTTTCTGATCATCTTGATTCTTCTTTGGCAACAGTAACTGTTTCTCCATCGGAACATTCTCAGATACAGAAAGAGACGGCTGAATATTTGCCCGTTCTGCAAGCAATTCAACCGCCTCTAAAAAACTGTATCCTCTTACTTTGATCAGATAATCCAGTGCTGATCTGCCACCGGTTCTCTGACTCCACCACATCCATTTCCCATTTGATATTTTCAAACTATCGTGTGTTCTGGTAGTGTAGGTGTTACCAGAAAAGTGAACCAATTCGTATGGTTCATAATTTTTCAGGTATGTGAGCAAGTCCATCCGCTTGACCTCTTGCACAACTGATGGTGGTATATATGGCATAATTTTCATCTCCTTTCCTGCCTTGGATTGATATTATTGGGATAATATCCGGGCATGAAAATAGCCAGGTGATTCCTTGAGTTGGAACCATCTGGCTATGTAAGGCACGTATATTCTTTTTTAATTATTTAATAATATTTTTCCTAACCGCTTAATTTCTGCATCAATCTTATTCATATCTGGACTGCGTAATTCAAGGTTAAAAGATACTACTTTTTCTCCAGAAATATCCTCTAAACCATAAGATAATTCATTAATTCGTTTATCATAATCATCTATAAAATTCTCAATATCTTCTATTATAGATTTGCTCAACTCTGATGTATATTCTATCAATTTTTCGAACATTTCTGGAACACTAATACATTTAAAATCTAATGCCCAAAGATGATCGCTTTTATATACTTCAATCAATTTTTCTGCTACATAAATTATATACTCAGCATTTCCTGGCGTTCCACGTTCACCAAGTGCTTCTTTAAGAGCCTTATTAAGTATAACACAAAGAATATCATTTTTCCGAATAAGTTCTTTACTTTTTGCCTGAACATAATCAAAAATTTCTATAGGATTTTCAAAACAAACTGTTCTTTCAAATGAAATACCGTATTTCATATCATATCGCAAATCATCCAGTTTATTCAAATTATCTTTTAATACCTCTGCAAATAATAAGTACTCCCACAAAGCCGGTTTTTCAACCACTAATTCAAATACACGCCCGGAATATTTTAACACCTTAGGCGATACCCCTTCTTTTGAAAAATGTTTTCTTAAACATAAACTATCATTAACCAAATAAGCCAATTGATTTTTCAGACATTTTATAATATCTTGGCCTGTGTTAAACTCATATACCCAATTACTATCTTTGTTTCTTAAAGTATCTACAAATTCAAATATTTTTTCCGAATCTACGATATCTGAAAAATTCATTTCTTTATTTTTCTTCCAAACAGGCAAAATATTACTTACTTTTTGATCTATAAATACAAAAATCGGGATACCTTTTGCTTTTGCCCGTAAATACTCTAAATTAGTAATTGATTTTTCTCCATGATCTGTTATGTACCCATATCGACTGCCAACGATTAGTACCATTATATCAGCTCTTTGTTCTACGACTCGAAGACAGTTATTTATAGTATCTTTATCCGAATCTATTGGAAAAGAATCGTATTCAGATAATATGGCTTCATATCCTAAATCCGCTTCAATAAATTCTCTAATATCTTGCCTAATTTGTTTTAAATCATAACATGTAGAACTTACAAATATTGATGGTTTACGTGCCTCTCCTGAAATATATTGCATTTTCACGCCCTCTTTCTATTATGACTTTTTTCTATTTTTTATTAGTAAAATTATTGATAAAATATCAATATATACGTGCTTACTAATCTGTTTTAAAAATCAAATGCATGTTTGAATGACGTTGAAGTGAATTTTTATCTTTTTCTATGTATTTCCACGTTTCTTTATATGTTCCTTCAACGGAAACTGATTTATCTGAAATAAAATCTATAAACTCCAAAACTTTTCCTTCATATTTTTCAGCAAATTCATCCGAAAGTATTTCTTTCTCATCATCTGAAAAGTCTTTAAGTTCATTGTATAAAACATGTTCTAAATTGCATGAATTAAAATATAACCTATACGGAATATTACGGATTTTTCCAGTTGTGTACAACTTAAACATAATCTCTGATTTATGTGCATTTCTTTTTTCAACCTCTTCAATGTCAAAATATTCCATATGATCCTCATAATATTGAATATTTTCAACTTCTGCTTCCTTAATGCAATTTTTAGTAAATGCACCATCTGTGTCAGCTATATGAATAATTTTTACAAAATCTCCCCAATTATATCCATACTTACTTTTGATAGTCTCTATTAAAGCACCTACTTTTGACACTACGTTTTCTTTTGTTGTACTATAATTAGATGTTATATCTCCGTGAACAACTGCAAATTGCACTTCTTCCGAAGAAAAAAACTCTTTCAATATTCCACCTATAGCATTTTCATCACTAGGCCCCTCAACAATAACTGTAACTACCTTTTTTTCATTCACTTCGCAGTCTCCTTCCTGCTTTTCTAAATGCTCTCGCAATTTTCAAGCTGTCAGTTTCTTCATATATTTTTTCTTCCTGTCCACCAAGAGTAATACTTCTAATATACATACTTCGGAGATTATTAGATCCTTTCACATTTTTCATGTGAATATATCTATTATTTGGATTGGCAGTAGAAAACATAATACTATCTTTATCCAACATCTCTAATGCACGTAGATTGTGAGATGTAAAAATCAATTGTCCTTTTGCACTCTTATTGAAAATATCTAATAATTCTCCTAACATATACTCAAAAATTCCAGCATCTAATTCATCAATAACTAAGCAGATAGAAGAATTTCCAAATGCTTGAATTAGAACATTTAAAATAGATACTATTTTAATAATACCTTCAGATTCCATACGAATCGGAATCGTTCTTTTTCCTTCTCTATTCGACATAAGCTCAACTTTCCAGCCTTCTTCACCAGAATCCATTGCTTGCTTTCCATAATCTTTTATTTCAATACTCATTCCCGGAATAATTGTATATAAAACAGTATTGATTTGATCTACAATCTCATTAAGAATATCTTTCTTTTTAATATCTAAAATAACTGGTTCCATTAATGGAACTGCAAAATCCCCTTTCATTCCTGTTTTTTCCTTTTCAATGCGAAAAGCCATTGGGAGCAAGAAATTTGCAGAAATCAAACCGGAATGAGAACTTCTAATAACAAACAAATCTTTAAGTGCAAAATCAAACAATGCATGAATAACAATGGAATAATTCTTAAATTCACTATTTTTTTTAAAGAAAATTTCTCTACTATCCTTTCCAAAAATGTAAGAGCAATTACTCTTTTCTGCTATTTTTCGTGCAACAATAAGATCCATTTTTACATTTTTATCTTTCCCAACTAATTCTTCAACTCTTTTCAATGGTTTAAAAACAACATCTGTCTGAGTTCTTTGATAATCCATAAAAACATTCTTATTCGTTCTATTGCCATCTTTATTTATTGCACAATTCAAATATTCTCTTTCAATAATAACGCCATCATCTATTTTCGAAAAAATAATATGATAACCTACCTCATACAGTACGTTATCTCCAAATATTTTAAATTCAGCATTTATCTCTGCATTTGCTGAATCTGTATCGATATAATCTATAATCCTTTGATCTAATTCCTCACCAGTAATAATACCTTGTAAAAAATAAAGTGCATCGACAATTGCTGTTTTACCAGATCCATTTTGTCCATAAATTCCCAAAATCTCAGCTCTACTACATTCAAATTTTCTTTCATTAGCAAGCGGCATTATAATAATACCATTCTTTACATTTTTAATATTTTTTAAAGTTAATGATGATAAACGAACAACAATATTTCCCATAATTGCCTCCTATAATCCATTAAAATTGCATCTATATTCTAACACAAAACATTTGATTTTTCAATTTTATTTTACATTTTGGTATTTTTTATTCCATTTTTAAAATTATAATATTATTTATATTGTGTTCATTTTTTCATTATTTATTCGCTAAAATTATTGATTTGAGCGATATTATCCAAATAATACCACTCAAATCAATTACTTTATTAGATTGATTCTTCTAAATTATATATATATGTTTTATCTTTCCATCTCTCCCATCCTTCCTGTCACGTTCAACATCTTTTCTTCTCGGAAGCTGAGCATCTTTCCATTAGTTCCACCGACAATAATATGATCCAGCAATTCTATCCCCAGTAGCTGTCCACACTTCTGCAGCTTTCTCGTAACAATCATATCCTCTTTTGACGGTTTCACATTGCCACTGGGATGATTATGAAGTCCAATGATTGCAGAAGCATTTGCCAGAATACTGCTCTTAAAAACTTCTCTGGGAATTACCAAAGATGCGTTGATCGTTCCAACACTGACCAGATTCATATTGATTACCTGTCCATTATTTTTCATATTCAGGATACAAAATACTTCTCTGTCATATTGAGATAACTCCTTCGCCATCAATTCTACAACAGCCTGTGGACTATCCAATATCTGCTCACTATAAAGAGATGGTTCTCTTACCAGACGGATATTCACAACTTCCAATTCATTCTCCATTGTTCTAATCTCCTGGTATGATGTAGTCATAGACCAATAAGGTCATCCACATCATATTCTCTAATCTATATCCTGGTTGGTAAGAGGATTCTCCTCCATAATCACTCCAACCATAGATACGTGTATAAGTTACATACATTTTTGTATGATTATTCACTCCTAGACTATGTCTGTTATATAAGGTATTATTTTCCATTGGATAGGGAAAAGGACGATTTTCTCCTAGGGAGCTGGCTTATGTCCAGTAATACCCGTAACTTAAGACTGTCATTCCATCAATGAAAATTTATGTTTTAGGCTGGTTGGGAGCAATTAAGCTATACCCGTATAACGCGCCAGGTAGTGTATTCATTGTTTTTTATGGAACCCTATCGGAAGGAGCATATAATGCATAACAAAAACTATATTTCCGTCGGCATTGATGTCGGTTCAGCTTTTAGCTTTATGACAATTCTTGCGCCAGACGAAACAGTGATCTTGAAACCTTTCAAGATTACTCACAATAATAAGGATTCTTTGGAACGAGCTGTTTCTGAAATTAAAAAAGCAGAAGAGCTGTATTCCTTAGAAAGTCGCACCTTTCTAGAATCCACTGGGATTTATCATTTCCCGCTCTTCTGCTATCTTGTTGATTGTGGTTTTAACGCGTCCATAATCAATCCTATTATTACACATTCTACTAAGAATGGAAATATCAGAAAAGTAAAAAATGATAAAATCGATTCTAAAGGTATTGCCAAACTAGGATTATCAAAAGATATTCCTGTTTCCCAGTTCCCAGCAAAGCTGGTTCTTGAACTGCGTAGCCTTACCCGTAAGTATTACGATTTAACTGATGAGCGTTCTGCTCATATCAATAAACTTAAAGGAGACCTGCATACCGTGTTTCCTCAGTATCTTGACGTTTTCTGTGATGTTACCGGCAAGACCTCAACAATGATTCTTCGCCAGTACGGTACTCCAGACAAGATACTTCGTGGTCATAAGAAGACCATGATTGAAAAAATATCAAAAGCTTCACGAAAAGGTCTTGCCAAAGCTTCTGAAAGATATGAGAAACTCTGTGCTGCAGCTAATGCTGCAAAGACATTTGGATGTCAAATAGACAGTATCTACTTCAATATCTTTTTAACTTTGGACCTTGTTGAAAAGCTTGATTCTGCTTTGGATTCCATACTGAATCGTATTAGGCAGCTGATTACATTCAATAAAAACGAGAAGTTTATTCAGCAGATTAAACTTTTAAATACAATCCCAGGTGTTGGCTTTCTGACTGCTGTAACAATCATGTGCGAAATAGGTGATTTCTCAGCATTCCGTAATCCAAAACAACTTTTTGCTTACTTCGGATTAGATCCTGAAGTAAATGAATCTGGAAAATTCGTTGGCACTCAGTTACATATGAGCAAACGTGGCTCCAGAATCGCGCGCCGTGCTATCTTTGCAGTAGCACTCGCCTCCATTCGTACAAAACGTAATGGAGAGGGCATCAATCCATACCTCCGTAAGTATTACGAATTAAAGTCTGGACAAAAGCCTAAGATGGTTGCAATCGGTGCTGTAATGCATAAAGTCTGCAACATCGTATTTGCTGTTCTTCGTGATGAAAAGGCATTTGAGCTTCGGTCACCAGAAGAACACTGTAAGCAGTATCAAAGACCTGCTTTAGCAGCTGCATAAAGATGCAGCTATATAAAACCATAGGAGCTTCTTGACGAAAATCCAAGTGATTTACGTTTGTTAAAGTTACTCATTTTTAGGTTTCAAAACATAAAAGAAAAATATCTATTTTTTGTCTTTTAGGTATTGACTATAACTAGCTGGTCTTTTGGAAATTCTACAACTAGAAGAACATTACTCTCTGAAGATTCCACATATGCTTTCAATTGTGATAATGTCATTTCCAAATATTTAGGTTGTTCCACCATAATCTGCTCCTTTCGTTTCTTCCCTTGCTTCTGTTTTCTCTGACAAATAGCTATCACTTTGTTTGCCTTAATGCTTTTCTGTAACTCGCTGATAATGCACAGGTCTGCTACATTTACTCCTGGCAAAGCAAGCATTTCATCCATCGTCATATTGACAATCTCTTTCTCCGTTCCGTATCCGGCATCAAATAAACGCTGTAATACTTTTATTGCTTTCTGATTCTTTCCCATTTCAATATCAAAGGGCAGCTTATCGCCGCCTTCTATTTTACTCCTTCTCTTCTTTCTTTTCTTCAATTCCTAATCTCTTAACCTGCTTCTTTTTATTCCAGATACGAACTCCCGTGATTCCGGCTGCCGATAATACCAGAATGGCTATCCATAAAACTGCATTCGCAGTATCGCCCATTTTTGGAGAATTACTTGTCTTTGTAATAGTACCCGGTGTCTCTGGAGTTGATGTTTCCGGTACTTCTTTGATAGTTACGGTCTGACCTTCATCGTCAATATCCTTATGCTCTGTTACCTTTTTCGGTTCTTCCGGATTTGTCATATCATACAGTTCTTCAAAGGTTACAAGCTGCTTTCCTCCAAGCGTGCTGCCGTTGAAAGTAAACTCAATCTGCACTTCCATGTTTTCCTTGTCCGCTGTAAATTCATAATCATTGGTAACCTCTTTACCATCAATGAGCAACTTGACATTTTCTGCCTTAACCATCTGCCAACCGGACAACTTATAGTTCGTACCAATTTCCAATCCCTCTAAAGTAACCGTATCCACAATCGTCAGATTTTTTCCGGCTTCCACCTCTTTCTTACCGTTCTTATCCGTTGCTGTGGTATGAATCGAAATCTTTCGCTCCGTAATCAGGACGGTCTGACCTTCATCGTCAATGTCCTTATGCTCTGCAACTTTTACAGGTTCTTCCGGATTCTTCAGATCATATAATTCTTCAAATGTAACCAGATTCTGTCCGCCAAGTTCTAATGCATCAAACGTATAAAAAATCTCTACTTTAATTTTCTCGCTGTCAGCAACAAAAGTGTAATCACTCTCCACACGCTTTCCATCAATGAGCAGTTCTGCATTTTCCTCTTTCAGCATCTGCCAGCCTTTTAACTGGTACTTTCTGCCTTCTTCCAGACTGTCCAGAGTAACTGTATCCACAATCGTTACTTTCTTTCCTGCAACAATTACTTTTTCGCCTGTTTTCTTGTCTGTTGCAGTTGTATGAATGGTAATCTCTTTTTCATACTCATCAGTCAGTGTTCCAAGGTCGATAGTTACTTTATTTCTGCTCACAACAACTTCAAATGCCGGAATCAGCTTCATGCCTTTGTTGGATTCACAAGATAACTCCTCAATCTCATAAGTGTCATAAAGTAATGCACCTTTGCTGTCGTCCGGCTCAGAAGTTCCAAACCAGATACCGTCCTCACTGGACTTTCCGGCATTTGTATTTTTCTTATAGGATGCCCAATCGGAAGCGGTTGAAAACTGACCATTTTTATCTGTCACTACGATATGGCTCTCTCCGGTTGTTTTGCTTGTAATCTTAAAAGGAACATTTGCCAGTCTCTTATGTGTGCTAGCTCCAATCTTGACTCCTTCCAGATCTCCACGTTTAATCGGGTTGTAAATAGAATGGCTTTCGTCTGTTAAATCTACAATTTTTCCATTTTCTGTAATGGAAAATTCAATCGCTTTTGCACCGTCTGTCAAATAACCTTCCGGTGCTTTTGTTTCCTCCAGTTTGTATTTACCATATGGAAGTAAATCTGTTGATGTTGTTGCAATACCATCAATCCCTGTCTGAATCATCTTAACTGTCTCATTCCTTTTGTATAGCTTTCCTTCTACCAGAATCGGATTCTCGTTCAGTGAAATAATTGCAAACACCGCATCTTTTAATATGGCACTTCCCTGTGCTTTGGTATCTTTTGTCTCTAAATCACGTTTTTGAATCTTCACACCACCTCGGATTACCTGGTCAGATACGGAATACTGGTTGCTTCCGGAAAGAACTGCAAGTTCTCCGTCCTCTGTGATCTGTGTCAGATACATTCCTTTTATCTGTTCTGTACTGTCTCCTGCCTGCATATAAGCTCCATCAAGTAAATATCCGTCTGGTGCTTTGGTTTCTTCAACAGCCAGTGTTCCAAGTGGTAATACACTTTTTTCATTCTGAGTGTAAAATGCATCTCCGGATACTTTGTAAGCATCTGACAGTTTTGTCACATAATGAATACTTCCGTCACTGCTCTTTTCTGCCACCGTTTTTGTAACCCAGGTACGTGTTGCTTTCTCTGGTAAGTTATCTTTTGTATAAAGTCCGTCATAATAATGCCAGGTAAACTCTGCTCCTGCCAGTGCTGCATTCCCCTGTGCAGTTGCTTTTCCTGTCTCCATATCAATCTTGAACAGGTCTACCAGTGTCTCTGTTACTTTCGGAACATCTGAAACATTTAATGTAACTGTTTTTCCGGCTTCAACTTTCAGACTGCGTACTGTCGTATCCAGCTTATATCCCTTCGGTGCAGAAAGCTCTTTGATATAAACAGTCCCTGCAGTCACTTCAACCTCATTTGTATCTCCATTCTCATTTGTCGTAAGTGTTCCAATCTGATTACTGCAATTCTGGTCTGAGAATATGCCAAAGGTTGCCCCTGCAATGGAATACATCGCATTTCCATTTGTGACACTCTCATTTGCGGTTGTCTTTTTTACTTTTGCATTTCCGACATTCAGTTCTGCCCAAAACTGTCCGATGTCTTGCCCTTCTCCGGTGTAAATGTAACCGCCGCATTTATATCGTCCCTTATTTGCCTTCACAAATGATTTTGCTCCGTCATACACCTCATTCTGAATATCCTGTGAAATCTCGGAATAGACTACCCGGACATTATCACACTGCCAACCCAAATGCTCACTTAAACGCTGCCACACAAGACACTGTTCTAAGAGATATGCCTGATTTGTACTCAGATTACTGTGACTGCCTACATACTGTTTCATATACTCAAGCGACAATGCCACATCTTCGATCTGTGCAGCACTCATGCTGGCACTTGCATCATGTCTGGTTTTATACCCATTCTTGAATCCATTGTTAATATCTACACAATAGGCGGTTTCGCCTTCTACTTTCATGTGTCCTTCGTTGAAAATGCTTTTAATTGTTCCGTCATTCATCAAATGTTCTACATGTCCAACTCTCTCTGCGGATTCTGTTCAATACTGTGTTTCCGCTGCTTGAACCGATGTGATCGGTACTGCAGTTAAAATCGTGGTCAGGGCAAGAATCCCTGTACACACTCGTTTCCATATCTTCTTCATTTTCTACAATTCCTTTCTTTTCAATCAAAAAAAGACGTCCGTCTGGAACGCCTGCTGTTGCTTTATGTTGTTTGCTCCCTGCTGTCATGCAGGGTATGAGAATCTCTGACTTGCCGAAAGAGAAGATGTTCCCGGCTCCTTATTGTCTTTTCGGCTGGTAATCTGCTGGTAAACCAAAGGGGTAGGGTGTGGGGAGGGGAAAACAGAAAAAGGCTGATTTCTCATTGACCACCAACGGGTAGACTTTTCCCTTGGTGTCAAAATGCCTATCGTTCCCTGCTTTTTTCCCGTTTCCGGTATAATTCCAGTGCTTTGATAATGGTTTCTTCCATTTTCTGCTGTGTAGTTCCCGATGGAAAGTATTTTTCCAGTCGGTTCTTCGGGATTTTCCACTGCTCTACCTGATTTGGCTTCTCTTCTGACATAATCGACAGCAAAACATCTTCATTCAACCTGCCCTCTGCTGAAAATTTGCGGATTTTAATTGCCTGGGCATGACTTGGGGTACAAGCCTCCGACTCCATGGTGTCGTACAATATCTCCTGTTCCTCTTTCGGCAAATAAGACAGATCCACCGCCGGACGCATAGAAATCTTTTTGTCATCGACCATTTCTAGGATTTCCGGGATAAGCTCCGTAAGGCGGATATAGCGGCGGATTGTTTCTCGACTTTCTCCACTTTGTTCTGCAAGAATGTCTCTTGATTTTACTCCTTTTAACTTGTGCTCCTCTGGTGCACAAGTAATATCTAATCGTTTTCCCTGCCTGCTCATTGCTTCTAATTTCATTTTATAAGCAAATGCTTTTTCTGATGGTAAGATTTCTTCTCTTTGAAGATTGCTGTCAACCATGACAATGACTGCTTCATCATCGCTGAGATTCCTTACTATACAAGGCATATTCTCAAATCCTGCCAGTTCACTCGCCATTTTTCTACGGTGTCCGGAAATCATTTCATACCCGCCCGTTGGTTTCTCCCTAACAAGTGCAGGCACTAATACACCATGATCACGCACGCTATCGATAGTTTCCAACATCTTATCGTCCATTTTTACCTTAAACGGATGATTCGGGAAGTCTGTAATTTCATAAATAGAAATATTTTTTACATATTCCTGATTCTTATGATTTCTTTCTTCCTGCGTGGTAAAAAGGTCATCGGCTGAGGGAAGATTCATATTTATTTCTCTGCTTTTCGCCACACTTTAACACCTCCCTCGTAAATTCCGCATACGCCTTTGCAACAGTTCCATTCTTGTCATACTCATAAATGCTCTGTCCTGCGGCACTGCTTTCTGCCGCTGTGATAGCCACTGGAATAACCGTTTTAAAAATTCGAATATGTTTCCCGTAATTTTCTCGAAGGCTATCCTCTGTTGTCCTTGCAAGTTTTGTTCTCATATCTGCAAGTGTCAGCAATACTCCATCAATCTTCAGATTAGGATTTAGCTGTCTTTGTACCTTACCGATTGTTTTCATCAACTGTGTCATACCCTTTAATGGAAGATAATGAGCCTGTACTGGAACAATTACACTGTCCGCGGCAACTAATGCATTGATGGTCAGCATTCCCAAACTAGGCATACAATCAATCAGAATATAATCATAATCCTTTTTCAAATCTGCCAGATACAGCTTTAAAGTCTGCTCTCTACTCATGGCATTTACCAGTGAGATTTCCAAGCCCGATAATTCAATATTAGTTGGAATAATGTCTACTCCTTCTTTGTGATGTAAAATCCCCTCATTATACACAAATGGTTCGTCTTGTAATATCTTCTTCATTTGTGTTTCTAATGTAATCGGAAGACTGTCTGCATTCGTCCAACCCAATGCAGTCGTTAAGTCTCCCTGCGGATCAGCATCAACCAATAATACTTTTCGCCCCTGATGTGCAAGACCAATTCCAAGATTTAATGTCGTTGTGGTCTTCGCGGTTCCTCCCTTCTGATTTGCAAGAGCGATAACTTTACACTTGGACATATAGTTTCCTCCTTCCTTGAAAAATTTAATAGCCAATCCTTTTTACAGGACTGGCTATGTACAAAAATGGGCATGAAAAAACCGACTGATTCTTGGTGAATCAATCGGCTATGTAATTGTTTTTAATATGTATAATTTTCTTCTTTCATAAGACTCCGCAAAAACTTTACAGGCTCTTTTTCTCTCCGTATAATTTTTGAATTACATATTATTTCTATCAGCTGTTTAGTATCCGAAACAAGAATTCCATAATTCTTTGCCACATCAAGTGCTCCTGTTTGATGTCCAGAATTTGCAATATGCCAACCAATTATATCTCCTTTTTCTAATTTGAACCAATCTGGAAGAATTTCTCCTGCTCGATATGACTTGTTATACACATTATTCATCGTTGTTACAAACTCTTTCATATGACCTACATTATCTCTATTTGCATATTTTTTACACTGTCCTACAATTCTTATTGGTCCTTTAGTTCCAAATAAAAAATGAGCTTTTTGCGGAAAGGATATTCTTGCAAAAAAGTCAACACCACCTTCATTTCCAGGTGCAGTTAAACTAATCTTATCTGCTCCTAATAAATCACATATCACACATGACATCACTTCGTATTCTCTGTCTTTTAATTTATCAAAAAACTTATATAATTCTGGACGTATTTTATAATATTCTCGTCTTGAATCAGTATCTAAATTTTCCCCTATCCACCTAACCTTTTTTTCATAATTATTAACTATAGAAAACAAAGGCACTATACCGTTAGAAACATCTTCTTCATACTGTTTTTTATAGCTGTTCCATAATCTATTCACTTTATTCGCTGCCATAGTTTCCGCTTTTACTGTATCATCAGTCAACGTTCTAAGAATGGCTTTCTTTAAAATTTCTTCAAAAAAATACTCTTTGTCATCATAATGACTCCGATATAATTTATTGAATATTATTGTATTTTCGTTTATCGACATGCATCTAATATCTCTCCAACTTTATCTGATAATTTTTCTAGTAAATCTGATAATTCCTCTTTACGCGACATTACTAATTTAAATGGAATATCATCAAGAGCCTTTGTACAAGATTTTATTTTTTCTAATGTCTCTGTAGACGGATCTTGACTTTCAAGATATTTTCTTGTATTTGCACTATTTTGTGCCTTTTCCAAATCTCCGTCTGCTCTAAACATTTCAAAATCAGAAATAGATTCTCTCAATAAAAACGATACTATTCTTATATCATTACTTCTTTTTATTAAGCGATTATCCCAATTTCCCTTTACCTCTACTCCATCCAATACATTTTCTTCATTTCTTGGATATAACCATGATAAAAATTCGTTAAATTTCAAATTATCTTCAAATTTATACTCTGTATCATTCCATTGTAACCAATCTTTAAAAACCGGATTGCTTCTACTAAATATTTCTTGTAAATATGGATATGCTCTTTCATCTATTTCTTGTGTATAGTCAGACTCTTCTGCTGCTTGTATAAATGCATAATATCCCCTTACCCATTGCCCTGCACCATATGCTGTCAATCCGAATTTTTTGCCAACCTCTGTCAAACTCAAATTTTCATCTTCCATTAACTGTACCAACAGCCTCGCTTTATTATATGCAGGCCATTCTTGAATCCCTATGATATGTCGCAATCCTTGAAATACCCATGATGGTTGTCTTTCTGATCCTGTATAAATTAAACAACTAATTTCTTTTAAAGAATCAACAACCGATTCTTCAACCTGTTCAGGATTTCCCTTATATAATTCCATAATATTCTTAGCTGCACATATTCTCCGATTTCCTTCAAGCACTACATATTTATTCTCTGCAAACTTTTTTACAATTACTCTATCAATGGGAAGGAAACCGTTTATTTGAATATTATCAACCAATTTGTAAATAGAAAATTCTTCTTCCAGTTTCCTTTTTGTTGCTACTTGAATACTTGCATCTGAAATTTGCTGATCTGGAATATCATCCCATTTAAGCGATGTAAACCTAGGGTTATTTGGATCCAAATATATTTCATCTAATGATATTTTATAGTGGCTCAGTTGTCAAGACAAAAATCTAAGATTTTTATAATGAACTGATATGGTTGATAAGTAACAAGGAACATGGGGAGGATAGTGGAACACTCCCCAGATCCATATATGCATTAAGCTGCATACGGCAAAAGCATTGCCGGGTAGTAACATTCAGCCGGTGTTTTGTAATCAAGGGCAGAATGGCATCTTTCAAAGTTATAGGTGTGGACATATCGTCCAATAGCAACTCTGGCATCCTTGATGTTGTTATACAGCGTCAGATAAGCTTCTTCATACTTGAAGCTGCGGAACCATCGCTCAATCATGATGTTGTCAGCCCAACGGCTTTTTCCATCCATACTCTGACGGATACCGTTTTCTTTTACAAATTCAATGTATTTCTGACTTGTGAACTGACAACCCTGATCAGAGTTCAAAATCTGTGGTTTTGACACAGCAAATGCTTTTTTTAGAGCATTGATAACCATTCTGGTATCAAGGGTATCATCGACTTCCCAGCCTACGATACAACGGCTGTACCAGTCGATTACAGCTGTCAGATACAGAAATCCGTGTCTGATTGGAATATATGTAATGTCAATAGACCACGCCTGATTTGGTGCATCTATGACGGCATTTCGAAGAAGATAAGGACATCCCTTTGCCTGTTGCATCCGCTTGGAAAGATTCATCTTAGGATAGATTGGGTAAATATCCATCTCATTCATATAGCGGCGTGCTTTACGACGCCCAACATGATAACCTCTGTTTTTGAGTTGTGCAGACATTTGCCTTGCACCCCAGGTTGGATTATCCGTATGAAGATGGTCGATAATCTCTTTACAAGCCAGTTCTTCGTCTGATACAGGTGAAGTCTTGTAATAGATGCTTGTACGGTTGATATCAAGCAGTTTTGCTCCTACAGATGCCGGGATTTCTTTAGTAGTCAAAAGGTTTTGGACTAAACTTACTCTCGTAGTCAGGTCCACAAATTTCTTCAGATTTTTTTTTGAGCCAGTCAACCTGCATGGTTAACTGACCAACCTTTTTCGCATACTCCGCCTTTTCCTTGCGTTCTTCAGCAAGCTTGTCTTTGAGGTTTTCCTGACGCTTGTCATCGAATACTGCAGAGGCATTGTTAAGGAATTCTTTCTTCCAATTGCGGAGCAGATTTGGTTGGATGTTATTCTCGGTTGCAAGGGTGTTGAGATCTTTCTCGCCCTTAAGCAGCTCGATTACCAGGTCTGATTTAAATTTGGCACTAAAGTTTCTTCTTTGTCTGGACATAATGATGAATCCTCACTTTCATACTGATTTTAGTATATCAGATTCATTAATATTTGTCCGAAAAAGTGTCTTAATTTATGAGACCATTATATTTTTGCATCAACTAATTCTTTATTTAATGTATTGATATTATCCTGCATTCTTTGCTCAACTCCTTTTTTTATATTATACATAATTGTATCCTTTTCCTCAATAATTATGTCCTGTATCTCCATTTCCAAACATACGGCAGAGATTCTGCTCTTCTTCCAACCTACTTTCATTTATTTTATGTTCTATTTATATCAAGTCTAATTCTCTTTCTATTTTCCACTTTTTTTCATCAATCATACGTGCAATGAATTCTTCATAATCTTCTTCAGGATATAATGGATTATCTTCACTAATCCATTCTCCAGCAGAAACAGCTTTTATAACTTCTGTAAGCTTTAGAAGACTGTTTCCTATACCACCTTGATAATATTCATTTGTTGGACTTATCTTACTATACAAAGTTTTTAACTGCTCTAAATGCTCATCCAAATTTAAAGTTTTTCCAGAGTCCGGATACTCAGCATTCATTCTGCGCTTAATAATATCTGTAATTTCCTCACTTGTTGCTTCTTCACACGATGTACCTCTTCTAATATATATTCTATTTTTCTTTAAATTGGTACTTTCTTTCATCGACATAAATGGTATAAATCTCGGACAATCTTTAATAACCATCATTTGATATTTGTGATTTTGCAATTTTTCATATTCTGAAGAATCATATACAAAATCATATACTTCATACTTCAGTTCAGTTGAAATATAATTTTTAATATCATTTGATATTTTGGCTTTATCTACAATCTCTTCAATTCCATCATAAGAAAAACTTTTATCTTCCTTTTCTTTTACTCCAAATATAATAATTCCGCCACCAGAGTTAGCAATCGCCAACATTTCTTTTACTAACTTCGTCGGTTCTATCCATTTTTCTTTAAAATCAATAGAATTATGCTCCCCTGTTTGTCCCTTTAAAAAATTCCGAAAATTATCTAAAGTCGGTTCCTGTAGTAAGCGATAAACTATATCTTTTAATTGATCTGGTAATTTCATAAAATATTCCACACCTTTCATTTTTCCAAACAGTACATATCTTGTCTTATATTTCAATTATAGCAACTCTTCAACCCCTATACACTATTTTTTTCAAATTCTATAATTAAAAAGCAGGCAATGAAAAGTCACAAAACCTCTTCATCCACCCGCTTTTCACCTATATTCTCACCACTACCACTTCCACAACATCTAGATGTTCAACCACCCACATACCACAAAATACCACCTGTTTTGTAACCTTCTCATGCTAGGAGACAAAGTACTCCACTGCGTTATTTGGAAAGAACTCTTTAAACTCCCCATATAACTGCACTGCAAGTGTCTTATTATGTGCAATGATCAGCGTCGGTTTATTCAATTCCTGAATGACATTCGCCATGGTAAATGTCTTACCAGAACCAGTGACACCAAGCAATGTCTGGCATTGGTTGCCTTCCTTAAACCCCTGAACAAGTTGTTCGATGGCTTGGGGCTGATCGCCGGTTGGGGAATATTCTGATACTAATTTGAAATGATCCATGTGAGTCTCCTTTTACTTTATCTTGAATTCCGATTTCAAATTCAATTCTTTTACAATGAGATTATTTGCTTTTTTAAATTCTGACTTACTAACCGAATAATCATTAAGTTTCATCTGAAGCCAAAATTCCGGGCTTACTGCAATGCCTGTCACGTCATACTTAATTTGAGTTGCTAATAACGTATATAAAGAGATTGCTCTATATTTTTCAAACTGCTTCGTTTTCGCTTTTTCATAATTTTCTTTTTGCATAGTCGCTGCAATTAAAATTGCCTTTTCTGAACCATATCATGTGATACTTTCCCCTTACCTTCAAGTACCTCTCTTCTGTTATTTCTTAAAAATTGATTTGTCTGCTCTACCCAATCTTGCATACTCATCAATACTTCATCTTCAGCCATCAACTCTGCATAATCAATAAACATTGTAACAAGCCTATTTAAGCGTGATAATTCTTTTTCATTTAGGTAATTCTTTGCAACACTAATATCTCTTTTCAAAATTTTACCATCCGGAGCATCTTTCCACGTAGTAAGTCCCATAGCAGGTTTCTCAGCATTTACTCGTTCATAAACTAATTCTGCCGCTGTCTTTCCGGTAACTGCAAAATAATCTTTTCCAAACAGCTTACCATTTTTAAGCATATCATCATTAAGAACAAATCCTTTAGTAATATATTCCTTTAATGTTTTTGTTGCCCATTGACGAAACCTTGTAGCTTTCTTAGAATTAACCCGATATCCGACCGCTATAATTGCATCTAGATTATAAAATTCCGGTTCTCGCTTGACCTTTCTATTTCCTTCCATTTGAACTATTTCCATTTTGGAAACAGTTGCCTCTTTAAAAAGTTCTCCTTCCTCAAATATATTAGATAAATGTTTTGAAATCGCCGGTACATTGACATCAAATAATTCTGCCATTGCCTTTTGCGTCATCCAGAATGTCTCATCTTTAAAAACAACATTAACACATATATTAGTACCCTCCACTTGATACAAAACAATTTCATGTTCTTGAATCATGTACATCTATCCTTTCTATTCTTTTCAAGCTTATCTAATATCACTAATTCAGATCAACTGTAATAATTACGTTTTTCTCAATTGGGGAATTCAATTTCCCTAATTGACGCAGTTTAGGCAAATTTTGCCTAATCAGTTCACAATTTACATTTTCCTTCATTATTCTCAAAAAACTCTATAATCTGCTTCACCAATACCGGATAATAATTATTCGCATCCACACCTACATCATATCTTCTAATTCCGTCTGCTTTATTCTGCAAATTATATTCTTCATGGGCATGTATGTGTCCATGTAATTGAATACTCCCACTATTCTTTTTCGGCCATGACAGCATCGGATAATACATCAATGCAAAATAGAGGCCATTCAATGATACTGTCTTAAAATCACATATTTCCTCAAACAATTCCAAATCATCTTTCTTGTCATGATTTCCTTTAATCAGAATCTTCTTTCCGTTCAACCTGCTAATCAATTCATTTGCCCTATCCATCGGTAGATGATGACTAATATCTCCAAGAATATACACCGTATCATTTTTATGTACTACTGCATTATAATTTTGAATCAAAATCTGATTCATCTCTTGTATATTTTCAAAAGGACGATTCTGCATGCTGATAATTCCACGATGCCCCAAGTAAATCACTTGTAAAGTAAATCATGTTATCGTCCTCCTTCCCCCATTACGAATTTTTCCTGCAAAAGTCACAAAACTAATATTTGCGGATAAAACAGCACTCGGAAATACCTGAAAATACTAACCTCCGGTCCTGTCATATTTTTTACTGTTTGTTCTTGTAACAGTCCCTATTATATCAAATAAATTTTTGAAAGTATATAGATTAACGCAAGAAAAAAGTACAAATGTTCGATTCTTATTTGTACTTTTTTCTATCACTACTATTCTATTTTTCATCATGCTGCGTTGAAATATTCCTCCAGAATTAAGTCTATTTCAATCATTTCTGAATAATCATAATACTGATCTTTCCTCTCTTTTGGAATAACTTCTTCAATAAATGGTTCCAGTACGTCCAGACAGTCTTCTATAATTTCCTGTGTATCTCCATAGACATCTACGGATATAATTTCCTTGGCATGTCCTACAAATGCGAAACACCTTTTGAATTAAAACTATTCTTCAGCAAAATGGTTGCATAGGTATTTCTCAACTGGTGAAAATGAATATCAGGCAAATCCAAGGATTTCAGTAAGTCTTTATAATATTTATGATGATAGCACTTACTCCTCGGATTCCCATATGTAGAACGGCTCAATATTTCAATCCACACTTCCGCAAGGGAAGTGACTCATACTCCCACCCCCACGCCGACTTCACAAATATTTCAATCCACACTTCCGCAAGGGAAGTGACAAAATAGCAACCGGTTTCCCGATAGAGAGAGTCATTTCAATCCACACTTCCGCAAGGGAAGTGACAGATGGGGAATGATGAGAAAAAGATATCTGCAGATTTCAATCCACACTTCCGCAAGGGAAGTGACAGATTTTTGATTTTCTGTCTCAGATTGTTAAATATATTTCAATCCACACTTCCGCAAGGGAAGTGACTCGTTACCCCATACAAAGTAGTCTCAAAAGGACATTTCAATCCACACTTCCGCAAGGGAAGTGACTCCTGCTTGCTGTTGATTCCGGCAATCTTCCGTGATTTCAATCCACACTTCCGCAAGGGAAGTGACAAACTGCCCGAAGGGAAAGGCAGCGTTTACAATCATTTCAATCCACACTTCCGCAAGGGAAGTGACCATGTGCTGTAATGGCATACGTTGATACAAATGATTTCAATCCACACTTCCGCAAGGGAAGTGACCTCTTGTTACAAGAATTAACGGGTTTTCATTGCAAATTTCAATCCACACTTCCGCAAGGGAAGTGACTTCCTGCATCGTAGCCATTGACGGCAGCACCGTATTTCAATCCACACTTCCGCAAGGGAAGTGACGCAGAAGCGACACGGATCAAGCTGCGGATCAGCATTTCAATCCACACTTCCGCAAGGGAAGTGACCGGGAGCACGCCCGAAATGTGCAAAGGATCAGGGATTTCAATCCACACTTCCGCAAGGGAAGTGACGACTTAGTCATATAATATAATGACATAGCAACAAATTTCAATCCACACTTCCGCAAGGGAAGTGACTCCTTGTACCCTGCGACTTTTAACACTGCTTCAGATTTCAATCCACACTTCCGCAAGGGAAGTGACCTGTTCGTTAGATCACTGGATGCACAGAAAGCCATATTTCAATCCACACTTCCGCAAGGGAAGTGACAGGATGGAACACTGATTGGTCAGCAGATACAGGATTTCAATCCACACTTCCGCAAGGGAAGTGACCACATGGGCAATTCCTATATAAAAAATATGGTGATTTCAATCCACACTTCCGCAAGGGAAGTGACACAATCAAATTCAATATGTTCCCGGATTGTACCGGATTTCAATCCACACTTCCGCAAGGGAAGTGACTTTGAGAAGTCAGCAGGAGAGGACTATATGTTCCGTATTTCAATCCACACTTCCGCAAGGGAAGTGACTGTGAGATGGATACCGGGATAGGAGGCGGAAAATATTTCAATCCACACTTCCGCAAGGGAAGTGACCTGCCGCAATTGGAGCTGTTACATTTTTATTAAGTATTTCAATCCACACTTCCGCAAGGGAAGTGACTGAATGGGCCAGTTTTTCTGATCTCATCAAAAATATTTCAATCCACACTTCCGCAAGGGAAGTGACTGATATACTCATACGGCCACCCCCATGCCTCAAATTTCAATCCACACTTCCGCAAGGGAAGTGACGCAGTAATTATGGAATGTATGGTATCAGATCTGAATTTCAATCCACACTTCCGCAAGGGAAGTGACTGCAATATTCCACAAAAACATCTGTCTATTTTTATGAAATATCTATAAATATATTTGAATTTACTTTCGTATACTATTGAAATACTCTGTCTATACAAAAAGCACATTCAAATTTGTTTATTTTTACAGGTGCGAGTCTCCCGGTAATTTTATGTATGCTAGACACTCGCACCTGCAAATTATAAGAATAAAGGCTGATCGACTGCAATTCCTCGTTCTACACCTATATGCTCTATCTTGGTCTTATAATTATTTCCAAGATAGTAGAATCGCAAGCTATCTACTTTATCATCAATAATCTCTGTTAACAAAGATTTTAACGTCACACTTTGTGCCTGATCCACAATGCACTCAAATACGGAGTTCTGTACTCTTCTCCCATAGTTTTGACATTGTTTGGCTACTTTTCTAAGTCGCTTTTTTCCGGCTTCATTTTCTGTATTTACATCATATGTAATCAACAACAGCATATTTCCACCTCATTTCCACAGAAATACAGGATAGCCATCTAAATCTCCACGTAAATACCTTGCAAGCAACATTGCCTGTACATACGGAACCATCCCCCATTCAACTTTTTCTTTCAAATATGGATGTGTAATAACTTCTTTTTTCTTATTCTGCCACTCAACTAATAACTTTTTCCGCAAATCATCCCCCATCAAGACAACTCCATTTTCTTTTTGGGAGAAGTTTTTTCCATTCACATTTTTTTTATTGATCAATGACAAAACAAACCGATCTGCATACACACTTCTCAGTTCTTCTATTAGATCTAATGCCAATGATACTCTCCCCGGTCGGTCTGTATGAAGATATCCGACATAAGGATCCAGTCCTACCACTTCTAACGCAGATGTAATCTGATTTGTTAATAAGGTATATACAAAAGATAACATCGCATTTACATTATCTTTAGGCGGTCTTTTATTTCTCCCCTGAAAATTAAATTCTTTTTTCTGTTGTAGAATCAATTCATTGAAAACGCCAAAATAAATACTGGCTGCTTCTCCTTCATAACCTCTCAATTGGTCTTTCGATTCTGCATTCTGTATATACTGTAACGATTCTTTTAAATGCAAAGATGCTTTCTTCACGCCTTCTACATCTATCTGCATTCCGTGATCACGAATTGCCCGTTCTAGTATAACCGTTATTAATTAACTGGACTTTTGAATTGGCAACGTATCAACCACCACCTCTTCACTTGAATTAATTTCTTCAAGCTTATACTTCCAGTGATATACGACAGGTTGTTCGTTTACTTCATCGAAGTATCTATAGATACGCTGCACAAGTTCATCCTTAGTTTTTACACGTATGCCTTTTAGCATCTGACGTGTGAGTTTACTAAAGAATCCCTCAACAAGATTCAACCATGAACCATGCTTGGGAGTAAACACAAATTCAAATCTTCCCGGCTTTGTCGCAAGGTATTTTCGGGTTTCCTCTGAAGAATGAACTTTCAGATTATCCAATACCAGACGAATCCGGTCAGTCTCCGGATATTTTGAATCAAGTATTTTTAGAAACTCAATATATTCCTTGCTGCTGTGTTTATCTTTTACAAGCGGAATTGCCTCCCCTGTTTGTAAGTCGATTCCAGCAAGCAGTGAAATAGTTCCAAGACGTTTATATTCATAATCACGGCTGACCGTCTTGTGATTTTCATCCGGCAAGAGGTCTTCTGTGGTATTGGCAATTGCCTGAATTCCGGGTTTTTCATCATAGGAAAGTACATGTACAACCTGTTCATCCTCCTTAAACGGAATGAGCTGTCCCTTCTCGTCAAACTGTAAAGACAATTGTTTATATACAAGAAGAACATTATGCATTTTCTGGTCAAAATCAGGGTCACGATTTTCGCAGTAATAAGTTATTTTGTTAGGCTTAATATCCGCTTCTTCCAGTATTGTGCGGACCTTTGACTGACTGATTGTTGACAACCTTGTATGACCTGCTTCTTCGGCAAATTTATTAATATGTTTTGTAAGAAGAGCACGCGTCCATACTTCTGCTGAATATCCAAGATTGACAGGCTTCTGACAGGCGATATTTATTATCCAGGCTTTTTCATCATCGGTTATTTCAGCATTCCTGCCACGACCGGGTGCATCAAACAGAGCATTTTCCACACCACCCTCAAGGTATTTATTGATACAGAGCATGACGCTTTTGCGATTCATTCCTACTTTGTCTGCAATATGGTCAACTGAAATACCTTCTGCTTTGAGTAGTAAAATTCTTGCCCGAATTACTGTCTGGGCTTGAATTGTTCTTGCACGCATCTGAGTTTCAAGATATAAACGTTCGTCCTCGCTAAGATTAATAGTGGATGCTTTTCTTCCCATAGTTTAATGCTCCTTTTGATTTGATGAGAACAGTATACTACAGAAAAGAAATATAGTCCATTTATTTAAAAACTTTTGTACTAGTACCCATCTTGCATTATAAACTTTTCCCATAATACAATTTTTTGCAATTGTGAGACTTATTTCATCATCTTTGCTACTTTTATACTGTTGTTCCCGTAAAAGAACATTTCCCTGAACCTTCCCAGTTACTCTTGCCAGAAATTTCCCCTGAGGAGTGAGATAACAAAGTGAAATATTTCTTTCAGCACATGCTCCCATTAACGCCGGACTGGTTCCCCGATATCCAAAAGAAACAATTCCATCCAAATTGTGTAAAGGCAATCTTCCCAATTCTTTTTTCTCATCGTATACAACCAGATTTTCTCCATCCAATGCCAGATAACTATTCTCAGAGGTTACATATAAGGTGTTTAATAATTTTCTCACTGCTCGTCCTCCTTCAGTGCCTGTGCTATATAATCAGAAACTGATATCGTCTTTTCTAATTTGGGAAGACAGATTTCCTTTAAAGAGCATGAATTACAAGCCTTACTCTTTTTGACTTTTGGCGTATAACCTCGCTCATAATACTGATGCATTTCCTGAAATATTTCTTTTACTTCATCACGCAGTTCCTGTGAAAATGTAATATTCTCTCTTCTCCTCGTTTCTCCATAATAAAGTGCCCCTTCAGATATTGTAGTAGAAAACATTTCTTCCAGACACATTGCCTGTGCTGTTAGCTGTAATTTATCTTCGTCCGTTATCTTAGGCTTTCCTTTTTTATATTCCACAGGAAAAACAGAATATAATCCTCTATGACCAGACAATGTAATTCCATCTTCGCATTTATGAAATTCTACCAGGTCACATTCCCCACTAACTCCAAGCTCTTTCGAGGAAACCGGAAGTGCCCGAACAAGAAGTGTCTCTTTTCTTTTTTCTTTTACACTGGGATCATGGACTTTTTTATGCATTAATTCACCAATAACTGTATGAACATTTTCACTCCACTGCTGCTCAATATGGATCAAAGCCCATTGCCGTCGGCAGAATTTAAAATGCTGTATCCCCGACAACATTAAATATTCGTCTTCTTTATATGCCATCAAATCATCCTTTTCATCTCAACTGAATCTGGAATCATTTCCTCGTGAATCTGAACTGTATAATCCTGATATTTTCTTGGATATTCAATTTCTTCTTTTTTTCTTACTTCGACTGCATCAAAAAGCTTATATGCCGGACAATCCCCCAGTTCCTTGCTGTGCTTAAACACAATAAGCTCCCGGACAGCCATTTTCCCTCTTGCAGCTGAATGATCATTTTCAAACATATTAATAATTGCCTCCCACAAAAGATCTAAGTCTTCCTCTGAAAATCCTGTCACTTTTCTGGCCAGATTCGCTGAAATATATCCTTCCACTCGATACAATCCATACGGAACAATATTTTTTCTTCCCATTTCAGTACTCTTATTTTCAGCATCTTTTTCCGTTGTAATTGCAACTCTTGTAATCGTAACTTCCTGACTGACAATCGGATCGATACTTCTTGCAAAGCCAAGCTGTACCGGTCCCCTTACCTGTCCACAATTCAAAGAAGCTTTTACAAAAGTGGTCATAACTGCACCAAAGGTACGAATATCATAGAAATTATCACACATATAATCTCTCAGTTTTATATCCACGTCTTTATCTGATTTTTTTAATTTCTTCAATGCTTCGGTAACTTTTTTGTCCTCTGTTTCTGTAATTCCAAGGCTTTCACAGGCTTCCCGGTCGCTTCTGTTCAACGGAACATCTTCTTTGATGTAGATTTTATAACCTTTTGCATCTTCCTTTACTGTTTCCACATAATTACGAATTTTTCGCTTCAGACACACGTCTGTAACCAGTCCCAATCCACTTTCCGGATCTATTCTTGGCATATTACCAGAATCCGGATCTCCATTCGGATTTCCATTTTCTACATCAAACAGTACCACAAACTCATAACGATTTTTAATTGCTTCTCCCATTTACTTGTCCTCCTTTTTTTCGTACTTCTTTTGTATCTGATGATAATATCCTAACATGAACCTTCCCTGCTCCTCTAATGATAATCGCTTCGGAATTCCTGCATTTTCTTCTGACACATCTAATTTTCCCATCAGATCAGCCAACACTTTTTCATAATATATTTTTCTGGCAACTGATTCCCGGTCTATTTTCTTGATATGACTATTTTTCAATTTTATCAGAACCGGAAATATTGATGCTGGTGTTGCACATGCAGAATTAAAATATCTGTCTCGAATTGTTGCATTAATTCCAGGATTCGCATCCTTTTGAATTGATTCCAGTACTGCAAATATTCTTCCAAGTACATAGGAAGTCTCTATACACTCTTCATTTAATCCCATACTATCGTCTCCTTCTTTCCATCCACGGTTTTTAATTAAAAAGGCTTTTATAATTGCCGCTCTTCCATAAGTAACATTTCCCTGTTCGGCTCTTATTCGTATCAGCGTATCCGTATATAAGCTTTCTGGATATCTTGAATCTTCCAGAATTGCTCTTAATACCATTGATGCCATATTAGGAACTGGAGTTTTATCCTTTGACTTCTGATTCACTGTTTCATCCAGCATCTTCTTTACTCCCAGATATTCATTCTCCACCCAGGAAGGTTTTACAATTTCCATTCTCTGATAATGTCTGGAAATATTCTTAATAATGGTTCCAAATGAATTTTGATAAAAGAACCGAACTGATAATCTTGCTGCATTTGGTGCAAGACACAGGATATAAAATGGCTGATTCGGATCTAAGTTGATATCCTCAAGGTCTACCCATAATCCCTTCTCTAAATTTCCAAATACTTTTCTCATTTCTTTCTGATTATCCGGCTTGGGATTCATCCAGGACAAAAATGTCTTTTGATATTCTTCTTTTCCTGATTCTGCCCAGAATACAATCATGGAATCTCCTAATGGAAATTGATATTCTCTTTGACTCAATAAATAATTTAATGCTGTTGTGTATGCAAACTCCGCATACTTTCCGACCGGTGCATTATAACTTTGTTCTTTTCCATAAGACTCGAATGACGGAGCATTAAATGACACAAGTGCTGCTCCACTTGACTGTGCTCCCGGAACTCCTTTTATTCCTCTATGAATACGTGCTATCTCTGTTTTCTGTCCTGTCACAAGACAGATTCCTTTCTTTCCACTATTTTCTTTTACTTGCAGCTTGTCCCATAGCTTCTTTATTTCATCGTCTTCCTGTGCATAAATCCCTTTCATACTAAAGATAATATTTCCGCCTTCATTCAGTTCTTCCCAATGTTCTTTAATCACAGGATTCTTCTTTGCCTGTTCCGGATTCCAGTTTTTAAAGTAAAGACAGATTGCTTTCGCCATTTCTCCCTCTGCCTCTCCAAGAATTGCTAAGTGCTTTTCCCTTGCCGCATGAAAGCAGTCTATAACTCTCTGATTTGTTCCTTCTGCATCAATTCCAAGAAAATACTTGGCATTATCACATAAAAAGTTAGAAGCAATCCCTGAAGATCTTGTAACCATTTCCGGTACATTTAAAGGTTCGGGAACCCATACTTTCTTCTTGCCTCTTTGCTCTTCCTTTTTCAATGAAATAATCGTTTTTATTGTTCCATCCGCATTTAATTCTATTGCATGCGATACTTTTGCCTGACACCAGCCTGGTTTTGCTGCTTTTCCCTGCTGTACGAGTTCCTCGTAATACTTTACCAATGCCTGCAGAATCATCTGATCACCTCACAGTTTCGTAAATCCAGCACTCCTTTTCTCATGACTGCTCTGAAAAACATCGGCTGTATTTCATCCAGATTACTATAATCCATATCATACAACATAAATCCCAGATCCTTTTCAGGCACTGTATCATAACTGGTATGTATCTCTTTTTCTTCACATAAACAGAACTGAGCCGGAAATTCTCTGCACCCAAAATATGGCATATGATAGCACTCTCCTCTTTTTAAACGACGCATGATAATATCTTTAAATTTTCCAGGATTGTCCGATGCATTTGCCTTATTCGTCATTTCAAAATGTGCTTCTATGATATAGCATACATCACATAAAATTAGAGAGGCTCTCTGAACAATGTCTTCTTTTGTACTAAGATAAAGTGGTTTATCTGCCCCATTATACACTTGCAGTACATTGCTGGCAGATATCTTGCTTTTTACTTCATTTCGCCTGACACTTGTAAAGCGGATTGGATTCTTCACATAAATCTTATCAATAACCCATTTCAGACCGGGATGCCAGTATATTGCTTCCAGAATTCCACGTGCTGCCGAAGGTGTCATAACATCATAAGAACATCTTTCAACCTTCATCTCCGGTCTTGAGAACAAAGCATAATCCCCCCACACTTTTACTTTTACACCTATGCCCATCTATAATACTTCTCCTTTCTTATAGCATGCTGCAATATAATCCCGCGGCTGGTAATAAAAATCTGTATTATAGTCTGATATTTTTTCATCTATCCACGAATGATAAACTTCCCATAACCCTTTTAAAATATCAGAATCTTTATAACTATCCTCTATCAGGCGTTCATACACTTCACCAATATCCCAATAATCAGGAATTCTATAACGGCACTCAATTACATTATCAAAATTTCCTGTTGTGATCTTACATTCGGTTACGAATTCATGTGCAACCTTTTCAATTGGTTCACAGTGCAGCACATCCGCATATTCATAGATTCTGTCTATGTTCTCTTTGCCCAGGGCTTCTGTTATTTCACATCTGGTTTTCTTTTTTAAACGTCCCATATATTCAATCAGACTGCACGTAAAAAATAAATTATTATTATTTTTTGTTCCCATTTACTGCCTCACTTCCTACATACTGTAATGTATCTAATGCTGATATCGTATGAAAGCTGATCTGATGTGTCGGATGATTGAATTTAACAAGTTCCCAAAAGGCAGCTCTTGATATTTTCCCATCTATAACATTCTGTACATAATTATAAATGGTATCGTCCGCCATTGGTCCCTCTACAATATCATAATCATGCGATTGTCCGCTTCGACAGGCAACAATAAAATCCAACCATTCTTCTGTCATTTCTTCAAAGATCAAATACTTTAATTTTTTATCCGGTGTATATTCATAACAATTCACATATCCTTTGCGTCCGTAACGAGTTGCCCAGCGTTCCGCCTGTTCCTGCATCCGGGTACAATAAAAGCCAAAATAAAACTCTTTGTTATACACTGCTTTCCTTATCTCTGGAAATTCTACAATCTCTTTGCTTCCATGGTACAAAATCAAAATTCTTCTCCTCCTTCCGATTACATAAAATTGCTAAATTACACTATAAACTCTATTTACTAAAAATATAGTATCTACTTATACTATTTTCATTCTTTATAAAATCACTATACTACAGTTTATTTTGGTAATCAACATCTTTTATTCATTTTAAATTCCATTGAAAATACTTTTTCTTGAAATATTTCCTATAACCGTTTATACTTATGTTGTCTGGTATTCCAGTGGATTGAAATAATGGTATTTTTAATGAAAAAGCTGAGGGGCTTGTCGCTTTAACGATTTATTAGTGCGACAGCCCCCTCTCTTTATTTCCGTAAGCAATGATCCAAAATCTGTACTAGTATAATCCACGCAAATTAGAAGCCTGTTTCAAATTAGCATTTTATGCTAATTCTGGATAGACTTTCTCTTTCGTGAAATTGTTTTTGGTGCTTTTTTGTTTTTGTTTTCTGCTGAAGCAGCTTTTTCATTTACAACCTCATACACTATGGAATCAATATCTTCTTGAGAAAGATCGATGGTATCCATTTTATATGTCCATTTGTAGGGCACAGGTTCTTTGTTGATTTCATCAAAGTATCTGTAGATTCTATCTTCGAGTTCTTTCTTGCTTTCCACACGGATTCCACCCAGCATCTGCTTTGTCATTTTACTGAAAAAACCTTCAATCATGTTTAACCAGGAACCATGTTTGGGTGTAAATACAAACTCAAAACGTCCAGAAACCGTATTCAGATATTCCTGGGTTTCTTTGGAGGTATGTGCAGAGTGATTATCCAGAATAATCCGAATCATATCGCTCTTTGGATATTTTTCATCAAGTTTCTTTAGAAAAGTCACAAAGTCAGAACTTTTATGAGTTTCACTTACTAATGGAATTGCTTCTCCTGAGAGCAAATCAATCGCTGCAAGCAGGGAGAGGGTTCCCAGCCTGACATACTCATAATCTCGCTGATAGCCATTGCTTTTATCTGTATTCGGAATCGGTGGATGGTCTTCACCTGTGGTAGCAATTGCCTGAATTCCTGGCTTTTCATCATAAGACAGGGTATGTACGGCATCTTTCTCAAAGGGAATCAGTTTTCCATCCTTGTCAAACTGCATTTCAATCTGCTTGTAGATAACAAGGACATCATGCATTTTTGCATCAAACTCAGGATCCCGTCTTTCGCAGTAATAGGACACCTGAAACGGTTTGATCCTTGCATTGCTCAGAATTTTCCGAAGCGTTGTTTCAGCTACTGTTGCCATACGAGGATGTCCTTCCGTTTCTGCTATAGAGTTGATGAATTTCCTGAAACTCATGGGATACCAGAATTCAGCAGAATAGCCGTAATCCTTCGGTTTTTGGCAGGCTTTACTGATTACCCAGGTGATATCGTCATCGGTAATTTCCGCTTTCCTTCCACGGCCTTTGTTATCACGTAAAGAAGCTTCAACACCGTTCTCTTTAAATTTGTTAAGACAACGTTTTACCACACTGATTCCAATATCCAGTTTGTCAGCAATTGCTTTGTTAGATGCACCCTCAGATTTGAGCAGAAGGATCCTAGCACGTTGATAAACGCGAATTTCCAAAGTGCTCTGAGTCAGCAGTTTATTTAAGTAAGATTTATCATCATCTGTTAAAGAAATAGTTTTAATTGTATTAGGCATAATTGGCACCTCCGATGGTTCAATTATACCATAATAGGAATGTGAATTAAAATAGTTTGTTATTTAAAGTGGATTATACTAGCACACAAAAGACCTTGCAACTGCCTCGGTAACTTGAGGAACTCGCAAAGTGTGTTTCTCAAAATCCACAATTCATATCACACAAAGAACGCCATTCCATCCTCTAATGAAAAATCCAGTCCATATTCTTCTGAATACTGCTCTCCATCAACCAACTCATAAAAATCCTGCATCTCTTCTGATACTGGTCTGAGCATACCTGCTCCATTCAATCTGTCGAAAAAGCTGTTTTCTGATTTTGCATTGTCATATACCTGAATGCAATACTGTCCTGCTTTCCGCATTCTTTCCCTCGTTACTCCTTTAATTCGTAATTCCTGTAATAATTCATCTGCTTCAGGCTCCCTGTTGATAAATATAGTCTTTGTATTTTCTTCGATTAATTTAAATTCCTTTGCAACTTCTGCGAAATTACATTCCATCTTTTGAAATTCATCCATAATCTTTTTCTTATCCAGACTTGTGCCTCTATAGTGGTATAGTCTTGTAAAATAATCATGAATCGCTTTTAAATCTGCTATATCAGTATAATCCTGTAAAATCCCTTTGGATACATCAATCTGTTGCCTTTGGTTTGGTACACTATAAGACTCTTCTAAGTCAAATATATAAACCATGCTTTCTGACAATTCTCTTTTTCCTTCACGGTTACATCTTCCCGCTGCCTGTATCATAGAATCAAGCCCCGCTATCTGACGATACACTGTTGCAAAATCTAAATCTACTCCTGCTTCTACAAGACTTGTAGAAATCACAATGCATTTCTCATTATTTTTTAATCGTTCTCTTATTCTCTTTAACACACGTTTTCTGTGCTTCGGATACATACTTGTTGACAGATGATAGATTCCTTCTCCTTGTAATTCTTTATAAATCATCTGTGCTGCTTTTTTCGTATTTACAATACATAATGCATTATTTTCCTTCTTCAGTTTTTCAAGCAGATCATCCTCTCGTATCCTTCCCAGATTCTGATAATTTACGCGTTTAAAAAAAAGGAATTGTTCTTCCATTCTTGGACATAATTCTTTTATTAACTCATTTTTAGAAAAAAACGAATCTAATGCCGGCTGCGTTGCAGTACATAATACTATGCTGACAGAATAACTGTCCACCAATTCCTGAAGCATCGCTATACAAGGTTTCAGATAATCCATCGGCAGCATCTGTGCTTCATCGAATATAACAACACTGTTCGCAATATTATGTATCTTCCTACATTTCGAGGATTTATTTGCAAATAATGATTCGAAAAACTGTACATTTGTTGTTACCACAACAGGCTTGTCCCAATTTTCACTTGCAAGCTGCATCGGTTTAAATTCTTCTGAGCTTTCATAATCTACATTATAATGATTCTCCAGAACATTTTCCTCACCAAGTATTTCTCGAAATACCTGGGCGTTCTGTTCAATAATGCTTGTATATGGAATTACATAAATGATACGATCCTTATGATTCTTTACCGCATGTTCCAGAGCAAATGCAAGAGAAGCAACAGTTTTTCCACCCCCTGTTGGCACTGTAAGACGGAAAATCCCTTCTTTTTGCTTTCCCTCTTTTATACAATGACTCAATATCTCTGTTCTTCGACCATTTATTGTGTCTGCATCTGTATTTTTCAACCATTCGGAAATATGATTTTTCAATCTATTCTGTAAAGTTACCATGGTCTCTCCCGAATTTCTTCCTGTATCTCCATTTTTCATGAATGATTCTGTGTCCAGAAAATCTGCATCTACAAGACATGAATACAACATTCTGATAAATGTTCCCAGTGAAAAATCCATATTTCTGTCTTCTTTAAATGTAATCGGTTCCGTATCCAGATCTGGAATTTCGACCTCATCTTTATAATCCTGATAGTCGCAGATTTTTTTCTTCCATCTTCCACATAAGCTGGAACTTATTGCAGTATTTCCATAATCAGGCAGTCCAGCATGATGACCTGCAATGCAATAACTTAGAATGGGATAATAACCTCCAAGTTCTTTACAGACCTGAGCTCCTGCCGTAGCATGATCCACTTTATCATTTGTATTCTCCTGTATTTTTTTCTGAAATTCTTTCGAGTATTTTCCGATATCATGCAGCATTCCACAGCAATAGCCCCATTCTCTTTTTCCAAACTTTTCTGCAAAGTTCCCAGCTCTCTCTGCCGTTCCTTCCAAATGTTCTTTTACAGTCTGTACTCTTTCTCCATCTTTATGTGCGATATATCCCATTTTATTACCATCCTCTATATCTTCTCCATTATTGTTACCCTGTCATTTTAAAGAACATCCTCACTTACACGGTTACATATTTCTCCGCTTCTTCTTTGCATTTCAACGTATTTCCATGCCCAATTACATATTTCATACATTCTTTTCCCTGCTCTTCTTTTCCGATTCGGTAGTAACATACTCCCAGCAGGAATCTGCGTGTAACCTCATAATAAGGCAGCTTTTCCGTATCATTTTCCAGTAATCTTACTGCTGCCTCATCTTCACCTTTCAGCATCAAATTTTTTGCCATTAACAGCGGATTCTTCTGAAATACTTTCCCTGCTTTTTCTAATGTAGCCGAATAACCTGCCGCATCTTTCTCCTGATATTTCTTCGCCAGTTCGAGATTCGTCATGACCTGCTGCCAGGAACGTCCCTCTCTTTTTCCTTGCCATTCATTCTTTATATACTCTTCTGCCTTCTGCAACTGCCCATTTATGATCAGTGCAACTACATATTTAGGCTCAGCTATCAGCATGACATTTTTTTGAAATCTATGATAATCCAGACTCTTTCCGTACTTTATCATCCCTTCCAGCATTTCTGAATATTTTTCTGCATCACATTGCTCTGACAGAATCCGGTCAATTTTTGAAAAATCTCTGAGAATGCCCTTGATTAAAATGAATATACCTGCGATCAGATCAACCACCACGCAAATCCACAGAAGCCAGGGATCTGTCGTGACCCAGCCCGGCTGCTTCACATCGAAAAAGAGTACTGTCTCCTGATGCGGGAACGGATTTCCTTTAAAAATACTCACCACACAGATCAATGCTGCATAAATCAACAGCACATTCCGTATCATCCTGATGCGTCCCTTTTTCTGCTTTTCATAAATCTTTTTTATCTGCTTTTCCATTTTCTCTACCTCGCTGTCACACTATTTTTGTACCTACAACATAATGATGCCAGGGTCAAAAGGTCTAAGCCCACATGAGCTTGCTCATAGGTGGGTGAAAGACCTTAGAACCCGCCCCGATATGAGCATAAAAGTGGGATGATAATCCCACGATATGCGAATATTGGGCAGGATTGTGGGAGTGCGTAGCACGGAGCAATCCGTAGGCATCAAAGTCGGGGGCTTTTGACCCCGACATCATATAATTATACATAATTTCTGCTGTTATTGAAATCTTCTCTTGCTGTCTCCTGCTTTCCGGGAGTATAATCTACTGTAAGCTCGTTGGAATCTGTATTGTTCCGGCAATTGTATTACATGATGTTTCATACGAAAGCGTAACTGTATCTGCTTTTTTCATCTTCTTTTCATAGATATTCCTTTCTTCTAATCTTTTTGCTTCTTAAATCTTACGCTTGTAATATTTAAAAGTCAAGTCTATTTTCAGGAATTGTATACTCCATATTCACCATCTTTATGTGCGATATATCCTATTTTATTACCATCCTCTATATCTTCTCCATTTTTGTTACCCTGTCATTTTAAAGAACATCCTTACTTACACTGTTACATATTTTTCCGCTTCTTCTTTGCACTTCAACGTATTTCCATGCCCAATTACATATTCCGGGAGTTGGTGCTTCTGCCCTCACCGGTGGCGGTTTATTCACACCCATTTTAATGCTGATCAATGCATTTGCCATGCTTGCCGGTGCGGGAGGTGCTCCGCGTGCCGCGATTTCCATGGGGAAAAAGGATAACAGGACTGCAGAAAAGATCCTTGGGAACTGCTTTTCTCTTCTTATTATCATGGCAGTTATACTGACCTTTATTTTCTTTATTTTTGCCCCACAGATGCTGACCCTTTTCGGTGCAAGTGGTAAGACACTTCCTTATGCCGTTGCCTATTCCCGCATCTACATCCTTGGAAGTATTTTTGTACTGATCGTTATGGGAATGAACCCGTTCATTACAACACAGGGATTTGCAAAGATCAGTATGCTCACCACCGTTATTGGTGCAGTGATCAATATTATCCTTGATCCAATCTTCATTTTTGTACTGGATCTCGGTGTAAGAGGTGCGGCACTTGCCACCGTTTTAAGTCAGGCTGTCGGAGCTGTATGGATCCTCCGTTTCCTGACCTGAAAGAAAACCATTCTCCATCTCCGGAAAGAAAATTTCCGGTTACGCAGAGACATTATCCTGCCCTGCCTGGCACTTGGTATTTCCACTTTCGTCATGCTCTCCACGGAAAGTATCCTCTCCATCAGTTTCACCTCCAGCCTTTCAAGGTACGGTGGCGACCTGGCAGTTGGAGCAATGACCATCATTACCAGTGTCAGCCAGCTTGTTACAATGCCTGTGCAGGGGATCTGCCAGGGAGGTCAGCTGATCACAAGTTACAACTTCGGTACCAATAATAAAAAGCGGGTAAAAGAAGCCTTTTTACCAAGTTTAAAGCCTGCGTCTTTTTTACGACCCTGTGCTGGGCTGTTCTGCTTCTTGCATGCCTGCGAAAACTGATCCTACTGATCCCTCTCATCTTTATCCTGCCGCTCTTTTTATCTAATAAGGTATTTGCAGTTTTCCTTGCAGAACCAGTCAGTGATATCCTGGCGGCTGCCATTACAACCATAACCTTCTTAAGCCGCTTTAATGGAATATTGAACCCGAAAGACCTCTCCTCACCGGATATCCGGTAAAGAGAGGCCTCTCTTTTTCATTGATCTTCCATAATTTTTCTTTCAGAATTTTCCCTTTTTCTGTGATTTTTCCTTCTTCCAGGATCTTTCCTGAATCCTCCGGTAACAGATCACCGGTTTCTCCGGTAGCCCTGCTCATCCTGATATTCAGGATGTTCCATTGCACAGGGATTCTGATCACCACAGATTGTATAATCGCACCGGCATCCATTAGAACAGGTAGTTTTACGGATCAATTTAGCATGAATCAGTTCCATCCCCGTAAAATCCGGGTTGCACATTGCCGGCATAACTTCCAGCAGATCATACTTTTTTGCAAATTTGTATAGGCGTGGTTCTATCTGTTTTTATATGTGTTCCACTGTCCTAAGTACACAGACTGTACTGAACGGTGTTATCAATTTGTTATCAAATATCTGTTATCAATCAAAGATTCTCGTAATATCCTGATACCGGTTGATTACACGATAAATTTCTACATACTCATTATCTACTTTGTAGATAATCACATAATCTTCCCATATCGCATACTTATAGTCTGTCCAAAAGCTGACTCGTTTTGAAAGATCCGAACCCATTCCAGGAAACATCTGAAGATTTTCGAATTTGCCATAAATCTCCTTTATGGTCTTTGCCGCATTCTCCTCGTTATCTTCAGCAATGTAATCCCGAATGCTTTTTAAATCCTTTGCAACAATCGGGTTAATCCTCAATTTTAACATCCTATTCCCCCACGAGTGCTTTCAATTCATCCAAATCAAGCCATCCTTCGCCGTCTTTCACTGCTTCTTCTGCTTCTTGCAGCTTCATCAAGAGCTTCTTTTCTGCCCGATCACGTTCATAATCCTCAAAGTCCATAACTACAAAACGACCTCTGCCATTCTTTGTAAGATACACTGGCTCGCCTTTATGACAATTTTTTAGGACTTCATTATAATTTCTTAAATCAGATACTGGTAAAATACTTGCCATATTCTTTCAGCTCCTTCCTTGATTTCATATTTTTCTGCTACTTACATTATACACAAAAAGCTGTAAAATTCAACGCAAAGTTTTACAGCTTTTTAATTTAAAATCATTTTTTCATTTTCTTCCATATTCTCTATTACTTCTGTTCTCTGCAGATTTGCTGGAAGTCGAACAGTATAATGAAAATGTTGTCTTTCAGGGAATCATCGACTGTGCCAAAGCCGCTTTGGAACATGATATTCCGGTGGTTCTCGGAAACGATGTCGGCTGTCCCTGGATCATCCAATGCCCAAAAAAAGAAAAGCAGTCGAAAAAGAACTCGACCGCTTTCTCTGATCTTTCAGAACTATCATTTTTCTTCAGCTATCTGCCTATTTTGAGCAGGTGGCTTTTTCATTTTTCCCACCATAATCAAATTTTCCGTCATTTTTTTCTTCCAGTGCTTTGATCATATGATACGTATACTCATTATACGGAACTGCAATCCCCAGTTCCTTTCCCATACGCATCAATGCTCCTGAGAACATATCGATCTCAGTATGTCTTCCCGCATCTAAATCCTGCAAGGTAGAATATCTCGCAGTTGGCGGAACTTCACTTCCACGACTGGATGAATCATCCGCTGCCTTCAGATCGATCCCCTTTGCCTTCGCCACGGCTTCTAATTCTCTGCGGAGTCCATTACTGATCTCCTTCATGTGGATACTGTCTCTGTAGCATCCCACACCTGCACCAAGGATTGCCTGTGGAAGGTTATTACATACGTTCAGACGGAACTTGCTCCATATTTCTGCCTGAATCTGTTCTGTGGAACGATAATGGATTCCCGTATCTTTCAATAATTCTTCGATCGCCTGCACCCGTTCGCTCTGATACGGTGCTTCACCCTCGCCGAAAATGATACCAATCGTTGTCTCAGGATCAAAATGATATCCATCCTCTTCCTGATGGGATGCCACCTTGATCAGGGAAGGCAATACCGGTGCAGCCCCGATCTCTGCAGCGATCAGTTCTTCACTGTCCACTCCGTTCATCAGACTCATTACCGTCGTATTTTCTCCCACTGCCGTACGGATGCTGCCCATTGCTTCCGGTAAAGCACCATACTTCAGACATACAACCAGCAGATCCACCCCCTGTGCCTCCTGCGGTGTCCATACTTCGGGATTATACGTGACTCCATTAATCCTGCATCCCTTTTTCAGACGTTCTGCCCTTTCACCTTCTGCGATCACACCCAGCCGGATCTCTTTTTTCTGGGAGAGTCCCCAGATCACATAGGAGCCGACTGCTCCTGCTCCGAGAACTGCTACTTTTTCTATCTTCATTTTAGTATCTCCTTTCAAACGTGATCTGATCCAGTGCTTTTACTGATGTTCCCGGAAATGTTCTAACACCGACTCTCCTCTGCGATCTCTCTTGCCACAAAAACTCCACTTGCAGATGCATGAGACAGAGAATGGGTCACTCCACTTCCGTCTCCGATCACATACAACCCCTTATGCAGCGTCTCAAGATGTTCATCCAACTGTACTTCCATATTGTAGAATTTCACTTCCACTCCGTAAAGCAGTGTATCATCATTTGCAGTTCCCGGTGCGATCTTGTCCAGTGCATAGATCATCTCAATAATTCCGTCAAGGATACGCTTTGGAAGAACGAGACTTAAATCTCCCGGCTCTGCAGACAGGGTCGGTGTCATAAAGTTCTCGGCGATCCGCTCCGGTGTACTTCTTCTTCCACGGATCAGATCTCCGAAACGCTGTACCAGGACTCCTCCCCCAAGCATATTGGAAAGCCGTGCAATACTTTCACCGTATCCGTTGCTGTCCTTAAACGGTTCTGAGAAATGCTTTTCTACAAGCAATGCAAAGTTTGTATTTTCCGTCTGCTTTGCAGGATCTTCATAACTATGTCCATTAACCGTTACAATTCCGTTTGTATTTTCATTTACTACGATTCCATTCGGATTCATACAGAAAGTTCTGACTTTATCTTCAAATTTTTCCGTACGGTATACGATCTTACTCTCATAAAGCTCATCGGTAAGATGGGAGAAGATCACGGCAGGAAGTTCTACACGCACTCCGATATCCACACGGTTGGATTTCGTCGGGATCTTCAGATCCTTACATACCTGCTCCATCCATTTACTTCCGCTTCTTCCCACGGAAACAATACATTTCTCACATTCATCTTCTCCGTCCTTAGTAACCACACAGTATCCGTCTTCTTTCATCTCAAGACGGTCTACATGACAGTTAAACCGGAACTCCACTTTTTCTTTTAATTTTGCATACAGATTTTCAAGTACCACATAATTGATATCTGTTCCAAGATGACGTACAGATGCATCCAGAAGATTCAGCTTATTCTGCATACACAGCTTTTTAATGTGTGTACCGGAAGTGGAGTACATTTTTGTTCCTGCCCCGCCAAATTCTACATTGATATCATCTACATATTCCATCAGTCTGATGGCTTCTTCTTTTCCGATATACTCATAAAGTGTACCACCGAAGCTGTTCGTAATATTATATTTTCCGTCAGAGAACGCTCCTGCTCCGCCAAATCCGCTCATGATCGCACAGGTCTTACAGTTGATACAGCTTTTCACCTTTTTGCCATCAATCGGACATTTTCTTTTTTCCAGCGGATTTCCCGCTTCAAAAACTGCCACTTTCAGTTCAGGGGCTTTCTGCATCAGCTCATACGCTGCAAAAATTCCTCCCGGTCCTGCTCCGATAATAATTACGTCATATTTACTCATTCTCACAATCCTCTTTCTTTTTTCTTTTTTCTTTCTCTTCTATTCTTATTTATTTTCCTGTACTTTCCGTTCCTTTTTTCTGCTCTTCAGTCAATTCTTCCTTTTTTGTCTGCTGTTCTGCTTTCACAAGCTGCTCTTTCTCTGTCTCTTGTTCTGCTTTCACAAGCTGCTCTTTTTCTGTCTGCTGCTCCTGCCGCAATCCCAGGATTCCCCTGGTCAGAATCTTTACATCATCAAAAATATAATCAAATGCTCCTGCCTGGCACATATTAATGATTACCATTCCGACCGGCACTGCAAGGATCATCCAGATCACTCCGCCAACCCGGTATCCGATATATAAAAGTAATAATGTAACCAGTGGATTCAGTCCCACACTGTCACCGACCAGCTTGGGCTGGATCAACTGCCGTACTGCCTGCGTTACCACATAAATGATCAGCAATGCTGCCGCCACCTTATATTCTCCCATAAAAACTTCGTACACCGCCCATGGGATCATAGCGGTTCCCGTTCCAAAAAATGGAAGGAAATCAAGAAATGCAATCAGAAAAGCGATCAGGACAAAATAATGGATTTTTAAAAACCCAAGTCCTGCCAGCAGAATCAGGAACACAATCCCCATGATCTTAAATTGGGCTTTAAAATAACCTCCCACTGCATATTTCAGATTGTCCATCACCATAGCCATTCTTTTTGTCACAGCCTCTGGTGCGATCCCTTTCATCCAGTGAATGACATCTTCTCTCTGCACAATGAAAAAATAAGCCGACATGATCATCACAATAAACGATACCAGCATATAAGGAACCTTTTTCGCTGCATTTCCTGCTGCCGTAACTGTCGGTTCACTGACCTTACTCATCAGATTGCCCATATAATCGTCCAGATTTTCAACCAGTGATGTCCATCCGTTCTGAATCCCTTCCGGGAGACGCACAAAGACGCCCGACAGTGTCTGACCGATTTTTTCCAACCCTGTTTCTGTCTGCTCATACAGATCCGGGAAATCCCGGATCAGCCCCGTCACTTCCGTCACCAGACGGCTGACCGCAAAATAGCTGACCAGAATGATTGCCGCCAGTACCAGGATCACGATCAGTGCCGACCCCAGCTTTTTGACAATCTTCATTCTCTTCTCCAACCAGTTTACAAGTGGTGTCGCAATACTGGCAACGATCCATCCGATCACGAACGGCATCAGAAATCCGATCAGTCTGATCCCGATTACAATAAACGCTGCCGTGGCAAGGATACTGAATAAAAGGCTGACTGCGACCTGCCAGTATGGGCGTCTGTTTTCCATGCTTATGCCTCCTCAGATTGATTCAGATATTCTGTCTCGATCAGATCCCATATCTCATCCCTTCCCTGCTTTGTCTGGGAAGAAAATGGAATCACTTTTGTTCCCGGAACAAGTTCCAGTCCTTCTTTTAGGATCTTGATACATTTCTGTACCTGGCTTCTTTTGATCTTGTCTAATTTTGTGGCAATGATGATCGGCTGATATCCCTGCTCTACGATCCAATGATACATCATCTTATCATTTGCAGACGGTGCATGACGGATATCGATCAGAAGGAAAACCGCCCGAAGCTGACCGGATGTATGCAGATAACGTTCGATCAGCTTTCCCCACTGAGCTTTTTCCTGCTCGGATACTTTCGCATAACCATATCCGGGAAGATCTACCAGATACATTTCATCATTAATATTATAAAAGTTGATCGTCTGCGTTTTTCCCGGTGTTGCCGAAATCCTTGCATAGGATTTCCGGTTCATCAGTGCATTGATCAATGAAGATTTACCAACATTTGACTTCCCTGCAAATGCGATCTCCGGCTTGTCATTTTCCGGCAGAACACTTGTAATTCCACAGACAGTTTCCAAATTAATATTTTTAATTACCATAAGATCCTCCTTTATCTTACAAGTGCCGTTTTCAGCACCTCATTCATGCTCTCTACCGGAATGATCTCCAGTCCTTTCGTAATCTCCACTGACAGTTCTTCTACATCTGCCAGATTTTCTTTCGGCACAAGTACCGTATGTATTCCTGCATTTTTCGCAGCAAGCAGTTTTTCTTTCAGGCCTCCGATCGGAAGAACCCTTCCGCGAAGTGTGATCTCACCTGTCATTGCAAGATCTGCACGTACTTTCTTTCCTGTCACTGCGGAGAGGATGGCTGTTGCCATTGTAATTCCTGCTGACGGTCCGTCTTTCGGTACCGCTCCTTCAGGAATATGCACATGAATATCATGCTTTTCAAAGAAATCTTCCTGAATCGCATACTTTTTACTTACAGAACGGATATAACTGATTCCCGTTCTTGCCGATTCTTTCATGACATCTCCCAGCTTTCCGGTCAGCATGATCTCACCTTTTCCCGGCATAACATTGACTTCAATCTGCAAGGTATCGCCTCCTACACTTGTCCATGCAAGTCCACGCACAATTCCGACCTCCGGTGCTGCATTTGCCATCTGATACGTATACTTTTCTTTTCCAAGAAATCTGGACAGATTCCGGTCTGTTACTGCGATCTTCTCTTTTTCTGTCATCAGCAGCTCTTTTGCCGCTTTCCTGCAGACAGCACCGATCTTACGTTCCAGTTGTCTGACTCCTGCCTCTTTCGTATAATTATGTGCCATTTTCCAGATTGCTTTTTTACTGAAAGATAGCTGCTGTTCTGTCAGTCCTGTCTTTTCCAATTGCTTCGGAACCAGATGTTCCTGGGCAATATGCAGCTTTTCATTTTCTGTATAACTACTGATTTCAATGATCTCCATGCGGTCCAGCAGCGGACGCGGGATTGTCTGAAGACTGTTGGCAGTCGTAATGAACATTACTTCGGAAAGATCCAGCGGTACTTCCAGATAATGATCCCTGAACCGGCTGTTCTGTTCTGAATCCAGAACTTCCAGCAAAGCAGAAAATGTATCTCCCTTGTAGTCTGTGCTTACTTTGTCAATTTCATCCAGAAGAAGTACCGGATTTTTGACTCCCGCACTGCGGATTCCGTTTGCAATCCTTCCCGGCATTGCACCCACATACGTCTTTCTATGCCCACGGATCTCCGCTTCATCCCGGACTCCTCCCAGGGAAATCCTCACATAAGGCCGATTCGTTGCCCTTGCCAGCGACCTTGCAATGGAAGTCTTACCTGTTCCCGGGGGACCTACCAGGCAGAGGATCGGACTTTCTTCTCTCCGGGTCAGCGTTCTGACTGCCAGTGACTCCAGAATCCTCTCTTTCACGGTCTCCATTCCGTAATGATCTTCATCCAACACTTTCCGGGCATACTGAATGTCATTATTTTCTTCGGAACGCTTTTCCCACGGCATTTCAAGAAGTGTCTCAATATAGGTACGGATCACTCCATTTTCAGCCTGTGATCCGATCGTATTTTTGAATCTGCTGATCTCACGTTTCAGCTTTTCCTTTACCTCTTCCGGTGCTTCAAGCTTTGCTGCCGCCTCTTCAAACTCTTCTGCATCAGAAATACCTGAATCCTCCCCCAGCTCCTGTCGGATAACTTTGAGTTCTTCCCGCAGGATATATTCTCTCTGATGCCGGTCCACCAGTTCTTTGACCTTTTTCTGAATCTCTTTTTTAACATCTATAATCTGAATTTCATCTGTCAGTTCCGAGCAAAGTTTCTCATATCTTTTTTTAATATCCAGTTCTTCCAGAAGTTTCTGCTGTTCCGTATATGAAAATGGTACACTGCAGGCAATCTCATTGGTCAGCTTCTTCAGATCTTCGATCGAAATCAGTTCTTTCACTGCCTCCTTGGACATTTTTCCACTTTTGTCCGCATATTCCGTAAGAACCTCTCTCAGGTTTCGTGCCATCGCTTCCTTTTGTATCTCATCCTCTATGCCAAAATCTGTCTCTTCCAAAAGTTCAACTTCCGCTTTGAGATACGGTTCTTTTTCACTGATCCCGGTCAATCTTCCTCTCTGTTCTCCTGAGACAAGAACCCGCACAATTTTCTTCGGCAATTTAATGACCTGCCGGACTGTGGCAACTGTTCCGATACTGTATACATCTTCCTGTCCCGGATCTTCTGTCTCTATGGATTTCTGGGCAACCAGAAAAATCTTCTGATCTTCCATCATTGCCTGCTGTACCGCAGTGATCGAGCGTTCTCTGCTCACATCAAAATGTACGACCATCTCCGGCATGATCGTCAGTCCTCTCAGAGCGACCATCGGAAGGCTTTTCATTACGCTGTCCATTTCTTTTCCTCCGTTCTTATTTTTATGTCCTTCTATTTGAATCTATTCTTCTCCTCTTACAGACTACCATGCGTAAAAAAAGCGGGTGGATGGGATTCGCCATCACGCCCGCCTTTTTTATGCACTCTCTGATGTCAGGAACGACTTTCTTTCTTCGCCGTCACGCGTATATCTTGGCGGTTCTGTTCCGAGAACTGCTTCTTTCGTGATCCGGCATTCTTTAATTGTCTCATCAGATGGGACTGTAAACATCGTATCCATCATGATATTTTCCATGATTGCACGAAGACCACGGGCTCCTGTCTTACGCTTCAGAGTCGTATCGGCAATCTCCAGCAGTGCATCCTTATCAAACTCAAGCTTCACTCCGTCCAGCTCAAGCAGCTTCTGATACTGCTTTACGATCGCACTCTTTGGTTCTGTCAGAATACGGATCAGTGCATCCCGATCCAGAAGATCCAGTGACACTGTCACAGGAAGTCGTCCCACCAGTTCCGGGATCAGACCAAATTTCACAAGATCCTGAGGAAGTGCCTCCTGAAGCAGCACATCCATATCGTATTCATGCTTTGTTGCAATCTCTGCATTAAATCCGATCGACTTTCTGTCGATCCGGGTCTCTATAATCTTATCAATTCCTTCAAAAGCTCCACCACAGATAAATAAGATATTCGTCGTATCAATCTGAATCAGTTCCTGATGCGGATGCTTTCTTCCTCCCTGCGGCGGAACAGATGCAACCGTTCCCTCGATGATTTTCAGAAGTGCCTGCTGAACACCTTCTCCCGAAACATCTCTCGTAATGGATGGATTCTCCGATTTTCTCGTAATCTTGTCAATCTCATCAATATAGATGATTCCATGCTCAGCACGCTCAATGTCTCCATCCGCTGCCTGAATCACTTTCAGAAGAATATTTTCAACATCTTCTCCCACATATCCTGCCTCTGTCAGTGCAGTTGCATCAGCGATCGCAAACGGAACATTCAGAATTTTTGCCAGGGTCTGTGCCAGAAGCGTCTTTCCACATCCGGTCGGTCCCAGCATCAGAATATTACTTTTCTGAAGCTCCACTCCAAGATCCTGTTCTGCAAGAATTCTTTTGTAATGGTTATATACCGCAACGGAAAGCACCTTTTTGGCTTCATCCTGACCAATCACATACTGATCAAGGAATGCTTTCATTTCTTCCGGAGTCAGCAGATTGATATCGTCCAGTGCTCCTCTGTCGTTATAATCCAGCTCTTCTTCAATGATCTCTGAACAAATCCCCACACACTGGTCACAGATATATGTCCCGTTCGGACCTGCGATCAGCTTGCGTACCTGAGCCTGCGTCTTGTTACAGAATGAACATCTTACAATCTCTTCTGTCATTTTTCCTGCCATATTCTTGTCACCTCATACTGCAATCTATTAGTGGCTTGCTATTACTTCGTCAATCAGACCGTATTCTTTTGCCTCAGCCGCAGACATAAAGTTATCACGCTCTGTATCTGTCTGGATCACTTCCAGCGGCTTTCCTGTATTTGCTGCCAGAATACTGTTCAAAGTCTTTCTGGTACGGAGGATATGCTCTGCTGCGATCTGAATCTCTGTCGCCTGTCCCTGTGCTCCGCCAAGTGGCTGATGGATCATAATCTCAGCATTCGGAAGGGCAAATCTCTTGCCTTTTGCTCCACCTGAAAGCAGAAATGCTCCCATACTTGCTGCCATACCAATGCAAACTGTAGATACATCGCATTTGATATACTGCATTGTATCATAAATTGCCATTCCCGCTGTCACAGATCCCCCCGGACTGTTGATATACAACTGGATATCCTTATCCGGATCATCTGCCTCCAGGAAAAGTAACTGTGCTACGATCACACTTGCGGAAACATCATTCACTTCCTCTCCGAGAAAAATAATCCTTTCTTTCAGAAGTCTTGAATAAATATCATAAGAACGTTCTCCGCGACTTGTCTGCTCAATGACGTAAGGTACTAAACTCATATTCTTTCCTTCTCCCTGTCTGAATCTTTGTCTGTAAATTACCGGGCTGTCACTCCATCTGGAATTGCCTGCCCACCACTAAAAAGGGTACACCCATTACAGGTGCACCCCCTACAGAATCTCTGCTTATTCTTCTACAGCCGCCTCTGTGATCAGAGTAACTGCATCCTGCACTGCGATATCTTCTTTCATCTGCTTCTTCTCATTCTCACCCATGAACTCTTTGAGCTTTTCAACTTCCATCTGGTAAGAATCAGCCATCTTCTGAAGTTCTTCATCAAGACGCTCATCCGATACTTCGATATTCTCTGCAGCTACGATTGCTTCGAGAACCAGTCTTGTTCTGATTCGCTTCTCAGCCTGTGGCTTCAGTTCTTCCATCATCTTCTCCTCATTGAGTCCTGTGAACTGGAAGTACTGCTCCACGCTCATACCCTGCTGCATGATGCGACGTGCAAAATCATCTGCCATCTGCTTAGCCTGAAGATCTACCATCGGTGCAGGAAGATCGATCTCTGCATTAGCAACAGCCTGCTCTACAGCCTGGTTTTCTTTCTTTTCTTTTCCTTCATTCTCTTTACGCTCTTTGATCTTAGCCTTTACTTCTGCCTTATAATCTTCCAGAGTCTCTGCCTCTTCCGATACCTCTGAAGCGAACTCATCATCCAGTTCCGGAAGTTCTTTTGCCTTGATCTCATGCACTGTGCATTTGAACACTGCCTCTTTACCTGCAAGTTCTTTTGCCTGATATTCCTCTGGGAATGTCACTTTTACTTCTGTCTCTTTGTCGATCTCAGCTCCGATCAACTGCTCTTCAAATCCCGGGATAAATGCACCGGAACCGATCGTCAGCGGGTAATTCTCACCCTTTCCGCCTTCAAACGCAACTCCGTCTACAAATCCTTCAAAGTCAAGTGTAACAATATCCTTGTCCTGAACAGCTCTGTCTGTAACTTCTACTGTTCTGGCATTACGCTCACGCTCTTTCTCGATCTCTTCATCTACTTCTTTCTGCATAACTCTTGTAGATACCTTGTCTACCTTAAGTCCCTTATACTCGCCAAGCTTTACTTCTGGCTTTACAGCTACTTCTGCTGTAAAGATAAAGTCTTTTCCTTTTTCAAGCTGGACAACATCAATTGTCGGCTGGGAAGCGATCTCAAGTTCACACTCATCATATGCCTTTCCATAAGCTTCAGAAATCATGTGATTTGCTGCTTCATCATAGAATACTTCCGGTCCGTACATTTTTTCGATCATCTGACGCGGAACTTTTCCCTTACGGAATCCCGGAAGGCTGATCTTGCTACGCTGCTTTAAATAAGCTGCCTGAAGTGCCTTTTCTACTTCTTCTGCTGATACTGTGATCGTCAGCTTTGCCATATTATGCTCTAAATTCTCTACCTGTAAACTCATTTTCTTCCTCCTTGATTAAGCAAATAGCTTCTTATTGAAAAATGTATCGTCAATAAGCTATACATTCGCAGTCATTGCATTAGTATAGCATAAAAGTCACCATATTTCCAGTATTTTTTACATATATACGATAGATTCTGCTATTTCGTCTGCTTTTTCCTTTCCATATAAAACACTCACCAGTTCCAGTGAAAACCTGACGGCAGTTCCCATTCCCCGAGATGTCGTGATCCTTCCATCCGTCACTACCGGCTCGTAGCTTACTTCAAGACAGTTCAGTTTCTCTTCAAAGGACGGATAACAGCATGCCCTTTTTCCTTTCAGCATTCCCAGTTCTCCAAGGACACTCGGTGCTGCACAGATCGCCGCAATGTGCTTTTCCTTCTTTTCTGCCTGATTCAGCAGTCTGCAAAGTCCTGCATGCTCTTTCAGATGCAGCGTCCCCGGCATTCCTCCCGGAAGTACATACAGATCCGCTTCTCCTGCTTCCTCGATCATCCGGTCTGCCTCTACCTTGATCCCATGTGCTCCTGTAATCTCTTTTCTATCCATCACAGAAACCATTTCCACCTCTGCTCCGGCTCTACGCAGGACATCTACGACAGTAAGTCCTTCAATTTCTTCAAATCCATCTGCCAGAAATACATAAGCTTTCTTCATGTCTATGCCTCCTCATTCTTTGCATACGCAATTAGTGTAACAAATGTCTTCTTTAAATGCAATGGTTTACATTTATTCTTCCCTATACTATCATAAAGAGAAGAGCTGTATTTCAGTCCTGAACATCAGAATTTTTTTATAAAGGAGCATACCTATGGAAATCGAACGTAAATTTCTTATCAAAGACCTGCACTCTCTTCCTTTTTCAATAGAAGCTTATCCTCACCGTGAACTGGAGCAGGCCTATCTCTGTACCGGACCGGTCGTGCGGATTCGTAAAGATGATGAACAATATTTTCTCACTTATAAATCCAAAGGGCTTATGATCCGGGAGGAATATAATCTTCCTCTCAACCGCCAGGCTTATCTGCATCTCCGCGAAAAAGCTGACGGCAGGATCATCCAGAAGACACGGTATGTCATTCCCCTTGACGAAGTCACTGATTCATCCCCGTCACAGAAAGAAAGTCATCTTTCCCCACAGTTCAGGGAAAAAGGTGTTTCTCTTTTCCTTGAACTGGATATTTTTAAAGGCGATCTTGCCCCATTGTTTCTCGCAGAGATTGAATTTCCTGACGAGGAAACTGCACGTAACTATCAGGCTCCTGACTGGCTTGGTGAAGATGTCACACACCTGTCTCTGTACCACAACAGTACTTTAAGTCAGTTAAAATAATGCAGACAGATCCGGTATTTGCAACAGTTTATTGAATTTTGCATATTTTTCACATTCTGTTGCATTTTAATTCCTGTAGCTAAAATCTTGGTATAATCTATTCACATTACTATCGATTTTATGCAGGGAGGTACGGCGTTGGCAAATATTCAGCTTGCGAAAAATCTGCTCCAGCTCCGACAGGAACATCATTACACGCAGAAGCAACTCGGAGATAAACTTAATATCACACATCAGGCGTACTCCTATTACGAAACCGGACATCGTGATCCCAATATTGATATGCTCACAAAGCTTTCTGCTCTTTATGGATTTTCGATTGAACAGCTTCTGACAGTTCCCTGCAGTATAAAAAATTCTTTTGCAAAAGAATCTGCAAATACTTACCATACCGGGCTGATCATCACAACCGGTGATACGATCTATCTGACTGAAGAGGAGGCCGAACTTCTCATCCGTTTGCGGGAAGCGTCTGATGATGATCGGAAACTCATTAAGAAAATCCTTGATTAAGTGTATGCTGGTTTTCAAAAAAAGAACCGAAATCTCTGATGACTGAGGAAATCCCTCATCACCTTAGATTCCGGTTCTTTTTATACTTTTTCAGCTTTTATCCTTTTCTTACAGATCTTTTTCAGAGATCTTCCTGCAGAAAATATTCTTTTCCGATCAGTCTGCCAGACGGATCATATGAATAATCTCCGGGAATGCCTCTGCCTTTTTAGAGTAAGTTCCTTCCGTCATTACTTCTGTTATAAATCCAAATTCATCTTCCAGGCCCTCTGTCTCCACAATCTCAACAGAACCAAATGCTTCTCTGATCTGTTCCTTCTGAGCTTCTGATCTGCCCTGAACCCTTACAAAGAAACGATGCTCTGCCTCTGCATTCGGGATCAGCTCCAGCTCTCCTGCATCCCATCTTGTCACAACATTTCTGTGAAGATGCTTTGCCGCATCTACCACGTCTGCAACAACGGCACTTGCTGTCGGAAGTTTACCTGCTCCACTTCCGTAGAACATTGCATCTCCAAGCATATTGCCACGGACAAAAACTGCATTAAATACATCATTTACATTACAGAGCGGGTGCTCTTCTGAAAGAAGCATCGGTGCAACCAGTACACTGAACGTATCTCCCACACGTTTGCTTGAAGCAAGGAGCTTGATCGCCATATTCAGTTTCTTGGCATACTTCATATCTTCTGTCGTGATCTTTGTGATTCCTTCTGTATGGATTTTTTCAAAATCTACGTGCTGACCGGAGATCAGAGATGTAAGAATCGCAATCTTTCTGCATGCGTCATGTCCCTCTACATCTGCCTCAGGATTTCTCTCTGCATATCCCTTATCCTGAGCCTCCTTCAGAACTTCTGCATAATCTGCACCCTCAAAGAACATCTTTGTCATCATGTAGTTCGTTGTTCCGTTCAGGATTCCGATTACTTCATCAATACGGTCTGCTGTCAGAGAAGAATTCAATGCACGGATAATCGGAATGCCTCCTCCTACACTTGCCTCAAACATAAAGTTGATCTCCCGTTCACGGGCAATCTCAAGCAGCTCCGCACCATGCTTTGCAACCAGTGCTTTATTGGATGTTGCCACACTCTTGCCTGCTTCCAGGCACTTCTTTACAAATGTATAGGCAGGTTCAATTCCTCCCATCGTCTCTACAACGATCGCTACTTCAGGATCATTGAGAATCGTATCAAAATCATGCGTCAGAATCTCTTCCACAGGATCTCCCGGAAAGTCTCTGAGATCCAGTACATATTTTACATAAATCTCATCCTGTACTCTTTCATTGATCAGGCTGCCATTCGTACGAATCACTTCTACAACACCTGATCCAACTGTACCGTATCCCATTACTGCTATATTTATCATTCTTTCTTTCCTTTCTGTGCTTCTGCATCCATGCTCAGATATGCATTGATAAACGGATCGATATTTCCATCCATCACTGCCCCTACATTGCTGATTTCTGCATTTGTCCTGTGGTCTTTTACCATTGTATACGGCTGCATAACATAAGAACGGATCTGATTTCCGAAATTAATATCACTGACTTCACCCCGGATATCCGACATTTTTTCCGCCTGTTCCTGCTGCTTAAGAAGAAGCAGCTTGGATTTCAACATCTGCATTGCCTTATCTTTGTTCATATGCTGCGAACGCTCATTCTGACACTGTACCACAATTCCTGTCGGAAGATGTGTAATACGGATTGCCGATGACGTCTTATTGATGTGCTGTCCACCTGCTCCGCTGGAACGGTACGTGTCAATCCTCAGTTCATCTTCATTGATCTCGATATCAATATCTTCCTCAATATCCGGGATCACATCACACGATGCAAAAGAGGTCTGTCTCTTTCCTGCTGCGTTAAACGGAGAGATACGCACCAGGCGGTGTACTCCCTTTTCCGAACGGAGATAACCATAGGCATTCTCTCCTTTCACTTCAAAGGTAACACCTTTGATCCCGGCCACATCTCCTTCCAGATAATCCAGTACTTCCAGTTCATACCCCTTCTTTTCTGCCCATCTGCTATACATACGGTAAAGCATTCCGGTCCAGTCCATGGCCTCTGTTCCGCCTGCTCCTGCATGGAGCGTCACAATCGCATTGTCCCGGTCATACGGTCCGATCAGAAGCGTGCTGATCCGCAGTTGCTCAAATACTGCTTCAAACTGTTGCAACTCTTCTGCAACCTCTTCTGCTGTCTCCTCTTCTTCGTCCTCTCCAGCACTCATATCAATAAGCAGGAGCATATCCTCATAATCTGTATATAACTTTTCAATCTCTTTTACAGAATCCTGAAGACCCTTCAATTCCTTCATTACCTGCTGTGAAACTTCAGGATTATCCCAGAATCCAGGCTCCTCAAGTCTCTTTTCCAATTCTTCGATCCTTAGCTTCTTTGAAGCGAGGTCAAAGTGAATCCCTCAAATCTTTCAGCGGTTCTTCATATGCAGTCAGCTTTGACTTTAATTCATCTAATAAAACCACCTTAATCACCTCTTTCATATTTTATCTCAACTCTTCTGCCAGTCTGATTATTTTATTTTTCTTCCACAGCACTGCTTATATTTCTTTCCACTTCCGCATGGGCATGGATCGTTCGGATAAATCTTCTTTTCTTCACGCTTCTTCGGCTCACGTACGGATGTATCATCCTTATTCGTTCCTGTTACTTTTGCAACTTCCTCACGCTCTACCTTTTCCTCCACACGCAGATGGAACAGAGTACGGATCGTAGTCTCTGCGATGGCATTCGTCATCTCACCGAACATATCGTATCCCATCATCTTATACTCAACCAGCGGATCTCTCTGTCCATAAGCCTGAAGTCCGATTCCCTGACGGAGCTGATCCATATCATCAATATGATCCATCCAACGTGCATCAATTACTTTCAGCAGGATGACACGCTCCACTTCTCTGAGCTGTTCAGCCTCCGGGAACTCTGCTTCTTTACTTTCATACGCCTTGACAGCACGTTCTTTCAACAGATGCTTCAGTTCCTTCTGTCTCATCTGACGGCATTCTTCTTCTGACGGAAGTTCCATCTGCGGGATCACTCCGTGAAGATTGATCTCGAAACCTTTAATATCCCATTCTTCCGGATCAACTTCTGTAGAAGCAAAACGGTCTGTCATGTTCTCCACATATTCGGTGATCATACTGTAGATCGTATCTCTCATACTCTCACCATCCAGCACACGACGACGCTCCGCGTAAATGATCTCTCTCTGCTCATTCATAACCTGATCGTACTCTAACAGATTCTTACGGATTCCAAAATTGTTCGCCTCGATCTTCTTCTGTGCTTTTTCGATTGCATTCGACAGCATCTTATGCTCGATCTGCTCTCCGTCTTCCACTCCCAGTGTATTGAATACTCCCATCAGCTTCTCTGAACCAAACAGACGCATCAGATCATCTTCCAGGGAAATATAGAAACGGGATTCTCCCGGATCACCCTGACGACCGGAACGTCCACGCAACTGGTTGTCAATACGTCTGGACTCATGACGCTCTGTACCAATAATCTTCAGACCGCCTGCAGCTTTGGCATCATCATCCAGCTTGATATCCGTACCACGTCCTGCCATGTTCGTTGCGATCGTAACCGCTCCATGCACACCTGCATCTGCAACGATCTCAGCTTCTTTTTCATGGTATTTTGCATTCAGCACATTATGCTGGATTCCTTCTTTTTTCAGCATCCGGCTCAGCAGTTCGGAAACTTCGATGGTGATCGTACCAACCAGTACCGGCTGACCGGTCGCATGAGCTTCTTTAACTGCTTCTACAACAGCCCGGTATTTTTCCTCTTTCGTCTTATATACCGCATCTTCCAGGTCTTTTCTGAGAACCGGCTTATTGGTCGGGATCTCAATAACATCCATACCATAAATATCACGGAACTCTTTTTCCTCAGTCAGGGCTGTACCGGTCATACCACTCTTCTTATCATACTTATTAAATAAGTTCTGGAATGTGATCGTCGCAAGGGTCTTGCTCTCTCTTCTTACCTTTACATGCTCCTTCGCCTCGATTGCCTGATGAAGTCCGTCTGAATAACGGCGTCCCGGCATGATACGTCCCGTAAACTCGTCGACGATCATAACCTCTCCTTCTTCATTCACCACATAATCCTGATCCCGGAACATCAGATTATGAGCCCGAAGGGCAAGGATGATATTATGCTGGATCTCAAGATTCTCTGCATCCGCAAGATTTTCAATATGGAAGAACTTCTCAACCTTTTTCACACCATCTTCCGTCAGGTTGACTGTCTTCTCTTTCTCGTCAACAATAAAATCTCCCGTCTCTTCGATCTCTTCTCCCATGATCGCATTCATCTTGGAGAACTCTCCGCTCGCCTCGCCTCGCTCCAACTGACGTGCAAGTACATCGCATGCCTCATAAAGTGCTGTAGACTTTCCGCTCTGACCTGAAATGATCAGCGGTGTACGTGCCTCGTCGATCAATACAGAATCGACCTCATCAATGATCGCATAATGCAGTCCTCTCTGTACAAGCTGTTCTTTATAAATGACCATGTTGTCACGCAGATAATCAAATCCCAGTTCATTATTCGTTACATAAGTAATATCACAGTTATATGCTGCACGACGCTCATCATTGTCCATACTGTTCAGGACAACTCCGACGGTCAGTCCAAGAAATTCGTGTACTTTTCCCATCCACTCAGCATCACGCTTTGCCAGGTAATCATTGACAGTAACAATATGAACACCCTTGCCTTCCAGTGCATTCAGATATGCAGGAAGTGTGGACACAAGTGTCTTACCTTCTCCGGTCTTCATCTCTGAGATACGACCCTGATGAAGAATGATACCACCGATCATCTGAACTCGATAATGACGCATACCAATACTTCTGTAGGCACCTTCTCTTACAACTGCAAATGCTTCCGGCAGAATATCATCCAGTGTCTCGCCCTCTTTCAGACGTTCTTTGAACTCTCTGGTCTTTCCGCGAAGTTCTTCGTCCGACAATGCTTCCATCTCCGGTCCGAGAGCTTCAATCTTATCTACGATCGGATAAATACGCTTCAGCTCATTTTCACTATGGGTTCCGAAAATCTTCTCTATAATGTTCATATCCCGTAATTTACTCCTTATCTGAATCTGATTTTGACATCTCGATATACGACGCCACTATGTTATCCATTCTATCACTATCTGAACTGTAATTCAACTAATTCATGGCTTGTTAACATTGTTCACAGTTTTGCAATATTCATAGGGAATCTTTCCACCAAATAAATCCAATGCACTTCCGATCGTAAAATCAATCTTTCCCCGGCTCTCTTTTTCAAACCGTTCCAGATCTTCCGGTGATCCAATGCCACCGGCATATGTAACCGGGATTCCATCCCATTCGCCAAGCATTCTTACCAGACCGTCATCCATCCCCGCTCCTTTTCCTTCCACGTCTACTCCGTGGATCAGGAATTCATCACAGTACTCTGCCAGTTCATCCAGTATCTGCGGTGAAAGTGCTGCTTCTGTAAATTTCTGCCACCGGTCTGTCACAACAAAATATTTTCCATCTTTCTTTCTGCAGCTCAGATCCAGCACAATCTTCTCCTTTGTCACTGCTGCCACAAGTTTTTCAAGATTCTCTTTCTGAAACCTGCCATCCCGGAAGACATAAGAAGTTACGATCACGTGGCTCGCCCCGGCTTCCAGATATCCGGCTGCATTGTCCGCCGTAATTCCTCCGCCGATCTGCATTCCCTGCGGATAAGCCCGCAAAGCTTCCAGTGCCTGCCGCTTTGTTTCCTCATAATATTCCGACCCTTCCGGGTTTAACAGGATGATATGCCCTCCTTTCAATCTGTCCTTCTGATAGAGTCCGGCATACCATGCCGCATCCAGTTCTGAAGTAAAATTCGTATTTGCCTGATTTCCTTCATCCCTGAGACTTCCCCCTACGATCTGCTTCACTTTTCCGTTATGTATATCAATACACGGTCTGAATTTCATAGCATACTTCCTTCTTTCTTTTCCAGGATTTTCAAAAGAATACCACAGGAATTTTCTTACATTCCTGTGGCTCTTTTCTGAAACTTTCCCTTTGTTTAGCGGTTCTCTTCCATTGCCCGGTCTGTCTTCTTTCCGGTCTGATCAGTATTTTCCTGATTGTTCTGTACTCCGTTATCCTCTGTCAGATCGTCTGCCGCACGGTCGATCCCGTCGGTAATCCCGTCCGTCACATCTTCCACACCGTCCGTCACATCATCCACTGCATCGTCCATCACTCCATTGCCGTTCCCCGCTGTTGCATCATTTACATTGCCATTTTCTTTCCGGTTCGTGCCATTTTTATCCTGCATCGTCTGATCTGCTGCATTATCAGCACTATTATTGCCACATCCAACTGTGCCAAGGAGTGCAAAGGTACAAAGTATCATGACTAAAAATCTTCTGGTTCTTTTCATAAAAGTTCTCCCTTTCTGTATCAATAATATTGTATTCCTACTATCTGCAAGTTCTTCAATATTTATACATCCAGGAAACATTTTCTATTTTATGATGCCAGGGTCAAAAGGTCTAAGCCCACATGAGCTTGCTCATAGGTGGGTGAAAGACCTTTTGACCTGCCCCGATTATCTTTCTGCCTTATTTCTAAGCTTTTCCATTGCACGGGACTCGATCTGACGCACACGTTCTCTTGTCACCTTCAGCTCTTCTCCAATTTCTTCCAGCGTATGGGTTTTTCCATCCTCAAGTCCATAACGCAGCCGGATCACCTGCTTTTCCCGGTCATTCAATGCATTAAGAAGTTCACTTACTTCCTCCTTCTGGACAAGAAGATTCATCGCTTCTTCCGGTGTCGGAGAAGCTTTATCCTCCACCATATCTCCCAGGTTATTTTCTCCGTCTTCTCCTACCGGAGTTTCCAGTGAAACCGGATTCTGAAGATAGGATAAAATATTTTTTACATCCTCTGTACTCTTATCTCCCAGCTTTTCTGCGATTTCTTCCGGTGTTGCTTCTCTTCCGAGACTCTGCTGGAGTTCTTTTGAAATACGCTGAACTTTCTTCATCGCCTCTGCCACATGAACCGGTACACGGATCTCTCTTGACTGTTGGTCGATTGCACGCTGGATCGCTTCTTTGATCCACCAGGATGCATAAGTTGAAAAGCGGTTCTCCTTTGTAAAATCGTATTTTTCCACTGCACGCATCAAGCCGATATTTCCCTCCTGGATCAGATCCATCAGTGGGATCCCTCTGCCGGTATAATGCTTGGCGATTGATACAACCAGCCTGAGATTTCCTTCTTCCAGTCTCCGTCTTGCCTCTTCATCACCGTCCACACTTCTGCGTCCCAGCTCTTTTTCTTCTTCTGCATCCAACAGAGGAATCTGACCGATCTCATTGAGATAGATCTTCAGCGGTTCTGTAACCTCTGTCCCTTCCGGTATATTTAATTCTTTTTCCATGCTTTTCTCCATCTACACCTTTTCTATGATCTCACCACTGCGATATGCCGCAAGCAGTCTCTCCAGGTCTGCCACCTGTCCGTTTACAATATGTGCATCCGATGGATCCAGACCAAACTCGATCAGGATCTTATCGATCACCTTTTCATTTTCAAGCAATGCATAATACGGGTTCTTCTTCTCCACATGCGTCTCTTTTTCTGCAAGAAAATACCGTTCAAACGTCGCCATCTTATTCTTTCCAAACAATGGTGAATCCGGGGTGGAGCCAGATATACCACATGATATCCCGCCCGTCCTGACGCTCCTTTTTGTCCAGTGCAAAAAAACCTTTTCTCACATAACTTTCCAACACATCATAAAGCTCTCTTCCACGAGCTCTGTTCCCTTGGGAAGATTCAAAATGGCCTGCAAATTGATAATCTCTGTGGACGCTGCCGCGATCGTTGGATACAGATCTGACAGCCGCTCCAAATATCTGGTCTCCAAATCTTTCATTCCTGCTCTCCCTGCCTGTTTTTTATTTTCCCCTCAGCAAACTTTACAAGAACTCTCTGAATCCCTGATTAAAAACGGATCACATCTCCCATATCATACATACCACGCTTCTGCTCTGCGAGAAATTTTGCAGCTTCTACAGCACCTTTTGCAAATACACTTCTTGAATAAGCTGTATGCTTAAATTCGATCACTTCATCTGTCCCTGCAAAGATCACTTCATGCTCTCCTACGATCGTTCCGGCACGCACTGCTGAAATACCGATTTCCTTTACATCCCTCTTCTTTCTCACCTGGCTTCTGTCATAAACATACTCATATTCATTGCCAAGTGCCTCATTCATAGAATCTGCCAGTGCGAGAGCTGTTCCACTCGGTGCATCCAGCTTCTGATTATGATGCTTCTCAACAAGCTCCATATCGTATCCTGCCGGTGCAAGTACTTTTGCTGCATCTTTTAAAAGCTTCAGGAGAAGATTGATTCCCATGGACATATTCGCTGACTTTAACACTGCGATCTTTTCGGATACTTCTTTCACCCTTGCAAGCTGCTCTTCTGACAGTCCTGTTGTACAGAGGACTGCCGGAAGTTTCTTCTCAACACAATAATCCAGCAGTTCATCCACTGCCCCTGCATTTGAAAAATCAATGACCGCATCTGCATCCACATCACACTCTGAAATCGTCTCAAAAACCGGATATTCATTGGCAACTGCTGTATACTTGTCCACACCTGCCACAATCTCAACATCCTGATCCTGCTTTGCGATCTCAGTGATCATTCTTCCCATCTTTCCATTGCATCCATGCATTAATATCTTAATCATCTGTATAAATCCTCCTTTAAATGCTTTTAACGTTCACAGAGTCCTTTCGGATACCCTATATAATAAAAAGGATATCACATTTGAGCTTTTATCTCAATATATGATATCCTTTTCCTGTCTTATGTCATGATGCCACATCTTCCATGCTGCTCTGGTACTTCACTTTTTTATCACCATCATGATTCCTCAATACATTCCAGTTTACTTACCGAAACTTCGTATGCAACCCGCGTCTCTGTCTCAGTTTCCGAAAGCTTTTTCACGTACTCTCTACTCTGAATCCTTCCAAGTACCCGCACATGTTCCCCTACGTCAAAACTGGAGGCATATCTTGCATTTCTGCCCCAGCAGATACATGGAATATAGTCTGATTTTCCATACGGTCTGTTCACCGCAAGTAAAAGATCTGCGATTTCTCTGCCCAGCGGTGTCTTCCTGTACACCGGGCGTTTACACATATACCCTTCCAGCAGGATATGGTTTGTCTTTGCCCCGTCCGGCTCTTCATCAATAAACTCGATTTCTCTCGCAAATACAGACAGTACCAGCCGGTTCTTCAATTCTTCGTGCCGATTGTAGGATCTGAACTGTCCTGATACCATGATGCACTCTCCACGGCAGTCTTTGGTTACATCGATCAGACGTTCAGAAATCATCACCGGGATTCTGTCGCAGGAATTGCTCAGTCGCTTTACGAGCAGTTCCATCATATAGAATCCTTCTCCGAATACTTCGTGGCTGTATGTAAATTCAGACACCACTTCCCCTATGACCGTCACCTGGTTGTTCTCAATTATCTTATCTGACATGATTTGTAGTTCTCCCTTCTTCTGTTACGTATTTTCAAGTCACTACAAAATATATGACAAAACAGAAAAGAATAGAACGGCGAAAGTATGGAAATCGTTCGACAGAATTCGTCTCCTGCAGGTTCCGCTCTCTGTCCGGATCTGTAAAAACGGGAATCTCCCTGCTTTTTGGAAGATTCCCGTCTGATCTGTTCATTTTCAGTTTTTCTGTTGCATTTGACCGAAGTTTTTACTTCTCTGCCGATTTCTTTCTGATCACGATCACGCCTGCTGCGGCTGCCATCATGCACAGAACTACCATCATTCCTTCCGTACTGTCTCCGGTCGGAACTACCTTACTGCTATCTTTAGCCGGTGTCGTTGTAGTCGTTCCCTTTCCAGGATTTTTATTATCTTTGCCTGTTCCTGAAGTCTTATCATTTTTATCTGTTCCTGAAGTCTTATCATTTTTATCTGTTCCTGGAGTCTTATCATCTTTGCCCGGCGTCGGTGTCGGTTCCGGTGTCGGTTCCGGTGTCGGTTCCGGTTCCGGTGTCGGTTCCGGTGTCGGTTCCGGTTCCGGCATCTCGATCAGCTTCAGATTTGCATATGCCTCTGTCAGGGCTGCCTTCGCTTCTGCTACTGCCTGCTCGCTCTCTGGATCTGTAAGCACTGCTTTCGCATTCTGCAGGGCTGCCACAAATGCATCGTAGGCTGCATCCTTCTCATACTTTTCAAGATCAACCCGATCCATTTCATCAACCAGTTTCTGAAGCTCTGCTGTATCGATCACCGGCTCCGGTACTTCAATCTCATTCCATTTTGCATACAATTCCAGATTTCTGTCCACAACACCTGTCGCAAAATTCCATTGCGTGGTACATGCTTCATCTGTATACCATCCTGCAAATGTATATCCTTCTAATGTCGGTGCTGAAGGCTCTGTCACCTTTGCTCCTTTTTCAACGGTCTGGGCAGCTACAGCACTTCCACCCCAGCTGTTAAATGTAACCGTATAAGTAGTCTTGACTGCTTCTCCCCCTACCAGTTCGTAAATTGCGAACTGATTATTTGCATTTGTAACCGTCTCACCTGAATATCCGCAATATGCCTGCTTGGATTTGGAGTGGTTCAGATACATTGTTCCATTGTAAAATGCCACACAGAAACCGCTGCCATTACTTAATGCTCCTTTTTCTACTGACAGCTTCACTGGCGTATCTGTCAGATTCACATTTCGCTCTGATGCACTTAAAGAAAGATATTTTTTCGCTGCTTTATTATAAAGGGTATACTGTCCGTTCGCATCTTTCTCGATTGTCCAAAGTAACGCACTATACTCCCCTTTTATAACATCACCTGCGTTGCCCAGATCTGCTGTCTGCATTTCTGTTCCTGCAATACATGCGACTCCGCCAACCGGACTGATCTCTGCATTTAAAGCTTTTCCTGAAGAACCAATGATGAGGTAACTCTTTCCTGGTTCCATCTCTGCTGCTCGCTTATATGTCGGAATTTCCGATACAGTAACTTTTGTATCCGCTGTCACTGTCTGCTGCTGTCCCTGTGCATCTTTATACGTAACCAGCAGAGTTACGGTCACTTCACCTTTTCCTTTAAATGTTACAGCCGTCTCTGCAGAATCAGCATCTTCAAGCTCTGCAAGTTCAGGATCAGATACTGACCACTTATAAGAAACTACTTCCGGTATTCCAGATAATGCTCCTTTAAGGATCATTCTTTCATTCTTTCCTGCAGTTGTTACTCCATTTCCATCCGCATCCTGAATTTTTGCTGATGCACCTGCAGTCTGGTCATAACTTACTTCCAGCACCGCCTGTCCAACTGTCGTATTTCCGTCTGTATCTGTCACTGTAACTTTTACGTTCGTACTTCCGGCTTTCTTGCAGAAGACGTCTGCTGTATTTTCTTCTGCAGTCAGATCTGCAATCGCCGGATCTTCTATACTCCACTTATAAGAGGATGCTTTGATATGCTTGACTGTTGCCTTCAATGCAACCTTTTCACCAACTTTACCACTTGCTGCCTCAAGAGTTACACTTGGTACAGCTACCTGATTCAGATCGATCTGAACCGGACTTGCCGTTGCCTGTGTCAGTTCTGTTGCCGGAATCATTGCTGAATCATTATATCTCGTATTATTCTTACCAACAGATCCAATATCAATCAGTCCGTCTTCTGAATATCTGCTTAAAACCAGCTTATCATCATAAATCCGGCATACGGTAGCTGTCAGCTCATCTGCTGCTGTCGCATCATGGAAATATCCGATATATCCGGCATTCATATAAGTAAAATTAAGTTCTTCTTTTGTATAACTGTCAGTTGTACTACCGCTCTTCTTTGTAAGATCCGGGATCAAAATCGTATCTCCAGGCCGTTTGAACACACGTGAACCACCGATATAATTGTCCCATCCTTTAGAATGGTTATGACCATAAAGGTATACAATATCCAAATCTTCTGCGGCTGTATTGATCACATCAAACAAATAGGAAGAATACAGATTATCCCCATTTCCATAAAGAGAACTTGTACGCCCGCTGAAATGCAGTGGCAGATGCACCATAATGAAAATCGGGCGTGTCTCTCCGGCTGTAATACAGCCTTCCAGATAATCACCAAGCTTCTGAGCTGCTTTCTTTACCTGTGCTTCACTTCCTGTACTTCCCTGCATCCATGGGAATCCACCCATTTCTGAAGAATTATAAGTCGTATTGATACAGTACACAATATAATCTTCATATTCATTAGCACCCTCATCAAACGGATAATTTGCCTGATCATGATTTCCCTGGATAAACAGGAACTGATCTGTATCCGTCCAGCGGTTCTGAATGATATTTTTAAATGCCTGAATACCGATCGTCGCATCTGCATCATAATTGTACCGTCCTGTATATGCTGTATAATCTCCTACTGCCAGTACACGGTCAATCTTTGTAACACCATCATCATAGATTGCTTTTGAAATATTCGTCATAACAGAAGTCAGACTTTCCGGCACGTCCGATACGCTCTGATACGGTGATACTTCTGTACCCGTCTGGAAATCAGAGCAGAACAAAAGTGTCGCCTTTGCATCTCCCTCTGACGGATCAGGATCCGGAGTTGGAGTCGGAGTTACACCGGATTTCACTTCATATAATGCATACTGGTTTGTATCCTTTGTCTCATTCTGTGAATAGGTCGATTCATCGTAAGCACAGAATCCATTCTGACTATCTGAATAATTCAGATAGTAATTATTCAAATGGAATGCTGCTGCAATACCTGCCACATGATGATCTGTCTGTGCAAGAGCAAACTCTGTAGGTTCATCCCCTAAAGTAACCGGTCTTGCTCCCTCTGCAAAATTCAGATATTTGCCTGCAGCTTCATTATAAAGTGCTACAGTACCTTCTGTACTGCCGGCCTTCACTGTCCAAAGATACTCGTTACTTACTGTCACTTCATTCGACAGGTCTGAAAGATCCAGTCCTGCAATCTCCGCTCCCGTCAGGACGCTGTTCACCTTGCTGCCTGCATGAGTCTGTGCAGTAACTGCCTGATATGTACTGCTCTTGGAATCTCCACCTACCAGCATATATTTCTTACCTGCAGTAATCGCTGTAGCACGGGTAACGGTGCTTGTGGTTGACACTTCTGCCTTTTTCACATGATAGAAGGCATACTGGTTTGTATCCTTTGTCTCATTCTGTGAATAGGTCGATGCATCGTAAGCACAGAATCCATTCTGGCTTTCGGAAAAGTTCAGATACCATGTTCCAAGACGAAAAGCCAGAGCCTTTCCCGCTGCGTGATGATCTGTCAGAACTGCTTCATAATAAGTTGCTTCATCTGTCAGTGTCACAGCTCTGTTCCCTGACTCAAAGTGCATATATTTATTTGAAGCCTTATTGTAAAGTGCAACCGTTCCATTTTCGCCCTCGACTGCTGTCCACAGATTCGTTTCCTGTGCTGTAAGCTGGTTTTCAGCATCTGAAAAATCCAGCCCGGAAACTTCTACTTTATCAAGTACACTGCCTGCTTTGCTGCCACTGTGGGTTGTTGCACCAACCACTGCGTATAGATCATCTTCGCTGCCCGAAGTCTTGCCCGCTGTTCCTCCGACAAGAAGATACTGCTCACCATATACCAGCTCTGATGCCCTCTCTACCGTTACTTCCTGTTGCTTTTCTTCCTGTGCCGCCACACTGATTGCCGGCATCATGCCAAATATATTGGCAAATGCCATCATAAATACCAGCAATACAGCTAACGCACCCGTCTTCCTTTTCCTCATCTTTTTCCTCCTTTTTCTCGCTTCCGGTCACCATCATCTGCCCGGGCTGGCAGTCAAATTGACAGTTCCGAAATCTCCACAAGATTATATTATTATAATAATAACATGTCTCCATCTTTATTCTAACTGACATTTTACACAAATTTTACATTTATTCGTTATTTTTAAAATTATTTTTGTTTATTTTGAACAGTTTATTTTATTTGTATTTTTTCTGTTTTTCTTTTTTGATGCATCCCGAACAATCTCTATTTCTATTTCTATCTTGTAAATTTCATTTTTTGTGATAAAATAAGGAAGTTACAGATATGAGTGAATTTTAGACAGATAAAGAAAGAGTGTATAAATTTATGAAGACAAAGCGTGAAGATGTAAGAAATGTTGCAATTATCGCCCATGTTGACCACGGTAAGACAACTCTGGTTGACGAGCTTTTAAAGCAGAGCGGTGTATTCCGTGAAAATCAGGAAGTAGAAGAACGTGTCATGGACTCCAACGATATTGAACGTGAACGTGGAATCACAATTCTTTCCAAAAATACTGCCGTACATTATAATGGGGTTAAGATCAATATCATTGATACTCCTGGTCATGCTGACTTTGGCGGAGAGGTGGAGCGTGTCCTTAAGATGGTAAATGGTGTTGTACTTGTTGTAGATGCCTTTGAGGGTGCTATGCCGCAGACCAAATTCGTATTAAGAAAAGCTCTTGAGCTGAACCTTCCGGTTATTGTATGTATCAACAAAATCGACCGCCCGGAGGCAAGACCTGACGATGTGATTGATGAGGTTCTCGAACTGTTTATTGATCTCGGTGCATCGGATGACCAGTTGGAGTGTCCTTTTGTATACGCTTCTGCAAAAGCCGGGGTTGCTGTCCTCGACCTTTCTGATGAAAAGCAGGATATGAAGCCTTTATTTGAGACGATCCTTGACTATATTCCGGCACCGGAGGGAGATCCTGAAGCTCCGTCCCAGATGCTCATCAGTACCATCGACTACAATGAATATGTTGGACGTATCGGAGTTGGTAAAGTTGAGAACGGTACGATCGCTGTCAACCAGGACATGGTTGTTGTGAATCATCATGATCCTGACAAGCAGCAGCGTGTCAAGATCGGTAAACTTTATGAGTTTGATGGTCTGAACCGTGTGGAAGTAAAAGAAGCTACCATCGGAGCAATCGTTGCCGTATCCGGTATTGCAGATATTTCCATCGGAGATACTCTCTGCTCTCCTGAGAAACCGGAGGCAATTCCTTTCCAGAAGATCTCAGAGCCTACGATCTCCATGCAGTTCATCGTAAATGACAGTCCATTTGCCGGACAGGAAGGAAAGTTCGTAACTTCCCGTCATCTTCGTGACCGTCTTTTCCGTGAGCTTAATACTGATGTCAGCCTCCGTGTAGAAGAGACTGAGAATGCCGACAGCTTCAAAGTTTCCGGTCGTGGAGAGCTTCACCTTTCTGTCCTGATCGAGAATATGCGTCGTGAAGGATATGAGTTCGCAGTAAGTAAAGCAGAAGTTCTCTACCATACAGATGAAAACGGGAAGAAGACAGAACCTATGGAGCTTGCCTATATTGATGTCCCGGATGAATTTACCGGAGTTGTCATTGAAAAACTTGGTCAGCGGAAAGGGGAACTTCGCAACATGGCACCTTCCAACGGAGGTTATACCCGTCTTGAGTTCCTGATTCCTGCACGTGGTCTGATCGGATACCGTGGTGAGTTCATGACTGATACAAAGGGAAATGGTATCATCAATACAAGTTTTGAGGGATATGCTCCATATAAAGGAGATATCCAGTACCGTAAGCAGGGATCTCTGATCGCATTCGAGACCGGTGAGTCTGTAACTTACGGACTTTACAGTGCCCAGGAACGTGGTACTCTCTTTATTGGTGCAGGTGAAAAGGTTTATTCTGGAATGGTCATCGGACAGAATGGTAAGGCAGAAGATATCGAGCTGAATGTCTGCAAGACAAAGCATCTGACCAACACCCGTTCTTCCAGTGCTGATGAGGCACTCCGCCTGACTCCGCCACGTATTTTAAGTCTGGAACAGGCACTTGATTTTATTGATACAGATGAGCTTTTGGAGGTTACTCCTAAGAATCTCCGTATCCGGAAGAAAATCCTGGATTCAAGAATGAGAAAGCGTAGTATGATCAATAAATAATCTGTTCGCACGAGCAGTTGAAACCTCCTTTTATTATAGAAGATATTGTCGCACACTTCCGGTCAATTTTCGGTTTTTTCTGAATTTGACCGGATTTCTTATATACAGAAGCGGAAGTTTATGTTATAATATATCCATAATACAGATAGAACTCACCATTTCTTCTGTATAATTTGAACAAAGGAGTTGAGCAGCATGAATTTTATTATCAGCGGAAAAAATATTGAGGTAACACCGGGATTAAAGGATGCTATCGAACAGAAATTAGGAAAACTTGAAAGGTACTTCACTCCTGAGACAGAAATTAATGTAACTCTCAGCGTTGAAAAGGGACGTCAGAAGATCGAGGTCACAATTCCGGTAAAAGGAAATATCATTCGTTCTGAACAGACCAGTGATAATATGTATGTCTCCATTGATCTTGTGGAAGAGGTCATCGAGCGTCAGCTTCGCAAATATAAGAACAAGCTTGTAGCCCGCAGCCAGGGACATCCTACTTCCTATACATCTACCGGAAACAGCTTCAGAAAAGAATTTTTCGAGACGGAAGATGACGCAGCAGAGGATGACGAAATTCAAATCGTTCGTACAAAGAAATTCGGCATCAAGCCTATGTTCCCTGAGGATGCCTGCATCCAGATGGAATTGCTCGGACATAGTTTCTTCGTATTCTCCAATGCAGAGACTGATGAAGTAAATGTAGTATATAAAAGAAAAGATGGTTCTTTCGGTCTGATCGAGCCTGAATTTTCATAATCCATATGTAGTGTTCCGTTAACTGGAACGGTTAAAAGACCTGCAGTCAGGAGATTTTTCCCGACCGCAGGTCTCTTTTTATGTCAAAATAACCCGGAAAAGTTCCAGTGACATATCCCGTAACATACTCTCTGCATTGCCATGCTCATCGACAGAGTTTTATTACTGCCTTCTCTCTACTCTTCCACCCACTCTGAAAAAATGCGGATACCATCTTCCGTCTGTGCAAACCAGCACTGCACCGTTTCATCCAGAACCACCTGTCCATTTGTTCCTTCCATCAGATCTGCTTTCAGACCTTTCATCTGCTCAACCGGAACTAAAGCCATCAACTCCACTTTATCTGTATATACCGGATCTAACTGGATCACATCCCGGCTTGCAAGCAGATACTGTATTTTCCCCAGATCTGTGTACTCTGCCCGGATCAACAGTTTAATTCCATGGATTCTGGTTATACTTTCACTATGTTCCAGTCCGTCTATGGCCGCAGATGTATAAGCCCTGACCAGTCCACCTGTTCCAAGCAGTGTTCCTCCAAAATATCTCGTCACGATAACAAGTACATCCGTCAGCTTTCTGCCCCGGATCACTTCCAGGATTGGCTTTCCGGCTGTCCCTGCCGGTTCACCGTCATCGCTCATTCTCTCAGCAGCTGGATTTCTTCCAAGAACATATGCCCAGCAGTGATGTCTTGCATCCCAATATTTTTTTCTCGTCTCCTCCAGGATCTGAGCTGCCTGCTCTTCAGATTCTATCGGATAAACTTCTGCTATAAAACGGGATTTTTTTTCAATAATCTCTCCCATCCCGCCTCTGTATACTGTCTGATAACTTTCCACCTGTTGCTCCTTTTCATTTTTCTCATATTTGCTATCTCCTATGATATACATCTGCCCATGAAACTGCAAGATTTTCTTAAGTTTTACTTCTTAAAATATGAACTTTTTATTTTTAGCTTTATTTAAAAAGGTAAGTTTGATATAATCATAGAAGTGAAAAAAGGAGGATTTTATTCGTGAATTATGGAAAATCGAATCTTTCAAGAAGAAAGAAGCGGATTTCTTCTAAAAAGAGAATGAAAAAGAAACGTGTCGGTGTCCGTTTATTTAAGGCATTTGTTCTGTGCATCCTTTTGCTCGGGATCGTCGGTGTTGCCGCAGGTGGTGTGTTTGTCAAGCATGTCATTGATAATACACCGGAAGTTACCGCTAAGGATATCCTTCCTCAGGGGTATACGACATCCATTGTAGATCAGAACGGAACCGTGCTGGAACAGCTTAAAGATTCTGATTCCAACCGTGTATACAAGAAATATGACGAAATTTCCAAGTATATGGGTGATGCTTTTGTTGCCATCGAGGATGAACGTTTCTATAAGCACAACGGAATTGATCTCCAGGGAATCATCCGTGCAGGAGTTGTAGGTGTCACTCACGGCTTTCATTTCACAGAAGGTGCAAGTACTCTGACCCAGCAGCTCATTAAAAATAATGTATTCCCTAACTTTGTCAATGAGACAAATTCTGAACGTTTCGAGCGTAAGATACAGGAACAGTATCTTGCTCTCAAAATTGAAAAGCAGATGTCAAAAAAAGAAATTCTGGAAGCATACATGAATACCATCAATCTCGGTCAGGGATGTCTTGGTGTTCAGACTGCCGCAAAGCGTTATTTCAATAAAGATGCTGCAGATCTTACTCTTTCAGAATGTGCCGTTATTGCAGGAATTACCCAGAGTCCATCCGGGAATGATCCGGTCAAGCACCCGGATGTCAATGCCAGACGTCGTGAAAAAGTACTGAACAATATGAAGAAACTCGGTTTCATCAATCAGACAGAATATGACGAAGCCATGGCAGATAATGTTTACGACCGGATTTTAGAGACGGCATCCAATACGCAGACAAGCAAACCATACAGCTATTTTGTAGATGCCCTGATCAAGCAGATTGTAAAAGATCTGGTAAATAAAAAGGGCTACTCTGAAACGCAGGCTTACAACCTGCTCTACAGTGGCGGACTTACGATCACAGCTACGCAGGACGCTGATATCCAGTCGATCTGCGATGGGGAAGTTGCCAATGTAGACAATTACCTTGCCGGAAGTGAATGGGGACTTGATTACGCACTTACAGTCCATCATACAGACGGTACTTCTGAGAACTACAGTAAAGAACAGCTTGCAGCCTATATTTCCAGTACAACCGGGGATCAGTATCCTCTCGTATTCAGTACGCAGGATGCAGCCCAGAATGCAATCAACAACTATAAGAGTACCCTGAACATTGATGAGGCAGCCGGAGATACTGTAGATGAACGGATCGAGCTTTCACCACAGCCACAGGCTTCTGTCGTTGTGATGGATCAGTATACCGGACAGATCAAAGCTATAGTCGGTGGACGTGGCGAAAAGACTTCCAGTCTTTCCCTGAACCGTGCAACTGATTCTTACAGACAGCCGGGATCCTGTTTCAAGATCCTGGCATCCTATGCACCTGCCCTCAATGAAAATAAGCTGACCCTTGCTACTACGATTGATGATGAACCGTATGAATACAAGAATGGTCAGGAAGTTAAGAACTGGGATAAAAAGTATATCGGTGCAACCAGAGTCCGCTATGGAATCGAGCATTCCATGAACGTACTTGCTGTAAAGACTCTGACGGATTATGTAGGAGAAACTGAGAGTTATGACTATCTTCTCAACTTCGGATTTACAACACTGACCGATGCCGACAAAAATTCCCAGGCAAAAGCACTCGGAGGACTGACTCTCGGTGTCTACAATACAGAACTGACCGCAGCTTACGCAGCGATCGCCAATGGTGGAACTTATATAGAACCTACTCTGTATACCCAGATTCTTGACCATGATGGCAATGTTCTTCTGGATAACACCACTCCTCTGAGCCACGAAGTCATCAAAGACTCCACCGCTTATCTTCTTACCAGTGCAATGGAGGATGTTGTAAATGGTGCAGGAGGAACCGGAGGTTCGGCTCGTCTGAGCAATATGCCTGTTGCTGCAAAGACCGGTACCAGCCAGGAAAGTAATGACCTTTGGATTGCTGCCTATACACCATATTATACAGCTTCCGTATGGGGTGGATATGATGAATCAAAAACCATGAGTAACCTGAGTCAGAGCTGGCATCAGAAATTGTGGAAAAATATCATGGAACGGATTCAGGAAACGAAAAGTCTTGCATATAAAGATTTCGAAATTCCTTCTTCTGTGGTTCAGAAGACGATCTGTACCAGAACCGGACTTCTCGCTACCGGCAGTTGTCCTTCTCTGACAGAGTATTTTGCAAAAGATAATGCTCCAACCCAGAGTTGTTCCGGTCATTATGTTGCACCGGAACCTTCCAATGATGATCCTTCTGTTGAAGATCCTGATAATTCTGATGATCCGAATAACTCTGCAAATGGTGATGATCCTTCCGGAACGAACGGTGATAACAGTGGAACTGTTCCCACTCCGTCTGAACCGGATGTTCAGCCCGCACCGTAATTCGTAATTCTGACAAAAATCAATGAGCCAGAGTTTAGTCGTATAGACATAAACTCCGGCTCATTTCTCATTTATTTGATATCATTATGCATCGGCTATCTGCCCTTAATCTCCCAGAACCATCTTTGCCGCACCGCAAATTCCTGCATCATTTCCCAATGTAGCAAGTGCAAATTTTACATTCTGGCTTGCAAAGAACGCTCTGTCTTTAAACGGCTTTTCAATAAATGGAAGCAGTACATCTCCTGCCTTGGAAACTCCCCCGCCAATTACAAAGATTGCCGGATCAAGCACTGCTGCGATATTTGCAAGTGCATGTCCTAAATACTCGCCCATCTCTGTAGCGATCTCTGTAGCAACTTCATCCCCCTCTTTTACAGCATCAAATACTGCCTTTGCAGAAAGCTCTTCCTTTTTCAGAAGTGTTGATCTTGTCTCTGACTCCAGCTTCTCTGTTGCAAGACGGACAATTCCCGTTGCAGATGCATACTGTTCCAGGCATCCATAACTTCCACATCCACACTGCTTTGTCTCATGGTAATTCACACACATATGACCGATCTCTCCACCGGCTCCGAACTGTCCGACTACGATTTTTCCGCCAACGATCACACCACCGCCGACACCTGTTCCAAGCGTCACCATTACCAGATTCTTGCATCCGGCTCCGCCGCCCTTCCACATTTCACCAAGTGCTGCCACATTCGCATCATTTCCAAATGTGGCTTTCATTCCGGTCAGCTCTTCCAGTTCTTTTTTTGCTTCTTTATATTTCCATCCAAGATTGGCACTTCCATTTACCACACCTTCTGCGGTAACCGGTGCAGGAACTCCGACTCCGATTCCCTTGATATCTTCTTTCGTCAGATGATGCTCTTCCATCTTCCCGCTGATCGCTGCTGCAACATCAGGAAGGATCGCTTTTCCTTCATCTTCTGTCTTTGTCACAATTTCCCATTTATCTCTGATATCACCATTCTCAGCAAATAACCCCATCTTTACTGTCGTACCACCGATATCTACGCCAAAACAATACTTCATCCTTCTTCTCCAATCCTTTTTCAAATTTTTATTCTTCGGAGGATTCTCTGCCCCCTGCTTTCTATCGTCTCTTTTTTGCAAGATTCTCCTGCACACGCTTATAGAGTTCCTGTGCGGCATTATACCCCATCTGCTTCTGCCTGTGGTTTACTGCTGCTGACTCTACGATGATCGCAAGATTTCTTCCCGGACGAATCGGAATATTGTGGCATACTACCTTGTTGCCAAGGAACTCTGTATACTCTTCTTCCAGTCCGAGCCGGTCATACTCTTTCTCTCTGCTCCAGTCTTCCAACGTGATCACCAGATCGATATTCTGCGTCTCTCTGACACTCTGCACACCAAACATTGACTTAACATCTACGATACCGATTCCCCGAAGTTCGATGAAATGTCTTGTAATATCCGGTGCAGAACCCACCAGTGTCTCATCACTGACCTTGCGGATCTCAACTACATCATCTGTCACCAGACGATGACCTCTCTTAATCAGTTCCAAAGCGGCCTCGCTTTTACCGATCCCACTCTCACCCATGATCAGGACGCCTACACCATATACATCCACAAGTACTCCGTGAATTGAAATGCATGGAGCAAGCTTCACATTCAGCCAGCGGATCAGCTCACCCATAAAAGAGGAAGTCTTTTTGCAGGTTCCGAACACAGGAATATCATTCTTTTCTGCGGTCTCTATAAACTCAGATTCCGGCTGAAGATCATTACTGAATACAATACACGGTACTTTATGTGCCAGAAGCTTTTCATAGATTTCATCTTTTCTCTCTCTCGTAAGTGTCTCAAGATAGGCACACTCTACATTTCCAATAATCTGAACACGATTCAGATCAAAATGATCAAAAAAGCCGGTCAGTTGCAAAGCCGGTCTGTTGACATCCGGTACATGAACCTTACGCTCGGTAATATCCACTCCGGGAGTGAGATTTTTCAGATTCATCTTTTCTACAATCTCAGTTAATCTTACACCATCCATAACGTTTCTCCTTCCTTATACTTGCGTACTGGTCTATTATACCATATTAATGTAAAAACTCATAGACTGATTCTGCTGCTTTTTGATTCATTGACGGGATTTTTGCCAGTTCTTCCACACTCGCATCCCGGATCGCATCCAGGCTTAGAAAGTGCCGCATCAGGGCTTTTCTTCTGGCTGATCCGATCCCCGGAATATCATCCAGCACAGAATGAACCTGTCCTTTCCCGCGAAGCTGCCGATGATATTCGATTGCAAACCGATGTGCCTCATCCTGAATCCGCGTTATCAGGCGGAATGCCTCTGAATCCCGGTCAATGGGGATTTCTATATTATTGTAGTAGAGTCCTCTTGTCCGGTGATGGTCATCCTTCACCATTCCGCAGACTGCAATATTTAAATGCAGTTCATCCAGCACCTGAAGAGCAATATTAACCTGCCCTCTGCCTCCATCCATCAGGATCAGATCCGGGAAAGCAGTAAAACTGCCAAGCTGAGAATCTTCTCCTTTTTTCCTCAGTTCTTCTTTTTCTTTCAGTCCATGCTGAAATCTTCTTGTAAGGACTTCCCGCATACTCGCATAATCATTCGGCCCTTTTACACTTTTGATCTTAAACTTTCTATAATCATTCCGTTTTGGCTTTCCATTCTCATACACGATCATAGAACCAACCGATTCAAATCCGTTGGTATTGGAAATATCATAGGCCTCCATTCTCACGATCCGTTCCATTCCAAGCAGGGCGGCAATTTCTTTCACTGCACCGATTGTACGGCCTTCTTCTCTTTTCAACCGTTCTTTATCCTTGTTCAGTACAAGCTGTGCATTTTCTCCTGCCAGTTCTACTAATTTTTCTTTTGTCCCTTTCTTCGGGATTCTGATCGTGACTTTCTGTCCCCGCTTTGTACTCAGCCATTCCTCCAGTAACGCCTGTTCTTCCAGTTCTTCCTGGAGCATCAGTTCTCCCGGAATAAAAGGAGTACCCGCATAATACTGCTTGATGAAACTGTCCAGTATCTCCGCCTTTGTCTCTCCTTTTGAAATACGCAGATAGAAATGATCCCGTCCGATCAGTCTTCCTCCACGGATAAAAAACACCTGTACAACCGCATCGTCCTCCTGGCACGCTACTGCCAGCACATCCCGGTCCTCTCCGCTTGAATCCGTGATCTTCTGCTTTTGTGCCACCTTTTTAACACTGTTCAGAAGTTCTCTGTATTCGATTGCTTTTTCAAACTCCAGTGCCTCAGACGCTGCCTGCATCTTTTCTTCCAGCTCTTTCAGTATTCCGTCAAAATTTCCGTTCAGGAAACGGATCACCTCATCAATGGATTTCCGGTACTCGTCTTTGGAAATATATCCCTGACACGGTGCATCGCACTGGTGAATATGATAATTCAGGCAGGGACGTTCTTTTCCTGTATCTCTCGGAAGATTCCGGTTGCAGCTCCTGACGTGATACAGTTTATGGATCAGGTCAATCGTATCCCGCACCGCCTGGGAACTTGTATAAGGTCCAAAATATCTTGCCCTGTCTTTCACCATTTTCCTTGCCAGCAGCACCCGTGGAAATGTCTCTCCTGTCGTTACTTTAATAAATGGATACGCTTTATCATCCATCAGCATCGTATTATACTTGGGTCTGTGTTCTTTGATCAGATTGCATTCCAGGACCAGTGCCTCCAGTTCTGAATCCGTCACAATATATTCAAATCTGCGGATATGCGTCACCATCTGCTGGATCTTGACACTTTTATTATAACTGCTCTGAAAATACTGCCGCACACGATTTTTCAGACTGATCGCTTTTCCCACGTAAATAATATGATCTTTTTCATCATGCATAATATAAACTCCCGGTCTTCCCGGGAGTTTCTTTAATTCTTCCTGAATATTAAAATGAATTTCTTCCATAACTCTTATCGTCTGCTTTATGATCCTTTTTATACTTCTTTCATATTGATCCTGCCGGATTCAGCCTGCTCTTTTCCGTCTTCTCCCTCCACCGGCTCCGGGATTCCCTTCACTTCACGGAAAATCTTCATAAATTCTTTTCCGGTGATCGTTTCTTTTTCAATCAGGAATGCAGCAATCCGATCCAGTGCATCCCGGTTTTCAGACAGAAGACGTTTTGCCTCTTCATAAGAACTCTTAAGCATCCGCATCACTTCTTCATCAATCTGACTTGCAGTTGCCTCACCGCAGTTTAACACCGGTCTTCCATCCAGATAACGGTTCTGTATTGATTCCAGTCCCATCAGTCCGAACCGGTCAGACATTCCATACTGGGTAATCATTGCTCTTGCAATCTTAGTCGCCTGCTCGATATCGTTGGATGCCCCGGTCGTCACTGTATCAAAGACGATCTCTTCAGCGGCACGACCGCCAAGTGCAACTACGATCATCGCTTCCAGCTCTTTCTTCGTATTCAGGAATTTTTCTTCCTCCGGTGTCTGCATAACATACCCCAAGGCCCCCATTGTTCTTGGCACAATGGTAATCTTCTGGACAGGCTCCGTATTTTTCTGAAGTGCTGTGACCAGTGCATGTCCGACCTCATGATAGGAAACAATTCTCCGCTCTTCCGCACTCATGATCCGATCTTTCTTCTCTTTACCGACCAGTACCACTTCCACTGCCTCAAAAAGATCTTTCTGACTGACGACCTGTCTGCCATTCTTTACCGCATTGATCGCAGCCTCATTGATCATATTGGCGAGATCCGATCCTACCGCACCGGATGTCGCCAGTGCAATTTCTTCCAGGTTCACACTTTCATCCATCTTGACATCTTTTGCATGGACTTTTAATACATCCACACGTCCCTTCAGATCCGGCTTATCTACAATAATCCGGCGGTCAAACCGTCCCGGACGAAGCAGGGCTGGATCAAGCACTTCCGGGCGGTTTGTAGCCGCAAGGACAAGGAGTCCTTTGTTCGTATCAAATCCATCCATCTCTGCAAGAAGCTGGTTCAGTGTCTGCTCTCTCTCATCATTTCCACCCATGGCTGTATCACGGGTCTTTCCAATGGCATCAATCTCATCAATAAATACAATACATGGAGCCATCTGCTGTGCCTGCTTGAACAGATCACGCACACGGGAAGCTCCTACACCTACATACATCTCTACAAAAGCCGAACCGGACAACGAGAAGAACGGGACGCCCGCTTCTCCGGCTACTGCCTTGGCAAGCAGGGTTTTACCTGTTCCAGGAGGTCCGACGAGCAATGCACCCTTTGGCAGCTTCGCTCCGATCCCACTGTATTTCTCAGGATTATGAAGGAAATCAACAACTTCCTGCAAGGATTCCTTCGCTTCATCCTGTCCGGCAACATTCTGGAATGTGACTCCGGTCTGCTTCTCCATATACATCTTGGCATTGCTCTTTCCGATGCCCATCATACCGCCGCCTTTGGTCATCCGCTTCATAAAAAATGCGAACAACAATACCATCAGAATGATTGGCACAACTGTGATGACCAGCTCCGTGATCAGAGAACCTGCCGTATCCGGCACTTCTGCCTTAAACTGCACTCCACCCTTTTTCAGCTTCTCTACAAGTGTTTCATCATTCACAAGACCGGTATAATAATCAGGATCCTTCTCTTCCGTATCTCCGGAGTCCTGCATCTGCTCCTGGAGCTGACTGATCAGATCATAGGTTCCATTTTCCCCGGCTGAGCTACTGCTGTCCTTTGAAGAATCAGAAGTACCGCTTTTCTCCGTGGACTCTTTGGATGAACTGCTTTTTTTACTCTCATCCTTTACTTCTTTTAAAGTTCCCTTCAGCTTTTCCTTTCTTGCCGAATCCGTAAGTACAATATTAATCCTGGAATTTGTAAACGTCACTGACTCTACCTTTTTATTGTCTACAAGCTTCAGGAATTTATCATAACTGATCTCTTCCGGGGTTCCTCCCCGCATAAGAGAAAAGAGGCCCATAACAATAAAGGTGATCAGTAACGTGGTAAATAAAATGATACCCCATCCCTGCCGGTTATTGTTCGGACCTTTGTTCTTATTATTCTGGTTATCCATCATTTTCCTCCTAAAATCAACTAACTTCCATTATAAATACAGGCTTTCCATAAATCAATAAATAATTTATAAAGTATCGTTTTTTGCCCTATTTCCCTGCTTTTTTTCTTACATTTTCCCTGCTTTTCTCTTCATTTTGCCGCCTTTTTTGCACTTTCCGCAAGATATTAGTATGATGCCAGGGGCAAAAGGTCTGAAACCACGTGTGCTTGCACACTGGTGGTAGAATGACCTTTTGACCCGCCCCGATATGAGCATAAAAGTGGGGCGTAAGCACCATGATATGCGAATAGCGGGTAGGATTGTGGGAGTGCGTAGCATGAAACAATCCGTTGGCATCATTGTTGGGGGCTTTTGACCCCAACATCTTAGTATCATTTTAGTATCATCCGGCAGCAGTCAGCCAGCTCTCGCACCGGTGCAACCTGTTCAGCCATTCCGGAATACTAAGAGTCTTCTTTACAGCCTTAGATCTGTTCTTTCTTCGATACTCCGCCATATCAAATTCTACAATAACAAGAACCCCGTCTTCTGAATCCACCGCGTCAAGTTCTGATGCCTTTGGAAACGCGGTGCCCTCATCTTCCATGCTGGACAAAGACAACCCCAACGCATCCACTGCCATTTCATAAGCTTCATTCATACTATCGCCTTGCGTCATACATTCAGGAAGATCAGGAAAGCTGACCCAAAATCCCCCTTCTTCTGCTTTACGAAAAACAGCCGGATCACTCCAGTAACAAAATGTCAATAGTTTTTTAATCATTTTTCTCAAAAAGGCAAAAAAATAGAACGTATAGTTTATTTCCATACGCTCTATCTCACATGTCATATTAAATTTTGAATTCTACAAACTGGAAATTGTTGTTAAATTACAGCTTTCTGTACATTATCTGGTACTTTCCCGAATTAATGCCAATCATTTGTTTTCTCATCAGTAATCACCAATGTTTCAGTATCTATTAGATAGAAATCCACAACCTTCCTGGAAGCTACTTCATTACCGGATTCGTCTTCAAATTTAATTTGATAAACATATTCTCTTGAACCATTCTCAACATAAGATTCGTTAATAATAATGTAGTGCGTTGCTATAATTGAAATGCCATCCTGCTCGTATACCTGCTCCGCAATATTAACGTAAGGATGTCCTTTGGCAGAAATATTATATACCAGAAACTCGCTGAATTCATTCCCTGCCTTTACATCATGGTATAACTCGTTATCTTTAATATAAGTTGCAACAGCTGTTAGTTCCTTCTTATAGGGCTGAAATTCTTCTGTCAAAGGATAGCCGTCATTGTCTGCATCGATTGCCGTGTCACTCTCGTTATCCTGTTGAGAAAATATATTTTCATCATCTATTCTCTCGTCTTCTGAATCATCAGTTATTTCAGTAGTATCATCCATTGCAGCATTTTCTTCCATCATACTATCATCTTCGTAACCATCAACAAATGGATCAAACCCGCCTTTTCCAAAATAATCGGTAAAAAGTACTTCATTACCTATAATAAGTGGATTTTTGTATTCATAATAATCAACATATACCTGTAGAAAGGATCTCACATAGGCAACACATTTGATTCCGTCTTTTTCAACTATATGCATCGGTTTATAAGTAAAAGCAAATATTAAAATGCAAATATAAGTCAAAGGTATGAGACAAATGGCTCCAACACATATTGCTACATATTTCACATAGTTCTTTCGTATTTTTAACAATAATTGAAATATGCCCAACAGTATTCCTATTATTATGATTCCGATTACCGCATAATAAACCCATTCTATAAACTTCAGATGGAAAAGCGATAATATGGCGTGAGCACCTGCAAATAACGTAGCTACTACAAGTGTATCTAAGAGTATATACTTAGAATAATGCTTTAAAATATCTTTCATCTGAAAGCCTCCTTGTCATGTGCAGACACAATTACAAATTCAAATTTATCCCTCGCTTTGTTTGTCGCCTCTCCATTAGATAATTCAATATGCGACCACACATTATTCCTCAACACGAGCGTACAGCCTGACAAATCCATCATCCTGCATTACTTCAAAGACAATCTCATCACCGTACTCAATGTGGGAATATCCACCATCTGAATAACTGTAATATGTATTTTCGCCGCCGGTAAAGCTCAAATAGTACCCAGTGCTTGCGGGATGGGTACAGACGCTGGCCACCACCCGCCCTCTGTTTGTAAACACAACATGGTTCATACCCTCGCTGACACTTTCTTTCAAAGCGGGGATTTTTGAACCGACCACTCGCTCAATGCGTTCCTTTGAGGTATAGGGATCAAAGGTATATACAGTGGTCCATTCAAAGGGGACAATCTTCTCCAAAGTGATGCTGTCACAGTCCAAAGTGGATAGTGTTTTTTCCAGTTTGGCGTTATTGAAATAAATCCTCAGATCTCCGAAAATGAGATAAAGAGCAAACAACACCCCGGTAATTCCGAGAATTATACCGTGCCACAGATTTGAGCGTTTCCACGCTTTCTCGTCTTCTGTGCTTAAAATCCCTGTACCCCACTCACCGTTTTTCATGCGCAGCCGTTTATGCTTTGAAACATACCAACTGAACCAGATAGCATATCCCACTGCAATCAGCAAAAGTCCAATCAGGGTGGCTCTGAGTAGCGTTGTTGCGGAACAGACCGAAGCCAAAAGGCCCGCCAAAAGAATCAAAAGAATCGGGACATCTGCTGCAATGTATGCGAATTTGCCAAACAGGTCACGGTACAAGACCTTTCCCTGCTGTGCCTGCCTTATATCCTCATCATAGGCTTCCTGGGAAAACGCTGTAACTATGGCTTTAACGGTCAGGTATCCGATGAATATGATCCAAAACATATCCACCAGCCCGTCAAAAGTCATCACTTTCATAACAACAAATGTGCAACCCAGCAACGATGCCAGCAATGTTTTCGGACTGACTAATTTCATGAGAACACCCCCTTCGCAGATTTCGTTCCGCTATCATAAATTCCGATTGTTACTCACATGATATCATATTTTTTCTTCAATTTAAATTTGATTGATTAAGAAGTCTCTTCAAACTTACTACACCGGCAAGCACCTCGTCATTTCTATAAGATACTTTAATTTTTATGAAAATATTGTAAAACCATGACGGTTTATAGTATACTACTTAACAGTAAAGATGTCGGGGTCAAAAGCCCCCGACTTTGATGCTCATATCGGGGCGGGTCCTAAGGTCTTTCACCCACCTATGAGCAAGCTCATGTGGGTTTAGACCTTTTGACCCTGGCATCCAGTAAATACAAAGTGGGGAATCAACAATGAAAATAGGATTTGATAACGAAAAATATTTAAAAATGCAGTCCGAGCATATCAGAAACCGCATCGGAAAATTTGGTGGAAAGCTTTACCTTGAATTTGGCGGAAAGCTCTTTGACGACTACCACGCCTCCCGCGTTCTTCCGGGATTTGAACCCGACAGTAAACTCCGTCTTCTGAAAGAACTCAGCGACCAGGCTGAGATCGTCTTTGCGATCAGTGCCAAAGATATTGAAAAGAACAAGATCCGCGGGGATCTCGGAATTACTTATGATTCTGATGTCATCCGTCTGATCGGAACTTACCGTGAGCAGGGACTTTTTGTCGGCAGTGTTGTTATTACGCAGTTCTCAGGACAGGAAAGTGCCCTTTTGTTCAAGCACCGCCTGGAAAAGCTGAATATCCCGGTCTATATCCATTATAATATTCCTGGATATCCTGCCAATATTCCTCTCATTGTCAGTGATGAAGGCTATGGCAAAAATGATTATATCGAAACTTCCCATCCGCTGGTCATCGTAACGGCACCGGGTCCTGGAAGCGGAAAAATGGCGGTCTGCCTTTCCCAGCTTTATCAGGATCATCAGCGTGGAATTGATGCCGGCTATGCAAAGTTTGAAACATTCCCTATCTGGAATCTGCCTCTTAAGCATCCGGTCAATCTCGCTTACGAAGCCGCTACTGCAGATTTAAATGATGTCAATATGATCGACCCTTATCATCTGGAGGCTTACGGAGAAACGACGGTCAACTATAACCGTGATGTTGAGATTTTCCCTGTATTAAATACGATGTTTGAAAAGATTTATGGATCAAGTCCTTACAAATCTCCTACCGACATGGGGGTAAATATGGCTGGTAACTGTATCTGTGATGATGAAGCCTGCCGTGAGGCCTCCTGTCAGGAGATCATCCGCCGTTATTACACTGCTCTTGGCTCCCTCCTGAAGGGGAATTCCTCTGAAAAAGAAGCTGAAAAAATCGAACTGCTCATGAATATGGCTGGAATCACTATCGCTGACCGCAAAGTTGCTGTAACGGCATTGGAGCGTGCAAAAGAATCCGATGCACCTGCGGCAGCACTGGAACTTGAGGATGGACGGATCATCACCGGAAAGACTTCCAATCTTCTTGGAGCATCTGCCGCACTGCTTCTGAATGTTCTGAAAGAACTGGCAGGTGTCGATCACTCGATCAGGATCATCTCTCCTGAGTCTATCGAGCCAATCCAGAAACTGAAGGTGGAATACCTGAAGAGTAAAAATCCACGTCTTCATACAGATGAAGTGCTGATTGCCCTCTCAGGAAGTGCCGCAACTAACCCGCTTGCAGAACTGGCTCTCTCCCAGCTTCCAAAGCTGAAAGGCTGTCAGGCACATACTTCTGTGATGCTCTCAGATGTTGATATTAAGACTTTTAAAAAGCTTGGTGTTCAGCTCACCTGTGAAGCAGTCTATGAACCAAGCAGACGCTTTAAAGTCTGATTTACCGAAGTTTTATATTTTTACTTTCCCCCGTAATTTCCGCAGAATTACGGGGGATTTCTCTACCTACTGAAATTGTAGGGGATATTTTTTAAAAAATACTGTATTTTTTTTTTCGATTGGTGTATACTTGGAAAGTATTTTTTTCACATTAACCCCAATATACTACGGAGGAGGAAAGACACTATGGCAGTGAAATATGTATTTGTTACAGGCGGAGTAGTCTCCGGTCTTGGAAAGGGAATTACCGCTGCATCTCTCGGGCGTCTTCTCAAAGCAAGAGGCTATACCGTTACAATGCAAAAATTTGATCCCTATATCAATATTGATCCGGGAACGATGAATCCGGTTCAGCATGGTGAGGTATTTGTTACCGATGACGGTGCTGAAACAGACCTTGACCTCGGACATTATGAAAGATTTATTGATGAGAGCCTGACGAAAAACTCAAATGTTACAACTGGAAAAATTTACTGGTCCGTTCTTCAAAAAGAGCGTCGGGGAGATTTCGGCGGAGGAACAGTACAGGTCATCCCACATATCACGAACGAGATCAAAAGCCGTTTTTACCGGAATCCCGCTGCTACTGATACAGAGATCGCCATCATTGAAGTTGGTGGTACAGTCGGTGACATCGAAAGCCAGCCTTTCCTCGAATCCATTCGTCAGTTTCAGCATGAACGCGGATCTGAGAATGTGATTCTGATCCATGTAACCCTGATTCCTTATCTGAAAGCATCTCAGGAGATGAAGACAAAACCGACCCAGGCCAGCGTAAAGGAACTTCAGGGAATGGGAATCCAGCCGGATATCATCGTATGCCGTTCCGAATATCCTCTCGATGATGGCATGAAGAACAAAATTTCCCTGTTCTGTAATCTTCCGGCAGATCATGTCCTTCAAAACCTGGATGTAGAATATCTTTACGAAGCACCTCTGGCAATGGAAAAAGAACACCTTGCACAGGTAGTATGTGAATGTCTCCATCTTGACTGTCCTGAACCGGATCTGGCAGACTGGACTGAAATGGTTGAAAAACTCCGTCACCCGACACAGGAAGTTACTGTTGCCCTTGTCGGAAAATATATCCAGCTTCATGACGCTTATATCAGTGTCGTAGAAGCATTAAAACATGGCGGAATTTACAGCCATACAACTGTCAATATCAAATGGATCGACTCCGAAACAGTTACTTCTGAAAATGCCGAAGAGTTATTTGCTGATGTCAGCGGTATTCTTGTTCCTGGCGGATTTGGCCACCGCGGTATAGAGGGGAAGATCGAAGCAATCCGTTATGCACGTACCCACAATATCCCGTTCCTTGGTCTCTGTCTCGGAATGCAGCTTTCCATTGTGGAATTTGCCCGTGATGTCATCGGCTACAAAGATGCCCACAGTATGGAACTGAACCCGGATACAACCCATCCGGTCATCCATATCATGGAGGATCAGATCGGAATCGAAGATATCGGAGGAACTTTAAGACTTGGTTCTTATCCCTGCGTGCTGAAGGAAGACTCTCTCGCATACAGATTATATGGCACAAAAGAGATCCATGAACGTCACCGTCACCGCTATGAAGTAAATAACGATTACCGTGAAGTACTGGAAGCAAACGGAATGTCTCTGTGCGGACTTTCTCCGGACAGCCGGATCGTAGAGATGGTAGAAATCCCGTCTCATCCATGGTTCATTGCCACTCAGGCACATCCTGAGCTGAAATCCAGACCGAACCGTCCGCATCCTTTATTTAAAGGATTTGTAGAAGCCGCTCTGGCAAAGCAGCACGAAAAAGAAAATTAATTTTTAAAGGATACAAAAATAATACCGGAGGCAGAATGAAAGCTGCTTCCGGTATTTGCTTTTAAACTGATCTTCTTTTTTTCTCCATCTGCAACATCAGCATCTGCATCAGTTTCCATCCTGCCCAGCCGGCAAAAATTCCGACCACCATTCCTCCAAGGACATCACTTGGATAATGGACACCGACATACAACCTTGACAGGGCGATCACACCTGCAAGAATCATGCAGACTGTTCCCCATTTTTGGGGCAATGTCCTGACTAATGCACAGGCTGCCGCAAAAGAAGCACTCGTATGCCCCGACGGGAAAGAGTAATCCCTCTGACGTTCGATCATCAGCCTGAGTCCCTCTACCACTTCATAAGGTCTTATCCTTGCCACAAAATTTTTCAGGCAGACATTCGTGATCAACGCCCCCACCAGCAGTGCCAGCAATGCGGCAACTCCCGCAGGTCTTGTCTTTTTGGAAAACAGAAGAATTATTCCCAGCAGAATCCAGAAAACACCTCCGTCTCCCAGATGAGTCACTGCTTTCCAGAACCAGTCCATCCATTCCTGCCGGATATGATCCTGGATAAAAAGCAGAATTTCTCCGTCCATCTTTAATAATGCATCAACCATGTATAACCTCTTCCTTCATAAAAAGCTCATTTACAATACTCTCGTAAATAACACATCTTTCACATTTTTTTATCTTTTTATAATACTTTTTCCCATTCGTAAAAAGTCCCGAGAAATAAAACCACAATTCTTTCATCTTATATAATACCGTTCTGTCACCAGACATTTCCTCACAATATGCCCGGTATAAAAGATCATGGAACTTTCTGAGTTCTGCCTTTTCTGCCTGCCCTCCGCCTTTCAGGACTCTTCCCAGTGCCGGGTCTGCCAGCACTCCGCGTCCAACCATCACGCAATCCAGCTTCGGAAACCGCTCTCTGAGCCTCTTCAGATCTTCCGCGTTACAGATATCCCCATTATAGCAGAGTGGATTTCTGCTCTCTTCTGCCGCCATGGCAAATACATCCAGATTCGGTGTATTTTTATAGAAATCCTTTTGCAGCCTTGGATGTACGATCAGCTCTTCCAACGGATACCGGTTATAGATCTTCAGGAGTTCTTCAAATTCTTCCGGTTCACTCATTCCGATCCTTGTCTTCACCGAAATCTTCCATTCACGCTTCTTGAAGATTTCATCCAGAAAACGATCCAGCCGATCCGGCTCTTCAAGGAACCCTGCTCCACGCCCTTTCGTAACAACCGTCCGGGAAGGACAGCCAAGGTTCAGATTCACTTCTTCATATCCATACTCTGCAAGCTTTTTAGCTGTCTCTATAAAATCCTCTGCCTGGTTCGTCAAAATCTGCGGCACTGCCAGAACACCACGGTTATTTTCCGGCAACACATCTTTCTTTTCCCTCGTGCTGAAATGCCCTTTCTGGTTCGGACTGATAAAAGGAATAAAATACTTGTCAAATCCGTCAAAGCACTCTTTTAATGCTGTTCTGTATATATGTCCTGTAATCCCTTCAAGCGGGGCAAGATAAATTTTCATCCACTGTATTCTCCCTGTCTGTCTTTTCTTCCGGTCTGTTTTCCGGTCTCCTGTTTTCATTTTCTTTCTGCCTTTTCCGATAACTTTCCTTTTACCATACCTTGCTGTGCTTGTCAAGAAATTTTAATTGTGCTAAGATGACTCTGTTCAGATGAAATTTTTAACCGGAGGGAAACTTATGCATACATTAAAAAAATTCATCCACTATTATCAACCTTATAAACTGGTCTTTTTTATTGATCTGATCTGTGCTGCCATCATCAGTCTGGTAGATCTTTCCTACCCGCAGATTCTCAGAACTATGACGAAGACTTTATTTACCAGAGATACTGCTGTCATTCTCCATGCACTTCCATGGATCGCTTCAGGACTTCTCCTGATGTACCTGATCCAGAGTCTCTGCAAATATTATGTAAGTTATCAGGGACATATGATGGGAGCGAACATGGAACGGGATATGCGCCAACAGCTTTTTGACCATTATGAGGAGCTTTCTTTCTCCTATTACAGTCAGAACAATTCCGGTCAGATGATGAGCAAACTGGTCAGTGATCTTTTTGATATTTCGGAATTTGCCCATCATGGTCCTGAAAATTTGTTCATCTCTGTTGTAAAGATCATTGGTGCATTTATTTTTCTTTTTATGATCAACCACAAACTGGCTTTTCCATTAGCGATCCTGGTCGTTGTGATGTTCCTCTTTTCTTTCAGGCAGAACCGCAAGATGCAGGAAACTTTCATGGAAAACCGCCGCAAGATTGGAGATATCAACGCCAGTCTGCAGGACACTCTTTCCGGTATCCGGATCGTACAGTCCTTCGCAAATGAAGATCTGGAACGTGAAAAATTTAAGAAAAGCAACCATGCCTTTCTTCTTTCCAAAAATGATAACTACCACTGCATGGGATCTTTTATGAGTTCCAATTTATTTTTTCAGGGACTGATGTATCTTATTACACTGGTCTATGGCGGTTATCTGATCGCCCGGGGACAGATGCAGGCTGCAGACCTTGCAATGTATGCACTGTATATTGGTATCTTTATCAGTCCGATCCAGATTCTTGTAGAACTGGTGGAAATGATGCAGAAAGGGCTTTCCGGTTTCCGACGGTTTCTCGATGTCATGGAAACTGTTCCCGAGATCCAGGATGCACCCGATGCCGTTGATCTTACAAATGTAAAAGGAAGAGTCTGCTATGAGGATGTATCCTTTCATTATAGTGATGATGATACAACGGTTCTTTCCAATGTATCCATTGAGATCCCTGCCGGCAGATCTGTCGCTCTGGTGGGTCCTTCCGGCAGCGGAAAGACTACAATCTGTTCTCTGCTGCCCCGCTTCTACGATGTGACAGCCGGACGCATTACGATCGACGGCCAGGATATCCGCCATCTCACCCTGAAAAGCCTGCGTTCACAGATTGGTATGGTACAGCAGGATGTCTACCTGTTCTCAGGAACGATCCGTGATAATATTGCCTACGGAAAACCGGATGCCTCTGACGAAGAGATCATTGCCGCTGCAAAACGTGCAAACATCCACGACTTTATCATGGAACTTCCACAGCAGTATGAAACCTTTGTCGGAGAACGTGGTGCCCGTCTCTCCGGTGGTCAGAAGCAGCGGATTTCCATTGCCCGTGTCTTCCTGAAAAACCCTCCGATCCTGATCCTGGATGAAGCTACCAGTGCATTGGATAATGAGAGTGAACGAAAGATCCAGAAAAGCCTGGAAGAACTTTCCAAAAACCGCACAACGATCACCATCGCTCATCGTCTTTCCACGATCAAAGGTTCTGATGAGATCATCGTCATCACCGAAAATGGAATTGCAGAGCGTGGAACGCATGAGTTTCTCCTGCAAAAAGGCGGAATTTACGCCAAATATTATCAGATGTAAGAAAAATAGATGGAAATGCAGCCCTTTTCCTGTGGAGAGGGGCTTTTTCTATACTTCTGTATACGGATATGAAGAGATAATTTACAACGCTGAAATTTGTGCAATAAGCACAAAAAAAACGATATTATTACATATATTAAAACAATATAACCTATGTTTTTGTGATAAATATTTGACTTAGAGAAAGGATTTGTGTTATCATTTTAATGACTTAATATTACTTAAAGGAGTGATTGATATGGATAATAATAAGATTCAAAAAATTTCCCACTATATAATAGTTCTTTTGCTCGTGATTCTTTGGTTTATTATGATGTTTTTTCCTGAGCAAATGGATACTATGAATTTTAAAATATTTTTTTCTATTTCTCTTGCTTGTAGCATGATTTACTCTTTCTGTAGAAAGAAATACTTTCCTATGCAAAAAGACTGTAAAACAGAAAAATTTGTTTGTACTTTTTTAATAATACTGCTTTTTTTGAGGCTTCTGTTTTTGAAAAATTAAGTGATAGAAATACTTCTGTCTACAGTTGAAGCGGCTATCCTTTGAGATAGCCGCTTTTTTCGTAAAAAATCATCTCTGACTTTCTGCCGGAAGTCAGGTTACAACTTTCAAAAGTCTACAGCTTACAGAAACTTACTTCCTTCTCACATACTCTGTAAGCTGCCGTTCCAGCTCTTCCATCGTCTTTTTCGTCTGTTCATTTGTATATGGCACACGTCCGATGATCCGCTTTACATACTGCTCTTCTGCCACAATGTCCAGTGTCTCCCGAAAATTCAGATCATAAAAATATGCCACATAGGAAACCCAGTAATCCATCGGGGTTCTCCTGTCTTTGGAACAGATGCATTTTCCCGCAAATGCATCTTCACGTACTTTCGGTGAAATTGCGTACTTTCCCACCTCATCCGCAGACAGATCCAACAGCGTCTCCATGGCATCTTCCAGTTTCACCCGGCAGTTATCCAGCTTGTCTGCATCCCGGATCAATCTCGCATGAAGCAGCGTCCTCTCGTCTGTAATACCTGTCAGTTCGTAATCGCTGTGCTTTGCGATCGCAGTTCTGATCACATCGTCCCATGTATCTTCCTCAATAAACTGACGGATCATTCCCTCTTCAAATAAGACCTGTACTCCATAAGTTGCATGATCCATTGTATCAGCCTCAAAGCTGTTGAACCGCTTCAACTGTTCAAACCGTCCGATATCATGCAGCAGTGCGATCAGCTTCGCAAGTTCCATATCTTCTGCCTGAAGCCCCATCCGCCGTCCGATCTCCTCACTGCACCGGATCACACCATAGGTATGTACGATCTTCAGCTTTACTTTATCATTCTCACGGTCATATCCATTCAGATATTCCTCAAATACCGCCTTCACATGTTCAAAATCCATGATCTTCCTCACATTCTTCCTGACTTTCTCCTGCCAATTCAGCCGCTGCCTTTTCATCCTTCATCCGGTCATTTCACGATCAGATGATCTTCTTTTTCTTAAAAATATAGATACAGATAAGAATCACTATCACACTCAATGCCATAACTGCCGGATATCCATTATCCAGTCCCGGCATATCTCTGAAGTTCATTCCAAACCATCCCGTGATCAGGGTCAACGGGAAAAAGATCGTAGACAAAACGGTCAGGAACTGCATATTACTGTTCTGACGTGCATCGATCTGTGCCTGATACGCTTCTTTTACCTGCTGGGCATATTCCAGAAGATGAACAGTTCTGCTCATCAGACGATCTGCACGGTCAGACAGCGTACCAAAATATTTCAGATGCTTCTTCAGGAAAAATCCATTCTCATTTTCTTCCAGTTCTTTTGTCAGATCCATCATTTCATCATAATAGCTTCTCAGATTCAGAAGTTCTCGCCGGATCGGCATCAGCCGGTTCTGAAACGTCTCCGTATGCTCCTGCGTCACATCTTCTTCCATCCTCAGAAGCCTTCGCTCATATGCCACAAGCATTTCCTGATCCCGGCTCATAAACTCTGCAATAAAATTATAAAGAAACTGTTCCTTTGTCTCTCCCTGATGCATCCTCTTCCTCTGGATCCGCCGGATCAGCCGGAGTGAAAAATCTTCATCATCCACGATCACAATATGATAACGGTTCACAAAAAAGAACATCCTGTATCGACTGTTCAGTACATCCAGCAACTTCGGAATGCAAAGCGTTCCCGCAACGCACTCCTGCTGGTTTTCTATCTTACAGAATCCGATCTTTTCCAGGCGGATCTCATTTTCATAAATGATCCCCGCCCTTGCAAGCGTTTCCTCTGCGTGTCGTGCATCCGTCACAAACACCGCAGGGCTTCTCTCTGCTTCCCACTCTTCTATTTCTACAGGCTGCAGTTGTCCGCCAAATTTAAATATCATTCTACCACCTTATTTTCCGTCTTTATTGCAGCCCGGTCATATGCCTCCTGATAGAGCATTTCTTGTGAATTACATGGCTGTCCTTCACATTTTATCATAGAATACTTTCCATGGTAATCCTCTGTTCTTGCTTTTTTATTATCGCTGAGCATCAGATCAAAAAGTCCACGGATCCGTTTCTTTATTTTTTCTGAATAAACCGGAGTTGCCACTTCGACACGCTTTACTGTATTTCTTGTCATAAAGTCGGCAGAACCAATATAATATTTCGTTCTTTCTCCACAGCCGAAGATATAGATCCTGGAATGTTCCAGGAATCTTCCGACAATACTGATGATATGAACGTTTTCCGTCTCACCTTTTATCCCCGGAACCATGCAGCAAATTCCTCTTATGATCATGTCTACTCTGACTCCTGCTTTAGATGCCTCAACCAGTTTATCAATGATCCTTTTATCCGTCAGGGAATTCAGTTTCAATCCGATATAAGCGTCTTCTCCCTGCTTTTTATGGCGGATCTCTTCGTCGATCAGAGCAATTACTTTTGACTGCAGACACTTTGGTGCAACCATAAGATGGTCTACTTCCTCAATGATCTCACCTTTTGTCAATGCCTGAAATACTCTGGCAGCCTCCATCCCAATCTGTTCATTTACCGTCATCAGGCAAAGATCCGTATACAGTCTTGCCGTCTTTTCATTATAATTTCCTGTTCCGATCTGCGTGATATATTCAATGCCTTTCTCACTACGCCTCGTGATCAGACAGAGTTTGGAATGTACTTTATAACCTTCCAGTCCGTAAATGATCTGACACCCTGCCTGCTCCAGCATTCTTGACCAACGGATATTGTTCTCTTCATCAAATCTTGCCCGGAGCTCCACCAGTACAACAACTTCTTTTCCATTTTCAGCTGCTTCGCATAATGCTTCCACTACCTTACTCTGTTTGGCAAGACGGTAGAGCGTCATTTTAATTGAAATCACACTTTCGTCCTCTGCTGCCTCTGTCAGCATCTTAAGAAACGGACGGATCGATTCGTAGGGGTAAGACAAGAGCTTATCTTCTTCCCGGATCTGATCCAGTATACTTTCATTTTCCCTGAAATCAGGACTTTTCTGTGGCACACGCTTTTCGTAGAAAAGCTCACTGTTCTTTCTCAGCAGATCCTGGATCTGAAAAATAAATGAAAGATCCAACGGTGCTTCACTCTTGAATACCCGGTCCGGTGTGATCTCCAGATACCGGCATAATGCCTCGATCACCGCCTGATCCATCTCTCTTGACATATCCAGCCGCACCGGTGAAAGTTTCTTTCTCTGCTTCATCAGATCTGCCATAAACTCCCGATAATCCAGATCTTCATCATACAGGGCATCTGCATCAATATCTGCATTCCTCACCACGCGGATCAGAGATTTCCCCTTGACTTTATAACCTTTAAATACTTTTCCGATATAATGGAGGATCAGTTCTTCCAGCAGCATATACCGTCCTTTTCCTCCCGGAAGTTCTATCATCCTTGGCAGCATATTATTACTGCACGGAATAATTCCAATCTTTTCCTTTTTATTTCTCGTTTCAAGTACTACGACTGCGTAGATTTCTTCATTCCTGAGAAAGGGAAACGGCTGTCTTTTTGCAACAATCGTCGGAGAACTCAGCGGCATGATCTCCTGGTTAAAATATGATTCCAGAAATTTCTTTTCATCCGGCTTTGCACTGGCAAAGTCAATTAGTTTAATTCCATACCCTTCAATCTTCTTCATCAGTTCTGTATATACCTGATCCTTCCGGCGGTTCAACTTCTTTACTTCCTTCAGAATTTCATGGATCTGTTCCTGTGCTGTCATATTCGTTTTATTTTCCCGGATTTCGTGATCCAGAAGCATCTGATCCTGCAATGATCCTACACGTACCATAAAAAACTCATCCAGATTACTCTGGTAGATCGATACAAACGTCATTCTCTCACAGAGCGGGACTTCCTGGCTCTCTGCCTCTTCCAAAACTCTTGCATTAAATTTCAGCCATGACAATTCACGATTCATATAAATAGATTCCATAGTATTCTCCTCTTTTATCCTGCATTTACTGTCAACAGACGCCTAAATTCTGCCGATTCACTTTATACTATCGGACCCTATGCTCGATCCGTATTATCTTTCTGTTAAATTTATGTAAAATCTGTCTTCTATTTCCGCTTTTTGGTCGCATTTCTCCACCTTCATCCGCATATTTTACTGCATTATCCACCAGAATCCCTGTCAGCTTTCGAATTACTCTCATAGCCCCGGATCTTCTCAAGGAAGCGTTCTGTAGGAATAATATTTTTAGGGTTACCCATCAGAAATTCCATCATCACCTCCGCTTATCTACAGCTTTTCTACAAAGCGGTATAATTCTTCCATCGTTCCCTGATAATCGGTCTCCACCGGAAGTCCCTTTTTATTTTCCATCGTATCCGTTACAAGAAACGTCTTCACTCCCAGCCTGCGGATGACCAGATCCTCTTCTACATCATTTCCGATCATCAGACATTCTTCCGGGTTCAGGTTGAATTTTGTCAGGATCTGCCTGAAATATTCTATATTCGGCTTGCTGTACCCGTTGTCTTCATAGGTTGTGATCACCTCAAAATCTTCTGCATCCAGTCCTGCCCATTGAATCCGATTCATTGTTGCACAACGTGGGAATACCGGGTTGGTAGCAAGATAAACTTTCATACCTTTGGACTTTGCCAGTTTCACGACTGCATCTGACAACTCTGTCGGCTGCGTTGCACTGACTGCCCGGTTAAACTCCCCGTCATAAAATGCATCTGCAAGTGCCTCGGACTCTTTTCTCGATACCGGAAGGCAGGGATCAATATAGGACCAGAAAGCTTCCCGGTTCGTCTGACTCCCATCATTCTTCACCATGGCCTCATATCCTTTCCATACTGCTCCTATAAATTTCTTTGGATCGATCCTGACTCCTGCCTCCAGATACGCTTTTGCCAAAAGCGGCATATAAAATTTTACAAATTCTTCCTGAACCATCGGCAGTAATGTCCCATCCAGGTCAAATAAAAGATGCTTGATCTCCATCACTGATCTCCCTTTCTTCTGCATGCTATTGTGGGTCTCAAGGTCATTCTACCACCAGTGTGCAAGCACACGTGGTTGAAAGACTTTTTGCTCCTGCTGTCATAAATTAGATGTTGGGGGCAAAAGCCCCCAACAATGATGCCAACGGATTGTTTCGTGCTACGCACTCCCACAATCCTACCCGCTATTCGCATATCATGGTGCTTACGCCCCACTTTTATGCTCATATCGGGGCGGGTCTCAAGGTCATTCTACCACCAGTGTGCAAGCACACGTGGTTTCAGACCTTTTGACCCTGACATCATAAATTATAGTTTATTTTTTCTGTCTTCTCAACCTGTCTGTACTGAAGATATTCTAAAAATCTCTGTACCGCAGGCTGTGCTGTCTTCCTGCTTCTCATCGCCAGTCCGATATTCCGGTATGCCGGGATTTCCAGCTCTCTTGCCACGATCCTGTAGGGAATCCTCTTCAGGATCAGTTCCGGCAAAACACTGATCCCGAGTCCGCCCTCCACCATAGCCATGATGGCATAGTCATCCCACGTTGTAAAATGTACTTTTGGTGTCAGGTGACTTCTTTCAAAAATTTCCGAAACTTCTGCTTTTGCTCCTTTTTCCAACAGCATAAACGGTTCCTCGCATAAAGCACTCACCGGAATTTTCCGATATTCAGCAAGCGGATGTCCTTCCGGGAGTACGACCAGCAGTCTGTCCTGTTCCAAAAAGACTGTGTCCAGTTCTGCATGCGTCGGAAGTCTTAAAAAACCACAGTCCACTCTTCCTTCCAGAATCCATTCTTCGATCTCTGTATAATCGCCCAGCAACATCTCATAATCAATCTCAGGATAATCTTTCTGAAATTCCCGGATGATATTCGGCAGCCAGTGCGTAGCAACACTGGAAAATGTACCGATCCGGATCAGTCCTGACTTCAGTCCCTGCAGTTCATCCACTTCGGTCTGCAGCTTTTCATATTCTTTGCAGACATTTTCTGCATAAGGTAAAAGCTTCATTCCACTGCTGGTCAGCCTGACTCCTAATTTACTCCGCTCCAGCAGGATCACCTTCCATTCCTTTTCAAGATCATGGATCATCCGGCTGATCCCTGACTGCGAATAGTTCAGAATCTCTGCTGCTTTCGTGAAACTGCCACACGAAACTGTTGTTACAAACGCTTTATATTTTTGTATATTCATATCCATAAGCTTGCATTTTCTCCTGGTATGATGTAGTCATAGACCAATAAGGTCATCCACATCATATTCTCTAATCTATATCCTGGTTGGTAAGAGGATTCTCCTCCATAATCACTCCAACCATAGATACGTGTATAAGTTACATACATTTTTGTATGATTATTCACTCCTAGACTATGTCTGTTACATAAGGTATTATTTTCCATTGGATAGGGAAAAGGACGATTTTCTCCTAGGGAGCTGGCTTATGTCCAGTAATACCCGTAACTTAAGACTGTCATTCCATCAATGAAAATTTATGTTTTAGGCTGGTTGGGAGCAATTAAGCTATACCCGTATAACGTGCCAGGTAGTGTATTCATTGTTTTTTATGGAACCCTATCGGAAGGAGCATATAATGCATAACAAAAACTATATTTCCGTCGGCATTGATGTCGGTTCAGCTTTTAGCTTTATGACAATTCTTGCGCCAGACGAAACAGTGATCTTGAAACCTTTCAAGATTACTCACAATAATAAGGATTCTTTGGAACGAGCTGTTTCTGAAATTAAAAAAGCAGAAGAGCTGTATTCCTTAGAAAGTCGCACCTTTCTAGAATCCACTGGGATTTATCATTTCCCGCTCTTCTGCTATCTTGTTGATTGTGGTTTTAACGCGTCCATAATCAATCCTATTATTACACATTCTACTAAGAATGGAAATATCAGAAAAGTAAAAAATGATAAAATCGATTCTAAAGGTATTGCCAAACTAGGATTATCAAAAGATATTCCTGTTTCCCAGTTCCCAGCAAAGCTGGTTCTTGAACTGCGTAGCCTTACCCGTAAGTATTACGATTTAACTGATGAGCGTTCTGCTCATATCAATAAACTTAAAGGAGACCTGCATACCGTGTTTCCTCAGTATCTTGACGTTTTCTGTGATGTTACCGGCAAGACCTCAACAATGATTCTTCGCCAGTACGGTACTCCAGACAAGATACTTCGTGGTCATAAGAAGACCATGATTGAAAAAATATCAAAAGCTTCACGAAAAGGTCTTGCCAAAGCTTCTGAAAGATATGAGAAACTCTGTGCTGCAGCTAATGCTGCAAAGACATTTGGATGTCAAATAGACAGTATCTACTTCAATATCTTTTTAACTTTGGACCTTGTTGAAAAGCTTGATTCTGCTTTGGATTCCATACTGAATCGTATTAGGCAGCTGATTACATTCAATAAAAACGAGAAGTTTATTCAGCAGATTAAACTTTTAAATACAATCCCAGGTGTTGGCTTTCTGACTGCTGTAACAATCATGTGCGAAATAGGTGATTTCTCAGCATTCCGTAATCCAAAACAACTTTTTGCTTACTTCGGATTAGATCCTGAAGTAAATGAATCTGGAAAATTCGTTGGCACTCAGTTACATATGAGCAAACGTGGCTCCAGAATCGCGCGCCGTGCTATCTTTGCAGTAGCACTCGCCTCCATTCGTACAAAACGTAATGGAGAGGGCATCAATCCATACCTCCGTAAGTATTACGAATTAAAGTCTGGACAAAAGCCTAAGATGGTTGCAATCGGTGCTGTAATGCATAAAGTCTGCAACATCGTATTTGCTGTTCTTCGTGATGAAAAGGCATTTGAGCTTCGGTCACCAGAAGAACACTGTAAGCAGTATCAAAGACCTGCTTTAGCAGCTGCATAAAGATGCAGCTATATAAAACCATAGGAGCTTCTTGACGAAAATCCAAGTGATTTACGTTTGTTAAAGTTACTCATTTTTAGGTTTCAAAACATAAAAGAAAAATATCTATTTTTTGTCTTTTAGGTATTGACTATAACTAGCTGGTCTTCACAATATTATAGTATCTGGTTTTGTCATATATATTATGAAAAACATTCGCTTTTGTAATCCATAACTGTATGATACGATAACTGCATTGAGGAATCAAGTTATTTTCAAGACAGACAAAGGAGATTATCATGGGACTTTATAATAACCGGATTGTAGTAAAAGTTGGAACTTCTACACTGACAAATGATGCAGGAAAAAGTGATCTCAGAACGACAGACCGACTGGTCTGCGTACTTTCTGATATCCAGAATATGGGATATGAAGTTGTTCTCGTTTCTTCGGGTGCGATCGCCGTCGGACGGAACAAATTAAATATGACCTCCAAACCGGACAGCATGCGTATGAAACAGGCTGCTGCTGCGGTTGGACAGTGCAGTCTGATGTATCTTTATGACAAATTTTTCGGAGATTATGACAAGACTGTTGCACAGATTCTTCTCAATGCGGAAGATATCGAACAGGAAGAAAAAAAGGAAAATCTTATCAATACTTTCAATGCACTTTTAGAGATGGGTGTGATCCCGATCGTAAATGAAAATGATTCCGTAAGTTATAAGGAAATCGAATCAGAAGACCGCCTTTTCGGAGATAATGATATGCTTTCTGCTGTCGTAGCTGTCCTCTGCCGTGCCAGACATCTGGTTATCCTTTCAGATATTGACGGATTCTACGACCATGATCCACGCCTTTACCCAAATGCAAAGCTGATCGAACAGATTGATACCATTGATGACAGTGTTTATGCACTGGCAGGCGGTGCCGGTTCCAGACGCGGTACAGGTGGTATGAGAACCAAACTTCAGGCTGCCGCACTGGCAACCTCCCAGGGAACCGATACCATCGTCACCAACGGAAAGCACCCTGAAGCTTTATATGATATTGTCAAAGGACTGCATGCCGGAACTTTATTCCCGGGGAAAATCTGATCTGTAAAAATCGGTTCTGTAATAAAATCGAGTATATCAAAAAATCCGGTCTTTTGACAGATCGGATTTTTATTTATGATAGAGATCAGCTTTCACGCAAAATAAAATTACTTTACACGGTATCCGGTCGTATTGACAACCGCCGTCAGATTTCCCAGTTCATCTTTCACCTCGATTTTGTAGTAACTGGTGGAGCGGCCATTTTTGATACAGACAGCTTCAGCAATAAGCTGATTGCCCTTCACACTTCCAAGATATGCGATATCTGAATGAAGTGACACTGTTCCCGTTCCCTGCCAGTTCGCAGCTACAGCAAAAGCGAAATCGGCTAATGTAAAATAAACTCCGCCCATCACTGCACCCATGGCATTGCGATGACGTGATCCAAGCTTCAGACTGCACTTTGCATAATGCTCCTCCACTTCCTCGATCACAGCTCCATTCTCCGTTGCAAACCGGTCATTTTCAAATAATTTTACCGTTTTCTCATCCGGCTTCATCCTCATTCCTCCATTCTCCATCCATCTTATCCTCTTCATCCCTCGCAGAAGTAAACGCATTCGCATAGGAGGAAAAATAAACAGCAAAAGCTTCCCGGATCTTCTGATCGTCATTTGCTGCCATCGCCTCTGTGACTTCTTTCAACCGCCTGCAGCTTTCCTTCTTATCTCCCATATGGGTGATCGCATACGCAGCATACCCATCCAGCATCTTTTTCTGCATCTGCTCCAGATAGGCATTCCCAAGGAGGCTGATCAGACGCTCATGGAACAGCATTTCCCATTCTGCCATTCTTCTTTCATCCGGTGCATTCTTCATTCCCTTTAAGATACGTTCCAGTTGGACGCTGGAAGGATCTTCTGCATCCTCTTCTGTGAGCTGTCCACCCTGCCGGTGTTCTTTCGCTGCAAGAAGAATCGTATTCTCTGCCATCATCATCTCAATCATATGAAATACATCGTGGATCTGTTCTCTGTCTAATACCACTGCCTGCATATGCCGGTTGGGAAGTCTGACCGCGAAGCCCTCCTGCACTAAATTCTGCAATGCTTCCCGGATTGGCATCCTCGATACACCAAGCCGCTCTGCAAGTGCTTCCTGTGCCAGTTCTGTCCCCGGCTTTATCTGGCCTGACAAAATCTCCTCTTTGATCGTCTCTACAATATAATCCTTTGTCGGTACATTCATCATCAATCCCATCTGTCTTCCTCCTCTGTATCCCATATCTTTCTATATTTTCATCTTCGGATCTATAAATGTATCCATTTTATGATACTTTCTTTTGTATCTACTTTATATGTCATATTGTATCCATTTTTATCTTTAAAGTCAAGATTAAATCAATTTAAATGCCTGCTTTTACATTATCTGTAAATATTTTTATTTCTTATTCAACTTTTTATTTCTTATTTCAGATTTTCTTTTTTCTTTCTCATATAAAAAGCAGCTATAGGATCGCTTTGCATCCATATAGCTGCCTTACTCTATCTGCTGCAGGTTCTTATGCTGCTGATTTTCATGCTACTGATTCTCATGTTGCTAAGAAATGCCTGCCCTTTATTTTCCTTCTTTCATATGCACTGTAAGCTGATTGAACGGAATCTCGATTCCTGCTTCATCGAACTGAAGCTTGATCTCTTCCAACACTCTCCATCGTGTAGTCCAGTATGCTTCTGTCTTCACCCATGCACGCAGTCCGATCACGACACTGCTGTCAGCCAGTTCATCCACAAAGACTTTAATCTCCTCATCCTGTATTACATCCTTATCATTCAACAACATAGTCTCGATCAGACCCTTTGCCTTTTTCAGATCAGCATCATAGGCGATTCCGACTTTCAGATCTAACTGTCGCTCAGGACGTGCAGTCACATTGGTCAGACTGTTATCTGTCAGAATCCCATTTGGAACAATGATCGTCTTGTTGTCGATCGTCGTCATTCTTGTATAAAAAATCTGGATTGACTTCACTGTTCCTTCGATCCCGGCTGAATTGACCATAATATAATCGCCCACTTCAAATGGTTTTAAAATAAGGATCAGTATTCCCCCTGCAAAATTGGAAAGACTTCCCTGAACTGCAAGACCAATGGCTACACCTGCTGATGCAATCAGTGCCGCTACTGAAGAAGATTCCACACCAAATTTTGTAGCGATGAGAAAGATCAGAACTGCATACATTACGAATTTCAGCATAGAATCTACAAACTGTTTGACTCCCACATCTGCATTTGCTCTCTCCATTGATCTGGAAACAATCTTCCTGATCCACTTGATCACTTTTCTTCCGATCAGAAAGAAAATAATCGCAAACAAGACTTTCATTCCAAATGCGATCAGATTCGGAATATGATCATAAAAGTATTGTACAAACTGATTGACTTCATTCGCTGTATCTTTTGTCACTTCCTGTGCTGAATCCAACACATCACTGACGGAATCATTCGTAACCGTACCGGATGCTGCCAGATACAGACGCGGGATTGCACGCTGTAGCAGATTTCCTGTTCCTGTCATTTTTTCTTATTTCCTTTCTCATTCATTTTTTATCAGGCTTTTTCACTTTTCTGTTGCCATCAATACGCCGCAGTTTTTTCCTGCTGCTATTTCAATGCAAGAAATGCACAGAGATTACCACGCTTATTTCCCATCGTACGATGAGAATAAAGGATCTCACTGTTGCAGTGCGTACACACATTTGTAATCGCCATATGCTCTGCCAGAATCCCACTTTCTAAAAAGATCAGCTCATTGGCTTTCCAGAGATTCAACTGATATTTTCCATTTGCTTTCTTATAAAACAACTGATCCCAGTTCTCCTTATCAAAAGCTTCACGGAATTTGTCGATCACCTCTTCGCTGACTTCATAGCAGTCCATACACACAGAAGGTCCTACCGCAGCCAGTATCTCTTCCGGTCTGCATCCAAACGTCTCCTGCATCAGCTCAACCGTATGCTTTCCGATCTTACCAACAGTGCCACGCCACCCGGAATGACTCAGTCCGATGACTTTTCTGACCGGATCAACAAAATAAAGGGGAACACAGTCTGCATATGAAGTCACCAGGCAGATTCCGGGTCTGTCCGTGATCAGACCGTCCACATCCGTATAATCCCGTTCCTTTAAGATTCCCTTTCCCCGGTCTTCCTCCGTCACAATCCTGACATTTGTAGTATGCGTCTGCTTTGAAAGTACCATATCCTCACAGGAAACTCCGATTGCAGCTCCCATACGCCGGAAATTTTCACGGACTGCCTCCGGGTCATCTCCCCGTTCAAAACTTAAATTCATGGATGAATAATATCCCTTACTTACGCCTCCAAGTCTTGTAGAGAATCCATGTCTGACAATTCCCGTATTTTTAAAAAGCGGAAACTCCAAAAATGGTGTGACAGTTCCCGCTTCTTCCAAGATAGATTCTTCATTTTTATATTTCAATCCTAAAGCCATTTTCATCCTCCAAATGCATTCTTTATCAGCGTGATCTTTGTCCCCTCGATTCCGACCACATCAAATCTGCACGGCACATCCTCCAGCTGCTGTTCTGTCAGATAATACATTGCCGTACGGAAGATCTTCTGCTGCTTTCTGGCATCCACCGCTTCCAGCGGACTTCCTTTCCGTTCATCAGCTCTGTATTTTACTTCACAGAACACGTAATACGCTCCGTCCTTTGCAATCAGATCGATCTCCCCAAGACGGCAGCGGTAATTAAACTGAAGAATCTCATATCCCATCTGCTCCAGATAAAATCCCGCTGCTTTTTCATAATCTGCTCCTGTCTTTCTCCGATTCTTCTGAATCTTTTTCATTCTCTTCTCCGTCATCTGCACTGAAACATTCATGATTACATGAAATTCTTTATAAATGTCCTTCGGTGGATCGGTGACGGACCATACTTTTGAATCGCTGCAATATGCTCTTTTGAGCCATATCCCTTATGCCCTGCAAATCCGTATTCAGGAAGAATTTTATCGTATTCGATCATCAGCCTGTCCCTTGTCACTTTTGCAAGAATACTGGCTGCAGCAATCGAAACACTCTTCGCATCCCCTTTAATGATCGGAACCTGCATGATCGTCATCTCCGGGATTGTCACCGCATCATTGAGCAGAAGATCCGGCTCTCTGGAAAGTTTTGATACTGCCTCCCGCATTGCCTCATACGTTGCCTGCAGGATATTGATCTCATCAATCCTTGCCGGGCTTGCCATTCCGATTCCTGTCGCAACTGCCTTCTCCATGATCTCATCATACAGTTCTTCTCTTCTTGCCGCTGACAGTTTCTTGGAATCATTCAGATATAAAATCTCACAGTCTGCCGGCAGGATCACTGCCCCTGCCACAACCGGACCTGCCAGTGGTCCTCTTCCTGCCTCGTCAATTCCACAGATGCACCGGTACTGACTATACTTTTCCTCATAAAAGTGCATCTGTTTCAGCCGTTCTCGTTCCTGCACAAGTGCCGCCTGCTTTTTGCGGTAACGTGCCGCCAGATTCTGCACACCGATCCGGGAATCCTGCTCATAAAAACCGCAGAGTTTCTCCCAGCTATTTTCATCGGAATTTTCAAATTCTTTTTTTATCTCACTGATGCTTTTTCCCATTCTGTTACTCCTGTCCGGTCAGCTCATGACGGATCCATCCTATTTTTTCAAAAGGCCAGATCCTGATCCATGCTCTTCCTACAAAATCCTTTCCATGCACAACTCCCACATCCACGGAACGGCTGTCCTTGCTGTTGTTCCGGTTATCACCAAGCACAAAATACTCATCCACACCCAGCGTAACCGGCTCTGCAGCAATTCCGGCTTCTTCCATCACTTCATTTCCGTAATGTTCTTCCAGCTTTTCCCCGTTAATATAGACCGAACCGTCCAGGATCTGTACCGTCTCGCCGGGCAGTCCGATGATCCGCTTGATATAGTATGTACCTGCTTCATATTGATAAGGAAATACAATGATCTCAAATCTTTCCGGTTCCCGGAACTGATAAGAAATTTTATCAACGATCAGTTGATCCCCGTCAGACAATGTCGTCTCCATAGAAGCCCCGCTTACCTGCGTCCTCTGTGCTACAAAGGTTACAAATCCCCATGCAATGATAACAACAATCACAATATATACCAGCCATCCTGCCAGTTCCTTTATAATTTTCCTCATACTGCCTCCGGAACTTCCAGGGTGATCCTGCCAAGCCGTCCGTTGCGGAAATCATCTAATAAGATGGCTGCCGCCTTCTCTGTATCAAATTCATTTCCCCGTACCAGACAATGTCTGCTCTGGGCAATCTTCTCAAGAACTTCAAACTTATCATCGGAATGCTCTATCGCATACTTTTCTTCCAGCACTCCCGGATAAGATCGGTTTATAAAATCCACCAGCTCGGATGCCAGTTCTTCTGTCTGAAGGATCTCATCCTTGATGGAGCCGATAAACGCCAGTTTCAGACCGACTGCCTGATCTTCAAATTTGGGCCAGAGGATTCCCGGTGTATCCAGTAACTCTACATTTTTATTCAGTCTGATCCACTGCTTCCCCTTTGTTACACCCGGTTTATTTCCGGTCTTCGCACAGGCTTTTCCTGCCAGGGAATTGATAAATGTGGATTTTCCAACATTCGGGATTCCTACTACCATAGCCCTGACCGGACGGTTCAGGATGCCACGTTTGCGGTCCCGCTCCATTTTTTCTTTACAGGCCTCCTGAATGACATTCTGGATCGATTTGATCCCGCCGCCCTTCCTGGAATTTACTTTTACCGCAGAATATCCTTTTTCTTTGAAATACTCCAGCCACTCATCATTTCTTCTGTCCTCTGCAAGATCTGCCTTATTCAGCAGGATCAGTCTTGCCTTATTCTTTCCTAATTCGTCAATATCCGGATTCCTGCTGCTAAGCGGAACCCTCGCATCTACAAGCTCAATGATCAGATCGATCAGCTTGATATTTTCCTGCATCATCCTTCGGGCCTTTGTCATATGACCCGGATACCACTGAAAATGCATACCATACCCTCCTGCATCCTGTTCTGTCTATGATAAATGATTACTTTTTTACAATTCCAAAATGATCTCCTGATGTGGTATTGAACCATACTTTTCCATAAAGATCATCTTTTTTTACAATTCCAATATCTGAAGATCTGCTGTCTTCCCCGCCTTGTGGATTATCTCCCAGAAGGAAATATTCATCTGCTCCAAGCTTCACCGGTTCTGCTGCAATCCCGGCATCCCGGATCTCGGAGACATACTCATAACTCTTCAGTTCTTCCCCGTCGATATAAAGTTTCCCCTCTTTGATCTGAACTGTCTCGCCGGGCAGTCCGGCTACTCTTCTGATATAAAAATGGACTTCTTTATTTCCATTCGGCCGGAATGCAACAATCTGTCCCCTGGATAACTCTTTCATGTCAATCACCAGGCGATCCACAAGGACTACTTCTCCATTACGGATCGATGGAGTCATCGCATCTCCTGAATTGCTGATCCGGTGTCCAAAAAATGCAACAAGCAACACTGCCACCGCACACGCCCCTGCAATCTCTGCTGCCCAGATGATAATCTGGCGGATCAGGCGTGGATTCTTCTTTTTTTCAAATTTTAACTTTTTTTTATTATCTTCAAATTTTAAATGATTCTTTTTCTTTTTAACTTTTCTCTTTTTTCCGCCTCTCTGCCTGCGGAAATTAATCTCCTGTCCCATACACGACCTCCCCTTATTTCGTCAGTGTATTCCCCGCTTTCCACTTTCGTCCGGTCTTTTCTTTCCCTTAAGTAGAAGAAAAGGGACAATATACAAATCTTTGTAATTGTCCCTCTCATGGTTACTATTTTGCTTATAGTTATTATTTAACTAATTCTTTTACCTTAGCAGCCTTACCAACACGCTGTCTTAAGTAGTTCAGTTTCGCTCTTCTTACTTTACCTCTGCGGATAACTTCTACTTTCTCAACATGTGGAGAATGTACCGGCCATGTCTTCTCAACACCGATTCCGTTAGAGGACTTTCTTACTGTGAAAGTTTCTCTTGCTCCACCGCCCTGTCTCTTCAGGACTGTTCCCTCGAATACCTGGATTCTTTCACGGTTTCCCTCTTTGATCTTAGCGTATACTTTTACAGTATCACCAACGTGAAATTCAGGTGCATTCTCTTTTAACTGTTCTGCTTCGATTTTCTTAATAATTTCGTTCATTTTCGTGTGACCTCCTTAATATTTGACGTTCTTAACACTCATTCTGTGCCAGAGGACCATCGCTCTTCTTTTCACAACTTTTGTAGTTTATCATACTTTTCTTATATTTTCAAGCATTTATTTTATTTTTAATCATTTATCTGGTCTTTCAGCCATTTTTTTTCTTTTTCTGTCAGATTACTCTTCTCCAACAGATCCGGTCTTCTCTCATAAGTACGGAGGATTGACTGTTCTCTCCGCCATTTTTCAATATTTGCATGATGTCCTGACATCAGAACCGGTGGCACTTTCTTTCCATGCCACTCTTCCGGTCTGGAATACTGCGGATACTCCAGCAGATTATCCTGAAAAGATTCAAACTCCGCAGATACATTGTTATGAAGCACGCCCGGTACTAATCTGGAAATCGCATCGACCATTACCATCGCCGGCAGTTCTCCGCCCGTCAGCACATAATCTCCAATCGATACATAATCCGTCACGATTTCTTCCAGTACCCGTTCATCAATTCCTTCATAATGTCCGCATAAAAGCACCAGGTCTTCTTCCTTTGCAAGTTCCTCCGCCATTCCCTGGCTGAACACATCTCCCTGTGGAGAAAGATAAACGACCCTGAGCTTTTTCTCTTTCACCGGCTCTTCTTCTGATCCAGTCACCGGTTTTTCTTCCAGTTGTTCTGCTTCTGCCGGCTCTTCTGTCTCTGCCTCTGCCGGTTTTCTTTCAGCGATCTTTTTTCTGACAGCTTCATATGCCAGATAGACCGGTTCTGCCTGCATCAGCATCCCGGCTCCGCCACCATAGGGATAATCATCCACGCTTTGATGCTTATTAAACGCATAGTCCCTGATATTAATTGCTTCAATCGACAAAAGTCCGTTACTTATTGCCCTGCCTGTAATACTGGTATTCAGTCCCTGCTCTATCATTTCCGGAAAAAGGGTCAGTATATGAAAATTCATCAGATCAGTCCCTCCATCAGATGTACCGTCATTTTTTTCTCTTCCGGGTCTACTTCCAGGATACACTCATGGATTGCCGGGAGAAGCACCTCTCCGTACCTTTCTGACTGTACGATGTAAACTTCATTTGCCCCTGTCTCCATCACGTCCTTCAGTACGCCAAAACGTTCTTCACTTTCGTCTGTATAGACATCCATTCCGATCAGATCCCCGATATAATACTCATCCTCTTCCAGTTCAACTGCATTCTCCCTGGCGACAAACAGACTCTTTCCCTTATATTTTTCAATGTCATTGATATCATCGATCCCTTTAAATTTCACGATCACAAACTGCTTAAAAAAACGGACTGACTGGATTTCAAGATCCAGCTTTTCTTTTCCTGTATCAAGGATGACTTCTTTCAATGTCTGAAACCTTGCAGCATCATCTGTTGTCGGAAAAACTTTTACTTCACCGCGAAGTCCGTGAGTCGATGAAATGACTCCCACCTGTAAAAACTGCTCCATTGCCCTGTTCTCCTTTTGTTCACTCAATCTGCTCTGCTAAGCCCTGCATCTGTCCCCTTCCGGCTTTCTCCCTGCTTTTTCAGTTTTACCACAGTTTCGGCAGAAAAGAAAAGGGCAGTTCCATCCTTGCGGATGACTGTCCCTTCCTCTGTGCTGCTTAGATAATATCTATAACAACTTTCTTGTCTTCCTTTGCTGCTGCGGCTTTTACAACCGAACGGATCGCTTTTGCGATACGTCCCTGCTTACCGATTACTTTTCCCATGTCGCTTTCTGCAACATGAAGTTCCAGTACTGTGGTTCTGCCTTCCTGCTTCTCACTGACAGAGACTTCATCCGGGCAGTCCACCAAAGCCTTTGCGATTACTTCAACTAATTCTTTCATGACACTCGCACCTCCGTGGAGACAGAATAATTATTTCTCGATTCCTGCTGCCTTGAAGATCTTTCCAACAACTTCTGTCGGCTGAGCACCATTATTGAGCCATTTCTTAGCTGCTTCTTCGTCTACTTTGAATACGCTTGGCTCCTGATTCGGATCATATGTTCCGATCTCTTCGATAAATCTTCCATCTCTTGGTGATCTGGAATCTGCTACTACGATTCTGTAAAAAGGAGCTTTCTTTTGTCCCATTCTTCTTAATCTGATCTTTACTGCCATTTCTTTCACCTCATCATTTTATTTGTATATTGTTAATCTATAATAAACTGTCCTGCCGATGACAGAAGGTTTCTTTATGCTGATTCAGGCACAGCACAAGCCACCGGCGGTTACAGCTTATGTGTCAAAAGGGGAGCCTGAACCTGCCCCTTTTTCCACCTTTTCCACCCATCAGCCCAGGAAGCTTCTTCATCATCTTCCTTGACTCGTTGAACTGCTTCACCATGCGGTTTACGTCTGCAATATCAACGCCTGCACCTTTCGCAATACGGTGCTTTCTGGAGGGATTTAAAAGATCCGGATTCCGCCGTTCCTCAGGAGTCATGGAAAAGATCATAGCCTCCATCTGTGCCATCTTCTTCTCACTTTCCTCTGAATCAAGATCCGGCATCTTTCCTGCCATATTGCCCATTCCCGGCATCATTCCCATAATGCTTGAAAGACCGCCCATCTTCCGCATCTGCTCCATGCTGTCGAGATAGTCCTCGAAGTCAAACTGGGCTTTCTTCATCTTGTCAGCCATCTTTTTGGCTTTCTCTTCATCCAGTTCTGCCCCCGCTTTTTCAATCAGGGAAAGAACATCTCCCATTCCAAGAATCCTGGATGCCATTCTGTCAGGATAAAACTGTTCCAGATCGGAAAGCTTTTCTCCCATACCGACGTAAAGGATTGGTCTTCCCGTCACTGCCTTGATAGACAATGCCGCACCACCTCTTGTATCACCGTCCAGTTTGGTAACGATGACTCCGTCGATTCCAATCTTATCGTTAAAGGAGCTTGCAACATTCACTGCATCCTGTCCGGTCATTGCATCAACAACCAGAATCGTCTGATGAACTGTCACCGCTTCTTTTATTTCCTGAAGTTCTGCCATCATATCCTCATCAATATGCAGACGACCTGCTGTATCGAGGATTACGATATTATTTCCATTCTTTGCTGCATGTTCCATCGCAGCTTTGGCAATATCCGCAGGTTTATTTTTATTTCCCATTGAGAAAACTTCCACGCCCTGCTTCTCGCCATTTATCTCCAACTGCTTGATCGCAGCCGGACGATACACATCACAGGCTACAAGTAAAGGTTTCTTTCCTTTTAACTTGAACTTTCCTGCCAGCTTTGCTGTTGTCGTGGTCTTACCTGCTCCCTGAAGACCAGCCATCATAATGACCGTAATCGCACTTCCCGGCTGCAACTTGATCTCTGTTGTCTCAGATCCCATCAGCCTGATCAGCTCTTCATTTACAATCTTGATGACCATCTGTCCCGGATTCAGACCGTTCATTACATCCTGACCGATCGCTCTTTCCTGCACATCTTTAATGAAGCCTTTTACTACCTTGAAGTTTACATCCGCCTCAAGGAGTGCCATCTTGACTTCCCGGAGTGCCGCCTTGACATCAGCCTCTGTCAGTCTTCCTTTACTACGCAGGTTCTTAAATACATTTTGAAGTTTTTCACTTAAGCTGTCAAATGCCATCCTATAACTCCTCTATGATATTGTCCGCTATCCGGCGAACCTTTTTCACGATCTCTTCCGGATCTTTTCCGTCCTCTTCCCACTCTGCCAGTGTCTTATCGATGAGACTGATCTTTTCTTTCACTGAAAGGAACTTTTCTACAAGATGAAGCTTTGCCTCATACCCTTCAAGAATCTTCTGACACCGCTTCACGAGATCATGCACCCCCTGTCGGCTGATGCCTTTCATCTGTGCGATCTCACTGAGCGAATAATCTTCCAGAACAACCTGCTCATATACATCTTTCTGATGCTCTGTCAGCAGTTCTCCGTAGAAATCATACAATAATGCCTGCTCTAAAAACTTATTCATTATCTTCACCTCTGCTATCATACAGGAAAGGATTCTTCTTGTCAAGTATTTTTTCTTTACATCTTACATTTCACCTTTCAATCTTTTTCCCCGGTAAATTTCCCCGGCAGATAACACCATGTGATTCTCTTATGAATACATTAAATAAAAAGGACTTTCCTATGAAATGGGTTAAACAAACCATTCATTACTGGTGCGACGATACCCGCTCAAAACATTGCCTGGGAAACGGGATCTGTGCAGCAATCTTAGATACCGGAATATCAGCCCACCCTGATTTTTCTGGCCGTATCCTTGATTTCCGGGATTTTACTTCTTCCACTCCCTCTGTTTCACTTCATGATGACAGTGGTCATGGGACTCATGTTGCAGGCATCCTTGCCGGAAGTGGTCAGGTCTCTTCCGGTCTTTATGCCGGTATTGCACCTGATACGGATCTTCTGATCTGTAAAGTCCTCGACCACGAAGGAAACGGAAACATCCAGACTGTATTGAAAGGGATCGACTGGATTTTGAAAATAAAAGATTCTTATCCTCTTCACCTTGTAAATATTTCTGTCGGCGGTCGGCCCACACTTCCTTCCGGGCAGAAAAAACTTCTTCTTGATGCAGTGGAACATCTGTGGGATCTTGGACTGACGGTTGTAGTTTCTTCGGGCAATTACGGACCTCGCCCCGGTACGGTCGCTGTTCCCGGCACAAGCCCCAAAGTAATCACTGTCGGTGTTCCTGATACTTTGCCACTTTTTCGGACAGGACATTCCTCTTCCAATTATTCCGGCCGCGGACCGACCGACCACTGCATAAAGAAACCGGATGTATTTGCTCCCGGTACAGGAATCATCAGTTGCAACAGCCGTTATATTTCTTCCATGCAGTCTGCTTCTGTGCGTCCATCTCTTTTTCAACGTCCGACTTTCCTTTCTTCACAGCCCTATATTGCCAAGACCGGAACTTCCATGGCAACGCCCGTCGTAACCGGTGCTATCGCCTGCCTGTTTTCCAAATATCCCGATCTTTCAAATGTAGAAGCGAAACTCCGGCTTCACAACTCCTGTCAGCCGATCCCCGGCACAGAATCCGGCTGGGGATTACTCCATGTTGCAAATCTGCTAAATTCTTAAATCCTACCGGAACACTTTTTTGTCTCCGGCATACTATAAAATTGTAAAATAAATCTATCTGGAGGATTTAACATGAGTGAATTAACAGCTACAAACTGCGGATGCGGATGTGACAACGGATGTGGTAACGGATGTGGTAACGGAATGAATTCCTGCTTATGGATCATTCTTCTTCTCATCTGCTGTGGCGGATGCGGCAATGGATTTGGATGCAACAATGGTTGTGGCGGCGATAACAGTTGTCTGTGGATCATCCTGCTTCTTATCTGCTGCGGTGGATGCGGCAACGGACTTGGTCTCAACAACGGTTGTGGTAATGGATGCGGATGCAACAGCGGTTGCGGATGCTGATTCTTTTGATTTTCTGAAACATTTCTGCTTTTTCATCATAAGTATTACTTTTGCAAGAGGGGACTTCTTCACCCCCTCTTTCTTTTATCACATACACTTCCTTCGAATCACACTTTGTATCTCTGCGTTCTGTTAGTTTACTTTTTTGTATCTTCCTTCGGATATTTACCGGCCACCCAGCCTTCTGCTTCTCGCTTTTCTTCTTCATCTGTCTGATCCAGTCTTTTTCTGAGCATACATTCTTCATCCAGTTCATAGACTGCATTTCCTTCAATGATCAGTTTTCCTGACATCTGTTTTTCCTCTTTTCTTTTTATTTTGTTCTTTCTTATTATAGTATGAACATTTTTTTAAAAAGCTACGCATATATATTTACAACGCCGCAGTCAGGAACTCTTTTTATGGATAAACCTTCTCCCATGACGCTTCTTGATGAACTCACAACCCCGGTACAGTTTCGTATTCTGAAACTCCTGCTCCCTTTTTTTTCCTTTTCTCAGCAACGTATGCTTGCCACATGGATTAAATTTTCGGAGCTTCAGAGAACTTTGGAACTATTTTCTTCCAGGTATACTTTCTCAGAATCACCTTTAAAAGCACATTCCTTATCCGCTTCCTTTTCTTATGAAGAAATTCTTGAGGTACTCGCCCCTTATCTGACTGAATCTGAGCGTCAGATGAGTGAAAATCTGAAAAACATGAAAGAAATGCTGTCTATGGTGCAGTTATTTCAGGATTTCTCTCCCGACCCTGGAAATTGGGGATTCGGAAATAATTCTGAAAATGAATTTGAAAACAGGTTCGGAAATGGATTTGAAAATGAATCTGCAAACGAATTTAAAAACAAGTTCCGAAATGAATCTTCAGATCCGCCTCCACCGGAACCATCCTTTGAAAACACCCGGGACTCTCCTCTCAGTTTTCTTATGAATCTGCTTACTCCTGAACAACGCAACACTTTCAATACCTGTAATGAACTTTTTGCACATGCACTGACCCCTTCCACTGCGTCAGCCGATATTTCTCAACCGCTAAATCAGAAAGGAGATTTAACAAATGGAACAATGGATGAACCATCCTGCAATGAAATCAATCGACCCAGCCAAGCTGGAACTGATCAGACTGGCAGCACAACAGACCCAGGGCAAGACCGGACGCAATCTCGCCCCGGTCATGCTCAGTCTGATCACCAATGCCAATAGAAAAGGGCTTCGCTTTACTCCTGAAGAAGTTTCTCTGATTCTGGAAGTTCTAAAAGAGGGAAAGTCCCCAGAAGAGCAGGCTCAGATCGACCGGATGATGGAAATGACCAGAGCTGTATTCAGAAAACATCTTGGGTGAAATTTGTAGTTGTTGGAGTGAAAATGTTTCGGCAGTCAGAAAGTATCTGATGAAAAAACGTTCATATCCGCCCTTGCTGTTGCATCGCAGTGCAGGACCCGCTTTACCTCAGCCCGTTGACAACTTGTAACAGGAACGTGGAAACACTCGTGCAGAGGCACTCCTGTTTACGTTCCTTAACAAGTTGGGCAAAGTGTCTTCGGAACGCTCCTTGTCAATGCACTGCTCACGCAACAGCAAGGGCGGATATTAGGCTTTTCAAATCAGAAAATTTTCCCTCATGCCAAAACAGTTTCTCCCAACAAACACGAAATTCCAATAAGAAATAAAGAGCCGGATGGCTATCGACTAAGATAAATGCTCCATCAAATAGTAAATACAATATCTATTATCTGATATTTACGATCGAATATCTTAGTCAATAGCCATCCGGCTTTTTTCTATTCTTTTTAAATTTGCATTGTTGAGTGAATACGCTGTGGAGCTAAAAACTTCTTATCGAGATGGTCAGCGGAAAGCAGAGTGTTCCTGAGCAGGTGCATTAGCAGGAGCGTTCCGAAGACACTTTGCAGCGTTTGTTAGAGAAAGTAAATTGAGTGCCTTTGCACGAAGATTTCCACTTTCGAGTTACAAACGGTCAACGGGCTGAGGTAAAGCGGGCCTGCACCGCGAAGGAATATCTCTGCTTTCCGCGTCCGCTTCGCCATAAAGAAGTCTTTTGCTTTACAAGCGTATCATTCCAACAACTACAAATTTATCCCGGCCAATCCGAAAATCTTCCATTCACAATCGCATGCATCATCCTGTCCTTTGCCCCAGGTGTCTCCCTGTTAATCTGCTCCATAAGCTGCCTGGCATATTCTCTTTTTGTCGATCCGTCTACCGGGCATGCATTTTTCACAATCTGGATTCCCTGTTCCACTACAAAATTGGCAACTCCTTTTTCCGGAACATACATCATCGGACGAATCACCGTTACTCCGGCTTCAGGCAGAACCGTCATCGGTGGAAATGCATAAAATCTTCCCTCATAGATCAGAGACATGAGAGCGGTCTCTATGAAATCATCTTTGTTATGTGCATAGGCTATTTTATTGATTCCAAGCTCAGCTAACTGTTTATACATGGCACCTTTTCTCAGCTTCGCACACAGAGAGCAGGGTCTTATCTCCGGATTTTCCTGAAAGACAATCTCGGCAATCTTTGTGTCCACCTGCTCATATGGGATTTTCAGACTGTCGCAGAAATCTGAAACACCGGTAAAATCCATTCCCTCAAATCCCACATTGCATGTAATCGCAGATAATTCAAAGTTTTTCGGATAAAATCTCTGCAACTGCCTCATCGCATAAAGTAATGTCAGAGAATCCTTTCCTCCTGAGACTCCCACAGCAACTCTGTCTCCGTCTTCCAGCATATGATACTCCTCAATGGCCTGACGAATCAGACTTAATAATTTTTGTTGCTTCACTGCGTATCACCTCAACAATTCTCTTTTCAAAAACCTTCCTTCCGCCTGTGCATCCTCATTTCTCTTCTCTTTTCCGCTGCTTCCCATTCTGCTTTTTCTTCTTCTGACTTGATAGTGAGCCTTGGTATTCTGCATGGTTTATCCTTCTCATCCAGTCCTACCATTGTAAAATAAGCTCGATTAATTGGATAACGCATTCCGTCTGAAAGATGCTCCACATAAGTATCCACCCGCACTTCCATAGAAGAATTTCCGACATAGGTTGCTTTTCCAATGATGACAACCATTTCTCCCTGATATGCACCATGAATGAATCTGAGGTTGTCAACAGAAGCCGTAATGACATTTCCTCTGATATGGCGTTTTGCTACAAGTCCCGCAACTTCGTCCAGCCACTGCATCAGTTGTCCTCCGAACAATCTGCCTGCTGCATTCATATGGTTCGGGCGTACCATATGGACTGTCTCTACCCGCGAATCCGATACGGTTCTTTCTATTTCCCGTTCCATTTCATGTTCTTTTTTTATTTTATTTTCTATTTCTTGTTCCTTTTTTATTTCTTTTTTCATTTCATTCATTTTCGTTCACCTCATAATTTCTGACAGCTTTTATCATATCATTCTTTTCTCTGCTTGTCATGTGATTGTTCCGGTTCCCTTCGGGCAAAATACTCATTACTGCTGACAGTGCCTGGGCCAGACAATATAGCTCAGAAAAATCTGCATTGTACTCTGTACTTTTCTGGTATTTTTTATTAAAATAAGTACGTCTGAAAATATTAATTTTCTGATACAAACATTCTTATGAATCACTGAGGATTTTACCATGAATAATTTTAAAATGACTCTTCAATATGACGGAACCCGTTACCTCGGATGGACAAAAAATGAAAAATCAGTAAAAACTGTCAGTTATAAACTGGAGCAGGTTCTTACGCGACTGCTCGGACAGCCTGTAACACTTCATGCGGCCGTCAGAACCGAACCGTGTGTACACGCTTCCTGTCAGGTCTGTTCTTTTGAAGCAGATTTACCATTTTCACCGGAAGTACTGAAAAAGCAGATGAACCAGTATCTTCCCATGGATATCAAAGTACTTTCTCTTTTACCGGTTTCCGGACGTTTCCGTGCGGATCTCGGAATCCGTGCTTATACTTACGAATACAATGTCTGCACGGCTTCGGTTTATGATGTATTCCATTCCAGATATCAGGCTCATTTTTTTCCTGCTCCTGACCTTGCTTTGATGAAGCAGGCTGCTTCCTGTCTGATCGGGAAGCATGATTTTCAATCTTTTTCCCCTGTACGGAAAAAGAAAGGGACAAAAAAAGAACTGCTTTATCTTGATTTTATACAGAATAAAGAACAGCTTTCCTTCCGCCTTACGGCAAATGCGTTTCTTCCTTCCATGCCACAGCTCATTGTCGGCACATTACTGGAAATCGGTCAGGGAAAGCGTTCCCCTGACTGTATTCTTTCTATTTTTGAAGGAAATGAAACTCCCGGAAATTTCTGTCCGTCTGATGGATTATTTCTGACAGAAATCCAATATTGAAAATATGGAATATTTTCCCCGATGCCAAAAAATCCCGCTCCATCAGGAACGGGATTTTTTATGGCTTATTTCTTCTCTCTTACTCTGCCTGCTTTTACTGTACTGTCGCAATATCGATCAGTGTCAGCTTCTTAATATCTGTATTTTCCAGACTGGTGATCAGTGCATGAGCTGTATCGATGGCAGTCAGGACATTCACTCCTGTCTCGATCGCATTTCTGCGGATCACGAATCCATCTTTGGAATGTTCTGCTCCCTGTGCCGGAATATCGATAACCAGATCGATCTTATGTCCAAGGATCAGATCCAGAAGATTCGGTGACTCCTGCTCAATCTTGCGAACCGGAGTTGCTTTCACTCCCGCTTCATTTAAGGCACGTGCAGTTCCGCTTGTAGCGAAGATATGGTATCCGATCTTTTCAAATCTTCTTCCGATCTCTACTGCATCTGCATGATCCTCATCACGAACTGTCATGATCATATTCTTGAATTTTGGAAGTTTGATTCCTGCTCCAAGGAATGCTTTATAAAGAGCTTCATCAAATGTCTTTGCAATACCCAGACACTCTCCTGTGGACTTCATCTCAGGTCCAAGGCTGATATCTGCACCGCGGATCTTCTCAAAGGAGAATACCGGCATCTTGACTGCTACATAATCTGCCTCCGGCTGAAGTCCCGGTGTATAACCAAGTTCTTTGATCTTCTTTCCGATGATCACCTGCGTAGCAAGCGGTACAATCGGGATTCCTGTTACCTTACTGATATACGGAACAGTACGGCTGGAACGCGGATTTACCTCAATTACATATACATCCTCTTCGCCGCATACAATAAACTGGATATTGATCATTCCGATTACATGCAGTGACTTTGCAAGTCTTCTTGTATATTCTGCGATCTTTGCCTTTGCACCGTCCGTCAGGCTCTGTGCCGGATATACCGAAATACTGTCTCCTGAATGGATACCTGCACGCTCGATATGCTCCATGATTCCCGGAATCAGGATATCATCTCCGTCGCATACTGCATCGACCTCGATCTCTTTTCCTTGAAGATATTTATCAACAAGGATCGGATGATCCTGTGCGATCCGGTTGATAATGCCGATAAACTCATCAATATCATTATCATTGATGGCAATCTGCATTCCCTGTCCTCCAAGTACATAGGAAGGACGAACCAGAACCGGATATCCAAGTCTGTTGGCAACCTCTTTTGCTTCCTCAGCCGTAAATACAGTACCACCTGTCGGACGTGGGATCTGACACTCCTCAAGAATCTCATCAAAGAGTTCTCGGTCTTCTGCTTTATCTACATTTTCTGCGGATGTTCCAAGGATCGGAACTCCCATCTTCATCAGTGCTTCTGTCAGCTTGATCGCTGTCTGTCCACCGAACTGGACAACTGCTCCATCCGGCTTCTCAATATCAACGATACTCTCTACATCTTCCGGTGTCAGCGGCTCAAAATACAGCTTATCAGCAATATCAAAGTCTGTACTTACTGTCTCCGGGTTATTATTTACAATGATCGTTTCATATCCTTCTTTTGCAAATGCCCATGTACAATGTACAGAACAGAAGTCAAACTCGATTCCCTGTCCGATACGGATCGGACCTGATCCAAGGACAAGAACTTTCTTCTTCGCATCTGTCTTTTCAACTTCATTCTCACTACCATAAACGGAATAGTAGTATGGAGTCTCTGCCGCGAACTCCGCCGCACAGGTATCTACGATCTTATATGCTGCCACGATACCATTTTCATGACGCATATCATGGATCTCTTGCTCTGTCTTTCCTGTCAGTTCAGCGATCACATTGTCAGGGAACTCAATTCTCTTAGCTTCTTTCAGAAGTTCCGGTGTGAGTTCCTGGGTCTTCAGTGCTGTCTCCATCTCTGTGATGATCGCAAATTTATCAATGAACCACTTGTCAACCTTTGTAATGTTGTGGATCACATCATAATCCACACCTCTTCTGCAGGCCTCCGCAATTCTCCACATACGCATATCATCAACGATCTCCAGTTGCTCCAGGAGTTCGTCATCTGTCAGACCGGTGAAATCATAGGACATCAGACTGTCTACATGTTGCTCCAGTGAACGGATTGCTTTCATCAAAGCTCCTTCAAAGTTATTGCAGATACTCATAACCTCTCCGGTTGCTTTCATCTGAGTCGTAAGAGTTCTCTTTGCACTGATAAACTTATCAAATGGAAGACGCGGAATCTTTACAACTACATAATCAAGCATTGGCTCGAAACTTGCGTAGGTCTTCTTTGTGATTGCATTCTGGATCTCATCCAGATTATATCCAAGAGCGATCTTTGCCGCAACTTTGGCGATCGGGTATCCTGTTGCCTTAGAAGCAAGTGCGGAAGAACGGCTTACACGAGGATTTACCTCGATAACGCAATATTCAAATGTCTCCGGATGAAGAGCATACTGTACGTTACATCCACCTGTAATATTCAGTTCACTGATGATATTCAGTGCGGAGGTACGAAGCATCTGATACTCTTTATCTCCCAGCGTCTGCGATGGAGCTACTACGATACTGTCTCCTGTATGGACACCCACCGGATCAATATTTTCCATATTACATACCGTAATGCAGTTTCCATTTCCGTCACGCATTACCTCATACTCGATCTCTTTCCATCCTGCAATACAGCGTTCTACAAGGACCTGACCTACACGGGAAAGACGAAGTCCGTTCTCAAGGATCTCTACCAACTGATGAGGATCATGGGCAATACCACCGCCACTTCCGCCAAGTGTATAAGCCGGACGGAGAACAACCGGATATCCGATCTCATTTGCAAATGCAAGACCATCTTCCACATTTTCAACAACCAGTGAAGCGGCAACCGGTTCACCGATCTTTTCCATCGTTGCTTTAAACTCAAGACGATCCTCCGCTTTCTTGATCGTCTCAGAAGTTGTTCCGATCAGACGAACCCCATTTTCTTTCAGGAATCCAGCCTCCTCAAGCTCCATGGCAAGGTTCAGTCCTGCCTGTCCTCCCAGAGTAGGAAGTACGCTGTCCGGTTTTTCTTTCTTGATCAACTGCTCAACCACTTCTACTGTCAGAGGTTCAATATATACTCTGTCTGCAATATCCTTATCCGTCATGATCGTAGCCGGATTAGAGTTCAGCAGAACAACTTCGATTCCTTCTTCTTTCAGAGAACGGCACGCCTGGGTTCCTGCATAGTCAAACTCCGCTGCCTGCCCGATGACGATCGGACCCGAACCAATCACTAATACTTTCTTAATACTATTATCTCTTGGCATTATTTCGTCCCTCCCATCATCTCAATGAATCTGTCGAACAGGTATCCTGAATCCTGCGGTCCCGGACAAGCTTCCGGATGGAACTGCACCGTAAAGATATTCTTTCCTACATATGCAAGTCCCTCATTCGTTCCATCATTTACATTCTTAAATGCCGGAACTGCAATCTTTGGATCTACATTCTCATCATCTACTACATAACCATGGTTCTGGGATGAAATATAGACACGTCCGGTCTGAAGATCTTTCACCGGATGATTTCCTCCACGGTGTCCGTATTTCAGCTTATGCGTTGTCGCACCGGTAGCCAGAGCCATTAACTGATGACCCAGACAAATAGCAAAAATCGGGATATCTGTATTGTATAATTTTCTGATTTCCTCAATAATTGATGTGCAGTCTGCCGGATCTCCAGGTCCATTAGAAAGCATGATGCCGTCCGGATTAGAAGAAATAATTTCTTCTGCCGGTGTATGTGCCGGATAAACCGTCACTTCGCATCCACGCCTGTTCAAAGATTTTGCAATATTATTCTTTGCTCCAAGATCAAGAAGTGCAACTTTCTTTCCATTTCCTTCCAATACATATTTTTCGGCACATGTCACCTTTGATACGACATCACCGACCGTATATGCCTTTAACTTCGGTAAGATCTCATCAAGATTATAATTCTCATTCGTCGTGATCATACCGTTCATAGTTCCTTTTTCTCTCAGGATTTTTGTCAGAGCACGTGTATCCACCCCTGCAATTCCCGGAATATCCTGTTCTTTAAGGAAATCCTGAATTGTGCCTTCGCATCTGAAATTGCTCGGCATACGGGACAGTTCTCTCACAATATAGCCGTCAGGCCATGCCTTCCTAGACTCCATGTCCGGTGTGATACCATAGTTACCGATCAGCGGATAGGTCATGACAACAGCCTGTCCTGCATAAGAAGGGTCCGTCAACACCTCCAGATAACCTGTCATCGAGGTATTAAATACGATCTCACTGATCATATCCTTCGTCGAACCAATGCTTGTTCCTGTAAACACAGTACCGTCTTCCAAAATAAGAAACGCTTTCATCTGTTCACCCTTTCCCTTCGTAAAATTTATCTTTGCATAGGGAGAATCTGCCACCTGCAGTTTCTCTTACATACTTTGACATAGTAAAGGCACTCTTGGAGTCTTTCGTTCCAGAGCGCCCACTTTCTCAAATTGTAAAAATTATACTACACTTGAGACCATATTTCAACATTATTTTTAATGTATAATTATAAAGATGTTGGGGTCAAAAGCCCCCAACAATGATGCCAACGGATTGTTTCGTGCTACGCACTCCCACAATCCTACCCGCTATTCGCATATCATGGTGCTTACGCCCCACTTTTATGCTCATATCTGGGCGGGTCTCAAGGTCATTCTACCACCAGTGTGCAAGCACACGTGGTTTCAGACCTTTTGACCCTGACATCTTATAAATTTCAGTTTCCGGTGTATTCGAAATACTGCCAATCGACTGTGATTCTGTAATGCTCCGTATATTCTGAATAGCTGTACCGTACCCGGCTGAAGCCATAATATTGTGCCAGCCCCTGGGATGCCTGTGGGAGAAGATTATTGATGATATCCTCTCTCGCCTGTGCATATACATCCGGATTTGAAAATTCACAGGTGAAAGAATCTTCTTTTTTCTGATAACTTTCTTTCATCTTTTCCATTAATGTAGCTGCATCATAACTTTCATAATACATATTGTTCAGTTTAAAATAATTCAGATTGTCTGAATCACAGACCGGATAATCAGTCACCGCTTTTATCGTATGGTTGCGGTACATCTTTTCATCTGAAGTACATAAGTAATCATAATTAATATTATTTCCCGCATTCGTTTCCGGATTTTCTGTCTGGTCATAAATCGGATCTCCCCATGTCGTGTCTATCTGATAATACTTTCCATTGCACTTGACGATATTCCATGCATGGGCTTCATTATTTTCTCCAGCCGTTCCCTCAACATATAAACATTGAATTCCAAGCTTTTCAAGAAGAAGCTGCGTAGAACGTGCATAACCTGCACAGACAGAACGCTTTCCCACCAATGCACTATATACATTCTGGTTATCCGCAGCATTTTTATCATAATCAACCGTATTGACAAGATATTCAAAAACTGCTTTTATTTTGGTATAATCATCTGCATCTTTGTCTATTCCACTCAGGCACTGCCCAACAGCTTCATCAACCTGGTTTTGTCGTACATCTCTTTCCGCTTTGGTACATGTATACCCCGGTGAAATTTCTGTCCTGTTCTCACTTAGATACTTACTTCCACTCCAGCTCCGATCGCACCAGAAAAGAGTCGGCATATCATACATAATATATTCAAATACCTTTTGCAATTTCGTATCATCTGCCGTACTTACATGAATCACCGTCTCCATATCTTCCAGACCTTTAAGTATTTCTTTATAATACTTCTGTTCTTCTGCACTCAGTTTCTGATAATAATACTTTTGTGCCAGCTCTTCGGTCATATCCTGATCTGGATCTGCATTTTTCTTTTCATCCGTACTTTTTTTCTGCTTCTTCTGCTCTTCAAGCTTTTTCTTTTCCGCTTCCTTTTTCTTTTCTTCCTTTTTTCTATAATCCGCAATCTGCCCCATCGGATTTTTTTCTTCCGAAGGTCCCGCAGCAAGATTCATACCTACGCATCCTATCCCCAACAGAAAAAGGATCACACAAGCAAGAATCATTCCTTTGGGAAACAGTCCCTTTTCTTCTCGTCCCTGACCGCTCATCTTTCTCTCCATCTCTTTAGTATCAGCTTCTATCTATCCCAGATATCTGCTTTAAACCAACTCTGCAATCCTTGACACCCCTACATAAATCTCTGAGATCTTATACCAGGTAGAATAATCTACTGTTCCTGTCACCGGAAGTCCGAATACTGACTGGAACTTCTCCACTGCCTGTGCTGTTGCAGGTCCATAGATTCCGTCTGCCTCTACTTTCGGGATTGCCGGATATGCCTCGGATATCACCCGGAGCTGTTCCTGCATCTGCAGCACCTTTTCTCCACTGGCCCCCTGCTCCAGTGTGTATCCGGGCCAGGAAGATGGTATTCCCGAGATCTCCTGAGCTGTATTGATATACATGTCATCACCGTAATAATAACGTAAGATTTCTATCGCTGTCAATCCCTGATCCCCCAGTGCTTTTGACCCCCACTGGGTCAACCAGTTCGGGCAGCTCACTCTCCGCCCATCACAATACTGCGTCAGGATCGGCTGCCGCACATTGGGTCTTGAAAGATAATCAGCAAACAGTTCATCCACAATCACAGAAATCGAATCAAAAATATTTCTCTCAGGAATCCACTTATGGTCAAAGGCAGTGGAGGAAGTGATCGTGAAATCATACCCTTTATTTCTGTACCACTCCGTATAAACCCGGTTCAGAGTAAACGACATGATTGCCAGTACATTCGCCCGGATCGTATTTTCCGGCCAGGTCGCATAAATCTCACTGGATGCAACATTCTTGATATAATCTTTATATTTAACATAATAATTGGTTGCGGTTGAATCTCTTGGTGAACCATCATGTACCACAATATACTCCGGCACAACCACACGGCTTAAAACAATCTCCCCCGTCTCTGTCACCGGCTTGATCTCTGCCTCTGCGATCTTCGGGGGATAGTCTCCATATAAAGTATGAGCGGGGATAACGAATACTTGATCCTCTTCCCCGCTCACATCTGCTGGTTTCATCTGTATGTTCTGTATTGCCTTTACATTTGCAAGAATCTCCGTTCCTGCAATATTGACCGGTTCAAATCCCGGTGCTTTGATACTCAGCGTATATTCCGAATATGGCTGTCTGTCTTCTTCTATATCCAGACTCCACTCCTCCGGTGGTGCTGCAAGTTCGATTGTCTCCGTCTGTCCTGATGAATCTGTCTGTATCTTTTCCAGCGTACTTTCCGGTACTCCGGTATACGAAATAGAAATTTCCGCCCGTTCCACCGGAAATGCATTCACCGAGGAAGTAACATTGATCTGAAGCGTTCCTCTGTCAACTGCTTCTGTCTGCATGGCACGTAACTGGCTCATGATCTACTCCATGAAATCTATCATCATCTCTATTATATAAACCGGCTTTTCATGATATTCCTGCTAATTTCATAATACCATTCACACCAGTTTCATATTGGTATTTACACGAATTTCATAAGCCACTTTACACCAGCTTCATAATATCATTAAACATCACCACAACCATCAGAACCATCAGAAGTGCAAACCCCGCAAAATGCACCATGCCTTCTTTATCCGGTGATACCCGCTTTCCACGAATTGCCTCAATGATCAGAAATACCAGTCTTCCTCCATCCAGTGCCGGTAGCGGCAGAAGATTCATCACACCGAGGTTTGCCGTGATCAGAATCCCGATATTCATCAGATTCAGGATGATCACTGATAACCCGGCCGGTGCTGCCTCCTGATAAACGCCGTCTACTGCACTGACGATTCCCACCGGACCTGACAGGTCTTTCATTCCGACTCTTCCCGTCACAAGCATCCGAAGACTGTCTACTGTATAATCGATCCAGTATTTGACGGTATAAGCACCATATTTCAGGGTTCCGAAAAATCCGGGACGCTCCATCTTACCTCCGGTCACTCCCAGAAGCGGTGCAGTATCTCCTTCTTTCTGTCTCGGCTCCAGCACTGCTGTATGCGTCTTTCCATCCCTCTTATATGTGATCTCAACTTCTTTTTCTTCTGAATGAGTCAGATTATATAAACTGATATCATTCCAGATATGCACAGAGCGACCACCGATCTTCGTGATCACATCGCCTTCTGAAAGTCCCTGTTCCTGGGCTGAATATCCATCTATCACTCCACCGACAACCGGTGTTCTGTATCCAACCCATGCGATCATAATCATACATAAGATCCATGCCAGGATCAGATTAAAAAGCGGCCCTGCAACAATGACTGACATTCTTGCCCAGACAGATTTACTGTTAAAGCTTCCTTCTGATATATCTTCCACATCATCCTCGCCCATCATGCACGCTCCGCCAAAAGGAAGCAGTTTCACGCTGAACTTTGTCTCACCAAACTGCTTTCCGAACAGCGTTGGTCCAAGTCCCAGTGAAAATTCATCCACACGGATTCCATTCGCTTTAGCAAGAAGGAAATGTCCCAGCTCGTGAATGATTATGATTGCACTGAACAGCAATATCGCTAAAATAATCCCCATATATTACCACCTGTTTTTAATAAATTCATATGTTGCCTGTTCCGTCTTTAGTATTTCTTCTACTGTAGGGGACGGAATATTTTTATGAGCTTCCATGCATGCCTGAATGATCTCCGGGATCTGCAGGTATTTGATCTTTCTGTCTAAGAACATGGCAACTGCCCGTTCATTTGCAGCATTCAGAACAGTCGGGAGAGAACCTCCTGTCCTTCCGGCTTCATAAGCCAGTTTCAGTCCGTAAAATGTCTCCATATCCGGTTTCTCAAATGTGATCTGACTTAAAGCGGCAAAATCCAGTCTGTCTCCCGGAAGAAATCTTCTCTCAGGATAATACAGTGCATACTGGATCGGGAGCTTCATATCCGGTGTGCCAAGCTGTGCGATCACCGCACCATCTTTGTATTCCACCATAGAATGAATGATACTCTGTGGCTGTACGACTACCTGGATCTGATCCACGTCCACTCCGAACAGCCACTTTGCCTCAATCACTTCCAGCCCTTTATTCACCATGGTGGAAGAATCGATCGTGATTTTTCGCCCCATTGCCCAGTTCGGATGCTTCAGGGCATCTTCTACCCGGATATTCTGAAGTTCTTCTCTCTTTTTTCCTCTGAACGGGCCACCTGAGGCAGTCAACAGGATCTTATGCAATGCTTTCTCCTGTCCCCCCTGCAGAGACTGGAAAATGGCACTATGTTCACTGTCCACCGGAAGAATGGAAACGCCCATTTTCTTTGCAAGCGGTATAATGATATGCCCTGCCGTAACTAAAGTTTCTTTATTCGCAAGTGCAATATCCTTTCCTGCCCGGATTGCCTCAATCGTCGGGAGGATTCCGATCATTCCGACGATCGCAGTGACAAGGATCTCCGCTTCAGGTTCTGCTGCCACCGCAAGCAATCCGTCCATTCCACAGAGTACTTTCACATCCAGATCCCGGATCTTTTCTTTCAGTTCCTTTGCCCGCTCCTCTTTCCACACCGCAACAACCTTCGGAGAGAACTCCCGGATCTGCTGTTCTAAAAGTTCTATATTATTTCCGGCAGCCAGTGCCGTTACTTTGATATCCTGATTTGTTCTGACAATTTCCAGTGTCTGCGTTCCAATCGAACCCGTAGAACCCAAAACTGCTATTTTTTTCATGTTCCGTTACACCTCATTTGCTTTTTCTATCCGCTCTTTAAAAAACTTTCCTACAGGAATAATGCGAGATAATAGATGATCGGTGCTGTAAAGATCACACTGTCAAACCGGTCAAGGATTCCACCATGTCCCGGGATCAGCTTTCCGTAATCTTTGATATTATGGTATCGCTTGATCGCTGATGCTGCCAGGTCTCCAATCTGGGAAATCGCTCCGCCTGCTGCTCCGATGATCGCATATCTGAGTACATCTTCTCCTGCATTTCCCCAGTAATTCACTGCAAGTGCATAGAGAATCCCGATCAGTGCTGCTCCGACGATACCTCCAATTCCACCTTCTACCGACTTTTTCGGACTTAAAATAGGGGCCATCTTATGCTTTCCGATCAGCATTCCCACACAGTAAGCACACGTATCGCATCCCCATGAGCATACAAAGACAAGCCATACTGTAAAAATACCTCCCGGAAGGATTCTCGTCTGATAAATATAGGAAAGCATCACTGCCACATAAAAGACCCCGAAAAAGCCGGCCAGGATCTGCTGTGTATTATACTTAGGATATGCAAATACAAGCACTGCCATCTGACAGATCAGGTATCCCATAAAAAGCATCATAAACCAGTTCAGTGATTCTCCCGGAAGCTGTGGCTTAAAATACAGTAAGGCATAATAACCGACTGCAAATATATATCCCAGGACTCCCGGAGCTTTCTTCTCAATTCCAAATACTTTATAAAGCTCTGTCATTCCGATCAGGCTGATCAGAAGCAGAACCCCGAACAGAAGGCTTCCGCCCGTAATCACCGTGATCAGTGCAATGATCACCAATAGTATTCCACTCAATAACCTCGTCTTAAACATTATTTTTCCTCCTCAACGCCACCAAATCGTCTGTGCCGGTGATTATATTCTTCGATTGCCTTTATCAGCTCTTCTTTCGTAAATGCCGGCCATGGCACATCTGTAAAATAAAATTCTGAGTAAGCAAGCTGCCAGAGCAGATAATTGGACAGTCTCTGCTCCCCGCTTGTACGGATCATCAGATCCGGATCCGGGATATCATGCGTATCCAGATAATCGTTCACTGTCTTCTCTGTAATCGAATCAGGATTTATTTTCCCTTCCCTGCAATCCTCTGCAATCTTCTTAACAGCCCTGGTGATCTCATCCCTGCTTCCATAATTCAAAGCAATCGTAAAATTTAAGCCTCCGTTATTGACTGTTGCCTCTTCCAGCTCTTTGATACGGCTTTTAATATTTTCATCCAGTGGCTCAATATCCCCGATCACCCGGATCTTCATATCATTTTTTGCCGCTGTCTTCAGACAGGTCTTCATATAATTGCGAAGTAATGTCATCAATGCATCTACTTCATTTTTCGGCCGGCTCCAGTTCTCTGTAGAAAACGCATAGACTGTCAGATACTTGATTCCGAGTCGCCATGCTTCCTCACAGATCCGTTCCACATTTTTACTTCCCTGGGCATGACCGTAGTTTCTCGGCATTCCTTTGGATTTTGCCCAACGCCCGTTTCCGTCTAAAATGATTGCAATATGCTGTGGTACATTCATCTATTGCTCCTTTCCTCTCCACCTTACAAAAAATGGAGCCTAAATCATAAGCTCCACTGTTCGTACTGCTCTATAACCGATTAAACCGTCATGATCTCTTTGGATTTTGCCTCGACCATCTTGTCCACCTGTGCAATATACTTATCGGTGATCTTCTGAAGCTCGTCTTCCAGATCCTTGATCTCATCTTCTGAAATTTCCGTTCCTTTCAGCTTCTTAAATGCCACATTTCCGTCACGACGGATATTGCGGACTGCAACCTTTGCTTCTTCCCCTTTTTTCTTTACATCCTTTGCAAGCTCTTTTCTGCGATCCTCTGTCAGCTCAGGGAATACCAGACGGATCGAAGTTCCATCATTTGTCGGGTTGATTCCGATATCAGAAGTAAGGATTGCCTTCTCGATAGCTTTCAGCATGCTTTTTTCCCATGGCTGAATCTGGATCATACGTGCTTCCGGCACAGAGACATTTGCCACCTGCTGGATCGGAGTCGGTGAACCATAATAGTCTACGGCAATCTTATCTAATACATGAGGATTGGCACGTCCTGCACGGATCGTAGCAAGTTCGCCATCCAGATTATTGATCGTCTTTGTCATCTTTACGTCATATGCTGCAATTTTTTCATTCATATCGGAAAATCCTCCTAAACTGTTACTTTTGTTCCTGTAAACTTGCCCTGCATGGTATTCACGATACTGTTCTCTTCATTCAGTCCGAATACCAGCATCGGCATCTTATTTTCAAGACAGAGAATGGATGCTGTCAGATCCACTGCTGCCAGCTTCTGATCGATCACATCCTGAATCGTAATCTCGTCATATTTCACTGCCGCAGGATTCGTCTTCGGATCACTGTCATAAATACCGTCGATTGCCTTTGCAAGAAGCATTGCATCTGCCTCGATCTCGATGGCACGAAGTACTGCTCCTGTATCTGTAGAGAAATACGGATGTCCTGTTCCGCCTGCAAAGAAGATCACTTTTCCCTCTTCCAGTGCTGCAGTTGCTGCATCCTTGGAAAACAGAGAAGTAAAAGCACCACATACAAACGGTGTAAATACTTCGGTCTTCATTCCTACGTGACGGAAAATATCCGATACATAGATACAGTTCATCACTGTCGCCAGCATTCCGATCTGATCTGCTTTTGTACGGTCGATCGTCTCACTGGTTCTTCCTCTCCAGAAGTTACCTCCGCCGGTCACGATCGCTACCTGGATTCCCTCATCAACAAGCTGCTTTACCTGCTTTGCAACACCGATACACGTTGCCTCGTCAAATCCGGTCTTCTTTTCTCCTGCAAGAGCCTCTCCGCTTAACTTTAACAATACTCTTTTCATATCTGTATAGCTCCTTTATTCTGTATTATTACCTTAATTGGAAGTATAACATAACTTTCCACATTTGTCATTTCTTAAATAATCAGCATGGAAAAAAGCACAGTAATGATTCCACAGATCCCGATTGCCAGTCCGCTCATCGCACCTTCTACTTCCCCGATCTCGATCGCCTTGGACGTTCCCACCGCATGACTGCATGATCCGATCGCAAGTCCTGCTGCCACAGGATCTGATACATGGAAGAGCCGAATCAGGAACGGAGCAATAATACTTCCCAGGATTCCTGTAAAAATAACTGCAACGACCGTGATTGGTACAACTCCACCGCCCGGCTCTGAAATACTCACTGCGATCGGTGTCGTCACTGATTTGGGGAGCAGGGATACTGTCATGCTCTCATCCAGTCCGAACAGTCTGCACATCCCGTATACACTTCCCATGGATGCCGCCGATCCCGCCGTACATCCCACCAGGATCGGGAGCCAGTACTGCTTCAGGATATCCAGCTTTGTATAAATTGCAACTGCAAGGCATGCCGTTGCAGGAGCGAGGAACATATTGATCAATTCTCCTCCAACATTATAAGTATCATATGGAATATCAAACACAAGTAATACACCGACGATCAGTACGATTGCAACGATCAGCGGATTGCAGACCGGAGTCTTCAACTTATGATTTAGTTTTACTCCGATCCAGAATGCCACAATACTCAGTGCCACACCGAAATATGGAGATACCATTAATTCTTTCATGCTTTTTTCCTCCTGTCTTTCCACTTTTTCATCAGACGTACTGTAAGCATGACACTGTAAGCTGTCACTGCAAATGTCACAACAGTCGAAATAATGCAGATAATAATCAGTTGAACTGCCGTGCTTTTCAGTTCATCGAAATAATTGATGATGCTTACTCCCGCAGGTACAAAAAAGAATGCCATATTACTCAGCAGAAAATCTGCTTTCTCCTGTACATGCTCGATCTTTAAAAATCCGGTCAGCAGACAGATCAGTAAAAGAACCATCCCGATCACGCTTGCCGGAAACGAAAATGGCAGATAATGCTCGATCACCAGGCTGATCCAGCAGACGCCAAAAATAACCCCGAACTGCTTCAAAATTTTCATTTTCCTTACCTTCTTCATATATAAAATGTTCCTGCTGCGGATCATTTTCCACAGACACTTCACCTAGGTTACCACTCCGGCAGAATGAAGTCAATAAACGGAACACTGAAATCTGTTCCTCTCTTTTCTACTTTTTTGTAAAATTTTCTAAATGACCCTCATAAAATGATTGACATTTTAGTGTCAATGATTTATGATACAAATGTTTTCGCACTTTAAACAACTAAAATTTTACAGTGCGAATGTGATTGTACTTTGGGAGGACATAAAAATGATTATTGTATTAAAGCCAAATACTACAGAAAAAAATATAACCCGCGTTGAAAATCTTGTTACGAACAGAGGTCTTGACACGCATCTTGTCCGCGGAACAGAAATGACGATCATCGGTTGTATCGGTGATACAACTCTGATCGACCCGAGACTTTTCGAGGTTGACGAATCCGTTGATAAAGTCATGCATGTCCAGGAACCTTACAAGCTTGCCAACAGAGCTTTTCATCCGGAAGATTCGATCATTGATGTTTCCGGTGTTCAGATCGGTGGTGACCACCTGGGACTGATCGCAGGTCCGTGTTCCGTTGAATCTTTTGAGCAAGTTCTTGAAATTGCACAGAAAGCCAAAGCATCCGGAGCCAATCTTCTGCGCGGCGGTGCATTCAAGCCCCGTACAAGCCCTTATTCTTTCCAGGGACTTGGTCTTGAGGGACTGGATATTCTCTGTGCAGTAAAAGAAGAAGTCGGTCTTCCGATCGTAACAGAGCTGATGTCTCCAAAATATCTGGATGTCTTCAATGAGAAAGTCGATCTGATCCAGATCGGAGCAAGAAATATGCAGAACTTCGATCTGTTAAAAGAATTAGGTCAGCTTGACCGCCCGATCCTTTTAAAGAGAGGTCTGAATGCGACCTATGAAGAATGGATCATGTCTGCTGAGTACATCATGGCATCCGGTAATGAAAATGTCATTCTGTGCGAGCGTGGAATCCGTACTTTCGAGACCTATACAAGAAATACATTAGATCTCCAGTGTATTCCTGTACTTCGTAAAAAGACTCATCTGCCGATCATTGTCGATCCAAGCCATGCCGGCGGAAAATGGTGGCTGGTAGAGCCAATGGCAAAAGCAGCGATCGCTGCCGGTGCTGACGGACTCATGATTGAGGTTCACAATAACCCGGAGGCTGCACTTTGCGATGGTGCTCAGTCACTGAAACCGGAAAAATACGATGCCCTTCTGAAGCAGGTCAGCCAGATCGCTACTGTAATCGGAAAATCACTGTAAGGAGTTTCATTAATGGAATTAACTGTAAATTTAGGACCGGATACTTATCCTATTTATATTGAAAACGGAATCCTGCCACAGACCGGAAGTTATATCCGTAAATTCTTCACTGGGAAGAAAATCATGATCATCTCAGATGATCATGTGTTTCCGCTTTATGGAAAGACTGTCCTGGATTCCCTGAAGGACTATGAATGCCATTCTCTTGTCCTTCCGCATGGTGAACCTACGAAAAGTTTTCAGACACTTCCGCAGATTTATTCTGCGATGCTGGATGCCAGACTTACCCGAAGTGACCTGGTCATTGCACTGGGAGGAGGCGTGATCGGTGACCTTGCCGGTTTCGCTGCTTCCAGTTTTCTCCGGGGCGTCAGGCTGGTTCAGATCCCGACTTCCCTTCTTGCCCAGGTAGACTCTTCTGTTGGTGGAAAAGTCGCAGTCGATCTGCCACAGGGGAAAAATCTTGTAGGTGCATTTTTTCATCCAAAAGCAGTCATTATTGACCCGGATGTGCTGAATACGCTCCCCCAGCATTTCATCAGTGACGGTATGGGCGAAGTCATTAAATACGGATGTATCAAAGATAAAGCTCTGTTCGATACTTTAGTCCGCCATACTTCTTTTGAAGACCTGAAGCCGGAACTGACCCGGATCATCGCACGCTGCGTTGATATTAAGCGGATTGTAGTAGAACATGACCAGTTTGATACCGGTGAACGGATGTTGTTGAACTTTGGTCATACACTGGCTCATACGATCGAGCAGTATTATAATTATGAAAGAGAAAGCCATGGGGAGGCAGTCGGAATCGGTATGTATCAGATTACCCGGCTTGCTGAAGAAAAGGGACTGACAACCACAGGTTGTGCCGATGCCATCAAAAAGGCTCTGGATATCTACTGGCTTCCAGATCATTGTGATCTGCCAATGTCGTCTCTTACAGATGCTATTGCTTTAGACAAAAAGAATTTAAATAATCATCTGAATCTGGTTCTTCTCCATACGATCGGTGACAGTTATGTCCGCCCTGACAGTCTTGCATTCTTTGATGGAGCAGGACAGATTTAGACTATGAAAAACCGGATGAATGGTCATTTTTCTGCCATTCATCCGGTTCTTTTTATCATTTTTTATCATTCATCTTTAAACTTTTTACAGATATTTTTTAATTGTCGGGATCAATACATTCATATCATTATCTTCTGCCAGAAGAATTCGGTTTCTTTTACAATACTTTCCATGGATCTTCTTTTCCCTCGGAATGTAAAATACAGCTTAACAGTGAATTTTTTACCATATCGCTGACTGCCTGGTCTGTATAAAAGGCCATATGCGGAGTTACAATAACATTCGGAAATCCCCGCAGGATATACAGATCCTTTTTACTTAAAATGTCCGATTTTCTGTCATAATAATACATACCAAATTCGTCCTCAATCACATCCAGTCCGACTGCTCCGACTTTCTCATTTTCCAAAGCATTGATCAGAGCTTTCGTATCGATCAGGCCGCCTCTTGCAGTATTGATGATCACAACTCCATCTTTCATTTTTGCAAAAGCCGCTGCATCCAGCAGATGTGCATTTTCTGCTTCTAACGGCATATGCAGGGTGAGCAGGTCACATTCTTTGTAAATCGTATCAAGATCTGCATACTGTGCATACTTTTTCACTTCTTCATTTTCATAGGCATCATAAGCGTAAATTCTACACCCGAACCCTGACAGATCACGGATGACCGCCCGTCCGATCCTTCCCGTTCCAAGTACTCCCACGGTAAAATTGTGCAGCTCTCCCCCCTGGATTCCAGGCAGTGAAAAATCATTGATCTCCGCTCTCTGCATGATCCTCTTCATTTTGCGGATTGCCATCAGCATCAGCATCAGCGTATAGTCTGCCACACATTCCGGTGAGTAGGATACATTGCTGACACTCATTCCGAATTTTTTTGCTGCCTGCAGATCAATATGATCAAATCCAATCGTTCTTGTGGAGATCATTTTTACTCCCAGTTCATGAAATCTTTCCACCAGTTGTGCATCGATCTTTGTTGTGATAATACTCAGATATTCATAACCTTCTGCCAAATGTGCATTTTCCAGCGTCGGTGCATCCTTACAGATTCCAAGCTCCACTCCATATTCTTTTGAAAATTTCTGAAAAAACTCTGCCTCATCAAATTCTCTGTAACTGTAAACAAAAATTTTCATACTTCTCTCTCCTCGTCTCCAATATCATTCTATTTTCTCTTCTATCCTTCAATCAGACCATAATGTTCCATTGCAAAGGCGATTCCATCCTCTTCCACCGTCTTCGTTACAAACTCTGCATATGGATCCAGTACCGGATCATGGTTCCCCATTGCAACTGCATGTTCCACAAACTGAAACATGGCAAGATCATTGCTGCTGTCACCAAAAACATAGGCATTTTTCGGATTAATCCCGAACTTTTCCATAATAAACCTGCAGGCCGTTGCTTTCGTATAACCTTTCTGGATCACTTCATAAGTATGACTGCCCCGGTCCAGTGCCTCCAGCTCTCCTTTGGTATACTCTAAAAAAGACTTCAGATCGCTGCGTTCATCCTCATAAAGGAAAATCTTATCATAAATAAAATCTCCCTTTTCAATGGACTGCTCCATTCCCATTCCTCTTCGGTGAAAATATCTTCTGGAACTCTCCAGTCCGTCAAACCGGCTCATCCTCTCAGGATAATAAACATCTTCCTGCCCTTCTGCAACTACCCCCAAATTACACTCCGTCGCTTTTTTCAGGATTTCCCTCCCACGCTTTTTTTCGATTGAACTTGAAAAAAGGACTTCATCCTGATAAGTAAGATACGTTCCGCATCCGCATAGATATCCGTCAAACTTCAGTCTGCGGATCTCCGGCGGAATACTGCAGATCGTCCTGCCGGTATTGATAAAAAGAAGATGTCCTGCCTGCTGTGCCGCTTTCATTGCATTGATCGCACTGACAGGAACTTCCTTTGTAATCTCGCTGAGTACGGTTCCGTCTATATCAAAAAATAATACTGCTCTGTCCAATTTCTTTTTTCTCCTTCTGTCCGTCCGGCTGATCCGGTGGAACTGCTCCGGGTAATTAACTCCAACTTTTTCGGAATCCATTTCCCTATTCTTATAGATGTCGGGGGCAAAAGCCCCCGACTTTGATGCCTGCGGATTGCTCCGTGCTACGCACTCCCACAATCCTACCCTGGCATCTTCTTATAGATTTTAGCACTTTTTCCCACTAAAGCATAGAGATTCCTGGATTTTTAAAGAAAAAAGCAGCATCCCCGGGCTTTGATCAATCCCGGTCTGCTGCCAACTTTCATTTTATCAGTTTTATTTTCCCGCTGCACTCAGATTCATCTTTCTAAATACAACTACCAGTACTTTACCGATGGCAAGTACCAGGATCGCTGCCGCGATTGCTTCAGGAATCCCCGATGCCATTACCGTTCCCATCACCAGACCAAATACGGCACTGATCGCTACTTCTTTTGCCTCGGCATACTGCTGTGCAAATAAGACGTAAATACTTCCCATTACGATGATCGTATGAAAAATAGACCCTGCAAATCCAACAATCGGAAGTGCGATCACTTCATTCACCTTTACCTTTCTGAATAAGATCCACAACCATCCGGCTGCGACACCAAGTAAGATCCGGCATCCAACCGCCACCCATAATGCCTTGAATGCTCCCGGAATACCGGTTGTACTCATAAACGGTGAAAATGCAAAGGATAAAAGAGTCGGTGTCATCGTATTACTGACAACCGAACAGATACCGAATACACCTCCGAGAATTGCTCCGGCAGATGGTCCTAAAAGGATTGCTCCAAGGATGACCGGAATATGGACTGTTGTTGCCTTGATCACCGGAAGCTGAATCATGCCCAGCGGAGTATTCGCAAGGACAATGATGATTGCTGCCATAAGTGCAACACTGACCAACCAACGAGTATCATGCTTTTTCGTCTTCATTTTTCTCCTCCTGTTATCGTTCTCATTCCCTGAGATACAATACATTTATGTGTCGGTTTATTATAGCATTGCATTTTCCTCCAGACAAGCAGAATTTGCCTTTTCCAGTCATGTTGCAATCCATTTTTACATATATTTTTACTGATGAAACCTTTCGGGGTAAACCGATGAAACCTTCTTTTTCTTCAAGACTCAAAAATTTTTTGCAAGGTGCTTTTTCTCCTGTCAGACTTGGACTTCTCCTTCTCATTGCTTCCTATTTTGCCGGAACAGGAATCGGCTGGCTTTCCCGCCATCCGTCTTTTTTCTCCTTCTTTCCATGGAATATGGAGTCCTCCGTTTCTTCCCCGGCCGATACTTCTTCAACCGATACTTCCTCGACTGATACTCCGGTCAGTACCGGCCTGACTTCTTTAAGCTGTGCCATTCCCTCCCTGACTGCACCTTCCGAGGGAAACTGGGGACTTAGTTTTCAGCAAGACGGACAGCTTCCCACCGGAAATGCCACCATTGAATCTCTCAAAAAATATGACGCATACTATGCAAAAGATACGGATGAAAAAGTTATTTTCCTGACTTTTGACGCAGGGTATGAAAATGGAAATACACCCGCCATCTTAGATGCACTCAAAAAGCATCAGGTCAAAGCGACCTTTTTTGTTGTCGGCACTTACATAGAATCCGAACCGGAACTCATCCAGCGTATGACAGACGAAGGGCATACCGTTGGAAACCATACCTGGCATCATCCAGATATGTCAAAGATCGCCTCGCTTGATACATTCGGGAAAGAGCTGGAGGATGTAGAAACTGCCTATAAAAATGTAACCGGAAAAGAAATGACGAAATACTACCGTCCTCCACAGGGAAAATACAGTGAATCCAATCTGCAGATGGCAAAAGAACTTGGCTATAAAAGCTTTTTCTGGAGTCTCGCCTATGTAGACTGGTATCAGAATCAACAGCCTTCCAAAGAAGAAGCTTTTGAAAAACTGCTGAACCGGATTCATCCCGGAGCATTGGTTCTTCTCCACAGCACCTCTGCAACCAATGCACAGATCCTCGATGAACTTCTGACCCGATGGGAAGAAATGGGGTATCAGATTCTTCCACTTCAGGATCTTGTAAAATCTTAAGGTACTGTACATTGGTTCCCTGGATAATACCCGGCTATGCAGATGAGCTGCTGGCAGCTTCTCCTGCATAGCCGGGCATAAAAAACCTGCCGGACATTTTTCTCTGTCCGGCAGGTTTTCTCTTATCTCTGGCTGTCTGCTTTTTCTTTTCACGGAATCTTACAGCAGATTCTTTCTCAGTTCTTCTCCACTCTTTGCACTTAAATATGCAGGAGCAATATCAAAAACGGTCTTGCATCCTGACTGTCCTTCTTTGGCAAGTCTGTATGCTGCCCTTGCATATGCAATCAGTACAGAAGAAGTAAATTCCGGGTTGGAATCCAACTTCAGACTGTATTCGATCAGATGACTGTTCTCCTGATTCCAGCCTGTCTTTCCGCTGCGGAGTACAAATCCACCATGCGGGATTCCACTGTGGTTCGCCTTCAGTTCTTCCTCACTGATAAAATGTACTGTTGTATCATAATCGGAGAAATAGTTCGGCATGGTCTTGATCTCTTCTTCAACCTTTGCAGCATCTGCTCCCTCTTCCAGTACTACGAAACACTCTCTTGTATGCTTCTGTCTTGTTGTAAGTTCCGGATTTTCTCCATTTCTTACTGCCTCAAGAGCCGCCTCTACAGGGATCGTATACTGCTTTCCATCTTTTACACCTTCTACTCTGCGGATTGCATCAGAATGTCCCTGGCTGACACCTTTTCCCCAGAATGTATAATCTTTTCCATCCGGAAGGATTGCATTGGCATATAATCTGTTCAGTGAGAACATTCCCGGATCCCAGCCTACGGAAATGATTCCTACATTGCCGCCCTCTTTTGCTGCTGCATCTACATTTCCAAAATGCTCAGGAATCCTTGCATGTGTATCAAAGCTGTCGATCACATTGAAAAGCTTTGCATATTTCGGAGTCTGTTCTGGAAGATCTGTCGCACTTCCTCCACAAAGGATCATAACATCAATCTTGTCCTTCCATGCTTCTACATCCTCTACTCTGCACACTGCTGCTCCCTCTGTCAGGATCTTCACTGTTGCAGGATCTCTTCTCGTAAAGACTGCTGCCAATTCCATATCTTCATTCTGTCTGATCGCACATTCTACGCCTTTTCCAAGATTTCCATAACCTAAAATACCAATCTTAATACTCATTTTTTTCTCCTTTTCACGCCATCTGCAAGATGTTGTCAGAAGCACTTTACCATGTTCCCAACGTTTTAATTATACATTTTATGAGAACGATTTTCAACGGATTCTTTTGGTTATTATAATTCTTTTACATCCTCTGTATGAAAGCAGGAAATAACCTCCATAAATTCCCACGATCATCGCCGCACAGATCAGCAATGCCGGAATGATTGCTTTTATATCATAAATACTGAGCAGTTCAATACATACCTGGATACCAAAAATGGAATGGATCATGGCAAGGAGCAACGGGAAAGCAAAAAAGACTGCCATCTGTAAAAATAATGTATGCCCAAGCTCTTTTTCACTGACTCCCAGTTGTTGTAAAATCCGATATTTTTCTCTTCCGTCAATGGCATCGGACAGTTCTTTCAATGCAAGGAGTGCTGCCCCGCTGATGATAAATACCAGACCAAGATAAATTGCCACAAAAATCACGACTCCACTGGACCCGATACTTTCATCATAGATCTCCGACTGCGTACTGACAGAAAGCAGCTCATCTTCCGTAAACTCTTTCTGATATCGAAATTCATCACTGTCCATATAATTTCTGAACTCTTTTGTATCATATTTGGGGGAATAATCGGCAAGCAGATAAGAAGCATGTCTGCTTTCTTTGGGAAAAGATATTGTATCCGGTACGATCACTACCCCCATATTCTGGTCTGAATACGACATCATCAGATACGTTTCCTGGCATTTTTCCTCTGCTGCATCAAGTACCTGTCCCTGAATCGTAAGCCGGACCTTTTCTTTTAATCCTTTGTTAAAATACTTTTTGGAAAATTCTGTTGTTGCACTCACCGCATAGCCGGCTGCTCCAAGGTGGACTTTTTTATAACCGTACAGTTCTGCTGCCCGGTTGTAGTCACTTTCATGGATCAGTTCTACTTCAGAATCCAGAAATTCCTCGAATCCCTGCTGCGTCTTCAGCAGTTCTTCCCCTGCACTTCCCATCAGATCTTTCATGGTAACTTCTCTGGTTTCATAAGTATAAAATTCATGGCAGTCCTGGAAGGCAGAAAAATCAAATTCTGATTTTTCCAGTACATCCCTGACCGTTTTTCCATCCGTTGTCCATTTTTCCATACTGACTGAAATTCCGGCTACCTTCTTCACCTGCTTCGCCTTATAATCTTTCAGGGCAAAGGCACTGGAGAGAATACAAATGGTAGCAAAAAGCAACAGACAAATGATCGTTCCTGCCGCCACGGAAGTATTGACCTGGCTTCGTATCTCGCTGAAAGCAAAAGAATTCAGTCTTTTATAATAAATCCCGGAACACTTTTTCATGATCTGAAACAAAGCACCACTGACGGACCAAAAGACCAGAAATGTTCCTACAATTCCAAGCAGGATCTGTATCATGACCTCAGCCTCTGTATCCAGTTGTCCGGCAGTAACATTATAATATGCTGTTCCCAGCATGATACACGCTGCTACAAATATAATACAGCAGATGACCGGATTTTTCAGATGGACCTTTTCGTTCTTTTTCTTCGATAATAGCAGATCGATCAGCCTGGTCTTCATAATCAGAACTGTATCCATCAGAATCACGATCACATAAATGATCACGAAATACAAAATCGTCTTCCCAATCGCCGGAATGGATACCGTAAAGACAAATCTGCCCATATCTGCTTCAAACATATGTGCCACCAGCAGTGACATAAACTGGCTCAGTCCGATTCCTAAAAGAAGTCCTGCAGTCAGCGAGACTGCTCCGACCAAGAGCGTCTCACCGAAAAGAATCTTTGCAATATCGCCTTTTTTCATTCCAAGTATCAGATAAATTCCAAATTCCCGGTTTCTTTTTTTCATCAGAAAGCGGTTGGCATACACAATCAGAAATCCAAGGATCAGGGATACAACAATACTCATGCTTGAAATTGCCCACACCATCTGATCGATGGAATCTGACTTTGTCCTGGACACCTCCAGCATCGAAGACTGCCCTTCGATCGCATTGAATACATAAAAGATACAGACACCCAGTACCAGTGTAAAAAAGTAGATTGCATAATCTTTGATACTTTTCCTGATATTTTTGATCGACAGTCTAATCAGCATAATTCATGTCACCTCCGAGAAGTGAAATGACATCCATGATCTGTTCAAAGAAACTTCTCCGTTCTTCTGTTCCTTTTAACAGTTCGTGAAATACCTTTCCGTCTTTAATAAAAATAACCCTCCGGGCATAACTGGCTGTATAGGCATCATGCGTCACCATCAGGATCGCTGTATGCTCTGTTTCATTTAAAAGCTTCAGACTTTCCAGCAGGTCTTTGGAACTTTTACTGTCCAATGCTCCGGTCGGCTCATCCGCAAGGATCAGGCTTGGATGTGTGATGATTGCCCGTGCTGCGGCAACTCTCTGCTTCTGACCACCTGACAACTGATACGGATACTTTTCAAGCACTTCTCTGATCCCGAGCTTCTGTGCCACTGCCTCTATTTTCTCTTTTATTTTATCATGCGGACACTTTTGGATCTGCAATGCCAGTGCGATATTATCAAAAGCTGTCAGTGTATCCAGCAGATTAAATTCCTGAAAAATAAATCCCAGGCGGTTTCTGCGGAAATCCGCAAGTTCTCCCTTTTTCAACTCCGATGTGCAGACTCCGTCGATCCAGACCTTTCCTCCTGTGGGGCGGTCAATTGTAGAAATGCAGTTCAAAAGTGTCGTCTTTCCTGATCCCGAAGCCCCCATGATCGCTGTAAATTCTCCCTGCTCCACAGTCAGGGAAATATCATTTAATGCCTTGGTCAGACTGGTTTTATTTCCATAATATTTTACCAGATGTTCCATCTTCAGAAGTTCACTCATTTTATCTTCTCCTTTCTGCCTGTTACCGCCATTGTAGCTTCTCCCGGTAAAATGAGCCATTGATTTTGCTGACAAAACCTTACACTTCTGTAAGATTCCCTTTTCTTCAGATTTTAAAAACCGACAGAGACATCCGCTTCTCTCTCCCGGAATAAAATTCCGATCCTTGTATACTTTCCCGGTTCTGATTCAGCCAGAATCTTATGTCCCAGTTCCTCGCATAATCTCCTGCAGATATACAGTCCCATTCCTGTAGAACTGCTTTTCCTTCCATTGTCGCCTGTAAATGATTTTTCAAAAATTCTCGGCAGATCCTTTTCTGTGATCCCGATTCCGTTATCTTCTATCCAAAGCCAGATACCGGCTTCTCCGGAGCTGTTCTCCGAGGACTGTACTTTTTTTGTAAAAATCCTGATTTTTCTTTCGTCTTCCGCGGCATATTTGACCGCATTGCTTAAAATCTGACCGAGCATAAACTGAAGCCACTTACGATCCGTATACACCTTCTCGTCTCTCAGTTCAACCAGAACAGAAAAGCCATTCAGGATCAGACTGTCCTTATTGTCCCTGACGGTACTCTGTACAATCTCTTTTAAGCCATAACCTCCAATACAATAATCTTTCTCCGGTACTTCGCCTCGCAGATAATACAGAACCTGCTCCACGTAACTCTCAATCCTTCTGATCTGCTCTTTCATTCTCCGTTCCATATCTTCCCGGTGATTGAACAAAATCAGATTTGTACTTGCGATCGGAATCTTGATCTCATGGATCCAGGTCTCAATATAACGTTTAAATTCTCCATTTTTCCTGATCTGCTGCTCTACTGTATCTGTCATGGAATGTTCCATTTCCTGGATCACCCTGCAGAGGATCTGTCCCTCCAGAAATTCCGGTTCATCCAGTAATTCCGTCAGCAGATATTTTTCTTCAAGCTGCGACAGATTTTCTTCCACTTTTTTATAGAATTTTCTTTTTCTCAGGAAATCGTATCCAAAAATCACTCCGATACTCCCGGTCAGCCAAAAAAAAGCAAATCCCTGTAGTGCCACCGGACTTGCGAACAACCATAGGACCGCCTCCGCCACACCCTCTGCCAGCAGTCCCAGCAAAAGATGAAGCCTGTGATCCTTTAAATATTTTTTTAAACTCATAATAGCAGATACCCCTGTCCCCGTCTCGTCTCTATCTTATTCTCCAAACCGATCTGTGCAAGACGCTTTCTCAGACGGTTGATATTGACTGTCAGTGTATTATCATCAACAAATTCGCTCATATCCCACAGATGATCCATCAGCTCATCCCTTGAAACGATCTGCCCCTTCCTGCTCATCAGGCAATGCAGGATTGCCAGTTCATTTTTCGATAATACTACTTCATCTCCGTGATAAGAAACCGTACTTTTCAGCAGGTTAAGACGGAGTTCTTCATCCTGCAGTTCTTCCTGAACTGCTTCACCTTCTGCCTTTTCTCCCCGGACAGAAGATGCCCTTTGCTCCGACTGTCTGCCGGTCTGCTCCGTTCTCCGTAAGATCGTTTCAATCCGCAAAAGCAGGATGGTTGGATTGTAGGGTTTTGTCACATAATCATCTGCCCCACTGCTGCGGCTCATGATCTCTTCTACTTCCCCGTCTTTGCTGGTCAGCATGATGACAGGAACATCCGATTTTTCCCTGATCTGACGCAGAATATACTGCCCGTTTGCTCCGGGCAGTATGATATCAAGAAGAACCAGATCCGGACGGATCTGCCTGACCTGGGCAGCCGCATCAGTAAAGTCAGAAAGGATCTCTGCCTGATATCCACTGTCGTTTAACAGGATTTCCAGTTCTTCCCTGAGTATTTTATCATCTTCTATAATTACTATTTTCTTCATATTTTTCCCTTAAAATTTTCCACCACCGCCACCATGGCTTGTTCCTGAAGACGACGTATGCGTACTTGATCCGGAAGATCCTGAATTGTTCTTCGGCCTCGCACTTTTGCTTGTTCTGGTATACAGGAAATGATCCTGCCGTCTTGTCACCTGAATACTTCCCGCTCTGACATAGTTTTCTGCCGAACGCTGCATTTTTACACTTTTCAGACTTCTTCTCATACCTTCCACGATCAGCAGTGCGATCACAACGCCACTTCCAAGTGCGATCAGCAGATTTTTCAACCAGGGATACGCACCTTTAGGCATATGATCTCCGTCATATGCATTCCCGGTTTTCGCCTGCGTAAGAAATTCATCGCACAGATCTGCATAAGTCTCAAATGCATCCAGGTATTCTCCATCACTCAAATAAGGCAGGAACTGATCCGATATGTAATCAAGACCAGCATCCGTGATCGCTCTGATCCCGAATCCCGTGGTCGTAATATGCCAGTCTCTTGCCTCCATGCTGACAAGCAGAAGGATACCGCTTTTGTCTGTGCCAATTCCATAGCCATTATAATCATAAAAATCATCTGCATAATCCTGTGCAGACTTTCCATCCAGACTGTTCACCGTCACAACCACCACATCTGCCTGCTGCCGCTCACTGATCTCATCCAGTCTTGCTTCCAGTTCTTCCTCTTCCAGTTCACTGAGAAGATCCGCACGGTCTACCAGCCGTGGGAGCTGCCTCGTTTCCGGTATGACATTTTCCTCTGCTGCTGCAGAAAACCGGATCATCAGCATACTCACAAGACATACAAGCAGAGTACAGAGAAGCAGGATTCGTCTGTTCGATCTTGTTCTGTTCATATTCCACACTCCTCCTACAACATCCACAACAGGGATAAGATACTAAATGCTGCTACACTGATTCCTGCTGTCAGCCCCACAAACCAGCGGACATAGGCTCCTTTATCTGTCGGCAGATTTCCTACGAATTTTCCGGTCTGTCCGTTCATGGCAAACCGATATTTCTTTCCCTGCCAGGTAGTATTTAAGATCCATACCGGATAAAGTGCATACTTTACCCTGCTATTTTCCAACCGGACATTGGAATTTTCTACCACCACACCACTGTATCCCTTTACCGTGGCACGAAAAGCATCCTCTGTACTCTGTCTGATCCTGCGGTTCGCATGGCCGATACTTTCTTCTGCATTCACATCATACTTATCAGCCAGATAGCCTGCCAGATATGCCGTCTGAAAATCCACCGCATCCTTAAAATCATACGGTTCGATGGATTCCATCAGATCATCTTCCATCTTGGAAGAACCATCCACCGGAACCCGTTCAAACCCGATCCGTCCCCCTCGTAAAATAGAATAGTAACTGGTCTGGGTATAATTATAATCCGAATCACTCCATGTCCGCACAGTCGTTCCTTTATAACGGATATCTGCTTCTGCATCCGCATCAAATAACCAGAATGGAACATAGATCCCTTTGATCTCATCAATATGATTCTCACTGCGGAATACTTTCGGAAGGAGCGGCTTTCCATTCAGATGGCTTTTAAACCGTTCCTTTGCCGCAGCCTTATCCAGCTTGAACGGAATCACGTAATCCGGTCTCAGATCTCCCTGGAACTGTCCTTTCATTACAACAGGATTATCACAGTACGGGCATTTTGTGGCAGCCTGATTCTCATCTGCTATGATCTCACCACCACAGGATTCGCAATGGTAAACCCTCATCTTTGAGGTCTCTTCTTCTCCCCACTGACTTCCGGCATCTTCCTGCCACTGCATCTGATCTTCCTTCTGCTTTTCCTGCTTCAGTTCCTCATCATACTTCTTCAGCGTCTCAATTTCAAACTCTGTATCACAGTACGGGCATTTCATTTTCTGTGCAGTACTGTTAAACTCTACAGCTCCTCCACAACACGGACACTTATATTGTATCAACTCACTCATTTATCTTTCTTCCTTTTTATCCGACGATATCATTTGCATCAAATGGATCTCCGCATTCCGGGCAGAATTTCGGTGGATTCTTCGGATCTTCCGGTTTCCATCCACACTTGTCGCACTGGTACACAGGAGTTCCTTTCGGACGGGGTTTTCCACACTCTGTGCAGAATTTTCCTTTATTTTCCGCACCGCAGCTACAGATCCATCCCTCCTGTGGTCTTTCCTTTCCACACTCCTGACAGAACTTCCATTCTTTCTCATTCACAGCTCCACAGGCACAGGTCCACTTTCCTGCTGCTTCTTTCTCACCGCCCTTGCCCGGTGCTGTCATATGCGGCTGGCTGCTGACATTCTGCTGGTTCTGTCCTGCATTGTGCTGAGCCATCTCAGCTCCCATCTGATACAGATTCTGAGCATTCATTCCTCCATTTTGTGCTGCCATTCCCATTCCCATAAATCCGGTCATGGCTCCTGCGGAATTGCCTGCTGCCGTCTTCATTGCACCGGCCTGAGCCTCTGTCAGAGTTGCTGCTGCCATCATCGGATCACGCAGGATCGCAGTCTTCTGTGCCTGCTTGATCATCTCAGCATCCTCTTTCGGCAGATCGATCGTTCCAATGGCAACGGATACGACCGTAATTCCTCTCGTATTTGCCCATTTTCCTGTCAGTGCCTCATTCATCGCATCACACAGCTCTGTTACATGTCCCGGAAGTGCATTGGGACGGATCTCCAGATCTGAAATTTTTGCAAATGCCGGCTGCAATGCACTGATAAATTCCGTCTTAAGCTGATGATCCAGCTCTTCTCTTCTGTATTCCTGCTCTATATTTCCACATACATTTGCGTAGAACAGAAGTGGATTTGATATCCTGTAGGAATAAACTCCGCTGCACCGCACTGCTACATCTACGTCCAGACCGATATTTCTGTCTACTACACGGAACGGAACCGGATTCGGCGTTCCGAACTTATTGTCGATCAGCTCCTTTGTATTTATATAGTAGATTCTCTGATCTTTTCCGGTGTCTCCTCCATATGTAAAACGTTTGCCGATCACATCAAATACCTGATCCAGTGATGATCCAAGATTTCCTGAAAAGATCGTCGGTTCCGTCGATGCATCATAAGTATACTCTCCCGGTTCCGCACATACTTCTACAATCTTTCCCTGCTCCACGATCAAAGCACACTGTCCATCTGCCACTGCAATTCCCGACCCACTTGTGATCAGATTATCACTTCCTTTTTTATTTGCCGAACGGCTGCCGATCCGCTTCTGCCCTTTTACCGCAAGAACATCCACATCCAGTGATTCACAGATAAAAAACTCCTTCCACTGATCTGCCATTGTTCCGCCAACCGCACTGATTGCTGCCCTGATAAGTCCCATATTCCTTCCTCCTTTGAGCTTTTATGTTATTTCCTATTGTATCAAATTCTGCTCGAAAATACTACTATTGATATCATAGCGTTTATGCAGCAAAAAAAGAGACTGTATACAAAGTTATTCCCTGTATACAGTCTCTCCTGCTTTCTGCTGCATTTTCTCTGTTTTTTATGATTTTCTCTGCCGGGTTGCCTTTTTCCGGTATGCCAAGACACCGGTTCCTGCTGCCAGTATCATCAGGACTGCCCATCCCGAAAGTATATCTTCATCTCCGGTTTTAGCAGATCTTACTTTTTTTACAACGGCCTGCGTTCTTTTCTCCGGCTGCTGATATTTATTTTCAAAAACCGGCTCGCTCTTATTTCCTTCACTGTCAAAATAGACTGTCACGGTTTCCAGTGACTCCATTTTTTCATCCCACATTACATAGACATCTACATAATAGACCTCGGAATCATAAGTCCAGTCTGCTTTTGTCCCGCTCTCCTGCTTTAAAATATAACTGTATACCCCCGGCTGGGTATAATGAAAAAGAAATGTTCCCGTTCCAGCTCCTTCAACCGTCAGCTTTCTTTCCTGGTTGTCTGAAGCTCCCTGTTCTTTCAGTGTATACGTAAATACTTCTTTTTCCGGTGCTGTTCCACTGACTTTTGTCTGTACATTGACCTCGGCACTGCCGCCTTCTTCCGCTGCATAGATTGTGCAGGCTCCAATCACTGTCATCATCAGAACACTCGTCATTGCTACGAACATATTCCAGAAACTTTTCTTTCTTTTCACTCTGTTTCACTTCCTTCCACTGTATTTTCCTTTATCACTTTGCAGATCAGAAGATGACGGCCATTTGTATTTCCTGAAGAACAGGTAGATAATGCTATCATCTGATCTTCCACCGTCAGCCGCTGCCCCCGTGTATGGACTGCCAGTTCGTAAATGTGCCGGATCAGCTCTTCTTTTTCTTCTTTCTCTTTCCAGTCTGTCCGGTATACATATTTATCATACGCATCTGCCTTCAGGATTGCGACCGTCTCCAGCTTCAGGATCCTGCCTTCCACGTAAAGTGTCCCGGTTGTATTTTTTTCAAAGAAAGAAACATCGGTATATAAATCAATATCCCCGAACATTTTTCTGCCCTGCATATGGTGTCCCATAATCACAGTATAGAAATCATGAAAGTTTCTGTCAGATTTTGCATCAAGAAAAATACTTCCTGCCACAGATGGATTTCCAAGCACATCCTTTTCCAGATACTCAAAATTATCTGTTCCCTGTACAACCGGATAATCTATTTTCGTATGATCCAGTGTAAGCCATCCACATACATCCGGATTCATTGCTTTCAGTTCCTGAAAACTGTAACTTAATTCCTCTTCATTTGCAGGTTTATACCGGATCAGATCCTCCCTTACCTGATCCGGTTCCTTTAATATGCTCCAGTTATCCCACAGTGCATATCCTGAATAGGCAATGCAGCAGAAAAACACGATCGCTGCCAGACCATTTACCAGGTAGTGGAAGATCTGCGTCAGACAATACTCTGCCTTACGCTCCATAGATCATCCTCTTTTTCTGCGGAAAAATACAACGCCTCCTGCGATTGCTGCAAGGAAGAGAACAGCAAATGGAAGAATCTCCAGTGCGATTCCTGTCGGTGACGGCACAGTCTTTGTATTTGTATAGTCTACTGTATTTTCACCATCCATCCGGATTGTACCTTCTGCTGTATCACTGGTCTGATTTGCTTCTTTATTTACACTTACCTCGGTCTTCTGATAACCTTTTTTATCAGTCTCAACAACCGTGTAGGATGCATTTTCAGGAAGATTCTTAACTACAAAGGTTTCGCCATGTCTTAATGTAAATTCTGTCTCTGTTCCATTGGTGATCGTTTTTCCGGCAACGTTAGTGGAATATGTTCCGTCAATTCCTGTGATCGTTACTTTAAATGTAAAGTCATCATTTTTGTTGGCTGCACCGCCTCCGACTTTTTTAGAAACCGTAAGTATCTTATTTGCAGCCGCATTATTCTCAAAGGCTGCTCCATCTAACTTATTTTCCCCCTGTGCTGTACTGACACCATTGATCTTCAGTCCTTCAAAATTATCCTTCCACACTACCTGCACTATAATTTCATACGTTGCTGTATCATAAGAAATATTCGGATTTGTTCCTGCATTTTCTGACAGGGTAAAATGATACGTTCCCGGTGTCGTAAAGGAAATCCCGTTAAATAAATCTACATACGATTTCGTTGCAGAACTTGTATTTCCTCCTGCCGCACTGGTTTTCCACTGTGCTGACAGGGTTGTATCAACTGCCATTCCTGCACTCAGAAGCTGATTCATATACTGTGGAGATGCAGGTACGTTGGTTGAAACTGCCTCCACACTGTCATAGGTTAACTGAAATGTAAATTCTTCCCCATCTTTCAGAAGTCCATTTTCTGCCGCAGTCCAGGTTTTTGTGAGTACTGCACTCGTATCATTTGCAGTTACCGATACAGACATTGCATCTGTCTGTGCGTCTGCAGCAAATACAGACCCTGTCATTCCAAGGAGCATTGTTCCTGACAGCAGTGCTGCTGCCAGCTTTTTCATATTATTCTTCATTTTTCACCTTAGCATAAAACCTTCAGAAGCAAAAAGCTTATGCATTTCCTTTCTTTTTATTTTTATTGGATCCATTAGATTTTTCTACCTAATATTATGTTGTGGACAACCTCCCAACTATGATAGATGATCGTTGACGGCTTCCGGATCTTCCTGCTTCTTCAGCATGATCCCGCCAAAAACCATGGATTCCCTTCTACAAATTTCTTCTGCGGATCAGCGTAACCACAATGCCTTTGATCTGCTTCCGCAAGATCGGTCCATAACTTCTGCTGTCCTCCGTTGAGGAAGGATCATCCGCCAGAATATAATATTCCCCTTTTCCAAGCGATTGTTCTTCCGTACCATTTGCAGGTCCTTTTTCATAAAATACTTCTGTATCAGCCTGCGTATATCCATTGATCACCAGTTCACCTTCCTCTGTGATCTGCACAGTTTCTTCCGGCACTGCCGCAATTCTTCCAATATGCAGAAGTCCGTCTGCCTGATAAACAACCATATCTCCTGCTTTATATTCTGTATGCAGGCGGTAATACATCAGAATATCCCCGTCACATGCTGCCGGTTTCATTGCTGAACCATACACCCGGGTAAATCCAAATATGACCCACCCTGTAACAAATACAAAAATGATAAGGAATACCGCTTTGAAAAAATCTGATCTTCGAAGTTTTTTTAATTTTTCCTTGTCCATCTTTCCTGCTCTGTCTTTCTAAAAAAACTTTTTCTTTCTGTCTTTTCTTCTCCTGCCTGTAATTCTGCTGCCCAGCAGTCCTGCCAGTGCAGTTCCTCCCATCAGCCAGTATGGCACACTTAGCAGTTCTGCACCTGTCGGTGGCTGTGCATCTAACTGGTTTGTAAAAACCAATTCTGTCTTCTCACTGGAAAGCTGGATTTTTATTCCCGATGCATCACTGTACTTTTCAGAAATTCCATTTACTGTAACTTTTGTTACATAATCACCATTTTCTTCTTTGATCTGAACATCCCCTGACGGCATCTGCAGGATTCTGGCTTTTTCTCCATTCTTTAAAGACAGCCTTGCCACTCCATTTCCATCAAATGTAAGTGTTTCCTGATGCCCTGCCCCGTCATTTTCTGCAATTCCTTCATAGCTGACGCTGTAACTGGTTCCGGCAAGCGATGTTTTTGTCAGAACAAACGTAAAATGTTCTTTTGGGTCTGCCGCACCTCCGGCAACTTTCTTTTCAATCCATAAATCTGTACCGACCTGCCTGGTTGTCATTTTGAGCCTGCAAAGGTAATACGTATCAGCCGTTACCGTCCGGTATGCAAATTTCCCCTGTGCAGGATACACATGATAATTTTTTACGTAAGACGCATCTGCACCATCTGACTTCGGCACAATTTCTGTCTGATATGTTACTCCGTCTTTCTGATACGTCATGATAATGTGGTCATTTCCTTCTTCATACTGATAATTCTGACCACCCAGAATCTCCTCTGCTTTCCTTTTAAATTCCCTGTAAGTAACTCCCGGAAGTTTTGTATCATTTGAAGAAATGGCAAAAAGTCCATTATTTTCCGCATCATACAGCTCCACAACATACACCGGTGGATCTTCTGCCAGAACTCCGTCAATATGCCATCCACTCCCCTCTCTTTTCAGGACATATCCTACAAACATATTCTCACCAAATACATTGGTGAACTTTGCCTGATCTGCTGCACTCATGGCTGAAGTAATTGCTTCCCGCCATAATTTTGTAACACTTTCCAGTCTCGTATTTTGCTGATTCCATCTTGCGTCACTGTCGATTGAATAATAGATATATTCTACCCAGTTTCCTCGTCCATAATCTTGCCAGTAACTATAGGAATTTACTTTTTTATTCAGCTCATCCAGATCAACCGTTACTGTGAAATATGGCTTGTCATTTCCTGAAGGGCCAAATTCTCCCATAGCAAATGCATTATTGATGGCTGAGGGCACTTCATTACTGTAACGAAGATAAACTTTTGCTTCAATCTTCCCTGAAACAGCTCGTTCCTGCTGTTCTGATCTATCAGCCGCAGATTTTTCTGCCACTGACTGATCCTCTGTCGTCTCCTGCCCGTTCTTTTCTTTTTGTTCTTCATTCTTTATCTGCTCATTTGAAGCTGATCGCTCTTCTGTCATCGTCTGCTTGTTTTCAGCTGTCTGTTCTTTTTGTGTCTGTCCGCTCCCAGCTGACCGTTCTTCTGTCTTTCCGGACTGCTCTTGTAACTGTCCGGATCCAGAGGTTACTGCCTCCGGTATGCCTTCCGCACTCTGCGATTCCGCAAATGCACTTAGCTGCATTGATACAAGCAGGCAGATTCCAAGTAGTAATGAGAACCAACGCCGGTTTCTTTGCTTTTTCTCATTTGAAACTTCTTTTCGTTCCGTTATCCGCATCTTTCCTTCCTTTCCGGCAGATTCTTCCTGATGAACAGGTTTTATTTTCCATCCGCCATTCTGCTTTATTTATATTCGGAAATTCACGGATCATAACAAATTTCGTTCGACACTTTTTGCAAATGTTTCCAAATATAATCTGTATACCTGGATGTAATTTCCAGAATGACTTAATTATTGCGCATCTTTCACGAAGAAAAAAGTCAAATTCTTTTCCTGAATTTTGCAAAAAATAAAATGGTTGAAGATATTTCAAAAAAATTTGCAATATCTTCAACCATTTTATTTCCTATTCGAATTCATATTCTTCAATCAGATGAGCTGCGTCCTGAGATGTTTTACATTCTCGTAATTTTCTCTTAAAAGTATTATTTCTAAACATACTGATAAGACTGAAAAATGCTTTCATATGTACTTTCAGATCCACCGCACTAAAACAGCAGACAAACTCCACCGGATCAAACTTTTCAACTCCGAATGGAATCGGTCGCCTGAGACTGACAAGATACATTCCTGAAATAATGCTGCCCTTGCCCTGCCCGTCATGAGGAATTGCAAACCCAGGTAATACAACAATATATGGACCATTTTTTTCGGTATTTTCAATCATAGATGCCACATATCTTTTTTCAACATATCCACGCTCATACATCCATCTGCCCATGTTTTCAACAATTTCTTTCCAATCCTGACACTCCACTCCCAGTTGGATATGAGACGCAGGAAGGAAATGATGTAATTCAACTGTATCATAATGTTCCCATATTTCCGCTGACTGACTAAAATATCCCTTTACAATTCTTCTGCTTTTTTTCAATAATATCTCTGCCTCATAAATTGCAGAATCTAACTGCTCTTTCATTTCGTTCTTTTCTGATACATAACCGGAAAATTTTTCGCAGATAAGAAGTTCACTCAAAAACTGTACTTCATCTTCTTTGTGAGATATGAAATATTCTTTGGCAATCTGAATCAAAATATTCTGTGCCATCCGATATTTACTATTTGGTTGTCTCTTTTGTATTTCAATGTAACTTCCCTGCTGATTACGATGAATCATAATTCCTAAATATAATACGATCTTCTCGAAAGAATCTTCCCGCAAACGACTCTGATCCAGATACACTGCTTCGTACAATATCTCTCTGATTTTCTGCCAACTGTCTGTTCTGAGATTCAGTTGCTTTAATACAATACTTTCTACAATATCTTTTTGTTCTTTTTCTACACCATTTCCTTTGATATTCATTAGAAATAGCCTTTTATCGCTCTCTTTTCCCTCTACTCGCAGTCCTTTATTAGGATGAGAAAGTACTTTAAGATTACCTTGACCAATATACGCTTTTATCTTACTTAAATCATTGATAACCGTTGACCTGCTTACAACCAGATTGTCTGCAATCACAGACATCGTAATATATTCCACTGTATTAATCAGAAAAGAGGCTGCAATTTCGATACGTTCCTCCTGTGAAAGCTTGTATGTATATAAATCATCTTTCGGAACTGCCTTCAACACCTGTCCAAATGAACTGGGACAGATAATCCTTCCTCCCACAAGTCTGATTTTCCCTAAATCCATTTCTTTCAACAATTCATTGATTAATTTTAAATCATTTCGTATGGTTCTTTGAGAAACTTCAAATTTTTCTGCTAGTTCTGAAAGTGTCATCAATTCCTCATTTCCAATCAATTCATGAATAATTGATACAGTTCTCTTTTTCACTGTCTTCATTTGGCTTCCTCACAACCATGATATTTTTCTTTTGTAATATTTTTTCTTTTTAAAAGCTTTTTATTATTTATATGATGTCAGGGTCAAAAGGTCTGAAACCACGTGTGCTTGCACACTGGTGGTAGAATGACCTTGAGACCCGCCCCGATATGAGCATAAAAGTGGGGCGTAAGCACCATGATATGCGAATAGCGGGTAGGATTGTGGGAGTGCGTAGCACGAAACAATCCGTTGGCATCATTGTTGGGGGCTTTTGACCCCAACATCTTTATATCATTTACAAGTCAACTAAAAAAGAATAAGTTTCTTCCCGGATTCAGGAAAAAACTTATTCTAATCTTCACTCTGATATCTACAATTTATTTTTCTTCTGCAACATTCTCTTCCAGAACAGATGTACAATGAGGGCAACGCGTTGCCTTGATGCTGATCTTGCTCTGACAGAACGGACAGACTTTTGTTGTCGGTGCTGCAGGCTTTTCTTCTGGCTTACTCAGATTCACAAGCTTATTGATCGCTTTCATCAGACAGAACAAAATAAATGCCATAATGATAAAATTCACAACTGCAGAAAGAAAACTGGATGCGAATCCGGCTACATCTTCAAGTGAATAAATCTTCCCACCTGTCAGGACATTTAAAACCGGGTTAATAAAATTATCCGTCAGTGAAGTTACAATTCCTGAAAAAGCTCCACCTATGATAACACCGACAGCCATATCCATAACATTACCCCGAAGTGCAACACTGATAACGTCAAAAAAGCAATACTCACCAGAGTACTGCTTCCCTACAAAACTATCTTCTATATTTATATACTTTCAAAACTACATACAGTTAAAACCAACACCATCATCCATTTACCTATCACTGCTTTGGTTATGCCCTCGACCTATTAGTAACAGTCAGCTCCATGTGTTACCACACTTCCACCTCTGCCCTATCTACCTCGTCGTCTTCAAGGGGTCTTACTAACTTGACGTTATGAGATATCTCATCTTGAGGGGGGCTTCACGCTTAGATGCCTTCAGCGTTTATCCCTTCCCGGCTTGGCTACTCTGCTATGCCTTTGGTAAGACAACAGATACACCAGCGGCCAGTCCATCCCGGTCCTCTCGTACTAAGGACAGCTCCTCTCAAATATCTTACGCCCACGCCGGATAGGGACCGAACTGTCTCACGACGTTCTGAACCCAGCTCGCGTACCGCTTTAATGGGCGAACAGCCCAACCCTTGGGACCTACTTCAGCCCCAGGATGCGATGAGCCGACATCGAGGTGCCAAACCACTCCGTCGATGTGAACTCTTGGGAGTGATAAGCCTGTTATCCCCAGGGTAGCTTTTATCCGTTGAGCGATGGCAATCCCACTTTATACCACCGGATCACTAAGTCCTACTTTCGTACCTGCTCCACCCGTCGGTGTCGCAGTCAAGCTCCCTTCTGCCTTTGCACTCTTCGAATGGTTTCCAACCATTCTGAGGGAACCTTTGAGCGCCTCCGATACCCTTTCGGAGGCGACCGCCCCAGTCAAACTCCCCACCTGACATTGTCCCCCAGCCGGATCACGGCTGCTGGTTAGAAACCCAGTACTGCAAGGGTGGTATCCCAACAGCGGCTCCATGGCTACTGGCGTAACCACTTCAAAGCCTCCCACCTATCCTGTACATACAATACCGAATCCCAGTATCAAGCTGGAGTAAAGCTCCATGGGGTCTTTCCGTCCTGGCGCAGGTAACCAGCATCTTCACTGGTATTTCAATTTCACCGGGTGCATTGTTGAGACAGTGCCCAAATCATTACGCCTTTCGTGCGGGTCGGAACTTACCCGACAAGGAATTTCGCTACCTTAGGACCGTTATAGTTACGGCCGCCGTTTACTGGGGCTTAAGTTCAAAGCTTCGCCTTACGGCTAACCTCTCCCCTTAACCTTCCAGCACCGGGCAGGCGTCAGCCCATATACCTCACCTTTCGGTTTTGCATAGACCTGTGTTTTTGCTAAACAGTTGCTTGGGCCAATTCTCTGCGGCCATCTTACTGGCACTCCTTCTCCCGAAGTTACGGAGTCATTTTGCCGAGTTCCTTAACAATGCTTCTCCCGTCGGCCTTAGGATTCTCTCCTCATCCACCTGTGTCGGTTTACGGTACGGGTATCCTGCAAACAATAGCGGCTTTTCTTGACAGTCAGCTCACGTGCTTCCCTACTTCTTTTCGGTCCACATCACGTCTTCAGATTGAAGAGCGGATTTGCCAGCTCTTCTCCTACCTCGCTTGTACCGGTCTTTCCATTCCCGGCTCACGCTCTCTGCCTGTGTCCCCACAGTTCTGTTACAGGATAGTACAGGAATTTCAACCTGTTATCCATCGACTACGTCTTTCGACCTCGCCTTAGGCCCCGACTTACCCAGAGCAGATCAGCTTTACTCTGGAAACCTTAGATATTCGGCCGGAAGGATTCCCACCTTCCTCTCGCTACTCATTCCGGCATTCTCTCTTCTTAAAAATCCACAGCTCCTTCCGGTACTGCTTCGTCTCTTTAAGAATGCTCCTCTACCAATTGAAATTCATCAATTCCAAAGCTTCGGCAGTGTGTTTCAGCCCCGGACATTTTCGGCGCAGGACCTCTCGACTAGTGAGCTATTACGCACTCTTTGAATGGATGGCTGCTTCTGAGCCAACATCCTAGTTGTCTTCGAAATCCCACATCCTTTTCCACTTAACACACATTTTGGGGCCTTAGCTGTTGGTCTGGGCTCTTTCCCTTTTGACCACCCAACTTATCTCGGATCGTCTGACTCCCATACATCATCTACACGGCATTCGGAGTTTGATATCCCTTAGTAAGCTTTGACGCCCCCTTAGGAATTCAGTGCTCTACCTCCGCAAGACTCGTATGAGGCTAGCCCTAAAGCTATTTCGAGGAGAACCAGCTATCTCCGGGTTCGATTGGAATTTCTCCCCTATCCACACCTCATCCCCACCCTTTTCAACGGATGTGGGTTCGGTCCTCCATTGCCTTTTACGGCAACTTCAACCTGGACATGGATAGATCACCCGGTTTCGGGTCTACTCCGACTGACTCTTCGCCCTATTCAGACTTGGTTTCCCTTCGGCTCCACACCTTCAGTGCTTAACCTCGCCAGCCAGCGTAACTCGCCGGACCGTTCTACAAAAAGTACGCGGTTGAGCATATAAAGCTCTTCCACAGCTTGTAAACATATGGTTTCAGGTTCTTTTTCACTCCCCTCCCGGGGTCCTTTTCACCTTTCCTTCACAGTACTATGCACTATCGGTCACTAAGTAGTATTTAGCCTTACGGGGTGGTCCCCGCATATTCCCACAAGGTTCCACGTGTCTCGTGGTACTCTGGATCCCGCCATGTCAACTCGTCTTTCGCTTACGGGGCTTTCACCCTCTCTGGCCGGCTTTCCCAAAACCGTTCTGCTAAACTTGTTGAATCAATTCCGCGGTCCGAACCCCAGCATGCACGCACACTGGTTTGGGCTCTTCCGTTTTCGCTCGCCGCTACTCACAGAATCACATGTTGTTTTCTCTTCCTCCGGCTACTTAGATGTTTCAGTTCACCGGGTTCCCTTCCTGACGTTATGGATTGGCGTCAGGATACCTGAGGTTTGCTCAGGTAGGTTTCCCCATTCAGAAATCTCCGGATCAATGGGTATTTGCCCCTCCCCGAAGCTTTTCGCAGCTTATCACGTCTTTCATCGGCTCTTAGTGCCAAGGCATCCACCATACGCTCTTATCAGCATAACCAACTCGACCTCATCCCACGGGAATGGGATAATGTCCACACATGCATAGCGTTGCATGCGTTGGTGATAGTCAATTTTTTTTGAATCTGTTTTCTTCAGATCTTAAGTTAATGTTGTTAACATTACCTCGGATGTCTTGATTAGATATTTATCTTAATCTATTGATTTTCACTATATGCAGTTTTCAAGGTACATAAAGATGCGAGCTTCGCATCCTGACCGACTTTCATCAGTCATTACATACACAAATCTCTTTGTATATCTAATCACTGGTGAAACCAGTTATCATAACAGCACTGCCCTGCTGACTGGGTTGGCGGTGATAAGTTGTTGCTCATCTGTGCCTGTATCTATACCTAAAGACTTCGTGCGGTCTTTTCGCACGTTAGTCGATTGGTACTTCAGAATTCTTGGTGAGGTTTTTTCGAACCTTAGTTTTCTGAAGTTTCCGTCAGACCTTGTCTTTTTCTTTTTAAATTTGGCGGCCACCTACTCTCCCACACCGTCTCCAGTGCAGTACCATCGGCCGTTCAGGTCTTTACCATCGTGTTCGGGATGGGAACGGGTGTTGCCCCTGAACGCATCGCCACCAAAAGCTTTAGGTTACTTGATAACCCAACAATAGACAACAGTAAAATTCCTCTACTTCTTTCTTCCGTTCTCGTTGGATTATTCCAAATGAAAGGAAATATTTCATCCGTTTTAGTTGGATTGTTCCAGACGAAAGAAAGCATTTCTTCCTTAGAAAGGAGGTGATCCAGCCGCACCTTCCGATACGGCTACCTTGTTACGACTTCACCCCAGTTATCGGTCCCACCTTCGGCAGCTCCCTCCTTACGGTTGGGTCACTGACTTCGGGCGTTACTGACTCCCATGGTGTGACGGGCGGTGTGTACAAGACCCGGGAACGTATTCACCGCGACATTCTGATTCGCGATTACTAGCGATTCCAGCTTCATGTAGTCGAGTTGCAGACTACAATCCGAACTGAGACGTTATTTTTGGGATTTGCCCACCCTCGCGGGTTCGCTTCCCTTTGTTTACGCCATTGTAGCACGTGTGTAGCCCTGCTCATAAGGGGCATGATGATTTGACGTCATCCCCACCTTCCTCCAGGTTATCCCTGGCAGTCTCTCCAGAGTGCCCGGCCTTACCGCTGGCTACTGAAGATAGGGGTTGCGCTCGTTGCGGGACTTAACCCAACATCTCACGACACGAGCTGACGACAACCATGCACCACCTGTCACCGGTGTTCCGAAGAAAAGCAGACATTACTCTGCCGTCACCGGGATGTCAAGAGCAGGTAAGGTTCTTCGCGTTGCTTCGAATTAAACCACATGCTCCACCGCTTGTGCGGGTCCCCGTCAATTCCTTTGAGTTTCATTCTTGCGAACGTACTCCCCAGGTGGACTACTTATTGCGTTGGCTGCGGCACCGAATGGCTTTGCCACCCGACACCTAGTAGTCATCGTTTACGGCGTGGACTACCAGGGTATCTAATCCTGTTTGCTCCCCACGCTTTCGAGCCTCAACGTCAGTTACCGTCCAGTAAGCCGCCTTCGCCACTGGTGTTCCTCCTAATATCTACGCATTTCACCGCTACACTAGGAATTCCGCTTACCTCTCCGGCACTCCAGATCAACAGTTTCCAATGCAGTCCCGGGGTTGAGCCCCGGGTTTTCACATCAGACTTGCTGCTCCGTCTACGCTCCCTTTACACCCAGTAAATCCGGATAACGCTTGCCCCCTACGTATTACCGCGGCTGCTGGCACGTAGTTAGCCGGGGCTTCTTAGTCAGGTACCGTCATTTTCTTCCCTGCTGATAGAGCTTTACATACCGAAATACTTCTTCGCTCACGCGGCGTCGCTGCATCAGGGTTTCCCCCATTGTGCAATATTCCCCACTGCTGCCTCCCGTAGGAGTTTGGGCCGTGTCTCAGTCCCAATGTGGCCGGTCACCCTCTCAGGTCGGCTACTGATCGTCGCCTTGGTAGGCCGTTACCCCACCAACTAACTAATCAGACGCGGGTCCATCTCATACCACCGGAGTTTTTACCCCTGCACCATGCGGTGCTGTGGTCTTATGCGGTATTAGCAGTCATTTCTAACTGTTATCCCCCTGTATGAGGCAGGTTACCCACGCGTTACTCACCCGTCCGCCGCTCAGTCAAATAGGAAATCCTCCGAAGAATCTTTCCTAAGTGCTTCGCTCGACTTGCATGTGTTAAGCACGCCGCCAGCGTTCATCCTGAGCCAGGATCAAACTCTCGTTAAAAGTGTTTGTATCCAGTTCAGAATCAACATACTAGCTAATTCTTCCCTTTTTACTGTTGTTTGGTTTTTAACCGTTCGCTCGACTGCCTCAAGCTCAAAACTTCGTTTTTCGCTTTCGTGGCTTCGCCAATACTCACAAGCATCGCTTTCTGAAAGCAAGCTTTCAAAACTGCTGCTTTGTTCGTGCAGTCTTCGCTTTTCGAAAATCTTCTCTTAAAGAAATTTTCAAGGGTTATTGTTGTCTATTGTTCAATTATCAAGGTTCTTTTTGCTGTTCTTTTCAAGCGACAGCTTTTATATTTTATCAAAAGCTTTTCTCTTTGTCAAGAACTTTTTTATTTTCTTTTGCTGCTCGTGAGTTGCTCAATCGCTTCCCTCTGACAGCTCATTTATGTTATCACATCCGAACTTCTCTGTCAACCACTTTTTAACAATTCTTATAAGTTGTTATTAATTTCTCTTATGAATCATTCTATTGAACTACCTCTCGATCAGGGACTGTCCGTTTCCACGCCTTCCTCTTTATCAGAAGTTGCTCTATGATTTCAGTGCCGTTCTCAGCGACGAAGATTATCTTATCACGCGAATGTGTAATTGTCAATGTTTTTTATATTTTTCATATTTTTCATACAATTCATACAACTTTTTTCTTCAAATCGTTAAAAAGTACAACAGACACCACAAATTTCTTTGATTTCAAATCTGCATATGGAACCGGATTTCTACTCCCTGAAATACCAGATCAAGATTTTTCATTCTACTATATTTCCACTTCAAACAGCAACTGCGATAAAATATCTTTCTGTATATCGATTCCCGGATACACTTCAATCAGCTTTAACCCTTTTGGTGTCAGCCGGAATACGCACCTCTCTGTCACATACAGTACTTTCTGTCCATTTGAAATTGCACGTTTTGCGGAGAAACTTACACTTTTTACTTTATTTACAAACTTTGGAACAGAACCTTCCTTTTCAATTGTTACAACACCTTTTTTCTGCGTAACTTCTAGCCCTTTCGCATTAAAGCTCAGACAGAATACAACGGTTGGCGTTTTTGCTGTGATATTGGCAAATCCGCCTATTCCGGCAAATGCTCCAGGGCCTCTATGAGCGTTAATATTTCCCTCTTTATCTACTTCCAACGCCCCCATAAAGCAAACATCCAGACCTCCATTGTCATAAAGATCAAACTGATTTGCCATATCATAAACGGATGCCGCTCCGATCATTGCTCCAAATGCCTCACCCGAAACCGGGAATCCTCCGATTCCACCGGATTCCACCGTCAGTGTCACCATATCAAGCATACCGCTTTTTCTTGCATACCGTGAAACCATTTCCGGAATCCCGATTCCAATATTGACAATGTCATCGACTCTCAGTTCTTTTGCTGCTCTTTTGCCAATAATGTTCGCTACTGTTGTATTTTTTGGCTGCTTCGCAGACACCTGTTCCAGCTTTTCACTCCACTGATTCCACTCTTCATATGGAATTTCAAAACTTCCGGTTAATGCTTTATATGCTTCATTTTTTTCTTCCGGTTCTGCTACAACAATTGCGTCCACGAGGCATCCTGGAATGATTGCATTTCTCGGACGGGATGGCGTATCAACAAGACGATCGACCTGCACAATCACCTTACCTCGGTTCGCTTTTACTGCCTGACAGATTGACAGTGCATCTCCCGACATAAACATATCATCAAAGGTGATATTCCCTTTCCGGTCTGCTGCCGTTCCTTTTATCAGTGCGATCGTGATCTTAGGCAGTTTATAATAAAGAAATTCATCTCCATCTACTTCGACATGTTTCACAAGAGAATCGTCAATCGAAACACGGTTAATCCCCGGACCCTCTCTTCTCGGATCTACAAAAATATCCAGTCCAACTTTGGATAATGCTCCTGGAAGCCCTCCTGCCTGTGCCCGGATTGCATGGGAAATACAGCCAAGAGGAAGATTATACGCCTCAAACCGATCCTCCAGCACCAGCTTCTTGGTACTGAGCATTGCTCCAAAATGTCCACAGATCAGCTTATCAACTGCTCCTTCCCTTATGTATCCTTCCGCATTATGTTCTTCATCCCAAACACCAAACCCTGCACTGGAAATCATTGTCAGATGCGTTGGTGACTGCATTTTCTGGTATCTGCGGTAAATTGCTTCATGAAGTTCTGTCGGATTTTCAATCCCAACGAAAGAATTTACACAAATACAATCCCCATCCCGGATCAACCTTATTGCCTCATCAGCACTCATTATCTCATACATTTTACTCAAGTTCTCCTATCGTACTTCACAAATATTTTGACCACCACTTCAATAAATATAGGATACCTATTCCGAAGCATAAGTGCAATATATTTTTATGAGATCGATTTCATGCGTATATAAATAAATCCCATAGCCGGTTGTCTGCACCCCGGCTATGGGATTTATTTCTTACACGTTCTTTATCATAGAATTCACCGTATTATAATCGGCTCTGCCAGAGCTTTTCTCCTGATACTAACCATTCCGGAGAACAGACTATGGCATAATGGAATTCGCACCATCTACGATCACACTCTGTCCTGAATAATAGCACGAATCCGGTCCTGCCAAAAATGCAATAACAGGAGCAATATCATTTTCAGGATCACCAAATCTCTTCATCGGATTCAAGTTTACCTGCTTTGCATACTCCTCCGGAAATTTTGCAGCCCAGGCCTTAGCCGCCGGTGATTCTGCACCTGGAAGAACGATATTGACACAAATTCCATACTGTCCCCATTCTTTTGCAGCGATCTTTGTCAGACCTCTTAATGCTTCTTTATTAGAGCCATAAGCTAACTGACCAGCTATACCGAACATACCTGTCGCCGAAGCAAAGTTAATAATTCTTCCCTCATGCTGCTCTTTCATATAAGGGAATGCTGCCTGCATATAATTAAGAGAACCGATCACTCCGCTCTCCCAGGCTTTGAGCATATTTTCATAAGTAGTCTCCTCAACCGGAGCAGAAGGTACGATTGCCTGTGCATTATTCACTACAACGTCCACTATTCCATATGTATCGACTGTTGCTTTAACAACTTCTTCTACTTTTGCTCTGTCAGCGGAATCACAGCTCATAGCAAAGCCATCTCCACCAAGTTCTTTAATTTCTGCGATTGTCTGCTCAATCGGTTCAAGACGGCGACCCGTTGCAACAATCTTTACGCCTCTCTTTGCAAGACAAAGGGCAATTCCTTTACCAATTCCCTGTCCTGCCCCTGTTACAATAGCAACTTTTTCATTTAACTGCTTCACGTCAAAAACCTCCTATACTTACTATATCTAATAAGTCAATTATAACAATTTTATTGGATTATGCAAGAGTTCTTTGGTTAATATATACAGTTTTTATATACGCCGTGTTTGTGCTAAACGATTACATTCCAGCCTGATTTGCGAACTTCTGAATTTACCTTCCTGCCTGTATTGCTACCTATATATAATACAGCTATGTATTTATCAGTATTTTCAAGAAATTTGTCTTTCCGGCTAATTAACGATTTCCAGTGTTCCCCAAATTTTTAAGTTGGGGAATAATTTTGAGCATTTGTTGCTTGATTTCAATTTCATTTTTTCTTATTTGGGGAATCTGGTTCTAATATTCTTTTGGATATTCGAACAGCCTCTTCATGCATTACCTCTTGTCGCATATCATCCATTATTCTACTCACAACAACCAGTACCCTCCAAGCGATTTTGCTATATCCTTACCACATTATGCTAAACAATCACTTTTTCGTCCAAAGTTTTAACTTCGTCTATGGTCAATTCTACTATTTTTGCAATTTCTTCATATGATATTTTCCAGTCTGCAACATTCCTTTTGCAACTTTGATTATTATCAAAATGTCCTGTCATCATTCCTACAAAATTATCAAGTTTCATCATATACTTTACCTCCATTATTTTAATGTCCACGCATATCCAGTTCTTGCAATAATGAATCTCCACTTCCCCATGAATATACAATGTAATAACCGCTACCCTTTATTTCTTTCGAAAATTGTAGTCCTCCGTGATCAATCACCTCAATGGACTGCCCTTTCTGAATTTCCACCAAATATTCCCATTCATTCCTTCTATAATCTGAATAGTAAGCATCCAGTTCTTCCAAAGACAATTCGCTTCTGATTAGGATTGCTCCGAAATACTGCATTCCATTCCCATTACCCGTCAATTTCCCTGCCTGTGATAAGGACTCTATCAATTCTGTTTCCTCTGGTAGCGGAATTTCACATAATGCTTTTTCCACTTTGTAAGCAGTGTGGTTATTTATGAGTGGAAGGGAAATAACTCCTCCTATCAATATGGCTGCCGCTAAAATCCAAACTATTTTCAGTTTTTTCATCCTCTCCTCCTTTCTTTTCTTACATATGTAAGATTATTATAGAACACCACTATTATCAAATCATTCTTTCTTAACTTACTCTTTGCGAATACGGTATTGGTAATCCGGTATACTCGTAATACCATCATTCAATATTTCATTTCCTAAATACTGAAAACTGCCATCCTCCGCAAACCTTACAGTCAGTTCATGGGTTATGACCGCATCATTACAAATAACCATATCGCACACCGCCTCTACCGTTAATGTTACTGTCCCATCATCATTTTCTTTGATACCGACAACCTCCGGCAAGGAAGTCCCGAAGAACGTTGGTGCATAATTAAAGCAACCAAGCCTTTCCCATTAATAGGTTTGCTTTTTTGAACATAAAATCAAATACATAGTACTGTGAAATCGAAGTAAATATTTCTATCAACAGAACCTTTTATGACAACATATCTTTCACACAAGTACTCCGATAATCACTCGGTGATATTTTATATCTTTCTTTAAATACTCGATTAAACGTTCTCTGACTTTCAAATCCACTATCCAGACAAATGTTTGTAATAGAATCACTCGTATTTTCCAAACGATGGCATGCATAGTTCAGCCTTGCATCGTTAAGATATTGATTAAAGTTTCTATGGAAAGTTTTGGAAAAGAGTCTGGATAAAACATATTTGCTCACCCCCAGATCTTTTGCCATCTCTTCCAACGAAAATTTCTTCTTAAAATTTGCTGATATATAGGAAACTGTCTGGTAAATAAGATTGTTGCTCCCCACATTACTCTTTTCTACCAAATTTAATTTTCCTATGCAACGTGCCAACACAATTTGAAGATATGCCTGTGCAACAATAATATCCGACTGTTCTGTCTCTAAAATCGCATTTATAACCCTATATACCTCCGGTTCAACATTTTCCGCTTTGATGATCGGGTATTCAGGAGCCATGGATTGCATGATATCTGCAAATTTGGCAATCGTAAATGGCGATGCAATCAGATAAGTCGCTTTATTTACACCGGGTGTCAGTACCTGATAGTGATGAATAACATCTGGAAATACAAAGCCTATATCTCCTTTATCCATATGATATAGTTCCTGTCCGACACCGAGTTCTAATGCTCCACTTGTTACACAAACGATCTCCAATGCATTATGAAGATGTGGTTCAATATGTTTTGACTTTCTATTTATTGCTATGATCTCCTCTTTTGTGTCAACATATTTTAACTGCATGAAATACTCCCCTTTGCAACATTTGTCTATATCTTCTTTCGATTTGGCAAGCAATCCTTTTACACCTATCTTATAATCAACTTGTAAATAAGGAAGGAGGAATCGCAAATGAGCAATCTTAAAAAATATCTGAATAACCTTTTAGTATTCTACGCTGAATATTTTGAGCATCCATACCATGTATAAATACTAAAAGGACTATTTTGTGAAAACTGAATATTTTCTTAAGGCCATTTCACAAAAATGAAGTAGTCCTTTTTTATTTTCAAAATATCTGCAAATTCAATCAATTTATATATAGAAAAAAAGCACTGTCTCATCGAGCAACGACCAGACAACGCTTTCTCCTGTCAATTCTAATTTATGTCTGATGCATCTGTTACTTCATCTGCAGCAATTCCTTTTTCTGCTTTCAGTTTTTTATTTGCATCTTCTACATTCATTCTTGAAAGTACAAACATAATCAATACATCAAAGATTAACGGAAGCCAAAGATACATGAACTGCATCATATCAAGTGCAGACTGCGGCTGAGTTGCATTTGTTCCGATATATCCACTGAACTCAAGCAGCCATCCAACAACAGCGGTTCCAATACCTCCACCGATTTTTACGCCAAGAGAAGTACAAGAGTACATCGTTCCGTCAATTCTCTTTCCCTGTGTAAGATAAGTGTATTCAGAGCAGGATGCGATAACTGCATTCATATCTCCCTGCCATGGTCCCTGACCTAAGGCTGCAAGAGCTGTAAACGCCATCATCAGCGGAACACTACCCATATATCCGGCAACAACAACAAGTGCTCTACCGATGACTGCTAAGACATAACCTCTTAAGTTCAGTTTATACATACCTTTCCACTTACCAACTAATGTCGGTGTGAAAATCAGGGCAATGATCAGTGGAATATTTACTGCCCATGCAAATTGTCCAAACAAATTCTTATTTTTCAGTACCCATGTCATGTAATAAATGCCAGCTCCAATCATGGCACCATATAACTGCTGTAAAATATATGTTCCACAAATCATCATGTAATATTTGTTTTTGACAAGAAGCTTGAATGCCTGTACCATTCCATACTTTTCATTATCATTCTTTACTTCTCCTTCATTAAGTTCCTCCTCCGGAAGTTCCTTAACAGAAAGTGCTGAAATCGTATTTATGACAAGACCAATGATTGCATAGATAATAGCAACCGTTCTCCATGCCGCAGCATCTCCACCACATTTATCCACAAATCCAACTGTAATCGCCTGAATCAGAAGACTTGTTGAAAATGCAAAAATAAAACGGTAAGATCCCATCTGCACACGCTCTTTGCTGTTCTTTGTAATCAGTGACGTAAGTGCTGAGTAAGCAATATTGTTTGCTGTATAAAACACGCCATTTAACAGTGTATATGAAATAAAGAACCATGCATATTTAGCCGTTGTTCCCAAACTGACCGGTACTGTAAAGCAGCAGACCAGCGTAATGGCACAACCAATATATCCGTATAGCATCCATGGCTTCGCTTTTCCCATTTTACTGTGTGTTTTGTCAATCATTGATCCAAAAAATATATCCGTGAAACCATCAAATAGTTTTGATACGGCAATCAGGGTACCTACGACACCTGCAGCAAGTCCTACCGAGTCTGTCAGATAGGGCATCATGAAGGATGTCAGGAACGCATAGACTACATTACCTGCAATATCACCTGATCCGTATCCAATTTTATTATACCATTTCAAATACTTTTTTTCTTCCATAGAATTTCTTTGCTCCTCATCTTCATCGCACTTAGAATTTCAAGATGTCTAACAGAGTATGATGTCTAATTCTAGTTTTTTCTCTGTTTTTGTCTGATTGTTCTGTATATCCGGACTTTACATTACAATCAGACTCTCTTTCCTTGTTTACGGGTTACATGAAACTTTATTATCCCTTTACATACGGTATCAGTGTAAACTGAAACCGGAATAATACATCATCAAATCGGTACTGCTCCAATACAACTGGACCACAACTATTAGAACCAATGCCATTTAGTGCATAGTCAACACAAAATACTAGACTATCTGATTCTGTCAGTTCATAATTATGCGTTTTCTTCTCAAGTTCTTCCTGCGTATAATAAGAAGCATTGAATGAGAAGGCATTTTCCGCAGATACCACAATTCCATATCGGCTGTTGTTAAGCTCTACATATTCACAATCATAATGGCTTCCATTTTCCTGTGGGCGAATATAATCCTCATGCAAATCATCTACATTTGCCTGATACAAACCGTGGCTCGAAGCCTGATGTTTGTCACAATAGCTTTCCTGTGGTCCCATTCCAAAGTATCTTGCAGCTGAGAGTTTTTTATCAAGGAACATCCTCACACCAAATCTTGGCAAATCTGGGAATTCATCATCTTTTGTTACTTCAATATCTGCATCAATCTTTCCAGCAGCTTCTATTTTCCATGTGATCATCACATCAAGAATCTTCTGTACTGTCTCTGCCACAACGGATGCATGGCTTGTAATTTTCACACCATGTTTTCCCTGCACAACCTCTGTCGTGTAGGCTCTTGTATAAGCTTTATCATAGTGGGCTTTCTTCCATTCAGACTTGATGTACATATCGTTATCTGTTGGAGCTCTCCAAATATTTAATTCCATCGGATGGTTCAAGTATTCCCGCCCTGCGAATTTCATCTCTGTAAAGAGTGCAGTACGTTTGTCTATGGTATAAGCAAATTCACGCCCCTTGATATGAATCTGTGTATCATTTTCATTTACCTGTAATTCAGAGTCCACTGCTGTTTTTTGCAGCCATTTCTCTGCAAGTTTACATTTTGCATCATCTTTGCTTACCTCAATTTCATCAAATCCAAGAATATGTTCTTCATCCAATAATGGTAATTCTTTTTTCAAATGGTAAATAAGTTTTAAATAACATTTTCCATTCTCTGGCACATTGATTTTAAGGTTTGTTTTTCCTTCACTGTGTGGTGCTACTGAAACTTCTGGAAGTTTACCTTTGCTGATTACAAGACCGTCCTGTGTCAGTTCATAACTGATTTTCACATAATCTTTCAAATCATCAAAATCCATGTAGTTATGAAGCATTAGTTCTCCACTTTCTTTGTCATAGGAAATAACCCTTGCCGGGCGATAAACATTCTTGTATTCCAAAAGTCCTGTATGTACCGTTCTGTCCGGATATACTAATCCATCCATACAGAAGTTGCCATCATGAATTTCTTCGCCATGGTCGCCCCCATAAGCATATATAGTCTTTCCATTCTCAGCAGTTCCATGAGCAATCGCATGGTCACACCATTCCCAGACAAAGCCGCCGCACATTTTATCATTATCCTGAATCATCTGGAAGTAATCTTCAAAATCTCCAGGTCCGTTTCCCATGCTGTGACAGTACTCTACCAAAAGGAAGGGTTTGCTTCCATCTTTATCCAGATATTCCTGAATTTCGGAAAGTGCCGGGTACATCCGGCTGTACACATCCAGATTGCTGTAATCATATGTTTCATCATAATTACGATATCTTGCACTCTCATATTGTGTGATACGGTCTGGATCAAAATTCTTTGTCCATTCCAGTGCTTTTTCAAAGTTGCAGCCATAAGCACTCTCATTTCCCATTGACCACATAACAATACAGAAACGGTTTTTGTCACGTTCCACCATGAGTTTTACTCGATCAACGATTGCCTCTTCCCATACCGGATCATCTGCAATCTTCTCATTCCAGCGTTTGAATCGATTGTAATCGGTGTCTTCTTTTCTGTAGATCATAAATGGACCATGAGCTTCAATATCTGCTTCATCTATTACCATAAATCCATACTTGTCACACATTTCATAGAAAAATGGTGCGTTCGGATAGTGGCTGGAACGGATCGCATTAAAATTATGCTGCTTCATTAACGTAAGATCGGTTGTAATCTGTTCCGGACTGATTGTAAATCCAGTAACCGGATCGGAATCATGTCGATTGACACCACGGAATTTAATCTTCTGTCCATTTAAATAAATAACCTGGTCTTTAATCTCTATCTTTCTTAATGCAATGTGATCTACAATTACTTCGTTCTCTGTTTCAAGAATCAGTTTATATAGATATGGATTTTCTGTATTCCAAAGTTCCGGACTTGCGATTTCTAATACAGCTGTTCCTTCTTCAGCAATACTTCCTAGTGCTACAACTGCTCCGTTTCTATCTTCAATCGAAATTTTTACATTTAACGGAGAGTAGAATTTCATTTCAATTTCTACTTTCGCAAGCATATCCTCAATTCTTGTTTTAATATGATAATCACTGATTGCCTGTTTTGGGCGTTTCAAAATGTACACATCCCGGAAAATACCACTCATACGGAATTTGTCCTGATCTTCCAAATAGGAACCATCACACCACTTCATGACCAGAACCGCTATGCTGTTCTCTCCGTCCCGAAGGAGGTCGGTGATATCAAACTCACTGGTCATATGAGAAACCTGGCTATACCCTACATAAGAGCCATTGATCCATACATAAAAGCAACTGTCTACTCCTTCAAAATTCAAGAAAGCTTTTGGTGCATTTTCATCTTTGTGATAAACAAAGGTATGTGCATATGTTCCACATGGAATATCCTGTGGTACATACGGTGGATCAAATGGGAACGGATACCTGATGTTTGTATACTGATGTGTGTCATATCCTGCCATCTGCCATACACTCGGAACCTGAATCTCATCAAAATTTTCTGTATCATAATCTTTCTCAAAGAAGGGTTCCTGAACATCATAGATACTGTTAAAATACTGGAACTTCCAAGTTCCGTTCAATAACTGCATTCGGTCTGACTCTTCCCTGTGCTCCATCAGGTTATCCATTCTTTTGGATGCCGGAATAAAATAGGCTCTGGCTGGCATTGTGTTTTCATGCAGTACTCTTAAATCCTCATAATAACGTGGTACAATCATAAATAACTCTCCTTTAATACATATACATTTTTTTGCACTTTGTTTTTCCACAGCAAACCTTGTCTTTTACTTTTATGTTTACGCTTCTCTGTTTTGCTATATATAGCTTATCCTAATCCGCAAAACATGTCTATGAATTGGATTAGACAAAATATGCACTAAATGATACAATAACAAAAAGGAAAAGAGGTGCTACCATATGTATATGAATACCGGTTATTTAAACCACTCCCATATGGATTTCAAAGACAAAAGTCGCCCACTGGTTGTAGGTAGCTGTGGTACCTACCGTCTTTCCAGACATCCCAAACTTCCTACCTACCGTCCAAGGGGTCGTCTGGATTATCAGATTATATATATCACTGCTGGTTGTGGGCATTTTCATTTTGATAATGTAGATGACGAAACGATTGTTCCAGCTGGTAACATTGTACTGTACAGACCAAAAGAACTCCAAAAATATGAATATTACGGAGAAGATAAGACAGAAGTATACTGGATTCATTTCACAGGAAGCAATGTAAAAAATATCTTACGTCAATATGGGTTTCCAGATAAAGAACGTGTCTTTCAAGTGGGTACATCTAATGAATATGAACAAATTTTCAAACGTATCATTATCGAGCTCCAACGCTGTCAAGAGAATTATGAGGAAATGCTTGTCCTTTTGCTGCGTCATCTTCTGATTAGTTTCCACCGGGAACTGACAAGAGAGCACATATTAAAAAATGAATATCTTGATCATGAGATGGATAATGCTGTTACCTTTTTCAGTGAAAACTACAATCAAAATATCAATATTGATGATTATGCTGCCTCACGAGGCATGAGTGTCAGCTGGTTTATCCGAAATTTCAAAAAATATACCGGTTCTACACCAATGCAATTCATTGTGGGAATCCGGATCAACAATGCTCAGATGTTACTTGAAACAACAACTTATTCCATCAATGAGATTTCTAAGATTGTCGGATATGATAACCAGCTTTATTTCAGTCGGCTTTTTCACAAGCTGAAAGGGTATTCACCCAGAGAGTACCGAAAAATAAGGAACAAGTTCTGATATCCATAATGTCATAAAATTCATTTTTTAGAGAGTGCCACCAAATCATCAAAGTAATGATTATGTGACACCCTCTTCTTTTGTTATTCTTATCTTAATGGTACCTTTTCCGGTATTCTTTACAACCTGTTCCGAAGTTCTCCCGGTCTTGATGGTTCTTTTATCCCGTTCAATGGTCTTGATTTTTTTGACAGCAAGTTCTTTTCCCTGCTCCTGTGCCTTTTCTTCGCCTGAAGGCGGTACTGGTCGCATTTGTTCTTTCGGCTGGTAAACAGTTTCTTCGCCTGCCGAAGAAACAGAAGCTTTCCCTTTCTTCCGTTCAATAAGCTTTTCTGCCTGTCTGCGTACCTGATGCCCTGTTTCGTGAAAGATGCGGTCAGCATACTCGCTGGCCACATCTTCTGCATAACCTACCGGATTATTCTCTCTATCACTAGATTTCTCCGTCGATTGCATGATATTTTCTTTTGTTCTGACATAGGACTGCTTGACATGGTCTGTCACTGTAACTGTCTTATTCCCAGATTCAATGTTGTTGTGGTCTTAGCTGTTCCTCCCTTCTGATTTGCAAGGGCGATTACTTTACACTTGGTCATGTGGATTCCTCCTTCCTCGAAAAATTTAATAGCCAATCTGTTTTACGAAACTGGCTATGTATAAAAATGAGCATGAAAAAAGCCGACTGACTTTCCATTTGAATCAATCGGCTATGTAATATATTCTATTTTACATTTTTCAAGATATTCAATTTCTCGAAAATCTTTTTCTTCACGAAAACGTTCCGGAATATTTCCAAATATTTTCTTATAAATTTCAGCAGACCCTTCTGTATATTCTTCAACTTTATGTGTTAATTTCTTTTTTACTTGCTCTTGAAATGTTTCTGATTGTCGTGGAAGCCATTCATTCATAATTTGAAATGCATTATATTTCTCCAGTCTATCAAAACATACTCCCATTGTTTCTATGATTTCTTTTATCCGCATTTTCTCTTTTGAGGGAATAATAATATACCTCTTTTTTACACATTCACTAATTCTATATTCATTATATTCTACTGGAATAAGCTTACTTTTATACCAATATTCATGTGTAAGTGCAGCATCATCAACCAAACCATTTAAATATAACTGTTCCCATGAAATTAACTGTTCATCATTTTCATCAACGACTATCTTATAAACTTTAACATCTAGCGTATCTTCTTGAAAATACTTATATATCTCCAATGCACGCAAACATTGAATAATACTTGGTGCCAAACATATTCTATTTGTTTTAACTTCTTCCCCTATAGAAGTATCTCCTGGTATTCGTGGAATCAGTATTTCCTGTGTTGGCTTATTAAATAATGTTACATGATATAAAATCAATTCTATTCCCCTTTTTACTACTAAATGGTTCTTTATGCAAATAATCGAAAATCTGTGTCCTCATTATAATCTCTCTTTTTTAATATTTCAATTTATTATTTTCCACGATAGCTTATGAAAAGTTGGGGAATCTTACGCTATCATACATCAAAAGTTGGGTAAATATTGGGTAATTACACTACTCCCCAACTTTTACCCAATTCCATGCATAAATAGCGATAATTTACGATAAGTCAAAATTTGTTCCCCAACACGCAAAAAAACCTTGAATCATCCCATTTTCATAGGAAATTCAAGGTTTTTCGTTGATTTACATGATAATAATACGGTTCAAATTCTTATGCGAACTGTAAGATTATGCGTTCATCTGATTTGCGACTTTTGGCTTACATTCCAGCCTGAGCTGCAACTTCTGCTGCGAAATCGTCAACCTTTTTCTCAAGACCTTCTCCTGTCTCGAAACGAACGAACTTCGTTACTGTTACATTTGCACCGTTCTCTTTTGCTACCTTATCAACATACTTAGCTACTGTAAGGTCGCTGTCCTGAACATATACCTGATCAAGCAGGCAGATTTCTTTCAGCTCTTTGTTCAGACGTCCGATGATCATCTTCTCGATGATATTATCCGGCTTCTCCGGGTTCTCTTTCTTAGCCTGTGCAAGAAGGATCTCTTTCTCATGATCAAGATAATCCTGAGCCACTTCCTGACGGGAAACATATTTCGGAGACATAGCTGCAACCTGCATAGCTACGTTCTTCAGTGCAGCTTTGATCTCATCATTAACAACATCTGTATCAGCTACTACAAGAACACCGATACGTCCGCCACCGTGAATGTAAGGTACAACTACACCATTCTCTGCTGTTACTTTCTCAAATCTTCTGATATTAAGGTTCTCACCAATAACTGCGATCTTCTCTACGAGAGCATCTTTTACAGTCTTTGTTGTATCAGCTTCCCATGCCTCAGCCATGAATGCATCCATATCTGCTGCATCAGAATCTACAACCTGATTTACTACTGCTTCTACAAATCCCTGGAACTCATCGTTCTTAGCAACGAAGTCTGTCTCAGAGTTTACTTCTACGATTGCTGCTACTTTATCATCTTTAACTACAGTCTTAACGATACCTTCTGCTGCAATTCTTCCAGCTTTCTTCTCAGCTTTAGCCTGTCCGTTCTTTCTCAGGAATTCAACGGCTGCATCCATATCTCCATTTGTCTCGGAGAGTGCTTTTTTGCAGTCCATCATTCCTGCACCTGTCATTTCTCTTAACTCTTTTACCATTCCTGCTGTGATTGCCATGATAATTTTCCTCCATTATTCATAGTTATCTGTTGCTTGTCTCTATAAAACTTTTATACAGAAAATCTCCTACCTGCAGATTTTCCCGCATACTAAAGTATATACAAAATGCCTCAACCTGTTGATCAGGCTGAAGCATTCTCGTTGCTGGTCACAGAATACTGTAAACAGCAACGCATTTCTTTTCATATCAAGAACTGATATTACTCTTCTACAGCCTCTTCAGCTTCTGCTGCTTCTACATCAGCATCTTCGTAATAACCATCTTCTGCTGCTCCCTGATTTGCCTCGATCACAGCGTCTGCCATCTTGGAAACGATCAGTTTTACAGCTCTGATTGCATCATCATTTCCCGGGATTACATAATCCAGTTCTTCCGGATCACAGTTTGTATCACAGATACCGATCAGCGGGATTCCGAGTGTATGTGCTTCCTGTACACAGATTCTTTCCTTTTTCGGATCTACGATGAAGATAGCATCTGGCAGCTTCTTCATATCTTTAATTCCGCCGAGGTTCTTCTCCAGCTTATCCCATTCTTTTTTCAGCTCGATAACTTCTTTTTTCGGAAGTACATCGAATGTTCCGTCTTCAGCCATAGCCTCGATGTCTTTCAGACGTTTGATACGGCTCTGGATTGTCTTGAAGTTTGTAAGCATTCCTCCAAGCCATCTCTCATTTACATAATACATTCCGCAACGCTCAGCCTCAGCCTTGATTGCATCCTGTGCCTGCTTCTTTGTTCCTACGAAAAGGATTGTTCCGCCATCTGCTGCAATATCAGATACTGCCTTGTATGCATCGTCTACCATTCCTACAGACTTCTGCAGGTCGATGATATAGATACCATTTCTTTCTGTGTAGATATACGGAGCCATCTTAGGATTCCATCTTCTTGTCTGATGTCCAAAATGAACACCGGCTTCCAATAACTGCTTCATTGAAATAACGCTCATGTTACTTTCCTCCATTTGGTTTTTTTCTTCCGTATGCTTTCAGCTCCTCTGAAACCGGGTAAATCCTGCGATTCTCCTTAGGCACCTTCAAAGGAATCCGCATACGTGCTTTTTCGCAACGCTCGTAGTATAGCATAAAACTTCTCGCATTGCAAGGATTTTTTTCTTACATTGATATCCATCCGGGAGTTTGACAGTTGAATATTAGAAAAATACCTTGCAGGCCTTATAAAACCTGCTTTTTTTATGTCAAATTTTCCGTTTTTATATGTACTTGTTTGTGATAGTGTGTTATAATAAAAGAAAAGGAGTTTTTTCTAATCATGTATATTGCACTTACAGGTAGTGAAAACAATAAAGATGTGTATATTTATCATTCTTTTCGCAAGGAAAATGGTAAGTCCTCATCTCGTATTTATAAAAAACTTGGAAAATATAACACACTTTTAGAACAATTCGATGGTGACAGAGATAAGATGATGGCATGGGCAAGAGAGCAGGCTGATAAAGAAACAAAGCTCTATAAAGAAGCTACTGGAAAGATTTCTGTAGAGTTTTCAAAAGCTGCTTGCATTCCGATGAATGAACGCCGTTCTTTCAATGTTGGGTATCTCTTTTTACAAGAACTTTGTACACAACTTCGTATAGATAAGATTTGTAGAACAATCAAAGAACGCCACAAATATAAATATAATCTACAAGCAATCCTGACTGATTTAGTTTATGCACGAATCCTATCGCCTTCTAGCAAGCTGGCTAGCTATGACTATTGTCAAACACTGTTAGAGCCACCTAAATACAGTCTGCAGGATGTTTACCGCTCTCTTTCTGTGATTGCAGAAGAATCGGATTTTATTCAAAGTGAACTTTACAAGAATTCTAATTTCCTTTATCCAAGAAATAATCGTATCCTCTATTACGATTGCACAAACTACTATTTCGAAATTGAAGAGGAAAGCGATTCTAAGCGTTATGGTAAAAGTAAGGAAAACCGTCCGAATCCAATTGTAACTATGGGATTATTTATGGATGCTGATGGTATTCCTCTTGCTTTTGATGTTTATCCAGGAAATCAAAATGAACAGACAACTTTAAAGCCTTTAGAATCAAAAATTCTCCAGGACTTTAACTGCAGTGAATTCATCTATTGTTCTGATTCCGGACTTGGAAGTGCTGCGAACAGAAGATTTAACAGTCTTGGAAACCGGGCATACATCATCACTCATTCTCTTAAAAAGATGAAGAAAGAAGATCGTGAGATTGCTCTGAACCCTACGCAGTTTCGTAAAGTCGGTAGCACAAAATTCATAGATCTGCGTACACTTGATGAAACTGATGAAGAAGTTTATAACACTGTTTATTACAAAGAAGTTCCCGTGGTTACAGGAAACATGGATGAAACTCTGATTGTTACTTATTCTCCAAAATATAAAGCATACCAAAGAAGAATTCGTGACCGCCAAATCGAACATGCTGAAAAGATCATCAACACACCTGGGCGTAAACGAAAAGGAAAAAATCAGAATGATCCAATGCGTTTTGTAAAGAAGACTTCTGTGACGCCAGATGGGGAAATCGCTAATAAACAAGTATACAATATCGATGAAGAACAGATTCAAAAAGAAGAAATGTATGATGGTTTTTATGCTGTTATTACAAATCTGGAAGGTGATGTCTCTGAAATCATACGGATTAACAAACAGCGTTGGGAAATAGAAGAAAACTTTAGAATTATGAAAACCGAATTTGAAGCTAGACCAGTCTATGTACGAAGAGAGGAGCGAATAAAAGCTCATTTCATGACTTGCTATATCAGTCTTCTTCTTTATCGGTTATTAGAAAAGAAACTTGGAGATGCTTATACGGTCAGTCAGATACTTGGGACATTACGTTCTATGCAAATGACACTACTAAATACAGCAAGTGGTTATATTCCTTCCTACACAAGAACAGAATTAACGGATTCTCTGCACAAAACATTCGGCTTTAGAACGGATTATGAATTCATTACAAAAGCCTCCATGCGAACAATCATTAAAGAAACGAAACAGATTAAATCAAAAAAATCATAATATAGCACATATCGTTACGAAATAAAAAACGGCTACAGAGCCCATGTTTACTGGGTTTGTAGCCATTTTTATCTTTCCAACTGTCAAAGATGGGAGTATAGCATAAAACTTCTCGCATTGCAAGGATTTTTTTCTTACATTGATATCCATCCAAACACATTTGCGATGGAACTGATCAAAATCACAAGAATGCAGAGAGGTGCAAGATATTTCAGGAAAAAGTGATACAATTTTTTCCGCTTAAATGCTGAAGACAGCTCGATCTCTTTGTCCATTTTCTCAAATCCAACCACCCTCACGATCAAAAGACAGGTCGCCAGTGCTGCAATCGGCATCATCACCGAATTGGTAAGGAAATCAAAGAAATCCAGGAACTGCATTCCCAGGATTCTGACTGAATCCCAGACTCCATATCCCATTGATGAGGCTGTTCCGATCACCAGCATAACTCCTGCCATCAGCAGACAACATTTCCAACGTTTCCAGTGAAGTTCATCTTCCAGTGTGGATACGCTTGTCTCCAGCAGGGAAATCGCACTGGTAAGTGCCGCAAATAAGAACATCAGGAAAAAGACGATCCCAACAACAGTTCCTACTCCCATACTTGAAAATACTTTTGGCAATGTAATAAATGTCAATGACGGGCCTGCCTGCAGTGTCTCCATATCTCCGCCTGAGAAAGCAAACACCGACGGAATAATCATAAGTCCTGCAAGAAGTGCCACACCTGTATCAAAAACCTCCACCTGGGTTGTACTTTTCTCAATGTCCACTTCTTTTCCAATATAAGAGCCATAAGTATACAGGATTCCCATGGCGATGGAAAGAGAATAGAACATCTGACCCATGGCTGCCACAACTGTCATCATAGAGAAATGTTCCAGATTCGGGATCAGAAAATACTTGATTCCTTCCACTGCTCCCGGTCTTGTAACCGAATAAACTGCAACCACAACTGCCAGCACGATCATCATGGGCATCATCACCCTGGAGACTCTCTCAACTCCATTTTTCACCCCTGCCAGAATAACTGCAAATACAAGCACCGCAAATACAAAGAACCAGAATTCCACTTTCCCGGAAGAAGTGATAAACTCTGTAAAATATCCGTCCTTTGCCAGTGTCTCCGAATTTCCACGCAGATATTCAAAAAGGTATTTCAGCACCCAGCCACCGATCACACTATAATATGGAACGATCAGCATTGGGATCACTGCATTGATCCATCCACCGAATTTTAAAAATTTCTTTTTTCCAAAAGTGCCAAAAGCACCAACCGGACTTTTCTTTGTCATCCGCCCCAGTGTCGTTTCCGACATGATCATGACATATCCGAACGTCAGCATCAGGATCAGATAAACCAGCAAAAACATACCGCCACCATACTTTGCTGCGAGATAAGGGAAACGCCAGATATTTCCAAGGCCGACTGCTGAGCCTGCCACTGCCAGAACATATCCTATACGCCCTGAAAATTTTCCTCTTACATCCGGCTTCTCCTCTTTACCCTTCTTTTTTGAGACTTTCTCCATGGGAAGTTCCTCCATAACTTATCAATATAGTCAGAACACTAGCCTATCATTAAACCTGCCAGGATTCAAGCCTCATACTCAAATTTCTGCCTTTTTCCGACTTTTATTTTACATAAATTTTTCATTTTCCACCCATTCTTCTTTACATCCTTTTTCTATACTGATCTCAGATAGAAAAAAAAGATTTCTCATAGATAGAAAAGAGGGAACTGTCATGTACAAAAAATTATGGAAAAAACTGAATCAGAATCATACTGTAGCACATACATCTGCTATTTACCTTACTGTTATGACTCTTGGATGGATGCTTGCCGGACTCCTTGTCGGCGGACTGGCTGATCTGATCCTACCTTTTAATATGGAAAGCAAACTTACACTTTTCATCTGCTTTGGCGGTTACAGTGGCCTGATCTTTGGATTATTTGGCGGAATCTTTTATCTGTACCAGTTAAATCTGAAGAAACGGAACTGACCGTGACTTTTCTCTGCATATGCCAGAGCATTTTTAATCGTTCCCTCTGCATATGCAGTAATATTCTTAATGATACCAGGGTCAAAAGGTCTGACACCACGTGTGCTCGCACACTAGTGGTAGAATGACCTTGTGACCCGCCCCAATATGAGCATAAAAGTGGGGCGTAAGCACCACGATATGCGAATCTTGGGTAGGATTGTGGGAGCACGTAGTGCGTAACAATCCGTAGGTATCATAGTCGGGGGCTTTTGACCCCGACATCTTCTTACTTATTCCTGCCGCATATGCAGACATTCCCTTCCCGGTTCTTCTTTGGGATCCAGATACTTTTCCAGTGCCTTTAAATAGGTAGTTCCAAGTCTGCTTATGCGGTTTTTCTGATGCACGATATATCCGATCTTCATTTCATTCTCATCTGCCAGCGGTACTGCAATGATATCTTTCCCATTTAAATTTTCATCAATGACACCGCTGCATACAGTATAGCCATTCAGCCCGATCAAAAGATTGAAAAGTGTTGCCCTGTCTCTGACTCTGATATTTTTCTTTCGCTCTGAAACCGAAAAAACTTCCTCGGAAAAATAAAAGGAATTATGTTCCCCCTGTTCAAAGGACAAATATGGATAATCTTCCAGTTCTTCATTGGTAATGACTTCCCTGTCTGCCAGCGGATGCCGTCTGCTGATAAAGACATGCGGCCTCGCCACAAAGAGAAGATGAAACTCCAGTCCGTTGGATTTCAGAATCTTGCGGAGTACCGTCTCATTAAAATCATTTAAAAAGAGAAGACCAATCTCACTTCTCATTCTCGCCACATCTTCAATGATCTCATAAGTCTGCGTTTCCCGGATGCTGAAATCATACTCATCCTGACCATACCTTTTGATCAGATCTACAAACGCATTTACCGCAAAAGAATAATGCTGCGTCGACACGCAGAACTTTTTCTTTTCCCCGTGTCCTCCTTTATATTTGTCCTCCAGTACTGCTGCCTGTTCCAGAACCTGTCTGGCATACCCCAGAAAGATTTCCCCCTCTGCTGAGAGGCTGATGCCCTTATTCGTCCGGTTAAAAATAACCACATTCATCTCTTTTTCCAGCTCATGGATGGCATTTGTCAGACTCGGCTGGGAAATATATAATTTTTTTGCTGCTTCAGTGATCTTCCCTGTTTCTGCTACCATGCAGACATATTTTAATTGTTGCAATGTCATAGTTCCACCTGCTTTTTCTGTATACCCGTCCTTTCTTCTGGTATACCTGCCTCTTTTTCTGATGATTGTAATTTTTTGTCGTTAATGCTATACTTGCATCTGTTAAAAATTTTATCGTATGTTGGAAATGATTTCAAGGAGGATTTATGAAACGCAAAGCTTTCAAAGCCGCTTTTCCTTATACTCTCCCTATTTTAGCCGGGTTCAGTTTTCTCGGAATGGCTTATGGAATCTACATGAATGCATCCGGGTTTTCTTTTGTCTACCCTCTTTGCATGAGTTTTCTGATCTACGGTGGCTCTTTGGAGTTTGTCGCTGTCGAGATGCTGCTAAGTCCATTTGCCCCGGTACAGGTATTGATCATGGCATTACTGATCCAGGCACGCCATCTTTTTTACGGGATTTCCATGCTGGACAAATTTAAGGGAATGGGTTGTGAAAAATATTATCTGATCTTCGGAATGTGCGACGAGACATTTTCTGTCAATTATACGGCTGACATTCCGGAAGACATTGACCGGGGATGGTTCATGTTCTTTGTGACACTTTTAGACCAGCTTTACTGGGGTATTTCAGCAACTCTGGGAGCTTTGCTCGGTTCTTTACTCAAATTTGATACCAATGGAATCAGCTTTGTGATGACAGCAATGTTCGTCGTGATCTTTCTGGAGCAATGGTTCAAGGAAAAGGATCATACAGCTTCTGTCCTCGGACTTACCGTTACTGCTCTGTGCCTGATCCTTTTCGGTGCAGATGCCTTTATGATCCCGACCATGCTCCTGATCCTGATCTTTCTTGCTATATTAAGAAAGAAACTTGAAAAAAAGGAGGCTGATAACCCATGACACTTACCCAGCAGATCATCACCATCGGACTCTGTATTCTCGGAACAATGACGACCCGTTTCCTTCCTTTTATCATTTTCAGTGAAAATCGAAAGACACCGGAATTTATACAATATATTGGGAAATATCTTCCTTCTGCCGTCTTTGGAATGCTCATCATCTACTGCCTGCGGAATGTAGATGTTCTCCATGGAACGCACGGACTTCCTGAAGCAGTTTCCATTCTGATAACAACACTTTTACATATATGGAAACGGAATATGTTCCTGTCCATCGCTGCCGGAACGATAAGCTATATGCTGTTACTGCATTTTTTGTGACTTTATTTTTTATATCTTGAGGAGGTATCTATGAAAAAATTAAACTGGTTTGCAAGACCTGAAAAATTCAAGAACAGACTGATCATGGTCATACTTGGAGTTCTCATCCAGGGATTCGGACTCTCCTGGCTGATCGAGATCCATTTCGGTACAGATCCATGTTCGGCATTTACGCAGGGAGTAATCTCCCATGTCGGACTGACATTTGGAACAGCCCAGCTTCTGATCAATCTGATCCTTTTTATCATCATTTTCCTGTCCGATACAAGCCTGATCGGTTTTGGAACGATTGCAAATATGATCTTTATCGGATATATCTCCGATACCTGCAGATGGATCTACAGCAGAATCTTTCCCGCACATTTCTTTGAATCCATGCCGGTTCGCATCTGTATCCTGCTGCCTGCACTGATTGTATTTATTTTCGGAGCCGCCATGTATATGACTGCTGCTCTTGGTACATCACCGTACGATGCAATTTCATTTATTCTTGCAAAGAAAGTACCGCACGTTCCATTTAAATACGTCCGTATCGCATGGGATACATCTTTTCTTCTTCTGGGATGGATCGCCGGTGGAAATGTCGGTCCGGTCACATTTGCGATTGCATTTTTCCTTGGTCCTGTCATTAGCTGGGAGCAGAAAAAGCTGGCTGTATTCATCTCCTAGTACATCGTTTCGTAAATAACTATACCAATCACGCAGGATGCAGATTCGAGTGTGCAGGTATAAAAATGTAGGCGTAGCGGGCTACGCCGAGGCTTTTATGCCTGTGCAATCGGATTTGCAGACAAGTTAGTGGTATAGTTATTTCGAAAACGATGTACTAGTACTGATTGAAGAATCCAGCGTGTCTATTTTTGCGGATGCCTGACAGCAAAAAAGAATCCTTTAAAGCAGTGTCTTCACTCATGACCTCGCTCTGAAGGATTCTTTTTCATTCTTTTCTTCTTTTTTATGCGGATACTTTTTTCTCTGTTCCCGGCACTTTTTATGCACTGATCGCATTTCCGGTATACAACTGATAATACCTGCCTTTTTCTTCGATCAACTGTTCATGCGTTCCACGCTCTATGATTCTTCCCTGTTCCAGAACCATGATACAATCTGAGTTTCTGACAGTAGAAAGGCGATGTGCGATCACAAACGTTGTCCTTCCTTTCATCAGACGGTCCATACTTTCCTGAATAATCCGCTCTGTTCTTGTATCGATCGAGCTTGTCGCTTCATCCAGGATCAGAACCGGTGGATCTGCCACTGCTGCCCTTGCTATCGCAAGAAGCTGACGCTGTCCCTGGCTTAAATTCGCACCGTCTCCGGTCAGTACGGTATCATATCCATCCGGAAGCCTGCGGATAAATCCGTCTGCATTGGCAAGCTTTGCTGCCGCCACGATTTCTTCATCTGTTGCATCCAGCTTTCCGAACCGGATATTTTCCCGGACTGTTCCGGTAAAAAGATGCGTATCCTGCAGAACGATCCCCAGGGAACGCCGCAGATCTGCCTTTTTAATCTTATTAATATTGATGCCATCATAGCGGATTTTACCATCCTGGATATCATAGAACCGGTTGATCAGATTCGTAATGGTTGTCTTTCCGGCTCCGGTCGATCCGACGAATGCGATCTTCTGGCCCGGCTCAGCATATAACCTGACATCATGCAGAACGATCTTATCATCATTATATCCAAAGTCAACTCCGTCAAAGACAACATTTCCTTTCAGTTCAATATAATCCACTGAACCATCTGCCTGATGCACATGTTTCCACGCCCAGCGTCCGGTTCTTTCTTTACACTCTGTCAGCTTTCCATCCACTTCTTTTGCACGTACCAGAGTGACATATCCTTCATCTACTTCCTGCTTTTCATCCAGCAGCCGGAAAATTCTTTCTGCACCCGCCATTGCCATGACGATCGCATTTAACTGCATGCTGACCTGATTGATCGGCATACTGAAGCTTTTATTAAAAGTCAGAAAACTTGCCAGACCACCTAATGTAAAGCCACCGACTCCGTTCAATGCAAGACCTCCACCGACGATCGCACATAAGACATAACTGATATTTCCAAGCTGTGCATTGATCGGTCCTAAAAAATTGGAAAAAGTATTGGCACGATCCGCACTGACAAACAAGTCATCATTCAGCTTTTTGAAATCGGCTTTATTTTCTTCCTCATGACAGAAAACTTTAACGACTTTCTGCCCGTTCATCATTTCCTCGATAAATCCATTGACTTTTCCCAGATTCACCTGCTGTTCCAGGAAGTATCTTCCGCTCCGTCCTGCTGATGCCTTCGTGCATAAAACCATGACTGCCACCATGACCATCGTAACCACCGTCAGCGGGATATTCAGGATCAGCATACTGATAAAAACACTGATGATCGTGATCCCGCTGTTGATGATCTGCGGAATACTCTGACTGATCATCTGTCGCAGTGTATCAATATCATTCGTATATACAGACATGATATCTCCGTGAGCGTGGGTATCAAAATATTTGATCGGCAGCGTTTCCATATGTTCAAATAATTCATTTCTCAGATTCCTCAGAGTTCCCTGCGTCACATTGACCATGATCCGGTTATACAGATAGGTTGCTATCACACCCACTGCATAAAAGACCGCTACCCTGCCGATTGCCTGGGCTAAAGGTCCAAAATCCGGTGAATCCGTCAGAAGGAACGGAGTAATATAATCATCGATCAGATTTTTGGTAAACATCGTACCCTGTACATTTGCGATAACTCCTGTCAGGATCAGAACAAAAACCAGAATACACTGCCACAGGTAATCTTTAAATACATATTTCATCAGCCGTACAAAAAGTTTTCCCGGGTTTTCCACTTTTCCCTTTGCTCCACGGGGAGTTTTCCTCATTGTTCCTGCCATTTTATTCACCTGCCTTTTCATCAAAATCACCGCCGCCCTGCGTCTGAGACTCATAAACTTCCCGGTAGATTTCGTTCGTCTCCAGCAATTCTTCATGCGTTCCAAATCCATTGATCCTGCCTTCATCCATCACAATGATACGGTCTGCATCCTGCACACTGGAGACACGCTGGGCGATGATCAGCTTGGTTGTATCAGGAACCTCTTTTCTGAACGCTCTGCGGATTTTTGCATCTGTAGCTGTATCTACCGCACTGGTACTGTCATCCAGGATCAGGATCTTCGGCTTTTTCAGAATTGCCCTGGCAATACAGAGTCTCTGCTTCTGTCCACCGGATACATTAGTTCCACCCTGTTCGATGTACGTCTCATATTTCTTTGGAAATCGTTCAATAAATTCATCTGCACATGCCAGTTTACACGCTTCTATGCACTCTTCATCTGTGGCATTTTTATTTCCCCACCGCAGATTTTCCAGAATCGTGCCGGAGAAAAGAACATTCTTCTGAAGTACAACTGCTACTTGGTTTCTCAGAGATTCCATGTCATATTCTCTGACATTTCTGCCACCGACAAGAACTTCTCCCTTTGTCACATCATACAGACGACTGACCAGATTGACCAGACTGGTCTTTGCACTTCCTGTTCCCCCGATGATCCCAATTGTCTCTCCTGAACGGATCTTCAGATTGATATCGGTCAGTACCGGCTCTTTGCTGTCCTTTTTATAAGCAAATTCTACATTTTTAAATTCGATTCTTCCATCTTTTACTTCAAAGACAGGATCTGCCGGATTATGAAGGTCACTCTCTTCATTCAGTACTTCTGAAATTCGCTGCATACTGGCTGTACTCATAGAGATCATGACAAATACCATGGACAGCATCATCAGACTGCTCAGAATATTCATACAGTATGCCAGCAGACTCATCAGTTCCCCGGTCGTCAGCGTACTACTTATGATCATTTTTGCTCCCAGCCAGCTAATCAGGATAATACAGGTATAAACCGTTGTCATCATCAGCGGTGCATTAAAAATAACATTTCGTTCTGCCTTTACAAAAATCCTGTAAATATTTTCACTTGCTTTCTGAAACTTACTTGTCTCCTGCTCCTCTCTTACATAAGCCTTCACGACACGGATCGCAGAGACATTCTCCTGTACCGATGCATTCAGGTCATCATATTTCGGAAATGCCTGCCGAAAATACGCCGTTGCATGACGGATAATAAAGAAAAGGATCGTACCTAATATAATGACTGCAACAAGATAGATGCTTGCAAGTCTTGCATTGATCGCAAATGCCATCACCATGGCACAGATCATACTGGCAGGGGCACGCGTGAACATACGCAGTGTCATCATGTACGCATTCTGTACATTCGTCACATCAGTTGTCATACGGGTTACCAGTCCTGCCGTACTGAAATGATCGATATTGGCAAAAGAAAAACTCTGGATATGGTTGAACATTGCCTCACGCAGATTTTTTGCAAATCCTGCAGAAGCCTTTGCTCCAAACCTTCCGCCTGCCAGTCCTGCAAATAATCCGACTGCGGCGGCAACGACCATAATGCCTCCTACTTTGTAAATATGCTGCATATTTCCTGCATTGACCCCTTCATCAATGATCGATGCCATCAGGAACGGGATCAGCGTCTCCATCAGGACTTCCACGATCATAAATACAGGAGTCACTATGGAAACTCTCTTATATTCTTTTACTTCTTTTAATAATGTCTTTAGCATGGACATCCTCCTTTCCTGCTTTCAAAAATGAAATCCATTGTATCCTGTCCGGTCTGTTCAGATCAGTGCCAGACTTTTTAAAAGATACAGCCACCCGGTCAGGGTAAATGCACTGAACAGAGTTGTCAGCATGACGACGCTGGAAGAAAGCACTCCTTCATGTCCCATATTTTTTGCCATCACGAAACTGCTCACAGTCGTCGCCGATCCAAGCATGACCAGGATTGCGATCAGTTCTTCCCTTCGGAATCCAAGATATGCTGCAAGCGGGAGAAAAATCGCGACGAATCCGACCAGTTTAATAAATGTTGCTGTGACAGCCGGTCTTACTTTTCCCAGTGCTTTCTGAAAGTCAAAGGTTGCTCCCATCGCCATCAGTCCCATTGGTGTCGCAACAGCTCCGATACTGGACACTGCCTTATTGAGTATCTGCGGCATCGGGATCTTCAGTGCTGACCAGATCAGCCCTGCCACGATTCCGATAATGATCGGATTTGTCACGATCCCTTTTAAAGTTTTTTTCCACACTTCCTTATCCAGTGCTTTTCTTTCCGGTTGAAAGAACGACAATACAACCACTGCCATCACATTATAAAGTGGGACACTTCCAATGATCATCAGCGGAGCCATTCCTGCATTTCCATAAACATTCTGAATAAATGCAATTCCCAGCAGTGCCGCACTGCTCCGATAGGATGACTGGATAAACTCTCCCTGAATAGTCCTGTCTTTCCATAAAAATGAAATACCTGACACAATCGCAATGCTGATAAATGTAACAATAAAGCAGAAGATCACAAACCGGATATTCCATACTTCCTCAAAATCAACCGTTGCAAGGTCACTGAAAAGCAACACCGGAAGCGGAACAAGAAAAACAAATTTATTCATCTTTTCCGCAAATTCTACATCCATCCACCCAATTTTCCGAAAAACCATTCCCAGTACCATCATGAGAAAAATAGGAACAGTCGCATTCAGACTAAAAATCAAATTTTCCATTTTATCACTCCGTTCTTAATGCCGTTACCGGATCACTCTTTGCTGCTTTTCTGGAAGGAATCAGTCCTCCAAGTAAAGTAAGCCCGATACTTAAAAGGATCAAAACCGCTGCCGGGACAAATGGAAGTGCTGCCCTGACCGCTGTTGTATCTGCCAAGTGATGGATCACCGCATTACATGGAATCAGCAGCAGAAGCGTCAGACCAATTCCGATCAGTCCCGCACAAAATCCGATGATAAATGTCTCAGCATTAAAGACTTGCGATACATTTCCTTTGGACGCACCGATGGCACGGAGGATACCGATTTCTTTTTTTCGCTCCAGTACACTGATATACGTGATGACACCGATCATGATCGAAGAAACGACCAGTGAGATTGCCACAAACGCAATCAGAACGTAACTGATGATATCCACAATATCTGTCACGGAAGACATCAGCGTTCCAACTACGTCCGTATATGTGATGACCTGCTCTTCTTTTCCGTCTGCCTCCATCCGGCTGTTGTAATCATCCAGGATCTTTACAACCTGTTCTTTACTCTGAAAATCTTTTGGATAAATATTAATGCCGGATGGTTCAGAAAAATCAGCATAGCCAAGTTTCTGTAAATTTCCATCATAAGATGCACTCTGCTTTGATCCAAGAGATAAGAACAACTCCGTTAAGTCTTCCTCACTTACATTCATCTGAAATGCATCTGCAAAAGCATCCACATCAATACTGATTGCATTTTCCATCACGTTCTGCAGATTCGTGCCGAGCTGTGACATTGCCTGCTGCATGGAATTTTCCATTGCTTTCGTGATCTGTCCCATCAACTGCTGCACCTGCTTCTCTACCGCCTGTGCCACAGATTCTGACATTGCCCCCATCGCCTGTTCCATATAAGAAGCCATGGCTTTGGAGAGCTGCTGCTCCAGCGAATCCATATCGACCGCTGCAACCAGTCCTTCAGAAAACCGCTTCTGACCGTCCTCCGTATTCAGATATTCAAGAATATGATCTCCCAGCTTTGTCGGATCCGGCAGGCCATTCACTTTTACATAATCAAGATAACCGTTAAGCAGCTCATCTGTCAGTTTTTCAAGCTGTGCATCGCTGATCTCAAAATCTCGGTCCGACGGATAGATCTTTTCCATCCAGTCGGCAATGATCTTCTGTGCTTCTGCTGTCTGCAGATATTCTGTCAGATACTCATCAGATTTTGCAGGATCTGTATAACCATTTTTAATGAGGAACTCCTGATAACCCGACATGAGATTTCGGAGCAGTTCCTGTATCTGTTCTGCACTGACTTTGACTTCTCCGTTGGCTTTTAAAATCTCTTTCAGATTATCCGAAAGGATCTTTCTTGCAGTTTCCGAACGCAGATAATTTCTGAGATCTTCCTGTAAATTGGAATAATCTGCCTCCGGATGCGTCTTTGCATACTCCTGATATCCTTCCAGCATACTGGCAGATAACTTCTGCATTCCATCCGATGAAACCTCGACTTTTATCCCTTTTAACAGCTTTTGCAGATCCATTGCAGGCAGTCCGTCCAGATTCAGATCTAGGCTGCCACTGTCCATCATTCCTGACAGATCCAGTGCATTTCCACCGGATGTAAAGACTCCTGAAAAATCCGATGCTGTTCCAAGTCCTGCAAGTACAGACTCATCCATCTTAAATGCCTTTTGCAATGCTGCTTCATCTACAGTAAAAAGCGAATCTTCTGAAAAGCTGCTCTCTCCGTCCTCCTCTCCGAACTTCTTATTTGTAAATACATTAACTCCTGCATCTGCAAGCTGCTGCTTTACGATCTCACTGTCTGCTGCCTGCTCTGCCACATACCTGGTCAGTGATGCCGGATAGCAGATGCCCGGATTCAGGGAAGAAGCTGCTGCTCCTTCCCTGGGCTGTACTACACCAACGATCCGAATCGTCTCTCCATTTTCTACCAGTTTCTTCATATAAGAAGCATTATCTGTTTTATCCTTCCAGACCTTATACTGACTGTCATATTCATAAAAGTCAGAACTGTTCACCAGTTTAAACGTCGTTCCCACGATCTGATCGTAACTGTAATCCTGAAAATCGGATGGTACATCAATCGTCTCTTCATTCATAAACTGCCGGATCATCTCATCCAGCTCCAGCGGATCTCTCAGTCCCAGCGTATATGCTACAAAATCACTGATACTTCCATTAGAAGAAAGCACCAGGACACACTCATTATATTTTTCCGGCCATTTTCCTGCTTTCACATCATACTGACTTTCGTAGAGACTTCTGGTTTCAGGCATCTCAAAAAATACATCCGTACTCATCATAGATGACATGATACTGTTGGAACTGCTCGATGATCCAAGTCCCAGAGAAGAAAAAGACTGATCCGGATGTACCTGACGGACACCATCCTTCTCCTCTTTAAAGATCTGAGGCGTTACACTATAGGAATATTCCACGGCATTCGTATACTTTTCAATTCCGCTTTTTCCTTCATCAAGATATTCTTTTAAAGATTTCAGGTCATTGGAATCCATCGTCGAAAACATATTGGTTACCAGTTGCATGACTTTGACTTTTCCATCCTCATTGTCTGCCGTATCCTTTTCATCATCGGCTGCCATCTCAGATGCATTTCCGACCATCATGGAAGTGATATCAAATCCGGTACTCTGAATCTGTAAAGGATACTCTGACAGAGTCTCTTCTTCCACATTCTGAATGTATTCATTGACTCCATTGGACAGAGAAAGAATCAGTGCAATCCCGATGATTCCGATGGAACCTGCAAAAGCAGTCAGAAGTGTCCTTGCTTTTTTGGTCTTCAGATTATTAAAACTCAGTGCCAGTGCCGTCAGAAATGACATCGACGACTTTCCCATATTTTTATGCTTCGGTGGTTCTGCCTGCGTTTCATCCACTTCATATGGATCCGTATCGGAACGGATCTTCCCGTCACGCAGGGTCACGATCCTGGTGGCATACTGTTCTGCCAGTTCCGGGTTGTGCGTGACCATCACAACCAGACGGTCTTTTGCCACCTCCTGAAGCAGATCCATGACCTGCACACTGGTATCGCTGTCCAACGCTCCGGTCGGCTCATCTGCCAGTAAAATGTCAGGATCATTGACCAATGCCCTTGCGATCGCCACTCTCTGCATCTGACCGCCCGACATCTGACTTGGTCTTTTATGGAGCTGCTTTCCAAGCCCCACCTTTTCCAGTGCTTCTGTTGCACGTCTTCTTCGTTCACTCTTTCCGATTCCCGAGATTGTCAGTGCCAGTTCTACATTTGCCAGCACACTCTGATGCGGGATCAGATTATAACTCTGAAAAACGAATCCGATGGTATGGTTTCTATAGGAATCCCAGTCTCTGTCTTTATATTTTTGGGTTGAAATCCCGTTAATGATCAGATCTCCACTGTCATACCGGTCCAGCCCACCAATGATATTAAGCAGGGTTGTCTTACCGGAACCACTGGGACCCAGAATGGCAACAAATTCATTATCCCTTAAATTCAGGCTCACATCATCCAGGGCTTTCTGCACCAGTCCCCCTGTTCTGTATTCTTTGCAGACATTCTTTATCTGTAACATAGGCATCTGCTCCTTTTATTTGCATTGTCTTTTATCATACTATATTTTAATTTTTGATACCAGGGGCAAAAGGTCTGACACCACGTGTGCTCGCACACCAGTGGTAGAATGACCTTGTGACCTGCCCCAATATGAGCATAAAAGTAGGGCGTAAGCACCACGATATGCGAATGTTGGGTAGGATTGTGGGGGCACGTAGTGCGTAACAATCCGCAGGTATCATAGTCGGGGGCTTTTGACCCCGACATCTAATTTTTTGGTCAAAAGATCTTTTTTCTTATCCGACACCCATATCCGACTCCCGGTTTTTTCCCTTCTGACAAATAGTTTTTCAATGCTTTTTGCAGACTGGTGTTCTCAGGATATGCCTCCGGATCTTCCAGTATTCTTCCAAAAACCCTTTCCTCTGCCTGACGGTTTTCCAGATTCACAGACTGAATTTCAAAGCAATTCTGAAACTGAAGGATTCCGCTTTCTTTCTCCAGCAGCTCTTTCAGTGCCGGAGAAAGCAGCCAGGATTCGCAGTCATACAGTTTATAGGAAGAACCAAAAAAACGGTCCGCCCATGCAAAAGATGCTTCACATCCTTCACGGCTCAGAGATTCTCCTTCCGGTACATGGACATGGATCACTTTCTGCCCCTCATCCGGCTCAAACTGAAGTCTTCCAAGCCGGAATAATTTCATTTTCAAATGAAGTTTCAGCCACTGCTCCTCGCAAAGTCCGATCTTTTTTCTTTCTTTTACACAATGCCGATACCAGATTGTAAAATCTGAAAATGTCGCATCATACACTTCATCCGGTATTTCTTTTTCTACATACTCTTTATACAGATCCGTTGCAAAACGGACATATAAAGAAAGAAGAAGTCCTTCTTTTTCCTGTTCTCCTGCAAGCATTTCAAAAAATTTTTCTTCTTTTTTATAAAATAATTCTTTCCATCTGTGGTATTCCTGCTCCGTCATCTTCAGAATCCGTACCACATCTCTTCCCTCTTTCGGCAGCCTGATCCTTTCCATCAGTTGTTCTTCATCCACTGCATACCGGCAGGACAGTATACCGACTGCCCGATGCAGCCGTTCCACTTCTTCTGCCAGTTCTCTTTTTATCTGCTCATCTGCCTCCATAAATCCGGCTGTTCCGACTCCGTTGCTTTTTCCTTTTCCATAAAAGCATCTGACACTGTCCAAAAGCTGTTCTGCCTTCTTTTCATATTCCGGTACTTTCTTCATCTGACACAGTTTCCTTACATCATGGATGGCTTCTTCCAGCATCCTGAACCTCGGTGAAACCCGCACATCCGGCTCTTTTTCCCGCCTTTCTCCGGGATACACCAAGAACATATCCCCTGCTTCAAAATAGCAGTGGACATTTTCCTCCAGAGGATCTTTACACCAGGCATCATATGCCCATTTCAGAAATCCATCCGCACCACATGACTCGATATACCAGATTGTCCATGCAGCTTCACCCGGATCACTCATGGAAAAGATGCCCGGATAATCATGGATCATACTGTAAATGCTTGTCAGCTTTCCTTCCTGCCTCCGCCTGCGGACAATCTCCCTGAACAACTCCTGCGGGATCTCCTCATTTGCCAGTGCAGACAGATGGGGTGTCACCGTAAATAGTCTGTCCCACATTTCTTTATTATAATGCACCACCGCACCGCCCACTTTCAGGGAATTTCCGTGCCTGTCCGGGAAAGTTGCGATCAGGTTCAGAGCTGCCTCCATCTCTTCTTTCGGGCGTTCATCCATCGCCAGTATCATCCGGTCAAACCATCCTTTTTCTTCCAGATGTTGTACAAAACTCTGTAAAAATGCACTCCACGCCTCAGTCCAGAACTCACTTCCGGGTTCTGCCTGCTTCTCTATTTCTTTTCCATCTTCCCTGTATCGCAACACATTCCCCCAGGGAACAACAGAATAACACTCTATATAGGACACCTTTACTTCTTTCAGCAAAAACCCAGTCCACCGGTCAAACTCTCCGTATTCAAACTGCCATTTTCCATTTTCTCTTTTCCATCTGACCATGGACGGATAGTCACACCATGTCTGATGATACCACGGTTCTTCCACGATCGAAGCTGTTCCGATTTTTCCACCAGCCTCCATATAAGGCCGCATCTGCCGTTTCATGATCTGAAGATGCTCCCTGCCAAAAGGTTCAACCTGATAATATGCCGCACTGGCATAAGGATACTGCCACAGATTCAGATAATACTCATTGTCCTGGTCCAGCTTAAGATCCAGCACCCGGATCTTTAACTTCAGGCTCTGCTCCCCACCTTGTTCTGTTCTCACCCGGATTTTTGTACTGTAAAGCCCCGGTTTTGCATCCTGAGTCGTTGACACCGTGATCCAGATCGGCTGGATGATTCTTCCGTTCTTCTCCAACAGCTTTTCACGCTCCATCTGTGAACCATAGATCACATCCGCACTATAGCTTTTGTCTCCCTTCGGTGCTTCCGGCAGACGGTACGACCTCGGCTCCGGGATCCAGTTACTTCCCGTATACGTGCTGATCCATTTTTGAAATTCTGCTCTTACCTCTATCCCTTCAGACAAATTTCCTTTTTCATTCATCACCGGATCTGCGATCAGTTCCAGGTCTTCTGCCTTTTCGTCCAGGATCACTTCCGCCGCTGCATTTCCACGGTCTCCCTGCCATAAAAGCAGTCTCTCCTCCTGCCGATGCTGCTCCGGTATTCTGTCCCACTCGGCTCTCCGTTCTTTTTTTATAAATGTATACTGACTGATTCCCATGGTTCTCTCCTGCTATCAATTATTTTCATCTGTTAACGCTCATTATATCACAGGAAGAAAAAAGATACCCATAGATTTCTCTACGGATATCTTTTTCAGAGAAGATTCCTGTTATATTTTTCAGAGGAATTTCCTACTGTATATTCAGGTTTGTATAACCCATCAGGCTTTCATCAATTTCTCTTGCAACTTCGCGGCCCTCGCGGATCGCCCACACAACAAGTGACTGTCCCCGGTGCATATCCCCTGCTGTAAACACATTTTTTACATTCGTCGCATATCTGCCCGGCTCTGTTTTTACATTCGTGCGTTCATTGATTTCCACACCAAATGCTTTTGTCACATAATCCTGGCTTCCAAGGAATCCTGCTGCGATCAGAACCAGATCCACCGCCACTGTATATTCACTTCCCGGAATTTCTTCCATTCTCATGCGTCCGGTCTTTTCGTCTTTTTTACTCTCAAGTTTCACAAGAACAGCCTTACACAGCTTTCCTTTCTTATCCTTGATAAATTCTTTGACCGTTGTGGTATACACACGCGGATCTGCACCAAAAACTGCGATTGCCTCCTGCTGGCCATAATCGGTCTTGCAGACTCTCGGCCATTCCGGCCATGGATTGGATGCAGCTCTCTGATCCGGTGCCTTGGGCATCATTTCCAACTGAACCACACTTTTTGCTCCATGACGGATGGAAGTTCCAACACAGTCATTTCCTGTATCTCCACCACCGATGACCATGACCTTCTTTCCTTTTGCAGAAATATATGTGCCATCCTTTAACTGCATATCATTTGCCCATAAGGCTTTTGTCGTTGATTTCAGAAAATCTACCGCAAAGTAAATTCCTTCTGCATCCCGCCCCGGTACTTTGATATCTCTTGGATTGGATGCACCACATGCAAGTACAACCCGGTCATAATTTTTCAGGATCTCTGACGGCTTGATTTCTTTTCCTACATCACATCCGGTCCGAAACTCAATTCCTTCCTCTTTCATGATCTCGATCTTGCGGTCAATGATCTGCTTTTCCAGCTTCATATTCGGAATACCATACCGCAGCAGACCGCCCGGCTTGTCTTCCCGTTCAAATACCGTCACCTGATGTCCTCTCTGATTCAGAAGATCTGCGGCAGCAAGTCCGGACGGACCGGATCCGATCACTGCAACTTTCTTTCCGGTTCTTACTTTCGGTGGATTTGCCTTGGCATAACCCATCTCATAAGCATTTTCAATGATGGCATATTCATTGCTCTTTGATGCCACTGCCTCCTGGTTCAGTCCACAGGTGCAGGCATTCTCACACAGTGCCGGACATACACGGGAGGTGAACTCCGGGAAATTATTTGTCTTCTTCAGACGCAGATAGGCTTCTTTCCAGTTTCCGTTATAAATCAGATCATTCCATTCCGGTACTAAATTGTGGAGCGGACATCCGCTTGCCATCCCTGCCAGTAATTTTCCTGACTGACAGAATGGAACTCCGCACGCCATACAGCGTGCTCCCTGAAGTTCCTGTTCTTCCTTTGATAACGGCGTATGGAACTCGTTAAAATGCTGTATTCTCTCAAGTGGTGTCTCCGCTATTTTATCCTGTCTTTTATAATCCATAAATCCTGTCGGTTTTCCCATCTTCCTACGCCTCCTATCTTCCGTTCTTAATCAGGTTAAATGCCTCGATCTTTGCTTTTTCTCTGCTCAGACCTTTTTCTTCCATCTGAATGATCGTTGACATCATTTTCTCATAATCTTCCGGTATGATCTTCTTGAACTTCGGAAGATACTCTTTAAAGTTATCAAGGATCTTCTTTCCGACCTCTGAATTTGTATAGGCTACATGCTCCTGGATCATGCCTTTGAGTTCCTGCACATCATACTTATCGGTCACACGCTCGATGTTGACCATCGCTTTGTTGACTTTCTGATAAAGTCTGCTGTCAAGGTCAAGAACATAAGCAATACCGCCGCTCATTCCTGCTGCAAAGTTCTTTCCAACCTGTCCCAGTACAACGACACATCCTCCGGTCATGTACTCGCAGCCGTGATCGCCGACACCTTCTACCACTGCTCTGACTCCTGAGTTTCTTACTGCAAATCTTTCTCCTGCCACACCACCGACAAATACTTTACCACTGGTAGCTCCATATAAAGCAACGTTACCGATGATGATATTCTCATCTGATTTGAACTTCACGCCCTTCGGCTGGCATACGACCAGTTTACCACCGGAAAGACCTTTTCCGAAATAATCGTTGCTGTCTCCGGTCAGTTCAAGAGTCAGTCCCTTCGGAATAAATGCACCAAAGCTCTGACCGCCTGCTCCTTTACACTGGATCACGAAGCTGTCTTCTTCCAGTCCTTCAGGATATCTTCTCGTGATCTCTGATCCGAAGATTGTTCCGAATGCACGGTCTGTATTCGTGACATCGACTTCAAGTCCTCTCTTTTCTCCCCGCTCAAGTGCCGGAAGAAGCTGCTTTACAAGCACTTTTTCATCCAGGGTCTTACCAAGTTCAAAATCGTAAACTTTCTTTGGATTGAAGATCATGCCTTTCTTTTCTTTTGCATATGGGTTATACAGCACGCTGCTCAGATCCAGCATAGCCGCACGACGGGAAGTCGGTACATCCTTCACTTTCAAAAGATCGGTACGTCCAACCAGTTCGTCTACTGTGCGGACACCCAGCTTTGCCATATATTCTCTCAGTTCTTCTGCAATAAACCGCATGAAGTTGACTACATACTCCGGCTTTCCTGTAAATCTCTTTCTCAGTTCCGGGTTCTGCGTAGCAACTCCCACCGGACACGTATCCAGGTTGCAGACTCTCATCATCACACAGCCCATCGTTACAAGCGGAGCTGTGGCAAATCCGAACTCTTCTGCTCCCAGCATTGCTGCGATCGCCACATCACGGCCGCTCATCAGCTTGCCGTCTGTCTCAATGCGGACACGCTCACGCAGCCCATTCTGGATCAGTGTCTGATGCGTCTCGGCAAGTCCGAGTTCCCACGGAAGTCCTGCATTCTGAATGGAGCTTCTCGGAGCAGCTCCGGTTCCTCCGTCATAACCTGAGATCAGGATGACTCCTGCACCAGCTTTCGCAACACCGGCTGCCACAGTACCGACTCCTGCCTCTGATACAAGCTTCACTGAAATCCTTGCATTTTTATTTGCATTCTTACAGTCATAGATCAACTGTGCCAGGTCTTCGATGGAGTAGATATCATGGTGCGGTGGTGGTGAGATCAGACTGACTCCCGGTGTTGAATGACGGGTCTTTGCGATCCACGGATATACCTTTCCTCCCGGAAGATGTCCACCTTCTCCTGGTTTTGCTCCCTGTGCCATCTTGATCTGGATCTCTTTTGCACTGACAAGATATCTTGATGTCACTCCGAAACGTCCTGAAGCCACCTGCTTGATGGCCGAGCATTTATTTGTATCCAGTCGCTCGATATCCTCTCCACCTTCACCGGAGTTGGATTTTCCGTGAAGCATGTTCATGGCGATTGCCATGGTCTCATGAGCTTCTTTGGAAATGGATCCGTAGGACATGGCTCCTGTCTTAAATCTTGTTACGATGGAATCTACGCTTTCCACTTCTTCGATCGGAACGCTCTTCTTCGGATAATTAAATTCAAGCTGGCCTCTCAGGTTGATCTTTTCGCCCTCTTCATCCACCATCTGTGTGTACTGTTTGAACAGATCATAACTTCCGGTTCTTGTAGACTGCTGAAGCATGTGGATCGTCTGTGGATTGTAAAGATGTTCTTCTCCACCGCTCTTATATTTATGCTTTCCGACGCTGTCCAGTGTCATATCTACAGCAAGTCCCAGCGGATCAAAGGCCTCTGTATGGAATGCAGTATAATCTTCTGCAATCTCCTCAATTCCGATTCCACCGACACGGCTGACTGTATCGGTAAAATAACGATTGATAAAGTCACTCTTCAGACCGATCGCCTCAAAGATCTTTGCTCCCTGATAAGACTGGATCGTTGAGATTCCCATCTTGGATGCGATCTTGATGATTCCATGGATCACCGCAGAGTTATAGTCATCCACCGCTGCGTAATAATCTTTGTGAAGCAGATTTGCCTCAATCAACTGACGGATGGACTCATGTGCCAGATACGGGTTGATCGCACATGCTCCATAGCCCAGCAGGGTTGCAAAATGATGGACCTCTCTCGGTTCCCCACTTTCCAGGATCATGGCAACAGAGGTTCTCTTCTTTGTGCGGACTAGATGCTGCTGCAATCCCGATACAGCCAGAAGTGACGGAATTGCTACATGATACTCATCTACATCCCGGTCTGTCAGGATCAGGATATTCGCTCCCTCACGGATGACTCTGTCTACTTCGATGAACAGATATTCAATGGCTTTTTCCAGGCTCGTATTCTTATAATAAGTGATCGGGATCTCTGCAACTTTGAATCCGTCCACATTCATGTTCTTGATCTTCAGAAGATCGGTATTGGTCAGGATCGGGTTATTTACCCTGAGCATCTTACAATTTTCTTCTTTCTGCTCCAGCAGGTTTCCGTCTTTTCCAATGTAGATCGTAGTGGATGTAACAATCTCCTCACGGATCGCATCAATTGGCGGGTTCGTAACCTGGGCAAATAACTGCTTGAAATATCCAAACAACGGCTGACGCTTTTTAGAAAGAACGGACAGTGGTGCATCCATTCCCATGGCTGCGATTCCCTCTCCACCGTTCTTTGCCATGGTCAGAATGGAGGTCTTCACATCTTCATAAGAATATCCGAATGCTTTCTGAAGCTGTGTACATTCTTCCGCCGTATATTTCGGAACATCTTTATTCGGGATCTTCAGATCCTTCAGAGCGATCAGATTGCTGTCCAGCCACTCACCGTACGGATGCTCGTTTGCGTATTTTTCTTTCAGTTCCTCATCATCGATCACCCGGCCTGCCACAGTATCAACCAGAAGCATCTTGCCCGGATGAAGTCTTTCTTTCATGACAATCTTTGACGGATCAATATCCAGTACTCCGACCTCAGAAGAAAGGATCAGGTTATCATCCTCTGTGATATAGTAACGGGAAGGACGAAGACCGTTTCTGTCAAGTACCGCTCCCATCACATCTCCATCGGAGAAAAGGATGGATGCCGGTCCGTCCCATGGCTCCATCATGGTTGCATAATACTGATAGAAATCTTTCTTGTTCTGAGACATTTCATTGTTGTTGACCCATGGTTCAGGAATTGCGATCATGACTGCCAGCGGAAGCTCCATTCCACTCATGACCATAAATTCCAGTGCATTGTCAAGCATTGCCGAGTCAGAACCGGAGGTATTGATCGCCGGAAGAACTTTATGAAGCTCACCTTTCAGCTTGCCTGCCTCCATCGTTTCTTCTCTGGCACGCATCTTATCCGCATTACCACGAATTGTATTGATCTCTCCGTTATGCACGATGAAACGGTTCGGATGGGCTCTCTGCCAGCTTGGTGCTGTATTCGTACTGAAACGGGAATGTACCATGGCGATAGCTGATACATACTCCTCATCCTGCAGATCTGCAAAGAAAAGACGGAGCTGTCCTACAAGGAACATCCCTTTATAGACGATCGTTCTGCTGGAGAGTGAAACGACATACGTGTCATCACTGCTCTGTTCAAAGATCCTTCTTACCACATACAGCCGGCGGTCAAATTCCAGTCCCTTTGCATACCTAGACGGACGTTCGATAAACGCCTGCATGATACATGGCATACAGTCAACCGCACTTTTTCCGAGGATATCCGGGTGAATTGGAACTTCTCTCCATCCTAAGAATTTCAGTCCTTCTTTTTTTACGATCACCTCAAAGATCTTCTTCACCTGATTTCTCTTCAGCTCGTCCTGCGGAAGGAAGAACATTCCCACACCATAATCTCTCTCTCCTTTGAGATCGATCCCGAGTGGCTGACAGACCTTTTTAAAAAAGTTATGTGGAATCTGTGTCAGGATTCCGACACCATCTCCTGTCTTTCCCTCTGCATCCTTTCCGGCTCTATGCTCCAGATTTTCCACGATATGCAGTGCACCTGCTACTGTACTGTGGCTTTTCTGACCTTTAATATTAACGATTGCTCCAATACCGCAGTTATCATGTTCAAAACTTTCACGATACAGACCCTGCTGTGGGATTTCATTTTCTTTCCTCATAGTCGCTGTCCTTTCTTTTGCATATTTAAAACTTTTTTAAAATATAACTCTTTTTCCCTATCTTGTAAACAGGAATTTTCTGTAAATTATCTGATAATTCGACTTTTTATTATTTTATTTTTTATTGTCTGATTATTTAAGTTTTTTATGAATTTAACATCAATTCCTGATATCTTCGATATTTCCTTTAATCACTGGATTTTTCTTCATAAAAGTAAAAAAATACGCAATAGGTCACACGCCCCATTGCGTACAATTCAAGATTGTATTTTTATAAATACAATTTTCTATATAATGTTCCTGTTATAGTTCATCGTTTTCCCTTGAAGTTTTTTTCTCCATTACCGGATCACCGGTCTTCTGTATCATAACAAATAAGACGGAACAGAAGAAAGCACTTAAAATGATCGCCAGTCCCATCCTCATCAGATCTCCTGCCAGCCATCTGAACAGACCGACCTCGGTAAAGAGGATCGACCCGGTATTCAGGCAGATATGCAAACCTATCGCTGCCTTCACTGAGCCATACTTTTCATAGACATAACATAGCAGGATCCCCAGCAGAAATGCATAAACGGTCTGGATCATCGTCAGATGCGTCACCGAAAAGAAAACCGATGACCACAGTGCCGCATAATAAAAGCCCTTTGTCTCTCTGTATCTGCGATACAGAACCCCCCGGAACATCATCTCTTCTGCGACTGGGATAATAATCCCCACAACCACAACCTGAACAAAAATCGGTGCGGCATAGGTACTCTGTACACTCTGCTGATAGCTGTTGCTGTTCATCGCAAGCTGTGCCAAAACAGACAGACAGGTTACTCCGATACTTCCTGCTGCTCCCATCAGGATCAGCCAGACATAGTTTCTGGCAGATACTTTTTGCCGCTGCGGTATCCCTGCCTGCTTCTCTTTCTTTCTGTCCAGACGAAATAAAGATACCGTAAGAATCAATGTGAAAAGTGCTGTCACACCGTTAATCTCTGTAGCATATTTCAACACCAGCTCCAGCCCCGGCTGCATCGTCTCCATATAATATTTATTTACCACATCTGTATAATTCATTTCTGAAGCATGGTTCATAACCAGACTCAGATACTTTGCTGCATAAGGAAGCATGACCAGCATCGAAACGATAATCTCTGCAACTAACTGGATCACCCAGTATCCCAGCAGCGGTCCTGCCAGATGCCAGAATGGATTTTGCTTTTTTTTCTGATTCATCTACAGTTCCTCCGCTTTCCTCAGAATCCAGTTCTGCAGTTCCTCTTCCGTTCCTCTGACTGTTCCCTGTACCATCTCCGGTCTTCCTCCACCGCGTCCTTCAAATGCGGCATTCAGCTCTTTCGCCATATTTCTCACATCTACATCCCGGCTTCCAATCACATACCGGTATCCTGCAGCATCATTTCCACTGAACACGGCACAAAGCTTCCGATTTTTCTCAAGGACTGCATTCATCAGTATCCTGAGAGAGTCTCCCTGGATTCCTTCCGGGAAAATACAGACAATCTGCTCTGACTCCGGAATCTGCTCCGCTTTACACCGGATCAGTTCCTGCTCCTTTTCTGCCAGTTCTGTCTTCTTTTCCGCCAGCTCTTTCTGCAGATGTGCCACGGCATCGGTCAGTTCATTTTCTTTTGCACACAGCATCGCTGAAATTTCTTTTGCCTGCTTCTGCTTTAAAGCATAATCAGCCATTGCCCTGCCTCCGCAAAGCATCGTTACACGCACACCGCCTTTATACCGCTGCATGCCAACCAGCTTGATCAGTCCGATCTCTCCCGTAAAATCTACATGCGGTGCACAGCAGGCACAGGCATCATATCCGGGAACGATAACCACTCTCACCTGTCCGGTGATCTCGATCTTGCTCCGGTAAGTCATCTCTTTTTCCTCTTCTTTGGAAGGATAAAGGATCTGTATTTTGAGATTTTCCCAGACTGCCTGATTTGCACGAAACTCTATTTCCTGCAGATCTTCCACCGGGATCTCTCCGCTAAAATCCATCGTACAGTCTTCATTTCCCAGATGAAAACCAACATTTTCATAACCATAGCGTTCATGCACGATTCCGGAGACGATATGCTCACCTGTATGTTGCTGCATCTTCATAAACCGCAGTTCCCAGTCAAGCTGTCCTGTCACCTTTTCTCCGACCGGCAGTTCCTGGTCCGTTCTGTGGAGGATCTGTCCCTCCTGCTCCTGCACATCCAGTACCTTTGCATCCCCCAGATATCCGGTATCTGCATACTGACCGCCCCCTTCCGGGAAGAAAGCGGTCTGATCCAGTACGATTTCATAATAGTTTTCCTTTTTCTGACAGGAGAGGACCGTCGCCTCAAATGACTTCTGATGACTGTTATTATAAAATAATTTTTCTGTCTGCGAGCTTTCCATCAATCCATTTTCCGTCATGAAGTCTTACATCCTTTCCGGTGCAGTGAATCCAAGCAGATCAATACAGGTCTCCAGAACTTTTTTCGCCAGATTCAGGAGTGCGATATAACCGCTCTTCTTTGCCTCATCCTCTTCAGACAAGATCTTTGTCTCATGATAGAACTTATTAAATTCATTGGCGAGATCATAAATATAAGCACAAAGCTTATGCGGTGCTGTCTCGGCATATACGGTATCGATCACTTCATTAAATTTCAGAACCTGCAGCATCAGTGCCTTTTCTGCTGCATTTTCTGCTGCAAGAATCTTCGCTCCCTCTGCATTTCCGCCATTCTCCGCATATTTCTTGAGGATGGACTTGATACGCACGATCGTATAAAGGATATACGGTCCTGTATTTCCCTCAAAAGATGTAAAGCGGTCCACATCAAAGATATAATCCTTGGATGCCTGATTGGAAAGATCTCCATACTTAATGGCAGCAAGACCGACTTCCGCCGCTGTCTTTCTTGCATCCGCCTCCTCTACTGTACGGTTGTCCATAATCTTCTTATACATCTCTTCGTCAATCTCACGGATCAGATTCTCAAGACGCATCACACCGCCTTCTCTTGTCTTGAACGGCTTGCCGTCCTTTCCATTCATCGTACCAAATCCGAGGAATTTCAGCTCGGTCTCCGGTCTTACAATTCCTGTCTTCTTTGCACAGCGGAATACCTGGATAAAATGAAGTTCCTGACGTTTATCCACAACATAGATCACTTCATCCGGCTGATATAACTCTTCACGCTCTACCAGCGTTGCAAGATCCGTCGTGTCATACAATGCCGCACCGTCTGACTTCAGGATCATACACGGAGGTACTTCCTTATTATCTGTCTCTTCTGCCACATCCACAACCAAAGCTCCCTGGTCATAATGTGCAAAGCCTTTCTCTTTAAGCATCTCTACCATGCCCGGAATATATTTCTGTGCATCTGCCTCACCTTTCCACAGATCAAACTCCACATTCAGACGCTCATAATTCTTCTTTAAGTCTGTCACAGACACATTCATAATGTGCTTCCAGATCGCACGATATCCCTTATAACCATTCTGCAGCAGATAAGTCGCATGCAATGCTTCTTCTCTGTAATCCTCATGCTCTTTGGCATAGGCACTGGCAGTCGGATAGATTTCTTCCAGTTCACTGATCGTAAACGGAGCTTCCTCCGGGTATTCTCCTCCAAAAGACTCATCAAAATATGGCAGATCCGGCTGACGCTTTTTCAGCTCCGTAATGATCAGCCCCATCTGATATCCCCAGTCACCTAAATGAATATCTCCGGTCACTTTATTTCCTTTATAGCGGATGATCCGCTTGATGCTCTCTCCGATAATCGCTGAACGAAGATGACCTACATGAAGCGGCTTCGCCACGTTGGGTCCGCCATAATCAATCATGACAGTCTTTGGCTCTGCTTCTTTCTCCACGCCTAAATTCTCATCTGCAGCCATCTCATTCAGATATTCTGCCACAAACTCCGGCTTCAGCTTCAGATTAATAAAGCCCGGCTTCACCGCCTCTGCCTGTGCAAAGCACTGACTCTCTGCCAGATTTGCCACAACGTCCTCTGCGATCATGATCGGGGCTTTTTTATACTTCTTTGCTCCTGCCATAGCACCATTACACTGGTACTCGCACAGATCCGGGCGGTTAGAAAGAGTCACTCTTGCAAGCTCTTCACCGTAACCGGCCTTTACAAATGCCTCTTTCATCTCTATTGTAATTAACTCCAGTAATGTTCTCACTTTCCACACTCCTTTTGAATCTCTCGTATCTAAGATCTGTCTCTGGATCTTCAGTCTTTTCAGACTCGAACAACAGTAATCTTTATTTTATCATGAATATTCCCAGACGGCAAGTCACTAGCTATTTTAACTTGTATAGGTGTGTAGCTATCTTTACTGACATTTCTGCTATTTATCTTTCATGATGCCAGGGTCAAAAGGTCTAAGCCCACATGAGCTTGCTCATAGGTAGGTGAGCAACTGACAGCAAATATTTTAGTCGAAAGTAAAACCGAAGATTTTCTTGCTCCTTCTTTCAGATTCCTTTATAATGAAGTAATACTTTCAGAAAGGACGGATTTATCTATGAAATTAGGTTCTCACGTAAGCATGAGTGGAAAAGAGATGCTCCTTGGTTCTGCGAAAGAAGCGGTCTCCTATGGAGCTGATACATTTATGTTCTATACCGGTGCTCCGCAGAATACCCGCCGAAAAGACATCAGCGAACTTCAGATTGATCCTGCCTGGGAATACATGAAAGCCCATGGCATCCGGGAGATTGTTGTCCACGCTCCCTACATCATCAATCTCGGAAACACTGTCAGACCAGAAACTTTCTCCCTTGCTGTTGAATTTCTCGCCAAAGAGCTTGAACGTACCATTGCCTGTAAAAGCCACACCCTGATCCTTCATCCCGGTTCCCATGTAGGCGAAGGAATTGAGGCCGGAACCGCACAGATTATTCAAGGGCTGAACGAAGTCCTCTCTTCTGACACAGACTGCTGCATTGCACTGGAGACCATGGCCGGAAAAGGCTCGGAAATTGGTCGTACATTTGAAGAACTGGCTGCCATTTACGATGGTGTAATGCATAACGACAAACTGCGGGTCTGCTTTGATACCTGTCACACCAGTGACAGCGGATATGATATCATCCATCATTTCGATGCTGTCATGGATTCTTTTGACCGTATCCTCGGAAAAGAACAGATTGCTGTCTTCCATATTAACGACAGCAAGAATCTCCCCGGTGCAGCAAAAGACCGGCATGAAAATCTCGGATTCGGACAAATTGGATTTGACGCCCTGAACTATATTGTTCATCATCCCGACTTTGAAAATGTCCCCAAAATCCTCGAAACTCCCTATATTCCTTCTGCAACAAAAGCGAAAAAATCTTATGCTCCTTATAAATATGAGATACAGATGCTGAGAGAACAGGTTTTTAATCCACATATGAAAGAACAGATTCTTGCCGATGCAGAAAACTAGCAGAAAGTCTCCGGATGCTGGTCACCGGTCTTATGAACAGTAAAATTTTTTCTGCTCATGATGAAATCCATCAAGCAAGATTCACCCTTTACTTTTCTTTTATTTTATGGTAGGATAAATAAGGTTGTTGATGAATTTCATCATACAATCGGAATGCGTCTGTAGCTCAGTGGATAGAGCGATGCCCTCCGGAGGCATGTGCGGCGGTTCGACTCCGCTCAGACGCTTTTTTTGTACCCTTTTTTCCTTTTTCGAGTTAAGGTCAGAAGCATCAGAATCAATACCACACTTTCTGCTGATACGATCATCATCCACTGTTTCATTTGCGATGGATCCCCGGTTTTTACTGACTGGGGTTCTGATTTTTTCTTCTCTTTTTCCACAATGATCTTCTCTTTTTGATTCGTTATCCTCATTTTCCTGACAAATTCTTTCTGTTCGTCATCTTCTGCATCCTTAGTCAGTTCCACGATCCATTCTTTTTCTGCCCGGATATATCCTTCCGGTGCCTGGATTTCTCTGACCCGGTATGTTCCCTGACAGAGCAGTCCGCTTTCTGCCTTTCCTTTTTCATCCGTCTTCAATACTGCGGCTGTCTCTCCGGCTTTTATCTGAATGGTTCCGTCCCCGGTTATGATATCTTTTTCTGCTACAACTTCAAACTCTGCACCTTCCAGTACGTCTCCTGTATCAGCATCTGTCTTTATTATTTCCAGTTTTCCCATCAAAGGTTCATCGTAAAATTCTACCGTAACCGGTTCTGCCCAGTTATGTCCTTCCCGGATCTCAAATGCCACATCTTCTCCCAGCAGATAACCATAAGGTGCTTCTATCTCCCTGAAATAATAGGTACCAGGCTTCAGTTTCTCCGGCAGAAGAAACATTCCGTCTTCACCGGTCTCAAAATAAGTATGCTCTGTCTCTTCCGGATAATAACTTTTCATGGTGATCACTTTTTTCTCATCGTCCAGCAGCTCAAATTTTGCTCCTTTTACCCGGATCGTCTTCCCCGTTACTGCATCTTTTTTCACCAGTCTGACGGGTGAAACGATTTGCTTATCCTCCAGCAGATAATAAAATGTCTGTCCCTCCTCAGAGATCGTCACTTCAAAATCCTGTACCGGTTTCATTCCCTGCGGAGGATTTATTTCATGGACAGTATAAGTATCATAGACAAGATTTCCCCTTGCATTTTCTCCTGATTGCTTTGTCGTTGCATAACCTTTTTCATCTGTCACGATTTTAAAAACTTCTCCGGTACTTTTTGCTGTCAGGGAAAACTCAATCCCTTCCAGCGGAGTCTTGTGTTCTGTTTCAGGATCTGTGTCCTCTCTGAATTTAATCAGTTCGATATCACCCCGGATCACCTGTTCTGCGACCTCCACCGGTTCATAAGTGCAGACAGCCTCGGCTGTTCCCTCCGGAAGAATCTTCCTCACAACTACCTCATCTTTTGTCAGATATCCATCCGGTGCTTTCGTTTCCCTGATTGTCACTGTCCCAAGTGGAAACGCTGCTTCCCCATCTGACAGTTCAAAAAATGCATCGCCACTGACCTTATGCTCCGGATCAAAAGTGATCTTTCCTGAAGCATCTGTCCGCATGAGCCAGATTCTTTCGGCTTTCATTCCTTTTTTTGCAGGATCTTCCTCATACAGTCCTTTATAGTATCTGATTTCAAATTCTGCTCCTTCCAGTGTCGCATGACCTGAAGCTTCACATTTCCCTGTATCGGCATCCTTTTTTTGCAGAATAAGACTGACTGGATTTTTCTGCGGTATATCACTGACTTCTATCATCGCCGTCTGACCGGATAAAACGCAGATCGGATAAACTGTATCATCCAGTGCATAACCTGTCGGACAACTTTTCTCTTTTATATAATATTGTCCCGGACTGACCGTCAGTTCTTGCGTCATTCCATTTTCATCGGTTGTAAGCGTTCCTGTCAGATTTTTACACCCGGCATCAGTATAGACTCCGTAAACCGCTCCGTTTAAACGATATGCCGGATTCTGCTCTGTCACCTGCGGCTCTTTTGAACTTTTCTTCAGTTTTGCTTTTCCATGCGGAACATAAGTCCAGCCACCCATGACCTGCTTTCCGTTTCCTCCGTTGATGACGTATGCACAAAATCCCTGATCCGGTACAGCCAATGCCCTGATCTCCTCCAGTTTCTTTTGAAATGCTTTCTTCAGATCTTCGTAGTATTCCTGCCTTTTCAGATTCGTTCCATAAAAAGCGGCATCAAAGTCAAACGCATTATAGACCCATGACAAGAACATATGGCTGTAGCAATATCTCTCATCAAAACCTGCCACTGCTGCCCCCTGCTTTACATCCCCGATCTGCCAGTACCCTTCACTTCCGTACCATTGATACAGTGCCGCTTCACCGGGAGCAGCAACAGAATAATATAATGCCCTTGCAAGATCAGAAGTATTTTCCAGTTTTACTGCTGTATAATTTCCACTCTGCGGAGTACCTCTTGCCGGTTCTAAACACCATGCACTGTTCCCTTCCGCCTCAAAATAATTGGTAGAATAGCCTGAATAATAGATAACTCTGCCACATTCTACATAAACCGTCTTCGCTTCTTCCGCCGACTGAACATCCACATCCTCTTTCGCTGACCGGTCTGCTACATCCGCTTCAGGAAAATAAGCATTCCTGATCCGGTTCCTTTTTTCTTCAATCTGCTCCTTCACCTCTTCTTTTTCTGAAGTTTCCGCTTTTGCCGAAATGCCTTTCTCTCCCAGTGCCGTAAACAGAATCACCAGGATCATCACCGCCGAGAGAAGACTTCCATGAAATTTCCCCTTTTTTCTCATTTCGTCTCCTCCTTTACCTGATATGCTTTTCCACCCATGCTGATGGTCTTATTTTTTCTGCTGTACCGGTATACATGACTTCCCAGGATTTCTTCTTCCGGTACCTGCGTCTCATTGATCTCGCAGACCATTTTTTCCATCTCCGCCACACTGATCCCTGCTGAAGCCGGAACCAGGATCACCTCATGGATGCTGCTTGGAAGTATATAAAAATCTTCCTCTAAAATATCACCCATCATTCTTAACACATAAGGATAGATCATGCAGGCTGCTCCGTTGCTTCTTGCACGGTTCGACAGGACATACATTTTATCTTCTCCCTTCTCTTCACTTTCCAGGAGATTCTGCTCTCTGCGTGCCTCTTTTCCGGCAGCCCCCAACAGTTCACTCATGGCATACTGCATTGTAAAGCACTCTGCCATAAGCAGCCGCCTTGTATTCCTGTCCGCTTCACTCCAGAGTATTTTCTCTGTCGTCTTCCACTGATCCATATGCCTGTCGCTGATCAGCATAGCCGTAGTCCCCTTTTCACTTGCATCCAGCAGAACATAATAGATCAATGACAGATCCAGTATTTCCCTGTGCGGAACATCCTGAAGCATCTGTTCATTTTTTTCAGTATTGACAAGCCTGTATACAATTCTTTCTCTGACCTTTTGAAAATCAAAAATCTTTTCATAATCCCAGGATTCATCTTTTTTAATTTTTTCATAAGTCTCCAACAGCTCGTCCACGATCTCATTGATCGTCTTTCCTCCGAGATAACTTTCATAAAATTCTTCTAAATAAATCGTCGGTGAAAGATTGATTCCCGGAGTTTCAAGGATCACACCTGTCCTCCGTGTATCGTTATTCTTCACTGCTGTATAAACTGTCGCTTTCAGACCTCCTTCTTTTCTCTGGTTTATCATAGTTTCAACCGCATGTACAAATTCTGTATAATTCACCTTTCTCCTTTCCGACTGCGGTCCACTGATTTTTGAATGAAATTCGGTACGATCCGTACCTGACTGATTCGATTTATGAATTGAAACAATATTATGTGCTATTTATTATATGCGACCGTCCACCTGACCGCAACATAAAAATTATTAAAACTTTCCAAACTAATTAAAAATATATAAAAAAGGAGCCGCAGACATGAACATCTCATGTATACGACTCTGACTAATTATGAATATCCGGATTATACTCTTGAGAGATACTCTCCAGTACGTGTATCGATTTTCAGAACATCTCCTGTCTCAACGAACAGCGGAACCATAACGGTAGCACCTGTCTCTACGATTGCAGGCTTTGTAGCACCCTGTGCTGTATCACCCTTGAATCCAGGCTCTGTCTCTGTAATCGCCAACTCTACGAACAGCGGTGGCTCTACAGAAAATACATTTCCATTGTGGGAACAGATCTTAACTGTCTCATTCTCTTTTACGAACTTCAGTGCGTCACCAACAACATCTGAGTTCAGTGCGATCTGATCATATGTCTCCATATCCATGAAGTTATAGAGATCTCCATCCTGATACAGATACTGCATATCTTTTCTCTCGATATGAGCATTCTCAAATTTCTCTGTAGGACGGAATGTCTTCTCAACAACTCCTCCACTGATGATATTCTTTAATTTTGTTCTTACGAAAGCAGCACCCTTTCCAGGCTTTACGTGCTGGAACTCCATAATCTGATAAATATTTCCTTCAATCTCGATTGTAATACCGTTCTTAAAATCTCCTGCTGAAACCATGTATAATCCTCCTTCAATAACTTATCATTCAGGCATTCGCTCATACCATTTTATACTAATTTTCTACTTTTTTCAATCCTTTTTTGCAGGTTGCCCTGTCTTAAATGCATTTATCTGCATTCTTTTTCATAAAAATGCAATACAATCTTCTCCAGATACCGTTTTAACACAATCTGGATCTCTTCTTTCGGATTCATAGGCTGCACAAGAATATTATGAATCCCGGCTCTTTTTGCTCCCCACACATCCGTAAAAAGCTGATCTCCGACAAATATTGTACTGGACAGATCTGTCCCCATCAGTTCCATCGCACGCTTATAATTACCTGTAGCCGGCTTATGTGCATTAAAAATATAATGCGTCCCTACATCCTGATTGAACATCTCAACCCGCTTCTTCTGGTTATTCGACAAAAGACAGGACTCAAACCCGATCTCTTTCAAACGTCTGAACAACTGCTTTGCCCGTTCATCTGCCGGAGCACCATGCGGAACCAGTGTATTGTCAATATCGAAAATTACACCTCTGTACCCTTCCTGATACAGCTTTTCAAATGGAATACTGTATGTTGATTCCATATATTCATCCGGGAAAAATTGATCAAACATTCTCTTCATCTAACTCCGTAAGCTTTGAGATAAGCTCTTCACTGATCTCAAGAATCGACTTATTATCTGTCTGGATCACAACATCCGCTGCCGCTTCATATTTCTCACGACGCTTCTCCATCATATCTGTAATAAACGGAACATTTTTATTTCCATTCAGGATCGGTCTGTCGTTGCTGTCCTTGACACGTTCATAAATTGTCTCAGGACTTGCCGTAAGCAGAACAACTCTTCCGTTCTTCTTCATCTCGACTACATTCTGCTCACGCATGGCAACACCACCACCACAGGAAATAATGCAGTTCTCACCCTCCTGCAGTTCTTTGAGAAGATTTGTCTCAAGATTACGGAAATATTCTTCTCCGTAAGTAGCAAAAATATCCGGGATACTCATCTCTTCACGTTCTACGATCTCCTGATCCATCTCCACCAGTTTCATGTCGAACATGGTGCTTAAGTAATCGGAAATCGTGGATTTTCCTGCTCCCATAAATCCAATCAGAACAATATTATATGAGAAGAGCTTTCTTGCCTGGATTCTCTTACTATTCCTTAAGATCCGCTTAAATACATCATGGATCTCATCCTGATATTTATTATCTTTCAGCTTCTCGTTCAGTCTGCGTTCCTGCTTGGCTTCCTGAGCCGGCTGGAGAATCGGCATACCATAAGTTTCTTTATAAGCCATGATCTTCTCGATAATGGCATTTCTCTCCACGAGTGCATCAATGATCTTATCATCACATAATGCAAGCTGCTCGCGGTACATTTCCAGATCGTTCATCCTAAAACCTCCACACTTCTTTATGCTTCTTACAGATTTTCCGCTAAAATCTTTTTTCGTCGCACAATCCATCTTATTATAGCAATTCAAAAGTGGGATAGCAAGGTTTTTCGATTATTCTTCAAGTGCCTTCCTTATATTATTTTTAAACTGTTTCCACGCAGCTTCATCTTCCACAAAATATTTCGGACAGATTTTCCCGGTCACATCATAATGACGGATGACCTGATCCTCATTCAGATTATATTTTTTACACAGCCATGCTGTAAGCTGAACCATCGACTGATAAGTTTCTTTTGTAAACTTTCCTGTTTCATCCGGGTGGCAGCACTCAATGGATACCGTATCCGCATTCCGTTCATTTGATGCATAAGCCATCTCCCATGTTGGCACACACTGGATGATCTCCCCTTCCAGTCCGACCACAAAATTGCTACTGGCCTCTGTCTCATGGCTGTCCTTCAACCCATTAAAATAATCCCTGTTCTCCTGTGCCGTACTTCCTGGATTTGCTGTATAATGGATCACAATCCCATGAATCTCATCAATCGTTGTGCCGGGTCTTGAATATGGATTTACATCTAGAAGCTGCACATCAATCACCGGCTCTGACGCATCCACGTTGACCGTTCCGTAATCGAATGACATACTGTCTGTTCCTCTGACTTTTCTGATACACGAACGAAGCAGAAGAACCACTGTCAACAAAAACAGCAGCAACACTCCGCTACGGATCAAGCGGTATTTTTTCACCGCTCTTCTTTCTCTCCCCGAAGGTCTGCTCCTTCTGTTCTTTTTTCTTTTATCTGTATTTCCAAAACCCGTTCTTTTCCTGTCCCATTCTCCTCTGTCCGATCTCATTTTTTCATCTCTTCTGTTTCCCTGTGCCATATTCCGTACCTCATATATAAAAATCTTTTGTCTTCACACAACTTCTTTACATATTGTTCATTATAGCATAGCTTTTCTAAAGGATTCTGAATAAAATCTTAGGACTTTCTTTTTAAAACTAAACAACTAAAAAAATAACCCCTTTCATTAGACTTTTTTGTCTAACAAAAGGGGGGCACTTTTATTCATCTACGCTGTAGTTCGGAGCTTCCTTCGTAATATGGATATCATGCGGATGACTCTCTTTCAGAGAAGCGGCTGAAATCTTTACAAAACGTCCGTTCTCTTTCAGTTCTTCAACCGTATGCGTTCCACAGTAACCCATACCGGAACGAAGACCACCCATTAACTGGAAGACAGTATCTTCTACTGAACCCTTATATGCCACACGGCCTTCTACACCTTCCGGTACGAGCTTCTTTGCATTCTCCTGGAAATAACGGTCTTTGCTTCCGTTCTCCATCGCTGCGATGGATCCCATTCCACGGTAAACTTTATATTTTCTTCCTTGATAAAGTTCAAACGTTCCCGGGCTCTCATCACATCCTGCAAAGATACTTCCCATCATACATACATTCGCACCGGCTGCGATCGCTTTCGTCATATCTCCTGAATACTTGATACCGCCATCGGCAATGATCGGGATTCCGTACTCTTTTGCCGCAGCATAGCAGTCCATAACTGCCGTAACCTGCGGTACACCGATACCGGCAACGATACGGGTTGTACAGATCGATCCAGGTCCGATACCGACTTTCACGGCATCTACTCCTGCCTCGATCAATGCCTTTGCTGCTTCTCCTGTCGCAACATTTCCTGCAACAACCTGAAGATCCGGATATGCATCCTTTACCATTCTTACAGTACGGAGTACATTAGCGGAATGTCCATGTGCGGAGTCCATAACAACAACATCGACATGAGATTTCACCAGTGCCTCTACACGATCCAGGCAATTTGCCGTAATACCAACTGCTGCTCCACAGAGAAGTCTTCCCTGCTCATCCTTTGCAGAAAGCGGATATTTGATCTGCTTCTCAATATCTTTGATCGTGATAAGCCCCTTTAAATTGCCTTCATCATCTACGATCGGGAGCTTTTCTTTTCTTGCCTTTGCAAGGATCTTCTTTGCCTCTTCAAGAGTAATTCCCTCTTTGGCTGTGACCAGTCCTTCTGAAGTCATGGACTCTTTGATCTTTTTGGAAAAATCTGTCTCAAACTTGAGGTCACGGTTCGTAATGATTCCTACAAGCTTACGTCCCTCTGTGATCGGAACTCCTGAAATGCGGAACTTCGCCATCAGATCATTTGCATCCTCCAGTGTATGCTCCGGAGAAAGGAAAAACGGATCAGTAATAACACCATTCTCAGAACGCTTTACCTTGTCTACCTCTTCTGCCTGCTGTTCGATTGACATATTCTTATGAATGATACCAATTCCACCCTGACGTGCCATTGCGATCGCCATGCGGTGTTCTGTAACTGTATCCATTCCGGCACTCATCATCGGGATGTTCAGTCTGATCTTCTTCGTCAGATATGTTGAAAGATCGACCTGATTCGGGATTACTTCCGAATACGCAGGTACAAGAAGAACATCATCAAATGTAATACCTTCTCCAATAATTTTTCCCATTATGCAAATACCTCTCTTTCCTTATAAGATCCAACTATTAGTGATTGTTACCTGTTATAGTACCTAAATTCAGATCAGTTGTCAAGAACTTTAAAACTTCGACAAAGTCAATCCTGTTGATTTATGTTAAATAGTATTATTAACTTCTGCTTATAACTGCCTCCGAAAAGCACTTTTTATTCCGAAAGTACTTGTATAATAAAAAAGTGCGGAAACGTCTGCACATTTCCGCACCCCATTTTCTTTTCCGGTTCTCAACAGGATGATGAACACTGCTTACATCATACCCATTCCGCCTGCACCGCCAGCCGGCATAGCAGGAGCATCTTCTTTGATCGTTGCCACAACTGACTCTGTTGTCAGCAGAGTAGATGCAACACTTGTTGCGTTCTGAAGAGCACTTCTTGTTACCTTTGCAGGATCAAGGATTCCCTTCTCAACCATATTGACATACTTCTCATTATAAGCATCAAATCCTGTGCCAGGCTCAGACTCTCTTACTTTATTTACAATAACTGCACCCTCAAGTCCCGCATTCTTTGCAATCTGATACAGTGGAGCTTCCAGAGCTTTCAGGATGATGTTCGCACCTGTCTTCTCATCGCCTTCAAGTTCATCAGCAAACTTCTTAACTTCTTTGGAAGCGTGAATGTACGCTGAACCGCCTCCACCGATAATTCCTTCTTCTACTGCTGCTCTTGTGGCATTCAGTGCGTCCTCCATACGGAGCTTTGCTTCTTTCATCTCAGTCTCTGTTGCTGCACCGACACGGATCACTGCAACTCCGCCTGCCAGTTTTGCAAGTCTTTCCTGAAGTTTTTCTTTATCAAATTCAGAAGTTGTCTCTTCAAGAGCTTTCTTGATCTGTGCAACACGGTCTTCGATTGCATTCTTATCTCCACAACCATCAACGATTACTGTATTCTCTTTCTGTACTTTTACAGATTTTGCACGGCCAAGCTGATCCATTGTCGTCTCTTTCAGGTCAAATCCAAGCTCTTCTGAGATCACCTGTCCGCCTGTCAGGATAGCGATATCCTGCAGCATTTCTTTTCTTCTGTCGCCATATCCCGGAGCTTTTACAGCTACTACGTTGAATGTTCCACGCAGTTTGTTCACGATCAGGGTTGTAAGAGCTTCACCTTCGATATCCTCAGCGATGATAAGAAGTCTTGCTCCTGACTGTACAACCTGCTCCAGAAGTGGAAGGATCTCCTGGATATTGGAAATCTTCTTATCTGTGATCAGGATATATGGATCATCAAGAACTGCTTCCATCTTCTCCATATCGGTTGCCATATAAGCTGAAATATATCCACGGTCAAACTGCATACCTTCTACAAGATCCAGTTCTGTCTGCATAGTCTTGGACTCCTCGATCGTAATCACACCATCGTTGGATACTTTTTCCATCGCATCTGCTACCATCTGTCCAACTGCATCATCTCCTGAAGATACGGCTGCAACTCTTGCGATCTGCTCTTTTCCGTTTACCTTGCTGCTCATCTCACGGATGGCTTCTACTGCTTTATCTGTTGCCTTCTTCATTCCCTTTCTTAAAACAATCGGGTTTGCTCCGGCCTCCAGGTTCTTCATTCCCTCATGGACCATTGCCTGTGCCAGTACCGTAGCTGTTGTAGTACCATCTCCGGCAACATCATTGGTCTTGGATGCAACCTCTCTGATCAACTGTGCTCCCATATTCTCAAATCCATCTTCCAGCTCGATCTCTTTTGCGATCGTAACACCGTCATTGGTGATCAGTGGTGCTCCGAAAGATTTATCAAGGACAACATTTCTTCCTTTTGGTCCTAACGTAACTTTTACTGTATCTGCCAACTGGTTTACACCTTTTTCAAGTGCTGCTCTGGCTTCTGAGCCATATTTAATTTCCTTTGCCATCTCACTGCATCTCCTTTTCATTCTTTTCGATCTATCATCTATCTCTGCTTCTCTGATCTGTTCCTGTTCTTCAGATCTGCCCGCCATTCTTCTCAGGATTTCTCCGGCTCTGAATGTACTTTACTCAACGATTGCAAGAATATCATTCTGCTTAACGATGATATATTCCTCGCCATCCAGCTCAACATCTGTTCCGGCATACTTGGAATAAATAACTTTATCTCCGACCTTTACCTGCATTACAACTTCTTTTCCATCAATATTACCGCCAGGTCCTACAGCGATAACTTCTGCCTCCTGCGGCTTCTCTTTCGCCTGTCCCGGTAATACGATACCGGACTTTGTAGTCTCTTCTGCTTCTAACTGCTTTAAAACGATCTTGTCACCTAATGGTACTAATTTCATTGTAATTCCTCCTTGATATTCAGCTTATTAGCACTCTTTTCACTTGAGTGCTAACCCATGAATATAAAATAGCACTCCACTTCCCATTTGTCAACCTAGTTTAGATTTTTTTTAGATTCCTTCCTGTATCGTACCTGCACGAATGCAGCCTGCCGGGTTTATGCAACCAGAAAAGAGCCACAGGTTCTTTCCTGTAGCTCTTCTTTACGTTCTTTTATGCCTTTTATGGGGTTTCTTATATGTGTCTCGTTGCCCGGCGGTCTTCGTAGATATTATAAAATCCATTCTCAATGCGGAACTTTAAGAGATTGATTCCCTCTGACCGGTATCTCTCTTTTACGACACCGGAACAGCACAGAAGTTCCGTCTTCGTGGAAATATAACACCGGTACTTTGCATCCAGCAGAATCGCTGTCAGTTCATCCTCTTTCAATTCAAGATAAATGTATTCGTCCTCGATATCATACTTATATACCCGGCAGGCTCGTGTTGTGTCGTCAAAAATTCCATCCGCAGATATCACTTTTTCCATTTGCAGATCAACAGGATTTCCCTCATACATAGCTGTCTTTCCTTCCTAATACATCCGCTCTTTCTCAATCCGTTCCAGTTCTGTAAATACATAATCGTTCAGTACTTTGATGTAAGTTCCTTTCATACCGGAAGACCGGGACTCGATCACACCCGCACTTTCAAACTTACGCAGTGCATTCACGATCACGGAACGGGTAATTCCTACACGGTCAGCCACTTTGCTTGCAACCAGAATCCCCTCTGTTCCGTTCAGCTCTTTAAAAATATGGATGATCGCTTCCAGTTCTGAAAATGAAAGGGTACTGATCGCAGCCTGGACAACATGCTCTTTTCTCGTCTCTTCAGCACTTTCTTCATTCACTGAACGAAGCATCTCAAGTCCGACAACCGCAGTGCCATACTCGCTGAGAATAATATCATCAATGGAATAGGTAGCATCCTGCTTATAAATAAATAATGTACCAAGTCTTTCTCCCGCAATATCAATCGGTGTAATGATCGCCTGACATCCCTCTACTGCATCAGCAGAAAATCCCAGAGTCTCAAGATTTACATTTTCCTTGGTAGACAGGACGCTTAAAAGACGCTCATTGAGCATACTGTCAATATGCGATCCGACTGCCTCGGTGATCAGTTCATGAATCTCTCTGACATGATCACACTTGCTGACTCCCAGAATCTTTCCTTTCTTACTGACAACCAGTACATTGGAGTCAAGAATCTCCGTCAGGACGGCACAGATATCATTAAACACTACTTTGCTGGAATTATTATTATGCAAAAGTTTATTAATCTTTCTGGTCTTATCCAATAATTGTACGCTCATTGTCTCCTCCACAATTCTAAGTTGTATATACAAATGCAAAAAATTTTGTAAGCAAGTCTATATTATCATACAATTCTGAAAACATCAATGTAATTTACGCATGATCCTGCTCTTTTTTCAGACTTGTTACATAACCACACTGCTCATCTGCACATACAAGCTTATTTCCCTTTTCAACCATATATCCACCACACTGTGGACACTTTTCTTTCGACGGCTTCTGCCATGACATAAATTCACATTCCGGATTATTCTCACAGCCGTAATATCTTCTTCCCTTTTTCGTCTTGCGGATCACGACATCTTTTCCGCATATCGGACATGGTACTCCGATTTTTTCCAGATACGGCTTCGTATTTCTGCATTCCGGGAATCCCGGGCAGGCAAGGAATTTTCCATGCGGTCCATACTTGATGACCATATTTCGTCCACATTCCTCACAGACTACATCAGTCACCTCATCCTCGATCTTCACACTCTCCAGCTCTTTTTCTGCTTTCTGCACAGCTTCGTCCAGATCCGGGTAGAAATTACGGATGACTTCTTTCCACGGTACTTTTCCCTCTTCAACCATATCCAGAAGCCCTTCCATATTTGCTGTGAAATGCACATCCACAATACTAGGGAAAGACTGTTTCATCATATTATTGACAACTTCCCCGATCTCGGTCATGTAGAGATTTTTTCCCTCTTTTGTCACATAGCGTCTTCCCAGAATCAGAGAGATCGTCGGAGCATAAGTACTAGGTCGTCCAATCCCCAGTTCTTCCAGTGTCTTTACAAGACTTGCCTCCGTATAATGTGCCGGCGGCTGGGTAAAATGCTGCTTTGGCTCAAACTCTTCTCTTGTCAGTACTGAATCCATACTCAGATTTCCGACAAGAACATTGCTCTCCTCTTTCTCTTCCTCTGCTTCTGTATAGACGCAGCGGAATCCGTCAAAAGCTACTTTTGAAGTTGCAACGGTAAAGCAATAACCTGCTGCCCCGATCTTAACCGCCGTTGTCTCATAACGTGCCGGCTGCATACGGCTTGCCGTAAAACGTTTCCATATCAGTTGATACAGACGGAACTGATCTCTCGTAAGAGACTCTTTTATTGCCGCCGGTGTCCTGGAAATATCAGTCGGACGGATTGCTTCATGGGCATCCTGGATCTTCTTTCCATCATTTTTGATCTGATTTCCTGCAGCCACATATTCCGCTCCGTAAACCGAACCGATATATCCTCTTGCTGCAGCATCTGCCTCATCCGAAATACGTGTCGAATCCGTACGCAGATAGGTAATGATACCTACGGTTCCACTGCCCTTGATATCCACACCTTCGTATAATTGCTGTGCAATACGCATCGTCTTCTGCGTTCCAAAATTCAGAGCCTTTGCTGCCTCCTGCTGCAAGGTACTGGTCGTAAACGGTAACGGTGCCTTGCGGATCCGCTCACTCTTTTTAATATCCGTAATCTGAAACTCTGCATTTTCCAGAGCTTTCAGAATCTCATCCATTTCCTTTTTAGAATGAATCGTCATTTTTTCTTTCTCAGTTCCGTAGAACTTTGCCGTCAGTGGACGTCTTTCGCCTTTTACCTTAAGAACTGCCTCCAGCGACCAGTATTCTTCAGGAATAAATGCATCGATCTCTGCTTCACGGTCTGCAATAATGCGAAGTGTCACTGACTGGACTCTTCCTGCACTCAGACCTCTTTTCACTTTCGCCCAGAGCAGCGGACTGATCTTATATCCCACCATACGGTCCAGCTCTCTTCTTGCCTGCTGGGCATCTACCAGGTTCATATCAATATCTCTTGGATTTTTCAATGATGCCTTTACTGCATTTTTCGTAATCTCGTTAAATGTGATACGCCGCATCTTCTTTTCGTCCAGCTTCAATGCTGTGGCAAGATGCCACGAAATAGCTTCTCCCTCACGGTCAGGGTCGGTTGCAAGAAAGACTTTATCTGACTTTTTTGCTTCTTTTCTGAGCGTTGCAAGGATATCTCCTTTCCCACGGATTGTAATATATTTTGGTTCGTAGTCATTGTCTACGTCAATTCCAAGCTGACTTTTCGGAAGATCCCTTACATGTCCCTGAGAAGCCGTCACGGTATAATTACTTCCAAGGAATTTCTTAATTGTCTTTACCTTTGCAGGAGACTCCACGATTACAAGATAATGTGCCATAAATCTACTTCCTCCATCCGGCAGAAGTATTCTTTCTTCTACCTTCTGATATAATAATTCTTTGAAACTTCTTTTATATATCCCTGTAACTCCAAAGATACCAGAACACGCATCAGTTTCCTGATTTCCAGTCCTGTCTCCAGCACTAAATGTTCCACATTCTTTGGATACAGACCGACACAACTATACACCAATTCATCTTCACTTTCAAGCGTTTTTTTATTTTTATCAGGTTTTATCTCCGTCTTTCTGCACAAATTATCCGGCATAATTCCCCATTCATTCAGCAGGTTTTCGGCTGACAGGAGTACACCGGCCCCCTGTTGGATCAGCCGGTTACAGCCGGTACTGAGCGGACTGTCTACCGGTCCGGGCAGAGCATAAACCTCCTTCCCCTGTTCCAGTGCCAGGTCGGCTGTGATGAGTGAACCACTCCGTTCTCTTGCCTCCATGATAAGGATCACATCAGACAGACCGCTGATGATCCGGTTCCTGAGCGGGAAATTGACAGCCAGCGGCGGCGTACCGGGTGGAAATTCAGACAAGATCCCACCTCCCTGCTCCAGAATATCCATATACAGACCAATATGTTCTCTCGGGTAACAGATATCCACACCACAGCCCAGAACTGCAAACGTTTTCCCCTTCTCCATCAACGCACCACGATGGCCCATTCCATCAATTCCTCTTGCCAGTCCGCTGATGACATCGACTCCTGCCTGTGCCAGCTTTCTTCCATATTCTACTGCATATTTTTCTCCGTAAGCGGTGCAGTTCCTCGCTCCTATGATCGCTGCCTTCTCAGTATCTTTTCCCGGAAGTTTTCCTTTCACGAATAATGCAAATGGAAAGTCCGCAAGCTGAAGTAATTTTGGGGGATATTTTTCTGAATAATACGGGATTATACGGATTCCTTTTTTCTTCATTTCCTCGCAGATTTTCTCCGGATCTTTCCTCTTTTGTGCCTGCCGGATTTCCTGACCGTCCTTTTCTGTCAGAAAAGGGAATTTTTTCAACTGCGTTTCTTCTATATAATATGCATTTCTGCACGATTTCAGAGCTTCATGAAGCAAATATTTTTTTCTTGCACCAAGTCCCCGTATCCCTGCAAACCATACCTCATATTTTTCCTGTCCCATATCCCTGCTCCTTTCTTTTGTTCTTTTTTATTGTTCTTTTTTATTTTTCTTTTTTATTGTTCTTTTTATTGTTCTTTCTGATTTCTTTCTATTTTCTTTCTCGTTCCATTCCACTTTCCACACAGGTTCTCTTCCCTTTTCTCTGCCTTCTATCTGCCCCAGTATTTTTTGTCAACCATGCGATATCCTAAAGCTTCACTCAGATGTTCCTCGCTGATTTTTTCCCTGCCATCCAGATCTGCGATCGTTCTTGCAACCCGCAGAATCCGGTGATAGGATCTTGCCGTCAGGCTGAACCGTTCAAATGCCTGACGCATCATAGCTTCTTCTTTGGTTCCCAATGCACAGTATTTTTTCAGCAGCTCCCCCTCAAGCTGTGTATTTCTTCTGATCTTCTTCCCTTCATACCGCTCTTTCTGAAGATTTCTCACCCTGCAGACCCGCATCCTGATCTCCGCTGATGCTTCTCCTTTTTTCTGTTCTGTCAGATTCTCATAATCAACTCTCCCTGCCTCCACACACAGATCGATCCGGTCTAAAAAGGGCTGGCTGATCTTTCCGAGATAAGCCTGGATCTGTGCAGGCGTACAGGTACATCGTTCCAGATTCGGATAGCACCCGCACGGACAGGGATTCATTGCCGCCACCAGCATAAAATCTGCCGGAAAGGTATATGTGCCATAATTTCTTGTAATACGAATGCAATGCTGCTCCAACGGCTGTCTCAGCACCTCAAGGACACCTTTTTTAAATTCAGGGAGTTCATCTAAAAAGAGGACACCCTGATGTGCCAGACTGATCTCCCCGGGTCTTGGAATCATCCCTCCTCCGATCAGTGCCGCCCTTGTTGCTGTATGATGCACGTTTCTGAACGGTCTCTTCCGGATCAGTGGCTGTTTTTCATTTACCATCCCCATAACACTGTAGATTTTCGTTACCTCCATACTTTCTTCCGTACTCATAGGTGGAAGGATCCCTGCGATACAGCCGGCTGTCATTGTCTTTCCACTGCCCGGAGGACCGATCAGCAGCAGATTATGACCTCCTGCCACTGCAATTTCTGCTGCCCTTCTGACATTTTTCTGTCCACAGAGATCTCCAAAATCTGGAAAACTCTCCTCTGTCTCTCTTTCCTGCACACTCCCGGTCTGCTGCACTTTCTGCGGCTTGCTCCCGCTTTTCAGAAACTCAATCGTTTCTTTCAAGTCCTTCACCCCGATTACCTGCATTTCACTGACTAAAGCTGCCTCCGCCTTATTTTCTTCCGGCACAATACACCTTCTGACTTCTCTTTCTTTCGCCTCTGCCACGATCGGCAGGATTCCGGGAACTTTTCTGACACTCCCGTCCAGTCCCATTTCTCCAATGATCAGAGTGTTCTGAATCCTGGACCCTGACAGTTCTCCGAGAGCAGTCAGTACTGCCACTGCAATCGGAAGATCAAACGATGCTCCTCTCTTCCGCATCGTTGCCGGGGACAGATTGATCACCGTCCTTTTTGCCGGAAAATCAAATCCTGAATTTTTAATTGCTGTTCTGACACGTTCTCCTGCCTCTTTTACTTCCGAGGCAAGATATCCTACCATGTGAAATACCGGCAGACCATTGCTGACATCTGCCTCCACATGGACAAATTCTACTGCAAGTCCTTCGGTTGCAGCAGATACTACTGTACTGAAACTCAATATGCACCTCTTTCCGAATAATAAAACCGTTCTTTTTACGAAATCACTTTCAATGAAACCTGGCTGAACCAGCCTGATCTGATCGCCAGAGCGGAATGCTCTGGAAATGTACTGACAGAATAGAGGACTCTCTTTCAAAAGTCAATGGAGTTTATTTTTCTTTTCCGGATTTTAGAAATTTTTTACTGAATCCCAGGCATTTTTCAGATGGAAAAGCACGATATAATATCCTTTTTCATACAATGATATCAAATGTGCTAAGAGGTGTATCCTTGAAGACATTTCCCAATCCCCTCACGCCTGACGAAGAAAAGTATTACTTTCAAAAGTACACCGAGGGTGATCTGGAAGCAAAGCACATTCTCATTGAGCGTAATCTGAGGCTTGTAGCACATATCGTAAGAAAATACCAGAATCTTGGTGAAGAAATGGAAGATCTGATCTCCATCGGTACGATCGGACTCATCAAAGCGGTCATTTCCTTTGATCCTGAAAAAGGAAACCGGCTTGCTGCCTATGCATCCCGCTGTGTTGAAAATGAGATCCTGATGTACCTGCGTGCCAGGAAAAAAGGGGGAAAAGAAATTTCTCTTTATGAACCCATTGGCACGGACCGGGACGGCAATGAAATACGTCTTTACGATATCATTGAAACTACTGATACTGATGTTCCCGAAAAACTGTATCTGAAAGAAAATATTCAAAAATTATATGAAAAAGTGGAGAGTGAACTCTCTCCCCGTGAACGTCTTGTATTAAAAATGAGATATGGTTTATATAATGGTGAAGAATACACGCAACGGGAAATAGCCTCTCTGCTTGGCATTTCCCGTTCTTATGTATCCCGTATTGAAAAAAGTGCTGTAGAAAAACTCAGGGTCTGGTTCTGCTGACCCGCAGGAACTGCCTCCGGCGGTTCCCTGCAGCTACATAATCAGTTTCTAACTTTTCAGACCTTTTCCTGCCTTCTCAACAGATCATATACATCCGCCTGCTCACTGAGTTCCACAAAAAGGATCTGCTTCGGATGTGGTGCATTTTCCTGTTCTTCCCCGTCCTGGTTGACGATCCGCACTACCTTCGCTTCAACATTCCGTCCGTCCGGCTTCATGATCTCGATGGTCTCGCCAACTGAAAACTTATTTCTCTGCTCAATCTGGATCAGACCATCTTTCACTTCTCCTACAATCCCCAGATAAGTGTATTCTTTAATGTACGTATTACTGTCATAGATCTGAGATTCCGAATCCGGCTTGCCAAAAAAGAAGCCGGTCGTAAACTGACGATAAGTACAGTTTGATATCTGATCCAGATACCACGGCATATTTTTTCTGTATAATTCCGGGTCTTTCTGATAATCATCCAGTGCCTTGCGGTAAGTTCTTGCAACCGTTGCAACATACAGAGCCGTCTTCATACGTCCCTCGATCTTCAGGCTGTCGATTCCCGCATCAATCAACTCCGGTATATGTTCGATCATGCACAGATCTTTTGAATTGAAAATATAAGTTCCACGCTCATTTTCATAAACCGGCATATATTCTCCCGGTCTTGTCTCCTCCACTACCGCATATTTCCAACGGCATGGATGGGTACATGCTCCCTGGTTTGCATCTCTTCCGGTAAAATAGTTACTCAGAAGACATCTTCCCGAATAAGAAATACACATCGCCCCATGGACAAAGGTCTCAATCTCCAGGTCTGCCGGAATTTTTGCTCTTAATTCCTTCAGTTCCTGCAGCGACAATTCTCTTGCCGATACCACACGGCTCGCCCCCTGCCGATACCAGAAATTATAAGTACCATAGTTGGTATTATTTGCCTGCGTACTGATATGACGTTCAATTTCCGGACAAACCTCTTTCGCAATATCAAAAACTCCCGGATCTGCAATGATCAATGCATCCGGTCCGATTTCCTTTAATTCTTCAAAATATGTGCGGACTCCATCGAGATCTCCATTATGTGCAAGAATATTGGCAGTCACATAAACTTTCACATCGTGTGCATGTGCAAATGCGATTCCTTCTTTCATGTCCTCCAACGAGAAATTTTTTGCTTTCGCACGCAATCCAAATGCTTCTCCCCCGATATAAACTGCATCTGCTCCAAAGATAACCGCTGTCTTCAGCACTTCCAGGCTGCTCGCCGGAATCAATAATTCTGGATGTCTGCTCATCGTTTTTGTTCCTTCCTGCTATTTCTTTATACTTACCGTTACACCGTCTCCCAGCGGGATGATCGAAGTAACCAGCTCTTCATTATGCTTCAATTCATAAAGATACTCTCGCATCCTTGCATGGATCGTCCTGTTCCTCCGTTCCACGGCAAATCTTGATTCTATAATATCTCCATCCTGCATGACGTTATCTGATACAAGACAGCCTCCCTTTGCCAGGAGCCGCATCACTTCCGGAAAATAGTGGATATACTGGCCTTTCGCTGCATCCATAAAAATAAAATCATACTCCCCGGTCAACTCTGTAAGCACTTCAGCCGCATCTCCCTCGATCAGAGTGATCCGGTCAGCTTTTCCTGCTCTCCTGAAATTTTCACGGGCAATGGGAATCCTTTTTTCATAATTTTCTATTGTTGTAATCCTGCACTCTTCCGGTGCATATTCACTCATCAATAACGCAGAGAAACCTACGGCAGTTCCCACTTCAAGGATATGCACAGGTTTTTTCAGCATAAGGAGCGTCCTGAGGAAGCTCTGCATCTCCCGCCGGATGATCGGAACGGAATCTGCACGTGCCTCCTTTTCAATCTGCTCCAGTATTTCACTGTTCTCTGTATCCATAGAATTGATGAATGTAATGATACGTTCATCTACTATCATATCTACACATCCACATCCATGATAATCGGAATCACCATAGGTCTTCTCTTCGTCTTTTTCCAGATATAATCATTCATTGCATCCCGGATCACCAGCTTGATCTTATTCCAGTCCGTATGCTTTCCTCGCAGGCACTTATCCAGTGCATCGGCCACTGCCTTTCTTGCATCTTCCATCAACTGTTCTGACTCACGGACATATACAAATCCTCTGGAAACAATATCCGGTCCTGCAAGCAGACGGTTCGTTCTTCGTTCCAGTGTCAGGACAACGATAATAATTCCATCTTCCGCAAGATGCTGTCTGTCTCTCAATACGATATTTCCAACATCTCCGACACCTAATCCATCTACAAGAATAGCACCTGTATGCACCTTGTCCACTACTTTTGCCGACTCATCACATAACTCCAGTACATCACCGGACTGAATGATAAAGACATTCTCTTTCGGGATTCCCAAAGAGGTTGCCACACCTGCATTTGCTTTCAGATGGCGGTATTCACCATGAACCGGAATCGCATATTTAGGCTTCACCAGTGAATAAATCAGCTTCAGTTCTTCCTGACATGCATGCCCTGATACATGAGCATCCTGGAAGATAACCTCTGCTCCCTTTGCTGAAAGCTCATTGATGACTCTTGATACAGACTTTTCATTTCCCGGAATCGGATTGGAGCTGAAAATAATCGTATCATTCGGCTGGATCGTCACTTTCCGATGCACGTCTGCCGCCATACGTGACAGAGCAGCCATGGATTCTCCCTGACTTCCTGTTGTGATCAGCACCATCTTCTCCGGTGGATAATTCTTCATCTGGTCGATCTCGATCAGCGTATTCTCAGGGACATTCAGATATCCCAGCTCCGAAGCCGTTGAAATGATATTCACCATGCTCCGTCCTTCAACAACAACTTTTCTTCCGTATTTATAGGCAGAGTTGATGATCTGCTGTACACGGTCTACATTGGACGCAAAAGTAGCAATGATCAGACGGGTATTCTGATGCTCCGCAAAAATATGGTCAAAGGTGATACCAACAGTACGCTCAGACTGGGTAAATCCCTTGCGTTCTGCATTCGTACTGTCTGACATCAGGGCAAGTACCCCTTTCTTTCCGATCTCAGCAAACCGCTGCAGGTCGATCGCATCTCCGAAAACCGGTGTATAATCCACTTTAAAGTCTCCTGTATGGACAACCACTCCTGCCGGGGAATAGATTGCCAGTGCGGATGCATCCTGAATACTGTGGTTCGTCTTGATAAATTCGATTCTGAACTTTCCGAGATTGATAGACTGTCCATGACGGACTACTTTTCTTCTTGTACTGCGGAGCAGATTATGCTCTTTTAATTTGTTCTCGATAATTCCCATTGTAAGCTTCGTGGTATAGATCGGGATATTGATCTCCTTAAGCACATAAGGCAATGCTCCGATATGATCCTCGTGTCCGTGGGTGATCACGAATCCTTTCACTTTGGAAATATTATCTTTCAGATACGTGACATCCGGGATGACCAGGTCGATTCCAAGCATATCATCCTCCGGGAATGCAAGTCCGCAGTCCACGACAACAATACTGTCCTCGTACTCGAACGCAGTAATGTTCATACCGATCTGCTCCAGACCGCCAAGCGGTATGATACGCAATTTTCCATTATTCTTTTTTTTCAAAAATAAAACACCTCCATAAACCTTTTTCTTTATTGCTTTTTACATTTTATTTCTCTTCATTTTCCTTTTTCTGACATTTGCTGCACAGACCATAAAACTTCAGTTCATGATCCAGTACATGAAATCCGGTCGCTTTTTCGATATGCTCTTCCAGATCATCCAGAAGATCATCATCAAACGGAACTACCTTATTGCATCTTTTACAGATCAGATGATGATGGTTATGCCGGGTATCTCCGTTCAACAGATGTCCGATCTCATACCGCACGCATCCATCCCCGAAATCAATCCGGTCCACCAACTGCATATCCAGTAAAAGCTGCAGGGTTCTGTATACCGTTGCAAGGCCGATCTCCGGGTTGTCCACAGACACTAGCTCATAAATATCCTCAGCCGTCATATGACGTCCGCCATTCTCTTCAAGAACAGATAAGACCTGCAGCCTCTGATGAGTCACTTTCAGACCCTTTCCTCTTAATTTCTCTTTCAGTAATTCCTGCGTCTTATCCTGTCCCATCTGTATCCGTTTCCCCTCCATCGGTCTTCAAAAAACTGTTACATCTCTATACTTACATCTTCCAGCAGTTCTTCAAATACTTTAGATACTGCCAGAAGCTCTGTATCATCCTCAACGATCTCATACATCTTATCCGTCTGCTCTTCCACGCCCGTCTCCTTTAAGATCAGGCATTCTGCATCATCCTCTTCCGAATCTGTCACAAGAATATATGTAGCTCCGTTGATCTTTGTCTGCTCAAGGACGAAAAACTCGTCCTCACCATTTCCGTCTCCAAACGCAAATTTAATCTTCTCCATCTGCTCCGTTCCTCATGCTTAATAAATCCAAATATCCCTGCAATATAAAAACCGCCGCAATCTTATCAACGTACTGCTTGCGGTTTTCCCTTCTTACACTGCTCTCTATTAACGTACGCTCTGCTGCCACTGTCGTCAGACGCTCGTCCCACATAACTACTTCCAGACCCGTCCTTCTCTCCAGCATCGCCTTAAATTCCAAAGATTTCTCAGCACGTTCACCGACATCATTATTCATATGCTTAGGAAATCCGAGTACGATCTTTTCTACCTCGTACTCTTTAATTAATTGTTCAATTCTGGCACAAGTCTTTCGCAGCTTATTCTCTTCTTTCCGCTGTATCGTCTCGATCCCCTGTGCGGTGATCTTCAGTGCGTCACTGATCGCAACGCCCACAGTCTTTGTGCCGTAATCCAGTCCCATGATCCTCATATTCTGATTATTCCCAAGAATTATGTTCGATATACGCTTTCAGTAATTCTTCTACCAGTTCATCACGCTCTACCTTCATCACAAGGCTTCTCGCACCGTTATAACTGGTGATATAAGTCGGATCTCCAGACATAATATACCCTACGATCTGATTCACCGGATTATATCCCTTTTCCTTCAGAGCCTTATATACGATATCAAGAATATCCTTCGCAGAAATCTGCGGTCCCGGCTCTACCTGAAAGAACTGCGTATTACTTAAATCGCCCATTTTTCTTCCTCCTGTCTTGCTTTTATCTGTCTGTCACACCCCGGATGCTGCCTGACCCGGAAGTCTGCAATCACACTGGTCTCCTGACTGAAACCGATGCCTTATCTCAAGTTTAATATAATTCACCCTGAAATTCAATGAATAATTTGTAAAGCATCTTCAATTTGAACTTTTACGATACAATTTCTCAGGTTTTCCCTGCTTTGTAGTGCAATTTTTATATATTCTTTTGTATGTCCTGTCCAAAAGATTTCTCCGTTCCTTTCGATTTCCTCTTCCACCAGAACTTCAACTTCTTTTCCAATAAAGCTTTCCTCATAAGCTCTCCGCTTCTGCTCACCCATTTCGATCATTTCAGCACTCCGCGCAGATTTTTTTCCCTCACTTACCTGATCCGGCATAACTGCTGCCTTTGTCCCTTCTCTTCTCGAATACTTGAAAATATGGGTTTCATAAAAATCAATCGAATCCACAAAGTTCCTGGAAGCTTCAAATTCTTCCTCCGTCTCTCCCGGAAAACCGACGATCACATCGGTTGTCAATGCCGGATTTTCAAAATACTTTCTCAGGATACCACAACGTTCTGCATATTCTTCGCTTGTATATCTCCGGTTCATACGCTTCAATGTCGCATTGCAGCCACTCTGCAGTGAGAGATGGAAATGTGGACACATCTTTGGTAACTTTGAAATTGCTTCTGCAAATTCTTCTGTGATAATTCCCGGTTCCAGTGAACCAAGCCGGATTCTCTCGATCCCCTCGATCTGATGAACCGCCCGGATCAGATCCAGCAGATGTCTTTCTTTATCAAAATCAATTCCATAGGAACTTAAATGGATTCCCGTAAGGACAACCTCTTTGTATCCATTTTCTGCCAATGTCCGGACCTCTTCCGTTACATCTTCCATGGAACGGCTGCGGACTCTTCCTCTTGCATAGGGAATAATACAGTACGTGCAAAACTGGTTGCATCCATCCTGTACTTTGATGTATGCTCTCGTATGATCTCCCGGTCTGGTCAGATTGAGGGATTCATACTCCTTTGTATGCCCGATATCTTCCAGTTCCACATCCGGCAGTATCTCCTTTTCCCGCCCGCTCTCTGCACGGGACTTCCTATATTCATCCAGTATCCTGATCAGATCTTTCTTTTTATTATTTCCAAGCACGATATCAATACAGGAATCCACTTTTCCCTCCTGTGCCTGCACATAACATCCCGCTGCAACAACCACTGCATCCGGATTCATTTTCCTTGCCCGGTGCAGCATCTGACGGGACTTTCGGTCTGCAATATTCGTCACGGTACAGGTGTTGATCACATAGACATCTGCCCCCTCTTTAAACGGGACAATCTCATATCCGGCCTTTTCCAGCATTTCCTGCATAGCCTCAGTTTCATATGCATTTACCTTGCATCCAAGGTTGTGCAATGCAGCTTTTTTTGACATAGTTATTACCTCTTTTTTCCTCTAATGTTCCTTGACTTTTACTTTATCATCCCTTAGAATATACATAGGTCGTAACAGACCTCAAATATTGCAGATTCAAGGAGGGATTTGAAATGAAGACAGTACAGATTTCATTAAATTCAATCGACAAGGTTAAGTCATTCGTTAATACTATTACCAAGTATGACAATGATTTCGATTTAGTATCCGGAAGATATGTTATAGATGCCAAATCAATCATGGGAATTTTCAGTCTTGATCTTTCCAAGCCGATTGATCTGAACATCCACGCTGACGGAAACGTTGATGAAATTCTTACAGCACTTGATGCTTATATCATTAAATAAGCATTCAGGATAAACCAAATATTTGCCGATTTAAGAGGAAAGCCCTGAGAGGACTTTCCTCTTTTTATTATGCGGGCAACATGCCAGACTCCATGCCTGGCAACTGCCGCGATAATCAGCGAAACCTGTAAAGCGTGTTTCTCACGGTTTATGCTTCATTCTGACGGATCCGGATCACTTCTGCTGTCTCAATCGCCGTCTTCATCAGATCATCGATCACATCGGTCAGATTCAGTTCAGACTTCTCAATTCTTTCAAGGTTCGGTTTCGTCACCGGATGCTTTGCCACAAAGATCGTACAGCAATCCTCAAATGGCTGGATTGATGTCTCATATGTGTTGATCTTCTCCGAAATCTCCACGATCTCCTTTTTGTCAAATCCGATCAGCGGACGGTAAACCGGAAGCGTACAAACCGCATTGGTCGCATTCAGACTCTGCATCGTCTGACTTGCCACCTGACCGATACTTTCTCCGGTGATCAGCCCAAGACATCCGTCTTTCTTTGCAAAATGCTCGGCAATTTTCATCATATAACGACGCATAATGATCGTCAGCTCATCATGCGGGCATTTTTCATAAATAGCAAGCTGGATATCCGTAAAATTGACAACATGCAACTTGATCGGTCCTGCATAGGCAGATACCAGGCGTGCAAGGTCAACTACCTTTTCTTTCGCTCTCTCACTCGTATACGGTGGTGCATGGAAATAAGTTGCCTCGATCTCAACGCCTCTCTTGGCAATCATATAGCCGGCAACCGGACTGTCGATTCCTCCTGACAGAAGCAGCATGGCACTTCCATTTGTACCGATCGGCATCCCTCCTGGTCCCGGAATGATCTTTGAATAGATATAAACTTCTTCCCTGATTTCCACATTCAGTCTCACATCCGGATCATGCACATCTACCTTTGTCTCCGGGAATGCCTCCAGTACCGCTTCTCCCACTGCACAGTTGATTTCCATAGAATTGACCGGATAACGCTTATTTGCTCTTCTTGCCTCCACTTTGAAAGTAAGGTTCTTATCCTCATAGACCTGATCCACATAGGATACAACATCTTTCTTTAACTGCTCCAGTTCAGCCACCGGAACGCGTACAACCGGACAGATTCCCACGATGCCAAAGACCTTTTTCAGGCTTTCTACCGTTTCCTCAAAATCGTATTCTCCCTCACAGTCCACATAAACTCTTCCATGGCACTTATGAACCAGAAATTCTCCGTCTGCTCCCTGCAGGGCATAACGGATCTGACGCACCAGTGCATCTTCAAAAATATAACGGTTCTTTCCCTTGATTCCAATCTCTCCGTATTTGATCAAAAATGAATGAAATTTCATCTGCTTTCTCCTTCTCTTCTTATACACTTAGTGTCTTGTATATCTTCTCAGCATCGGAACACACTTATAAAGTGTCTCCAAAAGATAGTCAATCTCTTCCTTTGTTGTAAACTCCGACATACTGATTCGGATGGTTGCATCCAGGTATTCCCTCGCTGCCCCAATTCCTTTTAATACTCCGCTGACTGCCGGATGGTTTGAAGCACATGCTGATCCGGACGATACATAGATTCCCTTGTCCTCCAGTGTATGCAGCAGAACCTCGCTCCGTACCCCGGCTACACCCAGGCTGATGATATGCGGAGCACTTCCCTCATCCGCCACTCCATGGATCACAGTATTTTCCATCTGACCGATCTCACTGATAAAGTATTCTTTTAGTTCTCTCATCAGGGCAGTCTTGATATCAAAATCTTTGTATGCAAGCTCAGCCGCAAGACCAAGCCCTGCAATTCCAGGTACATTCTCTGTACCGGAACGGATATCCCTCTGCTGGCCACCACCGAACAGAATCGGCCTGATCTTCACTTTCTCACCAATATATAAAAATCCCGTTCCCTTCGGTCCATGGATCTTATGTCCGCTGACACTGAGCAGGTCAATTTTCTGACGTTTCGGATAGATCCGGTATTTTCCAAACCCCTGTACCGCATCTGAGTGGAATAAGATCGACGGATTATAATCTTTCACGATCGACGCTGCCTCTTCCACTGGCTGAACTGTTCCCACTTCATTATTCACATACATGATCGATACCAGGATCGTCTCCGGGCATAACGCTTCTTTTAATGCATCCAGCTTGACCCGTCCGCAGCAGTCTACCGGCAGATAGGTCACACGGAAGCCTTCCTCTTCTTCCAGATACCGCATCGTATTTAAAATGGCGGGATGCTCGATGGACGTAGTGATCAGATGATTCCCTGCCCGTCTATTTGCTCTTGCACATCCGATCAGTGCAAGATTATCGCTCTCCGTTCCACCTGAAGTAAAAAAGATCTCTTTTGCATTTACTTTCATAAGCTTTGCCAAAGATTCTTTTGCTCCTTTGACATAATGCTCTGCATCCACACCCTTGCGGTGCATGGATGACGGATTGCCGTAGTCCCGGCACATCACTTTATATACAAGCTCTCCCACCTCAGGATATGCCATTGTCGTGGCAGAATTATCTAAATAAGCTTCCATTTTCCCTTTCCTTTTCTTCTCTTTCTATATAAAATATGTTCTTTTCTCTGAGAATGCTACTGAACCTCTGCACACTCCAGATGATACATCAAAATTGAAAGTGTCGTAATTCCTGCAGTTTCTGTTCTCAGTATCCTTCTTCCAAGTGTGACCGGAACGGCTCCTGCATTTCGTGCCTGCCCGATCTCCTGCTCTTCAAAGCCGCCCTCCGGGCCAATGAAGATTCCGACAGACTGTCCCGGTCTGATCGCTTCGATTATGCTCATCGTTGCCTTCATGCCTTCTTCCAGTTCATATGGAACAAGGATCACATCCAGCTCTTTTGCGAACTCCAGTGCCTCGGCATAGGTCTTCACGATCTCCACTTCAGGAATCAGACCTCTGCCTGACTGCTCCGCAGCTCCCTTTGCGATCGCCTGCCAGCGAATCTGCTTTTTCCCGGCCTTTTTCTCATCCAGCCGGACAACTGAACGCTTTGCCGCAAATGGAACAATGCCGTACACTCCCAGTTCTACCGCCTTTTGAACGATCAGTTCCATCTTATCCCCTTTGGGAAGTCCCTGGAACAGCCAGATCTTTGACGGAAGTTCTGTATCTTTCTCCGTCTTCTCCCGGATCTTCAGCACAGCCTGATTACCTTCATACCCCTCTATCTGACACAGGTAAGCATTTCCAGTCCCGTCACTGACCTGTACCTCTTCGCCTTCTTTCATACGGAGGACATTCTTCATATGATTGACATCGGATCCTTCCAACCGGATCTTATCTCCCTGAACCCAGGACCGATCCGCAAAAAAATGCTGCATTCCATTCTCCTTTTACTAATTTCTTTTAATTCCTTTTTCTTGCAGTTACACACACCCACTCGCCCTGATAGGTCACATCAATGAGTTCCAGTCCCGCCTTTGCCACTGCCTCTTTTACAGTTTCTTCCTTATCATCAATAATTCCGCTTGTAATATAAATTCCGCCCGGTTTAAGCTGGTTTACGATCACCGGGGTCAGCTCTACCAGTACCGGTGCCAGGATATTGGCAGCCACGATATCATAACATTCATAACCGACCTTGTCCTGCACTGCTTTATCATCAATGATATTTCCGATCATGACTTCATACTTGTCTCTGGAGATCCCGTTATTCTCCATATTTTCATAGGTTGCATCGATCGCACATGGATCAAGATCTGTTCCCACGGAATGTTCTGCCCCGAATTTCAGTGCCAGCATTCCAAGAATACCACTTCCGCATCCTACATCAAGAATCTTCGTCTTCTCCGTCACGTACTTTCTGATCTGCCGGATACAAAGCTGGGTTGTCTCATGCATTCCTGTTCCAAATGCCGTACCCGGATCAATATGGATGACCATTTTATCCTCATCGGACGGCTTTACATCCTCCCAGGACGGGATGATGAGGATATCATCCACATAGAACTGATGAAAATACTTCTTCCAGTTATTGACCCAGTCCACATCCTCCGTCTCGGATTCTTCAATCGTGCATTCACCGACGTTCACATAAGCAGACATCTCTTCTAATTCCTTTTTTACATTCGCCAGCACAGCTTCTGTGTCTGCCTCTTCTTCCAGATAAAAACTCAGATATGCCACTCCGTCATCCGGCTCGATCTCCGGAAGGATATCAACGAACATCTGCTCCTTATCTGATTCTGTCAGCGGGATCTTATCTTCAATCTCCACACCTTCGATCCCAAGATCTGCCAGCATACTGCTGACGATATCTTCTGCTTCTGTCGTTGTCTTCAACCGGAATTTATTCCATTTCATTTAATTTTCCTCCTGAAACCATAAATCTAAATCAACATGTCCTGTGATCCCGGGTACTTCTCCCGTCTCACTGTACTGCCACATTTTAAATGCATACGGACACTGTGGCTCTTCGTGATAATCCGCATACCAGAAATCATATCCTTCAAGTTCTTCCAGCTTCAGCGTAAATGCCATCCATTTCATATTGGCATAAATCATTGCATCGTACCCCTCTGCTTTGATACTGTCGCAAAATACCTTACAGTAATTTGTGAAATCTTCCCGTGTATTGGAATCGGTTCTTGCCTCATCCCCTTTGATCTCTTCTGTATCAAATACAACCGGTGCTGTGATGTCATACTGCCTGATATGCTCCAGTACAAAATCTGCCTCTTCCACTGTCTCGGACAAAGTTGTTGCCTGTGAAAAGAAATAAACTCCTACTTCCAGGCCGGCTGACAATGCACCCTGCACATTTTGGTCAAACATATCATCCAGTACTAGAACACCACTCTCTCCGTAGGCACGATATCCCAGCCGTACGATCACAAAATCAATCCCACTTTCCTTTACCTGCTGCCAGTCTGTATCCTCGCCCTGAAATTCAGAAACGTCCACACCCAGCTTTGAAGAAATATGCTTCTTCGTATCTGAATAAGTCTTATATCCGCTTTCCGGGTCCGTCACAAGATTCTTAAAATTATACGGGTTCTTTGCCACTTCGTCAAGCAGCTCTGCCTGATAAGAATTTCCTTCCACATCCTCAAAAGTATAACAGGTCGTATCGGATGAGGACTTTTTCACCTGCTCTTCATTCTCTGCGGCATCCGCAGCTTCTTTCCAGCCTTTTGTGCCTGCTTCTTTTTCCGCATCACCTGCTTTACAGGCCTCGAAAGAAAGCAGCAGAAAGAAGAGGAGCAGCACCCCCGCTCTGATCTTTTTTATCATTCTCTACACTCCATCTTTATTTTCAGCCTTAATCTTTATTTTACCACTACAGACGGCTTTTGCAAATACCCCATACCTGCAACAACGGAACTTCTTTTGTCCTCGCCTCTGCACGTTATCCTGCTGCCATTGAACTGATCATAAGTAACTATGGACTTACCTGTTCCATCATAGCCTTCTCAGGAGGACTGATCCTGGACGAAAACCGTTCTGTTCTTTATGAAAAAGGCTTCACAGCAAAGGACGCGGCTTATACCCGATCTGACTGGATTGTAAAAGATCCCTCAGACCCAAGAGTCCTTTTTTATCACAGCAGACAATGATCAGGATGGAATTGCACTTGCACTGAAGCAACTGGATCTCTGAAAGTTCTCATATATGACACTTGACATTTCTCTTTCTTCGCTTTAATATACTATTCATATATGATTAGTATGTTTATAAAGGAGTTGACGTTATGAATATTTTATGTTTTGGAGATTCAAATACTTATGGATATTGCCCTGACGGATCAGGACGCTTTGATGCAGATACCCGTTGGACCGGTCTGCTTCAGAAAAAGCTTGGAACCAATGACCGTATTATTGAAGAAGGTCTCTGTGGAAGAACTACCGTCTTTTCCGATGAATTGCGGGAAGGCCGCCGTGGACTGGATACGATCGGTATTCTCCTGGAAAGCCATGCCCCTGTGGATCTGCTCATCCTGATGCTCGGAACCAATGACTGCAAGACCCGTTACAACGCCTCTGCCGGCACGATTGCCAAGGGACTGGAACAGGTCATCACCAAAGCTCAGAAAAGTTCTCCCCACCCTTTTCGTCTTCTCGTGATCTCACCGATCCTCCTTGCTCCCGGTGTCGGCGATCCTGGATTTGACCCGGAATTTAATAAAGGTTCTGAGCTTGTCTCTCAGAACCTTGCCACTGAATATAAAAAAATTGCTGCCCGGTATCACGCTGATTTTCTCGATGCTGCCTCTGTTGCCAATGCCAGTGAAACCGACCGTCAGCATCTGGATGCTCTGGGGCATCGGCTTCTGGCTGAAGCAATCTATAAAAAGATCACCACTTAAGCAATGGTTTTTGGGAGAACTTGATTGCAATTTAAACGACATAGCTTTGGAAATCAGCAACTTACTCAGCCTTGAAACGGATTTATTTGCAAATCAGGTATAACTGCAAAAAATCCTTGCAAAAAAAGATGTAACCCCATAATCGGGATTACACCATTTTTCTTACCTCATTTTGTATAGTATACATAAGCCCCATAAGGCTTCATTGTGATCTTTGATGCAAACTTTTCAGGAGCATCTTTATAATTGGAAATTACAAGCTCACTTCTCTCTGCTTTTACAGACTCATCCACCTCGTATTCCACTGTCTCATCCGTGAAATTGCAAAGAACAATCAGACTTTCTTTCTCTCCTTTTCTCAGGTAAGCATAAATCTTTTCATTCTCTGCATCCAGCAGTTCATAAACTCCATCCGTAATAATCGGAAGTTCATGACGCAGGGCAATCAGCTTCTGATAGTAATAGAAAACAGAGTCACTGTCTGCCAGAGCATTTTCTACATTGATCTTTTTATAATTAGCATTGACACGAATCCATGGCTGTGCTTCGGAGAATCCGGCATTTTCAGAAGCATCCCACTGCATCGGAGTTCTGGCGTTGTCTCTGGACTTCAAATGAAGTAAATGGAGGGTATCTTCTTTTGAAAATCCTTTTCTTTCTGTAAAATCTTTAAAGATATCCAGTGCTTCTACGTCTTTGTACTCCTCGATCCTTGTAAAATCTGCATTGGTCATTCCAAGCTCTTCCCCTTCATAAATGTAAGGAGTTCCCTGCATCATATGAAGACATGTTCCAAGCATTTTTGCCGAGATTTCTCTGTATTCTTCTGAATCGTTTCCAAAGCGTGTCACAGCTCTCGCCTGATCGTGATTGCACCAGTACAGACTGTTCCAGCCATTGCACTCATGCATCTTATCCTGCCACTGCGTCATGATTTTTTTCAGTGCCACAAGAGGCACACGATTCGTTGCATATTTTCCATTCTCATCATAATCCAGATGCATATGGTCAAAATGAAAGACCATGTTCAGTTCTTTTCTTGATTCATCTGTATAAAGAGCCGCCTCATCTGCATTGGTATGCGGTGCCTCTCCTACGGTCATAATATCGTATTTACTCAATACTTCCCGGTTCATCTCCTGGAGAAATTCATGTACTCTCGGTCCATTTGCACATCCGGCATAATAACTTCCGTAAGCTTTATTTTGAATCACCGGCCCGTCCGGAAAACTCTGATCTTTCGAAAGAAGCGAAATTACATCCATCCGGAATCCATCGATTCCTTTATCCAGCCAGAACCGCAGGATATCATATACTTCCTGCCGCACTTTCGGATTTTCCCAGTTCAGATCCGGCTGCTCTTTTGCAAAGCAGTGCAGATAATACTGGGCACGCTCCTCTGCATACTCCCAGGCAGATCCGCCGAAGCTGGATCCCCAGTTATTGATTACTTCGTCTTTCCATATATAGTAGTCGCTGTAAGGATTGTCCTTACTTTTTCTTGATTCCTGAAACCATGGATGCTGGTCAGAGGTATGATTTACAACCAGGTCAAGAATGATCTTCAGACCTGCCTCATGTGCTTCTGCAAGCAGATTTTCAAAATCTTCCATGGTACCAAATGTCGGCTCGATCTCTCTGTAATTGGAAATATCATACCCGTTATCCACCTGCGGAGACGCGTAGATCGGATTCAACCAGAGAACATCCACCCCCAGCTTTACAAGATAAGGAATTTTTTTGCGGATTCCATTCAGATCCCCGATCCCGTCTCCATTTGAATCACAAAAGCTTTTCGGATATACCTGATATACTACACTCTTTTTCCACCATGCCGTTTTATTACTCATCTTCGTCATCTCCATCATCTGCTATATCATTGACATATTTTATTTCATTCTTTGCTTCTTCCACCATCTCACGCATCCGTTCCACCGTGATATATTCTCCCTGCGGCTCCATGGCTACCTGAAATGCAAGTGGAAGGTTCATACCACTCACAATGTGCGTATGCGGTCTGTTGCGATAACGGAAAAACTGCTGGTTCACACTTCCTGAAGTCAGGTCTGTCAGAACGATCACTTCATCTTCCTCTGCAAATCCTTTCATCAGTTCATCGACTGCCTCTTCCACCGGCTGGTTATCCAGATAGGCAGAGAGTGCAATCGTCTCCTGCACTCCGCCTGAAACAAAATTCAGAGTATCCTTTAATCCATCTGCCATCTTATGATGAGATGCTGTAACTAAAATTCTTTTCATAGATATTATTTCCTTTCCGCTATACTGTGAGGATTCCAAAGAAAGAGCATACCAGTGCAATAACAATAATCAGAAGGATCAGTTTCGTTGCTGTCCACTTCTTATTTCCGAGCAGCTTGTAGACAAGTGCTGTCAGAAGTACCGGAAGCAGGGATGGCATGATCCTGTCAAGTATATCGGTCTGAAGTGCCAGTGAAACTTCCCCGACTTTAAAATTTAATGCTGTTGTCATTTTTACAGAAGAAGCGATCAATGCACCGACAACACTCAGTCCCATGATAGAAGCGGCTTCTGTAAATGTCGTAAGGCTTTTTCCAAGGTTTGTGATCAGCTTTGTTCCTGAAGTATATCCCACTTCAAACATTTTTCTCTTTACAAACCAGAAAATGATGTTTGCAATAAACCAGATGATCGCACCCAGCGGATTTCCCTGCTGTGCCATATATCCTGAAATAGATCCCATGATCGTCGGCCAGAGAACCCATACCAGCGTATCACCAACTCCGGCAAACGGTCCCATCAGACTGGTCTTTAACGACTGTACTGTCTCTTTCGCCTCGATGCCGTCCTTCTCTTCGATCGCCAGTGTCGCACCCAGGATCATACTGGACATGACTGTTGTGGAATTGAAATAATTAAAATGGTTGTTCAGTGCCTCTTTGTATTCTTCATCTTTTTTATAGATCTTACGAAGTACCGGTGCCATTGCCCATGCTACAGCCGGACCCATCTGGGATTCGTAATTGAAAATGTTACATGCCATAAAGTTATATCTGTCGGCTGTCTTTTTCAGATCTTTTTTTGTTACCTGATAACGCTGCGTTCCATCATTCAGGTTCAGCTCAACACCTGTGCTGCCTGCTTTATTTACTGTATTATTTTCCATCTTACTCATCAAAATCATCTCCCATCTCATCCACTGTTGTAACAGCTACTGCTTTCTCTGCCTCTGCGGCTTTTTTCATTTCTGTCGTAAAATACCAGAATGCTGCGGCAAATCCGACAATCGCAATTCCGAGTACCGGCATGGACAGATAAGCTGAAAGTACAAATCCGATCAGAATAAATGGAAGGAATTTCTTAACCGGCATATAACGCATCAACATTCCGATACCGACTACAGGAAGCATTCCTGCTGCAATGGACAGCCCGTCTGTCACCCACTGTGGGATCACATCCAGGATAAAATTCACTACATTTGCACCAAAGCATACAACGATCACTGTTGGAATGATTGTCTGAAGGGAACAGAGCAGCGGTCCGACCCATGCGATCCGGTTCATGTTTTTCCATTTTCCTTCATTATTATCACTCTGCATCTTATGTGCTACAAAGTTATTTACAATACGCACTACAACTTCTAACTGGATCGCAAGAAGTCCAACCGGAAGTCCAACACCTACAGCCGCATCAATTCCCGTTCCTGTGCGGACTGCGATAAATGTACCGATAATTGTTGCAAGTCCGTAATTTGGGGCAGAAGCTCCTCCAAGTGCTGCCACACCAAGCGACATCAACTGGAATGTACCTCCGATCATAAGACCTGTATTTAAGTCTCCCATGATCAGACCTGAAATTGTACCAACGATTACGGAGAACCAGGACATAACAACCGGACCATTCTGGTCGATCGTCATGTACCCTGCCAAAAGAATGATTAATATATCCTGTATGATATGCATATCTGTCACCTCTCAATTTTTTACTTATCTGACACTGATCTTTTCTTTTTCTGAATCAATATATTTTTCTGAATCAGTATGCCTCTTCTGCATCAGTCGGAACATACTGGATCACGATCGGAACACCCTTGCTTCTGATGATTTCAAGATCTGCTTTTTCTTTCTCATTCAGTGCAATAAATTTTGTGACCGGTGTTCTTCCATTCTCATTGAAAATAATTCCAAGATCTACTTTCGGGATCTCGACGCCGCCTTCCATCAGACGGATCAGTGTCTCCGGCTCTTTTACAAGAACGAACACTCTCTGTCCGTCATATTTACCGGCTTTAAAATTGGCGATTGCTGTCTCTGTGCTGATGACAGACACTCCTGTTCCTGCCGGCTTTGCCATTCTCATACTTGCCTTGATCTCTTCGTTATTGCAAAGCACATCATCTACCACCATAAATCTTTTTACCTGAAGATGTGGTGCCCACTGGTTTACGATCAACCCATGAATCAGTCTCTGATCAACTCTTGCTAATACTACCATTTTCTTTTCCTCCTTGATTTTTGCTTTTTTGGTATCGTTACCAATTTGTTTCTTTTAAAAACCAGCACTGGATTTCGTACTGGTTATTTACTAAATTACTGCTGCCCTCAGGCTGACTGCCGGATCACTAATTCAAGATCCAGTTCTTTGCGGATCGTATCTTCCGCTCCGTCCCTGAGCTGACGGATCATTTCTTTTGCCGCATACTCGCCTTCCTGAGCAATCGGTTGACGGATCGTCGTCAGAGGAATCTGTATGCAGGATGCCAGCGGCTGGTCATCCACTCCCAGAATTGCAATATCTTCCGGGATCCGGATTCCATTTGCAAGTCCTTCGATCACCATTCCGGCTGCCACTTCATCACTTCCTGCAATGACTGCATCCGGTCTTTCCTGCAAAGAGAGATTTAAGATCTTTTTCATCACTCTCTTTCCATCTTCCATCGTATGTATTCTCGTAAACATCTGATCCGGGTCAGCACTTTTTCCCGCCTTGCTTAATGTCTCAATAAAACCTCTGTAGCGGTCACTGTCGATATTCAGTCCCTTTGGCTGTAAAACCAACGCTTTTGCTCCTGTACAGTAAGCGATTCTCTGATGTCCTTTACCTAAAAGATACTCGGTTGCTTTTTGAAATCCCTCATATTGTCTTCCACAGATCATTGAGATCTCATGGTCTTCATTGTACTCATTACATGCAACCAGCCTGCCATACTGGGTAAACTTCCTGATCAGTTCCCACTGGTTCTCAATCGCACAGAGGATTGCACCGTCTGCGTGCTGCATACGAAGCAGATTCAATGCTTCTTCCTCTCCTGCCCGTTCTCCGTAAGTCTGGATGATCAACGTCCTGTATGCATATTTGCTGCATGTTCTTTCGATTGAATCAACCAGATGAGCAAAAAAGTTATTCGTGATCGTCGGAACAACCACAGCCACATTTCCTGAACCGGAACCTCTCATCTGTCTTGCTGCCTGCAGGGGACTGTATCCCAGTGCATCCATCGCCTCCTGTACCCGCTGTCTTTTTGCTTCTGATACATGAGGCTTATTATTGATAACTCTTGATACGGTAGAGACTGATAATCCTGAAAGCTTTGCCACATCTGATATCGTTGCCAATTTATCATCTCCTTGTTGTTGCTACTGTATTTCTTTGTTGTGATTACACAATACACCCTGATTTTCGATTTGTCAAAGCTATTTTTGGTATCGTTTTCAATTTTGGAATTTTACACAAAGACGGGAATTGATTTTTGTAAGATTTCACGAAAAAACAGGAGGATTTTTTAAGAGAAAAACCAGTCACCTCTTCCTCCAGGTCACCGGCTTATAAACCAGAACTATATACTCACTCTGTTTTTATCACATCACAACTGCTCCAGCAATCCCTGAAGCCCTTCTTCCTCGTAAATCTGCTTATAATAAGTAATTTGCCATTTCTTTTTTCTGTATGATATAATGAGCGTTAACGATCAGGAGAAAGCATTGCTTTTTCAGTGCGAGTGGCGAATGACGATCATGATCGCTGCAAAGCAGCTCCAGGCATCATCGATGCCGATCATGATATAATGAGCGTTAGCGAGCGAATGAAAGAAAGGAGATTTCAAAATGCTGGTATGCGATTACATTGTTGAGCAGATTGACGGAGATTATGCTCATTTAAGACGAACTGATCTGCCGGATGAAGAATTGAAACTTGTTGCCAGGGCATTGCTCCCTGCAGAAATCGTTGAAGGATGTACGCTGCATTATGAACTGATGCAGTATACCATCCTATAAACTCAGAACGCATAGAAATCCCGTTCAGATACGATTTCAAATACTTCAAAGAAAAAATCCCGTTCAGGAGTATTTCTTCTCATGCAGGAAATACTCCCGAACGGATATCCTAACCAGTCTCTCGGCTTTTCGCTTCTCACTCTGTCTTTATTTTCATCGTTCTGACATTGAGTCCATTCACTTCAATATGATCATCCACCGGAATCACCAGACATTGCCTTCCGTCGATCATTCTGGTCTCTACCAGATCCATCCGCTCCGGGTTGACTTTGATCACCACATCCGGGGTCTCAATATTGAACTTCTTCGTCTCTGCGATATTGGATGCAAGAAGCGATGCCTTTTCCCCTGCATTTTCCTCAAAATTCTGATCAAAATTTTCCATCTTTTCATTGGAAACACCGCTCTGCTCAAATATTTTTTTCACATCCGTCTTATCCAGAGAAAGCGGATCAGGGTCTTCCTTATGCTCTTCAATCAGCTCATTCAGCGTCTCATGAATATTACGGACCGTTTCATAATCTCCATCCTCTCCCAGTGTATCCTCGATAATCATCTGAAATGTCTCTTTCTGAGTATCAGCAGACATCGGCATCTTAGCTCCCAAAAGCTGGTCGATCATCTCCGGCTGAAGATCTTCCGACTTCTTCGTATAATAAAGAACACTGTGAAGATCTGTACTTCTGTCATTAAACGCCGGAAATAAAAATCCCTTATCCGGTCTGTCCACGATCCAGTCACGGATACGATCCTGAATACAATTCTCCTCTGCATTATAACTAAGTCCCGCCTTGGACAGACTCACCGGACAGATACTCATGAGGATATGCTGATATACTTCATCTGAAGCGTCAAACATTTCCATATCATCAGAAGACTTTCCCGGAATATCATACATGGCATGGATCAGAATAATATAATAATTCTCCGCATATTCATAAGTAGCGATCACCTTGTCGTAAAATTCTTCCAGCAGCATATCATCTTCCAGTCTGCTGTCACGGAGTTTCAGCAGGAACTCCTGCGTTCCTCCCGGCATTTCCGCATCGATTGGAAATTCCATATTAATCATATTTTTACCGATCGAACCCGAAAGTGTCTTCTTAAAAATATCAAAATATTTAAATGCCTCTTCTTCCGGCAGGGAAAGAAAGGCTTCTTTCGATTCCATCTTTTTATTTTTCTCATGATCCACATAGCAGCCACAAATTCTCGTGATCGCACAGTTCTTCGGCGAAAACTGCTTACGGATCTCCAGTACTTCTTTTTTATTCATCGGTCGTTCTCCTTCATTTTCCACTCGGTCTTTTTATTTTACACCTGATTCATCCTGAAAAAAAGATTTGATTTCCCCTGATATCTATGATATCATACCTACAGTTTTATATGAAAATGTGGATCTTGCCGCCGGGTAAGATCGTAAGGCATTCATTTTCGGACCGACAGGCTCTAATACCTCTTTGACCAGTTTTCAGGTGATATGCACAGGCTGAAGACAGGTAACAGACCGGTTATTAGAAGGGACGAAAAGTGAATGCCTTTTTCATCATTTAACCGCACCTAACCGCACTCAGAAGGGAGTTTTTTATGTCAGATACAAAAGTTATCCACAGTTCCGACACTTCCGGGCATATTTTTTCACTTTTTCTGAAATATGTCTCTGCGAATGTTCTCGGAATGATCGGCTTTTCCTGCTACATTCTTGCTGATACCTTTTTTATTGCAAGAGGCATTGGCTCCGATGCACTTGCCGCCCTGAACCTGGTTCTGCCTGCATACAGTCTGCTCAACGGAACCGGTCTCATGATCGGAATGGGAGGCGGTTCACGTTATTCCCTCTCCTCCACGCACCCGGAAGGAGAAACGCACCGCACAGTCTTTACACAGTCCGTCCTGCTGGCAGTCATCGCAGCTATTTTTTTCGCACTGACAGGACTTCTTGGGGCAGAGCCTTTATGCCTTCTCCTGGGAGCAGACAGCCGGACACTCCCTTTTGCCGTCCCCTATATCCGTATCCTGCTGGCATTTGCCCCCTTATTTCTGGCCAATAACCTTCTCGTATGCTTTGTCAGAAATGACGGTGAACCCGCTTTATCCATGGCAGGAATGATCATCGGAAGCCTCTCCAATATCCTGCTGGATTACCTTTTCATTTATCCTCTGAATCTTGGCATGGTAGGTGCCGCCCTTGCCACAGCTACCGCACCGCTCATCAGTATGGGGATTCTTTCCACTCATTTTCTGAGAGGAAACAGCCACTTCCGGCTGATGAAGACAAAACCTTCCCTCAGCACAGCTTCCTCGATCTGTTCTCTAGGTGTCTCCTCCCTGATCACTGAAGTTTCTTCCGGGATCGTGATTCTCGTATTTAATTTCCTGCTCCTGGATTTAAGCGGGAATACCGGTGTCGCTGCCTATGGGGTCCTTGCAAACATCGCACTGGTTCTTATTGCCATCTCCACCGGCATTGCTCAGGGAATCCAGCCCATCGTCAGCAGCCATCCAGGAAAAAAAGGACAGCCGGTCCGCCATCAGATCAGATGCTATGCACTCCTGACCGCTCTGCTTCTGGCTCTGCTTTCTTACGCAGTTATCTTCCTGCTGGCTGACCCCATTGCTGATCTGTTCAATAAAGATCAGAACACCGCCCTTACTTCCATTGCGGCCGACGGAATGAGGATCTACTTTACCAGCCTCTTTTTCTCCGGCATCAATATCGTTGCCGCAGTATTTTTAAGTTCCACGGACCACCCAAAACAGGCATTTATCCTCTCTCTTCTAAGAGGATTCCTGCTGATCATCCCGGCCGCTTTTCTTCTGGCTCATTTATTCGGACTCACCGGGATCTGGATGTCACTCCCGGTAACAGAGGGGATCGTATGTATCTTTTCCCTTCTTTTTCTGAAGAAAGTCTGAATATAACGGCAGACTCCTGTTCTCTCTCCCTGCGTTATGAGGATGACTTTCCGAAAATCTTTTTCATATCAACTTTCATGATATAGTAATACATGACCAGCAGCAGCGATCCCGCAAGGATCCATGCTGCCGGACTGGCCATACAGGCTCCGGTATAACTTCTCTGCTTTGCCGCAGCCACTGCAACAGCACCTCTTCCGACCAGTTCTGCCACTCCTGCCATCATTGGAAGAAGTCCATAGCCCAGTCCCTGGATTCCATTTCTGTAAATATTCACTACAGCAAGCGGAATAAAACAGATTCCAATACACCACAGATAAATCTCCACCGAATCCATGATCACACCAACATTTTCTGAAACAAATAAGTAAGTCATATATTTTCCTACAGTCATAACAAATGCTGCTGCAATAAAAGAATAAATAACTCCCAGAATCGTACATGCTTTGAATCCCTGGCGAATCCTCGGGACATTGCCCGCTCCCATATTCTGTGCCCCGTAAGTTGCCATGGTTGTCCCCATTGCCACATATGCCTGCGTCACTACCTGCTCGATCTTATTTGCCGCAGTAAATGCCGCTACCAGTGTAGAACCGAGAATATTCAGCGAAGTCTGCACCATCATAGTTCCAATCGCTGTAATGGAATACTGCAATGCCATTGGCAGACCGATGCGGATCTGCGTCAGGTAGATCTGACCTCCTACGTGCCGGTCCTCCTTTTTCAGATGCAGTATCGGAAGCTTCAGCATGATATAGCCCAGGCAGAGAAGTCCCGATATTCCCTGTGCGACAACGGTTGCAATGGCGGCTCCTGCAGTTCCCAGTCCGAAGACGATGATCAGGAGCAGATCCAGGAAAATATTAAGCACCGCACTGATAATCAGAAAATAAAGCGGCAACTTACTGTTTCCCAACGCACGCAGGATACTGGACAGAAGATTATACAGCATCTGTGCAAGGATTCCTCCGCTGACAATCATAATATAAGCATATGCATCCCGGAAAATATCCTCCGGTGTATTCATAAGAATCAGAAGTGGTTTCATAAATGCCATAAATACAATCGTCAGAAAAAGTCCGATTCCCAAAGAAAGGATGCCTGCCCCCGCAACAGTCTTCCTCATTCCATCCATATCGCCCGCTCCGAATTTCTGTGCTGTCAGAACCGTAAATCCGGCTGTCATTCCCGCGACAAAGCCCCAGATCAGAAACATGATCGTTCCGGTGCTTCCGACTGCTGCCAGTGCTTTCGTACCGACAAACTTTCCCACGATCACAGCATCTGCCATATTATAAAACTGCTGAAACACATTTCCGATAAAAATCGGCAATGTAAAATTTATAATTACTTTCATCGGCTTTCCCACCGTCATATCACGCTGTACTGCTTTCATAATACTGCCGCACTCCTTTCTCTTTCATTCACGCTGCAATACGCAACTGACCATTTTTTCAGATATAGGATATCACTATTTTTTTTCGTCTTCAATATGGTTTTAAATTTAGGGTGGCAAAAATCCGAGGCCGGGTTTATAATGATTTATAGTAATTTTTACTCAGAAAAATGGAGGTAGAGATCATGTTAAAATATGTAGAAACCAAAGAGGCTCCGGCTGCGATCGGACCATATTCCCAGGGAGTTGTTGTGAATGGATTTGCTTTCTTTTCAGGACAGGTTCCTCTTTCGCCACAGACAGGTGAAGTGGTCGGAACTACCATTGAGGAACAGGCTGAACAGGTCATGAAGAATATCAAAGGACTGCTTGACAGTCAGAATGCAGCATTTACAGATGTTGTAAAGACAACTTGTTTCCTTGCTGATATTGCTGATTTTGCAGCATTCAATGCCGTATATGCAAAATATTTCACCGGAAATCCGGCCCGCTCCTGCGTTGCTGTAAAGGATCTTCCCAAAGGAGTCCTCTGCGAAGTAGAAGTGATCGCCGCTGTATAAGAATTTTACTGTGAAGCTTTTTGCAGCAGTTTTTTCCTTCAGTGCCAATCAGGACTATACTGAAAAAGATGCTTTTCTTTGATCTGACCTTTACTCCCGACCGGGTGTATCTGCCATTTCCGGAAAAGCATCTTTTCTTTTTTTACATTTTCTCTTTATCGTATCTTTTCTTTTTATAAAGTCTCCAGTTCTTTCATCCATACAGCAACGCAGGCATCACTCGGCATTCTCCAGTCACCACGCGGAGAAAGTGCCACAGTTCCCACTTTCGGGCCATCCGGCAGACAGGATCTCTTAAACTGCTGGGAGAAAAATCTCCTGCAGAATGTCTTCAGCCACTTCAGGATCGTTTCCCTGTCGTATTCCCCCTCAAAAGTACTGCAGGCAAGACGATAGATCTTTGCAGGCTCATATCCAAAGCGAAGCATAAAATATAAGAAGAAGTCATGCAATTCATACGGTCCCACCAGATCTTCTGTCTTCTGTGCGATGTCTCCGTCTTTTGGCGGAAGTAATTCCGGGCTTACCGGAGTGTCCAGTACATCATACAGTACTTCCCGGAGCTGCTCATCTTCCGTATCATCCGCAGCATATTTGACCAGATGGCGTACCAATGTCTTAGGCACAGAGGCATTCACCCCGTACATGGACATATGATCGCCATTGTAGGTTGCCCAGCCAAGTGCAAGCTCTGACATATCGCCTGTCCCGATAACCATGCCCCACGTCTTATTCGCAAGATCCATCAATACCTGCGTTCTCTCGCGTGCCTGTCCATTCTCATAAGTGACACTGTGATCCTCGGGATCGTGTCCGATATCCCGGAAATGGATATTCACCGCCTCGGCGATCGGCACCTCTATCAGAGTTGCCCCGACCTTTTTCGACATCTCACAGGCATTCTGATAGGTACGGTCTGTCGTTCCAAAACACGGCATCGTCACCGCAAGAATATCTTTTTTATCCCTTCCAAGCATATCAAATGCTTTCGCAGTAACCAGGAGGGCAAGCGTAGAATCCAGCCCACCGGAAATTCCTACCACTGCGGTTCTCGCATTGGTATGGGCAAGACGCTTCTTCAGTCCCATTGCCTGGATCGTCAGGATCTCCTCGCATCGTGCAGCTCTCGTCTGTTCATCTGACGGAACAAACGGCTTCTTTGGAAATGTTCTCGTCAGAGAAGTTTCTCCTTTTTCTATCTGGAATCCTACCCGGATCAGGCTGCGTTCCTTTGCTGTCTGAAATGTCGTATTCTTTCTTCTTTCTCCCGTAATTCTCTCAAGGTCAAACTCCGAGTAAATAATTTCATTTCTATAGCGACCGCTTTCTTTCAGGATTGTTCCATTTTCTGCGATAATATTATGTCCGCCAAAGACAAGATCCGTTGTTGATTCTCCTTCTCCTGCATTTGCATAAATATATCCTGCGATCAGTCGTGCAGACTGCCCTGCGATCAGCTCTCTGCGATACGTATCCTTTCCGATCGTCTCATCGCTTGCGGAACAGTTTACGATCACAGTTGCTCCTTCCAGTGCCGCACCGATACTCGGCGGAACCGGTGACCACACATCCTCGCAGATCTCCGCTGCAACGATCAGATCTTCCATTTCTGCTGCCTGGAAAAGAATCTGTGGTCCGAACGGGATCTCTTCTCCGTTAAAAGAAATATATCTCGCCTTCTCCGGTCCGGGAGTAAACTGACGCATCTCATAAAATTCCCCGTAATTCGGAAGAAATGTCTTTGTCGTCAGTCCCAGGATCTTTCCATGATTCAGGGCTGCTGCCACATTGTAAAGCTTTCCATCCACCTCAAGCGGAACTCCCACAAACACCAGCAGATCCCTGTCTCTGGTAAACTCTGCGATCTCCAACAGAGCCTTTTTCGCTGCCTTCAGTAAAACCGCATGGTCAAACAGGTCACTGCACGTATATCCTGTCACACACAGTTCCGGGAACACCAGTATTTTTGCGTTCGCCTTTTCTGCTTCTTCAATCCCTCTGCAAATATTCTCTTTATTAAACTCTACATCTGCGACCCGGATATCCGGTGTTGCCGCAGCAACCTTTACAAATCCATGTCTCATATGCTTCTCCTTTCGCTGATCCGTTCCTCAGTCCGGATTTTTATCATTTTCATTCTCAGTCCGTTCCTGCAGAACTTTAAAAATTTATCTGCTCTTTTTTAATAATTCTTTTAATTCATCCACTGAATAATGATAGGCTGTATTACAGAAGTGACATTTTACTTCAATCTCTTTTCCTTCATCAATCATCTCCTGAATTTCCTTCTTTCCAATACTGATGATTGCTTTTTCAATTCTCTTTTTAGAACAGTTACAGTAGAACTGTGTCGGCATCGTATCCGTGATCTCAAGATCTAGTCCTTCCAGCACCTGCTCCAGCATTTGTTCCGGCGTATGTCCATCATCAAGCATAGCTGTGACAGAACGGATCTTTTTAATATTTTCTTCCAGTTTATTTAATACTTCATCTTCAATAAAAGGCATAACCTGAACAATAAATCCTCCGGCAACTCTGACCGTATTATCTCCGTTCATCAGTACACCCAGTCCTACGGAAGACGGAACCTGCTCAGACGTTGCAAAGTAGTACGTCAGATCTTCTGCGATCTCACCGGTCTGAAGGATTGTCTGACCGGAATATGGTTCTTTCAGTCCCATATCTTTGATGATCGTCATAACTCCCTGGCCCAATGCTCCGCCTACATCCAGCTTTCCATTCTTTGGTGGCAGCATGACATCCGGATTAAATACATATCCTTTTACATTTCCCTGACTGTCTGCCGTCACTGTCAGCCCCTCAATATCTCCGGAACATTTGATCTGGATCGTCAGCATATCGGTATCATTCTTCATCATGCTTCCCATCATGACTCCACCGGTCAGAAGCCGTCCCAGAGCTGCTGTTGCAACCGGACTTGTCTGATGATGGACTCTCGCCTCTTCTACCAGGTTCGTTGTTACTGCGGCAAAAGCACGGATCTGCGTATTTCCTGCGGTTGCCCTGACAATATAATCTTTCATTCTTCTTTTCCTTTCTCATCATAAAATTTCTTGCTTATTTCTGTAACTTTCCATATTCTCTTGCTATGATATAGATCCGTTCACTTTTTTCTGTCGGTGCTTCATGGGTAAATGCATCATAAGCAGTCTCAAAGATCAGCCCTGAACCTTGAATCAGCTCTTTCATCTCGTCTAATGTATAACCCCTCTGATAATGCGTCTCCTGATACTTCCGGTACAAATTTTTCTCTTTTCCCTCTTCCCTGATAAACAGCGTCAGATCATATTCATTGATCTTTTCCTCATCATAGTAATAGTTATCCCAGATAAAACTACATTCACCACGGTCTTCCGCTATAACGGTATCTCCCATTACTTCCTTATATTTATATACTGTATTAAAATCAAAAATAAAGACGCCTTCAGGATCTAAGTAATTATTCACCAGCCGGAATACCTCTTTCAGCTCTTCAGGCTCTGTAATATAATTTACCGAATCACAGACACTCACTGCCGCACGCACTGTACCGTACAATTCAAATTCCCGCATATCCTGCAACAGATACAGAATATCCTGCCCTGACTGTACTCTTTTTTCCATGGCAAGCTCCAGCATATCCTCTGAATTGTCCACTCCGATCATATCATATCCGAATGCTGCCAGCCGCTCTGTCATCGCACCTGTCCCACATCCCAGATCCAATACGATCCCTTCTTCAATTCCATGCTCCAGAAGCAGACCATGGAGATAGCTGCTCCACTCTTCATAAGGTACATTGTCCATGAAAATATCATAGACTGCTGCAAACCCCGTATATGCTTCCATCCGATGTAACCTCCATTTCTCTGTAAAAATGACATACTTCTTTTTATTTTATCACATATTTCGTGTAATATCTATTCTCAAAATCAAGTCTTTACGAAGTTGCTGCCAGGTCTTTCTGACCCGTTTTCTACGATTTCATCCATATTTGGACATTATTTCCTTGACATTTTAATCTTTTTCGCTTTCTTTTATCACTTTATCATGATATAATAGTGAAGCTATGCTAATCATTAGCAAGAAATATACAAAAGAAAGGAAAAGAGAAATGGACAACAACAAGAAAGACTTCAAGCCGTATATTCCAGCCGACAAAGTCGTTCCTGAATTTACGGTAACAGCACTCTTGATTGGTATCCTTCTGGCAATCGTATTTGGGGCAGCGAACGCATATCTCGGACTCCTCGTAGGTATGACTGTGTCCGCCTCTATCCCGGCAGCAGTTATTTCTATGGGTATAATACGTGTGATTCTCCGTAAGGATTCCATTCTTGAGAACAACATGGTACAGACGATCGGTTCTGCCGGTGAGTCTGTCGCAGCAGGAGCAATTTTTACACTTCCTGCATTATTCCTCTGGGCAGAGGAAGGAAAAATTGATTTTCCAAGTATTCTTACGATCTTCCTGATCGCATTATTCGGAGGTGTCCTGGGCGTTTGCTTTATGGTTCCTCTCCGTCAGGCTCTGATCGTAGAAGAACATGGAACACTTCCATTCCCTGAGGGAACTGCATGTGCAGAAGTACTTCTGGCAGGCGAAGAGGGAGGTTCTAAAGCCGGCACTGTATTTGCAGGACTGGGGATTGCAGCAGTGTACAAATTCCTTGCAGACGGAACACAGCTCTTTAAGAGTGAGATTGGTCATGCATTTGAAAGCTACAAAGGATCTCAGGTTGGTATCCAGGTACTTCCTGCCCTCGCAGGTGTAGGTTATATCTGTGGACCGAAGATCTCAAGTTATATGTTTGCCGGTGGAACACTCAGTTGGTTTGTACTGATGCCGATGATCGCATTATTCGGTGCAGATGCAACCATCTTCCCGGCAAGTAAAACAGTAACAGAACTTCTTACTATGGAAGGCGGCGGCCCAAGTGCTTTGTGGAGCAATTACATTAAATACATCGGAGCAGGAGCTGTTGCAACAGGTGGTATCATCAGTCTGATCAAGAGTCTTCCTCTGATCATAAGAACATTTAAACAGGCTATTGACAGTATGAAGAATAAAAATGCAGCACATAAGGGACTCCGTACAGAGCAGGATCTTCCGATCCCGGTTCTGATTGCAGTCGCACTTGTGATCGCAGTACTGATCTGGCTGATTCCGACATTCCCTGTGAATCTGATCGGTGCATTAATCATTGTAGTATTTGGATTTTTCTTTGCTACAGTATCCTCCCGTATGGTAGGTCTGATCGGTTCTTCCAACAACCCGGTATCCGGAATGACGATCGCAACACTGCTTTTTGCAACTGTTATCCTCAAGGCTACCGGTACAACTGGTATTACAGGTATGGTAGGAGCTATTTCCATCGGTGGCATCATCTGTATCGTTGCAGCAATCGCCGGTGATGCTTCTCAGGACTTAAAGACCGGATTTATTGTAGGTGCTACACCGAAGAAACAGCAGCTCGGTGAGATCATCGGTGTGGTTGCTTCCGCAGCAGCAATTGGATTTGTTCTCTATCTTCTGAATGAGGCATGGGGATATGGTACAGAAAAGATTCCGGCAGCTCAGGCTACTATGATGAAGATGCTCGTTGAGGGTATCATGAACGGTGAACTTCCATGGGCCCTTATCTTTATCGGTGTGTTTATCGCCATCGTAGTTGAGATTCTTCATATGCCGGTTATGCCATTTGCAGTTGGTATGTATCTGCCGTTCTCCTTAAGTGCAGGTATCATGGCTGGTGGTGTTGTACGCATCCTGGTTGAAAAGAGAAAAGGAACAGAGAAGGAAAAGAAAGCCCGCACAGACCGTGGACTGCTCTTTACTTCCGGTATGATCGCAGGAGAAGGGATCGTTGGTATCCTCCTTGCAGTATTTGCAGTTTTTAAGATCGACAGCAAGATCGTTCTGCCGTTCCAGTTACCACAGATCGGCAGTCTGATCCTTTTCATCGCATTACTTGCATTACTTTACAGAGTATGCATGAAAGCAGATAAGGAATAAGGATTTCATGAAAAAGAAAGACAGTAAAAACTATCTGGATTTTGTTCCGGAAAAGAATCCGGAAATTGAATATGAAGCAGATGAGGACGGTATTATTACCGTCCTTATCGAATGGAAAGGATTTTATCATAAAATCGCACAAAAGCTGTTCCGACGCCCGAGAGTCAGTGATATCCGGCTTGATGAGCTTGGAAGCTTTGTATGGAATGCGGTCGACGGGAAAAAGGATGTCCATCAGATTTCCAAAGAACTCGAACAGCAGTTTCCGAAAATGGAAAAGCCTGTTCCCCGTCTGATCAAATACCTCGAAATACTACACGATAATCATCTCATCTACTGGAAAGGAGAAAAACATAAATAATGGAAACGATCCTGAAATACCTTCCTTATGTTCTTCTTTTTGCAGTGGCAACGATGATCGTCTATGGCTGGGGACTCTGGCGTACTTCACGACAGAATCAGGACCTCGCCAATATGCTCAGTGCCAAAGGAATCTCCGCAGTGAAAAAAGCTCTGAAAAAGAAAGGTCCTTTAACCAGAAAAGAGTTAGAACCTTTTGTAAAAGATCTTACTGCAAAGCAGCCTTTTATGCAGGATTCCATCGGAGTCACTGATCCAAAAAAGTTCCTGGACTCCATTTTGCCTTATATGATCAAGCAGAAAATGATCCTCGAGGAACGTCAGAATGGAAAGATTTTTTATAAGATTCGTAAGGATTAAAGCAGTCTGTGAATGATCCTGGATTATCCTGATCATACTCTGCTCTTTCCGAAAAAAGGAGGAAACTCTGACGCGGTGTCGGTTCAAACCGATACCGTTCAGGTTTCCTCCTTTTTCTTTTTCAGACTTTATATAACTCAGCTCTCTCTGGCTGTTCTTTACCGGATTGCGGAACAGATTTTCCTACTTTGCCAGCCGTGAAAGAATATCTTTTAAGAACTCATAGAATCTTTCAAAAGAATCCAACGTCAGATATTCATCCGGAGTATGACAGTTGGCGATCGTCGGTCCGATCGCGATCGCATCCAGTCCTTTGATCGCATCAGAGAACAATCCGCACTCCAGTCCCGCATGGATTGCTTCAATCTTCAGATCCTCCCCAAATAATTCTTTATAGCTTTCCTTACAGATCTCACGAACCGGAGAGTCTTCTTTAAAGCTCCATCCCGGATACTCTGAACTATGGCTTACTGTAAAGCCAAAAGTTTCTGCCAGTGTATTCAGACGTTCTTTTGTATCTTCCTGAAGTGATGCAACAGAAGAACGTGGAGAAAAGATCATAACGATCCGGTCTTCCTCTGTTCTGACCACACCCAGATTCAATGATACAACTACAAATCCATCCATTTTGATATTCCGCTTCTGAATCCCGTTCGGGGCAAGACGCATCGCACAAATAAATTCTTTTGCTGCATCCTGTGGGATTGCTTCAGCAGTACGGTTTGTCTCACAGGAAATCTCACAGGAGAAATCCGGCTCAGCCGGTGTCAGTTCCTCTGCATAAGTTTCTGCCAGCTCACATGCCAGTTCTTCTGCCTTCGCAGCTTCTTCATCGGATTCATAGATCAGAGATGCCTCACACTCTCTCGGAATCGCATTATCTTTCGTTCCTCCGTTAAAGCTTACAAGCTGTCCTTTTGTCTCTTTTAATAATCTCTGTATCATTCTTGCCATCAGAAGATCTGCATTCTGCCGCTCTTTATCAATATCCTGACCGGAATGTCCTCCTAAGAGTCCTTCGACTTTCAGCGTGAGAAGGCTTCCCTGCACGGTAGTTCTCTTAATCTCTTTTGTAAACTGAACTCGGAGACCGCCTGCACAGCTTACCGTTGCAACTCCCTCATCCTCTGAATCCATATTGATCATGGTTCTTGCTTTCAGCACCGACTTGTCCAATGCTTTCGCACCGTTGAGTCCTACTTCTTCCTCTGTCGTGAATACACATTCTACCGGAGGATGTTCGATCTCATCATCATCCAGCACCATCAACATCAGGGCTACGGCAACTCCGTTGTCCCCGCCAAGCGTCGTTCCATTTGCCGTCAGTCTGCCATCCCGGATGATCAGATCCAGCCCATCTTTTTCAAAATCATGCTCTACCCCTGCACGCTTCTCGCAGACCATATCCATATGACCCTGAAGCATAACCGGTGCATGATCCTCTGCCCCTCTGCTTCCCGCTTTTTTAATGACTACATTATAAGCATCGTCCTGGATCACCTCCAGACCTCTGTCCTTTGCAAATTTCACAAGATAATCACTGATTCCTTTTTCATTTCCCGAACCTCTTGGGATCGCACTGATCTCTTCAAAGAAATGAAATAACTTTTCCGGCTCATAACCTGTAATTTTATAATCCATTACTTTTCCTCTTTTCTTCTAAATATTTCTGAGGTTTTCCCCATTTTGTCCACGCATTGATTATAACAGATTTGATTTTAGAATGCACTCTATAATTTAATCTTTCCTGTTTCTTAACAGTATATGTAGGGAACCCCACTATTTACTCAATTTTATTATGAAGTTTTTCTATTTGACTTGACACGCCCCGGTCTGTGGACTACAATAATTAAGGAATTTAAATAACTACATCATTTCGGTAGGTGAGGTTACCACAGGGATTGGATGATTCGGCTTATGTCGTTAAATCCGAAGATTGCTACCGCGGAATTGTGGAGACACGATGAGCTGGTTAGCAGGCTGCGTCGCGAAGGCGCAACTTAATGCAATTTATATGCCCTGTGATGCTAAAGCTTGAACGGTGCTATTATTTAGTTGGGGTTCAGACTCCGTCATTGTTCAGGCATTGACGGAGTTTTTATATTTTAAAGATACTTCACGAAATGATTTTTCTAAGATAAAAGGGAGGTGAGGTCATGGACTCTGGTGCCAGTGGTTACCACATATGCAGCTTAATGGTAAATAATGACAGAATGAGAGGGATCTATCATGAACAAAGAGATTTTTATCAAGCTTCTCCAGCAGCGTCAGTTCAAAGCTGTCAGAAGTATCCTGGACGTAATGAACGAAGTGGACATTGCCTCACTTCTCTCGAAACTTGATGACAAAGAGCTTGCTCTTGCATTTCGCCTGATTCCCAAAGATAAAGCTGCGGAAGTATTTTCCAATATGGATACTTCCATGCAGTCCTATCTGGTGGAAATGTTCACAGAAAAAGAGTTAAAAGAACTTTTAGATGACCTGTATATGGATGATACGGTCGATATGCTTGAAGAACTTCCGGCTAACCTGGTCAACCGTATCCTCAACACCGTCAGTGCGACAGACCGTAAGATGATCAACCAGCTTCTGAACTATCCGGATGACAGTGCCGGAAGCATTATGACAACCGAATATGTTGATCTGCGTGATACAATGACCGTGGGACAGGCCATGGCTCATATCAAGCGTACCGGAATCCATAAAGAGACGATCTATACCTGCTACGTCACAGAACGCAGAAAGCTGGTCGGCATCGTCAGTGCCAAAGATCTGATGACGACCGAGGATGATGTTCCGATCAAAGACCTGATGGAGACGGAGATTATTTCTGTAACGACCCATAATGACCAGGAATATGTAGCCCAGCTTTTCACCAAATACGATCTGCTGGCACTTCCTGTCCTGGATGCCGATGGACTGATGGTCGGAATCGTTACTTTCGATGATGCAATGGATGTCATGGTCGATGAGGCAACCGAGGATATCACAAAAATGGCTGCTATCAATCCAAGTGAAAAAACTTATTTTGATACTTCTGTCTTCCAGCATGCCATGAACCGTATCCCCTGGCTTCTGATCCTGATGCTTACTTCCATTATCACCGGAACGATCATCACGAAATATGAGAACGCTTTTGCTGCAATCCCACTTCTGGTTTCCTTCATCCCTATGCTGATGGATACCGGCGGAAACTGTGGTTCCCAGAGTGCAACCCTGATCATCCGTGGAATTGCACTGGATGAGATCCATTTTAAAGATCTCTTCAAGGTTGTATTCAAGGAGTTCCGTATCTCCCTGATCGTAGGAGCTGCACTTTCTATTGTGAATGGACTCCGGATCCTGATCCAGTATCGGAATCCGTCCCTTGCACTGGTGATTGCATTCTCTCTGATCGGAACAGTCATTATGGCTAAGATGGTCGGATGTATGCTTCCACTGCTCGCAAAGAAGGTTCATCTTGACCCGGCGATCATGGCTTCTCCGCTGATCACGACACTGGTAGATACGTTCTCGATTCTTATCTACTTTAATATTGCAACGTTGTTGTTTAAGTTGTAAGAAATAAAGAGCCGGAAGGCTATTGACCAGGATAAGCAATCTGCAAACTGCAGGATTTGATATCTTAGTCGATAACCTTCCGGCTCTTCTTCTTATTTTTAAATTTGCATTGTTGAGTGAATATGCTGTGGAGCTAAAAACTTCTTATCGAGATGGTCAGCGGAAAGCAGGGTGTTCCTGAGCAGGTGCATTAGCAGGAGCGTTCCGAAGACACTTTGCAGCGTTTGTTAGAGAAAGTAAATCGAGTGCCATTGCACGAAGATTTCCACTTTCGAGTTACAAACGGTCAACGGGCTGAGGTAAAGCGAGCCTGCACTGCGAAGGAATATCCCTGCTTTCCGCGTCCGCTTCGCCACAAAGAAGCTTTCTGATTTACAAGCGTATCACCCCGACAACTACAAATTTATATTCCCCGCATCGTCAACTGAATCCTTTTTTTCTTCATATCCACACTCATTACCTTTACATCCACAATATCACCCACGCTGACAGCCTCCAGTGGATGTTTTATAAACTTATCCGTAATCTGGGAAATATGCACCAGTCCGTCCTGATGGACTCCGATATCCACAAATGCACCGAAATCAATGACATTTCTTACTGTTCCTTTCAGAACCATTCCCTCTTTCAGATCTTTCATTTCAAGTACATCGGTACGAAGAATCGGCTTTGGCATTTCATCACGTGGATCACGTGCCGGTTTTTCCAGCTCTTTTACAATATCTCGCAACGTGATCTCTCCGATCTCCAGTTCTTCTGCCAGCTTTTTATAATCTCTGATCGTCAATGATAACCCTGTTAATTTATGGTTTGTGATATCCTCTGCTTTGTATCCCTGCTTCTTCAGGAGCTTTTCTGCCGCTTCATAAGATTCAGGATGAACTGCTGTCGCATCCAGCGGATTTTTTCCACCCTGGATCCTCATGAATCCCGCACACTGCTCATAGGCTTTTGGCCCCAGCTTCGGTACTTTTAAAAGTTCCCGTCTGTCGGCAAACTTTCCATTTTCTTCCCGGTAAGCAACAATATTTTTTGCGATTGCACTGCTGATTCCTGAAATATATGCAAGCAACGGTGCAGAAGCCGTATTCAGATCCACGCCTACTTTATTCACACAATCCTCAACCACACCATTTAATGATTCACCGAGCTTCTTCTGATTCATATCATGCTGATACTGACCTACTCCGATTGCTTTCGGATCAATCTTCACCAGTTCAGCCAGCGGATCCTGCAGTCTTCTTGCGATCGATGCAGCACTTCTCTGTCCTACATCAAACTTCGGAAATTCCTCGCTTGCCAACTTACTTGCTGAATAAACAGAGGCCCCCGCCTCATTTACGATCACATACTGTACCTTTTCAGGAATTTCTTTCAATAATTCTACAATAAATTCTTCTGACTCTCTTGAAGCCGTTCCATTTCCAAGAGAAATCAGAGAAATATGGTACTTTGGAATAATCTTTTTCAGAAGATCCTTACTCGCCTGGATCTTCTTCGGTGTTGTAGGAGCCGTCGGATAAATAACCGTCGTTCCGATCACCTTTCCGGTCTCATCAACAACAGCCAGCTTACATCCTGTACGGAATGCGGGATCCCATCCAAGTACCACTTTTCCTGCGATCGGTGGCTGCATCAGAAGCTGGTGCAGATTTTTTCCAAATACTTCAATCGCTCCATTCTCCGCACGTTCTGTCAATTCGCTTCGTATCTCACGCTCGATGGCCGGAGCGATCAGACGGTTATAACTGTCAGCCACCGTCTCTTTTAATACTTCCGTTGTATATGGATTTTCGTTCACGATCACTTTCTTTTCCAGATAACGCAGGATTTCTTCTTCCGGTGCCTGCACTTTTACTGTCAGAAATTTCTCCTTTTCTCCTCGGTTTAATGCAAGAATCCGATGCCCTGCCAGCTTTTCCGCAGGTTCTTCAAATTCATAATACATTTCATAAACTGACTCTGCCTCAGGATCTTTTGCTGTAGAAATAACTTTTCCTTTATTCATCGTAATCTTTCTGATCCAGCTCCGGTAATCTGCGTTATCTGAGATGGACTCGGCAATGATATCTCTCGCCCCTGCAACAGCCTCTGACGCTGATACAACACTCTTCTCCTGAGAAATATACGCTTCTGCGATCTTTTCCAATGGTTCCATACTTTTCTGCAACATAATAACTGCTGCCAGTGGTTCTAACCCCTTTTCCTTTGCGATGGTCGCCCTGGTACGACGCTTCGGTCGGTATGGCCGGTACAGATCCTCCACGGAAACCAGTGTCTCTGCAGCAAGAATCTGCTGCTTTAATTCTTCCGTCAGCTTCCCCTGTTCCTCTATACTGGAAAGCACCTGCTCTTTCTTTTCTTCCAGATTTCTCAAATAAATCAAACGCTCATACAGCTTTCTGAGCTGCTCATCATTCAGAGAACCGGTCACTTCTTTTCTGTATCGTGAAATAAACGGAATGGTATATCCTTCGTCAATGAGATTTACCGCGGCATCCACCTGCCACCTTTTCACCCCAAGTTCTTCTGTCACTTTCTGATTAATATCCATAATTTATGATCCTCTCTTTTCTTCGGATTCTGATAATAAGCACTTTTCTTCTGCTATGCTTTTTCTATTTCATATTTCCGCTGTCTATTCCCCATTTTATCATATTCCACCCGAAAGAATCTACCGGAATCCTGGAAAATATCCCCGGATTACGCTATAATATCATCTGTGTCTGAATGGATACGATTTATTTTTATCAGCCTTTGACTCTCAAATAGTTTCTTTTGAAATAAATAGTTTTCTTTGAAAGGATTTTTATATATGGAACGAACTATTACTTATCAGATTTCAGAATCAGAACACGGACTACGTGTAGAACAATATCTCCGTCATAAAGGCTATTCCTATCAGAATCTGACTCAGCTTAAGAAAATGCCTGAAAGTATTCTGATCAACGGAATCTGGTCTTATATGCGAAGTACACTTTCCTGCGGCGATACTCTGACGGTCCATATTCAGGAATCTGAATACTCCGAACATATCCCACCTGTTCAACTGCCTTTGGATATCATTTATGAGGATGATGATCTGCTTGTTGTAAATAAACCGGCAGGAATGCCTATTCATCCTTCGCTGAATAACTATAAAAATTCACTTGCAAATGCACTTATGTATTATTATAAAGAACAGGGAAAGCCATTTATTTTCCGCTGTACCAACCGACTTGACCGTGATACTTCAGGGCTGACTGTAATCGCCAAGCATCTTGTCAGTTCCAGTATCCTATCCTTCATGGCAGTCCGTCATGAAATCCACAGAGAGTACCTGGCGATCGTCCGGGGGGCAGTTTCTCCTGCTTCCGGAACGATCAATGCACCTCTTGCCCGTACCGGCAGCTCTATAATTGAGCGAAAAGTTGACTTTGAACATGGAGAGCATGCTGTCACGCACTATAAAGTATTAAAGGAACAGAACCAGCACAGTCTTGTCTCCCTTATTTTAGAAACCGGCCGTACCCATCAGATCCGTGTACATCTTCAGTATCTCGGACATCCACTGGTCGGGGATTATCTCTATAATCCTGATATGGAATATATCAACCGGCAGGCTCTCCATTCCTGGAAACTTTCATTCATTCATCCGATCACCGGTGAGGCAATGCATTTTGAAGCACCACTGCCGGAGGATATGAGGAAAGTGTTGGGATAAATTTGTAGTTGTCGGGGTGAAAATATCGCGACAGCAGGAAGTGTTTCTGACAGAAGAGCGTCCATATCCACACTTGTTGTTGCATCGCAGTGCAGGACCCGCTTTACCTCAGCCCGTTGACAACTTGTAACAGGAATGTGGAAACACTCGTGCAGAGGCACTCCTGTTTACGTTCCTTAACAAGTTGGGCAAAGTGTCTTCGGAACGCTCCCTGTCAATGCACTGCTCACGCAACAGCAAGGGCGGATATTAGGCTTTTCAAATTAGAAAATTTTCCCTCATGCCAGAACAGTTTCTCCCAACAAAGACGAAATTTTAATAAGAAATAAAGAGCCGGATGGCTATTGACCAGGATAAGCAATCTGCAAACTGCAGGATTTGATATCTTAGTCGATAACCTTCCGGCTCTTCTTCTTATTTTTAAATTTGCATTGTTGAGTGAATATGCTGTGGAGCTAAAAACTTCTTATCGAGATGGTCAGCGGAAAGCAGGGTGTTCCTGAGCAGGTGCATTAGCAGGAGCGTTCCGAAGACACTTTGCAGCGTTTGTTAGAGAAAGTAAATCGAGTGCCATTGCACGAAGATTTCCACTTTCGAGTTACAAACGGTCAACGGGCTGAGGTAAAGCGGGCCTGCACTGCGAAGGAATATCCCTGATTTCCGCGTCCGCTTCGCCATAAAGAAGTCTTTTGCTTTACAAGCGTATCATTCCAACAAATACAAATTTTACATCATTTCCCCAAAACTGATCGTTCCTTTTAACTCCAGTTCCTCATCCAGTAATACAAAGTCTGCATCTTTTCCAGTCTTAATCGCACCTTTCTGAGTCAGTCCAAACTCTTTTGCCTGATTTCCTGAAGACATCTTTACAGCATCTTCAATCGATACACCGGTAAACTTGATAATATTCTGGAACGCTTTAATATAAGTCAGTACACTTCCGGCGATTGTTCCATCCTCCAGGCGTGCAGTACCGTCTTTTACATAGACAACCTGTCCACCCAGTTCACTTTTACCTTCCGGCATTCCTTTTGCACGCATGGAGTCTGTGATAAGTTCGATTCCGTCACTGCCCTTTACTTTATGTGCCAATGCGATCATCTGCGGTCTGATATGGATACCGTCACAGATCAGCTCTGTATTAACGCCATCGGTCAGAAGACCATATCCGGTAACTCCCGGCTCTCTGTGCTTCAGACCTCTCTGTGCGTTATAAAGATGAGTCACATGGCAGGCTCTGGATGCCACAAGCTGGTCATAAGTTGCATCGGAATGTCCAGCACTTGGAACGATCCGGTTGGAAAGACACCAGTTCTCAAATTCTTCCGTTGCCTCCTCCGGTGCATAAGTAACCACACGGATACGGTTTCCGCTTAACTCATTCCAGTGAGCAAGTGCTTTCTCATCTGGTTTCTTAATATAAGAAGCATCCTGTGCCCCTTTATAGTTGACTGAAATAAACGGTCCTTCCAGGTGGATTCCCTGGATGATCGGATTTTTTTCCGCTGCTTCTTTGATCTGCACCATGGCTTTTTCAATATTATCATAAGTCTGCGTCATCGTTGTGCAGAAGTAAGTTGTGATTCCCTCTTTGGCTGCCATCTGACGTACCATCCAGTCAATCTCATCTGCGGAAGCATCCATGCTGTCTTTTCCGTATCCTCCATGACTATGCACATCAACAAATCCCGGGATCACATAAGTCGCATCTGTCTCAATGATCTCATCGTCTTCCTGCGGTACGAAATTTCTCATTTCGTCTACTTCTGAGATTCTCTGGTTGAATCGGACATATCCATTGTCAATTTTTCCGTTTCCTGTATATATTATTTTATTTTTTAATACTTTCATGAGTTTCTTCCTTTCTTCCATCACACATTTTTCAACACTTCTGCCTAAACCACTGATTAATTATATTGTCCCTGTTCTCTGATCTAGCGTTCCATCATACTGATTGATTCAATTCCGACACTTCCGCCACGCACAACTTCAATACTCTTAAACTCTTCTTTCATCAGCTTCACTACTGCATCATTCTTTGTCGCAGTCTGCACAAACTCGATCAAAAGACTGTCCTTTCCATAATCGATCACTTTTGCCTTAAAAGTTGTCGCAATCTGAAAAATCTCTACCTTATCTTCCGGTGTACATTTGAAGACTTTTACATAGAGGATCTCTTTCATTCTTACAAAAACATCGGTAAAATCAATGACTTTTATTACTTCGATCATACGGTTTAACTGCTTTTTGATCTGTTCAAAAGTCTCATCATCACTGACTGTAGCAATGGTCATCCTGGATACGCTTGGATCTTCTGTCGTTCCAACAGTCAGACTGTCCAGATTATAAGATTTGCCTGAAAATAACCCGGAAATCTTTGACAGAACTCCAACCTGGTTTTCTACATACAGAGAAATCCATCTTTTCTTCATACTACTTTCCATCTTTTTCACTTCCTTTCCTAGCATCCTAGCAGTCCATGATCATATCTTCCAGCGTACCGTTCGGTTTTACCATCGGATAAACCAGTTCCTCCGGATCGATGATAAACTCGATCAGTGTCGGGATTTTCGTCTCTTTTTTTGCCTGTTCAAATGCTGCCGCAATATCCTCTTTTCTCATAACCCGGATACCTTTCGCTCCATAACTTTCTGCCAGTTTTACAAAATCCGGCGTATATTCCGGCATCTCCTTTCCATTAGTACGACGGTATAATGCACCTGCTTTCAGATTCGTCATACCATAACGCTTTCCGTAGAAAAGCTTCTGCCACTGTCGTACCATTCCAAGATATTCATTATTAAATACACACAGGATCAACGGAAGTTCCTCCAGCACCGCAGTCGCAAATTCCTGAATATTCATCTGCATACCACCGTCTCCTGAAATAGCAATAACTTTTTTATCCGGATTTCCCAGTGCTGCACCGATCGCTGCAGGGAACCCGTATCCCATCGTTCCAAGTCCGCCTGATGTGACAAGCTGCTTGTCATTTGTAATCTCAATATACTGAGTCGTAAACATCTGATGCTGCCCGACATCTGTTGCAATGATTGCATTGTCAAACTGACGGTTGATCTCCTCAATGATGTCCTGTGGTCCCATCGCCTGACGATTTTTCATCGTAAGCGGATGCTCCATCTTCCATTCTTCAATCTTTTTCGTCCATTTCTTCGTCTCACATTTTTCTACATACTCATTCATTTTCGTGATCGCCTCTTTGGCATCTGCAACAATCGGTACATCTACATGGATATTCCTGGAAATGGATGCTGTATCAATATCAATATGTACAATCTGTGCATTTGGAGCAAACTGATGCAGTTTTCCTGTAATACGGTCGTTAAATCTTGTTCCGATAGAGAAAAGCAGGTCACACTCACTGACCGCCATATTAGCTCCGTATGCCCCATGCATTCCAAGATTTCCTACAAAAAGTGGATGATTCGTCGGGATCGCCCCTCTTCCCATGATCGTCGTAACCACCGGAACCTGCGTCTTTTCAACTACTTCTGTAAATACGCCGTTCGCACGTGCAATATTCACACCACCGCCGGCAAGGAACAGTGGTTTCTTTGCCTTTTTCAGCATTTTCAATGCACGCTTAAGCTGTCCCATATGCACACTCGTATTCGGCTTATACCCACGGATATTCACCGAATCAGGATACACAGCACTTCCGAGTTCCGCCATCACATCTTTTGGAAGATCAACCAGAACCGGTCCCGGTCTTCCTGTTCTTGCAATATAAAATGCCTCTTTAATGATCCGTCCCAGATCTTCCCTCTTGCGGACTGTGACACCATATTTCGTAATGCTGCGGGTAATTCCTACAATATCTACTTCCTGAAAGGCATCATTTCCGATCAGAGGTCTCGCTACCTGTCCTGTAAAACACACAAGCGGTACACTGTCATAATTTGCCGTGGCAAGTCCGGTCACCAGATTGGTTGCTCCCGGTCCGCTCGTTACCAGACAGACTCCGACTTTTCCCGTTGTCCTTGCATATGCATCTGCCTCATGAACCAGTGCCTGCTCATGTCTTGGAAGGATCACACGGATCTCATCCTGCTTATACAGCTCATCACTGATATCGATCGTACAGGCTCCCGGATATCCGAAAAGTGTATCAACACCTTCCTCCTTCAAAGCTCTGACAAGTAACTTATTTCCTGTAATCTGTCTCAAATTCTGTACCTCCCTATCTCCAAAAGAAAACCCCAAGCATGAACGTCATGCTCAGGGCGAATATTTCATCCTTGTTGCCACCTGATCTCAGAGAATCTCTCTCCTCTCTGCTGACACGTCAACGCGAAATTTATATATATTATAATTTGTATAAATAGGCTTGTCAACGTTCAATTCTTGATGTATTTTATTTGCCCGTGCTTCCTTTTATCTTGCCCGGTTACGGATCATTCCGATGCATGAATACACAATCAATGCCGCTAAATTGGCAAGGACCACACTTGCTCCTGCTGGAGTCGCACCTACATAGGAGATTGTCAGTCCTGCGATCAGACAAACCACTGACAATACAGCTGAATTAAGGATAACACTCTTGAACGTTCTACATACTCTCATGGATGTCAGTGCCGGGAAAATAATCAGACTGGAGATCAACAACGCTCCCATCATCCGCATTCCAAGCACAATCGTCACTGCTGTAAGAACTGCGATCAACATATTATAAAGACCTGCTTTCACCCCCGTTGCCCTTGCAAATGTCTCATCAAAGGTAATTGCAAAAATCTTATGATAGAAGAATATAAATAAAATCAATACAATAACCGAAAGTATCACACTCAGCTTCAGATCATCCGAACTCATCGCCAGAATACTTCCAAACATATAATTGTATACATCGGTATTCATTCCCGTTGTCAACGAGATCACCATAACACCAATCGCCAGAGAACTGGTGGAGATCAGTGCGATCGCTGCATCGCCTTTGATCTTCGCATTACTGTTGATCCGCAGAAGCAGGACTGCCGCCACGATTACAATCGGGATCGCTACTGCAAGTGGTGCTGCATTCATTGCTGCTGCAATCGCCATTGCACCAAATCCCACATGGGAAAGTCCATCACCGATCATAGAATAACGCTTCAATACCAGACTCACACCAAGAAGAGCAGAACAAAGTGCCACCAGTGAACCAACAAGAAACGCTCTGGTCATAAAAGGATACGACATCATCTCTATAATTTCCTGTATCATTGCTACTCACCTCCGAGAAATGCTTTTCCTGCCCGGCTCTTTTTATACTGCGAAGCCTTTCCAAAATAAAGTACCGTCTCCTGCAAATGCAGAATATGGCTTGCATACTCCACTGCACTTTCAATATCATGTGAAACCATCACCACTGCGATTCCTGATTCCCGGTTGATCTTTTGGATCAGTTGGTAAAATTCTGCTGTAACGATTGGATCCAGTCCTGTCACCGGCTCATCCAAAAGCAGCAGTTTTTTCGTCGCACATAACGCTCTCGCAAGAAGGACTCTCTGCTTCTGACCACCGGACAGATCCCGGAAACACTGGCCTCTCAGATCTGTGATCCCGAGCATCTCCATCTTTTCTGCCGCCTCTGCTTTGTCCGTCGCTGTATAGAAAGGTCTGAATCCGCGGCTGTTCAGTCTCCCGGAAAGTACCACCTCATAGACACTGGCCGGGAAATCTTTCTGAAAATCGTTCTGCTGTGGAAGATAACCGATTTCTTTCTGCTTCAGACCATCTCCAAATTCAATTTTACCGCTGTCCACTGCTTTCAATCCAAGCAGACTCTTTACCAGCGTACTCTTACCCGAACCATTCTCACCGACAATACAAAGATAGTCTCCCTGGCCGATCTCAAAATTCAGATCCCGGACGACGGTCTGACCCTCATAGCCGATCGATACATTCTCACATTTTATCAGTGCCATCCGTTCAAAACCTCCTTCAGTGTCTCCACATTTTTCTCCATCATACTCAGATAAGTTTCCCCATCTTTAAATTCCTGTGCCGTCAGATTATGACAACTGTAAAATACCTTTACATCCGTTCCGGTTGCTTCTGCAATGGCTTTAGCAATATTATCGTTGCTCAATTCCATTTTCAGAACCGTCGGTACTTTTTCTTCTTTTACTTTATTGATCAGAAATGCCATTGTTGCCGCACTTGGCTCTGTATCCGATGCACAGCCCGAAAATGCAGCATAATAATCCAGTCCGTATTCTTCTGCCAGATACCGGAACGGAAACCGGTCTCCAAAAATAAGCAGTCTGGAATCTGCATTCTCAACTACTTCCCGGAACTGCCCGTCCAGTTCCTGAAGTTTTTCTTCATACTCCGCGGCATTTTCTTTATAAACTGCTGCATTTTTCTGATCCAGTTCCTCCAGTTGATCTGCCAGCACTTCCACGATCTTTTCCGCATTTACAGGTGAAGTCCATACATGCTCATCAATCTCATGGACGGAATGTGACTCCTCATCATGGGAATCCTGATCCTGTCCGTCTTCATGGTCATGATCACGTTCTTCCTTCATGCCTTCTTTCTGCTCTTCTTCCACTGTATCCACACAGTCCGTCAGTTTCAATGTCTTTCGGCCATTATCTGGCATGGACTCCAGGATATCCTCCACCCATGCATCATTTTCTCCTCCGACATAAATGAACAGGTCACAGTTCTGGATCGCTATGATATCCTGGGGTGTCGGCTCATAAGAATGGGTTTCCTCGCCCGGCTTCAATAACATCTGAAGCTCCACCTGATCTCCTGCGATCTGACGTACAAAATCATATTGAGGAAAAATTGTCGTAACAACCTTAAGCTTTTTCTCAGCTTCTGTTACCTTTTTTTGTGACTGTCCTCCTGGCTGTCCTGCTCCGCATCCCGTCAAAATCATTCCCACCGACAGAATCCCTGCGATGAGTACACTACAGATTTTTCTTTTCTTCAATCCTGCACCTTTCTTCCTATCGACGCTCATATCTGGTAAATGCAAATTCCAGGTCAAAGCAGGTTTGCTCATCACCTTCCTCTGTCATTTCCCAATCTTCCAGTTCATCCAGATTCGGGAAAAATGTATCCGCCTGAAATGCATGGTCGATCTTTGTTACATAAATTGTATCCAAATATGGAAGCATCATACGATATACGCTTTCGCCTCCGATCACATAAATCTCGTCGGTATCATACTTCTTCAGCTCTTCCAATAATTCTTTTTCAGAATGTACGATAATCGCATCTTTCACTGCATAATCCTTATTTGCAGTAAGCACAATATTCGTACGATTTTTAAGTGGAAGTCCATTTGGGAAACTTTCCAGTGTCTTTCGACCCATAACTACAACGTGTCCTGTGGTAGTCTGTCGAAAAAACTTCATATCAGACGGAATGCTCACCAGTAATCTGTTCTGATATCCGATTCCCCAATTCCTATCTGCTGCTACGATTGCTTTCATCTGTCCTCTTCCTCCTTAACCCTAAATCGCAACCGGAATATTTTTAATCTGCGGATGCGTTTCATAATCTTCCAGCCTTACATCATCCGGCGTAAAATCATAAAAATCTTTCACTTCCGGATTCAGCCAGAATTTCGGTGCCGGAAGAGGCTCTCTTGAGATCAGTTCCTCGATCAGAGGAATATGCCGGTCATAAATATGTGCGTCTGCAATTACATGAACCAGTTCCCCTGCTTTCATGCCACATACCTGTGCAAACATATGCAGCAGAACAGCATACTGGCATACATTCCAGTTATTTGCTGTCAGCACATCCTGCGAACGCTGGTTTAAAATTCCGTTCAGAGTCAGTTGTTCACTGCCCTCCTCTTTCGTTACATTAAACGTCATACTGTATGCACACGGATACAGATTCATCTCATGCAGATCTTCATGCACGTAAAGATTCGTCATGATCCTGCGGCTGTAGGGATTTTCTTTCAGATCATATAAAACTCTGTCTACCTGATCCATCATCCCCTCTTTATACTGATGCTTCACCTGCATCTGATAACCATAGGCCTTTCCAATAGAACCATTTTCATCTGCCCAGCTATCCCAGATATGACTTTTCAGTTCATGCACATTATTTGACTTTTTCTGCCAGATCCATAAAAGCTCATCTACACAACTCTTGATTGCTGTCCTGCGTAATGTCAGTGCCGGGAACTCCTTTGAAAGGTCATACCGGTTCACTACTCCGAATTTTTTTATTGTATAAGCTGCTGTGCCGTCTTCCCATTTCGGACGGACTTTTTCGCCTTCTGTGCTGGTTCCATTTTCAATAATATCCCTGCACATATTTATAAATACTTTATCTGCGTAACTCATCCTGTTCTCCTGTCTTTCAGTCTCTCTTTTCTGCCATAAGCTCAATACTTCTTTCACGGATCAGCGACATTATATAGAAGCTTTTCCAGATTTCTCATCAGTGCATCTACTTCTCTTTTGCTCATCCCGCGGGTCAGTTCCCGATCCAGCTTTCTCCGCTCTGCCTCCATCCGCCTTTGTATATCATAGGCTTTCTCCGTAAGGTAAATATTTTTCTTTCTTTTATCTTTTGCATTTGGAACACAGAGAATGTATCCTTTTTCATCCAACCGCTTCAAAAGACCGGTCACCGTTGGATTTTTCAGACTGAGGTGACGTTCTACATCCCGCTGGCTTATCTCATCTTTACTGGTATGAAATAAGTAATCGAGTACTGCACACTGGGAAGAAGTAAGCCCCAGCTTTTTCACCTTTTCATTCAACTCTTTTTCAAATACATTATTGATCTGCTTGATCATAAAACCGATCGGCTGACTTCTCCGTTCCATCCGTACACCTCCGTTCTCTTCCACTCTTTTCCTGCAACGCTCCCCGCACAGTCCTTTTCTGTACCGGTCATCCGGTTCTTTCTAATACACTCTGATTCCTTTAATACTCTCGGATAATACTGCTGATCTCCTGGATACTCGGAATCTCCATCAGTGCTTTCAGTGCCTCCTGCATATTGCATTCCTTCACACGCTCCGTCACGATAACCAGCTCTGCTGCTTCCGGTGCAGAATGTTCCTGGACTACCCTCGTAATACTTACTTTATGGTCTCCAAATACCTCTGCAATAGCGGCAAGTACTCCCGGTTCATTTGCGACCTGCATACGGATAAAGAACTTGTTCTTCACCTGACCAAATTCCTTGATCGGCAGATCTTTATAGCAGGTACAACTGATCCTTCCCGTACAGCCATATCCGATATTTCTTACCACATCAATCACATCGCCCATTACGGCACTGGCTGTCGGAAATTCACCTGCACCCCTTCCGTAAAACATGGCATCATCCACTGCATCTCCATGAACAAAAACTGCATTGAAAGAATCCCGTACAGAAGCAAGTGGATGCTCTTTCCGGATCATCATCGGATAGACTCCGACCTCGATTCCATTTTCTGTATTATGTGCAACACCCAGAAGCTTGATGACGCTGTCAAATTCCTTTGCATATGCAATATCCCTTGCCGTAATCTTCGTAATTCCTTCTGTATGTACATTAAAGAATACAACTCTGGAATGAAATGCGATGGATGCCATGATCGCCACTTTTCTTCCCGCATCCAGTCCTTCCACGTCCGCAGTAGGGTCTGCCTCTGCAAATCCAAGTTCCTGTGCCTTTTTCAGTGCATCTGCAAAATCCATTCCCTCTTCTGTCATCTTGGTAAGGATATAATTGGTCGTACCGTTCACAATCCCAACTATCTCTGAAATATCATTGGCTGCCAGACATTGCTTCAACGGACGGATGATCGGGATGCCTCCTGCTACCGCCGCCTCGAATAAGAAATCCACCTGATTCTTCTGTGCTGTATCAAGAAGGACATGCCCTTCCTCTGCGATCAGATCTTTATTCGCAGAAACTACATTCTTCCCGGCTTCCAGTGCCTCCAGGATCATCGTCTTTGCAGGCTCAAGTCCACCCATCACTTCGATCACGACAGAGATTTCATCGTCCTCAAGAATCTCTTTCCAGTTATCCGTAAGAAGCTCCTGCTCCACACCTTCACGCTTTTTCTGCATATTCCGCACAAGGATCTTCTTTACTTCCAGCTTCGCACCGGCCGTTCTTTCCATCACATCCGCTCTCTTCTGGATCAGTTTATATACACCTGTCCCTACAGTACCAAGACCGAGGATTGCAACTTTAATCGTATTCAATGAACTACACCTCTTTCATCAAAATTCTGAACGCTTCAGTTTAACGCTCTAAGTATACCATGATTTTTTCTTCTTAAAAAGCCTAAACTATTAAGAAAATATTTTTTTCACAAAAAAATATTGACAATTTTTCCACGATATAGTAATATATTTATTGTTCGTCGGAGCAATATGCGACAGTGGCTCAGTTGGTAGAGTACAACCTTGCCAAGGTTGGGGTCGCGGGTTCGAACCCCGTCTGTCGCTCTCATTTATCAATTTTATAGTTTGGTTGTTCTTTGAACAATCTGTATGCGACAGTGGCTCAGTTGGTAGAGTACAACCTTGCCAAGGTTGGGGTCGCGGGTTCGAACCCCGTCTGTCGCTCTGAAGGCACTTGAGTTCCCGAAAGACTTCAAGTGCTTTTTTCTTTACCATAGATCATTTTAGGAGGTATGATTCATGAAATTTATATATCCCGCTGTATTTAAAAAGAAAACTGACGGAGGATACGCTGCTTACTTTCCTGATCTTGAGTTCTGCGAAGCATCCGGTGAGACACTGGATGATGCCATCGACAACGCAAATGAAGCTGCCAGAACCTGGATCACGGTAGAACTCGAAGAGGACGAGCCGATTCTTCCTCATGTCTCCGATCCGGAAGATATTCTCCTTGCCGAAGATGAACTGATCCGCAATATTTCTGTCAATATCCGTTTTTACGAAGGCTGGGACGAATAACCTTTCACAGCACAAAAGAACCATTTCTATTATCACACTATAGAAATGATACGCGAAAAAGACGGGAACAGCAGAGCCAATCCGCTGTTCCCGTCTTTTTATTTTTGTGGAAAGCTACTTTTTTATGAAAGACCTAGTTACCACATTCAATACTGATCTCATTAAATTTATCCAGGATCTGCTCCACCTCAAGATGTGCTTTTTCTTCTCCCTTTAAATCCATCACAATCCCGCCCTGATGCATCATCAGAAGACGGTTCCCATATTCTACCGCATAACGCAGGTTGTGAGTAACCATGATGGTTGTCAGATGCTTTTCTCTGACGATCTTATCTGTCAGTTCCATGATCAGCTCTGCTGTCTTTGGATCAAGTGCTGCTGTATGCTCATCCAGGATCAGGAAATCAATGGGTGTCATGGTTGACATCAGAAGTGCGATTGCCTGACGCTGTCCACCGGAAAGTACTCCGACTTTTACATCCATTTTATTTTCCAGTCCCAGGCCTAGCTGGCTCAACATTTCCCGGTACTCTTCTCTTCTCGCCTTATTGATTCCTGCACCAAGTCCAAAGAATTTTCCTTTATTATCTGCCAGAGACATATTCTCCAGAATGGTCATCGACGGGCAGGTTCCCATCGATGGGTTCTGATATACACGTCCGATGTTACGGTTTCTTTTAAATTCCTTTTTATTTGTAATATCTTTCCCATTCATCAGGATCTTTCCGCCATCTACAGGAATACTTCCACAAAGGATATTCAGCATCGAGGTTTTTCCTGAACCGTTACTTCCCACAACCGATACAAACTCTCCGTCTGCTACCGTCAGGTCAAATCCGTCAAACAGGCACATCTCATTGACTGTTCCGGGATTATAATATTTATCGATTTTCTTTAATTCAAGCATTTTTCTTCACCTTCTTCTTTCTGTCTCTTCCGATCACCAAAATCAGAAGGAATAAAACTGCCGTGATCAGTTTCATATCCTGCGGCTCAAAAAACTTTAAGGCTGCAGCAACACAGGCTTTATAAATAATGGAACCGATCAGAACAGCCGTTGTGGTTTTCAGGAATGAAAAATTCTTGAACAGGCTTGTTCCGATGATCACGCTCGCAAGTCCGATAACAATGGCACCTGTACCACTGGAAATTTCAAAAACTCTCTGTTCCTGACAGAAAATAGATCCTGCCAGGGAAACCAGTCCATTGGCGATCGCAAGTCCGAGGATCTTGACATTCCCCTCATCTTTTGCAAGAGAAGTGACCAGCACTTCATTATCACCGACTGCACGGAGAAGGAATCCCGACTTTGTCTTCATATAAAGATCTAAAAGGACTTTGCTTACTACCGCAATGATCAGAACGATCACCAGAACCTTATACGAGGATGCTCCTCCCTGAAAGATCCCATTTACGGCTGCATTGTCAAAAATACTGTCCTCGCCAAAGATCGGTACATTTGCCGTTCCTGCCAGCCGGAGGTTGATCGTCCATAATGCTGTCATCATAATAATACCGGACAGCAGATCACGCACCTTACATTTCACATGGATCAGACCGGTACAGATCCCGGCAAGAACACCGATCAGAAATGATGCCGGAAGTGTGAGATACGGGTTCACACCTTTCGTGATCATTGTTGCAGTCAGTGCTGCTCCCAGCGGAAAACTTCCATCCACTGTCAGATCCGGGAAATCCAGAATCTTATATGTTATGTATACTCCAAGGGCGAGTATTCCATAAATCAGCCCCTGCTCCAATATTGTTATATAAATCCCCATCACTCTACGCCTCCGGATTCTTTCATTATTTTGTAATCTCATCAAAGCTTTCTACAGCTTTGTCCTGAAGATCCTCCGGAACTGTGATTCCGAGATTCTTCGCTACTTCATTATTTACATAAAAACCAGGTTCTGTAATTGTCTCAAACTGCATATCAGATGCTTTCTTCTCACCTTTCAGGATCTTGGCTGCCATCTTTCCCGTCTGCTTTCCAAGTGCCACATAATCCAGTCCTTCTGCTGCAAGGCATCCGATCTTCACCTGTTCGATCTCACTTCCGAATACCGGAATTTTCTTTGCATTTGCCTTGTCAAGGATCGTTGCCAGAGAAGCTACAACTGTATTGTCTGTCAGGTTCGTCAGGCAGTCAACTTCTCCGAGAAGTTCATCTGCCGCAAGAGAAATATCTGCGGTCTGGCTAATACCTTTTTCTACGATCTCAAATCCATAGTCTCCTGCAAGATCATCATATTTTGCAAGAGCGGATACGGAATTTGCCTCACTTGTCGTATAAAGGATACCGATCTTCTTTGCATCCGGCATCATCTCACGGATCATTTCAAGCTGTGCCTTGATCGGAAGCTCATCACTCGTTCCTGTTACATTTCCGACTGCTGTTCCGTCATCTTTTGCAAGCTTTGCCGCAACCGGGTCTGTGACTGCTGTATAAACAACCGGGATTTCTGAATCCATCGCTGAATTGTATGCTGCCTGTGCACTCGGAGTTGCGATTGCACAGATCAGATCCACTTTATCGGATACAAATGAATCACTGATCTGCTTTGCTGTACCCTGATCTGCCGCTGCATTCTTTACAGAAACTGTCAGGTTCTTACCCTCTTCAATTCCCTCTTCTTTCAGCCCTTCAAGGAATCCTTCCCTGCAGTTATCCAGTGAACCATGCTCTGCAAACTGGGAAATTCCGATCGTATAAGTCTTTTCTCCATCGGAGGAAGCTTTTTTATCCTCTCCTGATGTTCCTGAGCCGCATCCTGCCAGGCTCATTACCATTACCGCACCTAAAACTACTGCTAAAATTCTTTTCTTCATAATACTTTGTCTCCTTTTTTCTTTTCATTTTCTGCAAAAGCAAAGGAGCCGATCTTGGATACAGGCTTTCATTTCCGGCTGATGCAACAAAAAACCGCCTCAAGCGAAATGCTTGAGACGGTAATAAATTTCTTTACTATCGCGGTACCACTCAAATTGACCTGCGTCCACTTTCTCACGTACTAACATACGCTCCTGATTGATAACGGGTTCGGTTCCCGGCGACTCCTACTCTTTTCATTTCAGGCCACCCTCGAAAGTCCATTCGGAATTAAAATCCTTACAGCAATCCCACCACCTGCTGCTCTCTGCAAATTCTTTTAAAACTTACTTCTCTTCCTCATCGGTTTTTGCTTTTGATGAACTCTATTCTAGTCTTCCTTACTTCATTTGTCAAGAAGATTTTTATTTTCTTTCTCACATTCTCATTCTCAGCCTGATTCATCCTGAAGAGAACTTTTATTTTTCTTCTGTGACAACTTCCAGTCCCAGCTCCTCCAACTGCTTTGTATCTGCCGGCGTAGGAGCTTCCGTCATCAGACAGGATGCGTCCTTGATCTTCGGGAATGCAATTACGTCACGGATACTGTCCTGCTTTGCCATCAGCATCACCAGACGGTCCAGTCCGTAAGCAAGTCCTGCGTGCGGTGGAACTCCGTATTTAAATGCATCTAACAGGAAACCGAACTGGCTGTATGCCTGCTCATCTGTAAATCCAAGTGCATGGAACATCTTCTCCTGAATGTCATCCTGGAAGATTCTGACACTTCCTCCGCCGATCTCATTTCCATTGAGGACGATATCGTATGCTTTTGCACGTACCCTGCCCGGATCAGACTCAATATACTGAAGATCTTCTTCCATCGGCATCGTAAATGGATGATGCATCGCAACAAAACGGTTCTGCTCTTCGCTCCACTCAAGAAGCGGGAACTCTGTGATCCATACAAAACGATATTCATTTTTATCAAGGAGTTCAAGCTGCTTCGCAAGCTCTATACGCAATGCTCCCAGTGAATCCCATACTACTTTATTTTTATCAGCAGCAAATAACAGCAGATCTCCTGCTTCTCCGTTCATTGCTGCGATCAGTGCCTGCATCTGCTCCTCTGTCATAAACTTGGCAAAAGAAGATTTCACGGTTCCGTCTTCCTGAATGGCAACATATGCCAGCCCTTTTGCACCGTAATCTTTTACAAATGCTGTCAGCTTGTCGATCTTCTTTCTTGGCATGCCGCCCTGTCCTTTGGCATTGATACCACGAACACTTCCACCATTCTCCAGTGCTGCTGTAAAGACACCGAAACCACAGTCCTTTACCACTTCACTTACATCCGTCAGTTCCATTCCAAATCTGAGATCCGGCTTATCTGATCCAAAACGATCCATTGCTTCCTGCCAGGTCATTCTCTGGATCGGAAGCTGTACCTCTACATCCAGCACTTCCCGGAACAGTTTCTTCAGATATCTTTCGTTGACATCGATCACATCATCCACATCTACAAAGGACAACTCCATATCGATCTGCGTAAACTCCGGCTGTCTGTCTGCACGAAGATCCTCATCACGGAAACATCTTGCAATCTGGATATAACGATCCACGCCAGAGCACATCAGAAGCTGCTTGTAAAGCTGCGGAGACTGCGGAAGACCGTAGAAAGAACCCGGATGCACACGGCTTGGCACAAGGTAATCTCTTGCCCCTTCCGGTGTTGTCTTTCCAAGCATCGGAGTTTCCACTTCAAGGAATCCTTCTTCTGCAAAATACTGACGGGTCAGCGTCATAACCTGACTCTTCATTTTAAGATTTCTCTGAAGATCCGGTCTTCTTAAATCCAGATAACGGTATTTGAGACGGATTTCTTCTTTTGTCTTTGAATTTTCCTCAATCGGGAACGGAGGAGTCATTGCCTCGGAAAGAATCCTCAGTTCACTTGGGATCACCTCGATCTCTCCTGTTGCAATCTTATCATTTACAGCTCCCGAACGTCTTGCGACCTTACCAACAATCGCCACAACATACTCTGAACGGAGGGATGCCGCTTTCTCGATCAGAGCCGGTTCTGTCGTCCCCTCCTCACAGACTACCTGGATAATTCCGGAACGGTCTCTGACATCTGTGAATACGAGACCTCCTTTATTTCTGTTCTTCTGTACCCATCCCATGATGGTCACTGTCTCACCGACATTCACTGCAGACAACTCGCCACAACGGTGAGTTCTCTTCAGCCCCTGCATTGATTCAGCCATTGTATCTCATCCTTTCCTTTTTACTTTCTTCCTGTTCTGTCTATCGCTGCTTTTTATTGCTGCTTTTTCTATCGCAGCTCTTTCTTTTCGCTCTGCTCTACCGTCTTACAGGCTGTCCACAGAATCACGGTAGCACTCTGTGATCTCTGTATATCCCTGCTCTGCAAGCTGCTCTTTCTGGAACTTTTTATTTTTCTTCATATTCACGATCATCACCTGACGGCCATTTTCACGCTCTTTCTTTGCAAGTGCCAGCACTTTCAGCATGCCTTCCTGCGGCATATTTTTCTCGATCAGGAATGCTTTCTTTTCCTTACTTGTAGGCACTTTGTATCCACGTTCCATCAGCAGCATGACAATCCGCTCAAATCCGATGGAAAATCCTACTGCCGGTGTATCCTGACCCGTAAACTTTCCGATCATCTTATCATAACGACCGCCTCCGCCGACGGAACCTCCAAACTCATCCATGGAAATCTCAAAGATTGTTCCTGTATAGTAGGACATTCCACGTACCAGTGTCGGATCAAAGAACATACGGAACTCTGCCTCTTTTGCACTCTCTACACTTGTAATGATCCTCTCAAGTGAATCTGCTGCTTCTGCCGGAAGAAATCCCTTCAGCCTCTCCTTACAGGAACGCACTCCTGCAACATCATTCGTAATCTCCTTGAATAACTGCAGATATTTCTCAACTGACTCTTCCGCATAACCATTTTCTTTCAGCTCTGCGGCAACACCTTCCAGACCAATCTTATCCATCTTGTCCAGTGTAATAAAAACATTATCATAATCTTCCTCTGCAAATCCGCTGTAAGCTGCCATCGCCTTAAGGAAACGGCGATCATTGATACGGATTGTAAAATTCTTGAAATCCAGCTTTCCGAGAAGTGCTGTTGTCGCAAGGATCAGCTCGATCTCTGCCAGATTGGATGGCTCGCCAAGGATATCAATATCGCACTGCATAAACTGACGAAACCGGCCTCTCTGCGGACGGTCAGCACGCCATACATTTCCCATCTGAAGTGCCTTAAAAGGTGCCGGAAGCTCATTGGAGTGGTTCGCATAATAACGGGAAAGCGGCACAGTCAGGTCATACCTGAGTCCTCCGTCTACCAGATCCGCCTCTTCTTTTGCCTCTGCCAGCTTCAGTTTCTCACCACGCTTTAAGATCTTAAAGATCAGCTTTTCATTATCTCCGCCCTGCTTACTGCAAAGATTCTCGATATGTTCTACGCACGGTGTCTCAATGGATGAAAATCCAAATGTCCTGTATGTCTCTTTGATCAGACTGATCACATAATCCCGGATCTCCATTTCGCCCGGAAGAATATCTTTCATTCCGGTAACCGGTTTTCTCTTTAATGCCATAACCATTCTCCTTTTCGCTCTATCATCTCATCAATACGATGGATATACTCCATAATATTTTTCACATTCTCGATGCGGATCAGATTCGTCTTTTTTCCACCTGCCGTCTGAATCTTCTCCGGCAATACGAGCTTGGTCGAAGCTCCTGCTCCTGCTGCCAGGATGGTCTGCTTTTCTTCCATAATAAGTATATTGTAAATTCCGGCTTTGTCAACCTCTGCATAACCAACATTCTCAAAATTTCCCGCAATATTTTTCTGACGGTACAGATAATACGGCTTTAACCCCATCTCTTCTGCACATTCAGCCGCATCCTCTACCATCCCGGAAATCTCAGAATGCAGATCCATCGTTCTGCCCTCCTGCCCGAATTTTGCCGCCCGTTTGATTGCCAGTGCATGCACCGTCAGACTGTCAGGAGCAAGTGCTTTGATTCTTCTCAATGTATCCTGCATATCTACCCTTGTCTCGCCCGGAAGTCCTGCGATCAGATCCATATTGATATTATCAAATCCAAGCTTTCGTGCCATACAAAAAATGCGTTCTACCTCTTCAACGGTATGCTTTCTTCCGACCAGATCTAGCGTCTTTTGCTGCATCGTCTGTGGATTGACAGAAATTCTCGTCACCGGATATCTGCGGATCACTTCCAGCTTTTCTCTCGTAATGCTGTCTGGTCTGCCTGCCTCCACTGTAAACTCTTTCAGTTCAGACAGATCAAAACAGTTTCGGATTGTTCCGAGAAGACGATCTAACTGTCCCGCCTCCAGTGTCGTCGGAGTTCCTCCACCGACATACACCGTATCCGGTTTCCGTTCTCCTGCCATCCTGCCAAGTGCTTTCAGTTCCTTGATCAGTGCATCCAGATAGGCATCAATCTTATCTTTCCACTCGCCGACCGGAGAAGAACTGAAAGAACAGTAGGAACAGATACTCGGACAGAACGGAATCCCGACATAAAGGCTGAATCCTTCGCTGACATCCAGCTTTCCAAGCTGCTCCTTTTCCCTGCACGCAATCTCATAAGCAAGCTCTGCCTTTTCTTTCGTAACACAGTATTCTTCCTCAAGGAACCTCTTGATCTGTGCCTGATCCATTCCGTCTTCCAGCTTCTGCATCACAAGCTTCGTAGGTCTGACTCCCGTGAGCATTCCCCATGCCAGTTCTCTGTCGCATTCTTCGGAAAGAAACCGATAGACCTGCCGGGTCACTTCCCGCTTTTCTGTCTGTTCCTCCTCCGGAGTCATTTTTCTGTCTGCCATCGTCAGACTTCTCTCTGCAAGGGAAAAGCAAGCTCCTCCCGGTAACTGCATCCATACCAGCGGCTCTTGCTCTTCATCAACAGTCTGCACGATCTCCTCCTCAGGGAAAAAAGCTTTTGTGACATGATATACATTATAGGTAAATTTATTTTTCTTACTTTTTATCTCTATCATTCTTTTCCTATTCTGTTATTTTTTTAGATAAAAGGATTAATCTCTTTTTCATAGCCAATCGTAGACTCATCCATATGCCCCGGATACAGCTTTGTCTCATCCGGCAGAATCATCAGCTTTTCTCTGATAGAATGTGCCAGATCCCGGCTGCTTCCTGTAGGAAGATCTGTCCTTCCGATCGAACCACAAAACAAAGTGTCTCCGCAAAACAGTGCTTCATCCTCCGGAAGATAATAGCAGCATCCGCCTACTGTATGTCCCGGTGTATGGATCACGTGAATTTCTGTTCCTGCACATTCAACTGTCTGTCCGTCTTCCAAAGCTTTTGCTCCTGTATATGCACAATGATATCCGTACATAGATGAAGCATTCAGTCTGTCATCTGCCAGTAACGGCTGTTCCTCTCTGCCGACATAAACCGGAACATCAAATGCTTTCAGAAAATCTTCTATTCCCATAATATGGTCAAAATGTCCATGTGTCAGGAACAGTGCCTTCATCTGATATCCCTGCTCCCTGATATGATCCACATACGCCTTAGGACAATATGCCATATCAACTGCAAAGCACTCCTTTGTATCCTCATTTACTACCACATAACAGTTCGTTTCAATCGGTCCAAGTACAAATCTCTCAATTTTCATATTTTTCCCCTCTGATCTGTTCAGGCTGTCTGACATTCTTATCAGCCTGTCGTTCTTTCTATATCAATGACATTTTCAATCTGCCTTAACTTTTTAATTACCCGGTTCAGCTCCTCACGTCCATGGACGATAAAGCCCATATCCATCGTTGCGGTTCCTTTTTTACTCGTTCTCGTATTCATGGACTTTACATCGATCTTTTCTTCCGTAAATACTTTTGTGATATCCAGAAGAAGTCCTCTTCTGTCGTCTGCATAAAGCTTCAGCTCTGCAAGATACTGCCCTCCCTCTTCCGTATCACCCGGATCTTCCCATTCGGCAGTGATCAGACGGGATCTCTCTGCCGCAGACAGATTGATCACATTGACGCAGTCTGTCCTGTGGATAGACATACCTCTTCCTCTCGTAACAAAACCGACGATCTCATCTCCCGGAACCGGATTGCAGCACTTGGAAAAACGCACTGCCATATCATTGATTCCCTTGACAACAATTCCGCTCTTGGATCTGGCAATATGCACTTTCTGCTTATTTGCCTCAGAAATCTTCTCCAGGATATTTTCATCCGTGATCTCTTTCTTATGATCCTTTTCATATTCTTCCAGCAGACGGTTTACAACCTGACCTTCCTTCAGTCCGCCATGTCCGATTGCTGCAAGCACCGCATCCCAGTCACGGAACCCATATTTCCGCTGAACGATCTGCTCGTATTTCGGCTTCAGTATATTGACAAGATCTATAGATTTACTGCGGCAGTAATTGCCGATCAGTTCCTTTCCACGGATAATATTATCTTCTTTAAATTCTCTTTTAAACCACTGGTTGATCTTATTCTTCGCCTGCGTACTTTTTACAATATTCAGCCAGTCTCTGCTTGGTCCTTTGGAATTCTGGGACGTCAGGATTTCGATCCTGTCACCATTCTGGATCTTATAATCAATATTTACAAGCCGTCCATTCACTCTCGCACCGATCATTTTATTACCGACAGCACTGTGGATCGCATAAGCAAAATCCACCGGTGTGGAACCATTCGGCAGATTCTTGACATCTCCGTTTGGTGTAAAGCAGTAAACATCCTCCTGGAAGAGATCCAGATCCCCTTTCAGCAGACTTAAGAACTCCCGGTTATCCGACATATCTCTCTGCCACTCCAGGATCTGACGCAGCCAGTTCAGCTTCTCTTCCTGGGAATTCAGGCCCTTGGCATTACTTCCTCCGGTTTCTTTGTATTTCCAGTGTGCCGCAATACCATATTCTGCTGTCTTATGCATCTCCTCTGTCCGGATCTGGATTTCAAACGGCTGTCCTGCCGGTCCCATCAGTGTCGTATGAAGAGACTGGTACATATTTGCCTTTGGCATGGCGATATAGTCCTTGAATCTTCCCGGAATCGGAGTATACATCTCATGGATCACTCCCAGTGCGGCATAACAGTCCTTCACTGAGTCCACAATGATCCGCACAGCGAACAGATCATACACCTGATCCAACGTCTTATTCTGGTTCACCATCTTCTTATAAATACTGAAGAAATGCTTCACTCTTCCATAAACCTTGGCTTTGATCGATGCATTTTCCATATGCTTTGAAACTTCCGCAACGATCTGCTGCACAAATTCTTCACGCTCTGTCTTGCGGGCATTCAGATCCTTTACCAGTTGATAGTATACTTCCGGCTGATAATATTTTAAAGAAAGATCATCCAACTCCGTCTTGATCTTGGAAATACCGAGTCTCTGTGCAATCGGTGCATAGATATCCATCGTCTCACGGGCCTTTTCTTTCTGCTTCGCCTCGGTCATAAATTCCAGAGTCCGCATATTATGAAGACGGTCTGCCAGCTTGATGATAATCACACGGATATCCTTTGCCATTGCCAGGAACATCTTTCTTAAGTTCTCTGCCTGTACTTCCAGTTTATCCTGTGAATAACTCAACTGCCCTAACTTCGTGACTCCGTCTACGAGCAATGCGACCTCTTCCCCAAACTCACGCGTAATATCATCCAGCGTCATCTCCGTGTCTTCCACTACGTCATGCAGCATACCGGCAACGATCGTCTCTTTATCCATCTCCAGTTCAGCAAGAATGATCCCGACCCACAAAGGATGGATAATATATGGCTCTCCTGACTTGCGTACCTGATCTTTATGAGCTTCTTTTCCGATACGGTATGCCTTTTCGATCATTGTAATATCCGCTGACGGATGATACTTACGTACCCGGGCAATCAGTGCCTGGTACAACTGTTCCGGATCCTGGTAATCTTCTGGTGCTTTCACCGCATGTCCATCCACCATTTCAAGATTTTTATTCAGCTCTTCATACTCCAGAGTGCCTGCCATATCGACTTCCCCTTTCACTCATCCTTTGTATCTGAATCTGTACACCAGATTATCTGCTTTTGGGTACATTTCAACTTAATATCATTAAGTATAACACCATTTTCCCCATTTTCAAACAACAACTTCCAACTGTTGTGCAATTTGAGCATATTGCACGTGAAATTCCGATAATTCACTCTTTCATTACTGATAATTTACAATTTCAAGCTGAATACTTCTTTTTCCCATATATTCGTTGATCTTCGGGTAAAAAGTCAGAGGCATTACTTTTCTTTGTTCCATCACTTTCAGGCAGTCTTCTACATCTCCGAAATAAATCCCATCCATCTGCATGCCTCGTTCATTTCTCAGCCTGCACTTTAATACATTCCGGTTCTTTCCAAAGATCCTCGGATCGATCACACTGAGATTTCTTTCCGCAAATTTAGGCTTTTCATTTCCCATGCCAAAAGGCTCTAATCTTTTCAGTTCTGCGATCAGGTTCTCATCAATATATTCAAACGGAAGGCATAAATCAATCGATACCCGCTCCTGCATATCCTCCTCTGTCAGTTGTGCCAGTTCATTGATCTTCTTTCTGAATAATCCAATCTTTTCCTCAGGCAGAGAAAGACCGGCTGCCAGTTTATGTCCGCCGAACCGGGTGAACAGTTCCGCACACCGGTTCATCTCTGCAAACATATCATATGCTTCAATGGAACGTCCTGATCCTTTTGCTCCATTTTCTGTCTTTGTCAATACGAAAGTCGGACGATAATAACGTTCTTTCAGTCTTCCTGCAATGATCCCGGCAATACTTTCATGGCAGTCCGGCAGATAGACAACCAGGACACAGTCTTCCTTCAGAGCGGAAGTTTCAATCATTTCAACTGCCCGTTCCACACCTTTTTCTGTCATTTCCTTCCGGCTTTCATTGAGTGCTTTCAGATCTTCTGCCATCATCACTGCTTCTCTGCGTCCCGGTGCATTGAGCAGTTCCAATGCTCTTTTTGCCGTATCAAGTCTTCCACAGGCATTGATACATGGACCGATGACAAAACCAATATGATAGGTATTCAGATTTTCCACATCGATTCCAGTACATTCAAACAATGCCTTCAGCCCTTCATTTTTCGTCTTTTTCAGCATTTCCAGACCCGTCCTGACAAAAATCCTGTTCTCTCCTGTCAGATTTACCACATCGCCGATCGTAGCGATCGCGACATTCTCGATCAGATATTCTGCTTTTGCCGGATCCATCTCCAGTTCCTCCAGCAATACCCGCACCAGTTTATAGGCAACCCCTGCTCCGCAAAGCTCTTTATATGGATAATTGCAGTCTTTCTGATGTGGATCGATCACCGCATCTGCTGCGGGGATCTGATAAATGCGAACACCATTTTCTTCTTTAAATTTCACTTCATGATGATCCGTCACGATCACCGTCATCCCTTTTTCTTTTCCATATGCAATCTCCTCAATTGCCGCGATTCCATTATCACAGGTGAGGATCGTATCAACCCCATCCTGGTATGCACGGTCAACTAATGCCCGGTTCAGACCATAGCCATCTTTGATCCTGTGCGGAATATCTGTATCCACATCCGCACCTGCCAGTTCCAGTCCTTTCTGCAAAATATAAGTAGAATTCACCCCATCAATATCATAATCACCTATGATGCGGATTTTTTTCTCTTCTGCAATCTTCTCTTTCAAAATTGAAACCGCACATTCCATATCTTTCATCAGCCGTCCGTCATAAAGATCTTCTGGTGTGCCATTCAGATACAGATTGATTTCCTCATCTGTCCTGACTTCCCGGTTTCTCATGATCCTTGCGATTACTGTGGAAACTCCATATTTCCTGGCAATTCCGTTGAAATCTGCTTTTTTCATATTGATAAACCACTTTGCCATCTGTCATTTTCTCCTGTTCTTCACTTAAACGAACAGAAGCCCGTCCGACTTTACTGCCGGAACAGGCTTCCTGTGAATATCTGCCATAAAGCAGGCTGAAACTTCAATGCTTATTTATTTTTCTTTTTCTTATCTTTAAAGGATTTTTTCTTCCCTTTTTTCTTGCCGCTCTTTGCAGTATTTCCATCAGCCGGAGCTTCGGAACTATCTACCTGTTCAGCCTTCTTTGTATCAGCAATGGCTTTTGTTCCGTTAGAAACTGTGGCAGCCTTTGCACCGATCTTCGTCTTCATTACATACCAGAGTGCACCGGTAATGCATACAGATGTATAAGCACCACATACGATACCTACCATCAGAGGTGCTGCAAATTCTTTGATGGAGCTGACACCAAGGATATAAAGTACAACAACCATGATAAATGTCGTAATATTGGTATAGAGTGTTCTTGTCAGTGTCTGCGTAATGCAGCGGTTTACAAGATCCTTCAGATCTTCTGCCTTGGACTTCGTCTTCAGCTCTTCTCTGATACGGTCAAAGATAACGATCGTACCATTGATAGAATATCCTACGATTGTAAGCATAACCGCAATGAATGTATTTCCGACAGATACTCTTGCGATCACATAGAATCCAAGAACTACCAGTACGTCATGTACCAGTGCAATGACAGCACTTGTCGCAAACCGGATATCCTTGAAACGGAACCAGATATAAAGCAGCATACAGATCGTAGCAATGATCACAGCAATGACTGCATCCACACGCATCTCAGAACTTACTGTGGAACTGATATTTTCAGTTGCAATATCTTTTGTCTCAACACCATAATTCTCATTCAGATAAGATGCGAGAGCCTCTCTCTTTGTCAGATCCAGCGTCTGCGTCTTAAATACAACCTGGTTCGTTCCCTTTACCGTCTGAACCTGGATATTCTTATCTCCGGTGATCTCTTCCATACTCGGGATCATATTTTTATCGATCTCATCAAGAGTATATTCTTTATCAAATGTAACATTCGTGGATGTTCCTCCGACAAAGTCAAGGCTGTAGTTCATTGCCCCGATTCCCCTTGCATGGTTCACGCCCATCATGACCGGTCCGCACAGGCAGAGGATGATTGACAGAACAAAGAAGATTTTCTTCTTTCCAAGGAAGTCAAATGGTTTACGTTCTTTCAGATGTCTTCCGTAAGCTTTTACATTATGGATACCAGCTCCGTAGAAAGAGAAAATGATCAGTCTCGTGATCACCAGTGCTGTAAACATGGAGATTACGATACCAAGTGCCAGTGTCTGTGCAAATCCCTTGACAGATCCACTTCCGCGAAGCCACAGCACACCTGCTGCGATCAGCGTTGTCACATTTCCATCAATGATGGCTGACATTGCTTTATGGAAACCGGATTTCAATGCTGCATGAACAGACTTGCCGGCTGTAAGTTCTTCTTTCACACGTGCGAAAATAATTACGTTCGCATCCACCGCCATACCAATACCAAGGATGATACCGGCAATACCAGGCAATGTCAGTGTAATATCAAATGCATTCAGGAGAAGCAGTGTGATCTCTGTATAAAGCAGCAGTGCCATACTGGCTGCAAGTCCCGGAAGAAGATATACCCAGCACATGAAAATACATACCAGTGCAAGACCAATTGCACCGGCGATCAGGCTTGTGCTTACTGCTTCCTGACCAAGCTGTGCTCCTACTACTTCTGAACTCAGCTCTTCCAGTTCTACATTCAGACCACCGATACGGATCGTAGACGCAATATTATCCGCCTCTTCATAAGTCATAGAACCCGTGATCTGTGCTTTTCCATTCTCAATTACCGTATTAACTTTCGGCACACTGATCAGTTCGCCATCATAATAGATTGCAATCGTATCATTGCTGTTATTAACAGCTTCCTGGGTTGCCTCTTTGAACTTTTCAGCACCTTCTGTTGTCAGTTCCAGATCCACACCGTACTCTTTACTTCCAGTCGTGGAATCAGAGATCTGTCCGGCAGAAGCAGTCTTTACTTCTGATCCGGTCAGTACGATTGAGTCGCTTTCTTTGAGTTCGTCGATTGTCTTATTCAGCACATAACCCGAAGAACCAAGCGTATAGTTCTCTTCACCGGCACTGTTCTTATGCTTGATAAAGTAAAGTGAACCCGGCTGTCCCAGTTCTTCCAGGATCGCATTTGCATCATTTACTCCAGGGATCTCAATACTGATACGGTTATCTCCTACCTGATAAGCCTGAGCCTCTGTACTGTACTGTTCTACACGCTTCTGCAGCTTGTATACAGTATCATCCATGTCCTTCTGGGACGGATTGTCTCCCTTAACCTGATAAGTGATACTTACACCACCTTCAAGATCAAGGCCGAGATTGATGTTCTTCGCAGCTCCTGTTCCTTTCAGGTCAACACCATACATACAAGATACTCCAAAGAGTACCGTTACGGCAATGACGAGGAACAGGCTGAGAAAACTTTTACCTTTTTTCATCTCTCATTTTCCTTTCTTACTTGTCTGCCAACGCAGCTTTTATCATGATCGCACATTCCACACGCTTTCTTTCCATCTCGCAGCTCACTTCATATGTATCATTGATGGTATGGTGGAACTTGTAAGAATTTGCCATACAGCCACCACTGCAGTAAAACCTTGCAAAGCAGGTCTTACAGCTCTCTTTCGAGTAAACGCTGCATCCGCGAAATTCTTCCGCAATCTCCGGTTTCACAATGCCCTCATCGACATTTCCCATGAGGAACTCTTCCTGGCCTACAAACTGATGACACGGATACAGATCTCCCCACGGTGTCACAGCCAGGTATTCGGTTCCGGATCCACATCCGGAAAGACGCTTCGACACACACGGACCTCCTTCAAGGTCGATCATAAAGTGGAAGAAATTGAATCCTCTTCCGCTCTTTTCCCTGTCGATGATCATCTTTGCCAGTCTGTCATATTCTTCAAAGATCTGTGGAAGATCTTCTTTCTGGATTGCATATGGATCTGTATCTTCCCCGACAACCGGCTCAATCGATACCTGCTCAAATCCAAGATCTGCAAAATGCTCCACATCTTTTGAAAAATCAAGATTATTTCTTGTAAATGTACCACGTATATAATATTTCTGCTGATTCCGGCTCTCTGCCAGTTTCTGGAACTTCGGAACGATCAGATCATAACTTCCCTTTCCATTTCTGAACGGACGCATCCGGTCATTGACTTCCTTTCGTCCGTCAAGACTCAGCACTACATTATCCATCTCACGGTTCACGAACTCCTGTACTTCCTCATTCAGAAGTACACCATTGGTTGTCAGTGTAAAACGGAAATGCTTATCATACTGCTTCTCCAGCTCTCTTCCATAAGCAACCAGTTCCTTGACAACCTTCCAGTTCATCAGAGGTTCACCGCCAAAGAAATCTACTTCAAGATTTCTTCTGCTTCCTGAATTTGCCACCAGGAAATCCAGTGCTTTCTTTCCCACTTCATAGGACATCAAAGCACGTCTTCCGTGGTACTCTCCTTCTTCTGCAAAGCAGTACTGACAGGCAAGGTTGCAGTCATGTGCGATATGCAGACATAACGCCTTGACTACGGTTTTTCTCTGCTTGACAATACCGATTAAATTTTCATAAATATCCTTTGTAAAGAGTCTTCCCTGCTCTGTCAGCTCTGTCACCGCATCCAGAATATCCTTCAGGTCTTCCTCCGTATATCTGTCCCCGAGCTTTTCTTTCAACACCGTTTCCGTCTCCGGTGCCTTCAGCGTCTCCGGTGTATGTTCTGCGTTCATTTCATTCAGGACTGCAATCACATCATAAGCTTCCTGATCCACTACATGAACTGCACCACTGTTCACATCAAGAACGATATTATATCCATTATTCTGATACTGATGTATCACACCAATACCTCACTTTCTGTATTTTATAACTTTCCCTTAAGACAAGCATAAGGCAGCGACTCTCATCGCTGCCCTCCCTTCAAGATTCCGGGTCAATGCCGCATTATTTTCTGTTCTCGCAAGTCTGGTTTCCTACTGTACAGGATGTCTTGCATGCTGACTGACAGGATGTCTGGCACTCACCGCATCCGCCTTTTTTTACTGTATGATTCAGTGTCTGAGTATTCAGCGTCTTAATATGCTTCATTTCTATTCCTCCTCTATCGAACATATTGCTTTTGCTATTATAGCATAAGGCGGTGCTTTTTTAAAGAGTTTTTTCCTCTTTTACAGAATCAGGAACATTTTCAATTTAGCTTTTACAGAATCACTCAGCAATCAGGAAACCATTCCTCCCAGCATTCCTCCACCTGCACATAAAAGAAGTGTTGTAAGAAGGCTTCCCATTTCAGCCTGCAGTGAATGATAGATTCCAAAAGAGATCAGCATCAGCAGCCCCCAGTACAGCACTCCTGTCAGAAGTCCCCACAGGAATTTATGCGTCATGGAAAGTTTCCCCATTACAAATCCTCCTGAAAACGTTGCGATTACGTAGATCAGGATCACTCCAATATTTACCTTCTGTTCACTCAGCCCCATCTTATAAAGCAGAAGCGTCAGGATAAGTAAAAAGATGCCGGTAACAACATACGCAATAAGCAACGATTTCACCATATCTGACGCCGTCTTTTTCAACTGAAACTGATTCTCATTTTTCCTGTCCATCTGTCTCCTCCCGGGTTTCTCATAAACTACAGTACTCTCTCCAACTGCTATAGTTTATGAGCTGATCCCCGAAATTATGACATCGGATCATCTTATCCCATCTGCCTTCCCAGAAAATCTGCTGCCCCCTGAGCCATTTTCTCATCCAGCTCAGGATTTTTCTTTTCTTCTTTTTCCAGAAGCAGCACAGCCCCTGTCACATCGCCTCCACTGATGATGGGGCAGATTGTCTCCAGACAGAACTCTCCCATCCCCTGTACCGCCTGAACATAGTGCTTCTCTCCTATTTTCGCAGTACGTTGCTTTCGCTCCTGTATCATATGCTCCAGTTCTTCACTGATATACTGCCCTTTCAGCTCTCTGCTCCCTGCCCCCGACGCTGCAACCACCTGATCCAGATCGGTAATGCAGACGGTACAACCCAGTGTTCTTGCAATACTCTCTGCTAAAATAGCTGCATTCGCCCCCAGTTCTCCCACCGGGGAATACTTTTTTAAAATAATCTTTCCTTCTCTGTCTGTAAAAATTTCAAGCGGATCGCCTTCCCTGATCCTCAGTGTCTTTCTGATTTCTTTTGGCACGACAACCCGTCCAAGATCGTCGATCCGCCTGACTATCCCTGTCGCTTTCACAAATATTTTCCTCCAATTCCATACCTCGGCATGAATCTTTCCACGCTTTTGCTATATATTAGTTTTGGAGTTAGTATGTGGAAATCATGGGGGATTATACAAGAATATTTCCCTTTTCTATATTCTCCCGGAGCAGTTGATTGATCACTTCATATAATCTCACTGATCCCTTCTGTGTCTTACTCTGTCTGCCGTATACCTGCTCTGCCGTCACTTGATGCTCTCGCCAGTCCGCACCACCATTACTGTTATTTAAAAGCAGAGGCTGAAGATTATCCATTGCATGTGCAAATTTTGATTCCGCACTTTCATACGCTTCAAACTCATCAAATAATGCAATCATCTCTTCTTTCTGTTCCGATGGAAGAAGTGAGAAGATTCTTTCCTTTGCAGTATCTTCTCTTGCTTTCTGCGTCTTCAGATTTTCAGCATCATACGCATAAGTATCACCTGCGTCAATCTCCACAATATCATGGATCAGGCACATCAGCATCACCCTTGCAATATCTATCTCTTCATTTGAATATTCTCTTAACAGATATGCCATGATTGCCATATGCCATGCATGCTCTGCATCATTTTCATTTCTTCCGTGTCCTGAAAGATGCGTCTGACGGAAAATATTTTTTTCCTTATCAATCTCCAGTACAAACTCTAACTGCTGCTTTAATCTTTCATCTGTCATGTTCGGTCTCCTCCATGTGCATTGATTTAATCTGACTTTTCTGATTTCTTCATTATATCACAAAAAGAAAAGTCTGCCAGATTTTCATCCGATCTTCCCAGGAAGCCGGAATATCAGTCTTCAGATAGGTGAGGATGTCCGCCGTTGTTGTATAATGCCCGGCATCCGTGTTTTGCCAAAGGTATTTCAATATGTGTAACAGTCTGCTCTTGGATTCTGCCATAGCGTCACTCCTGTTGTTTTTTGCGGAAGCCCTTATTTCTTTGAGCTTCTTTTCAGCTCGTATGTCCCGCCGACCGTGCCCTCGTCACCGATCAAGGTAAGGGTATTTCCGTCAACGGTAAATTCATATTCGGAATCCCGCACCGACTCATTGGCGTAATCGATCATGAGCTTGTTGCCGTCGATGGTATAGGTGAATTCGTAGGATATGGAGGGCAGCTCCATTGCACCGCTTCCGCTGCCGTCAAAGGAATAGGTGGTCGTTCCGTCGAACTCCCATGTGCCTGCAAGTGCGTCCGTGCCGCCGGAGCAGCCTTTTGCCAGCAGTATAATGCCAACGATGATTACCGCCAGTGCGGCGATCGCACCGCAAAGCACCATACGGTGCTGCGTCTGTTTTTTCTTCCTTTTTCTGATTCTCTCTACCGTTCGATCTGACTCGTTCGGGAATCGTCCCGGCGGTTGCTGCCTGACGGGGCGGTTCGATTGATAATCCTGCATCATGTGGTTCTTCTCCATTCCAAGCGAAAGGGCGATGACGGCAATGTCCGTCACCACCCTTTGCTCAAAGGTTCGCAGCTGATTTATTCAGCGTTTTCTTTCTTCTTTTTGCTGTAAACGGTGATGCCGATCACTGCACCGCCGCTGATAAACAGCAGTGCAATCCAGAGGATCATATTGCTGTTGTCACCGGTTTTTGGGCCTTCTGCACCGGTGTTCGAGTTGGTTTGCGTAGGATCGGTCGGTTTTGTTGTGGAGCCGGTAGCCAGAATCTCAACTGCCGCCTTCTTGTAGCCGCAAACCTTGCACTCCTCATGCTTGGAGCCCTTTTGGGTTGCGGTCGCTTCCTTATCAACAACCCACTTGAAGTCGTGTGCCGCCTTATCGGCCTTATCTCCGCAGGAGCACTCATGCCAGTGGTTGTCGGCATCGTACTTCCAGTCGGAGCCGTAGCTGTGAGTATGCTCACCGCCGCCGGTTGCCGGGATAGTTTCGGTTGTCATCGTATAACTGCAGACGGTGCATTCCTTATGCTTTGAGCCGCTTGTGGTAGCTGTTGCCGGGGTGTCGATAATCCATTCACCGGCGGTATGTGCCGCCTTATCGGCCTTATCTCCGCAGGAGCACTCATGCCAGTGGTTGTCGGCATCGTACTTCCAGTCGGAGCCGTAGCTGTGAGTATGCTCACCGCCGCCGGTTGCCGGGATGGTTTCGGTTGCCATCATATAACCGCAGACGGTGCATTCCTTATGCTTTGAGCCGCTTGTGGTAGCTGTTGCCGGGGTGTCGATGATCCATTCACCGGCGGTATGTGCCGCCTTGCTGTCCTCGATGATCACGCCGCAGCCGACAACGGTGCACTCTTTCCAGTGATCGGTATGATCGGACTTCCAGTCGGAAACGCTATGACCTGTTGCCGCAAGGATTACGCTTGTCTTGTCGGTAATTTCGGATGCACCGGTTGCATCCTCAAACCACTTGTCACAGCCGTCGCAGGTGTAATATGCCGTGTTGCCTTTCTCCGTGCAAGTAGGAGCCTTTGCGGGAACGAGGGTCAGATTGTGCGTATGCGGTACGGTCTTGTCATATCCGCAGGTGTCGCAGATGTTATCGCTGCCGTAATCGTGAGCCGCCTCGTCCTTCTTTTCGTGGCAGCGAGAGCATTCTTTCCAATGATTGTCTGTGTCCTTGCTCCAATCGCTTGCCCATGCGTGCCCGAGCTGTGTACCGGCTGCCGTAAAGGTTTCTGTTGTGCTGATCTCTCCGCAGGAGCAGCTCTTGAAATATACTGCATCGTTGGTGCAGTCGGCAGCCGACTTGAGGGTTTCCGGCTTCTGAATTTCCTGATCGTAGGTATGGGTATGAGGAATTGCCTTGTATGTTACAATAACGGTTTTGTCTGCGTCCATCGTAACATTCAGGATATTGGAAAGTACGTCTGTTACAACGCCGTTCACAGTAACAAGGTCGATTTCATAGCCGTCATCAGGGGTAAAGGTAACCGTTTCGGTGGAACCTTCGGTCAGTCCGGTTTTGCTTGCGGAAATCGTTCCGTGACCGCCGTTTACCTGTGTTGTGAGGCTATAGGTGGTGACCGGTGCGTTCTTGTAGGTCGCTTTCACGCTGACTTCACTGTCAGGCATTATGAAAGTAGTGGTTTCACTGTTCGCATCTTCAAGAGTAGCGCTGCCGCTTTCTACTACCCACTTATCAAACACCTTACCGTCAGGAGCCGCATTTGCGGTCAGAGTAATGGTTGTGCCTTGCGCCGCTTTACTGATTTCGCTTCCTGCACCGATTGTCGCTTTGCCGTCCGTTACGATGATGGAATACTCTTTACTCTCCCAGATTGCATAGAAGGTAGTATCCGAGCTTACTTCATAGGTCGTGCCGGAAATAACCGAACCGTCGGCACTGGTTGACCAGCCCTTGAATTGCTTGCCTTCCGGTTCAGTAAAACCGCAGGCGGGCAGGGTGTAATTTGCCCCGGCCTTGACGGTCACGGAATCCATAGTGCCCGTGCCGCCGTTGCCGTTAAAGGTGATGGTCACGCTATGGCTGCTGGAATCAAACTGCGCAGTCAGCCTGGTTACGACCGCCGGAACGTTATCGCCGGGTGCGTACAGGTTCCCATCGCTGCCAAGCCACTTAAAGTAGCTGCCTGTATTTCCGTCCGGGCGGGTCAGACCGTCGGACGCAGGTGCGGTAAAGCTCTCGCCTGTTTTCACAATAATCTGGATAGTATCCGGGCTTCCGCCTAATTTGCCTCCGCCCAGGTCGAGGGTGACGGCTTTCAGGCCGTCAGTGCCCAGAGTGTCCGGGTTCAGGACTTCCAGGACGGGGCGGAAACCGAAGTACGGGAAGTCAAGCGTAGTATTGGCGTCGGCAAATTTACGGGGCGAATGGTACCCGCGAACCACACGGTTCGATAGCGTATAGGGTGAAGTATCTTGTCCCCAGGACTCCATCTTTCCCCAGTTTTTGATATATCCGCCGTTCTTGTCCAGTATCCTGTCCCATTCGTTGCTTTGGGGCGTGCCGAGTGAATAATTGCTTGTAGCGGCACTTCCTCCGGACGGCGCACGCATCGTATATTCCACGCTGCCGGCAGCGTAGCCTTTGCCAAAAATCAGCCCTTCGGCATGCAGCTTATCCCAGCTTACCGCATGCGTTACGGCATAGTCCGCCACGAACAGGCTGTGGGCATATTCGTTCTGCTGTGCATACTCCTCGGTGGTTGCCATCTCTGATGTGAGCTTGTAGGCGTCCACTGTCCCGGCGTAGGTAAAGGGAACATAGTGCATTGTACTGTCCGGTAGTGCGTCATTCGCCGTGCCGGGAATGCTCTCGCCTGAGAGGTCAAAGTAATAGGTGCCACCGGGAGCGAGGGTAAACTGCTCCTTGCTTATATCCTTGAAGATAGCTTTGACCTCCACATTGTTGTCCGGCATGGTAAACCTGCCGTTGGTGATTACAAGCCCTGCCGGAGATTCGACCTGCCACATCTTGAAGTGGTAGCCTGTATCGGGCGTGGCGGTCAGGATGATCTCGGTACCGAACACGGCTTTTGCATAAGAGGCTGAAGCCGTGCCGCCGCCCTCTGTAATGATGGTTACGGTATAGGTGTCAGAATCAAACTGTGCCGTCAGTCTGGTTACGTCTGCCGGAACATTGTCGCCCGGTGCGTAGAGCTTGCCATTGCTGTCACGCCACTTAAAGTAGCTGCCTGTATTTCCGTCCGGGCGGGTCAGACCGTCGGACGCAGGCGCGGTAAAGCTCTCGCCTGTTTTCACAATAATCTGGATAGTATCCGGGCTTCCGCCTAATTTGCCTCCGCCCAGGTCGAGGGTGACGGCTTTCAGGCCGTCAGTGCCCAGAGTGTCCGGGTTCAGGACTTCCAGGACGGGGCGGAAACCGAAGTACGGGAAGTCAAGCGTAGTATTGGCGTCGGCAAATTTACGGGGCGAATGGTACCCGCGAACCACACGGTTCGATAGCGTATAGGGTGAAGTATCTTGTCCCCAGGACTCCATCTTTCCCCAGTTTTTGATATATCCGCCGTTCTTGTCCAGTATCCTGTCCCATTCGTTGCTTTGGGGCGTGCCGAGTGAATAATTGCTTGTAGCGGCACTTCCCCCGGACGGCGCACGCATCGTATATTCCACGCTGCCGGCAGCGTAGCCTTTGCCAAAAATCAGCCCTTCGGCATGCAGCTTATCCCAGCTTACCGCATGCGTTACGGCATAGTCCGCCACGAACAGGCTGTGGGCATATTCGTTCTGCTGTGCATACTCCTCGGTGGTTGCCATCTCTGATGTGAGCTTGTAGGCGTCCACTGTCCCGGCGTAGGTAAAGGGAACATAGTGCATTGTACTGTCCGGCAGTGCGTCATTCGCTGTGCCGGGAATGCTCTCGCCTGAGAGGTCAAAGTAATAGGTGCCGCCGGGAGCGAGGGTAAACTGCTCCTTGCTCATATCCTCGAAGATGGCTTTGACCTCCACATTGCTGCCCGGCATGAGGAACTTATCGTCTTTGATAGTCACGCCGCCGCTCATGACCTCCCACTCCTTGAAGTGATAGCCGGTGTTTGGCGTGGCGGTCAGGGTGATCTCCGTACCAGCCACGGCTTTTGCATGAGAGGTGGAAGCCGTGCCGTTGCCGCCGCTGGTCACGGTTATGGTATACTCGGCAGGTGCAGGCGGCGTGACGGTGCGCTCGTAGCCGCATACATTGCAGATCGTATCCGCGTCATCGGTGTAGTCGTGTGCAGCCTTGTCCTTGATGCTCTTGTTCCTATTCGGGCAGTCATAGTCGGTGCATTCGTGCCAGTGGCTCGTGCCGTCCTTGCTCCAGTCGCTGTAGCTGTGCTCATGGTGCCGCCTGTATGTTCTGACTGTCGCCGTAGTCTCGTTTCCCGCGTTGTCAGTCGCGACCACGGTATATTCCGCTCCCGCGTCATTGTTGCCGCCATCCGGCGCGGGGAGACGATAGGTGGGGCCGTCTTGCGGCACACCGTTGATGGTCACGGACTTGACGCCGGAGGACGTCTCTCCCGATGCAGCCGGGTCGCTCACGGTGAAGGTGTACGCACCGGGCTTTCCATCGAGGGTATCCTCGACGGTGTAGCTTTCGCCGTCCGTCAGAGTTTCCATAACCGGGGCTTTCGTGTCCCTCTCAAGCACATGACCGCACACAGTGCAGAACTGCTCCTGATTGCTCCAGTCGCCGGGGATGTGCTTTCCGTTTTGCTTGGACATCTCCGCGGCGGGGTCTCGTGCACCGCAGTTCTTGCAGGCCCAGATGTGGCAGCCATCCCTGTTCGCCCAGCCAAATTCATGGCTACATGTGCTTTCCACGCAGCGCAGCTCCAGCTTGCTAATTACTCTGCCGTAATTGTAGGCATACGGCAGGCTCAGCCGCTGCAGGTCCACGCGCCCATTTTCGTTGGGTATGAGAAGCTCCGTCGTGGTGCCCCAGTCCATCTCATACGGTCCCTGGCTGCGGTGCCACTGCCACCCTGTCGCGCTCAGCCGCACGGACTTCCCGTCCGAGGCTCCGATTTTGATGTTCTCTTCATACAACAGATCTTCCTGATTTTTCATCGCTGACATGTAGTGCGTCCGGTTTGAGCCTCTTCCGACCGCGGATGCAGACAGCTCTGTATAATCGGAGCTCGGATAAAGCGGAAAGGCCAGCGCAGTCAGCGTTGTGTCCTTGATTAAAATGTTCCAGCTGTCGCCGTTCATGCCACCGCCGATGCCCGCACCGAAGTAGCCCTGTGCCTGCACCACGCCGCCGGTGATGGAAATGTCACAGCCCGAACCGTCTCTTCCGCCGCCGATACCCGCGCCGGCATAGTTACTAAAAGCTAAGACCGCTCCACCGGAAATCTCGATATGATGTGCATCCTCCCGCTCGTTCAGTCCGTCTTGATCGCCACTGCCGATTCCTGCTCCGGCTGACCTGCTGCTGGAAACCACCGTGCCGCCCCTGATATAAATAAAGCGTCCGGGGCCGCCCTGTCCGCCGCCGATCCCTGCGCCTTGCGAAACGGAGGTCGCCGTCAGCTTGCCGGAATACACATAAATCTGCTCGCCGACGCCGCCGTTTGCACCGCCGCCGATACCCGCAGCGAATGGGCCGCTGGTCGCAGAAATCTCACCGCTATAGATATCCGTCGCCAGAGAGCCGAAATGAAGGTTCACGCCGTGTCCCTGCGAGAATTTCTTGATTCCGACCTTTGAGCCTCCGATGCCAGCGCCATAAGTGCCGCCCTTACACGTGAACTTTGTCCCCGTCCGCACCAGAACCCGGAGATAACCATCGGTTTTGTTTTTCTGCAGTGCGGCGAAGTTCTCCGTGCCGATCAGCTCGCTGTCCCCGCCGATAAAGTACAGACAGGCAGAGGCACCGCCGTAAAGCTCGATGGCAGGGCCGTCCTTGGGTGCCTGAAGGCGGACGCCGTCCAGAAATATGTGCGGTGTATTGTTCTTGCCATCGATTTTGATCCGGTATTGAAAATACCAGTTTGGATCTGCGGATCCCTTAATCAGATAGGTCTTGCTGTCCTTGATTTTCAATTCTTTGTTCTGCTTCGTAAGGTCCACTGTCTTGTCAAACGTCGTTGGGACGGAAAGCTTGACATCCGGTAGCTCACCCGCAGCAAAGGCCGTTGTCGGCAGCATGGTCAGCACCATGGTCAGCACCATGCAGCACAGCAGCAGGATACTGAGTATTCGTTTTTTCATTGGCTTTTCTCCTCCTTTTCGTGTCGGGCGTGCTTGTTCGCCGCACCTTTTTTCTGTTTTTCTCTGATTCTGAGCCGGAAGCACAGTGCGGTGATGACCACCGCCGCCGCGAATGACACAACGGCCACCAGTACATAGCCGCCTGCGTCCTCCCGCAGCAGCATCGTGCCGAAGCTGCCCCATGCGGCGGCCTGTCCCGGAGCGATAAGTGCGTCTGCCGCCTGCATCAGCACCGCGAACAGCAGCATACACGCGGCGCTCAGCCCATATATGCCGCACCGCTGCCTTCGGCGGGTGTTTTCCCGCACCCGCTGCTTGACGAGTGCGACCCGTCTTGCGGTATTGTACATATCGTTTGAACCTCCTCACTGGATTTTTTGAAATGCGGCTTAAAAACCCCTTCACTTATATAGGTACAAAAAATCGAAAAAACTCTCACCCAAAACGCAAAATTTTTCAAAAAAATTTGAGAGCCGCCAAAAAGCAGCTCTCAAGGAGTGAATATTCGGTTATTTCCTCCGCGATAAGCGGAAAACGGACCATCTTCCCGCCGCCTACGATCAGGCCGCAGAGGACGTGCATGGCTCCCGTGCCGAAGCCCCGGAAGAAGATGAAGGAGAAGCGGTCAGCACCGTTCTGGATGAGATAGCACACATTTTCAAAGGTGGCGAAGGCGAGGGCAATCGGGACGCACCGGGGATCCGCCCCTCGGTGCAATACTGATTGACCCGCCGCTCCGATACGCCCCAACGGTAGGACGCCTCCCGAATGGAGATATAGCCCTTGATCCCGTTCATACCGCACCTCCGCATGGATAATACTCAACACAATACATTATGTACGAATATCCGAATAAAAGTAAGCCCACACGGACGACTTTTCACGAAGTTTTTTCGGGGTTGTCAAATTCATCTGCGATCAATAATCGGGAGACGGTGTTGCATATCCGTCCGGCAGTATCCGAAACAGAGGGTATATTTGCAGATTTTTCTCCATGATCAGGGCTGTGTCATATTTGAGTGAAGTCAATTCATGCAGTTTTGTTCAGCCTGTACATATCCTGCATTTGGTGGTCACTCTCGGCTGTTTTCGCGGCAGGAAGAAAAAGCAACGGTCGATTTGCTTTCAAGCCGCTTGGACGGTTCATTGCTTCGCCCCCGTTTCACATTTCTCTTTTTGGCGAGGCAGATAGGAGCATTTCCGTTCCCCCTTCGCCTTTCGTATGACCAGGTTCTATGCGGCTTATATGTGGCGATGTATCACTCAACCTTTTTATCATATACCTTTTTATTTGAACTGCAGATGGGTTCAAACCGCCATTTTCGAATAATCCGCCGCATCGGCAATACCGAAAAAATGCTTCCGCAGCAGCGTTGAAAACAGCATAAAAGAAAGACTCGTCATTCTCCGGTATCTCATGTTTTTCCTGAAACTCGTCATATGCCTCATATACAGAAACATCCGGTTTTCTGGTCGGCTGTGACTCCTGTGTTGGTACCTGCTTTTTAGCCTTAGAAGCAGACTCTTTCACTTCGTCCTCATCCTCTTCCCATCTAGGATAATCCTTCATGGACTGATAGGTTCTCTCAAGCATATTTACCACATCATGGATGTTCTGCGTGGTCGGGTCATTCATGGCAAGTCTGATAAACACACGTATTTCATCCTTAAAAGATAGTTTTCCACGCTTTTCCATCTGGCTCTCCGCAAAGGTGCGTTCCTCTCTGGTCTTATCCGGATTGTAGAAGCTGTCACGAACAGAGTGCGTCAAGCTCCGGCTCCTGCACTGTTCTCCAAAATACTCCGACATTTCCACCAGTTCCTTCGGACCTCTCCGAAAGGAAGAACCATCCTTCTGGTTACAGTTATTTACCAGAAAATGCACGTGAACATGCTCCGTATCCACATGAACCGCAACCAATACCTCAAATCCCTTTTTCCAGAAGAACTTATGAGCGAAGTCCTCCGCTATCTTGTAAGCATCTTCATAAGTCAGTTTATCATTGTCCTCCGGATGAAAGGATATGGACAGCTTCTGTGCAAGAAGATCCCGCGGGAAGAACCGACTATACTTCTTCTGATGCATTTTCCTTGTCATAAGGACACTGTTTGCAAAGTTATCCCGATTGCAGCCAAAGGCATTATATAACTCCGACTTTGTCTTGATAACACCGGAACTTAGCTGTTCCTTCTTCTTCCCCAGAATATAATCTGCAGCACTGTGAAGCTGTGCTGCAGACTTGCATGGAGCATATTTTACATTGACATTTCCATATACTGCCATCTAACTCACCACCTTTTCATATAGTTTTAATACTGAGTCTTCATCTTTTTCCCCTTTTTCAGTTTGTATTTCTTTTCATCTTTGGCAAAGATTTTTGTCTGATTCGGAACTTCCATTTTCAGCAATTTCACCCGGACAAATAATTTTTTGGGTATTTCTTAAGAAAAGAATTGTAAAGTACATGTAAAGTGTTCTATAATGGATGGCGTACGTATTAAAAAGATGTCGGGGTCAAAAGCCCCCGACTATGATACCTACGGATTGTTACACACTACGTGCTCCCACAATCCTACCCAACATTCGCATATCATGGTGCTTACGCCCCACTTTTATGCTCATATTGGGGCGGGTCACAAGGTCATTCTACCACTAGTGTGCGAGCACACATGGTGTCAGACCTTTTGACCCTGGTATCATTAAAAATAACGTAACACGTCAACTTAATAACTTAAGAAAAAGGAAAAAAGAAAATGGGAATTACAATGATTTTGTCATTGCTCAGCGGAGTTGCCCTCTTCCTCTACGGAATGGCACTGATGGGGGACAGTCTTAAGAAAGTTGCCGGTAATAAACTGGAGCTGATCTTATATAAATTAACGAACTCCCCGATCAAAGGATTGCTGCTGGGTACAGTTGTAACTGCAATCATCCAGTCTTCATCAGCAACGACTGTCATGGTTGTCGGCTTCGTCAACTCCGGTATGATGAAAGTTGCTCAGGCGATCGGTATTATTATGGGAGCCAACATCGGTACAAGTATCACCGGATGGATCTTATGTCTGTCCTACATTGATGGCTCCAACGGCATCGCCCAGCTTCTGTCCACTGCGACAATTTCAGCCATCGTTGCGATCATCGGTATCATCTTACGTACATTCGTGAAGAAAAAGCCCTATACAGATGTGGGAGATATCATGCTTGGATTCGCCATTCTCATGGTTGGTATGCAGACAATGAGCGGTGCGGTTTCTCCATTAAAAGAGAATCCTCACTTTGTCAGTCTTCTGACTATGTTCAAGAATCCATTTATGGGTATTCTGGTCGGTATCGCATTTACCGCAGTCCTTCAGAGTGCATCTGCTTCTGTCGGTATCCTGCAGGCACTGTCGATCACTGGTTCGATTACTTTTGCAGCAGCTCTTCCGATCACCATGGGAATCGGTGTCGGTGCAGCCTGTCCTGTTCTGCTCTCTTCCATCGGAACGAACAAGAATGGAAAACGTACAGCACTGATCTATCTGCTGAATGATTTATTCGGAATGATCTTCTGGTCAATCGTATTTTATTCGATCAATGCAGTGGTTCACTTTACTTTTATGGATGAAGTTATGACTCCATTCCGTACTGCACTTTTGAACTCTGTATTCAGGATTCTGACGATTCTCGTACTTGCACCTTTCATCAGCAAGATTGAGAAGCTCGTCTTTATTCTGATCAAAGACACTGAAGAGGACAATGAAGAGCAGGCAGATTTTGATCTTCTTGAAGAACGTTTCCTGAACTATCCGCCACTGGCGATCAGCCAGAGTCAGCTTGCAGTCAATGGAATGGCAAAGAATGCACGGAAAAATATCATGCGGGCTTTTGCACTGCTCTCTGATTTTTCCGACAGCAAGTTTAATAAAATTCAGGAAAAAGAAAATCTCATTGATAAATACGAAGATAAACTCGGAACTTATCTGATGCAGTTAAGTATGCATGATCTGACACCGGATCAGGCAAAGCAGACATCCAAGTTCCTGCATACGATCAGTGACTTTGAGCGTCTCGGCGACCATGCAGTGAACATTTCCAAGGTAGCACAGGAACTTCATGAGAAATCACGTACTTTCTCTGAAGCCGCCAAATATGAACTGGATGTTCTTGAACAGGCTCTCGTTGAGATCACAGATCTCACTGTCAACTCTTTTGTAGATGAAGATCTTAACACCGCTGCCACAGTAGAGCCGCTGCGTGAGCTGATCGGCATTCTCTGCAATGACCTGAAAATGCGTCATATTAAAAGACTTCGGAATGGTCAGTGCGACCTGAATACCGGATTCGCATTTAATGACCTGCTGACCAACTATGAACGAATCGCAGCCCATTGTTCCAATATAGCAGTTGCCATTCTGGAACTGGATTCTTCAAACTTTGATATGCATGAGTATACAAAGAGCGTCCGTAAGCTAAAAGATGACCGTTACCTTTCTGCTTTTGAAAAGTATGAAGAGAAATACGATATCAATGGCTACAGGCCAAAAGAAGAAACTGAAAAAAGGATTATAGAACCGAAAGAGAAATAGAATCAAAAATAATCATAAAAGGCAACCGGCCCTGGAAATGATATATACCCTCTTTACTGGACAACCAGTAAGGAGGGTATTTTTATGTGCAATATTTTATGTGCAATATTTTTATGTACAATATCGAAATGTCTTATCTGTCAGAATCCTTGCAAAGATCAGCCCCAGTGGTAATGCCGCAACGATCAGTATCGCGGATGCAAACCAGGACGCAGATGCAGACAATGACATCATTCCCAGATTATAAAATCCCCGGTATAAATAAAGTCCGGGTACCATGATTACGATTGACGGCACTGTCACAGAGATTCTCGGATATCCAACCCTGCTTTTGATCAGAGAAGCCAGCAGACCTGCAGCCAAAGCCCCCATGAATGCCGCTGCTGCCGGTGGACATGCCGTAAGATCCACCAGCTCCAGCCTGAACGTATTTGCAACTGCTCCGATCCCTGCTGCAACCGCAGCCAGACGAACCGGACTGTTAAACATAACAGAGAAACCAAACACTCCACAGAAACTCGCCAGAAGCCGAAACAGAATCCACGCTTCCAGTGGCAATGACATTTTTTCAAAATCAACCGGCTGTAAATGAAGGATCAGTGCCATAATCCAGGCTGACATTGTTGCCACAAGAACAACGATCAAGGCGTAAGTAAACCGTTCGACCCCGGAACGCATATCCAGCTTCGCAAGGTCTATCCCGCTTGTAATAAAAGGAAAACCCGGTATAATAAAAAGCATGGCACAAATGTATCCTGCCTCATGCTGCACTGATACCCCCCATGCTACTTCAGCGATTTTCAGAAATCCTGCATATACAAGACATGCCAGTGCTACTGAAGATACAATTCCCAAAAAGAGTGTAAAATGATGCTTTGTCAACTTGCACCTGAGAAAATTCCCAAGCCCCGCTCCGGAAAAAGCACAGAACATTTCGATTGGACCTCCTCCAAGCAGAAACGTAAATCCACCACATGCCAACGCTGCTGCGAACCCCAGTGCCACAGGAGAATAAAGGCCATGAATCCGCTCGATCTCATCCAATAACTGATGTAACTGTTCCCCTGACATACTGCATCCTTCTTTTTCAAACTCACGTATAAAATGTTCCAGGCGATTCAGTTTTGACGTATTAACGCCTGTGTTTGTCAGACATAATGACTGCGTAAATCCCTGTTCTCCGTCAAAACAGGTATATTCGATCGACATCAGACCTATATCTGCAGTGCAAGTGATCCCCATGACTTCTGATAATGTATTCATAGAACTTCTCACTCTCCACGCTCCCGTACCACAGGAAAGAAGCATGATACCGACCCGCCCGACAATGGATGCCTTTTCCGTCAGGCTTGCTTCTGTAACCGGCCGTTCTTCTCCGCCTGCATCCGTATATTCATGCCAGAGAATCTCCATATGATTTTTTATAATTCTTTCTGTCCCCATTTTTTCACTCCCCTGCTCCTATTCCAGATCCAGGCCAGCACTTCCGGTTCTTTTCAGTAACTTTTCCCTGCAGGTCAGGACAATTCCATCAATTTCGTGCAGATGATGAAGCATCTTTTTCTCAAATTCATGAATCGGAAGCAGGATTCCGATCTCATCAAATTCTTTTTTCTTCCTCACTCCGGTCTCCTGTCCATAATAAACGATAGCCCGTGGTGCCTCCATCTGAATTTCATGAAATGTATCCCAGACCATTGCATAAGCCTGTGCCTCTGTCAGCCCCAGACTGCACGTATCCGGTAGTGCATAAAGAGCCAGTACTCCTCTTTGTCTGTTCTCTTTCGTTTCCTCTATCTGCATCCCTTCCGTATAGGAACGAATCAGATCATATCCATCTGCCAGATATACTTTTGAACGGGGTGCACACTCATGTAACTGATAAGTATTTCTGAACTTCTCGTACTCTCTCCCCGAAACCTCCTTCTCTTTTCCGGGAAGCAGATTTCCATCAACATCTGTCAATAAGACCGGATTTTCTCCTGCTTTTCCGTGAAATTTCTTAGGGATCAAATATGCTTCCCTCAGCAGATCAAACATACTTCTTCCACACAATTCCAGCAACAATGCACTGATATCTCCATTCTTGTATGCCTGAAATAAAACTTCGGTAAAATGCTCTGCCTGATTTTTTTCAAAAATCTGTTCATCTTCCAAATGTTCATAAACCACTTCTCTTAACTGCTCACAGGAAGCCGGAGATGCCACTATTTTTGAAAAAATCGCCTCAACAGCTTCTTCTCTGGGTAAAACTGTATGCATCATAATTGCTTTCCTTCTTTCTTTTTTGTTCTAGTTTCAGTATAGAAAGCACTCTTACCAAAGTCAAACTGACAGCCACAGTTTTTTCTACATGGTCATTATGTAATTTTTATATAATTCCATTTTCTTTCAACAACATTCTTTTCAGTGTCTCCGCTGCAACTCCCGGCGGGAAATTATGGTTTTCCACAAGACAGATCTCCCGGGCAGGTATTTTTTCTTCCATCCGGATCTCCTGGATCTGATTCGATTTCAAAAGATCTTTCACATATAAATCCGGAAGGAATCCAATCCCAAGTCCATTCAAGATCAACGGAAGAATCAGATCCATCGTTTCTACTTCAATATCCGGCTCCAATACAACATCATGCTCCAAAAAGAATTTTGAATAAAAAGAATATGTGGTACTTTTCCTTCCAAGACAGATCAACGGTTCATTCCTGATATCTTCCAGTCTTTTTATCTTCGTGTTCTGCACCGTTGCCTGACTTCCTACAAGGATCTCCCGAAACTCCATTAAGACTGCGGATCTCAGCGGTTTTTTTACTGTAAGCGGAGTCGTGACAACCGCCAGATCAACCGCCCCTTCTTTCACTGCCTGAACCGCCTGCGGTGTGGAATGATTTAACAGTCGGATCCTGATCCCCGGATAATTTTTATGAAATTTTTCGAGAACCGGAAGTAACAGCAGATGTAAGGCGATCTCACTTGCACTGATCGTAATATATCCCTGATCCATCCTCTGTTCATTCATCAGTTCAACTTCTGCCATATGCAGATGCTGATATGCCACAGACACATGCTGATACAATTTTCTTCCTTCCTGGGTCAACTGCACTCCTCTGTTCGACCTGACAAAGAGCTTACACCCTAATTGATTTTCCAGATTATTTATAAACCTGGTAATATTGGGCTGGTTACTCATCAATATTTTTGCTGCTTTTGAAAAGCTCTGATAGGTTGCAACATAATAGAAAATCCGATAATAATCATAAGTGATCTCCATACTTCCTCCATGTATTAAATACATGTCTGCTATAGCAAATATGTATTTTTCTCATTTTTATACTCATTATATACTGTATGAAGAAAAAATCAAATTTCATTCCATTTTATTTTCATATTTCAATACAGAAAGGCCACAGATATGATCAAGAAAAATATTAAATTCATCACTACCGGACAGTTTGTCACTTTTTACAATACCTGCAAAGGTTTTTCCTCTGATGTACGTGTCAGAGACCTAGAAAACCAGCATCTCGATATCAATGCAAAAAAACTTTCCGAACTCGCAACAATTCCACTTGGACTTCCTTATGTACTGATCATTCACGGTGATGATGAAAAAAAAGCTGACAAGTTACTTCAAAAATACAGGACTGTATCATGAAGTTTCACTCATCAGCTTAATCTGTTCCTGGTTGCAGAGTCAGGTTATTCTAGCATTATGTTACTATTCACCCCATACTTCTTCTGCGATCTCTTTCACCAGTTTTAATTTTTCCCACTGCTGTTCCTCTGTCAGTTTATTTCCAATCTCACAGGATGCAAAGCCACACTGCGGACTCAGATACAGACGCTCCAGCGGAACATATTTTGCTGCTTCATTAATTCTGTGGATCACACGCTCCTTATCTTCAAGTTCCGGAGACTTTGTCGTGATCAGACCAAGAACAACTTTTTTATCCGGAGATACTTTTGCCAGCGGTGCAAATCCACCGGATCTCTCATCATCATATTCCAGGAACAGTGCATCTACATTTTCCTTTGCAAATACATAGTCTGCTACTGTATCATACGGACCACTTGTAAAAAATGTAGAGTGATAGTTTCCTCTGCAAATGTGAGAAGTGATCACCATATCTTCCGGCTTTCCTTCTACGGCAAGGTTATTCACTTTCAGAAGTTCTTTTTTCACCTCTTCCAGATCCAACCCCAGTAATTTATATCTCTGCTTTGCCGCATCTCCTACGATTGCTCCCCAGGTACAGTCATCTAACTGCAGATTTCTGCATCCCGCATCATAAAACTGTCTGATGACTTCCTGATATGCTACCCCGATATCATGGATCAGTTCTTCATTCGTCGGATAATATTTTCTCGTATTGGCATAATTAGCCGGTACGATCATCTGCTGAAACATCTGAGCCGGTGCCGGGATCGTATACTTGGCAACTGTATTCTCATCCTCAAACTGCTTCAGAAATTTGAAGTACTCAACAAACGGATGTGGTTTTGCTTTTACCTTTCCTGTCAGATAAGTATCCTCCATTGATGCAAGCTCTTCATGAAACTGAACTCCGCCACCGGTCTGTTCATGTCCGACGCCTTCAAATCCCCACATAAAATCAAGATGCCAGTAGGTTCTTCTGAACTCACCGTCAGTAATCACATGATACCCCAGTTCTTTCTGCTTTTTCACCACATCCGTGATCGCAGCATCAATAATGCGGTCTTTTTCTTCTTCACTGATCTTTCCTTCAGCATAATCTGCCTTTGCCTGCTTCACTTCCTGTGGTCTTAAAAAACTTCCTACAAAATCGTATCTGCATGGTGTCTGATATTTACTCATTTTCATATCCTCCAATCTTTTTCTTCCTATAGATTACCATGGCAAAAAAAGATTGAAAAATAGTTATTTTTGTCGGTTTGTCATAGTTTCAGGCTATTTCAAATATCTTCTACAGTAATCCTCCGATCTGAAGGAACAACGGAGCAAATACCAGCGAAACGACTGTCATCAGCTTGATCAGGATATTGATGGACGGACCTGAAGTATCCTTGAACGGATCTCCTACCGTATCTCCGACAACGGCTGCCTTATGGGCTTCACTTCCCTTACCGCCATGATGTCCTGTCTCAATATATTTCTTTGCATTATCCCATGCACCACCGGCATTTGACATAAAGATTGCCATCAGAACACCTGTCACGAGAGATCCTGACAGAAGTCCGCCAAGTGCATCAACACCAAGAACGACTCCGACAACGACCGGAACGATGACTGCCATCAGACCCGGAAGAAGCATTTCGTGAAGAGCTGCCGTTGTGGAAATAGCCACACATGACTTATAGTCCGGCTTTTCTTCCCCTTTCATGATGCCTGGTTTCTCACGGAACTGACGTCTTACTTCCTCGATCATCTTGTAGGCAGCTTTGGATACAGACTCCATTGTAAATGCCGAGAAGAGGAACGTCAGCATACCACCAATAAAGATACCGATGATTACCTTATAATCCAGAAGGTTGATCGTCTTCAGTTTCACGGTCTCAGCATAAGAAACGAACAGTGCAAGGGCTGTCAGTGCTGCTGAACCGATTGCAAATCCCTTTCCCATCGCTGCTGTCGTATTACCTACAGAGTCAAGTTTATCTGTAATGTCACGGACAGACTCATCCAGACCGGACATCTCTGCAATACCACCTGCATTGTCTGCGATCGGACCATATGCGTCTACTGCAACAGTGATCCCTGTTGTAGAAAGCATTCCGACTGCCGCAAGGGCAATTCCGTACAGACCGTTTACTTTATAAGATACAAAAATACCGACACAGATCAGAAGCAGCGGGATTGCTGTTGACTTCATACCAACTGCAAGACCACTGATGATCGTTGTAGCAGCACCGGTTTCAGACTGTTCTCCAATTCCCTGTACCGGCTTATAATCTGCAGAAGTATAGTACTCGGTAATATTACCAATGATCACACCAACGATCAGTCCTGCGATGACTGCGATTGCTGCATTCATATTTCCGAACAAGGTCCGGCTCAGTGCCAGAGAAGCAATCATTACAAGCACAGAAGCAGCATAGCTTCCCTTTGTAAGTGCTTTCTGCGGATTTGCATTTTCTCCACCTCTTACAAAGAATGTGCCAATCATGGATGCGATCAGTCCACAGCCTGCGATTGCCAGTGGGAATAATACTCCAGAAACCTCACTTACTGCCACACCAAGTGTCAGTGCTGAAATTAGTGAACCACAATAGGACTCAAAAAGATCAGCTCCCATACCGGCTACATCTCCTACATTATCACCTACATTATCAGCGATGACTGCCGGGTTACGCGGATCATCCTCCGGGATTCCTGCTTCTACTTTACCGACCAGGTCAGCTCCGACATCAGCTGCCTTTGTATAGATACCTCCACCTACACGGGCAAATAACGCAATCGAAGATGCTCCCAGACTGAATCCAAATAAGACATCTACATTTCTCGTTACAATGTACACCAGGCTCACTCCCAATGCACCAAGACCGGCTACGCACATACCCATTACTGCACCACCTGAGAATGCAATGGAAAGAGCTTTATTCATTCCGCTCTCTTTTGCTGCATTAGCTGTCCTTACATTTGCCTTTGTGGCAACTGTCATTCCGCAGTAGCCTGCGACCGTTGAGAACAAAGCACCTACTACGAAGCAGATTGCTGTAACCCAGTTACCAATTCCGATTCCAATCAGTACAAAGAGTACGGCTACGAAGATGATCAGAATCTTGTACTCTGCTGTCAAAAAGGCTCTTGCACCTTCTGCGATTGCTGCTGCAATCTCTTTCATTCTTTCAGTTCCTGCAGACTGTCTGCCAACCTTCCTTGCAAGATACGCTGCAAAGATCAGGGCGATTACTGCTGCGACAGGAACCAGATACATATAGTTTTCCAACTTCATCTACCTCCCTTACTAGTTGTATCAACCTTACTCTAACATAAAATCTTTCACTTTTTCCAAAATTTTATGTATTTTTTTAAGAGCATGACAACTTTTTTCTGGAATATTTCTGAGTTTCTTCATATTAATAATACCAGGTCTTTTCATCTTTATACCATAGGATTTTTCATCTTTCGTAGTCTCAAAAAGGACTCCATCAAAAATCTTTTCCAGATTCTTAATGAAGTCCTTTTATCCACTATCTTTTTTCTGTCATTCTTCCTATTCTTACCGTTATGTAATTTTAGGAAAAGCTATCTCTGCTTTTTTACTCCACATCCTTCAATGCTTCCAGATCTTCTTCACCTGTACGGACTTTTACAACCTTCTGTACATTGTAAACAAAAATCTTACCATCTCCGACATGACCTGTATAAAGAGTTTTCGTTGCTGTCTCAATGACTTTTTCAACCGGAATGTTTCCGACAATGACTTCCACTTTTACTTTTGGAAGTACGGTAACATCCATCTCAACTCCACGATATTTTTCTCCCGCACCTTTCTGGATTCCACATCCCATAACCTGCGTTACTGTCATTCCTGTTACACCCAGATTATTGAGAGCGGTTTTCAGCCGTTCATATTTGGTCAGTTTTGCGATAATAACGACTTTATGCATTCCTGTATCCAGATCTGCTGCACCTACAACCGGAACGGCTGCATTTCTCTGTACTTTGGATGCTGCATCATAATCTGCCACACCCAGATCTGTATTTTCATTCTCAGCCATGGTTCCTTCTGTGATATCCATGATACTGAAGCCTGCATAGGCAGATGCAAGACCATGTTCTTTGGAATCAAGTCCGACAATTTCTTCTTCCTCTGATACCCGAAGTCCGATTGTTGCTTTAATCACTGCAAATACGATCGTCATCGTCACTGCCGTCCACGCAATCACTGCGATAATACCAACAAGCTGGATTCCAAGCTGTTTAAATCCACCACCGTAGAACAGTCCTTTGATCTCACATTCCGGAGCAGTAGTCGTTGCAAAAAGTCCGACTGCGATCGTTCCCCAGATTCCATTTAAGCAATGTACGGCAACTGCTCCGACCGGGTCATCCACATGTGCCACATAGTCACAGAACCATACACCAAAAACTACAAGTACACCTGAAACAGCTCCAATGATCAAGGCTCCAAGTGCATCTGTTACATCGCAGGGAGCTGTGATTGCTACCAGTCCTGCAAGTGATGCATTCAGGCACATCGATACATCCGGTTTTCCATATCTTAGCCATGTAAAGATCATGCAGACCACCGTTGCTACTGCCGGTGCGATCGTGGTTGTCATAAAGATAGAAGCAAGCTGTGATCCCGTCTTTGCTGCGGCACCGTTGAATCCATACCAGCCAAACCACAAAATAAAGCATCCTAATGCACCAATGACCAGGTTATGTCCCGGAAATGCATGTACTTTTGTCACTGTTCCATTTTTATCTTTTGAAAACTTTCCAATTCTCGGACCTACCATTGCCGCACCAATAAATGCTGTCAGGCCACCAACTGTATGGATTGCTGCTGAACCTGCAAAATCGTGGAATCCCATCTGTGCAAGCCAGCCGCCGCCCCAGATCCAGTGTGCCTCGATCGGATAGACAACTGCGGAGATCACTCCTGAGTAGATACAATAGGAAAGGAATTTTGTTCTTTCAGCCATCGCTCCTGATACAATCGTTGCCGCTGTTGCACAGAAGACAAGGTTGAATACAAAATTAGACCAGTCAAAATTTGCATAGTCTGTGAAAATTCCCAGTGTCGGAAGTCCGATAAATCCTCCGAGTGCATCTTCACCGAGCAGCAATCCAAAGCCCAGGAAAATGAACACTACCGTTCCGATACAGAAATCCATCAGATTCTTCATGATGATATTTCCTGCATTTTTTGCTCTGGTGAATCCTGTCTCAACCATTGCAAAACCAGCCTGCATAAAGAATACAAATGCTGCACCGATCAAGAACCAGATTCCAAATACTTCTGTTCCGACTGTTTCTGAAATTTGTGTGATGATTTCTTGTGTCATATACATCTTCCTCCTTATACCTCCGAAGCATCTCCTCTCCCCAGCCGAGGTTTATTTCACAGGATTCCCCATAAAATAAAAAACGTATCCTTTCTTCCTCTCCGCATGGTTTTCATGCTTTTCAGAATTAAGGACACGCCTTTGTGTCAATGTTCAGGTATTCTTTTTATAAAAGAAAAAGGCACTTTGAGTTCTTCTCCTCAAAGCACCTTTGCTTTATCTCTCGTAGTTTACCCCCTCATCCTACAGTTGTCAACCCAATTATAAATTTTTCGTTAATTTTCTAAAAATTATATATGTTTTGCTATACCTTTTATTCATTTTGCTAATTCTAGGATTTTATTTCTTTTAATTTTCCTGATTAAACCTCCTGGCTTATTGAAATGCCTTCTTTCATCTGCTAAAATCTTTATGTATCTTAAGTAAATAAGGAGGACAATTATCATGAGTAAAATTGATGAAATCAGAAGTGAAATGGTTGCTGCGATGAAGGCTGGAGACAAAGAGCGAAAAGCTGCACTTTCTTTCCTTCTTTCATCCCTTAAAAATAAAGCCATCGACAAAAGAGCCGACCTGACTGAAGAGGAAGAAGGACAGGTTATCTTAAAAGAGATCAAGCAGTTAAAAGAGACTCTTGAAATGACCCCTGCAGACCGCACCGATCTCATCGAAGAAGCTCAGAAGCGTCTCAGCGTTCTGGAAGAATATGCACCAAAGATGATGGATGCTGATGAGATCAAAACAGTCATTCAGACTGTTCTTTCTGAACTGGGTATTGAGACACCAACTGCAAAAGAGAAAGGAAAAATCATGAAGGAACTGATGCCGAGAGTCAAGGGAAAAGCGGACGGCAAAGAAGTAAACCAGATCCTTGCATCCATGATGAAATAATCCGATTTTAAAAGGTTATAAAAGTTTATGAAAATATTAATCTTATCCTGTAATACCGGCGAAGGGCATAACTCCGCCGGTAAAGCAGTTATGGAGGCTGCACTTTTGCGTGGCCATGAAGTAGAATTTATGGATCTGATGCTGCTTGGCGGGAAAACGGTCTCCCATATGGTCGGTGGGGCTTATATTTCCATTGTCAGACATATCCCTGCTTTCTTCTCCCTGCTCTACAAAGTGGGAGGACTGATCAGTTCTAGCACACGGAAGTCACCGGTCTATTATGTGAACTCGCTGCTTGCAGGCAGACTGGATCGTTATATTAAAGAACATTCTTTTGATCTTATTCTGACACCGCATCTCTATGCGGCCGAAGTCCTCACCTGTTTAAAGCATCGCGGGCTTCTTTCTGTTCCGGTGATTGCCATCGGTACAGATTATACCTGTATTCCTTTCTGGGAAGAGACAGACTGTGACTGCTATATCGTCCCTCAGAAGGATCTGCTGGGAGAACTTATCCACAAAGGGCTTCCAAAAAAACGGCTTTTTCCACTTGGTATTCCGGTAAAGCAGGCTTTTTCCACCCAGAAGAAACGCTCTCTTGCCCGAAAGCTCTGCCAACTGCCTTCGGATGCTCATGTCTATCTGGTCATGAGCGGCAGCATGGGATTTGGGAAGGTCAACCTTCTTGTCGCTGAACTGATCCGTAAGCTTGAAGCAGATGAATATGTAGTCGTAATCTGCGGAAATAACCGACGGTTACGGCAGATCCTTCAGACCACTTTCGGGAAGAATCCCCAGGTCAGGATTCTTGGATTTACAGATCATGTTCCTGCCTATATGGATGCAAGTGATGTCATCTTTTCCAAACCCGGCGGACTTACAAGCACTGAAGCGGCTGTCCGACAGATCGCTCTTGTGCATACCAGTCCCATCCCCGGCTGTGAGACAAAAAACCTTGCCTTTTTCACATCCCATGGAATGTCTGTCACTGCACGGACTGTCCATGGGCAGGTTACACTGGGCCGCCGACTGATGAAGAATGAAGATGCAAGAATTGAGATGCAAAAGCAACAGAATCATTGCATTCCCCATGATTCTGCTGTTGAAATCTGCCGTCTCGCTGAAAAATTATATGCACAGAGGAATCATTTATGATATACGGGATTTTTTTCATCTTTGCAGGATATCTTTCAGGAAGTATTCTTTTTGCCTACCTGATTCCAAAATATTTTTACCATATTGACATCTGCCGTCTGAGCGATGATCAAAATCCCGGGGCATTCAATGCTTTCGCACACACCGGGATCAGAACCGGAACACTGATCCTGCTCCTGGAACTTGCCAAAGGATTCTTTCCGGTGCATATTGCACTGCACGTCCTTTCACCGACAGATCCACTCTTCGCACTGGTTCTTGCCGCACCGGTGATCGGACATGCCTTTCCGCTTTTTCATCCGCGAATGGGTGGAAAAGCGATTGCCGTCTCCTTTGGGTGCCTGCTGGGACTTTATCCTGATCTGCACCCTGTACTGACACTGGCTGCATTTTATCTGATCTTTTCATTGCTTCTGGTCATTGATCCTCATCTTTTCCGAAGCATGATCACCTATCTCTGCCTTTGTCTGAATGTATTGCGGACAGTTCCGCTTGCTCCGATCCGCTATGGGACCATTCTGATCTCTATCGTCGTCATCCTCCGGCACGCAGTCCGATACGAAAAAGAACCATTACAGATCCGTCTGCTGAAACGGAACCGTTAATGGTTCTTTTTTCATTTTCTATGCCTCTTCGTATCTTTTCTGATATAACTCCGTCATCCCCTGCTGCCTATCCTCTGGATTCCCATTTCCGGTAGATGGCTTCCAGTGCATCTGTCACACCATCGATCCCCAGAAGACTGGTATTAAAAAGCATACTGTTGGACTCGATCCCGCCCCACTCTCTTCCGGTCCGGGCTTCATAATAGAGTTTTCTCTCCCGGTCTGTCTTTTTGATCTTATCTGCTGCCTGCTTCTCTGTCAGCTTATAGATATCCATGATCCGGTTCAGTCGGTCATCCTTATATGCATAAATAAATGTATTAATCACATTTGAATAATCTCCCAGAACATAATCTGCACATCTTCCCACAAAAATACCAGGACCTCTCTGTGCCAGTCTCCGGATCAGCTCTGACTGGGCTTCAAACAACCGGTCGCTTAACGGCCTGCCCGCTTCTTCACCGCTCATAAATGCTGTATATTCACCGTTGCCTGCCACATAACCGGAAAGAAAACGTCCCAGCATCGTCTCATCTACTTTTGCTACATCTTCATCTGAAACTCCCAGTTCTCTTGCTGCCATCCGCAAAAGATTATGGTCATAAAGAGGAATATCCAGTCGTTCCGCAAGCCGGTTGCCTACCTCATGTCCACCGCTGCCAAACTGTCTTCCAATCGTTATCAGTGTATGTTCCATCATAAAAACCAGCTCCTCCCGTTCTTATTTTCTGATAATTTTATTTTATCACGAATAAGAACGACAAGAAACTGGTTTTTTCTTAATTTTCAGTAAACTTAATTTGCTATTTCTATTTTTTTTCATCCCTGCTGACAATCTTATAATATTCTCTTGATGTAAGCAGATACACAGCCGCATAAAAAACTGCAAATGCCAGATAGCAGCAGATCATGACAAGTATCAACAGCTTTTCATCATTCATGGCAAACATTTTCAAGATCTTCCTTATGATCGGAAATGAAAATGCAGTATGCATTCCGGCCATTGCCAGCGGTAAAAAGAAGACTGTCATGACCTGTGAATTAATGCTCTGCCGTACTTCTTTCCTGGTCATTCCAACTTTCATCAAAATTGAAAATCTTCCCTGATCTTCATATCCTTCCGTAATCTGCTTGTAGTAAATGATCAGAATCATACCAAAGATAAAGACAGATCCAAGCAGGATACCAAGGAAGAACAATCCTCCATACAGTGCATAATAATCACTCTTTGACACCGCTCTCGCATTCACATTTACCATCGGGAACTGCTCATCCTGAAGCTGGAGTGTTGAAATATTATTTTGCAGCTCGCTGACCAGACTGACCTGCCCTTCTTCTGACAGATCCGTATCAAATGCATAACATAATTTTTCACTGGAAGCATTTTCACCATACACCGCTCTTTGTGCAGCCTCAAACTGATCCATCACAGCCTCATCCGGCACGATCAGATACACACCGGAATTTAGAGTTTCAACATCATCTCCACAGATAAACTGATTGTCCGGCGTTCCTTTATTTTTCCAGTTGCCACATCCTTCCACCTGAAACGTATCCTTTTCATATGCTTCATCCGGTAAGTAGACATATAACTCATTTTTTTCCAATGACAGATTTTCTCCTGTCAGCCGGTTATAATCTGCAACGGTCAGAATATACAGCATCTTCAGACTGTCCAGACTTTTTATATTTTCATGCTCAAACTTGATTCCCTCATCTGTCTTTACACATGCAGTACTCAGTATATGATATTCTTTTGTTTCTTTTAATTTAATTTTATTTTCATTGATCGTCTGTCCGACTGTTTCTTTTAATTTTTCTTCCCTGTCTTTATCTTCCAGAGAACTTCCCGATGCCATTTCAACCGAAAATTGCTGTGGATAGCCTTTCGCTAAATTTCCTTCGATGCTGGCATAAAGGCAGACCGTGGAAGAGACCATCACAAGCACCATTGTTGAAAGAATACAGATTGACGCAAGACCTGCTCCGTTTCTCTTCATACGGTATACCATAGAAGAAATGGATACAAAATGTCTTGTCTTATAATAATAATTTTTCTTTTTCTGCATCAGTCTGCAAAATGCCACCGAACCGGCAATAAAAAGCAGATAGGTTGCAACGATCACCATCAGCACCGCTACCATGAACCACAGCATTGCCTCCATCGGTTCTTCAATGCTCACTGCGATCCAATATGCCCCGGCAAGGATTATAAGACCTGCAATGGCAAGAATCCAGTTCGCCTTCGGCGGTTTTTCACCTGCTGTCTCACTTTTCAGCATATCGACCGGCTTTGTCCTGAAAATAAAGATCAGCATCCTGAGAAGGATCACCGCAAAAATCGCCAGGAAAAGGGAGACGGTATAATAGATTGCCTTCGGTTCTATGGTCATCTTATAACCGAGATGGTTTCCCACGATCTTGACTGCAGCCAGTTCTGCAAGTTTGGAAAATAAAATTCCGCCCAGCAGACCTCCCGCAATCGAAATCACAGCAGTCATCAGATTTTCCCAGATCAGAATCTTTACCAGTTCTCTTTTTCCCATACCCAGAATATGATACAGACCAAATTCTTTCTGCCGTCTGCGGATCAGAAATGAATTTGTATAATACAGTAAAATCCAGGAAAAGACTGCGATCACAGGTGTTCCCATTCCCAGGATCATCTGCATGGATTCTCCGCCCCTCATCGTCCTGAAATCGTCACTGATCCGCAAAAACTGAATGATATAATACATCATCACCATGCAGAAGCAGGTAAAAATGTACGGAAAATAAAATTTTTTATTCTTCGACATCCCGGTTGCGGCAAGTCTGAAATAAAGTCCTCTTTTCATCGTCTTTCACCACCTGTCGCAAGCATGGTCAATGTAGCTGAGATTTTCTGATAAAACTGCTCATCACTCAGCTCACCACGATATACCTGATGGAACACTTCCCCGTCTTTGATGAATAGTACCCTTCCTGCACGACTCGCTGCTTTTACAGAATGTGTTACCATAACGATGGTCTGCCCTTTTTGATTGATCCTTGAAAAAATACCAAGCATTTCGTCCGTGGACTTGGAATCCAATGCTCCGGTCGGTTCATCTGCAAGGAGCAGACGAGGCTCTGTAATCAATGCCCTTGCTGCGGCTGCACGCTGCTTCTGTCCGCCGGATACTTCATAGGGATATTTTTCCAGAAGACCGGCAATTCCCAGTTCTTCTGCAATCGGCATCAGTTTCTGACTCATTTCCCGGTACGGTACGCCTTTCAGCACCAACGGAAGCAGGATATTATCTTTGAGGTTAAATGTATCCAGCAGACTAAAGTCCTGAAATACAAATCCAAGATTTTCTCTTCGGAATTTTGAAATATCCTTTTCTTTAATGGCAGATAACGGTCTTCCATCCAGATAAACCTCTCCCTGTGTCGGACGGTCCAGTGCCGCCATGATATTTAAAAGTGTTGTCTTTCCTGAACCGCTCTCCCCCATGATCGATACATACTCTCCCTCTTCAACAGAAAATGTCACTTTGGAAAGTGCCTGCACCTGATTGCCGCCAAACCTCGGCCTGTATATTTTTTTGATGTCTTCTACTTCCAATACAGTCATATTTCTATAACTCCCTTCTCTAAACTTCTTATACTCTTCATGTACCCTTCCCAGGTACTGAAGTCAGTATAACAATTCAGCGGAAATGCTACCATCGAATCGGGTGACATTTCCGCTGTCCTATGTGACCTTTTTGTAAGACGAACCTCTCTGCTTTTTTACTCCACCTGGAGAGCATAAGAACTCAGGTCGATTTTGAAGGAACTTCCCTCTCCCGGAATGGATTCTACCGAGATCGTATGCCCTAACTTTTTCGCAGCCATCTGACTCAAATACAGACCGATCCCGGTAGATTTTTTTCCAAGCCTTCCATTTTCTCCGGTATAACCTTTTTCAAATATTCTTGGGATATCCTCCGCTGCGATCCCGATCCCCGTATCCTCGATTACAAGCTGTCGGTCTCCCTCTACCCGGATCGTTACCGATCCCTGCTGCGTATACTTCACTGCATTAGACAAAATCTGCTCCACTATAAAAGACAGCCATTTCTCATCCGTCAGAACAACCTCATCTGTTCCCTGATAGACCACCTGGATCTTTTTCCGTATGAACTGACCTGCATACTTACGGATTGCTTTTCTGATAACAGGATCCAGTGCATACTCTGCTGCAACCAGGTCAAATCCTCCGCCTCTATCATTAAGCCGTACATAACTCAGTGCCATCTCTGCATACTGTTCCACACGGAACAGCTCCGCTTTTAATTCCCGGCTCTGCTCTGTATCCTCCTGCTGTAAAAGTACCTGCATGACTGCGATCGGAGCTTTGATCTGATGCACCCAGGCGGCATAATAGTCCTCCATGTCGCTCATGGTATCATCCCATACTTTCTGCCTGTCTCTCCATTCCTGCTCTTCCTTTTTCAGAAGCTTCTGATAATCCGCTTCGCACAGATCCGCTGCTTTTGGAAGACTTTCTCCATAAGGTCCCTTGTCCTTTTCCAAAAACTCCAGTCTCCTGTGCCTTTCTATCAATCGGAAAAATCCGACCAGCAAAAAGACAATTCCAAAAACCAGACATAAAAGTGCCGGATATACTGCTGCCTTTAAATCAATCCCGCTCAACGAAAAGATAAGCAGATAAATCAGTCCGCACAGGATACTCCATCCGATCACCTGTCTTTTTTTATAAAAATACTGCAATACCAGCTTCATCGTTCCACCTCGATCAGATAACCGCCACCGACTTTCGTCGTAATAAACTCATCCAGTCCTGCTTTTTCCAGCTTTTTTCTCAGCCTGGCAATATTTACTGTCAGAGTATTTTCCTCGATATAATCATCGGTCTCCCACAGCTTCGTCATCAGCGTATCCCGGCTCACCAGCCGGCCTTTATTCTCCATCAGGATCTGCAGGATTTTAAACTCATTTTTGGTAAGATTCACTTTTTCTCCCTCATAAGTCAGCGTTGTATCATAAAGATTCAGGATGGCTCCCCGATGCTCCAGCATGGGAACTTTCCCCGACAGATCATAAGTCCTCCTGAGTACTGCCTGTACCTTTGCTGTCAGCACATTCAGATCAAACGGCTTCGCTATAAAATCATCGCCTCCCATATTCATTGCCATGATAATATTCATATTATCTGCTGCGGAAGAAATAAAAATCACCGGTACATTCGACACTTTCCGTATCTCGCTGCACCAGTGGTATCCATTATAGAAAGGAAGCGTGATATCCATGAGGACCAGATGCGGTGCCTGAGCGGCAAAAAAGGAAAGAACATTCTGAAAATTCTTTACATAAACCGCTTCATTCCCCCACGCATTCATCTCTTTTGCGATGGCCTCTGCCATGACAAGGTCATCTTCTATGATCATGATCTTATACATTCGTCATTCCCCTTTTAAATCTGTTGCCTGCTATCAATATTAAAAAGGCACAAACCATTCCCTGGAGTCCACTTCCAATGTAGATCTTTTCAGGATAGTTTATGCCTGTTGAATCAGTATTGTGCATTTTTACTGTACCGCATTTCCGGTGTCTGCTCTCAGATCAGCCTTTCCGCCATTCAGTCTAAAATCTGGATCGCTTCATCTCCATCTCCACTGATCTCAAAACCGGTTGCTCCCCAAAAGCCTCTCATAAGCTGACGGTACTGATCCGGACCTGTATAACCGATCGGTGCCAGAGCATATCCAAACGGCGAACGGATCACAGTCACCTGCTTCTGACGGAGCTGATCCAGAATCTCGCACATACAGACGCTTCCATATCCTTTTCCACGCATCGTCATATCCGGGATATAAAACTCAACGATATTCGCCTTGAACTTTGTCTCCAGCACATATCGGAAACGGAAGACCAGTCCTCCATTCTCGAATACGTCCACATGCTCTCCTTCATAATGAAATTCCAGAATATGGGCACTTTTATCCGTCAGCGTGACGCCTCTGAAATACTCTTTTCTAATGTATAATGCAATTTCCATCTATCTTTTCCTGTCCTTCCAACTTTCCGGAAGACACTCGGATCTTCCTATGCCTCCGGCTTTTCTTTTTTCGGACGATGTACCGTAAGCTGGACATTCACGCCCAGTGGGTTGATCACCACGCCCCTTGCATCCGGGATCAGTGCCTCCGGAATCTTTGCTGACGGAATTGCCAGCATCTTTAACTTTTTGTCTCCCGCAAAACGGCGGAACTCCAGAATATCTGTAAAGATCGGCTGATACATACTTCCATCTTTCTGCTTCAGAACCGGAATCTGTCCATCCTCCTGTACCGAGATCAGAAATGTGCCTTTCTGATAATGTGCCAGTAACTCTTCCTGCAGTTCTTTGATCTGATCCGTCACTTCTCCACCTGTCTGATGACGCAGTTCCTGCATCAGATAAATAGCGGTCAGGTGCATCTCAGGATTCTCCACGATCATCTTTCCTTCTCCTGCTTCCTTCATATTCTGACGGACTACAAGATCTTTGAGCTGGACTCTTTTCTCCTGGTCTGTCCCTACATTCACAGAAAGACCGTTCACACCCATCAGATACAGACTGGTATAAAATGCCAGTAACTGGTCATCCACCAGCTTTGCCACACCTGCCAGATAATGAGCCTCCGTCAGTTCCTTTGCTTTATTTTTCGCATCCTCTTCTCTATGATAAAGAAGGATCTCATCATCAAAAGTCTCCGGATTGCATACCACAAACGGAAGCTTTGTCGCTCCCGACATGATCACATATAATTCTCCCGGTGTACGAAGGGATTGCAGTGTCTCTCTTAAAGCTGTCTTCTTGCTGTTCTCATCCATATTTATCTTCCTCACATTCCACGTCAGTCGCTTATCTTTGCGTCTTCATTCTAAACGCTATTGGTTTATTATACCACACTATCCCCTTCCGCAAAAGAGAAAAAAAGGCTTTCCTGCGAAAACCTTTTCTTCCTGCTACTTTTTCATTTTCGGGTCAAAGATCAGCGAAGCCAGATATCCAAAGACCAATGCGGCCGATATCCCCACAGCACTTGCTTTAAAACCTCCCATAAAAATACCGATAAATCCATTTTTATCTACCGCTTCTTTTACCCCTTTCCACAAAACATTTCCAAATCCAAGCAGCGGCACACTTGCTCCTGCTTTCGCGAAATCCTGAAAGGGCTGATACAGTCCGGCAAATCCAAGAATCACGCCTCCGCATACCAGACATACCATGACTCTGCCAGGCATCAGTTTTGTCCGGTCCAGTAAAATCTGTACCAACGCACAGATCACACCCCCGATCAGAAATGAAATCAGATAGTCCATCCCGCCGCCTCCTTCCGACAATGTTCGATCACAATCCCATGTGCGATCCCCGGTACACTTGCACCTTCATTAAAGCTCACCGTTGACATCAATGCTCCTGTGGGGACAAATAAAATCCTTTTCCATTCCCCGCTTTCAATCTTTGGCAGCAGATACGATGCCAGCGTCACTGCCGCACATCCACAGCCACTTCCCCCTGCATGGGTATCCTGCGTCTCAGGATCAAAGATCAACATTCCACAGTCCAGATGCTTCTGCCGGAGATCATATCCCTTTTCTGCTGCCAAATCAAATAAAATTGACTGACCGATGGAGCCAAGATCGCCCGTAATGATCCGGTCATAATCTTCTGCCGTCCGTCCGAAATCTTTCAAATTCCTGACGATCGTATCAGCAGCCGCCGGAGCCATGCATGCTCCCATATTCTGCGAATCTTTCAGTCCGTAGTCCACGATCTTTCCCACTGTGATCCCGCTGATCTTCACATTTCCCGGATCCGTTCCCACTACAAAGGCCCCGCTCCCGGTCACTGTCCAGTGTGCAGATAAAGGTCTCTGGCTGGCATAACCCAACGGAAAACGGAACTCCTTTTCCGCACTTCCGAAATGGCTTGATGTAACCGCCAGCATAGAGTCTCCATACCCTGCCGACACACTCATTGCTGCCAGTGCCAGTGCCTCTCCTGATGTTGAACATGCCCCGTAAAGCCCGAACATGGGAATCTGCAGTGCCTCCACTCCCATGGAAGTGGCAATCCCCTGCCTCAGAAGATCTCCCCCGAACAGATACCGGATCTTCTCCGGTTTCAGTCCTGCTTTTCCGATGGCCAGTATACAGGCTTCTTTCTGCATATTGCTCTCTGCCTCTTCCCAGGTCTTTGCCCCGAACAGGTTATCCTGCTCATCTACCATATCAAATTTTTTTCCAAGCGGACCTTCCGCCTCTTTCTTTCCTGCAACAGATGCCGCACTTAAAATGTATGCCGGTCTCTGAAAATGCAGGCTCTGTGTTCCGCATAGTTTTGTCTGATCCATAAGAAAATTCCCCATTTCTGCTTTCCGTATTTTCTCACATTTGAATGGTTACAGGGATATTATTTTCAAAATGATACAAACTATTCATGATGATCTGAAAGAGTCATGAAACTTGCGGGATCACTTTCAGGAAAGGAGTATTGTTATGAATCCTACAGAACAAATGAAACGACAGCAACAATATAAAACTTATGTAGATCAGAAGACGCCACGCCACAATCTCTGGCTGAATATGCTCAGGGCTTTTCTCACAGGAGGGGCTGTCTGCGTTCTCGGTCAGATTATTTTCAACCTCTGCGAACTGCAAAAACTTTCCCAGGATGACTGCAGCAACTGGACTTCCATGCTTCTCGTCCTGATCAGTGTCATTCTGACGGGAACCGGAATTTATCCGAAACTGGCAAAATGGGGCGGTGCAGGAGCTTTGGTTCCGATTACCGGTTTCGCCAATTCTGTTGCCGCACCTGCCATTGAATACAAAAAAGAAGGCCAGGTCTTTGGTATCGGATGCAAGATCTTCACCATCGCCGGGCCTGTTATACTTTATGGGATTTTCACAAGCTGGTTTTTCGGCCTGCTCTACTGGATGTGGGGGATGATCTGATCCCCCGCTTATTGCCCGGTCGGCAGTGACCGGCAGCCGCCTTCACGGATGCCGGTCACTGCTTTGTCAATTCCGCCCTGTCTACTTTCATGGATGCAGGCGGCAATCCGGTCAGCTCTGCTTTTTATTCTTTCTCAGAAGCAAGGTACTGCTCCGTCAGCTCCACTGCATTCGCAATGCACTGGGAACATGGAACAAGCGGCTTCCCTGTTGCCACACCCTTTAACTCACGGCAATAGTAAGAACCTTCCATCTCTTTAAACTTCTGTGCATACGCTTTTGCTTTCTTATATGTATCTCCTTTACTCGGCTTTTTTCCATCCAGGTTTCCAACACTGTTCTCCATACCGATGACCATCAGCATTCCAGTCACTGCTCCACACATATCCATCATTCCCATTCCGAGTCCAAATCCCTCAGAAACACGAAACATCGTCTCCTGATCGATTCCAAACTCCTCGCAGAAAGAACAGGCTACCGCCTGTGCACAGTTATATCCTTTATCATGAAATGCCATTGCCTGCTCAACTTTTTTGCTCATCTTCAAATTCATCCTCTTTCTTTTTATTTTCTTTTGTACTTCGCCCGCTGCTTTATCTCTTTGCTTTCAACGTACTGCCTTTTTTATTATCCCCTGCTTTCAACTTAAGGACAATCCGTTCCCAACGATTTTCCCAGTTTTTCTTCCAGCTTCAAAAGACGATTGTACTTCACTGCCGCCTCCAGGCATCCCGGACTTCCAAGCTTCATCTGTCCGATTCCAAATGCAACCGCTGCATCTACAAGTGCCGCATCTTCGGTTTCCTTCCGCTGCCTGCATAAAATAATTCCTTTTCCCTGCTCCGTTACTTCCCGTACACGCTCTGAAAGTTCTGTCAGGGTATAGATTTCTCCGGGATCGATCATAACAGACCGTCTTCCCAATACCGTCTTTTTTTCACAATCCTCCCGATCTTCCAGTTTCTTTTCCAGCTCCTGTATTCCTTCCCGATCTTCTCTGTATAGAGGGTCTTCCAAAAGACTGATCGGATACTCTCCGGTAAGTCTGGTCAGATATTCGATCAGTTCCTCCCGTGAGCGTTCCACCCGCTGTCCGCATCGTCGGCTCTCTGCCGGAAAACGATATACTCCCGACTGCTTTTCATACAGTCTTCCAGCTCCTGCATTGACTGCAAAAAAGATTTCTTTTCCACATTGATATCCCGCCTCTTCCACTGCCTTTTCCAGTAATTTCAGCACTCCTCCATCTGCCGCATCCTGCTTTTTTCTGTCAGGCTCTCCCTCTCTTCCATTTCTTTTTTTCAGAGCCTCCCTGAACAGACTGTCGATCTCACCTGCCGCCCTGATCTGTCCCTGTACAGAAGAAATTCCTTTCGGGACAAGCATCAGTTCCCTGAAATCCATTTCTGTCTCTTCTGCAGTTCCGTCTGCCGCCAGGATCAGCAGGGCCGGAAGTTTCAGTGCATGAGTCCCACCTAAATACCGGTACAGAGAAAGCTTCAGCTTTCCTGCCGCTGCCCTTGCTGTCGCGATGGAAACTGCCAGTGATACTTCCTGCGGGATCTCTTTTCTTTTTTCGAGTAAATGGTCGATCTCTTCCTGCTCGAACAGATTCTTCCCGATCAGTTCCTCTGCGATCTGACTGTGCATCTGCTCAATTCCTGCCTCAATTTCTTGTTCACCTTTTTGTCCTGCAACCGATGCAGTTCCAACAATATCTTCTCCTGCAAGTACTTCCGCCTCCACCGCCGGTGATCCGCCGGAATCAAGAATTTTCCTTACATAAATATCACGGATTGGAAGACAAATATCCATAATCCTACCTCCTGAAAATAAAATTGACTTGTCGTGAATCTTACATTCACAACAAGTCTTCCCTTTTACTTTCATTATTTCCCGATCTTTTTGCTTAATGCATTCCCGCGGAAATATCAGTGGAAGAAATGATCTCCGATCTGCATTCCGTATCCACCGGTGCTGAAATAAAGGCAGTCGCCAACCGGATTACTTCCGTTCAGTGCATCTTCCGCTGCCTGCAGTGCAGACTCAGAATATCCTGCATTGGCACGCACACGGTCAAGCCATCCCGACATTGCCGGTGAAAACTGCCCTGACTGATAGATCACCTCACTGACAGAATTCGGATAAACACTGCTCTTTACACGGTTCAACACGACTGCTCCAACCGCAACCTGTCCTTCATATGGCTGATTTCCAGCCTCACAGAAGATCAGCGATGCCATCAATTCTTTCTCTGCCTGAAGTGCTGCCGCTTTCTCTGCCTGCTCCCGGGCAATCCGCTCTGCTTCTTCGGCTGCCTTTCTCTCCTCTTCCAGCTTTGCCTCGTAAGCAGCTTTCGCCTCATTCACTGCAGTCAGCGTCTCTTCCACTGTGGTTTTCTGTGCATTCTGTACGATCTCTGAAACAGCCCACTGTATTTCTTCTCCCCTTATCAGTGACAGCGTCTCATTGATCTGTGCATTCTGCTCTGCGGCGTAGCTTGTGAACCCGGTAAATGTCATCGCACTCACTGCTGCCACGTATACAGAAGCAAAAAAGCACTTATTTTTATTAAATTTCATATACTCCTCCTAAACTATTTTTGCAATATCTTTACAACTCCCTTATTAAATTTATGCAATTATTTTCGCATTTATTACAGATATTACAAAATTGTTACGACGAGTATACTATCACAAAAAAATGCTACTGTCAACTTTTTTGTTTCATTTTATTTTTCGTGCCTTTTTTCCCACTACGGAATTACCGGTTTTTATCTCATTCTCAGCACCGGACTAATCTTTTTATAGATAACAAATACAATCGCAGAAACAGCCACTCCCTTAATCAGATTAAACGGTGCTACCGCGAAAATAACAAAGGTTGAAAGGCTTGTAATATGCGGATTTACTGCTGTCCCAAGTCCTACCAGCTTACTGACCGGCATTCCGAAAGCAGCTCCATATGCCGGAAGAAGAACATACGCATTGACAAAGCATCCAAGAACCGTCATCAGGATCGTTCCTGTTGCCATTCCGATCAGTGCATTTTTTCTTGTCCGGTTTCTCCGGTAAATAATTCCTGCCGGAACACATAACGCACAACCGATCACAAAATTTGCAATCTCACCGACTCCTGCTGTTGAAGTTCCTGTCAGTACAAAATTCAAAAGAATCTTCACCAGTTCGATCAATGCTCCGGCAACCGGTCCCATTGCAAAGCATCCCACAAGCACCGGGACTTCACTGAAGTCGATCTTATAAAAAGACGGTGCAAACGGAAGTGGAATCTCAAAAAGCATCAGGATCACCGCTACCGCTGCAAGCATGCCGATCTGAACGACCGCTCTTACTCCCATTTTTTTCTCTGACTGCATCATAGTCTTTGTACTCATTTCTTTTCTCTCCTTTTTCTTTGCAGTTTTCCAAACCACAGTATTAAATTTCTGAAAAAGGTAATCTTCCATGCAGGATCAGCAAAATTTTAATACTAAAAAACCCCGGAGGCCTCTGCCATCCGGGGTGCTGTTCCATATCGTAAGGAGATGCTCCTGCTTTCTCTGATCCTGAATCTCTTTCTGATCCTGAATCTCTTTCTGATCCTGAATTTCTTCCTGATTCTCAAAGCACGAACCTTCTTCTCTCATCCAGACTTTACTGTCGGTACCGGAATCCCCTGCCATGCATCCTTTGCACAGAAAAGTCACCGGTTCAGCCGCAGATACTGCGGGTCGCGGACTATACCGCCGGTTGGGACTTTCACCCGACCCCGAAGATTACTTCCTTTTACCTTTATTACTATAACGCTATTTTTTCCTGATTGCAAGTCAGATTTTTATACACTTAATTTTTTATCTGCCATCCATCCGCTGACTCCAAACAGTATGAATCCTACAACCAGGTAATAGAGTACGAAACCAGGGTTGAATCCCGATGTTCCGATATTGACGCAGATTGCAGGACAGATCAGATCATAGATCTTCTCCACGGCAATAATGATTGCAAAAAATACCACAACTGCCAGGAATCCTGAATATTTTGCATTCAGAAGCAGTGTTCTTGACAGGATCACTCCCACAAATCCTGCCATGATCACTACGGTCCATCCCAGGAATATCTCTGCAGATCCCCAAATGATCGAAGGGAGGCCGTCTATATATAATTCTCCTGCCTGCCAGATCATTTTAAAGAGATCACTCAAATGTCCTGTATGCTGTAATGTGACCAGGATACAGATCAGTCCGACTGCCACATACATCACAAAGACGATCAGCATCTGCAGGATCGCTGCAAGGAATTTTGATCCAAGAATCTCCCAGATGGACTTTGGAACCATCCAGAGCATATAACTCTGCTTCGTCTTCAGATCTCTGTTCAGTACAAGAATGCTTTCAATCCCGACATAAAAAACTACAAAAAAGGTTGCCATCATCATCACTGCCAGACTTACTGCTGCCAGCTTCTCCCGTCCCAGCAGCATTCCCAGTGCAAATCCAAGTACGCATACCAGAAGAATACTTCCAATCACCATCCTTGAAGTCTGTTGCTTTTTCATCTCATATTTCAATAACTTTACCATTTTCTTACCTCCTTCAGCTCAACATTCCTACATTAACTGCATATAAAGCTCTGTCAAGGAACGTCCGGTCGTCATCCGTTCTCTTTCAAGATTTACGACATCTGCCAGTTTACCGCCTTTGATAAAGATCGCCTCTTCCACATAACTTTCTATCTCCTCGATCAGATGCGTAGACATTACGATCGTCCGGCTTTCATCTGCCTGTCTTAAGATCATTTCGACGATCTGCTCCCTTGCCTTAAAGTCTACTCCGTTCAACGGCTCATCCAGCAGAGTTAATTTTGCCTTTCTTGCCAGCGTTGCCGCAATCCGGAGCTTCGCATTCATTCCACTGGACAGCTCTCTTACCTTCATCTCCCCGTCAAGTCCGGTTTTTCCAATGAGGTTCCAGAATGCTGCCCGGTCAAATCCCGCAAAGAAATCCGTATAATATTTTTCAACATCCTTGATCTTCATATAACTATAAAAGAAATTTTCCGTTGCCATATAGGCGATCGATTCTTTGTCTTTTGCACAAAGCGGATGTCCCTCGTAAAAGATCTCTCCCTTTTCCGGCTTTGACAGCCCTGCGATCAGCTTCATCCAGGTCGTCTTTCCACTTCCGTTCTCCCCGAGAAGGCCATAAATCTTCCCGCTTTTTAACTGAAGTGATACATCATCCAGGGCTGTCTTTCTCCCAAATTTTTTTGTCAGATTCTTACATTCCAGTATTGCCTGCATCATTTTTCTTCCTCCTTATAATCCGCGATCCGGTCAATGATATCTCCTTTTTGGAATCCCAGATCCTCCATCTCCTGCATAAAATTTCTGACCAGTTCTTCTGCCATCTCTTTTTTTAATCCGCTTATCATGTCATCCTCCTCTGAAACGAATGTTCCGATCCCACGCTTTGTATAGCACAGCCCCATGCTCTCCATCTCCCGGTAGATCCTGGCTGCTGTATTCTGATTCACCTTAAACAGTACGGCCAGTTCCCGGTTGGAAGGCATCTTCTCCCCCGGCTTTAACTCACCTTTCACCATCCGCTTTTTCAGTTCATTGATCACCTGTAAGTAAATCGGACTTGCTGTATTGTATTCCATTCTATCACTCCAATCTCTCTGTATCAGTGCTATAGTTAGATAGTACACTAGTTATTTATATCTGTCAATACTGATTTTTATATTTTTGTCATTTCTGATTTATGTAGGCAATTAATATGATACCAGGGTCAAAAGGTCTAAGCCCACATGAGCTTGCTCATAGGTGGGTGAAAGACCTTAGGACCCGCCCCGATATGAGCATAAAAGTGGGGGCGTAAGCACCACGATATGCGAATGTTGGGTAGGATTGTGGGAGCACGTAGTGCGTAACAATCCGTAGGTATCATAGTCGGGGGCTTTTGACCCCGACACCTTAATATCGGAATATAACAAGAGCTGCATTGACCATTGCCAATGCAGCTCTGTTAGTTAAGGACTTTTTACAGCCTCATTTTATTTCTCATATTCTGTTTTTATTATTCTTCTGTATGTTTTGCAGCGTATTTTCTGCCAAGCATATATACACCAACTGCATAAACCGCTGTCAGAATGGCTGCAATGATGTATGCTACATTCATTGAAAGTCCGAATCCGATCTTTGCACTTAAGATAAAGGAAGAAATTACGAACATATAAAAACTTCCCGGAACAAGCGGTACAAGGAATACCCATTTTGCTGAACCTTTTTTCGCCATCAGGTAAACTGTGATTGCTGCAAATGCGAATACTGCGATCGTCTGGTTGCTCCATGCGAAATATCTCCAAAGGATATTAAATCCTTCCGCATTCAGTTTTGCAAATACAAGGATTGCAATAACCGGAACAAACATACAGATGGTCAGGATCACTCTGTTCTTTTTCTTTCTCTGATCATAATGAATATAATCTGCGATCATCAGACGGCAGGAACGAAGTGCTGTATCTCCTGAAGTGATCGGAAGTACGATAACTCCCAGGATTGCGATGATTCCTCCAACCGGTCCGAGAAGTCCTTTTGCGACTTCACCAACCGCTGCTGTTGCTCCTGCTGTAGAGCCTGAATTATAGAGTCCCATTGCTGCTGCAGCCCAGATCATAGCAATCAGACCTTCAAGAATCATTGTTCCGTAGAATGTCATTTTTCCTTCTTTTTCATGTCTTACGGAACGTCCGATCATTGTACACTGAGTAGAATGGAAACCGGATGTAATACCGCAGGCAACTGTCACAAAGAATACCGGAACAAATTTTGTTCCAGGTGCACTTGCTCCCACGATTCCGTCAAAATACGGATAAACATCGAAGATTCCCTTAATTCCGTGACTGAAATCAATATTATCCAGTTGATATCCTTGGGCGAAAATACCAAAGAATACCCCTACTGCTGAAAGCAGAAGGATTGCTCCAAAGATCGGGTAAATCCTTCCAATGATCTTGTCGATCGGAAACAGCGTAGCTACAAGATAATAAACCAGAATCACACCATAAATAACCCAGGTCCATACATTTACATCTGTAAAACCACAGATCTGACCTGCAAAGAGATCTCCAGGTGTATATGTAAATACCGCACCGACAAGGAGCATCAGCAGGCAGAGGAAAATATTATAAACCTGATACACTTTTCCCCCCAGAAACTTATGAACGATTCCCGGCATCTGTGCACCGTCCTGTCGCAGCGACATCATTCCACTTAAATAATCATGAACTGCTCCACTGATGACGCATCCAATAGGAATCGTAAGGAATGCAACCGGTCCAAATAAGATACCCTGAATTGGTCCGAAGATTGGTCCTGTTCCTGCAATGTTCAATAAGTTGATCAGTGCATTTTTCCATTTGCTCATAGGAACATAATCCACACCGTCTTCCAGTTTTACAGCCGGAGTCTGTCTGTCATCTGGCTTGAAAATTCTCTCGACAAAGCTTCCGTATAAGAAGCCACCGATGATAAGAATTGCAAGTCCGATTAAAAAGGTTGTCATTTTTCTCATCTCCCAATAATGATATTCCAAAAAGAACTGTTGCTCGCATAATTTAGAGTACGCTCTCTTTTTGCTAGACATAAGTTTATCACTTTAAAGTAAGATATCAACCCCTTTTATAAAAATATTTTTAAAATCATAAAATTTGTACAAACTCTTTATAATTTTTTAATAAAAATGTCTCTTCTCCGTTTATTGACATTCCTTATATCCGGCTATAGTATAAAATTGATGCCAGGGTCAAAAGGTCTTTCGCCAACATGAGCTTGCTCATAGGTGGGCGAAAGACCTTAGGGCCCGCCCCGATATGAGCATAAAAGTGGGATGATAATCCCACGATATGCGAATATTGGGTAGGATTGTGGGAGTGCGTAGCACGGAGCAATCCGTAGGCATCAAAGTCGGGGGCTTTTGACCCTGGCATCTTAATTAAAATCTATTTTGAAATTACAATACAGAACAGAATCAGCTCTCCTGATTCCGCTCCTGACAGAGGTGAAAAAATTGCTTGAACATTTGAAAAAGGAACAGATCAACCCATCTATTATAGAAGAGATTAAAAAATACCGGCAAAAATATGCTGACACTGCTGATACTTCCCAAACTTCCCTTCGCTATCTTTACTATGGAAAAGAGATCTGGGAGGCTGCTGTACACGCTTTACTCTGCGGTGAAAATCTCCTTCTCGCAGGATCAAAAGCAACCGGAAAAAATGTACTGGCTGAAAATCTTGCCCGTGCATTCCGCCGTCCCTGCTATAATCTCTCTTTCCATATTAATATGGACGCCTCTTCCATGATAGGAAATGATACCTTTAGAAACGGAGAAGTTGTCTTTCGCCCCGGTCCGATCTACCAGAGTGCCGTTGACGGAGGTTTCTGCATTCTCGATGAGATCAATATGGCACGAAATGAAGCTCTCGCTGTTCTCCACTCTGTACTGGATTTCCGACGCACGATCCACATTCCGGGCTACGATCAGATTCCGGTACATCCGGCAACTCGTTTTATTGCTACTATGAACTATGGTTATTCCGGTACAAGGGAACTGAACGAGGCTCTCGCCTCCCGGTTTGTGATCCTTCAGATGCCTTCCATCACGCAGGACAATCTGACCCGGTTACTGCTGCGGGAATTTCCCGGAATTAAAAAGCAGTTCGCAGAACAATTTTCCGGTCTTTTTTCCGACATTGAGAAAAAATGCGAAAGCGGAGAACTGACTGAAAAAGTCCTTGACCTGCGTGGACTGCTGGATGCTCTGCGGCTTATCCAGAATGGACTCTCCCCCTATCCTGCACTGGATATGGGACTTACCAATAAAACTTTTGATGCGTACGAACAAACTCTGATCCGGGATATCATCACTACAAGGATCTCAAAAAAGACAGAAAGTACCACGATCTTCTCCTAACAGAAGCAGAACCAAAAGCACCGGCAGAAAGCAGAACCTCATCTTTCAGATTGTAAAACCAGCACCAGGAAAAGAGAGCAACCACATGAAGTACAACAAAAACAAAGAATTTTCAGAAATAAAAAAGAACCCTTCTCAGGGAAAAAGAATTTCTGCTGTCAGACGAGCCGAAAATATGGTCTGGACCGCAGCCGGTGTCTATGATTTTGAACCACAGTTTCTCTCCTTCTGGCAGGATGGAACTCCTGATTTTTATACAAATTCCATTATTGGTTACGCCCATAAATGGTATTTTACAACTGCCATGCAGACACTTTTTTCCACGATCAATGATTCGCTTCACCGGGATCTCTACGATGGACTTCTCTGGTTTGTTCTTGAGAACTGCACTTTTGAACGGGAAGTCTCTGCCCGTCCCGCTCTCAATGAAATGCGTTATTCCTATGCAAAAAAATTCCTGGATCAGGAATCAAGCCGTTCCAGACAGCAGTGGATGGCTCAGAACAGTACTGTCTATGCATTGCAGGCCGCAAGATGTCATACTATTCTCGGGCAGGATACAGGGCTTGTCTCCACAAAAGAGAAAAAACTTTTCAACGAACTTACCTTAAGTGGTTCTGCAACCGATCAGGAGATCATCCACAGGGTCACTTCGGTTTTTCAACAATATTTCCATTACAGTGGACAGCCGGACAGACTTACTTTTCTTTATCGTTGTTCCATGCGTCTAAAGAGGAAACTTCTGAATCACTTTCCTTCACGTATTGTCCGAAATGACAGACTTTTCGTTGAATCTGGTTCTTCATCAGCCCCTGGAGGAAAAGGAACCGGCAGAACCGGTCCTGACTTTAACCGGACAGCGGATGCCTCTGAAAAAGATTATGAATATATCCGCCAATGCTTTGGCCGCCCCCTCTACCCGAAAGAAAAAGAATGCCGCCTGAATACTGCTCTCTGTACCTGGCCACATGATCATTCCCATCTTTATTATACGGATGGAATTTCTGAAACCTGTACCCGGACAGATGCTTCGATTCTTCAGGCACGAAAAGATATTGATCATCAGGAGAAAAGGAATCAAATTCATTTCGATGAACATCAATTTATTTACAGGAGTTCCATTTGTAAACTGTCAGAACAGATTCAGAATGCTATTTTAGTCTCTCCTGTACCACTTCCGATCCGTGGACGGAGCGGCCAGCTTGCCACATCCGAGATCTGGCGGGGACTGTTTCTTCATGACGACCGGATCTTTTATACAAAGAAGGAGGAAGAACAGCCTTCCTTTTCCGTAGATCTTGTACTGGATGCCTCCGCCTCCTGCATGGATTATCAGGAAACTCTCGCAGCACAGAGTTATGTCATCGCACAAAGTCTCCAAAAGTGCCGGATTCCAGTGCAGGTCACTTCTTTTTCCAGCCTTCGCAGCTATACTGTGATCCATCGCTTTATCCGCTATAATGAAACCGATAAAAACACGAATCTATTCCGATATTTTGCTGCCGGGTGGAATCGTGACGGACTTGCCCTGCGTGCGATCCATCAATTGATGGAGGAAGAGCCTGCTGCCCCAAACCGGATTGCCATCATTTTTACAGATGCAAGTCCCAATGATGACCGGAAGATTCCCGCCAGTCTGGAACATGGATTTGCTCTGAGCCGTGACTACTCCGGCAATGCTGCTGTCAAAGATGTTGCCACAGAAGTCCGGGCATTAAAAAAAGATGGCATCCAGGTCATGGCCATCTTAAATGGAAATTTCGGAGATACGAAAGCTGCCCGTGAAATCTTTGGAAAAGATTTTACCCGCATCGAGCGTCCTGCTCAGCTTGCCAGTGCTGTTGGACGGCTTCTTATCTCCAAAATACAGCAGCTTTCTTAAAAAATCAGGCAGTTTCCACTCGGAACTGCCTGATTTTACTCTCTTCCCCGGTTCAGTCAATCTGCCAGTCGATCGGCTCGATCCCGTTCTTTTCAAGAAATGCATTCGTCTGACTGAATGGTCTGCTTCCAAAGAATCCTCTGTACGCAGACAGCGGACTCGGATGCGGTGCCTCCAGTATGAGATGCTTCTGATTGTTCAGCATCCGCTTCTTCCTCTGTGCCGGTGCTCCCCATAAAATAAAGACGATCGGACGATCCTGGCTGTTCAGTGCCATGATCGCAGCATCTGTAAATTCTTCCCAACCGATCCCTCTGTGAGAATTGGCCTGATGGGCACGCACCGTCAGAACAGTATTCAACATCAGCACTCCCTGCTCTGCCCACTTTGTAAGACAGCCATGATCCGGGATCGTACATCCAAGATCATCATGAAGCTCCTTATAAATATTCACCAGTGAAGGTGGAATCTCCACGCCCTTTTGCACCGAGAAGCACAATCCATGTGCCTGCCCGTGATTATGATAAGGATCCTGACCTAAGATAACAACCTTTACATCTTTCAGCGGCGTCAGATGAAATGCATTAAAAATATCTTTTGCCGGTGGAAAGATCAGCCTTGTCTTATATTCTTCATTCACTGTTGCAAATAATTTTCTATAATACGGCTTCGCGAACTCACCTTTTAAGGCTTCATACCAGTCTCCGTTCAAACCACTCATAATCTTACAGACACTCCATTCTCTCGTAAGTATTCTTTCACTTCTTTTATCTCCAGCTCTTTATAATGGAATAACGATGCTGCCAAAGCTGCATCGGCTCCGCCTTCCGTCAATGCCTCCCGGAAATGCTCCAGCTTCCCTGCACCACCGGATGCGATCACCGGGATTGAAACACTGTCAGCGATTGCACGGGTCAGCTCCAGATCATATCCGGCTTTTGTTCCATCACAGTCCATACTCGTCAGAAGAATCTCTCCTGCACCGAGCGACTCTACTTTTTTAGCCCATTCCATTGCATCGATCCCTACATCGATCCGTCCACCATTCTTATAAATATTCCAGCCACTTCCGTCTGCCCGCCTTTTGGCATCAATCGCCACAACCACGCACTGACTACCAAACTTATCAGCCGCCTCACGAATTAATTCCGGTGTATTGATCGCAGAAGAATTGATGGAAATCTTATCTGCTCCCTCCCGGAGCAATGCCCGGAAATCATCTACCGTACGGATTCCGCCTCCTACTGTAAATGGAATAAATACACATTCTGCAACTTTCCGCACCATATCAACCACAGTTCCTCTCGCATCTGAAGAAGCGGTGATATCCAGGAATACCAGTTCATCTGCTCCTGCCTGGTCATATGCCTTTGCAATCTCCACCGGATCACCGGCATCCTTGAGATCCACAAAATTCACACCTTTTACAACTCTTCCTGCATTGACATCAAGACATGGAATAATTCTTTTCGTAAACATTTTTCTTTCCTCCTTACAGTTCCACGAAGTTTTTTAAGATATGCAGACCTACATCGCTGCTCTTCTCCGGATGGAACTGACAGGCAAATATATTTCCCTGTTCAACCGATGCATGGATATGCGTGCTGTATTCAGTCGATGCTTTCACGATTTCTTTCTCTTCTGCCTGCAGATAATAGGAATGCACAAAATAGACATAGGCATTTTCCTCGATTCCCCGGAAGAGTCTTCCGTCATGCTCTAAATGCAGCGAATTCCACCCCATATGCGGAATCTTCAATCCTGCCCGCTCCGGAATCCTTAAGATCTTTCCTTTCAGTATTCCAAGTCCTGCAACACCCGGTGCTTCTTCACTGCTCTCAAAAAGGAGCTGCAATCCCAGGCAGATTCCGAGGAAAGGAATCTCTTTCTTTACGACCTCCCGGATCACCTCATCCAGTCCGCTCTCCCTCAGATTCGCCATTGCATCACCAAAGGCTCCTACCCCCGGAAGGATCACCTTATCTGCTGACAGGATCTTCTCTCTGTCTGAAGTTACTTCCACTTCCTGTCCAAGTGCAAGCAATGCTTTCTCCACACTTTTTATATTTCCGGCATCATAATCAATTATTGCTATCATTCTTTAATCCTTTCAAATCAGGGGTTTTCGTTCTTTTCTATAGATGTTGGGGTCAAAAGCCCCCGACTTTGATGCTCATATCGGGGCGGGTCCTAAGGTCTTTCACCCACCTATGAGCAAACTCATGTGGGCTTAGACCTTTTGACCCTGGCATCTTTCTATATACTTTATCATGATTTTGCATCCAGTTCAAACCAGAATTCTACTCCATTATCAAAATTTCTGACTCCGTATCCCTGATGGAACGATTCCATGATCGCTTTTACAATCGACAGACCGATTCCATTTCCGCCATATTCTCTTGTATGAGCCTTATCCACTTTATAAAATTTATCCCACAGTTTCGGCACATCCTCCTCCGGGATCGGCTTTCCGCTGTTAAAGACAGAAACTCTTACTTTTCCATCCGATGATACGATTCTGACTTCAATCCGCTTTTCATTATCCACATGATGGATTGCATTTGTCAGATAGTTTCGTACTACCTGTTCTGTCTTAAACTCATCTCCCCATACATAGACTTTCTCTTCACTCACAAAATCTACCGATGCACCCGCCTGCTGGATCAGGATATCACAGCTTGCGATCACGCCTCTTACAAGAGCCGCAATATCAAACCGTGCAAATTCTACCTCATCATTTCCAAATTCCAGTTGATTCAGTGTCAGAAGGTTCTTGACCATCTGATTCATCTTTGACGCTTCATCCATAATGACATCACAGTAAAACTCCCTGCTTTCCGAATCATCATTGACTCCTTCTTTCAGTCCTTCCGCATATCCCTGGATCAATGCGATCGGAGTCTTCAGCTCATGTGATACATTTCCCAGAAATTCATTTCTCATATCTTCCAATTTTTCTTTCTGTTCAATATCTTTCTGCAACTGATTATTTGCTGTCTTTAATTCCGAAACCGTCTTTTCCAGTTGCAGGGACATTTTATTAAAGTTCTCCCCCAGGATTCCGATCTCATTATTTCCACCACTGGTATACTTCATATCAAAATTCAGATTCGCCATATCTTCCGACAGCCTTGCCAATTCCATCACCGGCCTGGTGATCTTTCTTGAAAAAATCCATACAAGCAGACCTCCAACTACCATCCCTATGATACCAAGATAGATCAGGAACTGATTCGCCAGAGAAGCACTTTCCCGGATACTCTCCAGTGGGCTACGCATCAGCACAAAAAAATCATCATCCAGATACCCCCACATTTCAAGATAATCGGTTCCATTCTGACGATCCGTCATCTTCCGCATCACATACTGATCTGTCGATTTTAAAACAGTCTCATTCCCTGTATCCTTTGAAAAAAAGATCCGCAGAGTCTGATCGTAAAGAAGACTCTTTTCTTTTACATTAGAAAAAATTTCATTGATGGTTCCTGCATCCCGGTCTACATTCATCACGCAGACATCAATATTCATTTTTTCCAGTTCATAAGATAATTTCCACTGCTTATTCTCATCCGTCAGCTCATCAGACTCCTGTGCTTCTTTCAATGCATTATACGTATTCAGAAGATCACTCTCTTTGTGCGTGGTATAGTAATGTCCCAGGAACACCGCATTGACAATAAAAACTGCTGCCAGCACAAATGCCAGCAGACCGACAAAGACTGCAGTCATCTGTCTGCTTAACGATTTTTTCATCTGCTTTTCCATCTGCATCACCTGTTCTATTCTGCATCAAATTTGTATCCCATACCCCAGATCGTACGGATATACTCCCCTTTATCGCCCAACTTGCTCCTTAATTTCTTCACATGCGTATCAATCGTCCTTGCATCTCCAAAATAATCATAATTCCATACATTATTAAGGATCTTTTCTCTTGACAGTGCAATTCCGCGATTCTCCACAAAATAAGTGAGAAGTTCAAATTCCTTGTAGCTCAGCTCGATCGGTTTTCCATCTATTTTCACAATATGAGCCGCTTTATCGATCGTAATTCCACCGGCTTCCATCACATCTCCCGCATCACTGCCAAGCGTTCTTCTCAGGATTGCATTCACTCTCGCCACAAGGATCTTTGGACTGAACGGCTTGGAAATATATTCATCTACGCCAAGATCAAATCCCTGCAGTTCATCTCTTTCTTCTGATCTTGCTGTCAGCATGATGATCGGCACTTTTGAAGACTCCCTGATCTCACGGCACACCTGCCATCCGTCCATCCTCGGCATCATAACATCGAGGATCAGCAGTGAAATATCTTTTTCCTCATAGAAAATATCCATTGCCTCCACCCCGTCTTCAGCTTCAAGTACATTGTATCCTTCTCTGACCAGGAAATCCCGCACCAGCTTTCTCATTCTGCTTTCATCATCTACGACCAATATTTTTGCTCTGTCCATTCTTTTTCCCTCCGGTTCTGTTCTGCTCTGAGATCAATTTCTCTCTGAACTCCTCTTTTTCAGGAGTTCTATTTATTTTGAATCCATTCTATGCACGTATGGTAGCAAAAAAATATGTCCTTATTGTGAACGAAACTTTATTTGGTTTTATTTACATGATGCCAGGGTCAAAAGGTCTAAGCCCACATGAGCTTGCTCATAGGTGGGTGAAAGACCTTAGGACCCGCCCCGATATGAGCATAAAAGTGGGATGATAATCCCACGATATGCGAATATTGGGTAGGATTGTGGGAGTGCGTAGCACGGAGCAATCCGTAGGCATCAAAGTCGGGGGCTTTTGACCCCGACATCTTTACATAAGAAAGAATAAATGGTATAGTTTGGTTAGATTATTCTAACCAGAGTTTGAAGGAGGTTACCATGTTTCTTAATCTAAATCATATTAAAAAATCATTTGGACAGGGCGACAGCCGGGTGGAAGTCCTGAAAGGGATTGATCTTTCCATTGAAAAAGGTGAGTTCTGCGTTCTTTTAGGTCCTTCCGGTTCCGGAAAGTCCACCCTGCTTAATATTATCGGTGGAATCGATCATGCTGACAGCGGACAGATCACGATCGACGGAGAACTCATGGAGAAAATGACTCCGAAGCGGCTCGGACTCTACCGCCGCAAACATCTGGGCTACGTTTTCCAGATGTATAATCTGATCCCGAACCTGACTGTCCGCGAAAATATCGAAGTCGGAGCTTATTTAAGCGACCATGCCCTGGATGTGGATGAACTTCTTGATACACTTGGTCTTGCAGATCATCAGCGTAAACTCCCCAATCAGCTTTCCGGTGGTCAGCAGCAGCGTACTGCCATTGGACGTGCGATTGTAAAGAACCCGGATATCCTGCTCTGCGATGAGCCAACCGGTGCTTTGGACTACAATACTTCCAAAGAGATCCTGAAGCTGATTGAAACCGTGAATCAGAAATACGGAAATACCGTTGTCATGGTTACTCATAATGATGCCATCAAAGACATGGCAGACCGGGTTGTCCGTATCCGTGACGGTATGATCCGCAAAAATTATCTGAATGAGCATAAAGTTTCTGCCGAAGCATTAGACTGGTAAGGAGGCTGAAACGATGAAAAATCCATTAACCAAACGTCTTCCAAGGGAACTGAAAAGTGAATTTGGAAAGTATCTTGTAATTTTTCTGCTCCTGATCATTTCCATTGGATTTGTTTCCGGTTTCCTTGTGGCAGACGGAAGTATGATCAGGACTTATAATGAAGGATTTCAGAAGTATAATATTGAGAACGGACATTTTCAGATTGCCAAAAAAGCAACAACTTCACAGATTCAGGCAATCGAAGAAAATGACATTACCCTGTATGAAAATTTTTATTCCGAAGAATCCATAACCAATGGAAGTACGCTCCGTATTTTTTCCAATCGTACCGATGTCAACCTGGTATGCCTGATGAAGGGAGATTTTCCTTCCGGCGAAAATGAGATTGCAATCGACCGTATGTATGCAGATAACAACCATCTGTCAGTCGGTGACACTTTAAAGAGCGATTCCCATGAATGGACGATCACCGGACTGGTTGCTCTTCCTGATTACAGTTGCCTTTTCCAGAATAATAATGATTCGATGTTCGACTCGGTAAAATTCGGAGTGGCTGTCGTAACACCTGAGGCTTTTTCCAAATTTGAAAGTTCTTCCATTAAATATGTCTACTCCTGGAAATATGCAAAAGAACCTGCCAATGATAAGGAAGAAAAGAAGGTTTCCGATGACCTGATGAAGGCTATTAATAAGGAAGTTTCTCTGCAGGACTACGTTCCCCGCTATCTGAACCAGGCGATCAATTTCACCGGTGACGATATGGGCAGTGATCGTGCTATGATTATTGTCTTTCTTTATATTATTATCGTAATCATGGCATTCGTCTTTGGAATTACGAGCAGCAATACCATCATGAAAGAATCCCATGTCATCGGAACACTGCTTGCATCCGGTTATACCCGTGCCGAACTGATCCGCCATTATATGTCCATGCCGATTATTGTCACCCTGATCGGTGCCGTGATCGGAAATATTTTAGGTTATACCGTCCTGAAAGATGTATGTGCCGGTATGTATTACGGAAGCTACAGTCTTCCGACTTATACTACCATCTGGAATGCGGAAGCTTTCCTTCTGACAACCGTGATTCCGATCATTTTGATGATCCTTGTAAACTTTACAATACTCTACAGAAAGCTTTCTCTTTCTCCACTTAAGTTTTTAAGAAGAGACTTGAAGAAAAGACGTCAGAAGCATGCTCTTTATTTAAGCCCGAAGCTGGCATTTTTCAGCCGTTTCCGCATGCGTGTTATTTTTCAGAATATCAGCAACTATGTACTGTTATTTGTCGGAATCCTTTTTGCAAATCTCCTTTTAATGTTCGGACTGCTTTTCCCTGCAGTACTCGATCATTATCAGGAAGTCCTCTCCGATAACCTGTTGTGCAATTATCAGTATATTTTGCAGATTCCACTGGAGGCAATGAATGAAGAGAATAAACTTTCAAGTCTTCTTTCTATGATGTATTTTCAAAGTGCTGTGGAAACCGATAATGAAGACGCTGAAAAATTCAGTGCCTATTCATTAAATACTTATGATACCGGCTACAAAGAAGAAGAAATCCTGCTCTATGGCCTGACAGATGACAGCCGTTATATTTCCATTGATTTCGCAGATGCAGCAGATTCAGATGATCTTTACAATGGTGTCTACATCTCCTCTGCCTATGCGGATAAATACAGCCTGAAAAAGGGCGATACGATTAAATTAAAGGAAATTTATGAAGATGATACTTATCAGTTTACAGTAGACGGCATTTATAACTACGAAGGCGGACTTACCATTTTCATGCCACAGAAACAGTTAAACGATACCTTCGATCTTGGAAGCGACTATTTCAGCGGTTATCTCTCCAAAACGGAGATTACAGATATTGACCAGAAATATATTTCTTCTGTCATTGATCTGGACAGCCTGTCCAAAATCTCCAGACAGCTCACCGTATCAATGGGAAGTATGATGTCTCTTGTGGATGGCTTTGCGATTCTGATGTTTGTTATCTTGATCTATCTGCTTTCCAAGATCATTATCGATAAAAATGCACAGGCGATTTCCATGACCAAAATTCTCGGATATACCAACTGGGAGATCAGTCGGCTTTACATTCTCTCTACCTCCATTGTTGTCGTACTGTTCCTTTTGATCAGCCTTCCGATTGAAAGCATTATCATGACCGGTCTGTTCCGTGCGATCATGATCACCAGCATCACCGGATGGATTCCGCTGTATATGGATCCGGTTATTTATGTAAAAATGTTCGTTCTTGGATTTGGCACTTACCTGATCGTAGCTTTACTGGAGTACCGGAAAATAAAAAAAGTGCCTATGGACGAGGCACTCAAAAATATCGAATAATCATTCAAACTCATATTTACCCAGATACTGCTCTGCCAGTTCTTCATCTGAGCCTGATATGACAACTCTCATGGGAAGTCCCAGCTTTACGGACATCAGCCCCAGCAGGGACTTTCCATCAATCTGATAATTTCTATTAGACATATCCGTCACATCCACATCTGACTCCAGTTTCTGACATGCCTTGCAGAAACTTAAGATTTGACCGGATGACATTAATTTAATTTTCTTTTCTATCATTATAAAACCTCCATCTGACAAGGCATGCCGCTCTGCTTCTTTTTCAGGCATACCGATATAGGATATCAGAATTTCATTCAAACTTCAACCTGTACTTTCTTAATTTTAAAACAATCTTAAGATACCCTGAACAATCGTTTTGAATCCACGCCACATTTTCTTTTTACTTCTTACCAGATTTGACATTCCTTCCAATCCTTTCTATAATAAATTTGCAAACTGTGAGAAACGTGCCTTGCGAATTTCTCACGTAAATCCAATTAAATGAGGTGACTTCTTTATGAAACATTCCATGCAGATTTCCGAATCCATCGGTCTTGGAACGATTCTCGCCCTCTCAGGCGGCTTTATGGACGCTTATTCCTATATTGAACGTGGAAAAGTCTTTGCCAATGCTCAGACGGGAAATATGCTCCTTTTTGGTGTAAATCTTTCTGAGGGAAACTATCAGACCATGCTTAATTACCTCTTCCCGGTACTTGCTTTTGCACTGGGAATCGCACTGGCAGACACGGTCCGTACAAAAGAACCGAACCTGCTTCACTGGAGACAGATTTCTGTCCTTACAGAAGCCCTGATCCTGATTGCAGTCAGTTTCTTTCCTACGACGCTCAATCTGCCTGCCAACTCGCTTACCTCTTTTGCCTGTGGCATTCAGGTTGAAAGTTTCCGCAAAATTCACGGACAAGGAATTGCCACAACTATGTGCATCGGTAATTTGAGAAGCGGAACGGAAAACCTTCACCATTATTTACATACAAAAGAACGGAAATTCCTTGATTCCAGTCTTCTCTACTATGGCATTATCATCTGCTTCATTATCGGAGCCGTCATCGGAAATGCCGTTGTGCGGATTCTTCACGAAAAGGCGATCTTAGGATGTTCCTTCCTTTTGTTCGTTGCTTTTCTGATTATGTTCATTGACAGAGAAAAAGAATTAAGAGAAAACTCTGTTTCCTGACAAGGCTTTTCTTTGGGAACCCAGGGAACTTACATTTCTACCTGAACAAAAACTCCGGAATCCTCGTATTTTTACAAACACGGGGATTCCGGAGTTTTCTTTTCAATGCGGATGACAGGACTTGAACCTGCACGTCGTAGACACCAGAACCTAAATCTGGCGCGTCTGCCAATTCCGCCACATCCGCTTATTCTCTTTTATTTTCTTCTTTGAAAGAAAAAAATAGAACAAGCAATCGCTTGTTCTGATGAGCGTGCGGGGATTCGAACCCCGGACAACTTGATTAAAAGTCAAGTGCTCTACCACCTGAGCTACACGCCCGTATTTTATTTAACTTCCCAGTAACTGGATAAACTGGGCTAGCTGGATTCGAACCAGCGTATGCAGGAGTCAAAGTCCTGTGCCTTACCGCTTGGCGATAGCCCATTAAAGACTTTATGTCTGACACTGCATGCCATTAATAATTATGAAAGGGTGGGTAACCGGACTCGAACCGGTGATATCCAGAACCACAATCTGGCGCGCTAACCAACTGCACCATACCCACCACAAAACGAGCCTGGGGGGATTCGAACCCACGACCTACGGCTTAGAAGGCCGTTGCTCTATCCAGCTGAGCTACAGACTCATTTTCCTCTTTTCGAGGCATCTCACTTTTCAGTGAGAAAGCGGGTGATGGGAATCGAACCCACGTATCCAGCTTGGAAGGCTGGTGTTCTACCATTGAACTACACCCGCACAGCATCGGGGTGACAGGATTCGAACCTGCGACCTCCTGGTCCCAAACCAGGCGCTCTAGCCAAGCTGAGCCACACCCCGATATGTAAGTTGTTCCTGCGTTTCGTTTACTTCATCCGTAACGCAAGAACAATTATATTATAGGATTCAAAGAATGTCAACACTATTTTTCAAAAAAATTTGCATTTCTTCAAAAGACTATTTGCTATTTTTTCAGAAACTTTTATTTTTCTCAATATATCAGCGTCGAATTTTCTGATTTTTTCATACATTAAAGATATTTTTGCTCATAATGGGCTTTTCCTTCTTCATCTATTTCCATCACCATATAACTTGGTTTCCTGCCATCCTGCCTTGGATAAGAAAGACTCCCCGGATTCAGAACGGTAAGTCCGTCCTTCTGAGAAAAATACGGTTTATGCGTATGACCAAACATCACAATATCGGCATTTCTCGATCTTGCCTCTTCTATGATCGTATCGACATCCATAGACACATAATAATAATGTCCATGCGTAATAAAGACATGATACTTTCCTATATCAAATTCTTCTTCCCTTGGAAGCCTGGAAAAAAAGTCATTATTCCCCCGCACAATATGCTTTTCACATTCTATCACTGCATCCAAATACTCTTCATCCCCCTCTACATCACCGAGGTGGATAAACAGATCGATCGAACCTGCCTGCTCTAATACATAATCCAAATTTCCATGCTTTGCATGTGTATCGCTGACGATCAAAATCTTCATAGTTCTCCCTCTCTGAACTTTTCTTCCAGTATCTTCTTCATCGCACGAAGTGCCTTGCCTCTGTGGCTGAGTTCATTTTTCAGTTCAGGAGTCATTTCAGCCGTCGTACATCCATATTCCGGCACGTAAAAAATAGGATCATATCCGAATCCATTTTCTCCGACGATCTCATGTGCAATCTGTCCCTCAATCGTCTCCCTCACTACTTTTACTGTCCCATCCGGAAATACGGCTGCCACTGCACAGACGAATCTTGCTCTTCGCTCTTCATCCGGCACACCTTCCAGCCTGTCCAGCAAAATGCGGTTCTTTATATCATAAGAAGTATCTTCGCCTGCAAATCTTGCTGAATAAATTCCAGGAGCTTTGTCCAGATAATCAATTTCCAGACCGGAATCATCTGCCAGGACAATATCATTTGTCATAACTCTTGAAATTGCTCTCGCCTTGATCTCTGCATTTTCTTCAAACGACATTCCATCTTCTTCGATTTCTTCAAATACACCGGCCTCTTTCATCGAAAGAATTTCCAGTCCCAGATCTGCAAGGATCATTCGGATCTCTTTCATTTTATTTTCATTTCCGGTAGCAAATATAATTCTTTTTTTCATCTTCTGTTCCCTCTATCTTTTCTGTCTCGGCGGCTTTGGTCCCTGAAACTGATAAAAATATGTCTTCAGCATTCCATTGTAAATCTTTCGGTTTTTATCTGCTTTTCTTCCGAAATAACGCTCTGCATCTTCAAAACTTGTGATCATATAAGCTGACCAGTTGTCCAGTCCCTTAAAACTCTCTCCAAATTCACGATAGATCTGTGGAAGTGTCTCCCGGTCTTCCAACCGCTCTCCATATGGGGGATTCGTGATAATGAATCCATACTTCTTTGGATGTCTCAGATCTTTCACTGCACGCTCCTGAAAATGGATCAAATGGGCAACTCCTGCATTCTCTGCATTTTCTCTTGCCATCCGCACAACACTTCCATCTATATCATACCCCTGAATATCTGTCTCTATCTCATCCTCGATCAGATCATTTGCCTCATCGATTGCCTCATACCAGTATTTCTTTCCGATCAGATTAGTCCATGTCTCTGCGGTAAAAGAACGGTTCATTCCCGGGGCAATCTTTGCAGCCATCATTGCAGCCTCGATTGGAAAGGTACCACTTCCGCAGAAAGGATCTACCAAGATCCGATCTTTTCTCCATGGTGTCAGCATGATCAGAGCCGCTGCCAGCGTCTCTGAGATCGGAGCTTTTCCTGCTGCCGGACGATATCCTCTCTTATGCAGAGAATCTCCTGATGTATCAATCCCGATAGTCACAATATCTTTCATCAGAAAAACTCTCAGCGGATACGATGCTCCGTCCTCCTGAAACCACTGAATCCGGTATTTTGATTTCAGCCTTTCTACCATTGCTTTTTTCATGATCGACTGTATATCAGAGGGACTGAAAAGCTTACTCTTAACCGATGACGCCTTCGCCACCCAGAACTTTCCATCTTTCGGTATGTACGCCTCCCATGGCAATGCCTTCGTCTTCTCAAACAGTTCATCAAACGTTACTGCTTTGAAACTTCCCACTTTTAAAAGAACTCTTTCCGCTGTCCTCAGGAAAATATTCGCTCTGCATGCAGCATCTGCCTCACCATAAAATGTCACTCTTCCATCTTCCACCTGGGAAATCTCATATCCAAGATCCTGAATTTCTCTTTTCAGTACAGATTCCAGGCCAAAATGACATGGTGCAATCCATTCCATTTTATTCATTCATTTACTACCTCATTATAAATACATTTTTTAATTCACTTCTTTTTATTCTACTATAAATCAGGGGCAGAGTAAAGTTGAATTTACCCTGCCCCTGCGGTCACATTCTCTGCTTTTCAAGTCTCTTCCGTGACTTCTCTTCTGATTCCCCTTTTGGCTTTTTCGATCAAATTAATATCTGTCTGTCGAATCATATCCATTCTTATTAGAAGAATTTTTATCGTAGGAATTTTTGTTCTTTCCACAATTCTGCGATGCAGATGAAGTACCATTCGTACTATTTGTGCTGTTCTTGTTCACACTGTTCTTGTTGGTACTATTCTTATTCTTGTTCTGCTCATCTGCATAGGATGAATAAGAGCTGTCCTCCATATTTTTGTTCTTGTTCACATTCGTATAATTTTTTGCCATGATGATTCCTCCTATCTATTTGGTACAGTCTTATTATCTCTGAAAACCAGATCTTTATACGCATTGGAGGAAATTAATCAGAACAATTTTTATATTCCAAATATATAAACCATTATTTAAATATTTTTCTTGCTTTTTCCATTTTGATATATTATACTATCTTTTGTAGAGAGGTTACTTTCTACAACCCCTTATTAATTATTTATACTCCCCTCAAAAGACCGATGGCTCCCCCATCGGTCTTTTACTTTATATAAGGATAGATGTCGGGGGCAAAAGCCCCCGACTATGATACCTACGGATTGTTACGCACTACGTGCTCTCACAATCCTACCCAACATTCGCATATCGTGGTGCTTACGCCCCACTTTTATGCTCATATTGGGGCGGGTCTCAAGGTCATTCTACCACCAGTGTGCAAGCACACGTGGTTTCAGACCTTTTGACCCTGGTATCAAGGATATAATGCATTATAATTATTCCGTTTATCGCTGCGATCCACTTCCTCCGATCAGTCGAATAATCAACATTGCGATCAGCAGTGGAATAAGAATCGGAGCAAGGATCCGGATCACTCCCGCAACGAATGAAATGATCACCACAATCACCAGTACAACAGCAAGAATAAAAAGTGCTTTTTTCCACCATGGAATCTCAAATACTCTGCCTTCCTCCTCTTTCATATAAGTACCATAACTGCTGCCTGCTGCCGCTCCACCGTCAGCTCCATTTTCATCTGCCTCCAGCAAAGTCTGTGCAATCGCCCATGAATCTCCCAGAGTATCGACTACCTGCTGTTCCGTCTTTCCCTTTCTGACTTCTTCATTTATATATTCATTATAATAATTGAGGTTTTCCTGTATCGCACTGGCATCCATATTTCCATCCAGTGCTTCTTTCAATCCCTGCAAAAATTCTTCCCGGGTCATCTTGTCCTCCTTATGAACCTGATTCTTAGCTTTTTCTTTTCAAAGCTTCTTTCATCTGTAGAATAGCATATCATTCTTCATTTGACAAAGTCTTTTTCTGCGTTCACAATTTGTTCATTTATCATTAAAAATTCTTTCACTTTCTCATCACTTTTTCTTCATTTCTCTTTCATATACTATAACCATCAAAGAAATACAAATTCATTAAGCCAACAAGATTTATTTTAGATAAACTTTTTCATAATACTTGCCAGGAGCCGGTCGCCGGTTACCTGGCATCCTCCCTTTTATGGGGCTTTTTTTATTTTCTTCTTTTTCCCGTTCTTTTCATTCTCCATCCATACCATAGCAGGATCAGAATCCCTGCTGCTCCAAAAATTTCTGCCCATATCCATTGATCCATTTTATTTTCAGTTTCTTCTCCATGTCCTGAAAAAAGATCTTCAACAGGCTTCCATATCTTCTGCACGATACTTTTTCCCGGTCTTATTTCAAACCGTATCACTTTTTTCACCTGGTTTCCTGCTGCATCCTCTGCCTGGACTCCCATTATATAATTCCCGCTTTCCATAATTTCACACTGAAACATCCTGCTTTCGGTACTCAGCTTCTGTCTCTCTCCGTTTAAAGTGAGATCGGTCAGATACTCTTTTTCTCCGTCAACCCAGACTTCTATCTTCACCTTTTCTTCATAGATCGCCCCATCTTTTAATCTTCCCATATAAAGCACCGGTGGTGTATGATCTATGGTAAATACTGCTTCTGCAACCGAATCATTTCCTGCTGCGTCCTCTGCCCTGACTCTCAACCGGTGTACTCCCTCTTCGGTTACAAGCCTTCCTTTTGCATATTCCAGTCCATCCAGAAGCATCTGATACTGATAATCTGTCAAATCCGAAACGGCTTCTTCAACTTCATAATTCCACTGAAAAAAGGGAAGATCTGTTCCATTGAGCTGATCCACATATCGGATTACCGGGCTGCAGCGGTCAATAACAAACCGATACTCTTTTTCCGTCTTCCAGCCAGCCCGGTCTTCAACCTGAATCCGGCATTCATAATAACCATCCTCTTCAAATACAAATGGTATGCTGACTTCCTTTTCTGAAAGTTCCTGCTTTGCCTGATTTAAAATCAGCTCCTTCTTTTTCTCCTGATCTGTTCTCGTAACAGACACCTCATACTTTCCCAGTAGATTTTCATCCTTCAGCACAATCTCACCGCTGCATTTCTCCCCTGTGATCATTGCATCTGTCACACCATTCATCTCTGCCGTCGGCGATTTTCTGTCTATATAAAGTTTTTCTTTTCTGACCGTACTGTTCCCGGCACGATCGACCGCATGAACCATCAGTTCTACCGGACTCCCATCCACTGATTCTTTCTCAAGCTTTACAGTAAAACTGTCTGATTCTGTCGGATTCTCATAATACTTCCTGTTGATTTCCTCGCCGTTCACATAACATACCGCCAGCCGCAAACCGGCACTGCAGGTATACTTTTCTGATCTTTCTCCAATCCACAGCCTGATCTTCGGCAAATCTTTCTGCCATTCACCAGATTTTCCCGCTCCCGTAACAGCGATCAGTGGTTTCTCATCTTCACAAATGATCTGTTCTGAGCTGCTTCTCACACTTTCCAGTCCGGCATAATCTACCGCATAAGCCTCCAGCCGTCCCTGATAGCCCAATGGCAGATACACGCTTCCCTCTGCTCCTTCTACTTCCAATTTTGTACCATCTTCCTGCTGTACGATGATCTTTTCAACACCGGAGCTTTCATCCTGGCTTTTTACCAGCATCTCTGTCTCCGTCTGATAACAATATCCCCTCTCCTCACTTCCCGCCGGATAGGAAAATACCACTGCCGCCGGTACTGTCTTATCTATACAGATCACCGCTTTCTGCTCCCACTCTGTCTCCCCGGTTTCCGACTCCTGCCACAACCGAAGCTGGTTCTTTCCCTCCTTCCATACAGCAGGCTCAAAGGAATATCTCCAGTTACCTTCCTCTTCCTGCTCTGTAAAATTCACAGTTTCTGCTTTTTTCTCTCCTGACGTATATGTAATCTCATACTGCATGTTACAGTATATTTCTTGATCCGGTATTTCTTCATCCTGCATTTCTTTATCTGGTATTTCTTCATCCTGCATTTCTTTATCTGGTATTTTTTCACCCTGCATTTCTTCATCCCGTATTTCTTTATCCGATATTTTTGCAGCCCCCTCCAGACATACTTCCACTTTTGGATCTTCTGTGTACCATCGGTTCGCTCCACTTTCATCGTACACATTTCCGTCTATCCTAAGAACCGGAATCTCTTTGCTCTCCTCTTCATCTGCAGCCGCCAGTCCTGCACTTCCAAATACAACCACTGCAAAGATTACTGCAAGGATCCAGCAACTTACTTTATTCACATTTTCCTTTTTATTCTTTTTATTTATCCACATTCTGCTCATTTATTTCCCCTTCCTGCTTCTGTTCTTCTTTCTTCTGCTCTTCCCGACTCTGTCCGTTCTGCACTCCGCTTTCCTGCTCCTGAATACGAAGTTCATACTCCTGCATTAGTTTCTCAACCTCAGGTTCGGTTCCCGTACGTTCTAAAACTCTTTTTCCCGTAAGGAGTGCTATTGAATACTGTTCTTTCCCTGCTTCTAATTTCATCTTACGGATGCCCGCTGTTGCAATCTGTTCCCGGTTTTCTTCAATCTCAACCAGTCTTCCGTATACATCGATTGCTTTCTCAACCCGCGTTTCCCGCTCATAAGCCGTCCCTAATGCCCACAATGCACATCGTTCCAACGCTTCTCCTTCTGACATAACCAGTTCATTGCCTTTTCTTGTATTCGACAGAAGATAGCTTCTGAATCTCCGCTCTGCCGCTTCTGCTGCACTCTCATCCTCTGCCTCTATTTTCTCTGTATTATCTGCCCCCTCTGCAGCGTCTGCCTCTCTATCTGCAGCCTCCAGTTTTTCTGCATCCATTCTTAATTCTGCCGTATCTGTTCTCATTCTTTCACTGTTCTTCAATACAAGCACCGCAAGCACTGCCACACTGATTTTTAAGAACCTCTTTTTCTTTTGTCCATGAAACAGATCCTTTGCTTTTTCAAAAAGCCGTATTTGCCCGGAAATCTCCGGCAGATCTTTTTGAACCTGACAGATCCTCTCATAGGGACGCTGACGTTCTCCTGTGCATCCTGCGATTACTTTCTGACATTTGGCCGCCTCTCTTCTTGTCAGTTCCGGTTCTGTCCTTACTGAGGCAAGAAGAAACTGCATCAATTTCCCGTATCCATACAGATCCGCACTCTTTTGTTCCCTGCCCTGCTGTCTGCCGTCTTTTTTTATAAAGTGATTTCTCACTGCACGCTGCTGCATCCGCTTAATGATAAATCCGTTCTCCTCTCCTACAGGATCCAGCAAAAAAAGCCCGGCTTCTCCCACGACAAGCACACTGTATGGTGTCAGACATCCATAATTCATCCCATTACTCCGCTGATAATCATACAGGCTTTTCCAAAGCTGCCGAAACCAGCTAAAAAGCTGTCCTTTTCCTATACATTCATGCTCCTGCAGATAATAAATCAGCAGGCATCCCTCCAGGCAGTCTGCACTTTGCCGACACTGATCCTTATACTCCTGAAAGCGAAGGACTTCATACATCTTTTCCATATTCTATTCTTCTGCGATCACTTTGCCGGTGAGTCCTCACATCACCACCTCGTAATCTTTGATAGCATGTCCATTGAAAATTATCAGAAACTGATCTGATCCTCTGAATTGATTTTCCTGCATTCAGTAAAGAATCCTGAATGGTTATTTTATAATAATCGAACGCCCGGAAAAAATCAAGTTCTTTCCGGGCATCCTGTTCATTCTTTATATTCTTTTAATAACTGTCATTTTTTTATTCTTTAAGAAACTTTAAAGTTCTTCCAGCCGTTCCAGTGCCGCTGCAACAACCTTATCCATATCATAATATTTATAATCTCCAAGCCTTCCTCCGAAGATGACATTCTCTTCTTTTTCTGCCAGTTCTCTGTAAGCCTGGTAGAGAGCTGTATTTTTCTCATCATTCACCGGATAATATGGTTCCATTCCGACACTCCATTCTGAAGAATACTCCCGGGAGATCACCGTCTTTTCCTGTCTGCCAAACTCAAAATGCTTATGCTCAATGATCCTTGTATATGGAACTTCCCGCTCTGTATAATTTACTACTGCATTTCCCTGATAGTTTTCACAGTCAAGCACTTCCGTCTCAAACCGCACTGAACGATACTCCAAAGCTCCAAGCCTGTATCCAAAATACTCATCAATCATTCCTGTAAAAATAATCTTTTCAGCAATGTCCGGATTTTCTTTTCTGAACTCAAAGAAATCAACTCCGGTGCGTACTTCCGCCCCTTCCAGCATCTTTTCTACGATTGCAGTATAACCGCCAATCGGAATGCCCTGATAACGGTCATTGAAATAATTATTATCATAAATAAACCGAAACGGCAGACGCCTGATGATAAATGCCGGAAGCTCCGTACACTTTCTTCCCCATTGCTTTTCTGTATATCCTTTGATCAGCTTTTCATAAATATCCCGGCCTCCAAGAAACAATGCCTGCTCTTCCAGATTCTTCGGTTCTGTGATCCCGGTTTCTTTTCTCTGCTTCTCAATGATTGCTTTCGCTTCCCCCGGTGTCCGGATTCCCCACATTTTGCTGAAAGTATTCATATTAAACGGAAGATTGTAAAGCTCGTCTTTGTATACGGCCACCGGAGAATTAATATAATTGTTAAACTCTGTGAACTGGTTCATATACTCCCATATCTTTTTATCTGATGTATGAAAAATATGAGCTCCATATTTATGAACATGGATTCCTTCGATCTCTTCACAATAAATATTGCCTGCAATATGATCTCTTCTGTCGATCACCAGACATTTTTTCCCTTTCTTTCCAAGTTCATATGCCATGACCGCTCCATATAAACCTGCTCCTACTATCAGATAATCATATTTTTTCATTTCTTTGTAAACCTCCTAATTTCTTTTCCTTTTACATGGTGACATCTTATTCAAAATGATACCAATTCTGTATTTTATTCTACACTTTTCAGTGATTCTACCATGTTGATCTTCTTTAATTTAAAATACATTACCCCGTTCACGAATAACGAAAATACAACCGTCAGAAGAAATGCGTATACAAAACTGATCGTATTAATATTCCTTCCAAACATAACCGAATCAATTTCTACCGTTACAATAATGAACCGGTGCAGGATCTTTCCAAGAAGCATCCCGAAAACCGATCCAATCAGGGTCAGCAGAATATTTTCCCGGTAGACATATTCTGTCACTTCCTTATCATAAAAGCCCAACACTTTCAGCGTTGCCAGTTCTCTTTTACGCTCGGTAATATTGATATTATTCAGATTATACAAAACCACAAATGCCAGCATTCCCGCAGAAATAATCAGAACCACGATAACGATATCCAGACTCTGAAGCATATCATCCACCTGCTGTCTCAATTCTGTCGTATAGCTGACACTTAAAGCTCCGTCCAGTTTCAACGCCGCCTCACCAACCGATTCGGCCTCCTTTGTGGTTCGCCCTTCTGTCCGGTAATAAATGGAATTATACTCTGGTTCTTTTCCATAAGCTGCCTTATAGACAGCCGGTGTCATATACAGATAATGGCTCATATAATTTTCACAGATCTGGCTGATCTTAACCGTTCGTTCCTTTTCATTTTCTTCCTTAATCGTAACGGTATCACCTGCTGACACTCCAAGCTCCTTTGCCATCTTCTCTGTCAGTACAGCGCCCTTGTCTGTAAGCTGATATTTTTCTTTGGTTGTTCTGTCCTGCAATACTACAAAATCCGAAAACTTCTCTACATTTTCCGGGACATTCAGATAAACCTCTTTTGAAACTCCGTCATGCTCTATCGTGATCTTCTGCAAAAGATCTTCCGCCGTTGCAACAACCTGACTGTTTTTTTCAAGTGCTTCATACACTTCCTGCTTTTCCTGCATTGTAACATCACTTTGCAGGATCACATTTCCATCATATAACTGAATGTCTTCATATTGTAGTGGTACAATGGATGAAATAGAATCCTTCAGACCAAATCCAACCAGCATCAGTCCCATGCATCCGCCAATTCCGAAAATCGTCATGAAAAACCGTTTCTTATATCTCATTAAATTCCGTACTGTCGATTTCCATGTAAAATTTAATCGTTTCCATAGAAACGGTATATATTCAAGGAAGACTCTTTTTCCCTGCTTCGGTGCCGGCGGTCTCATTAATTCTGCTGCCTGCTCTTTCAATTCCTTCATACAGGAAAAAATCGTTGCCGCTACAGTACAGAGCAATGCCGCTACACATGCAAGTACTCCGTAATACAGATTATACGGGATTTCTACATCCGGCAAATGCCGGTACATGATCTTGTACGCTGTTATAATAATATAGGGAAGGATTTTCTCTCCGATCATCACACCAAAAATACCACCGGTCAGAGTCGCAAGCACTGCATATCCAAGATACTTCGCTGCGATAGACTTCTTGCTGTATCCTAACGCTTTCAACGTTCCTATGAGCGTTCTCTCTTCTTCTACCATACGCGTCATCGTGGTCAGACTGATCAGTGCTGCAACCAGAAAGAAAATCAATGGAAAAACTTCCCCGATTGCTTTCATCCTGTCCGCATTATCTCCATAGCCTGAATATTCCGGCAAATGCGACCGGTCATAGATATACCAGGTCGGCTTTTCTATCTGTTCAATCTCTTTCTTTGCATCCGCCAACTGGACTTTTGCATCGGCGATCTGTGCTTCTCCATCTGCAATTTCCGCATTTGCCTGACGCTCCCCGTCCTGATATTCTATCCATCCATCAGCCAGCCCGGTTTCTCCATCCTGAATCTGCTTTATTCCGGCCTGGATCTGTTCTTCTCCATCAGCAATCCTTTTTTTGGCATCTTCAATCTGACGCTGTCCTGACAGAATCTGATTTTTTCCGGATTCCAGTTGTTCTCTTGCCGCCTGAAGCCGAAACTCTCCTGAAGAAATATAAGATTCCATCTGGGTAAGTCCGGTCTGCATCTGCTCCTGTCCTGCTTCTATCTCAGAAAGACCTGCCGAAATCTTTTCCAGTGCCGTCTCCGTCTGCTCCAGTCCATTCTTCATCTGAACCAGCTTTTCTTCCAACGGATCCATCTGACTTTCCACTGTCTCCAAAAGTGTCTTATTCTGCTCTATTTTTGCACTATTTTCTGCAATTTTGGCATTGACTTCATCCAGTTGTGCTTTCTTTGCTTCAACCTGCTTCAGTATCTTCGTATCACCGGATGCTTCATACTGACTCTTTAATTCTTCATATTCTTTTTGCAGAGTCTCCTTTTCTTCTGACAGACGGATTCCTTCTGCATTCAGGTCTTCTTTTTCCGCTTTCAACCGGGAAATCTGCTGTTGCAGGACCGCCTGCGTATCAAGCAGATTTTTCTGACCTTCCTGAAGCGTCCTTTTCTGTGCTTCAAGCGTTGTCTTCTGACCTGATAATTCCTCTTTCTGCTGCTCCAATGCTGCAAGCTGCCCCTGCAATGTATCCTTCTGTTCCTTTAAAGTTGCCAGTGCAATGCTCTTTTCATTCAGTTCTTTTTCGCCTGCCGCAATCTTCCCGGAAGACTCATTTAATTCTTTTTGTGCCTGCTCCAGTTCTTCTTTGGATGAGGCAATCTTCGCCTGAGACGATGCCAGTTCTTTTTTCGCCTGTTCCAGCTCTTTCTGTGCATTTTCCAGCTTTTCCCTTGCTGCTGTAAGCTTCTCCTGTGCTTCTGCCTTTCCCTGCTCCAGCTCAGCCTCTGCATCCGTAATCTCTTTTTCTGCATCTGCCAGCTTTTCCGAAGCTTCTGTCACGATTTCATCATACCGTGCCTTCTCCCGCTCCTCTTTGATGGCTTCTACTTCTTTCATGACAGAGTCGATCCGCTGATCGTACTGATCTGTAAAAGCAGTCAGTTTCTCCGCTCCTTTGACCTGTGCATAAATTTCCGTATATACTTCCATGCAGAAGCTTTCCTCCGGTACACATAAAAAGGCACTGATATTTCCACTTCCTATCGTCGTACTTCCACGCTGAAATCCAATATAACATGGACTGCTCACACTTCCTACGATCGTAAAAGTATCCTCCTTCAGAGAATCCGTAACCGGTTTGTCTGTCCCGCTTGATAGTGTCACCCGGTCTCCGATCTTCAAGGTGCTTTTTGAGAGAAAATCTGCATCCACCACACATTCGTCTGACTTCTCAGGCAGTCTTCCATTCTCCACCTGCACCTGATTCATGGACGGAAGCAGCGACATGACATGCATGACGATCTGATTGTCTCCCTCTGTACAAAGTGCGTCCACTGAATATCCTGCTTCCGCTTTTTCGATCCCATCCAGCTTCTCTATTGCCTCAACATCCTCATCTGTCAGTCCCATTGTACTGATCACCTGAAGATCCATCAGATTCTTCCTGTCAAAATAAGCATCTCCCGAATACCTCATATCCGGTTCTGATGAACGGATTCCCGCAAAAAAGGCACAGCCGATCGCAACGATAAAAAAGATGGACAAAAACCGCCCCATACTTTTACGGATCTCCATATAAAAATCTTTTCTCAGTGCTTTCTTTTTCATCTGGTCACCTTACCATTCTGTTCTCATTTCATTCATCTATCATGCGACTTCTCTCATCTGCCATTCGATCTCGTCGATCAATTTCTTTGATTTACCATTCAATCTCATCAATCGACACCGGATTATCATTCACCTGCATTTTTGAAACCTGACCGTTCTTAATGTGGATCAGACGGTCAGCCATCGGTGCAAGTGCCTGGTTATGCGTAATCACGATCACGGTCATCCCTTTCTCCCTGCACATGTTCTGCAGAAGTTTCAGAATCGCCTTTCCTGTATTATAATCCAATGCTCCTGTCGGCTCATCGCATAATAAAAGCTTGGGATTCTTGGCAAGTGCCCTCGCGATTGACACCCTCTGCTGTTCCCCTCCTGAAAGCTGTGCCGGAAAATTTTTCAGCCTTTTTCCAAGTCCCACTTCTTCCAGAACCGTCTCCGCATCCAGTGGATCCTTACAGATCTGAAGAGCCAGCTCTACATTCTCCACTGCAGTCAGATTCGGGACCAGATTATAAAACTGGAATACAAATCCAATATCGTCCCTTCTGTATCCTGTCAACTTTTTCGAATCATAAGACGTAATATCCTGTCCATCTACGATCAATTTTCCACTGGTTGCTGTATCCATTCCTCCCAAAATGTTCAGCACCGTCGTCTTTCCTGCTCCACTTGGTCCTACAATAACTACAAATTCTCCCTTTTCTATCGAAAAGCTGATATGGTCAACCGCATGGATTTCTACTTCTCCCATCTTATATGTCTTGGTGATCTCATCTAATATCACAAAACTCATAAAAGCCTCCTTTTACTATAAACGCAGTTTCTCCCAGTCTGTTCCCGCCCCAAAAGTCCTGTGGAATCTTTCCGGTAACTGCTGCCCATTGAACAGTCTTTTTTGAAATTGAAGGATCAGACTTGCCGCAAGCGGTACTGCCCCTGCATACAGCCTTTTCAAAAGCATACAGTATTCCCGGCATGCCGGATTCGGCTCCAGACTCATCACGATTCCATGCAGGGCATCATACTTTCCAATCGCCTTCATTGCCATAAAAAGTGCCTTTCTTTTTGCCGGTTCCGGTACAAGAAAAAGCTTATGATAAAAGATCATGGATTTCAGTGATCTCTGCATCTCCTCAGGTGTCACATCTTCAAAAAACGGAGCTATGATCTTTGCATTCCGCATAGTCGGATGGATATGCTTTGTATTCAGATGACGTACCGGATTGATAAAATCATCACTCATCAGCATCCGGTCAAATTCCATCTCCAGCTCACAATGTGAAATTCCACTCTCCCGGATCATCTTTTCTATATAAGGATGGCATTCACTGTCCAGTGCAAAGTGACAAATCACACCATAAATGTACACTCTTGCCGCAGTCGGATCTTCTGCCTTTTCAATCACACTCACTGCATGTTCAAAGAATGTATCCGCGAAATTCTCATGTACTGTATGCCCCTGCTGATTAACCGGGTGGCTTTTCAATGCTTTATAATAGAAGAGAATATCCGGTCCATGCAGTCCGATATCATAAAGGTCTCTATGATATTCAATGGTATTCTGTAGTCCCCGCGGAAGTGCTTCCGTCACTTCTTTTCCAAATCTGTAGTGTGCATAGGTCGTCGGCATATTGATTCCTCTTTTCTGCTACTTTTTATTTCCTGTAAGATCACGGACTCCTTTCTCCGCAATCCCGTAAACGGATCTGCTGATATATGTTAAATCTATCTTAACATATATCACCAACAAACTCATCAGAATATATCTGAAAAATATCTAAAATATTTTTAATTTTTTCTTGACATTTCTTCAGGATTGTAATATTTTATAATATACGACTGAGGACGGTCGTATATTAACAGTACATGGGAATGTACATTTCCAGTGATTCGGGCTTGTACTGGTTTCGACAGGGATCTCGAAGATGGAGAAGCTATCCGCAGGCAGATGCGTCAAATCGCAAACTTAAAATTAAACGCTAACGATAATTTCGAATTAGCTGCAGCCTAAATGCTGCATGTCAGCCCTGAAGCACTCACACTTCAGGAATCTGGCACCGATCCTGTGAGAAACGATGGCGGCAAAGCTTTGAACCGTCAGGCGTATCATGAAGCTACTGACCCCGTAAGGATGTTAGTTTTCGTGCGGCAGAGGGAATGTTAAAGAACTAACTATGATAGTAGAAGTACATGGGACAGGTTTTTGGACGCGGGTTCGATTCCCGCCAGGTCCACTCAGGCTGAACATGTCGAACTCTGTATGTGATATTATCGTATACAGGAATACGTTTTGTTTGGTGTATCGAAAAAAATAAAAGTAACGGCATTGTATGTTGCGAAAGTGATATACAGTGTCGTTATTTTTTATGATATAATTCGGATATGAATTGAACAAATCGGTGTTTATAGGAGTAGATGATATAAAGAACACTTATCTGCCAATGGGCTTTAGCAATTTTAAAATAGAGGGCAGAGGGCTTGGAAGTGTCATGATACTTGAATTTCTGCTTTACTATATGACGAAGCCACCGTATCAGATACATGTCAGAGAGCACATTTATCTCGATAATATGCTGGATTTATTCTGAAATGTAATCAGATATAACATTGAATTGATTTATTGTAGATCAACATATAAACCACAACAGGAAGGATGATTCTCAAAAATGAATATTAGAAGAGCACAGGAAAAAGACATACCAAGACTTATAGAATTGTTAGAGCAGGTGCTTCAGATCCATGCCGATATCAGACCGGATATTTTTATCCCAGGAACGACAAAATATACAAATGAAGAGCTTGCAGATATGATAAAGGACGATACAAAGCCGATATATGTTGCGGCAGGAGATGATGATATCTGCATGGGATACGCATTCTGTCAGATAAGACAGCAGCCGTTTTCCAACAACATGGTGCCGTTTACATCACTTTTCATAGATGATCTGTGTGTAGATGCAAAGACCAGAGGACAGCATATCGGAGAGCAGCTTTTTGAACATGTAAAGAGTGAGGCAAAGCGTCTCGGTTGCTACGAGGTCACCCTCAATGTATGGAGTGGAAACACATCTGCAGAGAAATTTTATGAGAAGATGGGGCTTAAGACAAAGGAACGCCAGATGGAATATATTTTATAGGAGAAAGGCGGAACAATGCCAGATATAATCATAGTAGAGGACAACAAAGAAATAGGTACACTGCTGTGCGATTTCTTGCGAAAAGAAAACTACAGAGTAAGCCTTGCTGATACAGGGGGAAAAGGCATTATCGATATTCCGGAGAATGATGAAGAGCACGAGTGGCTGGCAAAGCAGAATTTTAAGAACAGCGTCGATGATGCATATACAGGAGGATAATAAACTATGGCAAGAATTGCTTTATTCCAAAATAAAAATAAAGGAAGCGTGAATGAAAATCTGAATGCCGGGATCTCAGCAATCAAAGAGGCAGCAGAAAATGGTGCTGACCTGATTCTTTTTCCAGAAGTGCAGCTGACAGAGTTCTTCCCGCAATATCCCGGACAGGACGTTTCCGGATATGCCTGTGAACTTGACGGCGAGATTATACAGGCATTTCAGGCAGCCTGCAGGGAAAATCATATCATGGCAGTTCCAAATGTTTATCTGCGTGAAGGCGGGCACGATTATGATGCCAGTATTCTGATTGGGCGTGACGGCGAGATCATTGGTATTCAGAAGATGGTACATGTCGCACAGGCGGAGCATTTCTACGAGCAGGATTACTACACGCCATCCAATGACGGATTCCATGTGTTCGATACGGACATAGGCAGGATAGGAATCGTGGTTTGCTTTGATCGGCATTATCCGGAGAGTATCAGGACAGAAGCACTGATGGGTGCCGACCTAATCCTTGTGCCGACCGTTAACGAAAAGGCAGAGCCACTCACGATGTTTGAGTGGGAAATCAGGGTGCAGGCGTTTCAGAATTCTGTAGCCATCGCTATGTGCAACAGGGTAGGCACAGAGGACGACATGCAGTTTGCCGGTGAATCTTTGGTAACCGATGCTTATGGGAATCTGATCTGTAAGGCCGGTGACGAAGAAGGGGGGCTCTACGCAGAAGTGGATCTGAAAGAATCGTCCGATTTGCGGAATAAGAAGCCATATACCCAGCTGAGACGCACAGAAGACTATCTTTGATTGTGCAACACCTGAGAAATAAGGTCGAGTGGATGGGAAATCTCATATTTTCGGACATGTTCCCTCAGAGCGATGAGTGGAGACGATTGAATAATATGTGCGGTTCCATTATATATGTAGGGACAAGCACATCGACCTGTTTCCGAAAACGTTCGCGGTTGAGAAAATCGTAAGTTGTAAAGGAGCGTTATGCAATGGAAAAAAGAAAAATTGTTCGTGGGATTATATTGGCAGTATTGCTGGTTTGTGCGGTGTTTTTGATTTATTCCATAGTAACAGACCCATTAGGCGAACATGATATTATGCTTGCCCTTGCTGTTACCGCTGGATTTATTGCATTAGAGCAGGACAAGCGAAAAGAAAGATAACTTCAAGGTTGCTGGAGGATTATAAGTGATTAGAAGAATGCAGAGAGCAGATATAGACAGAGTTGCAGATATTTGGCTTGATACTAATATAAGAGTGCATAATTTTATTTCCAAACAATACTGGCAGAACAATTTTAGTATAGTGAAAGAAATGCTTTCACAGTCAGAGATATACGTGTATGAGGAAAAAAATGAAATCCAAGGTTTTGTAGGATTGAGTGATAAGTATATTGAGGGAATATTTGTTTCCAGTAAAGAGCAGTCTAAGGGGATAGGCAACCTTTTGATGTGTTATGTAAAAAACATCAAGAACCAATTAAGCCTGAGCGTATATCAAAAGAATATACGAGCAGTTAATTTTTATCAAAAAGAGGATTTCAACATTCAGAGTGAGAATGTTGATGAAAATACTGGTGAAAAAGAGTATATAATGACGTGGAAACGGAAATAAAACTTCCAGTTTGCCAGAGAAAGGTATGGTGAGCGAATGAGAATATTATACGAACTTTCATGGTTATGGGAGACGCTGGTCATTGTGCTTGCGGCTGCGGCTGTTTGCGTGGTTTGTGCCATGCTAATCTGTAAGGCAGTAAAGAAGAACTTCAGCAAAAAAACGGCGGCAGTTATCGGCGCAGCAGCGTTTGCGGGTGCTGTTTTGGCAGTCATTGTGATTGCCCGGACTCCGATGCCGCTTTGATTAAACGGGATGCTTGATTGCCTGTGCATAAGTACAACTTCCAGTTTGTAAAAACGAAAATTTCTCCAAAGTTCCCACTGCTCCTGTATACAATAAGCCAGACTTCCGAGCTGTCCCGGACTTCTGGCTCATTGTATACAGGAAATACTGATGTATCCTGCTTTTCCATTCCACAGAAATCACTGATCTATTCTGCTTTTCTATTCCACAGAAATCCTGATTTTCAGAGATTTCCTTTTCTGTGACTCAAGCGGAATATTTTTATACCGATAAACACTCAGCACGAGTCCCATCAAAATATAGGAAAGCAGCGTTCCACTTCCTCCATATGACAAAAATGGAAGAATGACAGGCATTTCCGGTACAATATTTAAGCAGATCAGAAAACTGTATACAATCTGACCGGCAAATACCAGTCCACAACCATATCCGATCATTTTCCCAAGTTCATTTGACTGCTTTCCCGAAATCCGGAAAATTTTCCATATCAGCATAACATATAAACCTGCCACAATCATTCCCGCTATAATACCAAAGCAGGCAATCAGGCTCATCCAGATCAGCTCTCCGTTAAATCCTGCAAGGTTGCTCTCAAGGATCTTCATACCTGAAATACTTTTTCCAAGCATTTTACTTTCTCGAAAAACTCCTGCAATCTGATTCTGCATATAGCCGTAAATACCTGTTTGATCAAAATATGCCTGAATCCGCTCCTGCTGATACGCTTTCAATATTTTTTCAAAAATTATGACACTTCCTGTTATAAAAAATGCGGTACCGCCTCCCCATAAAGCAAATAGGGTCCTCTTTTTGGATATATCATACCAGCTTCTTTGAATTGCGATCGTAACCATCATCAGAAGAGCCAGTGCCAGGAGAGCGGCATGAATCAGCGATGCACTCTGCACTACCAGTCCTACCGGAAGAATCATCCACCCAGCGATCTTCCATAATGCTTCATAGCCTTTTCTTCTATAGGAATATAATACTGCTCCGAACAAAGGAACATAAAGGTACATCAGCAGTGGTACAGACACTGCCATATTTCCGAGCCGGAGATACGTTCCCGCTCCTCCCATATACAGTCGGCATGGAATGGTAAGCCCCATCAATGCAAGAAAGACCCCTGCCATCCATTTTCCATATTTTCCAAGTATACTGTAGTCCAGATAATAAATGCCCAACATCAGAACAAATCCAACTACAGTAAACAGTAACTGCCTCTGTGGAAATCCCATTTCATATCCATGACTTTTCAATCCATACTGCAAAACGATACTGATGATTCCCAGTATCCCTGCCAGCAATACAAGTCCCCAGGACATCTGTGGTCTGTGGATCCGGTCAAGCTCTACCCCAACCTGTACCGGATCTCCCATTTCCGCGATTGCTTTTTTTAATGCCTGCTCTTCTGTCATCCCTTTTTTCAAATACATTTCTGCCTGATCAGTAATATGATCCTCCAGTTCTTTTTCTATGCCTGGGCATGCCTTTTTACAACGGATCTGATCCGTCACACACCGCAGATATTCTTCTTTTTTCATCCCAGCCCCTCCATCGCCAGTACATCGGTCACCGCTTTCTGATATGCCTTCCACTCTTCCTTTTTTTCCTCCAGACGTCCATGTCCTGCTGCCGTAAGTCTGTAATACTTTCGTTCCTTTCCCATTACTTTCTGCTCATAGGACGTTACAAAATTTTTCTCTTCCAGCCCATGTAAGAGCGGATACAGAGTTCCCGCTTTCAGTTCAAAGACATTCTGCGATTTTTCCCGCAAAGCTTCTATCATCTCGTATCCATACATATCCTTCTCTTCCAGCAGCCGCAGGATCAACAGCATCATGCTCCCTGAAACTAATGATTTTTCAATTTTCACTACAATCTCCCCTTTCCTGTATATCGATTGTCTATATATCGTCTATCTATATATTATATCGAACATCTATCTATGTCAAGGCATTTTATCTCCTTACTTAACTTCTTTTTTTCACTTTAACAGAAAAAAATACGCACAGAACAGTTCTTTTCAAAACCGCTCTGTGCATTCTTTTCTATTTTCGTTCTATTTTTCTTTTTCAGTCCTGTTATTTACCAGGATTTTCCAGCTTTATTCTGCTATCATGCAGAGTTCTCCGGCTTTCAGTAAAACTTCTTTCTCACTGCCTTTTCCAATACGCACAGTAACTTTCTTCTCTGTATCAGAAGAAAGCCAGGCTTCTGCTTTTCCATTTTCCCAGCGAATGCTCACAGTAATATTACCTCTTGCTTTCAGACCGCTTATTTCTCCTTTTGTCCATTTTTCAGGCAATGCAGGGAGAATCGTGATCACTCCGTCATGGCTTTGAAGCAGGGCTTCTGCCACACCGGCAGTATAACCGAAGTTTCCATCAATCTGATAAGGCGGATGGGCACAGAACAGATTTGCATAAACTCCGCCCCCGTTCGCCATATTCATAGACTCTTTTGGCTCTACCAAATGGAGGATCTCATTCATCAGCTTTCCGGTATGTACTCCGTCTTTCATTCTTGCCCACATCAGAATCTTCCATGCCAGACTCCAGCCTGTTCCGGCATCCCCTCTCCGTAAAAGACTGGTTCTCGCAGCCTCATAAAGCTCCGGTGTTTTCTCGGTAATCCCTCTTCCCGGATGCAACTCATAGAGCTGGGAAAGATGGCGGTGATGTGGATCTGCTTCTTCAAAATCTTCATTCCATTCAAGGATCTGTCCGTTACTTCCAACAGCAGGTGCTGCCATCTCTTCAAAGATTTTTTCTGCCTGTCCGGTCAGCTCATCCCGGATTCCCAAAATCCTGCCCGCCTCCAGATAATCTCTCAAAAGATTTCTTACAATCGCGTTTTCATTTTCCGTATACTGTGCTACCGTGAGCTTTTCTTTCTTTTCCTCTCCGAAAAGGAAATCATTCTCCGGTGACGTTGCCGGTGACATCGCATAACCCTGTGCTGTCCCCACAACACTTTCCACACAGAAACGTACATTTTCTTTTAATACCGGATAAATCCGCTCCAGATATGCCCGATCCTCTGTGAATAAGTACTGGTCATAAAGATTCCGGCAAAGCCAGGCATAACCCATTGGCCAGAAGTTCCACTCAGCTCTTCCATCAGCAGGTGTCGTCTTTCTCCAAAGATCCGTATTATGGAAACTGCAGACTCCCTCTTTTCCGAAATAATGCATCGCAGTCTCTTTTCCATCTGCTGCCATCTCTTCACAGAGCCTTACCAGCGGCTCTCCCATTTCCTCCAGATTACACGGACCTGTCTGCCAGTAATTCATCTCGGTATTGATATTGATCGTATAATCTGAGAACCACGGTGGCACTAACTCTGCATTCCAGATTCCCTGAAGATTGGCTGCCTGCGTTCCCGGTCTTGAAGCTGCGATCAGAAGATACCTTCCATACTGGAACAGCAAAGCATTCAATCCTACATCTTCCGGGTGATCCTGAAAATCTGTCAGACGCTGCCGGAGGTCTTTTTCTGCATACTCATCCTTTTCTCCAAGAGAAAAGGACACTCTCTTATAATACTTCTGATACTCTTTCAGATGCTCCGTTCGCAAAGCCTCATAACTTTTCCCAGTACAATCAAAATCTGCCTTTAAAAGTTCTTCCGGACATCTGCCCTCTATAACCGGATGTCTGTCAAAGCCTGCAAAGCTGGAACGGATCCCATAATAAAGCGTTACTTCCTCTGCATTTTCCACAATAACTGCATTGCCTGCTTCGTTTACTTTTCCGTCTGTGACGATCTTTCCCCAGCCTTCGTAGCACATTCCCTGCTTTTCCGGCTCTTCCGGGAATACGGGAACAGCTTTTTCCGAGCCACCTTCGCCTACGGTAAATGGAACTCTGCCCGGACACTGCCCTTTTGTCTTCAGAATCCCATCCGTGCAACAGCTTTCCCTGGCATAACCTCCTTCCACATACAACTTCAGTGAAAAGGCTTTTTCAGAACGGATCTTATAAACCAATACCTGTGCAGGCTGACTGACAATACAGGACTTTTCCACCAAAGCTCCCTGATTTTTATAAGTTATCCTCACTTCTGCTGTATCCAGGCACAGTTCCCGGTGATAATCCGAAATTTCTTCTGTCCCGTCCAGCATTTCCATATATACATTTCCAAAAGGAACATACATCTGAACGTCCTCTGAACTGCTGAAGCACTCTTCAAGATATTCCATCGCCTTCTGATATTCTCTTTTTTCCGTCAGTTCTCTTACTTTTTCAAGATATCCTTCAGGAAGTTTTTTCTGCGTCTTTTCAGGATACCCTGACCAGAGTGTATCTTCATTTAATGCAAGTATTTCCTTCTTCGTTCCACCATAAACCATGGCACCTATCCGCCCATTTCCAAGCGGAAGACTTTCATGCCAGTTTTCTGCCGGATGATCATAGTAAAGTTTCATGTCAGTCCCTCCATCTGTTCTGGTTCAAACCTGATTGTTATAGATGAAATATTAGCATACCTTTTTGTTAGAAACAACTCTCTGTTTATAAATTTTCCTGTTGAGAAACATTATTCCAGGCCGCCAAATCCCCTTGCCGTCAGATCCTTCCAGGCATCTTCATCAAACTCATTCTTTTTATAATAATATTTCCGGTCTTCCTCTGTGATCGTGCGGATCACCCTGCATGGATTTCCTGCTGCTATAGACCAGTCGGAAATATCTTTTGTCACCACACTCCCTGCTCCGATCACTACATTATTTCCAATCTTCACTCCGGGACAGACAATCGTATTTCCTCCCAGCCAGCAATTATCACCAATGGATACCGGGATTCCATACTCATACATACTATTTCGGGAATCCGGATGGATTGGATGTCCTGCCGTATAAATTGCCACGTTCGGAGCAAACATACAGTTATCTCCGATCGTAACTTTCCCAACGTCTAAAATTGTACAATTATAATTTGCATAAAAATTCTTTCCGACTTCGATATTAAATCCATAATCGCAATAGAACGGAGGATTGATAAAAGCACCTTCTGATTTTCCAAGTAATTCTTTTACAATTTTTTCAATTTTCTCAAAATCGCTCCGGTCAACCGTATTCAATTCCTGAGTCAGCTTTCTCGCACGCTTTTGCTGCTCCATCACTTCTTTATCCGCTATGTATGCAATTCCTGCATCTCTTCTTTTTATCTGATCCATATTTTTTCTCCTCTTTCTTTTTAAGATGTCGGGGGCAATAAATTCTGTAATATTTCAGTTTTTTCAAAAGAAAAGGAAACGTCACAACGTACGTTCCCAACTTCTTTTATTGCCTTTCATTTTTTACTTTTCTTCTCAGGCTCTATACTTTTTCTTTTTCCAAATTACAACTGATCCTGCTATTACCGCTCCGCTAAGATACAGCATTGCAAGCATCAGTCCTGCATTTTCATGATCGCCAGTCTTCGGAATGCCTGAACTATCTGCTTTCGGATTTGTCTTTGTATTTGTCTTTGTATTTGTCTTTGTATTTGTCTTTGTATTTGTCTTCGTATTCTGATCTGTCTTACTTCCTGCCTGTGCCGGTTTCTTCTCAAGAGCTGCAATAGCATCTTCGATTGCTTTTGCCATCTCATCTACTTCTGCCTGCTCTTTGATATTCTTACCACGGACAACTGCGTTGATTGCTTCTTCTACTTTTGTAAAATCTTTGTAGTCCTCTTTGTTCAGGCCATTCGCCTTTTCGATTGCCTCTTCGACTTTACTGTAGTCCGCATCTTTATATTCCAATGCTGCGATTGCTTCTTCGATCGCTTTCGCCATTTCATCTACTTCTGACTGTCTTGCAATCACTCTTCCTCTGACAACACTTGTTGTCGCTACATTCAGTCCTTCAACAGACTCATCAGTATATACTGTCAGATCTGATGGAATAGATTCCAATGCTGCATCAACAGCACTGTAATCTGCAGGTTCTGCTCCACAAATTGGTGTTCTGCCTTCTACAAAAGTCCAACCATTATTTTTATCATCCGCATTCAGTACGGCAGTAAAATCTTCTGTTGTCATTTCAGTCAAAGATTTTGCGACCGCAGCTTCATGTGCATTTTTAACTTCCAAATTACTGTCCGCAAAATAGCAGTTTGTAATTTCACTTCTCTCTGTTGCATCCTGCATAGCAAACGCATACCGATATGCAACAGTTCCGATTACACTTCCCGTCGAGTAACAGTTTTTAACAGAACCATATCCATACCCTGCTGAAGCATCTGTTCCAACAAAAGATGCCATGGAAGCAACTGCCTGTGTCACATTTCCGGTAGCATAACAATTTTTGATATTCAGCCCCCAAAGACTTCCGGCAAAGCCTCCGATATAGGAACCGCCCGTTACATTTCCGGTGGCATAACAATTCTTGATAACAGTTTCTTCATTTTTGTTACCATTTCCCTTGCCGATAAAGCCTCCGACATCTGCACCACCACGAGCATTTGCTTCAACATCCAGTGAAACATCCGCTCTGCTGTATGAAATTTCCGACGCTTCTCCCAGCTCACCAATCAGGCCACCAATTGAACCTTTACCTGATGCTTCATTAATATTACCGGATACACTACATTCTTTAATTCCCTGCGTTCCGTCAAAAGCACCCACAAGTCCTCCAATCCAATAGGCAGCCGCATTGCCATTCTCCGGTGTAGTCATATTTATTGAAAGTTCCGTCACATGACAGTTTTCAATTCCTCCACTTTCAGAACCTGCAAGTCCTCCAGCCAGTCCGATTGCATAACCGGAAACTTTTTTTGCCACACCGTTTATAGAAACGTGATTCAGATTCACGTTACTGATCTTCCCATCTGCTGCACCAAATAATCCAAATACATCTCCTTCTGCCGGTGTACTTGCTGTTCCGATAGTCAGATTGGAAATCATATGTCCTTTTCCATCAAAATTTCCGGAAAACATAGAATAATCTGAACCTCCGAACAAAGCATCGGAAAAAGAATTTGCGATTGGTGTCCAGGATAATCCGTTCAGATCGATATCTTTCGTCAGGACAAAATATTTATCCTCATAACTCTCTCCGCTATTTACCGCACTTGCAAGATATGCCAGTTCTGCCCCACTGGAAATCTGATATGGATCTTCCGCCGCACCGGTTCCACCTGCAAATGCAGTAGCAACACTGCCATCCCAGGTATCTGAATCCTGCACTTCATCTGCTGCCAACACTGTCATTGGAATCATTGCCATGACAAGGCATACCGTCAGCAGAATCGTTAAGAATTTCTTCTTTGTCTTCATTAACAATTCATCTCCTGTTCTTTTTATTTTCTTTCACTATGAGTAATTTGCATAGCATATGTAACTATACATACCATGTTATACACGAAAAACTGACTTTTTTCAAGAACTTTTGAAATACATTTGCATCAGGTCAGCAATTTTCTCCTTAAAAGAGATCCAGCATATTGTCCAGATAAACCTTTTCCCTGACGTGGATCTGATACTCGGGTTTCGTCATATAATAAAGCAGAAATTCAAGGATCAATGCACTGCCAAGTCCTCTTCCTTCAATTTTAAAGTTAGTAAATTCCATTGGCAGATAGGTATTTTTTATATTCTGGATTCCTATAAATCCCGGATTTTTCATCGCTTTGGAAAATTGATATCCTTCCGCCCCATCTGGTGCGGCACATCGGTGATCCGGACATTCCTCCCCAAGATTCTGCCGGCTGACCACTTCATAACATCGCTTTCGTTCTTTACATCCCGACCAGCAACATTCATTGCATAAAAATTCTACTTTGACTTTCTGTGATTCTGTCAGCGTATCTAACTGACGCAAAGATTTGTTCAGACGAAAATCCGGTACAACATAACGGAACTCTTCCCTGTTGACTTCTTCCACAAACTGCTGAAAATCGGTCAATACTTTCGTAGTAGAAGAAACAAAATACAGATTCGGATAAGTCCGTTTCAGATAATTCAGTAATAAATCAGAATGGACGATCACTCCATTTTGAACTGCATCACTCTCTGCGAACATAGCACAAAGGCTGTTGCATTTCCCATCTGAAAGATGTTCTTTCCGAAGCAGGGAATTGCTGAAAGTCAGACGGGCAGAAATACCATATTCCTTCAAGAGTGCCAGAACTTCCCGTGGATCATAATCTCCTTCCCCGATACGTCCACCACCCCACAGGCAGTCGGCTGATGCACCGTAGATTGAGCCGATCTCGCACCAGTCATAAAAATATTCTCTATGCTCACGGAATAGTGGCAGAAACACACGATACAATTCGTAAAATTCAAATAACCCCGGAAGATGGTAAATCGCAGTGGGAAATTTCATTTTTTCATTTAATTTTTTATCACACATAAGCTTCTCTTCTTTTCTTCTTATCTAAGATGATAAGACAATCTTTCTCCTTGTTATTATATTTTGTAATTTCCGCATTTTCAATCAAAAAAGAATCCCTTCCACCGGTCTCTCATCCGGTAAAAGAGATTCTTTTCTTCCATTCACTTTATCAAATTCGTTTATCGCATCATTCAAATATTTCTTTTGAATCGAACTGTTCCATAAATTCTACATACTCTGCTGAATTTTTGAAGACCGGCTCATACTGATCCACCAGTTCTCTGCTACGCTGTGCTTTTTCTTTCAGAAGACCATACGCTGCCAGTGCAAACATTTTCGCAGTCACGATATATGCCTCTTCTTCATCTGTCACCTCAAAATCAATCTGATGCAGTCCGCCTTTTACGCCTCCGGTATTGAAGGTGTAAACCGGCATCAGATGCTGCACATCTCCTACATCGGTTGATCCTCCGGCATGACCGGAAGCTTCTATCACCGGTATACCTGATGCACTGATTTCTGCCGCATGCTTCAGTTCCGGAAGTGCCTCTTCTGCCAGCGTCGGAAGATAACCCGGTAAAGTACTGATCTCAACCTTTGCTCCCATTGCAATCGCTCCTGCCTTAAAGGAACGGTCTGTCTTTTTGGCTGCATCTGTAAATGCTTCGATCGTCTTTCCTCGAACCAGCGTCTCCACGACAACTTCATCCGGAATCACATTGACCAGGTTTCCGCCTTTTGTAATGATCGGATGCACCCGCACGCAATCTTCATCCCGGAAAGTTTCCCGGTTCAGTCCCAAAGCCTGAAGTCCAAGGGATGCTGCTGAAAGTGCATTCACTCCTTTTTCCGGTGCCCCGGCGGCATGCGATGCCTTTCCAAGTACCCGGATTACTTTGGAAACGAATCCGTTTCCTGTCCCGCTTCCCACGAGGATCTCATTTCCCGGACGGATATGATGTGTCAGGCAAAGATCAATATCATCAAATGCACCGATTCTCAACAGTTCACATTTTCCACCACCGTAACGGATCTTTCCCTGCTCCCGGAGCTGGTTTTTAAATTCAATCTCTCCATACTCTTCTGCCGGTGTGGCAAAGAAGACAACCTGTCCATCCAGTTTCTCAGCGATCTCAGGAACCGTCAGTGCAAGTGCAGCCCCGAACACGCCTGCCATCTGTGCATGATGTCCACAGCAATGTGCCGCATTGGTCTCAGGATTTGCAAAGGCATGCTCCGGGATACGGAGTGCATCCAGTTCTCCCAGCAGTGCAAGACTTGCATTTTCTTTTTTATCCTCATTCAGATACGCCTTTACTCCTGTGATCGCAAATCCCTTTTCAGTCCGCAGTCCCAGTTGTTCCATTTTTTTCACAAACTTCCCGGAAGTCTGAAATTCTTTATATCCAAGCTCTGCATGGGAATAAATATCCCGTGCAAATTCAAGGATTTCTTCTCTGTGCCGGTCGATCGTTTCTATAATAAGTGCTTCTGTCTGATCCACTGTATGCCACTCCTCTCCGTTCTCTGCTTACTCAGATTCCCTTACGGTAATTCCTTTACTTACTGAAGTTCCTCAGGAATCCACCATAATCCGTCATTATTTTCTTCCATGTACTTTTTAAATTCGTCTGAGTGATATGCATCCACGATTGCTTTTGCCCAGTCAGCATCTTTGTTCTCTTCTTTTACAACGACCTGAAGAACCAGGTAATCCTGAATGTCTTCATTTGCCAGTGCTGTAGAAGCATCAATCCCTGCATTGTATACAACACTTCCTGTGATTGCTACATAATCAAAATCAGCCATCGTTGCCGGAATCGTCATACTGTTCATCTCTGTAAACTGGATGTTGTAAGGATTTTCTACAATATCTTCCTGCGTAACTGTGGACGGATCTGCATTCTCATCAATCTTGATCCAGCCAATCTTCTGAAGCATCAGATAGCAGCGTGCTGTATTAGACGCATCATTTGGAACTGCTACTTTCGCACCATCTTTAATATCATCCAGGGAATCATATTTATCTGAATATACACCAGCCGGTACAGTCGGGATCGGGCTGATTGCTACAAGATCACCGTCATAGCTCTTATTGAAATTATCCATATAAGCTGTATGCTGCTCTACGTTGACATCTACTTCTCCATCATTCAGGGCGATATCTGCTGTCTGAAGATCTGACAGATCCACACCTTTCACTGTATAGCCTTTTTCTTCCAGGATCGGAACGATCGCATCTTCAAAAAGCTCTGTATATGGTCCCTGGGATTTTCCATAAACAATCTCTTTTTTGTCTGCATTGTCTTTGGAGGAATCCTTTGTGCCTGAATTTCCGCAGCCTACAAGTCCAAGGACTGTTGTTGCTACTAAAATGCCTGCTAATACCTTTTTCATAATTTCTTACTCCTTTTCATTTTTTGATCTTTATGTTTATTTTCGATCTCGCTTTATTTTCGATTTTTATGTTAATTTTAATCTCGCTTTATTTTCAATCTTTCTCTTTCTTTGTCAGTTTTACTTTAGCGGTGCTGTCTTAATTTTCTTGAAACTGCATTTCCGGCAAGCTGCAGGATCTGCACAAAGATTACTAATACGACAACGGTAAAGATCATCAGTGGGGTGTTCATTCTCTGATAACCATATGTCAGTGCCAGGTCTCCGACACCTCCTCCTCCAACATAACCTGCCATCGCAGATGCACCAAGCAGTCCGATCGTTCCGGTTGTCAGTGCAAGGACGATTGATCCTAATGTCTCAGGAAGAAGGAAATAGCGGATTACCTGCCAGGTCGATGCTCCCATTGCCTCAGCAGCTTCCAGGATTCCCGGATTGACCTCCAGGAGACTGTTCTCCATCAGTCGTGCCAGATAAGGACTGATATAAACGACCAGTGGTACAAGTGCTGCCGTACTTCCGATCGTTGTTCCGACGATTGCACGGGTAATCGGCATGATTGCCACAAGCAGAATAACAAACGGAATACTTCGTACGATATTAATGTAGATACTCACAATATTATAAAGGATCAGATTCTCTGCAAGACCGCCTTTTTTACAAAGCACCAGGATCAGTGCCAGCACGATTCCGATCACAGTTCCGATGATCAGTGCCAAAGCGACCATATACAGGGTCTGTCCTCCGCTGGTTAAAAGCTTCTCCAGCGATACTCCAAAAAACTGCTGTTCCATCAGATTACCTCCACTCTTTCCCGGATTACGCCATTTGCATCAATCTGCTTTTCAGCCTCGCAGATCTTATCTTCCGATCCGATCAACTGCAGAATAAAGACGCACATTACGTTCTCCTGTAATTCCTGTACTGTTGCTCCCAAAATATTGACGACAATTCCTTCTACCTGACAAATATCCGAGATAACCGGCCTTTTTACACTGCTGCCGATAAATTTCAGACGCTCTACCTGGAAATGTTCTTTCTGCTCTTTTACAAGACTGACAATGCTCTCCGGAATCTGATCATTGATGACCGTCTGCACAAACCGCTTTGTGACCAGTGCCTGTGGCTTTCCAAATACATCCAGCACACTGCCTGACTCTACAACTTTTCCATTTTCCATGACTGCCACTTTATTACAGATCATCTGCACAACCTGCATCTGATGCGTGATCAGAAGAATCGTGACTCCCATTTCTTTATTGATCTTTTTTAACAGCTTCAGAATCGACTCGGTTGTCTGTGGATCAAGTGCACTGGTTGCTTCATCACAGAGCAGAATGTCTGGCGTCGTAGTCAACGCTCTTGCAATTCCGACTCTCTGCTTCTGTCCGCCCGATAACTGGCTTACATAAGTATCTTTTTTATCTTCAAGTTCTACGAATCTCAGTACTTCATTTACTTTCTCCTCAATCACATCCTTCGGTGCTTTTTCAAGGATGAGCGGAAGTGCTATATTATGAAAAACGGTTTTGGAATCCAGAAGATTAAACTGCTGGAATACCATTCCGATCTTTCTTCTTAATTTTCTCAGCTCTGCCTTTTTCAGACTTCCAAGATCCTGGTCATGTACCATGACTGTTCCACTGTCCGGGGTTTCCAGTCCGTTCACCAGTCGCAGAAGCGTTGATTTTCCTGCTCCTGAAAATCCGATAATTCCATAAATATCGCCTTTTTCCACATGAATGCTTACATCCTGTAAGGCATGTACCTCTCCGTATTTTCCTGAAAAGGTCTTATTTGTATGCTCTACTTTAATCATATCGTTCACTCCAATTTATCCTGTTCAGATTCGATAGGCGTATGATACACCCCATTAACCTACTATGTCAATAGGTATTATATGGTTTCGTAGATTTTACTATATTTTTTGCAAATTTATTCGATTTATTGTACACTGTTATGATAAATGAGAATATTCTCTGAAAGGAGCTTTACTATGAAATATAAGAATATCGTATTTGACTTTGGAAATGTGATTGGAACTTTTAACGGCAGAGAGATCATTCGTTCTTTTGTTACTGATGCGACTGATGTCGATTATCTCTGCGATCTGATCTATGCACACTGGGCTGAACTGGACAGCGGTGCGATCGATTATCAGGAGTATCGAAATGAAATTTTGCGTACGATTCCCGAAAGGCTTTATGATCCCGTGGATCTTTTCTTCCGTGAATGGCCTGGCTGTGCAAAGCCACTGCCACAGACGCTTGCATTTGTCCGGGAATTGAAAGAGCGGGGAATCCCGGTCTATCTCCTTTCCAATGCACCGACTTACTTTGCAGATTATATGAAGGATCACGAGATCCTGAAGCCTTTTGACGGGATCCTGTTCTCTGCTCCGATCCACATGGCAAAACCGGATCAGGAAATTTACGAATATTTCTTCCGCAAATTTGATCTGAATCCTTCTGAATGCTTCTTTATTGACGATCTTGAAAAAAATATCCAGGGAGCGAAAGATGCCGGTATGGACGGAATCATCTTTACCGGTGATATCCAGGCAGTAAAAGATGCCATTGATTTCTGATAAAAATGTCGTGATGCCAGGGTGCAGGCAGCTATAAAGCCTGCCCCCCCTGCTCTGCCCTACAGATTTCTCACTTTGAACTCCCGCTGGGCTTCCCGCTTCTGATCTTTCTTTGCGATATCATCACGCTTGTCATACAGCTTCTTACCTTTTGCAAGCCCGATCTCCATTTTCACAAGACTTCCGCTGAAATAGACCTGCAACGGCACTACCGTAATTCCCTGCTCTTTCATTTTGCCGGAAATCTTTAAAATTTCCTTTTTATGGAGAAGTAGCTTTCTCACACGCAGCGGATCCTTATTGAAAATATTTCCCTTTTCATATGGAGAAATATGCATGCCGTAAATATACATCTCGCCATCTTCCACCCGGATAAATGACTCTTTAATACTGCACTTTCCCATACGCAGAGACTTAACTTCCGTTCCGTGAAGTACCAGCCCCACTTCATATTTTTCAAGGATAAAATAATCATGGTATGCCTTTTTATTATTTGCGATCAGCTTTTTTTCTGTCTTTGCCATCTTCGTATTACATCCTCTCTCTGTTCAATCATCTGCCAGTCAGACAAACTCAAAATTAACTGTCCTCTGCAACCGGTCAGCATCTGTCACCCGGATCTGTACTTTCTGTCCTAATTTCCAGGTCTTTCCTGTATGCTCGCCAACCATCTCATAAGTTTCTTCTATAAAATTATAATGGTCATCCCTCATATCTGCAACATGGATCAGACCTTCGATCGTATTCGGAAGTTCTACATAAACTCCCCATTTTGTCACACCGGAGATCACGCCCTCATACTCTCCGCCAATATGAGCCTGCATATACTCTGCTTTTTTCAATTTGACCACTTCACGCTCGGACTCTTCCGCTGTCCGCTCCCGCTGACTGCACTGAGATGCAACTTCGGTCAGAATCTTTCTGTAATGCTCCATCCGTTCCCCGGTCAGCCTTCCCCGCAGATTTTCCTTGATGATCCGATGGATCTGAAGATCAGGATATCGGCGGATCGGAGAAGTGAAATGCGTATAATATTTCGCTGCCAGTCCAAAATGCCCTGTATTTTCTGTTGTATATTTTGCCTGCTTCATTGACCGCAGGGCAAGCCGGCTGATCAGTGGTTCTTCCGGGGTTCCCTCAACTTTGCACAGAAGCTTTTGGATTTCTTTCGGTCTGACTTCATTTCTTACATGCAGGTTATAACCGAAATTATTGATAAATGTACCTAACTTACGGATTTTTTCTTCGTCAGGCACATCATGCGTTCTGTAGAGAAATGGAATCTCTCTCCAGAAATATTCCTCTGCAACTGTCTCATTTGCAAGAAGCATAAAATCTTCTATGATCTTTGTTGCATCATTCCGGTCATAAGGCTTGATCTCAACAGGACGTCCCTTTTCATCCAGAATGATTTTTGTCTCAGGAAAATCAAAGTCGATCGAACCTCTCTTTGCACGCCTTTCCCTGATAATATCAGACAATTCTTTCATCCGCAGGATCATCGGGACAAACTCCCGATCCGCTTCCAGTGCCTCGGCATCCCCTGCAAGAACCTTTGCCACTCCGTTATAACTCATTCTTTTATCTACGCAGATTACCGTTTCAGCAATCTGATGATCCACAACTTCGCCCTCCGGTGTCACCGTCATGATACAGGACAGGGTAAGCCGGTTCTCTCCTGCATTCAGAGAGCAGATTCCATTTGACAAAGTCTGTGGCAGCATCGGGATCACCCGGTCAGCAAGATAAACGCTTGTTCCACGTTTCAGTGCCTCCCAGTCCAATGCACTTCTCTCCTGCACATAATTTGTCACATCAGCAATATGAACTCCCAGCCTGTAATTTTCTCCGTCCATCACAACAGAAACCGCATCATCCAGATCTTTTGCATCTTCCCCGTCGATCGTGACCATCTGCCAGTCCCGCAGATCCATTCTTCCTGCCATATCAGCCTCTGATACTTCTTTTCCCACACGAACAGCCTGATTCAGCACTTTTTCAGGAAATTCTGTAGGGATATCAAAATCTTTCACGATGGAAAGAATATCTGTACCGGGATCATTCACATGACCCAGGATCTCAATGATCTTTCCTTCCGGTTTCATATGCTCCCCGCCATAGGATGTCAGTTCCACAACTACCTTATGTCCGGTCATTGCATGGAGTTCTTTTCCTGCAGGGATATAAATATCTTTCAGGAATCTCTGATTATCCGGACGCACAAATCCAAAACTTTTGCTCTTCTCATACAATCCGACCACTTTAGTCACCTGATGAGAAATAATTCCGACAATCTTTCCCTCCTGCCGTCTGCCGCTTGGACTACCTGTAATAATACACTCCACTTCATCCCCCTGGAATGCACCATTTACATTTTCCGCAGGAATAAAGATATCTTCTTCCTGTCCTTCTACCATAACAAATCCAAATCCACGGATGTTCGCTTGGAATGTTCCCATGATTCTTTTCGCCTGACCCTTGCTGTACTTTCCACGCTTGGAAAGAGAAATTTTGCCTTCCTCTACCAGACTGTCCAGCACTTCCTGCAGCTCTTTCCTCTGCTCCTTCGTGATCTGAAGAACCATGGCGATCTCTTTTATTTTCATCGGCACATAAAAATCATCACAGATAAAATCATAAATGACCTTTTTACGCTTTTCAAATGTCTGATCCATATCTTTCCTTTCTCTGCTCTTTCTTTTCTGTTCCTTCTCTTTGCTTTTACTCCTGCATTCTTTCCCTGCGTTCCTTCTCTTCAATTTCTGATTTCCCGCTCTCGCTCTGCCTATTGTAACTCCGGCAGTTCTTTCCACTTCTCATTCGGAATACCGGGCAGAAAAAGATAAGGCATTCTATAACTCACCGTATAGAATGCCTTATCTGGAATCATCTTATGTCATTAATTAAAAACCTTCAGGTTCAGTACTACTGAAAGTACGAGGAACAGGATCGCAAGAAACTTTGTAGACTTAACAAGTGCACCTTCCATAGAACGTCCCTTGTTCTGTCCCCAATATGAATCTGCTACACCACCGATCGTTCCAAGACCTGCAGACTTACCTTCCTGTAAAAGAATGATCGCTGATAATGCGATACAGTCTATAACAAAGACAATGTATAATACAATCTTTAAAATGTCCATTTCACACCTCCCACGGATAAACAATACATATTGTACCACAGGCTTGCCTCATTTGCAAGAGCAATCTATAAAATTGTACTTATGAAAGTACATGATGTCTGCAGTTTCTCTGACATACTTTTGCATCAAAAATGGCAGACAGCTTTACAGTTGTATCTGCATTACCGTCTGCCATTCTCCTGACCGGTCAACCCGTCAGATTAAAGTCCAAAAATCCAATTACTCTTTTTCTGATGCGTATACATCTACCAGCTTCTTCAGGTAATCATATCTTTCCATGGCTTCCTGCTCATTCAGTGCAAAGAGTCTGTCAGCCTTCGCCGGATTTGCTCTCTTGAGTGCATTGTAACGAACCTCACCATTCAGGAAGTCCTGATATCCTTCTGACTTCGGTGCCTTGCTGTCAAGTGAGAACTTATTGCCCTCTGCTGCCGGATTGAAACGGAAGTTATTCCAGTATCCGCACTCTACTGCAAGCTGCTCCTCTGTCTGAGCCTTGCTCATACCTTTCTTGATACCATGGTTGATACATGGTGCATAAGCAATGATCAGGGATGGTCCCGGATAAGCCTCAGCCTCAGCGATTGCTTTAACGGTCTGGTTGAAGTCAGCACCCATTGCGATCTGAGCTACATAGACATATCCGTATGTCATAGCCATTCCTGCAAGGTCTTTCTTCTTTGTCTCTTTTCCACCTGCTGCGAACTGTGCTGTAGCACCGGTCTTTGTAGCCTTGGAGGACTGTCCACCTGTATTAGAATAAACCTCTGTATCAAATACCATGATATTGATATCCTTCTTGCTTGCAAGCACATGGTCAACACCGCCGTATCCGATATCGTAAGCCCATCCGTCTCCTCCGAAGATCCACTGGGACTTCTTAGCCAGGAAATCTTTGTTCTTCAGAACATCTGCCTTATCCTCGCAGTCACAGTCACATGCTTCCAGAGCAGCAACCAGCTTGTCTGTAGCTGTTCCGTTTGTAGCTCCTACTGTATATGTCTCAAGATATTCATCTGCTGCAGCCTTCACTGCCTCATCCTCTGTCTTCTCTGCGATCTTCTCAACCTTTGCTTTCAGTCTGTCTCTGATTGTATTCTGGGCAAGTAACATACCGTATCCAAACTCAGCATTGTCCTCGAACAGAGAGTTACTCCATGCAGGTCCCTTTCCTTCCGGTGTTACCGTATATGGTGTGGACGGTGAGGAGTTACCCCAGATAGAAGAACATCCTGTTGCATTTGCAATGTACATTCTGTCTCCGAACAACTGCGTTACCAGCTTCGCATATGGAGTCTCTCCACATCCTGCACATGCTCCTGAGAACTCAAGGAGTGGCTGCTTGAACTGGCTTCCTTTCACTGTCGTCTCTTTAAACTTGGCAACAACTTCCGGTTTTACAGGAATCTCTGTACCGAAATCAAAGTACTTCTGCTCGCCTGCATTTTCTTCCATGCTTGCCATTGTCAGAGCTTTCTCAACTTCTCCGGTCTCTTTATTCTTCTTGCCCGGGCAGACATTTACACAGGATCCGCATCCTGTACAGTCATAAGCGGATACTGTCATTGTAAACTTCATATCCGGCATTCCAATCATACCAAGTGTCTTGATTCCTTCTGGTGCCTGAGCTGCTTCTTCCTCTGTCAGTGCTACCGGACGGATCACTGCATGAGGGCAGACATATGCACAGCGGTTACACTGGATACATTTGCTCGGATCCCATACAGGGATATCAACTGCGATACCACGCTTCTCATATGCAGATGTACCGGATGGTGTAGAACCGTCTACATAATCATTAAATGCAGATACCGGCAGGGTATTTCCTTCCTGAGAATTTACTTTTGCCTGAATATTCTTTGCAAATGCAACTGCATCGGCTCTTCCGCCTTCTTCGATATGCGGTGTAGCAAGTCCTTCATCAGCAGCATCTTTCCAGCTCTCCGGAACTTCTACTTCTACAACCTGCTTTGCTCCTGCATCGATCGCATCATAGTTCATCTGTACGATCTTATCACCTTTTCTTCCGTAAGTAGCCTTTGCTGCTGCTTTCATAAGATCGATCGCCTGCTCCTCCGGAATGATGGAGGCCAGCTTGAAGAATGCAGACTGAAGAACTGTATTGATACGTCCGCCAAGTCCGATCTCTTTACCAATCTTGATACCGTCGATCGTATAGAATTTGATATGGTGCTGTGCAATATAGGCTTTTACCTGTCCCGGTAAATGCTCTTCCAGTCCCTGTGCATCCCATGGACAGTTCAGAAGGAATGTTCCTCCGTCAACCAGCTCCTGTACCATGTTGTACTTGTCAACATAGGACGGGTTATGACATGCTACAAAGTTTGCCTGATGGATCAGGTATGTAGACTTGATCGGCTTCTTACCAAAGCGGAGGTGAGACATTGTAACACCACCGGATTTCTTTGAGTCATAATCAAAGTAAGCCTGTGCATACATATCTGTATTATCACCGATGATCTTGATTGAGTTCTTGTTCGCACCTACTGTTCCGTCAGCTCCAAGTCCCCAGAATTTACAGTTGATCGTTCCTTCCGGTGTTGTGACCAGTGGTTCATTGGCTTCCAGTGACAGATGCGTTACATCATCATTGATACCGATCGTAAATTTAGCTTTTGCATCATTGTGATATACAGCAACGATCTGTGCCGGTGTTGTATCCTTGGAACCAAGTCCATAACGTCCTGTATAAACCGGAACTGCATCGAACTTAGATCCTTTCAATGCTGCAACAACATCCAAGTACAGTGGCTCGCCAAGTGATCCAGGCTCTTTTGTTCTGTCAAGTACAGAAATTCTCTTAACTGTATCCGGGATCGCATCAATCAGAGCCTCAGCACTGAATGGTCTGTAAAGACGGACCTTGACAACTCCGACTTTCTCGCCTGCTGCTGTCAGGTAATCGATTGTCTCCTCGATCGTATCACAGACAGATCCCATTGCTATGATCACATGCTCGGCATCTGCTGCTCCATAATAGTTAAATAACTTGTAATCTGTTCCGATCTTTGCATTTACTTTATCCATGTACTTCTGAACGATTGCCGGAAGTGCATCATAGTAAGGATTACAAGCTTCTCTTGCCTGGAAGAAGATATCCGGGTTCTGTGCAGAACCTCTCTGGCATGGGTGGTTCGGGTTCAGTGCATGTGCACGGAACTCATCGATTGCATCCATGCTTACCATATCTTTCAGATCTTCGTAATCCCATGTCTCGATCTTCTGGATCTCATGGGATGTTCTGAATCCATCGAAGAAATTGATGAATGGAAGCTTGCCCTCAAGTGCTGCACAATGAGCAACCGGTGTCAGGTCCATAACTTCCTGGACACTGGACTCGCAGAGCATAGCTGCTCCAGTCTGACGACAGGCGTAAACATCTGAATGATCTCCGAAAATTGACAGTGCGTGACTTGCCAGTGCACGTGCAGATACGTTGAACACTCCCGGAAGCTGCTCGCCTGCTACTTTATATAAGTTAGGAATCATGAGCAGGAGTCCCTGTGATGCTGTGAAAGTAGTGGTAAGTGCGCCTGCTGCAAGAGAACCATGCACAGCTCCTGCTGCACCTGCCTCGGACTGCATCTCTGTTACCTGTACAGTCTGTCCAAAAATGTTCTCTCTGCCTTCTGTTGCCCACTCATCGACATGCTCCGGCATAACGGATGATGGCGTAATCGGATAAATTGCTGCAACTTCTGTATACGCATAAGATACGTGAGCTGCTGCCTGATTACCATCCATGGTCTTCATTTTTCTTGCCATTTTTTGTTCCTCCTTGAAATTTACACTAAAAGTATAATTTTTTCATATGTATCCACATTATATCGCCAAAAATAACAAAAGTCCAGTATGACCGGACTCCTTCTTTGTATATTTTCGTATACAGATTCTGAAATTTGTCACTCTTTCTCCTTATTTTTTAAATGATAATTTTTTCACAAAAAGCCGACGAACCATTTTAGCTCATACTTGATAACTGACAAGATTCACTGGATCTTTTTCCCTTGTTCCAGACAGTTAAAAAACCGGTCATCTCAGCTTTATACTGAAATCACCGGCTCTTTTTGCATATCCAAAATTCAACAGTTACAACTACAGACTGAAATTCATTGGATCAATATACCAACTATTTCCGATCTTTATCACTACGATATCTTCTGAATCTGTCTCCGAACCATAAATTGGAATATTGATTGTGAGTTCAACTGTCATTATCTTTGCATCCTTAATCTTTACATCAATTCCTTCATCGTCATAATCTTCCTGAATTTCCGCTATCTCATCTTCTGTGGCATCTTTTGTCTCTGTGATCTTATAAGAACACATCTTTTCCAGGTCAACATACTCTCCCACGGATTGTGCGATCGATTCTATGCCACTTACAAGGTCGTCATACTCATCATCCCAGTTTCCTTCTTCTTTTAACTTGTTTACCGCTTCTTTTGGAAATGTATCGATGATGCCATCCGCATCCAGTTTAAACATCGATGTCACAAGCTGATCTACCGTTTTTTCCGGGCTGCGTCCTTTTACCGCATGGAAAATTGAAAAAATCACTGCTACAGCGATCAGCACTGCTGCCACAATCGCCACGATTGCTATAATCCCAGTCTTTTTATGGTTCTGCTGTGATGTCGGTGTATATCCCGGAGTCATTTCCGGATTATATCCTGCAGCAGTACCGTCTGCACTTGATGTCGTCATTAATGGTTTGCCACAATTCTTGCAAAACTTTGCCCCATCTACATTATTCTCTCCACAATACTTACAAAACATTCCTTTTTCCTCCTAATATGTGCAATACATTCCCTCGCTATCTATCTTGCCTGCTTTCAATTCCTGTTCTTTGCATACTGCAAACTGCCGGCCTGACAGCCCACGATAATTTAACAGTTCCCTACAATCCAGTCCGGAATCCACACTCACATCACAAATGATTTTCTTTTCCGTTCCCACGACTTCTACTGTCCGCAGCATACACTCTACGTTGATCACGTCCTGTGCTGAAAATGGAACTGCCTGAAATGATTTTCTTTCTGTCTCTCCCTGTCTCTGTATCTGACTGATAAACCAGCTTATTCCCGGAATAATAAAAACTCCCTTTGTCGTCTTAAAGACTATATCTGCAACAATCTGTGCGGATTTCCTATCTACTTCTCCGGCACATCCTACATATTTATAATCCATCCAGATATTTCTCACTGCATGTCCCGTCATATGTAACGTACACAATTGAAGTTCTTCCCATGGATAATAATTTGTAATCGGCAATATCCCCTGATTTGTCCCACTCACAGCATTTGCTCCCGACAAAGTCTCTCCTTTAAAACTACGCTCCAGCTTTTCACGATTTGCATTCAGAACGCACAGCACAATAGCAAGAATCACTGCCAGCCACGCCGGAAAAGTCATCTTAAACTTAATATAATCACCATAACTGCCTAAAGCTTCTTTTAGCTTCATATTGATGTAAAGAACGAACAGCCAGAGAACTCCGAACACTGCCATACCATAGATTGTTCCTCCATAAATCCAGCCTGTCTTTCCACTACGCAAAGTACAATATGCCGCAATTCCATTCACAACTGCAATTCCAATCATAACACAGCATATAAAGATACAAATCCCCTGCATAACTCTGACATCATCAGTGGAAAAAGCTCCCAGAAAATCATTTAACTTTTCTATTCCAGATGCCATCTTAAAAAAACTCACATCATATCCCGCAACCGTGATCCAGCTCAGAAACGGAAGTAAAACCAACAGAATGCTGCCACCTCCCAAAATCCATCTCATAAGTCCCCGGTCAAGAGCTTTTCCTGCACCGTTGGTACTGTATTTCGCCCCCTCTGCCGGCTGAATCTGCTGTGCCATCTGTGGGAGAACTGCTTTTTTTACCTTTCCACTCGCTGCATTTGCTTCATAAAAAGCAATCGTCTGTCTCACTTTCTGTAACCTGCCCTTTTCTTCTCTAAGAGCTTCTATCCTTGCCTGCTTCTGTGGCATATCATCGTAAGACATATTTTTCCCTCCCTTACTTTTCTTTTATACTGTTCAGATCATAACCGCATTTGGGACAAAATCTTGCTCCTGCTACCATTCCTCCGCAATTCGGACACTTTTTCTGCTGCAAGTCCGTTGCTGGCAGCACCACTTTCTGACTCAATCTTAGCAGATCTTCCTTGATTTTCTCTTCCAAAGCTTTTCTTTCAGATTCCAGACTGACAATCTGCTGATCTAACCGTTCTCTTTGCCGCTGCTGTTCAGCCTCTTTTACCGGATCAACATTCTGCGGCTTTTGGAATGATCCTGCTGCCTGGGTTTCCTGCACTGCACCACAAAACTTACAGAATTTTGCTCCGTCACTGATCTCATTTCCGCACTTTTTACAATACATCCCTTTCCTCCCCTTCCTTTTTTATTTTATCTTACCATATTTCGATCTTTTTCACATTGTCAAATTCATTTTTTTAATACACTCCAACTTCGTGTAACTCCATTGCATCCACTCTTAAAAACCGCTTAACTGTACTAAAACTTCCACATGTCCAAGATATTTAATCTCTCCGGTCTCTTCATACAAAAGTTCTTTATATCCTTTATTTTCTCCCGTAATTCTGACCAGCATCTCGTCCGCTTCATCCCAGGACTGAAATCTTGGCATATGATCCCGTCTCACCTGTGCTGCATCCTCAGTCATATCCAGTTCATCCATCATCATTGCCATATCCCAGTATCCGCTATACCAGTAAAATTCTGAACCACTGATTGGTTCTTCTGTTCCTGCCTGTTGCACGAACGCCCCCTCTTCATAGGTTAATATAAATGAGCTGATGGTTGCTCCATCCGCATAAATATCCGCTATTGCATAACTACTTCCACACAGATAGATGTTTCCCCCGTGCTTTTTCAGGAAAATTCCGTCATCCTCTTCATCGCCAGCTCCAATGACCGGATATAATGCTTTGTATTCATCTTTCAGGACAATTTCATTTTTTTCACTTTCATACATCCTGAGGTAAATTCCATTTTGATATGGTCCCCCGTCCTGTTCTTCCTTATTATTCAGATAAATTACAAGCAGTTCTTCTTCTCCATCTCCATCAAAATCCATAATTTTCCAATTCATGACGCCTTTTTGTGAATGATTGCTTTCAAGACTTACCGATGCCCAATATCCTGTGCCTTCATAATAATCACATTCATACTCGCCTTCTTCACATTGCCCCTCTTCCGGAATCAGATTTTGATCTACATAAGTATAAAGATCATATCGATTTTTCATCGCCCGGCTGCCTGTATTCTTTACACCCTTTTTCAATACGATTGCTGCATTTTCCGGCTGATCTATTTCCAAATACAAATCTGCCAGTTTCATATATGGATCTTCTGCCTTTGGATCTATATCAATTGCTGCCAGATAATTGTCCGCAGCTTTCTCATAATCCATTTCTTCCAGATATTTTTGCCCCTTTTCTATATGTGTATCAAACTTTTTCTGCGTATTTTCTTTCTTGAGCCAAAAAATAGCTGCAAGAATCGCTGCTGCAAAAATCAGAACAATCACTACCGATAAGATGATAATGCCTATCTTCTTCCCTGATTTTTTCTTACTTTTCTGCTCCTCCCACTGTGGCTCTCCGACCGGAAAACCGCAATTGGGGCATCTTCCATTTTTCATCTCATGACCACATTTTTCACAATACATTTTCTCATTCCCCATAGTTTTCTACTTTAATAATGACTTATCTGTTACATCTGCATAGTCCAATGGATATGGATTAGAATAATAGTCTTCATCTATTCCCACCTCTTCTTTATAGGAAATTTCTTCTGTCGAAACTTTTCCATCTTTCAACCAGATTTTGCTCACTCGTTCACATCCCATCCGAGCCTGCACACTGATGATATATTTTTCTGTCCCTCCATTTTCATCTTCATAGAACATCACGCACGATCCATTAACCTCATCAATATACCTGGCACTTCCATTACCGATGGTATAGATCTTGTATACATAATCTGCCTCACACGTTCCATTCAATAAAAGCAGTTCTTTTACACCATCTTTATCAATATCATATAAAAAATAATCCATAGACTGACCATATTCGTTACCGGCCTGATCAAGCAGCGGTCCATAGACTTTTTGATATGTCTCAGAAGAAATGGTCTTTTTATCATCCTGCGACGATCCATTTTCCTTTTTCGTATTCCCCGGCTTATCTGCATTTTTATTGGAAACCTTCTGTGTATCTGATGAATCCTCCTTTTCTGAATCCTTATCTATCTTAGCATTTTCCAATTTCAGGATTCCCCATTTTCCATCCTTTTTAACCCAACATTTTCCATCATAAACTGGAAGGATTTCCTCAAATGCACCTGACGAAATAACCAGATCTCCTTTGCTGTTCCGCATCTCCCACTTTCCATCTTTTACAAGTGGGACATATCCTTCTGTCGCTGCATAACAAAATTCCTTTTCTTTATCACCGTTCGTCTCATTATAGTGTTTCCAGGATGCATCATATTTGATTGGTATCATTACTTTTCCCTGATCGTTTACATACCCCCATTTTCCATCCTTTTCGACGGCCAGAAGCCCGGAGCTTTCAGATCCACATTCATCATAAATGAATTTTGTCGTCATCTTATCCTCATCCCAGATTCCATATCCAGAATCTGAGGAATCAATAAACTCATATCTATCCTCCGTTTTGCCCTCTGTAATCTCATCTGCCATTGTTTCTTCGGTTTCCTTTACTGGAATAGCCACTTCAGGCATACTAATATAATTTTTTCTCCATTCACGGTCATATAATTCTATCTCATCTTCTATGGAATTGCGAATTTCATTAGAGGTATAATAATACATTCCTTTTTCTGCGAACTCTGGATCACCTATGAGTGAGCTTCCTGGAATCATCTCATCTGAATCATTCAGATAATATAACTGTTCCATGTCTCCTTTTTCTATATCATATTTTTCTTCCTTTAAAATTACGCTATAATATTTATTTTCTGTTTTTACACTTTTATAAGCCATTCCCTCCAACAATTTTCCATCCATACCGATCAGCCCATATGAATCACCTTTCTTAATCACGGCATATTTTGAATCCATCTGCCTTCTCATCTCATTGGCTGAATATTCAAAGAAATCTCCACCTTGTAAGTAATAAATCTCATCCGCTTCAATTGTCGGCTCTACTACCCAGGTATATTCTTCCAGGCTCTCCCACTCTTTCTGCTTTTCCTCAATTTTCTTACTCTCACTCTTCGGCAGATTTTTCTTCGCCTTTTTCACAATCTTCTTCGCTTTATCAATTTCATTATGGTCCACATAATACTGAATCAACTTTTCATATGATTCTTTTTCTTTTGGTGAAATTTTAATTGCCTGAAGATAGGCATCTTCTGCTTTTTCATAATCCAGATTTTCCAGATACTTATCACCTGCTTCCAGCGAACTCTGATATTGCTTTTTCACATGTTGCCCTTTTACGATAAAAAAAGCTGAAATTCCAATTGCTATCAGCAAAATCCATGCTGCAAGAATCCAAATCCAAATTACCGTCTTTTTATTCATCCGCGGATTTTCTTGCGGTTGCTCATTTCCCGGGAATCCGTTTAACTCATCCTGTTGAGTATTTCCTTTTGAAGCCTCCGTTCCACATTCAGGACAAAATCTATCCTGCTCACTCATCCTGGCACCGCATTTTCTGCAATACATTTTCTTTTTCTCCTTGTTCTTTTTTCCTTCTAATAGCACAAAAAAACTCCCATAATTCTCATCATGGAAGTTTTCTGACAGTTCAATCAATCCTCGTATTCACAAATGTATCCTATCCTGCCTGAAAAGGATGGAACTACTGCAAGAATGTCATTCGGTGCATCATTCCATGTCCATCTTCCCTCATTCTTGTAATAAAGAAGATCAAGATATTCTTCCTCATTTGCTCCATCTCTGAAGCTCGGTTCCCCACTCAGCCATTCTGAACTGCACCAGTATGATGAAGTATTAATCTGATCTCCATATAATTCATCATCTTCATCTGCCCAATAATACTCGCTGCTTCCCGAATCCCTCCGGCCTCCGATGAAAAACTGGATCTTCTGGTAAGAGCCTGCATCTAACTGCTTCAATATATACTGATACTCTTCCTCGCTATTGATACGCACCAGGTATCCACCCCTGCTCTTGCAATCGGCAAACGCCTGACTCCACGTTACATCTGCAATAATAAATTCATATCGATGAATCCCGCCTTCTGTCGGATCATATTTCTCTTCTTCATCCTCTTCTTCATCTGCCGGGGCTTTCGCTTCATCTTTTGCTGATTTATCTGATTTATCTTCTTTATCTGACTTTACTGACTCAGACTTGGTCTTTGTCTCAGCTTTATCTGCTGGTGAAGGCTTTAAGAAAATAATGGCCGCTATCACACCTGCCGCTATCACCAAAAGAATCAATATTACAATCAGAATGATCTTCGCTGCTCCGGTCTTCTTCTGAGGCTGCCGGGGTATTTCCGGTGGATATGGCTGCTTTTCCCACGAATCTCTTATATCATTTCCACACTCCGGACAAAAACTGCTGTCATCCGGAATCTGCTTTCCACAAAATGGGCAATACATATTTCTTATCCTTTCACAATTCTTTGCCAGGAAATACAGTTTCATAATTCCTTAACATAAATGATGCCAGGGTCAAAAGGTCTAAGCCCACATGAGCTTGCTCATAGGTGGGTGAAAGACCTTAGGACCCGCCCCGATATGAGCATAAAAATGGGGCGTAAGCACCATGATATGCGAATAGCGGGTAGGATTGTGGGAGTGCGTAGCACGAAACAATCCGTAGGCATCAAAGTCGGGGGCTTTTGACCCCGACATCACATAAACGATTATACTATTTTTCTCTGCACACTTCAATCCTATTTTGAAGGCTTTTCGATTAATTGGATATTTATGTCTGTTCTTCCATTAATTCCGTCCACGGATCCCTGATTCGTATATTGCCATACTTCAAAATGATATGGAGTCTGCGGCTTTAATTCGTAATCCGCATACCAGACCGGATATGCGGATAATTTTTCCAGATCCAGCTCATAAGCTTCCCACAACATATTACTGTAGATCATAGCATCATAACCTGCTGCTTCAATCGCACTACAAAATGCTTCTGTATTTTTTGTGAACTGCTCCCCTGATACATGATCTGTCCTTGCATCATCATCAAGAATGCTTTCCGGGTCAAATACTACCGGGAGCTGAAGATTATATCCTGAAAGGTGATCCAGCACAAACTTTGCTTCTTCCCTCGCTTCCTCTTCATTTACCGCCTGCGAAAAGAAATAAACTCCGACATCGAGTCCCGCATTCTGTGCCTGCTGTATATATTCGTCAAAGCGGATATCCGCATTCACAGTTCCTGCCTCTGCATAACCGCGGTATCCAATTCTGATAAAAGCGAAGTCATAACCTGCTGCTTTTACCTTTTTCCAGTCAATCTCTCCCTGATGGTAAGAAACATCAATCCCCAGTCTGGAAGTATATTTCTCATCTGCATAGGTCAATCTGTCTCCATCATGAATAAATAATGTATCATTATATTGCTTTTTTGCAATGTTCTGATTAATTTCTACTGAATACTGTTGCCCATATACATCAACAAACTGCAAAATCTCCGGTTCCTTTTCGGATTCTTTTTCTTCTTCTTTTTCATTCTGCTGTTCCTGCTTTTTCACTGTCTTCTCTTCTTTAGCTCCACTGTCGGATTTTTCAGAACTTCCGCACCCTGTCATACAGAAAATCATACAGCAGAACAAAACTGCCATCACTGGAAATGCCCTTTTCATCTAATTTTCCTCCATAAACTCATCCCAGCTTCTTACCTGCTGACTTGAATCCGAAAAGCCGCACATCCGATATAAACATTCTGTAACATATGCTTTTTCGAGCCGGTCTTTTTCACTTGTATAATCCGGGAAGATCACTTTCATCTGAAGAACATATCCGGCTTCGATCTTAGTCATGTCATAGATTGCACTGTTATGAGCTGAGCTGTCCCATCCGGTCAGAATTGCCTTCCCATGATCTCCTTCTGAGGATTTTACAATTTTTTCAGGTTCAACTAACCCCTTACTCTCAATATTGTATACATTTTCTGTCATATTCTCGATAGAAAGGGCATCTGTTCTGGAAGTCAGAGAAAAGATCAGTTGAGACCCATCACTTCCTTCAAATGTAATTGTCTGGCAGTTTTCTCCATAACTGACCAGATCCGGATCCTCATCGACGGACACTTCATTATACAGATCTACCGGATAATAAAACTTGAAATCCGTAATCTTGGAATCATAAGATTCATACAGATCCGGATCCAGATTTTCACTATAATCTGCCTTTGTATCCTCATCGATCCAAAATTCATCTTCCAGATCACTGCTCTCATCTTCCTCCTGCAGTACATCTTCTTTCAGATCTTCTTCATCCTTTGTCTCTTCTTCAGCTTTCTCCTTTTTTACTTCCTTTTTTAAATCGTCTTTTTTTATTTCCTGACTGATCTTTTCTGAGGAATCCCGAAAATGCAGATAAAGAGCAGTGCCAATTCCGATCATCGTAACCAATAATAGAACTACCGTTATCAGAACCAGCACCCAGTGCATCGTTCCTGTCGCTTTTTTCGATTCTTTTTCTTCTTTTCTGACATTCACATCAGGTGAATTAATACTCTGTCCGCACATCGGGCAGAATGTACTGTCGTCTGAAATTTCACTCCCACAGAAAGGGCAATACATCTTCTTTCCTTCTTTCTTCTTGTGATGTCGGGGGCAAAAGCCCCCGACTTTGATACTCATATCGGGGCGGGCCCTAAGGTCTTTCATCCACCTATGAGCAAACTCATGTGGGCTTAGACCTTTTGACTCTGGCATCTTCTTATTGTTGATAATACTCATTTACACCAGACACAATTCCCTCAACCATCTTTTGACGATATGCACTGTCTGCCATATTCAGATCATCCTGCTGATTGGTCATAAATCCCATTTCCAATATGATGACCGGAATTTTGCTCCAGTTAATCCCGGTCATTGTATCATTCACCTGAATTCCCTGGTTTGCCATTCCGGTCGCTGCACAATAATTGTCCAGGACATCCTGTGCTAATCGATTACTTTCATCATACAGATTTCCAACATAAGGATTCCCTGCAGATCCGATTAAAACCAATGCTCCATTTGCCGAACTATTTTCACTTCCATTCGCATGAATCCGGATTGCAATATCTGCACCCGCATCATTTGCCATGGTTGCTCTCTCCGCATTGCTGATTGCAGTTTCATTATCTTCTCTTGTCATGATCACATCATATCCTTCGTTCTGCAATGCCTCCCGAAGCATTAATGATATAGCAAGATTCAATTCGTATTCCGCTATGCCGGAATACCTTCCGCTTGTTCCTCCGGTAGCCTTTGCTTTCATAACATTGCTCCCAGGAGCATTAGGCTCTTTCGCACTCATATCCACATCCGGAGCCTGATGCCCTGGGTCAATCGCAATCAAAATTCCTTTCTTTTCCGGAATGTCTTCATTTTGAGTCGCCTCATCCATTCCTGAAACCGTCTCTTCTGAATCGGACGCTGAATTTTCTTTTTCCTTGGGCAATTCCAGCACCAGATCCGGTGCAGCTTCTTTTGCTTTTTCCTTTTTTCCACATGCACACATACCAAAAATCAGCATGAATACCATACAGCCACACACTAGCTTTTTACATTTCATAATAGACCCTACTCATATTTTTTTATCGTCTCAATATTCGCTTTTTCTGTCTCTGACAACATTGATTCACTGAAATCTTCCGGACGAATCGTTCCTCTGTACCAGGATTTTGAATTAAAATAATCCTGAAGTTCCTGATCATCAAACATTCTTCCATGACGGGCAAAAATTTCATTTCTCGCCAGTCGAAGTTCACTTTTTGACAATCCACTTACTTCACTGTCTGCCAATATTCTTTTACTGCTATCCGGAAGTATATAATTATCTGTCTTTTCTTCTGCTTCCGCCTCTTCTTTCGTCTCCTCTTCTTTCTCAGAGTCCTCTTTTTTTGCTTTATCAGCGTCTTCTTTCTTTTTCTTACTTTCTTTTTCTTCTTTAATTTTTTTATTCGTGCTTTGATTTAATTCTGTCTTCAATTCATTACTGACAGAATTATCTGACGATGTATCTGTTCTATGGTTCAAAAGAAACCATGCTGCAACTCCTGCCGTAATCAGAAGACATACTGCAATAATTATTGCAATAATCACCGGCACAGAACTGGAAGAAGATTTTCCTTTCCGTTCTTCTTCCATATCAAAATCGTCTTCATATAATGACATTTTCGGCATTTCTGTCGTATGCTGATAGGTATTTCCTCTTGGCTCTATCTTTCGTCCACATGAAGCACAGAACATAGAATCGTCATCCGTTATATGATTACAATACGGGCATCTCATCTCTTACATTCCTTTCATCAGCTTCTTAACTTTTATGCAACCGGCGTTCCGCATTTCGTACAGAATTTTTGTCCTTCCTCTAATGCAGCCCCACAGCTACGGCATGTCAAACTCTGCATATGCTGTACCGGAGCTGCCGGTTCCTCCCCCACTTTTGTACCACATACTGTACAGAATTTTTGTCCTTCTTCTAATACAGCTCCACATTTCACACAGGTCGGCACGGTCACTTCCGGAATATGTACTTCTTCATATGGTGGAGTTACCGGTTCTTCATATGCCGGGGCGGCCGGTTCCTCATATACCGGAGCTGCCGGTTCTTCCTCTACTTTTGTACCACATACTGTACAGAATTTTTGTCCTTCTTCTAATACAGCTCCACATTTCACACAGGTCGGCACGGTCACTTCCGGAATATGTACTTCTTCATATGCCGGAGCGGCCGGTTCTTCATATACTGGAGCGGCCGGTTCTTCATATACCGGAGCGGCCGGTTCTTCATATGCCGGGGCGGCCGATTCTTCATACGCCGGAGCGGCCGGTTCTTCATATGCCGGGGCGGCCGATTCTTCATACGCCGGAGCGGCCGGTTCTTCATATACCGGAGCGGCCGGTTCCTCATATGCCGGAGCGGCCGGTTCTTCATATGCCGGAGCTGCCGGTTCTTCATACGCCGGAGCGGCCGGTTCTTCATATACCGGAGCGGCCGGTTCTTCATATGCCGGGGTGGCCGGTTCTTCATACGCCGGAGCGGCCGGTTCTTCATATGCCGGGGCGGCCGGCTGTGCTTCAAATTGATTTCCACAGAATGTACAGAACAGTGCATCTGCCTCTACCGTCTTCTGACACTTCGGACAAATCTTTCCTGCTCCCGGCTGCGGTGCTGGTGAAACCTGCTTTTCAATCTTTGATCCACATACATTGCAAAATCCAGAGTTGGCAGAAATCTGTGCTCCGCAATTCGGACAACTGACCATTCCTTTTAATACATTCTGCTGTTGCTTATACTGGCTTGTCAGTTCCATACTGGCTACAATCTGATCGCAAAGTACCTTTAACTGTCCCTCTGCATTTGCCGCACAATTTTCAAAATAGTATTTTCCGACTTCTCTGTAAAGATTATTCTGCTTTTCCTCTTCCGCTTTAATCGCACTTGAAAGCCTCATTCCTTCCGAAACTTCACGGGATTTGTTCGATACACTTTGTCCAAACTGTGATAATTTTCTGTCCATTTCATCAAAAAAAGCCATTTTTTCATCCTCCGTTCTTACAACCTAATCTTTTCTTTTATTTTAATATAAATTTCCTTTTTTTGCATCATTTATTTAAAGATGCCAGGGTCAAAAGGTCTAAGCCCACATGAGCTTGCTCATAGGTGGGTGAAAGACCTTAGGACCCGCCCCGATATGAGCATAAAAGTGGGATGATAATCCCACGATATGCGAATATTCGGTAGGATTGTGGGAGTGCGTAGCACGGAGCAATCCGTAGGCATCAAAGTCGGGGGCTTTTGACCCCGACATCATTTAAATCGTATCCGCATCCACCACAAAATCTGTCTTGACCATCAATTAATTTTCCACAGGAAGGACAATATCTCTGTGCAGGAACGTCGTCCCTTTTCTGCTGACCCCTGCCTGCAGACAAGCCTTTTATTTTTGTAATTTTATCAAATAAAGGTAATAACTGCGGTAATGGATCTTCAAATGCTCCCTCATAATAGGCTTTCCCTAATTTTCTGTATAGTTCATCTAAAGTATCTCCTTCATCCAATCCTAATTTGTCTGGATTTACAAAAACTGTCTCATCGTAATTCATGATTCTGCCTTCTTTCTTTTATGCAAGTTCAAATCTCATTGGTTCCATATTATTGCTGTAGCTTACCTGAATGATCGTTCCACGCGGGATATAATACTCTCTTTTTTCACCTAACGGTTGTCCGCTTTCAAGAAAAACCATTCTTTTTTTCTCCGGTGTCAGCCAGTATTCTTCATATTCTGCGACATAAAACACCTCTGCAAGCAATTCATGTTCTATACTCTGATCTGCCTTCGTCATAAAGATATGTACACCATCTGAACAGATCCATACAGCTTCTCCCATACTCATTGGATAGACCTTTTTTTCATACATTCTCTGCAGGCCACGGATCGCACCTGAAAAGGTACTCCGTCCCTGCATTCTGCTCCTTTGTTGATCCATCCCCCAATCCTTTTTTATTCTATTTTCATTTCTTCTTTGGGGAACATATTCTGTGGCCTGAGTTTTTACGGTTCTCTGCATTCCACTTCTTCGATCACCCACCATTTCCTCTGGTGCAATATACATTTCCTGATGTCTGCCTGATCTTTTTTTCTCCTTGAGCAATGCTCCGGCAAAATTTAAAATCAAAGCAAGCAACTGTATTCCACCCCAAATAAGTAATGATTTTACCGGAAACAGTGCTTTTGTTCCAAGATAATCTTCGGATGTATTGGAAATTTTTTCCAAAATCGGGCCTTTCGTTTCCATACAAAGCATCAGATAGATCAATCCACCACTCAAAATTGTAAAAAGCTGTGCAACAATCGCAATATAGTATGATAACTGTGACTGCACAAGAAGAATTATGATTGTAAAAATTACTGTAACCATAACCCAGATCAAAGCACAGACGATATATATTTTCATCTGTCTGCCTATTACAAATTCCATATCAGCATCCAGGAATGATTTTGTAGACTTTCCTATGCTCCACTGCATGAACTTAAAAATAGATATCTCACTTTTTTCCTCATAACATTTCAAGCAGATAATCGGTAAAAAAATAATGGAAAAAGATGATAGAATCAACAACTGTGAAATATATTTAATTACTCCTTTTATTCCCGACATAACGTCTCCTTTACTCTCTTTCTAATCTCTCTAACATTTCTCTTTTCTTATTTTTAAATATTTTTGCTGTTACAATCAACATAACTCCAAAAAAGATCACTCCAATAATTCCAGCAATCAGGATCATCATTCCTGCAGTCACTTTCATTCTTCTATCCACCCTCCACTTCTTACCTGCTGATATACATTCTCAAGCAGATCCATTTCCGCATCTGTATCATTATTTTTCAACTGTTCATAATACATTTTTTCTGCTTTTTCATAATATTCTGCAAAAGCAGTGTAATCACGATTCTTATTTGCTTTCTGTTCCTGTTTGTCTATTTCCAGAAATGCTGCTCTCTTTTCAATATTATAATCATCTCCGAACTGTTCTTTCATTGTATCTAACGCATTTTGTGCCTCCGTTAGATTGCCCTGCTTTTCATTGAGAATGACAAGATTATTGTATGTCTCATACGTATCCCAGCCCTGATCGATCACTTCCTGCAGCAATTCAATCGCTTCATTTCTGTAACTTGTCTTTCCTGCATCTGCTAAATCAATATCAACCTGTATCAGTCGTTCCAGAATCACCATCTGTCTGGATACAGGAAGTACTTCTTTTGCCTCCTGCAGAACATTTCGTTCCTCACTCAGATTACCACTATCTTTTGCCAGTTCACTCAGCATGACATAGGAACGCATGATAAGTTCCTCATTTTCACTTTTTGAAATGCAATCCCTAAAAGCTTCCTCTGCCTTAGCTGTATTTCCAGAAGACTTTTCTATTTCTCCTCTCGCATAAAGAAGCGAATCATCTGCTATTTGATAATCTTCTGCATGATCCAACACCTCTTTTGCCTTATCCAGTTCATCATTATAAGCAAGTGCAATGGCGTAATCACGGTAAAACTCACTTTTTTGTCCACCATGTTGGAATACTTTCTTAAATGCTTTTACTGCCTCTCCATAATCTTCCAGTTCAAAGCAGCTTTCCGCTTTCAGATAATACAAATCTGCAATTCGGTCATCTGAAAGATCTACTTTTTCATTCTGAAATATATCATAGTCAATAAAATCAATACAATCCTGATATTCTTTCTGTTCATACAATGCACAGGCATTCTGATAATAACTTTCTTCTTTAGCCGGAAGCAGATTAATTGCTTTTTGATACTGTGCTTCCTCTTTTTCGTATTCTCCTGATTTTCTATATTCCGTCTGTTGCTTTACAATTTCATTATACCGATTTACTTTTTCAAGTTTCATGGTATGGATTCCATATCCGATCGCAATGATCGACAGTCCCATTCCGGCTACCAGCCCGAGCATTGCCACTCTCTGACCGATCACCAGTTTTCTGTATCTGGCATCTTTCTTATATACATTCTGTAAAGCCTGAAACATTTCCCTTGCATTTTTATATCTCTTTTCAGACTTAGGATCCATTGCTTTTAAGATCACCGCTGCAAAAGCTTCACTTACATAATTTTTAAGCAGATACTCTTCTGCCTTTGTGCGGTTTCTTCCTGCTTTTTTCCCTGTGATCAGATGAAAAAGTGTCGCTCCCGTACTATAAATATCACTTTTTTCATCAATCACCCGATACTGCGGCAGCTCCCGCCCTTCTCTTGAATCCAATGCAATAATATACTGTTCCGGTGATGCATATCCCTCCGTATACCCTAAAACTGTATTTCCATTCACAGCAAATGATACATTAAAATCAATCAGACAGACATCTCCCCTCGGAGTCACCATGATATTTGCCGGCTTGATATCTCCATGAATGATCGGTGGAGTCTGGGTATGCAGATAATTCAATGCACTGCACAATTGCATCGCCCAACGGATCAGTTGTCTTTGGGAAAATTGTCTTCTTTCTTCCATAAGTTCTTTCAATGATCTTCCTGGAATAAAGCTCATCGCCGTATAGATCTCACCATTTTCCTCAAAAAAATCTACCACTTGAGGGAGATACATATGATTCAGATTTTTTAGAATATCTACTTCATTTCTGTTGATCCTGGCATCTCTGCTTTTCCTTTTGATCTTTTTTAAGACAACTTCCTTCTGCAAACGTTTATGATATGCTTTATAGATGACTCCACCGCTTCCTGATCCAAGATAGCCCAGTATTTCATAGGTTTCATCCATATATCCTTTTCTGCTGTACATTTCTCAATTCCTTTACTCATCTCTCATTGTTGGCATCTTTTGCCCCCAACATCTTTTTATAAATGAAAATTTTCTATCCCCGGTCTTTTGACAATTATCTTCGGTCTTTCGCCACATTACGAAGCAGCAATGTAGCAACAACCATCAGCACCGCTGTCATCAGGATCAAGATTCCACTTGCAGTCCATACATGTCCCGCCGTTGCTTTGAAAAAGCTTTCTGCTTCATGCTCCAACATCGGAAAATCTGCCTGCATCCGCAAATCCAGCTTATTCAGTCTTGCAATACTTCCAAGTGCCTCCACTGACCAGCGGCTGACCGTACAATAAGAGATGATTTTTCCTGCACCTTTCAGTGTAAATAAAATTCCACTAAATAAAAGCTGCACGATCAGAACGAATGGAGCCGCTGCCATCGCTTTGTCTCCCGACTGAACTACAGATGAAATAATAAATCCCATGGCAACCGATGCAATTACAGTCAGCCATACCGTAAATAACATTTCCGGTCGGAAATCAGAGAAGAAAATTCCTTTTTTGCTATTTCCTACCAGGCTCAAAAATACTAATGTCAAAATAATTGACTGAATCAGTCCTAGTAATGCCTGCAGTACAAATTTTGACATCATATAACACGGTAGCTTCAAATTCGACATATATTCTCTTTTCAGAATTACACGTTCTTTGCATATTTCCTGAATCGAATTGAACATTCCAATCCAAATTCCTGAACAGCTCAATGCAAATAACATCGACTTTGTACTTTCGTAGATTTTAAATATATCTTTATCTGCTACGATCTTCAGTAAAATTGCGATCAGCAATGGCTGAATTAACAGCAATGCCAGTCTTTGCCGATCATTCCACAGAAGTTCTGCATATCTTCCGGTTAAAATACCAAATTGCCTGAAACCTGAAGTACCCTTATTTTTCTTTGCAATTTCCCTTGACTGGGTTTCATCCATACTGCCTCTTCGTCCGGAAATTTCTGACCGGTCACGTGACTGTTCAAATCTTCTCTGCCACAGTTCCGGGTTTTCTGCAATCATATTATAGATATTGACAAGATCATCTGTCTGATAAAATTTCTTTGCTTCTTCAACATTCCCACAAAAACAGAGCCTTCCTCCCGGTCCCATAAAGATGATTTTGTCGCAGAGATGAAGATTCTGCGTCGTATGCGTTACCATTACGATCGTCTTATTCTGTTCTTTTGACAATTTGCTCAACGTCATCATCAGATTTTTTTCTGTTCCCGGGTCGAGTCCTGATGTTGGTTCATCCAGGAAGAACAATTTGGGATCTGCCAGTAATTCAACAGCAATACTTGCTCTTTTTTTCTGTCCTCCCGAAAGTTTTCTGATATAGGTATTCTGATGCTCCTCTAAATCCACCATTTTCAACACTGCATGAATCCGCTGCTCCATCTCCTGTCTCTGCGTATCTTTTGGCATTTTTAATTTCGCAGTATATAAAAGCATTCTTTTCAATGTCAGATTTTCATAAATAATATCCTGCTGCGGCACAAATCCTATAATGCTTTTCAGTGAATGGAACTGTTCGATCAGGTTCACTCCATTACAGTAAACTGCTCCGGTAAATTCTTTGTCAAATCCACTGATTGCACTCATCAGAGTGGTCTTTCCGGCACCCGATCCTCCAATAATCGCAACAAACTCATTGGGTCTGATCTCACAATTTACGTTATTCAAAATTTTCTTCTTTTTCTTCCCGCGTCCTACAATCTTGTTGATATTTTTAGCGTATAAGGAAATACCTGAAGTTGCACTTCTATAGTAAATATAACCATTGGTATAGAACATCTGAAAATCCAGAATCTGTATTAGATCTTTGTCCTGTAATGCTGTCATTCCTCTGACCGGCTGGCCATTCACAAGCACTCCGTTCACACTATTTCTGTCATACAACATCATTTTGCCATTTTGTCTGCAAATAGTGCAATGTACTTTTGAAACTCCGGGACTGTGAAGTACGATCTGATTACTGCCGTCTCGTCCAATCGATATAGGCTGTAATCCAAACGCCTGCCTTTTCCACTTTTCGGTTTCTTCAGAATCCCTGTACAACAGCAATACCATCTGATCCGGCTGATGGATATTTCCAATTCTCAGCACACTCTTGTCCGACAGCTCTACATATCCGTCTTTCTTACTCAAAAGCCGGTTTTCTCCCATATTGGCAACAAACGTTCCATTACTGCTGTCCTGATCTTCATATGCAACAGAATCTTTTTTCATTAAAAACTTTCCCTGAACTTTGGATATGATCGGATCCGCAAGCACCACCTCACACTGTTCGGCATTTCGCCCCAATAACAGTTCTCTTTTTCCGATGCGATCCAGATCAATTTCTCTCATTTCACTGGTTGTATCAATAATTGTTAAAGTTCTTCTTGACATCTCGCATCTCCTTTCTGGTTCTTTTCAATGGTACCTGGCTCCTGATCAGTACTTCTTCCTTAAATCCGGCTTTCCTTATCGGAGGTATTTCGCATTCCCTCTCGTCCTTCCATCCTTCCAGATAATCTCTCATTTTCTTCTTTCGCCCCCCTTTGATTTTATTTCATATTTTTAAATAACCGCTCATTCCACTTCGGTGGTTTCTTCCCTTTGATCTTTTCCGGCATCGGTTCATACTTCGTTACGCTCCGATGCATCGGACTGTTTTTATGATGCCTGCCAAGATAGAGCAGGGCAATTCCTGTTCCGATCACCAATGCTCCCGCAAGTAACTGAGATACCGGTAATCCAATTTCCGGAAGAAGAAGCTGATCTGTGCGGAGTCCTTCGATCCAGACTCTTCCAAGACCATATCCGAACAGATACAATAGGAAAAGCTCTCCCTCATATTTTTTATGCTTTCTGTAAAGAACCAAAATGATCAGCAATACAGCACACCACAGGGACTCATATAAAAATGTCGGATGTACCTGGATATAGCTCACTCCATTGATCCGCTCCATATGCTCCCGCATCTTCTCCGTAATATCTCCTGATCTGACTGCATCCACCGGAAGACGCATGGCAAATAAGCGATCCGTGTACTCACCAAATGCTTCTCTATTAAAAAAGTTTCCCCAGCGTCCCAGCATCTGTCCGTTCAGCAATGCCATTGCAATCGTGTCAAAGATCTGAAACGGAGAAAGATGCTTCACTTTTGCAAGGACAAAAACAGAAATAACCGCTGCGATCACACCACCATAAATTGCAAGACCGCCTTCTCTGAGGTTAAAAATATCCAGCAGATCATCTTTATACATATCCCAGGAAAAAATCACATAATAGATTCTTGCTCCGGCAATCCCCGCAATTACCCCGATAATTCCCATATCGAGATAATCTTCCGGGTTCTGCCTGGTTCTTTTTGCTTCTGATGTAGCGATTGCAAATCCGATCAGAATCGCCATTCCTATAATAATTCCGTAGTATGCAATAGAAACTCCAAAAAGGTCCACACTCTTTCCTACATGATCTAACGTAATTCCCAAATGTGGAAAACTAATATCATAATGCATAACTCCATCCCCTTTCTTTCTGCCAACTAAAATAAAGATACCAGGGTCAAAAGGTCTGACACCACGTGTGCTCGCACACGAGTGGTAGAATGACCTTGTGACCCGCCCCAATATGAGCATAAAAGTGGGGCGTAAGCACCACTATATGCGAATGTTGGGTAGAATTGTGGGAGCACGTAGTGCGTAACAATCCGTAGGTATCATAGTCGGGGGCTTTTGACCCCGACATCAAATAAATAAGGCACCATATGCACTTTCTTCTTTCTTCTGCTGCAAATGGTGCCACTTCTGACATTCTCTGTCTAATTTTTATACATTAAATCTGAACAGCATGATATCGCCGTCCTGTACTACATAGTCTTTTCCTTCCAGACGGATCAGCCCTTTTTCTTTCGCTGCTGTATGAGAACCGCATGCAATCAGATCATCATAGCTTACAACTTCCGCACGGATAAATCCACGCTCAAAGTCTGTATGGATCTTTCCTGCTGCCTGAGGTGCTTTGGTGCCTCTTTTGATCGTCCATGCACGTACTTCCGGTTCACCGGCTGTCAGGTAACTGATCAGTCCAAGCAGATGATAACTTGCCTTGATCAGCTTTTCAAGACCGGACTCTTCCAGTCCGAGATCATCCAGGAACATTTTCTTCTCATCCTCATCTAACTGAGAGATCTCTTCCTCGATTTCTGCACATACAACGAACACTTCACAGTCCTCTTCTTTTGCATACTCCCGGACTGCCTGCACGCCTTCATTTGATGCTCCGTCATCTGCCAGGTCATCTTCTGAAACATTGGCAGCAAAAATAACCGGTTTTGCTGTCAGAAGGTTATATTCAGCAAGCCATGCCTGCTCGTCCTCATCATCTGTCGTAAAGCTTTTTGCCATCTTATTATCTTCCAGATGTGCTTTCAGACGCTGCAGAAGATCCAGTTCTTTGGCTGCTGTCTTATCATTTCTTGACAATTTCACCGTCTTCGCAATTCTTCTCTCAAGAACTTCGAGATCAGAGAAGATCAGTTCCAGATTGATCGTCTCAATATCTCGGAGCGGATCAATACTTCCATCTACATGGACGATATTTGTATTTTCAAAGCATCTTACTACATGAACGATTGCATCTACCTCCCGGATATTGGCAAGGAACTGATTTCCAAGGCCCTCTCCTTTTGATGCACCTTTTACAAGACCTGCGATATCTACAAACTCGATGGCTGCAGGGATGATCTTCTTTGTATGATACATCTCTCCCAGCACATCAAGACGCTTGTCCGGCACTGTTACAACTCCCACGTTCGGGTCGATCGTACAGAATGGATAATTGGCTGACTCTGCTCCTGCCTTTGTCAGCGAATTAAATAATGTACTTTTTCCTACATTTGGTAAACCCACGATACCAAGTTTCATCTTTCTATATTCCTCCTATAAATCCTTTGATTTCAAGGGATTCTCTTCCCATCCTGTTGAAATTTCTGAAATTCTCTTATTCTTTTTAGTTTTAGTATAGCAACTACTTCTTCTGTCAGAAGCCTCAATACAGTACCTTGTATTATACCACAGCCTGTTATCTTTGTGAATATTCAGTTTCATTTTTCAAAAACTTATATGAATTTATATGATGCCAGGTTCAAAAGGTCTAAGCCCACATGAGCTTGCTCATAGGTGGGTGAAAGACCTTAGAACCTGCCCCGATATGAGCATAAAAGTGGGATGATAATCCCACGATATGCGAATATTGGGTAGGATTGTGGGAGTGCGTAGCACGGAGCAATCCGTAGGCATCAAAGTCGGGGGCTTTTGCCCCCGACATCATTTATATAGAGTTATGGTCCTATGTCAAGATTTAGTACAAGTTAAAATGAGAAATTTCTACCCATTTTAACCTGCCAGAAGTTCCGCCTCCGTATGTGTTCTTTCATACACCCGCTCGAATTCATCCGGTGACATGTAGTCGCAATGACTGTGAATTCGTTTCGTGTTGTAAAAAGCTTCCAGATATTCGAAAATCAACCGGTATGCTTGCTTGTGATCGCGGATTTTAAAGCGATTGAGCCATTCACGCTTGATAATAGAATGAAAGGATTCAATGCATGCATTATCCCATGGAAATGCTTTCTTTGAATAACTACGTTTCATATGCTCTGTTGCTTTTATATATTCTTTTGCAACGTACTGGCTGCCACGATCAGAGTGAATAATAAGTGGCTGATCGATATTTCGGCGGGCTTTAGCTTTATTTATAGTATCAATCACACAGGATACCTCCAGTGTTTCTGAAAGTGTCCATGCAATGATTTTTCTGGAAAATAAATCCATAATGCTGGTCAGATAGACAAATCCATCTATCGTCCAGATATAGGTGATATCCGAACACCAGACAGCATTCGGACGGTCAGGATTAAACTGTTCATCAAGGATATTTTGTAATTCGGTGCTGAAATCAGAATCTTTTGTGGTAATTGTCCAAGGCTTGCTCCATTGAGCACGGATTCCCATTTGGTGCATATATGTACCAACGGTTCTTTCTGAAATAACTTCACCGGTTTTTCGCAGTTCTACAGTGATTTTTGGGGCACCGTAGTTCTGCCTGGAGTTTTCATAAATATCCTTTATCTTTGATTTTACAGCTTCACGACGTTTTTCCGTATTGGAAGGTATGTGGTGGAGCCATGCTTGATATCCTGAGCGTGAGACACCTAGAAGTTTCAACATTCCGGAGACGGAAACCCGGCGTCCAGCCTTTTTGGCAGCTTCCGTCTTCTCAGACACCTCGAGATAAATGGCTTCTGTCATTTTCCCAGAATGTTGATTGCTTTTTTTAATACATCAAGTGCATCTTTGGCATCACGCAATTCGCGTTTGAGCTGGGCGATTTCTTTTTGCTCATCGGATGCATAATTGCCAGATCCGCGAACAGGGATATCACCAGATTCCCGGAAATCCTTCAGCCACTTTGTTAATGTGCTGTATCCGATTCCGAGGTTTTCTGCACATCCACGTACTCCTAACTCTTTATGATCCTGGTAGTACTGGACTGCATCAAGTTTAAACTGTTTGTCATGTTGCTTTGCCATAATGAGATCCTCCTTCAGCATGTTTCTATTGTACCATGCTTATATATATTTGGAACTTCTCATTTTGACTTGTACTATTTATATTCTAGCACCATTATATTCAGACTGAAAATTAAAAATAGCACCTTCAGAAAGATCTGCTTCTTTCCGTTGGTGCTTTATTTATTACAGTCTTAAGTATTCACTTGGTAAAATTGCCTTCATATCTGATGTAGAATAATCCGACACATTTCTTGTAACAATATATTCCGCCCCATAACTCTTTGCACATTCCATTTGTAAGCAATCCTCAAAATCAGAAAATTCTTCATTCGCAAGACGATGAGAACTATGTTTTTCGCTGTCATGGAAAAGATTTCCGAGAGTGCTTTGAGCAATTTGAGAAAGCTACCATTTTTGACGGAATGACCATCTATGATGCGGAATCCGAAATAGAAGTTCTTTTTGGCTAAGGGAATGGCCACATCTCATGCAGTTTAAATAACCGTCTGCTGATCCAGCCACTTGCCGAACAACTCACGCTTGATCATAATTCTTTTAAAAAATGGCGAAGTGCTTATCGTAACACTTCGCCGAAAGCCTAACCGATTTGAGCTAAATGCTTGGTTAGGTCTGCTTTATTATTTTATGCAATTCCACTGCATTTATACACTTAAATGTTCTTTCCAATCCGCCGGAAGATTCATTGCTGCGAAACTGACCACATCACTATTATTTTGAATCAACTTATCGAAAGCATTTACAAATACTGTCCACTCTTCATCGGATGAACGCAGGTACTTCATCGCCAGTAAGATTTGATACAAGCCATTATGTGCTGGTGGCGGCGTAATTTTATCTGCATCCAGAATTTCCGGTGTCGTATGAATTGTACGATTATAAATTCTGGAATTATGAGCACACATATTACGCAATACTGAAACACCCTGTATCCATGAAGCAAGCATTTTCTGTGATGGTTTTACCAAATTTCCTTTTTTCGATCTATACTGATAATTTGACGCCAAGATAGAATATGAACTTCCGGTACCTGTTTTCAAATTCTTAATTATCTTCGATAATGTACCGAACGAAAGAACTTCAACGGCCGCCCATACAGGTACTTCTCCATCATGATTGTCAAAATTATGTTTGATGAACACATCATTAGAACGAGCAATTTCTGATGCTACAGTAGCCATATTCTGCCAATACCGTTTTTTCTCTTTAAAAATCGATGAATCTTGCAAAACAAGTGGTTCTCCGTGTATAAGCAATGCTTCCACCAATCGCACTCTCAAAGCAACCTCAATCTTAGAAATCATTGGAAAAACCAAAGCAGATAATTCCTGATCAAATTGATACAATTTTATAATATCTTCAAACTTTGTTCCCGAAACATACTTCTTTGCAGCATTATCATATAATTGAAACGAATAACCTCTCAAACGATAAAATCCAATTGACTTCAATGCCTTCTCTACATCTTCTTGAGATGTAATCTTCATTCCTGCATCCACATAAGATTGCACCTGCTGTTCTATTGTTAATATTTGTTTTGGATATTGATACATAAAACACCCCATAAATAAGAAAGTCCCACCGGGTTGCGCATGAAAAATCAGAGGCGTGGTGGGTTCTGTTAATGTTATTATACAGCTTTCAATGCCACTGTCAAGATTGTTTTTGTAAAAAGTTGCCTCGCCTCGACTAATCCCTGGTCTCCATCAGAATCACTTTTCCACATACAAAAGAAATCTTCACTTCATCTTCTGCAAATTCATTACTCACACACAGACTGTCCCCTGCAGAAAGCAGATGATTCTGCAGCGGGTATTTTGCTCCGCTGATACTGAAATCTTCTACAGGAAGTTCCAGTGGAAATACGGAAAAATATTTTCCAAAAGCTTCCGCTCTCGTCAGCGTGATCCCATGCTCTAAAATCCGGATCCGGTTATGACTGTCCAGGATCATTGCCTCTGAACCTGCTGCCAGTGCAATATTCAGGCACTGGATATTCGCCCAGAGATGATCGATCCGGTTTCCTGTTCCTCCAAGGATATAAATTTCCTTTCTTCTAAGTCCCAGGCATAACCGGAGTGCGATTTCTGTATCAGAAGCATCTTTTACAGGATTAAACTCCCGAATTGGTACATTTTCCTCTGTCCGGTAATATTCCACGATCTCTCTTGGGACGCTGTCGAAATCTCCGACAATATAATCCGGTTTGATCCCATTTTCGTATAAAAACTGAAGTCCTTTATCTACCCCGATAATAAACTCGGTCTCCTCTGACTGAAGAATCGGAAGTACAAATTCTTTTTCCAGGATTCCTCCGCTCACGATCACAGTTCTCTTACTCATGACTCTTTAATATCTCCATAAATTCTTCTGTATTTTTTCTGATGTCTCCCTTAAATATGCCTGAACCGGAAACCATAATATTTGCTCCTGCATCCAATACTTCCGCAACATTTGCATGGTAGATACCGCCATCCACTTCAATATCTGTCTTCAATCCCTTTTCATCCAGCATTTTTCTCAGTTCCCTGATACGATCCAGTGATTCCGGAATAAACGCCTGGCCTCCAAAGCCCGGCTCTACTGACATGACCAGGAACATATCAGCCTGATCCAGATACGGAACAAATGCCTCCACCGGAGTTTTTGGCTTAATCGAAATCCCCGCCTTCACACCTGCTGCATGGATCTTGTCGATCGTCGCCTGCAGATCTTCACATGCCTCTAAATGAACCGTGATGATATCCGCTCCTGCTTTTGCAAATTCTTCCACATAGCGGATCGGTTCTGTGATCATCAGATGTGCATCCAGTATCTGCGAAGTATATCCTTTGATACAGGAAAGTACCGGCATTCCAAAAGAAATACTTGGTACAAAAATCCCATCCATTACATCAAAATGAATATATTCTGCTCCTGCTGCCTCTGTCACTTTAAGCTGCTCTCCGAGGACTTTAAAATCCGCAGAAAGGATCGATGGTGCTAACACATTCTTCATTTCTAATACCTCTTCTTTTCTTTTAATTCACGATACATCTCTGTATAATCTTCATAGCGTATCTTATGGATTGCTCCGCTCTCTACTGCTTCTTTCACTGCACATCCCGGTTCATGAATGTGGTCGCAGCCGTTAAACCTGCATTTTCCTTCATACGGAGAAAATTCCGGAAAATAATATTTCAGTTCTTCTTTTTCAAAATCATTCACATAAAGGGAACTGAATCCCGGTGTATCCATAATATAGGAATCCGGACTGATCATGATCAGTTCGGAATGCCTCGTGGTATGCTTTCCTCTTGCAATTTTTCTGCTGATACTTCCGGTTTCCATCTGTACGCCTGACTGGAGCAGATTGATCAGAGAGGACTTTCCTACTCCTGACGGACCTGCGATGGAAGTCGTCTTTCCTTTCAGCATCTGCTTTAATTTTTCTATATTTTCTTCTTTCTTTGCACTGGTAAACAGCACCGGATAGCCACAGGACGCATAAACTTCCTCCAATTCTGCAATCTCAGGATGTTCTGCAAGATCGGTCTTATTAAAACACAAAATGACCGGAATCTCTTTCCGCTCCATCATAACCAGAAATCGATCCAGCAGATTGTAGTGCGGCTTTGGTTCCGTTACCGCAAATACGACCAGTGCCTGATCTATATTGGCCACTGCCGGACGGATCAGTTCATTTTTCCTCGGCAGGATTTTCGTTACATTTCCGATTTTTTCTTCTTCATCCAGGACTTCCAGCTCCACTTCATCTCCAACCAGTGGTTTAATGCCATTCTTCCTGAATGACCCCTTTGCTTTACATTCATAAAGACCGGATTCTACTACATTCACGTAGTAGAATCCGGCAATTCCTTTTATAATCTTTCCCTGCATATATTACTGCTCTCTGCTTTACTCTGTACCGTCTTCACCGGATGGATCCGATGGCTGTGGTCCTTTACTTACCATATACTGAATGGAAGTTCCCTCTTCCACCTGGGTTCCTGCACTGACAGACTGGTAAAATACCTGTCCTTTCGGATAATCATCACTGTAGTCTTCTCCAAGATATTCGGCTGTAAGACCTGCCTGCTGGAGCAACTTCTCTGCCGTCGTCTTATTAGAAGAAAGGATATTCGGTACTGTAGTCACTTTCAGCTTTGGTCCTTTACTTACCACATAGCTGACCGTTGCTCCTTTTGATACCTGCTTTCCGGATGCCGTTCCCTGTGAAATGACTATTCCCGCTGCTACAGAATCACTATATTCTTCACTGGCACTTCCCTGAAGTCCTGCCGCTGCAAGTGCTGACTCAGCTTCTGACTGGCTCTTTCCTTCAATGGACGGAACAGTTGCCGGCTGTGAACCAAGACTGACAACGATCGTAACTTCTGATCCTTCATCCACTTCTGTACCCTCATCCGGTTCTACTGAAATAACTTTTCCTTCTTCCACTGAATCACTGTACTGCGGATCTCCTTTTACAACAACAAGATTCGCTGCTTTGATGGCGGCCTCTGCATCCGATTCATCTTGTCCGATGACAGACGGAACTTTGGTACTCTTTGCCTCCTCACCGGTACTGAGAACAACTTCCACGGTACTATGCCGCTTCACCTTCTCCCCTTTCCCCGGTGACTGACTCATGATCTGATTCTTTTTATATTCATTCGATGGCTTTTTATCTACTACATCGATTCCAAGATCATACTTTTTCAGCTCTTTTGTAGCTTCTTCTACTGTCATGCCACGGACATCAGGCACTTTGACCTTCTCCGACTGAGTGACGGTCGCATTCCCCGAACCTTTAAAGATTCCGACTGCATTTCCGACAAGGAACAGGATCAGCAGTGCGATCACTACACCTGCCACAATCATCAGAATCCGCATGATCTTCTTTGTATCAGGATTTACATCCTTCTTTTTTCCTCTTCCTGAAGAACGGCGGTCACGTTCATCCTCGTCATCTTCATCGTCATAGTCATCATCATACTCGTCGTCTTCATCGTCGTAGTCATCATCATACTCGTCGTCTTCATCATCATAGTCTTCATCATACTCATCGTCCTCGTCATAACCACGCTCCCGCTGAAGACGTTCTACTTCTTCCGGTGACATAACAACAGTCCGGTCACTTCTCCGTCTGCCCCCAAGGACAACAAAATCGCCTTCCGGGTCAACCAGCGAGTGCTTCAGATCCTGTAACAGCTCATCGCAGCTCTGATATCGCATCGCCGGATTTTTCTGCGTACATTTCATAATGATACATTCCAGACTGTACGGGATATCCGGTACTTCTTCCGCCGGAGACTTGATTTCCTCCTGCAGGTGCTTCAACGCCACTGTCACAGTAGAATCCCCATCAAACGGAACATGACCGGTGATCATCTCATACATGGTAATGCCGGCAGAATAAAGATCACTCTTCTCATCGACAATTCCGCCTCTTGCCTGCTCCGGTGATGTATAGTGAACGGATCCCATTACACTGGTGCTGATCGTTTGCGTAGACGTAGTCGCCCGTGCAATACCGAAATCTGTTACCTTTACTTTTCCTTCTTTCGAAATAATAATATTCTGAGGCTTGATATCCCTGTGAATAATATGACAGTTATGTGCCGCCTGAATCCCCGTCACCATCTGAATTGCAATGCTGATGGTCTCCTTGGCTGAAAGCTTTCCTTTTTTCTCGATATAATCTTTCAGCGTAATTCCTTCAACCAGTTCCATGACCATATAATATAAGCCACGATCCTGTCCTACATCATAAACGTTCACCACATTCGGATGCATCAGTCCTGCAGCCGCCTGTGCTTCGCTCAAAAACTTCTTAATAAATGTCTCGTCCGAACGGTAATCGCTCTTGAGAACCTTAATCGCAACAAAACGGTTCAGCTTATGGTCTTTTCCTTTATATACATCTGCCATACCTCCGGAACCGATACGGCCGAGTATCTCGTACCGCTTTCCTAAGAAAACTCCTTCTTTAATCATATACTCACCTCATCTGCAAATGGTTCGATCAGAACGATTCCAATATTATCTGTACCGCCGTTCTCTTTGGCAGCATTCACAAGGTTCTGCCCTGCTTCTACAATGTCTCTTGCTCCCTGTACAATATGGAAAAGTTCTTCATCTTCCACCATATTGCTCAGACCGTCTGTACACATCAGTATAATATCTCCCCTTTTCAGACGATGCTCGTAAAAATCTACATCGACATCTGCTTTTGCCCCGATCGCCCTGGTAATAATATTCTTATCCGGGTGATGCTTTGCTTCTTCCGGTTTGATACCGCCCAGACGTACCATCTCTTCTACCAGTGAATGGTCTTTCGTCAACTGCTGTATTCCGTGATTGATCAGATAGAGACGACTGTCTCCCACATTCGCAAAATACATCATCTGATTCATGATCGTAGCTGCTACGACCGTTGTTCCCATCCCCTTGAGATGTTCGTCCTTCGATGCCTCCCGGATGATCTCCCGGTTTGCCGTCTTAATAGCATTTACAAGGACTCTCTCGATATCTTCGCCCTGGCTTTTCTCCAGCTCACGCTGCAATACTTCCACGGTATACTTGGAAGCATAGTCGCCTGCCTGATGTCCGCCCATTCCGTCTGCCACCACAAACAGATTCCGAAGGATACCAAGTGGTCTTCCTCCTTCAAAAACGTAATCCTGATTCACCTGTCGTACCATTCCGACATCCGTTATTGAAAATGTCCTCATACTTCTTCTCCTTCTGCCACATCCGCCTTTACATAGCTGCGTCTGAGCTGACCGCAGGCCCCATCAATATCAGAGCCCATTTCCCTTCTTATAGTAACATTTATTCCGCTTTTTTCAAGTTTATTTTTGAAATTCAGGGCATTTTTGCGGCTTGGGCGTACAAAATCACGCTCTCTTACCGGATTCACCGGGATCAGATTCAAATGACAGTTTCTCGGCTTTAAAAGTGCCGTCAGTTCCCTTGCATCTTCCTCTGTATCATTGACTCCATGTACCAGACTGTATTCAAAGGTCACTCTGCGTCCTGTCTCACGGAAATAGGTATCGCAGGCATCCAGCACTTCCGGGAGATGATATTTATTTGCTACCGGCATCAGCCTTTTTCTCTTTTCCTGCGTAGAACCATGCAGGGATAATGCAAGCGTGATCTGTAAATGTTCTTTTGCCAGTTCCAGGATTTTCGGAACGATCCCGCAGGTAGATACTGTCACATTTCTCTGACTGATATTCAAACCGTGTTCATCCGTAAGCAGATGTACAAAATTCAGGAAATTTTCGTAATTATCCAGTGGCTCTCCCGTTCCCATGACTACCACATTGGATACTCTTTCCTGCGTGATCTTCTGAATCTGATAGATCTGCCCCAGCATCTCCGAAGAAGACAGGTTTCTCTGCAGACCTCCGATCGTAGAAGCACAGAATGCACATCCCATCCGGCAGCCTGCCTGTGAAGAAATGCAGACGGAATTACCATGCTTATAACGCATCAGGACACTTTCGACTACATTTCCGTCATATAACTGGAATAAGAATTTATTCGTCCCGTCAATCTGCGAGATCTGACGCTCCAGCATTTTCACCGGAAGGATCACATACTCCTCTTTCAGCTTTTCCCGTAACGCTTTTGACAGATTCGTCATCTCATCAAAATCATCTGCCAGCTTTACATGAAGCCATTCATAAACCTGCTTTGCACGGAATGGTTTTTCCCCCAGTGCCTCCATCTCTTCTTTTAATCTGTCGTATCCATAAGCCCGGATATCCTTCTTCATATCAGTTCTCCCCGTTCTTTTTTAACCTTGCTATAAAAAATCCATCACTGCAATGTATACCCGGAAGTAACTGGATGCATCCTTCCTCTTCTACCGACTCTGCCAGTTGCGGGCAAAGCTTCTCTCTGATACTGTTCAGAGAAAACTGCGGGTACTTTTTCAAAAACCAGTGTACATTCTCCTCATTTTCCATGGGGTCGATGGTACAGGTACTATATAATAATGTACCTCCTTTTTTTACCATTGCCTGTGCATTTTCAAGAATCTTTCTCTGCAGTCCAGCCAGTTCTTTCAGGTCTTCCTCTTTCACCCGGTATTTCAGATCCGGTTTCTTTCCAAAGACTCCCAGCCCGGAACAGGGCAGATCTGCAAGGACAATATCTGCTTTTTCTTTCCATGCTTCATCCGGTACGGTTGCATCCCTGCAGACCGCATGAATATTTTCAAGTTCCATCCTGGCAATATTTTCTTCAATGAGTCCTACTTTATATTCCGTCAGATCCCTGGCTTCTACTTCGCCTTTTTTCGCTTCATTTCGGTCAGTTATCCACAGTTTCTCCGCAATATGTAAGGATTTTCCACCCGGAGCAGCACAGATATCCACAATTTTATTCCCTGCTTCCGGGGCTGCCAGCTCTGCCACCAGCATAGAACTTACATCCTGCACAGTAAACCAGCCTTTCCAGAAGCAGTCCAGGCTTTCAAGATAATCATATCCGCTGATGAAAAAGGCGTACGGCAGATAAGGATGCTCCTGCACAGTTACCCCTTCCTGTTCCAGTTCCTTTTTCAGTTGCTCCGGAGTTACTTTATTCTGACAGCACCGGATCGTGACCGGCCTTTCTTTCAGGAAATCGGCTGCCATGGTACGGGTGACTTCCTCCCCATAACTTTTTTCCCACAGCCTGAGAATCCATGTCGGAATAGAATATTGGATTGAAAGTGCCTCAATTCCTTCCTGCGGATAGTCCAATGTATCCAGTCCTCTTGCCACACTCCGCAGCACTCCGTTCACATACCCCTTTAATCCTGAAAAGCCTTTTCTTACTGCCAGTTTGACTGCCTCGCTGCACACCGCATGATCCGGTACGCTGTCCATATATTTTAACTGGTAAACTCCGCTTCTTAAGATATTGCGGATCACCGGTTTCATCTTCTTCACTTTTACTTTCGAGAACTGATCCAGAATATAATCGATCTCAATCAGATGCTCCAGCGTTCCCTCGGTCACCCTGGTAATAAACGCACGCTCTTTCTTCTCAAGGTATTGATATTTCGACAGTACCTCTCCGAGAATTTTATGGCTGTATGCTCCATTTTCTGTTATTTCCATCAATACTGCGAGAACGATTTCCCGCTCATTGACCTGTCTGCCCATCTTTTTCCTCCAGCATTTCTGTTCTGCACTTTAATCGTCTCTGCGTCCTCTTGTAAGGATCAGAAGACGTAATAACTGTAAAATCTGTGCCGCTGCACTTGCCACATACGTCAGTGCCGCTGCTCCCAGTACTTTCTTCACACCGCTGATCTCTTCAGGATGCAACATTCCTGCCGTCTCCAGAACATTTACTGCCCGGTGTGACGCATTGAACTCTACCGGTAAAGTCACAATCTGAAAAAGGACTGCCAGTGAGAACAACAGGATTCCCAGATTGATCAGCATTGCGGACATCTGCCCGTTGAACATCAGTCCAATAATGATCAATGGCCACGAGATCATAGAACCAAAATTTGCCGCCGGCACTAAAGCAGAACGGACAGAAAGCGGTGCATACCCTACCTGATGCTGCACTGCATGACCACATTCATGTGCTGCGACACCGATTGCTGCAACGGAAGTCGAATGATAAACCGGATCTGATAATGCCAGTGTCTTGTTCGTTGGATTATAATGATCTGTCAGATTTCCTGAAATATGGATGATCTGTACATCATAAATGCCGTTCCGATGCAAAATCTTTTCTGCCGCATCCCTTCCCGTCATGCCTGAATAACTGCGTACATTAGAATATCTTGCAAACGTGCTTTTTACTTTTGCCGATGCCAAAAGGCTTAATACCACACCGATCAGTACTAATATATAAGTCCAGTCATAATAATAGTAGAACATCTTCTCTGCCTCCTGAATTTAAATTCTGTCCATTTTCCTGCTCTATGCTTCTGTTGTAAATACAGTTCCCGGCTTCAGGCTATATCCTCTTAAAAATGCATCCGCATCCATCCGCTTTTTCCCCGGAATCTGAAGCTGCAGCACCTTCAGTCGTCCTTCACCTGTCTGTACTGTAAAGCTGTCTTTTTCCACTGCAACGACAGTTCCTGCCACTGTCTGTGATTCTCCCTGAAACTTTTCTGTCTCTGTTCCGCCTGCCTGCACACCCGCTCCCGGCTCTGCTTTCGCTTTCCAGATCTTCATCACCTTTCCGTCCCAGTGAGTATAGGCACTTGGCCAGGAATTTAAACCACGAACCAGCCGTTCGATCTCAACGGCAGATCTGCTCCAGTCGATATTTCCAAGCTTTTTATCCAACATCCGTGCATAAGCGGTGGGACTTTCTCCCTGCTTTTCAAAGGTTGCTGTATGTGTTTCCACTGCTTTCAGCGTCTCCACGCATAATGCCGCACCTGCAGCTGCCAGTTTATCATGCAGTGACTCACCGGTCTCGTCCGGTGTGATCTCAACTTCCGTCTTCTGGATCATATCTCCTGTATCCAGTCCTTCATCCATCTGCATGGTCGTTACTCCGGTCACACTTTCTCCGTTGATGATCGCCCACTGGATCGGTGCTGCACCACGGTACTTTGGAAGAAGTGAGGCATGCACATTGATGCACCCATATGGTGTCATTTCCAGAATTGACTTTGGAAGGATCTGTCCAAATGCAATCACAACCATAACATCTGCCTGATATTTTCTTAATTCTTCCACACACTCAGGATCCCTGATCTTCTTCGGCTGATACACCGGGATTCCATGCTTCATTGCCGCTGCTTTCACCGGTGTGGGCTGCATTTCTTTGCCTCTCCCCTTCGGCTTGTCCGGCTGCGTTACCACCAGACACACTTCATGTCCTGCTTCGATCAGTGCCTCCAGCGTTCCCACTGAAAAATCCGGCGTTCCCATAAAGATAATCTTCATCATGATCCTCCCTTTTTTTATTCTTCTCTGCAATGTCTGTATTTCAGAGATTTTCAGTCTTCCGGTTCCTCCACCGGTTCTACATCATGCAGTCCGTCTTCCACCTTATCCACATAAAGATGCCCTGAAAGATGATCGATCTCATGGCAGAATGCTCTTGCAAGAAGTCCTTCTCCCTCGATTTCAAATTCTTCCATCTCTTCATTCAATGCCCGCACTTTCACATAATTCGGACGTGTCACAATGCCCCATTTTCCCGGAACACTCAGGCATCCTTCTTCTCCGGTCTGCTCACCGGAAGTCTCGATGATCTCCGGGTTGATCAGTACGATCGGTCCCTCGCCTACATCGATCACCACGATCTGCTTGAGGATTCCTACCTGTGGTGCTGCCAGACCGACTCCCATCTTTTCATACATCGTATCCAGCATATCACCAATCAGAATCTTTGTCCTGATGGTCATTTTCTTTACTTCTTTACATTGCTTTCCGAGAATTTCATCCCCGATTTTTCTTACTTCTCTGATTGCCATAACCTTCTCCTTCTTAATCTTACCTTAATTTCTCTTTTATTCTCACAGGTTCATCGGATTAAAATCGAACTGGATCCTCAGCTTTGCAAAGCCTGAATTGATCTCAATATACTGCTCCATCAGATCTTTTACCCGGATCAGCGTTCTGTATTCCGGTGCTTTAATATAGATTACCCGGCGGTAAATATCTTTAATCTTATCTACTCCCGGACTTGCCGGACCGATCACTTCCAGTGGTGCTTTTCCTTTGATCCTTAAGACATATTCTTTCAAATATTTACACCCAGTCTCCAGAAGCCGTTCATCTTCTCCTGCTGCCAGCACAGCCATCAGTTCTTCTGCCGGAGGATACCCCAGCAGCTCCCTGTACCGGATCTCCTGCTCATAAAAAGCTTTATAATCCTGTGCCGCAGCAGCTTTGATTGCATAATGCTCCGGGGAATAAGTCTGAATGACCACTTCTCCCTCCCGCATCCCTCTTCCGGCACGTCCTGCTGCCTGCGTCAGCAACTGAAAGGTTCGTTCCCCTGAACGGTAATCATCGGTATACAATGACATATCTGCTGCCAGCACCCCCACCAGCGTCACATTCGGGAAATCATGTCCCTTTACGATCATCTGCGTTCCTACCAGCACATCCGCCTCTTCATTGGCAAATGCTGAAAGAATTTTTGTATGTGCATCTTTCTTTTTCGTCGTATCCATATCCATCCGCAGGACTTTTGCCTGTGGGAAACGTCGTCTCACCATCTCCTCGATCTGCTGCGTTCCGGCTTTAAATTCTCCGATAAAACCGGACCCGCACTCCGGGCAGACCCGAATCTTCGGCTGCTCATATCCACAGTAATGGCAGACCATTTTCCCTCCTTTATGAACGGAAAGGGATACATTGCAGTGTGGACACTGGATCACATGTCCACATTCCCTGCAGGACACAAATCCCGAATATCCACGCCGGTTCAAAAACAGTATGATCTGCTCTCCCCGCTCCAGCCGCTCTTCCATCAGACTTTGCAGCTTTCCGCTCAGGATCGTATGATTCCCGTTCTTCAGTTCTTCCCGCATATCTACAGTATACACCTTTGCCATCTGCTGCATTCTGGAACGATGCCGCATTTCATACAGAACATACTCACCCTTCCTCGCCCGGTACATCGACTCCATCGAGGGCGTCGCACTTCCAAGGACAACGCTTGCATCCTCTTCTTTTGCTCTCTGGATCGCAGTTTCCCGTGCATGATACCTGGGAATCTGCTCACTTTTGTAAGTCGGCTCATGTTCCTCGTCGATCACCACCAGTCCAAGATTCGGAAATGGTGTAAACAGGGCAGAGCGGGGACCGATCATCACATCGATCTCTCCCCGCTTTGCACGCATCATCTGATCATAACGTTCCCCCGCAGAAAGCCTGGAATTCATAATTGAAACCCGGTCTCCGAACTTCCTGTAAAACCGCATGACAGTCTGATACGTCAGTGCGATCTCCGGGATCAGAACGATCGCCTGTCTGCCATGTTCCACAACCGTATGGATCATTTCCATATAAACTTCCGTCTTGCCGCTCCCTGTCACTCCATGGATGAGATAGGTCTTTCGCTTTCCCGCCAGATAATCCTCACGGAATCCCCGGATTACCTGCTCCTGTTCTGAAGTAAAGGTGATGGTCCGCTCCTGCTGCGTTCCCTGCTGCACCGGATTACGGTAGATCTGCTCGGATTCGAGCTTCAGTACTCCCTGATCTTCTAACGCACGGATCACCGGCAGGGTAATATTCAGCTTTCCGGTCACCAGTTCATAATCTAAAAGCCGGTCTGCAAGCAGTGCTTCCAGCAGTCTTGCCCGTGCCTTCTGGTTCTTTTTTCTATAAAATGCAAGCTTTTCTTCTCCCTCTTTTTCCGAAAGGAGAAGCCGTAAATGCTTCTTTACCTTTGCATTCTCTTTCTGCCTGATCGGCAGAACGGTCTTGAGCGACTGGATCATTGTCCCGCCATAATGCTCTTTCATCCATGCTGCAAGAGCAATCAGCCTGGTCTCAATCTCCATTCCCTTTTCAGAAATAGACAGGATGGATTTCACTTTGGAAAGGTCGTATTCGCATTTTTCCGAAAAACCTGTCACGTATCCTTTGATCTGCCGGTTTCCTTTTCCGAATGGCACAACCACTTCCATTCCCGGTTGAAGTCTTGACTCCAGTTCTTCCGGGATGCGGTACTGAAAGATCTTATCCAGTTTTTCATGTTGAATATCTACTATTACATCTGCAAACACGCTTTTCCTGCCACACTTCCTGCTTATTTTCGGTTCTGACTTTTTATCCCGATTTTACTGCCCTGCTTTTATTCAGGACCTACTTATTCTGATCCTTCTCCTGCTTTTCTTCTTTCAGTTCCTCAAGAACTTCTGCAATCAGGACTCTCTCATCCATCGGATATTTCACACCCTTGATTTCCTGATAGTCCTCATGACCTTTTCCAGCAAGCACGATCACGTCCCCCACTTCACCGTGGCTGATGGCATACTTGATGGCCTCCTTACGGTCACAGATCTCCACGTATTTTCCATTGGTTCTTCCAATACCGGTCTTGATATCGTCAATGATCGCCTGCGGCTCTTCAAATCTTGGGTTATCCGAAGTAATGATCGTCAGGTCTGCCAGTCTTCCTGAAACTTCTCCCATTTCAAATCTTCTGTCTCTGGAACGGTTTCCCCCGCATCCAAATAAGCATACCAGACGCTTCGGATGATATTCCTTCAATGTGGTCAAAAGACTCTCCAGACTCATCGCATTATGAGCATAATCAATCATCAGCGTAAAATCATCCGACACCTTGACCATCTCAATTCTTCCCTTTACCTTTGCCTTTTTCAGGGCATCTTTGATCAGTTCTGCCGGCACTTCAAAATGTCTGCATACTGAGATCGCAGTCAGAGAATTGTAGACGCTGAACGTTCCCGGAATGTCGATTTCAACATCAAAATCCATCACTCCTGCTACATGATATGCCACTCCCAGATATCCCGGTCTGGATACCAACTGCACATTCTCTGCACGCAGATCTGCCTTTTCCGAAAATCCAAAGGTCTCCACTTTACAGGTTGCACCTGAGAAAACATCCTCAAAATATTTATCATCCACATTCGCAATTCCCAGTCTGCACTGCTTGAACAGAAGTCCCTTACATCTCTTATAATCTTCAAAATCTTTATGTTCATTCGGGCCGATATGATCTCTTCCGAGATTCGTAAAAATACCGATCTCAAACGGAATCCCTGCTGTCCTGTGGAGCATCAGTCCCTGCGAAGACACCTCCATGACCACGCAGTCACATCCTTCTTTTACCATCTCTGCAAAATACTGATGGATCGTATAGGACTCCGGTGTCGTATTGGCTGCAGGGATCTTTTTCTCTCCGATGATCGCCTCGATCGTTCCGATCAGTCCGACCTTATGTCCTGTCTCCTCCAGAATAGACTTGATCATATAAGTGGTCGTCGTCTTTCCCTTTGTACCGGTAATTCCCACAATCTTCAGCTTCTCTGCCGGATACCCAAAATACGCTGCTGACATCAGTGCCAGTGCATATCTCGTATCTTCGACTTTAATGACCGTCACATCTGCCGGCACTTCCACATCTTTCTCCACAACGACTGCAGCCGCTCCTTTTTCTGCAACTTCTGCCGCATACTTATGACCGTCTGACACTGCACCGCTGATGCAGACAAAGACAGACCCGTTCTCTACTTTTCTTGAATCATTGATCAAGGTTGTCACTTCCGTTTCTGCACTTCCCTGAACCACTTTATATTCCAATCGCTCCAATAATGTATCTAATCTCACAACGCTTCCCTCCTTGCATAGACTTTCACTGCTATAGCATAACATAATTTTTCTTTATGTGCCACTTTTTCTCCTGCCTCTGCTGCCCACACTGCCTGTGCCGGGCAATGCATTTTTCTGCTCTCACTTTTTCTTCGGACGGTACAGAGTTCCTTTTATAACAGTATCTTTCCCAAAACGGCTGTTCAATTCCTCCAGTGCCGCTTTCAGTTTCTTATGCTTTTCATCCGGTTCTTCCGGTGGCTTCAGGTCAAAAAGGGTCAACTGCTCCGGTGCGGACTCTTCCACCAACTTAGAAGTCCTGATCCCCAGCAGTCTTACCGGCTCTCCGCTCCATAACTCCTGAAATAATTTCCCCGCCTTTTCAAGCAGTACCTCCGGCTGTGCGGACGGCTTTTCCAGCTGCATCTGATGCGATGCATTCCGAAAATCAAAATACCGGATCTCCACACTGAGCATTCCGGCTTTTTTCCCTGCTTTCTTCAATCTTATGCCGACACTCTCTGCCAGATTCTTCAGCACTTTTTCTGCTTCTTCATAGGTGACTGCATCTTCCGCCAGTGTCGTTGAATTTCCGATTCCTTTTGCCTCATCCGGTACAGACTGCACTTGATCATCTCCGATCCCGTTGGCGAACTCCCACAACATACGTCCATGACTTTTCAGATGAAGCTCGATCAGTGCCTCCTCTGACCTTGCCAGATCACCGATCGTATTGATCTCCAGCTTTTTCAGTATTTCCACACTGGATCTTCCTGCCATATACAGCTCACTGACCGGAAGCGGCCACATCTTCTGCCGGATCTCATCCGGGAAAAGGGTGTGCGTCTTATCCGGTTTTTCAAAATCTGAAGCCATCTTTGCCAGCAGCTTATTCTCTGAAATACCAATATTCACCGTAAAACCGAACTGCTTCTTCACGCCCTTCCTGATCCATTCAGCTCCCTCCTGCGGAGATGGAAATCTGTCCGCGATCTCCGTAAAATCCATATAACACTCATCCACACTGACCTGCTCAATCTCTTCAGTAAATGTACGCAGATACTCCATCAGTCTCCGGCTCTTCTCACGATACATTTTATGATCCGGTGCTTTCATGATAAGATTCGGACATTTCCGGAATGCATTTACAACCGGTTCCCCCGTCCTGATCCCGTACTTTTTTGCTAATGGAGATTTTGCAAGGACAACTCCGTGGCGGGACTTCTGATCCCCACCAATGATCGCAGGAATCTGCCGGAGATCTACTTTTGCTCCTTTTTTCAATTCCTCTACTGCTGTCCAGCTTAAGTATGCAGAGTTGACATCAATATGAAAAATTATTTTCCGCATAAGATGCTCCCCTTCTTATATTCTAGTCAGATACCTTTCATTTCTTGTATACATTAAAAAATCCCCGTGATACAGTACTTTTATTGTACCATACCACGGGGAGCTTTTCATCTCTTTCTTCTTTGCTCTCTTCCGGCTATCAATTTATGCCGTCCAGCTTATCCCTGCTTTACCACAGCCTCCAGTTTTCCATCTCTGACATCGATCAGAATTGTATCACCCCGACCGACATTTCCTGCAAGGATCAGTCTTGCTGCAAGCGTCTCCACATTTTTCTGCAGATACCGCTTCAGTGGTCTTGCACCATACATCGGATCGTATCCGCCTTCCACTACAAAATCTTTTGCAGCTTCTGTCAGTTCGATCTGAAGTTCTTTTTCTTCCAGCCGACGGTTTACATCTTTGACCAGCAGATCAATAATCGAGCGGATATTGGTCTTCGTCAGTGGCTTGAACATAATGATCTCATCCAACCGGTTCAGAAATTCCGGTCTGAAATGAGCTTTCAGGTCATTCATTGTCATTTTCTGACACTGTTCGTCAATAGATCCGTCTTCTTTGATGCCCTCCAACAGATAATTTGCTCCGATATTGGAGGTCATGATCAGGATCGTATTCTTGAAATCGACCGTGCGTCCCTGAGAATCTGTGATTCGTCCGTCATCAAGTACCTGTAACAGCACATTAAAGACATCCGGGTGGGCTTTCTCGATCTCATCAAAAAGAACAACCGAATACGGTTTTCTTCTGACTGCTTCTGTCAACTGTCCGCCTTCATCATATCCGACATATCCCGGAGGAGCTCCGATCAGTCTGGACACGGAATATTTCTCCATATACTCACTCATGTCAATACGGACCATATTATTCTCATCGTCGAACAGACTCTGAGCAAGTGCTTTTGCAAGTTCCGTCTTACCGACTCCGGTCGGACCAAGGAACAGGAATGAACCGATTGGCTTACTCGGATCTTTGATTCCGGCTTTGGAACGGATGATTGCCTCCGTTACAAGTTCTACGCCTTCGTCCTGACCAACCACACGCTTATGCAGTTCATCTGCAAGATGGAGCGTCTTATTTCTCTCACTTTCATTTAATTTTGCTACCGGAATCCCCGTCCATCTTGAAACGATTCGTCCGATTTCTTCATCTGTCACCGCTTCATGCACCAGGGAAAGATCTTTGGCTTTCACCCGTTCTTCCTCTTCTTCCAACTGCTTCTGCAATTGTGGGAGTTTTCCATATTGCAGTTCTGCTGCCTTATTCAGATCATATTCTCTCTGTGCTTTCTGAATTTCCTTATTGACCTGCTCGATCTCCTCACGGATCTTCTGAACATGCTCAACCGATTTCTTTTCATTCTCCCACTGGACTTTCTTACCTGCATACTGCTCTTTCAGTTCTGCCAGCTCTTCCTGCAGATGCTCCAGCCGTTCTTTACTCAGACGGTCTTCTTCTTTTTTCAATGCAGACTCTTCAATTTCCATCTGCATTACACGCCGACGCAGTTCATCCAATTCTGTCGGCATGGAATCAAGTTCTGTCTTGATCAATGCACACGCTTCATCCACAAGATCGATTGCCTTATCCGGCAGGAAACGGTCTGAAATATAACGGTTGGATAGTGTAACTGCAGCTACCAATGCACTGTCGGTAATCTTTACTCCATGGAAAACTTCATACCTTTCTTTCAATCCTCTTAAGATTGAAATGGCATCTTCCACGGTCGGCTCATCTACGAGAACCGGCTGAAAACGACGTTCCAGTGCCGCATCCTTTTCAATATATTTCCGATATTCATCCAGTGTCGTTGCTCCGATACAGTGCAGCTCTCCTCTTGCCAGCATCGGCTTTAACATATTTCCTGCATCCATAGCACCATCTGTCTTACCGGCACCAACAATCGTATGCAGCTCGTCAATGAAAAGGATAATCTTTCCATCACTATTTTTTACTTCCTCAAGAACGGCTTTCAGACGCTCTTCAAATTCTCCCCGGTACTTTGCACCTGCGACCAATGCTCCCATATCCAATGAGAAGATTGTCTTGTCCTTCAGTCCTTCCGGTACATCTCCGCTGACGATCCGCTGGGCAAGTCCTTCTACAACTGCCGTCTTACCTACACCGGGTTCACCGATCAGCACCGGATTATTCTTCGTTTTTCTTGAAAGGATCCGGATCACATTGCGGATCTCTTCATCTCGTCCAATCACCGGATCCAGTTTCTGCTCTCTTGCCCTGTCCACCAGATCCTGACCATATTTATTTAAAGTATCATAAGTTGCCTCCGGGTTATCACTGGTGACTCTCTGATTTCCCCGGACAGTAGAAAGAGCGTGCAGGAATCCTTCCCGGCTGATACCAAATTCCCGGAATAATTCTTTCATCTCACGACTTGCATATTTCATCATGGCAAGGAACAGATGCTCAACGGAAATATATTCATCCCCCATCTGCTTTGCCTCATCTTCAGCATGAATCAGAACATTATTCAGATCCTGGCCGACATAAGCCTTGCCTCCCTGAACCTTTGGTCTTTTCCCAATCGCCTGCTCTACACGATTTACGAAGAGCTGACTCTGGATACTCATTTTTTCAAGTAATTTTAAAATCAGGCTGTCATCCTGCGTAAGCAATGCATACAGCAGATGCTCCTGTGCCAGTTCCTGATTGCCATTATCTGCGGCAATCTTCTCACAGTTCTGAACAGCCTGCAAAGAATTCTGCGTAAATTTATTAATATTCATAGTCTTTCCCTCCTTTGAACCACAAGCTTTCTCCACGAAACTCTTCTTTCAGATGATCTGCGGAGTCTTTCTTTCGTGTTCTAGTAGAAATATAGCACGTATTGTTAGCACTGTAAAGAGTTGAGTGCTAATTTTTCAAAAATTTTTGATGTCAGGGTCAAAAGGTCTGAAACCACGTGTGCTTGCACACTGGTGGTAGAATGACCTTGAGACCCGCCCCGATATGAGCATAAAAGTGGGGCGTAAGCACCACGATATGCGAATAGCGGGTAGGATTGTGGGAGTGCGTAGCACGAAACAATCCGTTGGCATCATTGTTGGGGGCTTTTGACCCCAACATCATATTTTTTATAAAGCACATTTTCCTGGACTTCATAATGAGCCTGTCAGCACAGAGGGATTAGACTATCTACGCATTCAGGGCAGCGACCACTGGGTTGTTACTATGAAGGCAGATGATCCTCTTTCACAAAAAAGGATCTGCTCGGTCTTCCGCTGATTCTCCCGGAACGTACCACAATCCAAAGTGAATTAGCCAACTGGTTTGGCAATGATTTTGATAAACTGGACATTATATTTACCAGCAATCTCGGCACAAATGCCGGAGTGATGGCTCTTCACGGACTGGGATTTCTTTTCTGCTGCTTTTTATTTTTATTACTTTCTTTTTCTTTTCTTTGAATAAATCCAGTAAAACCCGGCTGAACATGCCATATAGATGGCCTCAATTCCTACAGAGATCCGAAATTCCGTTGAATGAATATTCTGAATATTCATTCCCATGATCGGGAATGTAAATAAATGAGGCAGAAGTCCCAGCATACTTCCGGCAAAATAGACTTTATAATCAATTCCAATTGCCCCAAGATACAGGCTCAGGACATCACTCGGTATTTTTCCGATCACCCGAAGAAGAAATGTCAGTATGAACCCATTTCCTGTACAGATCTCTTTTAACTTCTCCGTCTTCGGATACTTCTTCATAATCGAACTGACCATCGTACCGCCACCTTTTTTCCCTATGAGCCAGGGAAGTGTAACCATGATGGCAGCACCGCAGAAATTCACGGCAATGGCAAATTTCATTGGAAAGATCATTCCGCTTACCGCAAAAAGCAGACCGGAATAAATAACGACACTGACGCTTTTTACAGCAAACAGTCCCATCATCATAAAGAATGCTGCCAATAAATTTCCGGGTGTATGGTTCAGGATCTGCTCAGTTGTCAGTTCTTTTCTAAAATAAAAGCATCCTGCAATAATGATACACCACACGATCAGTAATCCGGTCTTCTGCCATTTTTTCATTCCGGTTTCCTCGCTTTCTAATTAATTTTTTTTCTTTTCTGCGAAATAATCAGTCCAATCAGTATCAAGATCGAACCTGAAACGGATGCGACGGTCATTTTCTCATCCAATACAAACATTGATAATACTACCGTCACGACAGGGGAAACATAGATATATACACTGGTCTTGACGACTCCGATCCATTTTGTTGATAAATTCCAGAGGAAAAATCCAACAGCACTTGCACCGACACCGAGGAACAGAAAATTGGAGATTACTTCCGGTCGTTTCAATGCGTCCATATCCCACATCGCATGCTGCAAAATAAGCACCGGAATCAGAAAAATAATTCCATAAAAGTAAATTCTTCTTGTTACCGCAGCCGTTGGATAATTCCACTCTTCAATCTTTTTAACAGTCGCAGAATACAATCCCCAGGAAATCATTGCAAGAAAAGCGAGGAAATCACCTGCCGGATTTAAATTCAGGCTTTTCTGCCCGTTCAGGCTGATCAGAATAATTCCGGTTATGGCGATCACAAATCCTATAAAAAAGTTTCTTCCCGGTCGTTCACTTTTAAAGAAAATTCCAACCATAACCGCAACAAAAAACGGTGCACATGCAACAATAATTCCTACATTGGATGCATAAGTCATCGTTAATGCAGTATTTTCCATCATGAAATACATCACAATCCCAAAGAAACCTGCAGCCGCAAATCCCAGTTCTCTCTTCTTATCTGCAACTTTTAGACGGTGCGGGAAGAAAACCCACAATGCCAAAAATGCAAGTACCGCTCTTGTGAACAGGATTTCCACAGGAAGGAAATATTTCAACAATACTTTTGTCGATACAAAAGTTGCTCCCCACATGATCTGCGTTCCACATGCCAGTATATGCCCTGTTACTTTTTTTCTTTCGTCTGTCATCTGCAATTTCCCCCGCCTTTTCCTATAATATAGATGTCGGGGTCAAAAGCCCCCGACTTTGATGCCTACGGATTGCTCCGTGCTACGCACTCCCACAATCCTACATCATAATATATGCTCTGAATAAAAGAAAAAACCTTCAAAAGTCTTCCGTTACATAACCGAAGACTTTCAAAGGTATAAAAATAAGCGGGTGATGGGAATCGAACCCACGTATCCAGCTTGGAAGGCTGGTGTTCTACCATTGAACTACACCCGCGTGTCAAACACAAATAATATATTACCATACTTTTCAAAAATTGCAAGTGCTAATTTTATTTTTTTCGATTTTTGCAATTTTTAATCATTCTATAGGTAGGCAGACAGTTCTCTACCAAAAGCCGGTTTCGTACCAGCCTCTGCTTTTTCGGCACAGGAACTGTCTGCCATTTTACTGCTTATTCACAGGCTGCTCTTTTTTCACTTTTCCTTCGTAAAATCTTTTTCCCTGTTCCCACAAAATTGGCAACAGGAAAAGAACTATCCCCAAAATCATGACCACATTTTCTGAAAGGGCTGCTGCAGAATTTCCATCCTGCCTTCTTCCTGTCTGTTGTCTGTCCCCAGGTTCTACAACATCTCATAGAATACACCAACAGAATCATTTCTACAGATTTTTTACATACAACGCCCGGATTGCATTCAAAACTGCAATCACCATAACACCTACGTCCGCAAAGATTGCAACCCACATATTCGCAATACCGATTGCACCGAGGATCAGACAGATTGCCTTGATCGTCAATGCAAAGATGATATTCTGATAGACAATGCGGATACATTTCTTTGAAATTTTGATTGCTTTTACAATCTTCAGTGGATCATCATCCATCAGGACAACATCTGCCGCCTCAATCGCTGCATCTGAACCCATGGCTCCCATGGCAATTCCGATATCAGCCCTGCCAAGCACCGGAGCATCATTGATTCCATCTCCCACAAATGCCAGCTTCGCCTTTTCCGGTTTTTCAGCCAGCAGTCTTTCCACCTGGGCTACCTTGTCAGACGGAAGAAGTTCACTGTAAACCTCATCCAGTCCCAGCTTTTCTGCTACCTGGTCTGCTACACGCTTCGCATCACCAGTCAGCATTACTGTCTTCTCGATTCCGGCAGATTTCAATGCTCTGATTGCCTCTTTGGATGTCGGTTTCTCCACATCAGAAATGAGAATATGCCCCATATATTTTCCGTCAATCGCAATATGGATGATCGTTCCTGCACTGTGGCACGCAATCGGAGTGATTCCAAGCCGCTTCATCAGTTTATCATTTCCTGCAGCAACAAGCTTTCCATCCACCTTTGCGGTCACACCATTTCCGCTGATCTCCTCAATTTCGGATACTCTCGTCCTGTCGATCTCTTTTCCATAAGCACGCTGGATGCTCCTGCTGATCGGATGAGAGGATGCACTCTCTGCCAGTGCCGCATATTCCAGAAGCTTCTCTTCTTCCATTTCACTATGATGAACACCATTTACCTCAAATACGCCTTTGGTCAGTGTACCGGTCTTGTCAAATACAACATATTTTGTCTGAGACATTGCCTCAAGATAATTTGATCCCTTCACCAGCACACCTTCGTGACTCGCTCCACCGATTCCGGCAAAGAAACTCAGCGGAATACTGATGACCAATGCACACGGGCAACTGATTACAAGGAATGTCAACGCACGATAAATCCACATATCCCACTGCGGGGCTGCTCCCATCGCCAGCATACGGACTAACGGAGGAAGGATTGCCAGTGCCAATGCCCCATAGCACACTGCCGGGGTATAATATTTTGCAAACTTTGAAATAAAGTCCTCGGATCTGGATTTTCTTGAAGTTGAATTTTCTACCAGTTCCAAAATCTTAGAAACAGTAGACTCTCCAAATTCTTTTATTGTCCGTATCTTCAGCACTCCGGTCATATTGATACATCCACTGATGATCTCATCTCCCACTTTTGTCTCACGCGGAAGACTTTCTCCGGTCAAAGCACTTGTATTCAATGTTGAAGTTCCCTCTATAACTATTCCATCAATCGGAACTTTCTCTCCCGGCTGAACAACGATCACTGTGCCGATTTCTACTTCATCCGGATCTACCCTTTCCAACTTTCCATCCTGCTCTATGTTTGCATAATCCGGACGGATATCCATCAGTTCACTGATATTTCTCCGGCTCTTTCCAACTGCATAACTCTGGAATAATTCCCCGATCTGATAGAACAGCATAACGGCTACCGCCTCGTTGAAATTTCCCGATCGGTCATAAATTGCAATGGCGATCGCTCCTATTGTAGCAACTGCCATCAGAAAGTTCTCGTCAAATACCTGTCGGTTAAGGATTCCTTTTCCTGCTTTTTTCAGAATATCATAACCGATAACCAGGTATGGGATCAGGAAAAGAATCATCCGCAAAATTCCCTTTACCGGTATAAAATTCAGTGCGATCAGCAGTACTGCTGCAATGATAATACGGATCAGCATCTTTTTCTGCTTCTTCGTCATAAACCTTCACTCCTTTTATTCTGCCTCTTACAGATAAATCTCGCAATCATCTTCTACTTTTTTGCAGTTTTTGAGGACATCTTTCATAACTGCCTTTACATCCTGTTCTTCCTCAAACTCCACGATCATTTTCTGAGTCATAAAATTAACTGTTGCAGTCTTGACACCTGCAGTCTTCTTTGCAGCTTCTTCCATTTTATTTGCACAATTTGCACAGTCTACTTCGATTTTGTAAGTCTTTTTCATAGTTCCGTCTCCTTTTTCAATCAGAATATCTTTTAGGGGTATCAATTAAATATTTGTTTAATTGTTATATCTTCATTATACAAATCAGGAGGGAAATGTCAAGAGGGAAATTTGTATTTGTTGGAATGATACGCTTGTAAAGCAAAAGACCTCTTTATGGCGAAGCGGACGCGGAAATCAGAGATATTCCTTCGCAGTGCAGGCCCGCTTTACCTCAGCCCGTTGACCGTTTGTAACTCGAAAGTGGAAATCTTCGTGCAATGGCACTCGATTTACTTTCTCTAACAAACGCTGCAAAGTGTCTTCGGAACGCTCCTGCTAATGCACCTGCTTAGGAACACCCTGCTTTCCGCTGACCATCTCGATAAGAAGTTTTTTAGCTCCACAGCGTATCCACCCAACAATGCAAATTTAAAAAGAATAGAAAAAAGCCGGATGGCTATTGACTAAGATATTCGATCATAAATATCAGATAATAGATATTGTATTTAATATGATGTCAGGATCAAAAGGTCTGAAACCACGTGTGCTTGCACACAGGTGGTAGAATGACCTTGAGACCCGCCCCGATATGAGCATAAAAGTGGGGCGTAAGCACCAGGATATGCGAATAGCGGGTAGGATTGTGGGAGTGCGTAGCACGAAACAATCCGTTGGCATCATTGTTGGGGGCTTTTGACCCCAACATCTTTAATATTTGACTAATCATTCATCTTAGTTGATAGCCTTCCGGCTCTTTATTTCTTATTGAAATTTCGTATTGTTGAGAGAAAATGTCCCGGTACGAGGAACTCTTTCTGACTTGAAAAGCCTAATATCCACACTTGTTGTTGCGTGAGCAGTGCATTGACAGGGAGCGTTCCGAAGACACTTTGCCCAACTTGTTAAGGAACGTAAACAGGAGTGCCTCTGCACGAGTGTTTCCACATTCCTGTTACAAGTTGTCAACGGGCTGAGGTAAAGCGGGTCCTGCACTGCGATGCAACAACAAGTGTGGATATGGACGCTCTTCTGTCAGAAACACTTCTTGCTGTCGCGATATTTTCACCCCAACAACTACAAATTTCTCCCCTCTTGACATCTTATGATAAAATAGAACTAACAGCTTTTTACATCTTGAGAAATTTTTATTAAGAACAGGAGGCTTTTTATGCCAGGACATATTCTTCCCCACAGCCACGGTGAATCTATGAATACCGAACATATTCTTCATGTAATCTCTCAGACAGATAATTTTCAGACCGTTGCAGAATCTTTTAAAATTCTCGGAGATCCGACCCGTATCCGTATTTTCTGGATGCTCTGCCATTGCGAAGAATGTGTCATTAACATTTCCGCTATGATGGATATGAGCAGTCCTGCTGTCTCTCATCATTTGCGTCAGCTTAAAAGTGCCGGACTGATCGTCAGCCGGCGTGAGGGAAAAGAAGTGTATTATAAAGCGGCCGACACAGAACAGAGCCGACTGCTGCATATTATGATCGAACAAGTATTAAAAATCACCTGTCCGGGGAACTGATCGCAGTCCCCGGATTTTCCATTTTTATTTCGTTTCTATTTGATTTTTAAATCTTTCTGCTTATTTTTTCGGCTTTTTCCTGATTTCACTGTATTTCCCGCAACCCACAAAATACTTCCTGCTACGATACAGAAATCTCCTACATTGTATGTCAGTCGGTCGAATTTTTTATTTTTCTGTCTGATTCCTATATAATCTACCACATAGCCTCTTCGGAATCTGTCCCATGTATTACTCCACGCACCTGCAGCGGTCAGAGTCAGCCCAAGCTTTTCCAGTATTCTTCCTTTTCCTGCACCGACAACAGCTCCTGCTCCTGTTACCACAGTTGTCACTGCAAGGGAAAGTTTTTTTACTTCTTCCGAACATTCTGATAAAAGTTCAAATCCTACCCCCTGGTTATGTACTCTCCGAAGCACGATCCTGCCGGTCAGCTTTTTCTCTGTTCCCGGCTGCAAATTCTCTTCTACATAATTTTTCAGACTTTCATCTAACAGAAATATTCCTGCACCGACAAGCGGTAAAAGAACTTTTTTCATCACCGGATCTTACTCCCTTACAAGAACTTTTACGATTTCTCCAAGATACATCGTATGATAATCTTTCTGAGGATACCATTTTTCATCCGGTCCATCTACCGTGAAAAATTCCGGCTTCATTGGCTGTGCATACAATTTCCTGCATACAAATACCAGATCCGCCTCCTCATAGGTTGTCGTTCCTTCCACATAATACGGTGTCAGTCCTGCCTCTTTATCTTTATCACAGTCACGTCCCGATTTTGTACCACACAGGTTCAATGCTTTTCTGTACTCTTCTTTAAAGAAGGAAAGTGTATACATATCCTCTGCATCCACAAATTCTTTCGTGTATCTCTGAGGACGGATATATGCAGTAGCTACATTCATTCCCCACATAATACCTACGCCACCCCAACTTGCAGTCATCGTATTGTGCTTCTCTTCATTTCCCGCCGTGATCAGCATCCATTCTTTTCCAATCTTTGTAAAAGGATTAAATGTAAGGTCTTCAATCTTTACTTCTTTCAGTGCCATTTTATTTCCTCCTTGCAAGACAGCGTTACTGTCCATAACCTCTGTGACCAGTAACGCTGTTATTTCTATTTTAATATTCTTTCTATTATTTTACAATCACTCTGCGGAAATTTTTCTTTCCCTTTTTCACGATCTTTCCTTCGCCTTCAAAGTCAGCCGGAACATACGCTGTCGCAATGTCTGTGATCTTCTCTCCATCCACAGATACACCGCCCTGGGTCACAGCACGTCTTGCTTCAGATCTGGATGATGCCTGTCCGCCTTTTACAAGAACTGCAAGGATATCAATCTTTCCATCCTGAAAATCTCCCTCTTCCAATTCCGTTGTCGGCATATTATCAGCATTTCCCTGACTGAACAATGCTCTTGCACTTTCCTGTGCTTTCTTTGCTTCTTCTTCACCGTGAACCAGCTTTGTCAGTTCATATGCAAGAATCTCTTTTGCAGTATTAAGCTGTGCACCTTCCCATGCATCCATCTTATCAATCTCTTCCAGTGGAAGGAAGGTCAGCATGCGGATACATTTCAGTACATCTGCATCTCCGACATTTCTCCAGTACTGATAGAAATCAAACGGAGAAGTCTTCTCTGGATCAAGCCACACTGCACCTGACTGGGTCTTTCCCATCTTCTTTCCTTCTGAGTTTAGAAGCAGCGTGATCGTCATTGCACTTGCATCTTTTCCAAGCTTACGACGGATCAGCTCTGTACCTGCCAGCATATTACTCCACTGGTCATCTCCGCCAAACTCCAGATTACAGCCATAATTCTGAAACAGTTCGTAGAAATCATATGCCTGCATGATCATGTAGTTAAACTCAAGGAAACTAAGTCCTTTTTCCATTCTCTGTTTATAACACTCTGCGGTCAGCATTCTGTTGACTGAGAAATGCGGTCCGATCTCCCGGAGCACTTCAATATAGTTCAGATCAAGCAGCCAGTCTGCATTATTCACCATCAGTGCTTTTCCCTCTGAAAAATCAATAAAGCGGCTCATCTGCTTCTTAAAGCAGTCACAGTTATGCTGGATCTGCTCCGGTGTCATCATACTTCTCATATCAGATCTTCCTGAAGGATCTCCAATATAACCTGTACCTCCTCCGATCAGTGCGATCGGTTTATTTCCAGCCTCCTGAAGACGCTTCATCAGACATAATGCCATAAAGTGTCCTACATGAAGACTGTCCGCTGTCGGATCAAATCCGATATAAAATGTCGCCTTTCCGTTGTTCACCAAATCCCGGATACGCTCCTCATCTGTTACCTGTGCGATCAGGCCTCTTGCCTGAAGTTCTTCATAAATTCCCATGATCTTTTCTCCTCTTAAAGACTATAAAAAACGCCCTTACTGCATCTCGCAATAAGGACGAATCTCTCGTGGTACCACCTTAATTCGCTGACCTTTCTCTGTCAGCCTCTTTTGTGCTATAACGTGCAAACTCCGTCGCAGCCTACTCTCCTGTCTGCATTTATCTTTTCCTCAAAATACAGTGGATTTCAATGCGAAGCTCCAAGATGTATTCGCTGACAGTCTTCCATGTGCCTCTCATCAGCCGGCAACTTTCTGTATGTCCCTCTGTCCGCTACTTCTTCTCTTCACAGCCTTCTTTTATTACCTGATTATATTCGGACATTCCCATGTCCATTCCTCTCAGATATTAGACTATCTCATCCCTTTTGTCAAGACCGGAAATATTCTTTAAGACTTTCACAGCCTCCCGGACTGCTTCTTCGTCTGTCTGCCAGATTTCAAATTCACTTATGCCAGGCATCCCCATCGGAACTCCCTGCCTTCTAAACTCCATTCTACTTTCTTTCACAGTCTTTCCCGACATATGAAATGCTTTCAGTCCGGTATATTCATGCAGCTTACTGATCACCCCCGGATTGATTCCTGCTCCTGCAAGGATTTCGATCCTGCCTTTCGCTCTTTCTTCCAGCTCTTTCAACATTTCTCTTCCATTCCATGCAGAATCTTTCTGTCCGCTGGTCAGGATCGTATCGATCCCAAGGCTGACACATTGTTCCAGCGTTTCATATGGATCTTTACACACATCAAAGGCCCGGTGCATCGTCACTTTCATATCTCCTGAAATCCTGACAAGCTCTTCCATCTGCTCTACATTCATTGTCCCATCCGGTCTTAAAATTCCGATCACAACTCCGTCTGCCCCGAGTTCCCGATACATCTGAACCTCTTCTTTCAACATTTCAAACTCATATTCATCATAACAGAAATCCCCGAATCTCGGACGCAGAAGAGTCCTGATCTTCAGGTCTGTATTTGCCCGTACACCTTTAAATAATGCAGGATCCGGTGACAGTCCTCCGATCACCAGTCCGGAACAAAGCTCAATCCTCTTTGCACCGCCCTTTTGTGCCGCTGCCGCTGATGCTACACTGTCAGTACAGATTTCCAAAGTATATTTCATCACATTTCCCTCTTTCTGCTTTTACATTTTCAGCTTTTCTTATTCTCACTGCTTTATCCACATTTTACATCAATTTCCCTTCCTTTTTCCACCCCGGTCTTTTCTTTTTCTTCCAATTATATAGAAAAGCCGGGTGCACAGCCAAATCCTTCAGCCATGCCCCCGGTCATTAAAAGGGATTACTTATTCAATTTTATACGTTCTTATTTGCAGAGTTTCTTGAACTCATCAGCTACGAACTGTACTTTCATTCCAACGATTACCTGAACTGCAGTTTTGGAAGGACGGATAACACCTGCTACTCCGGCAGATTTAATCTTCTTCTCATCAACCTTAGTATAATCGTTGATTTCAAGACGAAGTCTTGTAATGCAGTTATCGATAGACTTAACGTTCTCTTTTCCGCCAACACCTTCAAGAATGATCTTAGCTACTTCTGTGAAGTCATCGTTAGAAAGAACTGCTGACTTCTCAGCTTCGTTGTCATCATCATCCTCACGACCAGGTGTCTTCAGGTCGAATTTCACGATTGCGAAACGGAATACTACATAGAATACTACGAATGCTGCAATACCAAGCGGAATGATCAGCCATGTCTTAGCTGCTGCCGGAAGGGAAGCAGAGAAGACCAGGTCAGTCAGACCAGCTGAGAAACTGAATCCGGCACGGAATCCAAGCAGAACTGTAACTACTGTAAAGATACCATAGAGTAATGCATATACAAGGTACAGTACCGGTGCAAGGAACATGAAACCGAACTCGAATGGCTCTGTAACACCGCAGACAAATGCTGCGATTGCTGCTGAAGATACAAGACCGATTGCTGCTTTCTTCTTGTTGCTCTTAGCTGTATGTACCATTGCAAGAGCTGCTCCCGGGATACCGAACATCATACATGGGAAGAATCCTGACATGTACATTCCAAGGCTCCATGATACATCAGCAGATGTCTCTCCAGCCCAGAAGTGAGACAGGTCTCCAAGTCCGATTGTATCGAACCAGAATACGTTGTTCAGTGCGTGATGCAGACCGAATGGGATCAGCAGTCTGTTAAAGAATGCATAGATACCAGCTCCAACTGCTCCAAGTCCTTCGATACCTTTTCCAAGTGCAACCAGTGCTCCGAAAAGTACAGGCCATACAAAGAGAAGAATTGCAGATGCAATAATGGAAACCAGTCCGGCTATGATTGCTACGCAACGCTTTCCACTGAAGAATGACAGCCAGTCAGGAAGTTTCGCACTCTTAAATTTGTTATAGCAAAGAGCTCCGATGATACCTGCAAGGATACCGATGAACGGGTTCTCGATCTTGCTGAATGCGATAAAGTTTGTAGTTCCCTCTTCCAGTGTCTTAATAACTGAAACTGTTCCTGTAGACAGAAGGTTTGTGATCATCAGCCAGGAAGCAAGAGCTGCAACACCAGCTGTACCATCATTATCATCTGCCATACCAACACCAACACCAATTGCAAAAAGAATTGCCATATGGTCAATCAGGGCACCACCTGCTTTAACAAGAAAGAACCCAATCTGCTGAACAACACCTGTGATGTCACCACCCTGCATTGTTTCCGGGCAGAGTGCATATCCGATACCCATAAGGATACCACAGATAGGAAGACAAGCAACAGGCAGCATAAGAGCTTTACCTAATTTCTGTAAAAATTTCATAATTTTCCTCCTTCTCAAAATCTCTCATTGCTGAATCCCTTTTATCTATTTTAACCGGTCATGATTCCGGTCAAAATCTAAGTTGTACGCTGCTTTCAGGCAACAGCCACGCCTATTTTTCGATAATGACTGCGTCATCTCCGGCTTCTACCTCTTTACCGGTCACGCCTTCTACTGATGCATAATCCATTGTATTGCAGACAAGCATCGGAGTGATCGTATCATATCCTGCAGCCTTTACCTTATCAAGATCAACCTCTAAGAGAAGATCTCCCTTCTTAACCTTGTCTCCTGCTTTTACGTGACCTGTAAATCCCTCTCCGTTCATCTTGACTGTATCAAGACCTACATGGATCAGAATCTCTGTCCCTTCTTCAGATACAAGGCTGACTGCATGGAGTGTATCAAATACCATACCGATCTCGCCATCTGCCGGAGCATAAATCTTTCCTTCTGCCGGAATGACTGCCATTCCTTTTCCAAGCATCTCCTCTGCAAAAGTCGGATCATTGACCTCTGAAAGAGGTACTGCCTTTCCCTTTACCGGAGCTCCAAGAATCATTTTATTATCCTTTTTCTTAAAAAGTCCACCAAACATTTACATTTCCTCCTGCTTTTTATCTTCTATTTTTATATTGATTGCATTTTTATTCTTCTGCCATTGTAATCCTTCGTATGTGGATTGCAAGATACATCACTTCTTCACCGGATAACCTGCACTCTGCGGTCTTTTCTATATAATCCGCTACTTTCTTACTGCAGGCAAATTCTTTCGGATACTTTTGGCTGATCATGTCCGCCAGATCACTTTCTTCGTCCGGCAGAAGCTCTTTCCTGTAAACTCTCTGAAGCAGAAATTTCATATGAGTAATAAACCGCTCATAATGAAGCGTCCCTTCATCCAGCTTGATACCAAGCTCCCTCGTCACGATCTCCAGAATTTCTTTCATCTGATTCGGGAAACGCAACGCATCCCGGATATTGGTTCCATACTCTGCATTCACAAAATGAAGTGCAATAAACCCTGCCTCATCTTCCGGCAATTCTACCTTCAGACGCTCTTTGATCTGGGTAATCGCATATTTTCCGAGTTCATACTCCTGAGGATAAAACCTCTTGATCTCCCACAACAGTGCATTTTCAAGGTTGATCCCCTTTGCACATCTCGCAAGTGCAAAATTAATATGATCCGTAAGCGTCACATAAATGCTCTGATTCAGCTTCAGTTTCAATGCACCTTTTGCATAAGAAATAATATCACTCGAGATCTTTGCATGCTCCAACGGGACTCCGGCAAGCAGCTCTTTAAACTGATCTGCCACGCTTCCGCTTTCGATCCTGAAAATCTTTTCTATCTTATCTTCAGGGATCTTTGCTCCCGGTCTGCTTCCAAAACCGATCCCGCGTCCCATGACTACGACTTCTCTTCCCGTCTCATCAAAAGCTGAAACAATATTATTATTGATCACTTTTTCTATCGTCATACAACCGACCTTCCAAAATAACGTACCGACTCCGACACGCTTTTCATGTCTTACTGTTCCTTCTGCTAAATGCAACTCTTTCACCAGAAAACTTCCTGTGAAAATAAAAACCAGACCAACTGAACATACATCATCACCGTATGCTCATTGAATCTGGTTTTGCCTGCCTTACAGTAACAATCCGTTGACTTATTTCGTAACTTCAGTCTATCAAAAATCACGAGGAAAGTCAACCGATTATTTTATTTTATTTTTATACTATTTATATTTTTTTAATAAACATTCTCATTTAGTTGTCAGATTTTTACAATCTGCACCGAACTATATTGAAAATTATCTAGGTATCTTTGACAGTGCAGCCTTATCAGCAACGATCGTCACATCTCTGTGGAGCTGAAGGATAGACGCCGGAACTTCCGGTGTTACCGGGCCGAAAAATGCCTTTGCAACGATATCTGCCTTTCCTTCTCCATTAACAACCAGAAGGATCTTCTTTGCTTTCATGATCGTTCCGATTCCCATTGTATATGCCTGTCTCGGTACATCATCTGCGGATTCAAAGAAACGTTTATTTGCCTCGATCGTGCTTTCTGTCAGATCTACGCAGTGAGTTGTAACAGCAAAGTCTGCTGCAGGCTCATTGAAACCGATATGTCCATTATGTCCAAGTCCGAGAAGCTGGATATCAACTCCACCCATGGACTCGATCAGTGCTTCATATCTTGCACACTCTTTCTCTGCATCTTCCTGAGTTCCGTCCGGTACATTTGTATTCTCTAACTTAATATTTACACGGTCAAATAAATGCTTATGCATGAAATAATAATAGCTCTGGTCATTGTCACGGGTCAGTCCTCTGTACTCGTCAAGATTTACTGTTCTTACCTGAGAGAAATCAACATCTCCTTTATTATACCAGTCTACTAACTGATCGTATGTTCCGATCGGTGTAGAACCTGTTGCCAGACCCAGTACACAATCCGGCTTTAAAATAACCTGTGCTGAAAGAATATTAGCAGCCTGTCTGCTCATCTCCTGATAGTCTTTTGTCTCATAAATCTTCATCTTTTTTCCTCCTCAGCTCTGACTTGTCTCATCATATTAGATTCTTTGCAAATACCGGACCTGACTTCTTATATCCAATCCTTCTTATCCGGCAGATATCGTTCTGCACTGTCAGATAAAGAAAACCAGACTTTCAGTCCATAAAGCAACCTTTATTTTCCGAAATCTGGTTTTGCCTTCTGATAAGTAACAATCCAGTATTTTCAACTACTGTTAATCTTAGCAGTGAAACGTTCTATTGTCAACACCTCTTTGACCTTTGTGGGAAAATGTTACCGCCTCTTTACTCCCTCAAATTCATACAGATATACATCCTCCAGCGTCGGGCTGACTTTCACTGCATCATATTTAACGGGACACTTGTCCGCAATCACCCGCACGATGATCTCGCCGTCTCTGCGGAACAGATTGCTGATTTCATATTCTTTCTTCACTTCCGCCAGTTCATCCTGGCTGATGCACAGTTCATAAACATGACCGTAAATCCTCTTTTGCAGATTTTCCGGGCTGTCCTGATCCACCAGTCTCCCGTTTTTCATTAATAAAATTTCTTTAGAAATAAATTCGATATCCGATACCACATGGGTTGCGATCAGTACAATCCTGTCTTCACTCAGATCTGAGATCAGGTTCCTGATCCTGATCCGCTCTTTCGGGTCAAGTCCGGCAGTCGGTTCATCCAGGATCAGAAATTTCGGATCATTCAGCAATGCCTGCAGCAACAGCACCCGCTGCTTCATTCCACCTGAAAGTTCTTTCAGTTTCTTCTTTCTTACCTTTTGCAGATTCAGAAGCGGGAGCAGCTCGTCCATTCTTCTCTGGATGTCCCTGCTTTTCATCCCTTTCAGCGTTCCCATATAAGAAATAAAATGTGTAACCGTAAAGGTATCATAAAGCTGTTGCTGCTGCGGCATATATCCCATAATTTCCCGATAAGATGCCCCCAGGTTCAATATTTCCTCTCCATCATACAGGACACTCCCGGAATCCCGCAGAAGATTATCCGTCAGAATATTCAGCAGTGTACTTTTTCCGGCTCCGTTGGGACCAAGGATCCCGTAGATACCATTTTCAAATTCTGTTGTAAATTTCCACAATGCTTTTTTCTTTCCATAACTTTTACACAGATCCTGTATCTTTAATTCCATATCGCCTGCCCCCTCTTCTTATAGACTCTGTGCAGAACGGTTCCTGCCGCCAATGGAAGGACTCCCCAAAAGACCAGTACCGTCAGTGCAAACTGCATTCCTCCTGACTGTAGCAGACGGTGTCCGTCCAGTAATGTATTGATGCTCCAGGAATGAATCATTCCAAGTCCGCCCCATTCCATGACCAGCGTACCGCCAAATAACAGAACCGACAGGATCAGTGTCAGCATCGTATCTTTTAAGACTGCCGACAATGCTGTCACGCACAGGATCACCACATACAAAGTTCCCAGCTGCAACAGAAGCAAAAGCAACACATACGCCCACACCGGACAGTTAAAAACCGATGTCCCTGCAAATCGCATGGAACGGACTTTTGCCGTCCATCCTGTCAGTGGATAATTCTGAACGATCCGCATCACAACCGGTATCTTTACAAGAACGAACATGACAGTAGTGACTCCCGCTGCCACTCCAAGTTTTACCCGCAGAAGTGTTCCCCTTCCTTTCTTCGTACTCTGCAGAAGATTCATCACCTTCAGGTCATATTCCATCCCAAGAAGTCCTGCAGCACTGTATACTGCCACAAGAACACAAAGCAACTCTCCGATCAGCCTTCCTTTCATGGAAATCTCTCCAAACAACTGCTCATATCCACCTTCATAGATCAGCTGCTGTTCGTCCGTTCCTGCTGCCCGGTTATTTTCCACCACATACTGAACCTGTTCATATGCTCTCATGAACCCACTGTACTGATACTGTATTTCCTCCTGCCGGCTGCTGATCTCCTCACTGCTCAGTCCGCACTGCTCCGGGGTCATGGAATAAATGTCATCATAACGTTTCTTTTCATTCTCAAAAGTTTCCAGTTTCTCCTGCGTCAGTTCTCCCTGTCCTTTGGTCATATAATATTTATAGTATTCTTCTTCCACGCTGTTCCATATCATCAGACCTCTTCCGAGAAGAATTGCTCCATACAATACTGCCACGCACACCCACACTGTCCGGTTCGTCAGAAAACTTTTGAAACTCTCATGCCATACCAGGCTGTCCGAAATAAAGCCTTTTTTCTTCCGCTTCCTTCTTTTTTTACCCCGGGCAGTCTTCCGGAGTTTTCTCCATAGTTTCTCTGTACCTCCCTGTCTGCCAGATTTTGTACCATATCTGTGGCTACAAAATGTGGTCAGATTCAGCACGATAAAAAGAAGCAGCAGACACGGCAGCACAATCGGAAAAATCCTCATTGCATTGACCGGATATTCAAAAAAATCAAGATTATGATACTTCGTAAAAAGCGGATATATTTTGATATACTCCACAAGATTGATATACTTCAGTCCGTCCGCATAAGAGACTGACGGGAGCAGCACGGTCAGCAGATATTCTGCAACTGCTCCTGTGCTGATCGCGAGAATCGCTCCTGCCGGTGTCCCTGCCTTTTGTGCGATCCATATCATCAGCAATGCAGCCGCATAGCACACCACCAGTTTCAAAAGCAGATACATCCACAGATATTGCCCTGCTGTCAGTCTGAACGGACTTTCATAAAACGCTGTCACTGACTGAAGGGGACGTGTGAGATTTCCAAAACCATACTGATGGAAAATAAAAAGATAATTACTTCCATATAGCAGCAGAACCAAAAGTCCCGTAATCCCTGCCATCACTCCCAGTTTTGCACCGATGACCTCTGCCCTGCCACGGCTGGCAGACCTCAATAATGGATACAATTTATTCTTTTTCTCATCAAGGATCAGGAAATAAACTGCTGCCATCAACAGGATCGTCATGCACAGATCAGTAAAATCTGCCTTTGTTGCCTTTACAATACCATCCGACAGATCAAAGGAAAGCTTCGTTCCTTTCAGTTTCTCATAAGCCACAGGAGTCACTTTTGCGTTTCTCCAGGCAAAGGTTCCTTCATCCGAGAAAATAGAACCTGACATTTTTGCACTTCTCTCTTTGATCTCCTCCAGATATTCATCATATTTTTCTGTCTGGATCCATTCTCTCGAAAGCTTTTTAAATAATTCTTCTTCCATATACTGGTTGCCTGTATAGTGGGCATTTTTCTTCGCTTTCTGCTCTTCCAGCCATTGTCCTTTCGATTCTTCCGGCTGCTCCTGAAAATCTGTATAAAGCTGCCGGACAGAAGATGCCGGAAATTCCATCCGGATCTGCTCCGAAAGATTCCATAAATTAAATAACAAAAATACTGCACATAAAAACCAAAAATAACGAAAAGAGAAAAACTTCTCCCATTCATATTTCAGATGCCGCATCCGCATCCCCTCCTCCCGAAACATCCCCTGACCCTTTTAATACTAAATCATTTGCTGCCGGTCATATTGCCGTCTTCATCCACCGGATTCTTGATTCCTGTATTCTTTTTCGAGCATCCGGTTCCTGTGATCAGCATTGCAACGATACTGCCTGTTAAAACGAAAACTTTTCCCCTTTTCCTCATCTCCAGCACCCCTTTTTTTAATATCACCAACCAGTTACTGTCCGTTTATCGGATTTCCATTTTCGTCAACCAGTTCACCCATAGCTGTCATATGTGGCTTTATCACATTTTTTATGACACTTTTCTCATTGACTAAATCCTCCCACTCCGTGTATGCCTGCCAGTCGACATTGTCCTGAAAACCATTGGATTCAAAATCCTTTAAATACCAAAAGTACATTCCTTTCTCTGTTGCACATATCACATCATAGAAATGAGTACCTGCAACCGGAAGTTGTTGTGGCATCGACAGTTCCTGTATTTTTCCATTATGATCCAGTAAGAACATCTTCTCTTCTCGCTCCTCAGTCCATGTTCTGACCCAGTACACGATTCCTTCCTGACATTTTCCACACAGGTCTGATCCTACAATATTCCCTCCGGCATTCTCCAGAATTTTCTCATTTTCAAGGCAAAGCTTATTTTTTCTACTGTCAATATCATATTGATAAAGATTTCTTTCTCCGCCCTCAATACTCAGATAATAAAAGCTGTTTTCATTTTCTTCAGGTAAAATCCGCTCATATCCGCTTTGAAATAATTCAATCTGTTCCGATTCACATGACTCATAATCCAGCTTGTAAAATAAAGTTTCATTATCATTGATCAAAGAATAAATCTGATATTCTTCAGTTCCTCCAAGTAATTGAAATCCCAAAGCGTCTTTACATTCTACAGAATCTAACTGCGTTGCCTCAAAAGTATCTAAATTTAGTTTTTTCAATACTGAAATCCACTTCATATTTTCCTGGTCATCCACTTCAGGCATTGTTGCTACATAAAAAAATGAATCTTTCGCAATTACGCCTTCATTAATGAACATATTAGAACTTTCCAGTTTTTTCTTCACCTTCCGGTTGCTCCCGTCTATATCAGAACTGTAGATTTCTTCATTTCCTTTTGAATCTTCACTGATTCCGAGCAGCTTCCCCTTATATGGAAACACTCTTGCCCCGTCAATCGCTGCATCACATTCTGTATCAGCATCTTCCGCTTTTGAAAGATGCCTGCAGTCCGGTTTATTGCAGACCGGAATTGCATCCTGCGTTGTGAAATCTACATAATAAAGGATTCCGCTTGCATTTGTAAAATAGCCTGTCCTGGTTATTGTATTCCCGCCATATATTTCCATATAATCCGACCCGATCGCTGCTCTTTTTTCCTGAGGGATACGCCCCGCACACCCACATACAGACAACACGATCATTCCTGCAAGGATTCTCGATCCGAACTGCCTTTTTCCCCTTTTCTTCATCTCTAACACCCCTTTTTCTTTTAATTTATCAAGTATGACTTAAGAGAGCCTTTGGAGAAAATGAAAGAATTTCTAAAGAAGATTTCCTGCGGATGAAATATGCGGACTATGTACTACTTTTATTTTTCCCTCTTTATCGAACAGCTCCGACCAGCTAATATACGCATACCAGTTAATAAGATCTCCCTCTGTATCTGATTTTTCATTGTTCGCCTGATAAGAAAAGAAAAAGCCTTCCTTTGTGGTACTTCTAATTCCGCTCAGCCACGCTGCTTCTTCCGGCAGCCGCTCACTAAGCCCTGTTCTCAGAATTTCCGTCCCCTTCTTTACATACAGTTCATTTTCGGGTAATATCCTGAATAAAACCGTTCCCTCATGCTCTCCTTCTATCACAAGTTCTATCTCCGTAGCCGCAGTAATTTTTTTCAGTTCTCCCGCTCCCACAACAGAACTTATTTTTTCTGTCTCAGTCTCATATTTATAAATCTCTTTTCCATCATTTCCTACATAGTAAAGAGCCTTTCCGTCATCTGACATTTTTATTTTTGAATAACTTCCTGTATTCAATAGTATCGAAACCGTCTCTTCATTCAGATAATCAAATCTGTAATACTCTGCACCACGGTCTTTTATTACCGCATAAAACTGATACTCCTCATTCCCTCCCAACAGGCAAAAACTTCGTGCATCCTTTATTTCTAAAATTAGTTTTTGATCCATGGTATCTAAATCCAGTGAACATAACTTCCAGACAGGTGTCTCAGTCGCTTCTCCTGATCCGGTTATCTCTCCTGTTGCATCATTCATCACCATACTGACGTAATACAGCTTATTTTTTCTCACAACTGCATCCGTCAAGAGTGATCCGGTATCAAAAGTTCCTCCACTTTTGGGATTGCTCCCATCTAAGTCTGACAGAACCAGTTCACTCTTCCCATTTTCTGCTGTCCTGATACGATAAAGCTTCTCCTTATATGGAAAAATTCTTACCCCATCACAAACTGCATTGCATTGTGTATCTTCATCTTCATATACCGACAAATGACGACAATCCGGTTTATTACAGATGGGGGTACAAATCTGATTTTTGTAATCTGTAAAATATGCAATTCCTTCCATTACCTGAAAATCTCCTTTTTTTGTTACAGCAGGATGCGTTCCAAATAATTCCATATACCCGGATTCAAATTGATCTTTCACAGCAGAATTTTTTTCTTTCCCACATCCGCTCAAAAGCACAAAAATAATTCCAGTTAATAAAAATAACTTTCTTTTCATTTTGTCACCTCCGTCCGGTATATAAAGTCTCTTTTACTTTGTATTATATTTGGATTTCCCCTCTCATTTCCGAAAATGTAACAAATACCCCCTTTTTATGTAATAATTCACACAAAAAGAGGGTATTATTTTCAATTTTATACCATATCCATCTATTTTCTATATCAATATACTTCTATATCATTTCTCTTTCCCACAGATTTACCGTAACTTTAAATAAACCTGACTTCATCTGATATTCCCAAAAACCATCATATTTTTTTACAATCTGTGCAATACTTCCCATCCCAAATCCATGGTTTATCTTATCTTTCTTCTTTGTCTGAAGTGTCTCTGTATCTTCATTGCATGGATTTTCGCAGTGTATCACTACTCCGCTATTCTGATATTCCATCAGAAGCCGGATCTTTTTTTCTCCCTGAAACTCCTGGCATGCCTCGATTGCATTATCCAGTAAGTTCCCCAGCAGTACGCCTAAATCTGTTCCCTGAATTTTTAACTGTTCCGGTATGTGAATATCAAACTCATATTCTATCTGAGCCATTTCCATTTTCTGTAACTTCAGATTCAGGATTCCATTTACAACTGCATTTGCAGTAAAAATTTTCTGTTCTGCCGCAGTCATCTGCTGAAGAAGTGTCTCAATCTCCTTTTTTCCTTCTCCCACTTCTCCATTTTCAAGATAACCATAAATGCCCGACAATTCATTTTTTATATCATGCCTGATTCTTCGGATTTCCTGCTGATGTTGTTCTAATTCCCTGTAATGGGCTGATTCATATTCCAGTTCTTTTAACTGATTCCGGATCATTTCCTCTTCCCTGAAATAAACTTCCTGCCTGCGAAAAAGCACATATAATACTACATTGATAATCAGAATAAACAGGATCAGCATCACTTCCATCCACACATTGATCTGCTCTCTTGCAAACTGATCCTCTGTCACAATTACAAGCAGAACCGCACTAAGTGCCGGGATGACCAGTAGTTGTCCCTGTATATCCCTTTTCTCTGTATCTCTCTTTTTTCTTGACAGCAAATAGAAGAAAATTGTTGCAATAATCCGGATTTCTCTGGAATATCTCTTTCCCAGCAGGATCACTGCCTCCTCCTGATTTCCCATGTCACTGATCCGGATATCATATGCTCTTGACAGCCCCACAGCCACAACACCTTCAGCTAAAAATGCAAAGACTAAATAGAGCAGTCCAGCCAGAATTTTCCTCTTCACCCCACCCTCAAAAAAGGATAAAAGAATGAACAGTTCTATCACTGCAATCAATATATTTATATTCGCATCCTGAAAGTAATGATTTCCGATTGTTCCAACTTCCGAAACTCCAATCAGAACCAACCAGTCCAGCACCTTTCCAAACCTTACTTTTCTTTTTAAAAAGCACGATACGAATAAATAGGTCTGTATCACCTCAATTATTGGTATTATCATATCATTCCCACTCTCATCTTCGCATTTCCAGGCAATAATTCTGAAATGCCCTGTTAAACCGATCTTTATATTTCCTTGTCACCGGAATTTCTTTTCCTGACTCCATCGTGATCGTATCTTTCCGCACACTTCGTATTTTCTCAAGGTTAATGATAAAAGAAGTATGAACTCTCACAAGCAGACTGCCTTTTAACTCCTGTTCCAGGTCATTGAGCCGCACATAAAATTCACCGCTGCCTCGCCTGCTGCAGATCCGCACTTTTCTTTTTTCACTTTCTATGTACTCAATCTCTTCGTGATAAAAGATCTCCACTCCTGACTGATTTTTTAAAGCAATCCGGTTTCTTTTTTTTGACAGATACCGGAAAGAACGCAATAATGCCTGTCTTACTTCCACCTCATCCAATGGTTTCACCAAATAATCCAGTGCCGATACCTGAAATGCCTTACGGATCATTTCTTTATAATTTGTTGCAAAAAGGATCACTGCATGGTCATCTTTCTCCCTGATCTTTTCCGCCAGTTCCATTCCCGTCATCTGACCAAGCTGAATATCCAGCAGATAAAGATCATAAAAAGGATTTCCTTTGTCCAGTAATTCTTCTGCCGATGAAAATACTTCGCAACTCCCATTGATCCCGGCTTCTTCCATACACTCACATACCTGCTTTTCTAAAAAAAGCTGAAGTGCCTCTTCATCTTCGCAGACCACTGCCTTCAACTTTCCATTCCCCCATCCCTTATAAACTCGTTCTAAATAATTGACCCTCACCAGGCTCAGCTTTCAACCGTCGGCCCTTACCGCCCGTCTGCACTCTTCCATCCAGATAATCGATCTTCATCAGTGTCAGTCCCTGCGGCGGCACGGTCATTCCCGCTGCCTGCCGGTCTTTTGCCTCCAACATCGCAGGGATCTCTTCCGGATCGATCAGTCCTCTTCCGACTCCGATCAGTGTTCCGGCAAGGATCCGCACCATATTGTAAAGAAATCCGTTTCCTCTGACCCGGAATGTGATCACATTTTCTTCCCGGATCACTTCCAGCCGGTATATGGTGCGGACTGTATCTTCTACGTGCGTATGCACATTACAGAAGCTTTTAAAGTCATGCTCCCCCTCCAGATATCCTGCTGCCTGTCTCATCCGCTCCAAATCCAGCGGAAAAGAGACGAAATAAGTATCTCTCCTCCTCATCGGATCGGGAAGTTTCTGATTCAGCACCCGGTATTCATAGGTCTTTTCTGTATTGCAGTGTCTTGGATGCCAGTCTGCCGCCACCTCGCAGGAATCAACTACTACGATATCTTCCGGGAGCAACGCATTCACGGCATAAAGAAACCGTTCCGGTGGAATGGAAGATTCCGTATCGAATACCGCTACATTTCCTCTCGCATGAACCCCTGCGTCTGTCCGGCTCGCCCCGATCACCTTTACTGTCTGCCCGGTCAGCTGAGTCAGTACCGTATTCAGTTCTCCTTCTATCGTTGCCACATTATTTTGGACCTGCCAGCCACAGTAATCGGTTCCGTCATAGGCAACTGTCAGTCTGATTCGTTTCATTCTTTTCCTGTCCTCTTTTTCTATTATCTGATTATCAAAAAATCCATATCTTAAATGGAATATATCTTCCTGCACCTACAATCGCCACTAAATACAGCAGTGTGATCAGATAAGCAACTCTGTCGTTTCTATGATACTGCAATGGTTTCATCTTTGTTCTTCCATCCCCGCCATGGTAACATCTTGCTTCCATTGCCATTGCAAGATCATTCGCCCGTCGGAATGCAGATACGAACAGTGGCACAAGGATCGGGGTCATCGCCTTTGCCCTTTGCAGGATATTTCCCGATTCAAAATCTGCCCCTCTTGCGATCTGTGCTTTCATGATCTTATCCGTCTCTTCCAAAAGAATTGGAATAAAGCGGAGAGCGATCGACATCATCATCGCGATCTCATGCACCGGAACATGGATCCGGTTCATCGGATGAAGCAGCTTTTCGATTCCGTCTGTCAGGCTGTTCGGGGTCGTCGTAAATGTCATGATGGAAGATCCCATCACCAGAAAGATCAGTCTCACCGTCATAAAAACGCATGTCCGCAGACCGCCCTCCGTGATCGTAAGGATTCCATAATGAAAGAGGATATTTCCATTCCTCGTAAGGAACAGGTTCATCAGCACCGTAAAAAGCAGCAGGATCACGATGGGTTTCAGTCCTCTGACAATAAATTTTACCGGTACTTTTGAAAGTCGGATCACCATTGCAAGAAATGCAAATGCAACTACATATCCTAAAATACTGTTCTGTAAAAATAAGGAAACCAGGAATGCCAGCGTGCAGACGATCTTCACCCGTGGATCTAACCTATGTACCTGACTCTGTGCCGGATAATATTGTCCTATTGTAATATCACGGATCATGCCTGCACCTCTCTTTCTGCCTTTCGGGTCTGCTTCAGGCATTTCATGATCTCATCTGCGGCTTCTTCTACCGTTGCCGCATCTGCTGACACTTCAAATCCCTTTTCTTTCAGGTCATGCATCACGTAAGTTACCTGCGGTGCAGCAAGACCGACTGCCTCAAGTTCTTTATAATGCCGGAAGACTTCCTGCGGTGTTCCGTCCAGCATTTTTTCCCCCTGGTTCATCACGATCAGACGGTCTACATATTTTGCCACATCTTCCATGCTGTGGGATACCAGAACTACTGTCATCCCGGTCTTTTCGTGAAGCTGTGCCACCTGATCCAGAATCTCGTCCCTTCCCTTCGGGTCAAGTCCCGCAGTTGGCTCATCCAGTACAAGTACCTTTGGATGCATGGCAAGAATCCCTGCGATCGCCACACGCCTTTTCTGCCCTCCTGAGAGTTCAAATGGAGACTGATGATAATATTTCTCCGGGAATCCGACTAACTGCAATGCCTCTTTTGCCTGTGCCTCGCATTCTTCTTTTGAAAGCCCCTGGTTCTTTGGACCAAAGCAGACATCACTTAATACATCCACTTCAAATAACTGATATTCAGGATACTGGAACACCAGTCCGACCTGCGTGCGGAGCTGCTTCATATCGTATCCTTCTTCATAAATATTTTTTCCTTCATAGAGCAGCCTTCCTGAGGTCGCTTTCATCAATCCGTTCAGATGCTGGATCAGAGTAGATTTTCCTGAACCGGTATGACCAATGATCCCGACAAACTGTCCCTGTGGAATCTCAAGACTGACATCCTTCAATGCGTGCTTCTCGTAAGCGGTTCCCGGATTGTATACATAACTGAGATGTTCTAACGTAATCGACATAATGCTTCTACCAGTTCTTCCCTTCTTAAAATTCCTTTTGGCAGATCCACTCCACGGCGGATCAGCTCATCTGCCAGCATCGTAACCTGTGGTACATCCATCCGATATTTTTTCAGTTCATCAACCCGGCTGAAAATTTCCCGTGGTGTGCCATGCATAACGATCCGGCCATCATCCATGACAAAGACCTGATCTGCATCCACCACTTCTTCCATATAATGAGTGATCAGGATCACAGTCACATTTTTTTCTCTCCGAAGCTTTTCCACTGCATGAATTACTTCTTTTCTTCCATTTGGATCCAGCATGGCAGTCGGCTCATCCAGTACAATACATTTTGGCTCCATTGCGATCACTCCTGCGATCGCCACTCTCTGCTTCTGACCGCCTGAAAGCTTATTGGGAGAATCTTTTCTCCGGTCCAGCATCCCGACAGCACGCAGACTGTCCTCTACTCTTTTCCATATCTCTTTTGTCGGAACTCCGAGATTTTCCGGTCCGAATCCGACATCCTCTTCTACCACCGTTCCGATGATCTGGTTGTCCGGGTTCTGAAAGACCATTCCGGCACTCTGCCGGATCTCCCACAGTTTCTCCAAATCCTTTGTATCTTTTCCGTCCACCCACATTGTCCCGTCTGTCGGAACAAGGATCGCATTCATATGCTTTGCCAGTGTGGATTTTCCTGAACCATTATGCCCCAGCACTGCCACAAAAGACCCCTGCGGAATGTCGATGTCCACTCCGTCAATGGCTCTGCGGCTTCCGATCACATTGCCGTCTTCGTCTCGTTTATCATATTCAAATACAAGCTTTTCAGCACGTATCATGCCCATGGTATACCGCCTCTCCTGAATCGTATTTCATCGAGTTTCTAATTTCATTTATCCAACGGATTTTATTGTACGGTATGACACGGGAATTTGCAAGCCGGGAATGCTGAAAGCCTTCTCCGGATATCCCCATCTCTTCAGGAATGCTTAAACCCTTCCCCGAATACTTCACTCGTCTCAGTGAACATCAGAAATGCGGTCTCATCCGTCTTTCTCACTGCCTCCTGAACCATATAGGCTTCCGACTTGGAGCAGGCACACAGCAGTACACTTTTCTGTTGTCCGGTATACCCTCCGGTAGCTTCTAAAATGGTCACACCCCGGTCTGCATTTTCCCGGATCGCTTTTGCCGTCTTTCCCCCGTCAGACGTAATAATGATCGCAAGTGTTCCTGCCCCGATCCCGTAAAGAACTTTATCGATCACCACCACCGACACAAAGGTAGAGATCAGTCCGTACAGCACTGCATCCACATCCCCGAATACCGGCCAGCCAAGAAGAATGACTGCAAGATCGATCATCAGGGTGATTTTCCCAAGCGAAAACGACGGATGCTTCTTTTTTATTGCCATAGTCAGAAAATCGATTCCTCCAGAGGACGAACCCCGCAGATAGAACAACACCATTCCTCCGCCCAGCAAGACTCCTGAATAAACTGCTGCCAGCAGACGCTGTCCGCGGTACAGTGGAAAAAAGGGAAATACAAGATCCAGAAAAAAGGTTGAAATAAGCATGGTCACCGCCGTCTTCAGAAGAAACTTTTTTCCTACTACTTTATAGCTGATCAGAACTAGCGGAACATTTAAAATCAGGGTCATGATCCCCACCGGCAGTCCCCACAGATGATTCAGGATCAGGACAAGTCCTGATACACCGCCCGGTGCAAATCCTGCTGCCCCGGCAAAGGTATCAATCCCTGCCGCATACAAAATACTTCCTGCTATATTATATAAGAAATCATACAGATGCGATTTTTTCATAATAAAAGAGCATACCTTTCCTTTTTATCGTACTCAGTATGCTCCGTTTAAGCTCGAATTATTCTTTATACAGATTCATAGATGTCGGGGGCAAAAGTCCCCGACTCTGCCATCTGTACAAATCTGCTTTATAAGAAGATTTATTCATCTTTCAACGGATTTTCAATACTTACCTTGTGATCATACCACACGCCTTTTTTCCCGATCAGAGCCAGATCAAACTCCTGATCGATCACTGTAACCGGAATATCAAATCCATAAACCTCTTCCGTAGTTCCATCGGAATAGGTCACCGTATCTACGGTCGGCTGCAGAAGTTCTGCTCCATCCTTCTGGGCATCCTCTGCCTTACCAGGGAACAGATTGACAATATTCTTTGAATGAAGGGTGACATGAAAGACCATCTTTCCGTCTTTCACAGTCAAAGTTCCCTTTCCATCCTTTGTCTCATTTGCATGAAACATCGAACTGTCTGTATGAAATTCTGCAGTATATACACCATCTTCCAGTCCTGCATCTTCTGCTGCATTTTTCTTTTCCGAAGATTCTTCTGCTGTTCCTTCCTCTTTTGAAGAATCCTGTTCTGTCTGTACTTTCTTAGTATCTTTCGTATCTGCCTTACCGCCACATCCTGCAAGCATTGAGGCAGTCATCATAACAGAAAGTGTCACTGCCAACAGTCTTTTTCTCATGAAAAATAATCTCCTATTCTGCATCCATTGCTGCTTTTGTATGAGCTACATAAAGCTGCTGGATCTCTTTAATCTCACCTAAACCGGCAATCTGAGTCTCAATGTTGTCAAATGCGTCTGCCGCTTCAAACTGGCTCTTCCAGGAATCATCATCATCGCCTGCCATATCATTATTGGCATGATCTCCTGCTACAACCATCAGCGGACGAAGTACAACATTTTTGTATCCTGCTGCTTTGATCTTTTCAATCACTGACTCACAGGAAGTCTCTTCCGGTTCACCTTCTACTGTTCCGATAAATACATTCTCATATCCAAGCTGTTCCATCTGCGTCTGCATCTGGGAATAGCTGATCTTTGCTGTATGGGATGTTCCATGTCCCATAAATACAAATGCTGTTCCTGCTTCTTTTGCAGCATCCAGGCTTTCATACTCGGTTACTTTTACTGCCTCTGCTGTGATCGCTTTTGCTACGGCTTCCTTATCTGCATTGATCACAGTTGCATCGGAACCAACTTCTCCAAGCAGTGGCTCTGCAATTTTTACTGACTCGAACTTATCTTTATAATTTTCCACTGCTTCTGTCAGCTCATCATATTCTGCACCATGCATCAGATGCGTCGGCTGCACGATCAGATTCTTGACACCGTTCTTTACAGCTCTTTCTAAAGCCTGATCCATATTATCAATCTTTTCTCCGTCACGTGCCTGAACATGGTTGATGATGATCTGAGCCGTAAATGCTCTTCTTACAGACCACTCAGGATAAGCTGCCTGAAGTGCCTTTTCAATTCCACCAATATCCTCTGCACGGCTGTCATTAAAGGAAGTTCCGAAACTTACAACTAAAAGTTCATTTTCCCCAATCTCATCCTCATTCAGTGGATCATCTTTTGATGCGTCTCCCGTATCTCTTCCGAAATAATCCGGGTCTGCATTTTCACCTTCTACTAACTCTTTCTGTGCATCTGTCAATGCATCCCATGCCTTCTTTGCAGCTTCGCACTGCTCATCTGTCTTGTCTGTCCTCTCCTGCACATAAATATCATCAATCAGCTTTGCCACTTTATCTGCCGCCTCCTGATCTTTTTCTTTGGTTGACTGTTCAGATTTGGTTGAATTGTCGTCACTGTTCTTTCCACCACATCCACTTAACATGGATATTCCAAGTGCAGTTACCAGAAATGCTGTCAATAATTTTTTCTTCATCTTTTCCTCCCTGATCTTTGATCAATGCTTTTTGGAACAGAACGGTTCAGATATACAGATATACACCGACTCTGGCTTTTGTCTGCATAAATAAGTAAATAAAACCCCCGTTAAAAAACGAGGGTTCAAATAACATCTGCTTCGCACGAATAAACCGTCTTCTTATAAAAAACAGTCTGTCATCTTTTTCGTACCGCCAATTCCTCGTGGCCTGAACTCTTCGTTCCTGTACTGCGAAAGGCAGGTCTCCCGGCTGATCGTTCAGACGCATCCAGCTTACCTTCCCGGTCTCCCAGTGGTCTTACGGCTGTTGCTCACGAAATACGGTGACGAGTTCGTACAGGATTCGCACCTGTTTCCCTTTTCACCAGTCCTGACATTTTGTCCGACTGACACCTTACGCATCTTTCATTTAATTGTAACGGGGATATTCTAACACCTTCCCTGAAGATCTGTCAAGAAATATCCCTCTTACCTTTTTGCTCCTCCAAAGTCCTGCGTAATCTTTCAGTCTCTTCCTCCGCTGCTTTTGCACGCTTTTCCGCTTCTTCAATTTCTTCTTTTGCCTTCCTTTTCACCTCATCAACTTCCTTTTTCGCTTTCCGCTTTGTCTCGTTCAGTTCTTCTTCCATCTCATCGATCATCAGCTTTACTGTATTTCGATCCATAATTTCCAGTTCTTTTGAAAACATCTCCATCATCCCTTCCATATTCAGGCACAGAGTGTAGATTTCTTCATAAATTTTCTGAAATTCAGGATTCCTGTCCAACAGTTTCATAATCATATCCGGATCATCCTGACTTAGAAATACCAACCACTCTTCCAATTTATTCTCTATCTTTTTATCTTTATTGTGGATGATGTTATTAAAAATGTCAAGACATACAAATGTATACTCCTGTAATAGATTGATCTCCACGCCGGTATCGCTTGTCTGTCGGAATCGATGCAGGTACAGCTCTGCTGAAAATTTTCTGAATTCACTGCCACTCTTTTCAAACAAGACGATTGTGTATACTTTTTTTATATTTTTATAGCTGAATGTTGCACCCAGTTCCTCCCTTGCTCTTTTATACTGTCTCAGTAGCAGATCCGCCGAATAGCACGCACTTCTCTCTCCCGGGAACAGATACCCGATCTTCTGCACCTCTACATTTGCAATACTTCCGTCCTCCAGCTGTACTACAACATCCATCACCAGCAGGGAACTTTCAGCCGCAATCCTTGCAGACTCATTTGGCAGTACCTTTAATACTTTCACTCTCTGTCCCAACATCTCTGATATAAAATCATTAAACCGATCCGGTCTGGTATCAGGATTCATAATAGCTTTAAAATAAGTATCATATAATAATTTGATTCCCTTCACTCCCGTACATAGATCGAGATATTCCTGCTGACAGGTTTCTTTCCATCCACAAAAAGTTTTCCACAACTCTTTATTTTCTCTTAATTCTTCAAGCACCTCCCCTCTTGTCCTTATGATTGGAAAATAATTTTGCAGTTTGTTCTTCATAGGCAATTCCTTTCTTCTGATGATTTTTTTCTGACTGTTCTCTGCAGATTTTCATTTTGACCATTTATTTTAATTACATTGAATCGATGCTTTGAATAAAAGCAGTTGACCTTGTTCTGAATTCAGATGCTCCATGAATCGGAGTAATTACAGAATACATGACAAATACTGGAATTGCAATTTGTATTTTGTTCATAACTCATCTTTTTTGTCGATAAAATTGTGGATAATTTTTTTGGGGGAGGATAACAAAAGAGTCCGGACATACATTTTCTGTATATCCAGACTCTTTTCTTTTTAACAAAGCTTTTCGCAGCTCAGTTCATTTTCATCCTGTCTGCATTTCTTAAGCTCTGCGTTTCTTTTTAAATGCAATTACGATCACTGCACCTGCTGCAAGCAATGTCATTCCGAAGAATGGAATTACATTGGCTGCATCTCCGGTCTTCACTGTAGTAGTCTTAACGGCATCTGCCTTCTTATCAGAATCATTCTTATTTAAGTCATTCTTATTTGAATCATCTTTCTTTGAATCATTCTTCTTATCATCGTCAGCTGCCGGTTTCTTTTTCAGACCATCCAGTGCCTTCTCGATTGCTGCTGCCATTGCGTCAACTTTATCCTGTTCGGATTCTTTCAGACCCTTTTCTACCGCTGCGACTGCATCATCCAAAGCCTTCAGACTTTCTTCTGTATACTTACTTCTGTCAATCTTATCTGCTTTTGCAATTGCTGCATTCACTGCTGTATAGTCTGCATCCTCTTCTACAGCCGGTTTTTCAACCAGTGCTGCATACGCATTATTGATTGCTGCTGCCATTGCATCGACTCTGCTCTGCTCGGATTTCTTCAGTCCTTCTACTACCGCTGCAACTGCATCATCCAGTGCTTTCAGACTCTCATCTGTATATCTGCTTCTGTCTACTCTTGCAGCTTTTTCTTTTGCTGCATTTACTGCTGTGTAGTCTGCATCTTTTTCAACCAGTGCTGCATAGGCATTGTTAATTGCTGCTGCCATTGCATCGACTCTGCTCTGCTCGGATTTCTTCAGTCCTTCTACTACCGCTGCAACTGCATCATCCAGTGCTTTCAGACTCTCATCTGTATATCTGCTTCTGTCTACTCCTGCAGCTTTTTCTTTTGCTGAATTTACTGCTGTATAATCTGCATCTTCTTCTACAACCGGTCCGTCATTTTTTGCCAGTGCTGCTACGGCTGCCTCAAGAGCTGCCTTCGCATTGGCTACTTCAGACCAGGACTTATCCGGCTGATTTCCTGCATTGATCGCTGCATCAAGTTCTGTGATCAGTGCTTCAGATGCTGTGATCTGCTCATTCAGGGCTGCTACAGATTCTGCTGTATAAATATCCTTTGCCGCCTCTGTCTTTGCTTCTTTTAATATCTTCCGGTATTCTGTCAGATCGTATGGATCTGAATCTGTTGCACTTCCATTTACCTGAATCTCTACGATATGGTTCTCATGTCCGCTTGTAGTATTACTTCCAACTTTACCCATTGCGTACAGACGTACATATCTTCCTGTCACAGCTTCTCCGCTGTATAATGCTTTTCCTGCTGAAGTTTCTGCATATAATGTATCTGTCGGATCCACACCTAAATTATATACATCAGAATCTCCACTGTAATAGAGAACTGTCTTCTTCGCAAAATCTGCTGTATCAGATACTACCAGTGCGGTTGCCTTATAAGTTCTTCCATCAGTCCAGTAACGCCATAAGTTTACATTGTTGATCCTGCACTGCTGTCCGAGATCAATTGTAATGTAAGAACCTTTATCTTTTCCGTCTTTTCCGTAAATTGCATAGCTGTCAGAATCATTATTAAGACCATCTACTGCCTTGGAAAGCGGACTTCTTGTATTGGTCATATCTGTTGTCTCATTTGCATCTACCCATGCAGCTGTTACATTTTTCTGATATGCCAGATTTTCTACTACTTTCGGCACAAGTGTTGCATAACCTGCTGTCAGTGCCTCTTTTGCTGCCTGGATCGCTGAAGCATCTCCACCTGAGATGGCACTCGTTGCATTGGAAAGAAGCGTATCCATATTGGCTGCTGTCCAGGACTCTGTTGTCCAGTTATTTTTTTCTGCTGTGATCTTCTTCACAGTCTCTGCCAGTCCTGATGTCGGAACTTCATCGTAACCAAGACTTCTGTCATAAACTGCTACATTTGTCACAGCTCCGTTTACACCGTTACCAACGATCTTTGCTGCCGGAACTGCGAACTCTTTGTTCTCTGCATTATATACAGACGCACTTATCTGTCCGTCTACATAAATACGAACCAGTCCGTTATTTTCTTTTACACCAACGATCATAGATTCTGTTGCATCGGAAATAACTGCATCAGCTGTTGCTGTCACACCGTTTACCGTGAAATACGGATGTCCTTCCGCATTGATTCCGAGTTCATAAGCATCTCCCTGCTTTACAAGGACAACGCTTCTGTCTGCTGTCTGAACCTGTGCTGCTACTGTGAATCCGTTGGTTCCTTCTACGCTGCGGTCTTTTCCACTGATCTCGCTGTTGCTTCCCTCTACAGTTTCTTTCTCTGCAATCTTATTCTCTGCATAGTATGGAGCTGAGATCTTTCCTGTAATCTGATTTCCGGCTGCATCTGCTCCACTCTCTGCGGATACTTCTACAACATCGCCATCATTCAGTGCTGTAGCAAATGTCAGTTTAAATGTACGCAGGTCTGCATACTCTGAAACTGTCACATTATCAACAACTTCATTATTTACTTTGACCTTCAGGATTGCATTTCCTTTGATCTTTTCACTTAACTGTACCCGAAGCTCTGTTCCTGAAACACTTGTCAGACTCTTGAATGTCGGTGCAGTTGTATCTGCATCCTGGCTCAGAGACCATACCTGTACTTCACCCGGCTGAAGTGTAACGGATACTTCTTCACCCTTTGTATAAGTATCTTTTGCTGTCGCAATCGTTCCATTCGGAGAATAAGTATGTACTGTACTCATGTGGTAAGTACCGGCTTTTGTAACTCCGATTGCATCATTCAGTGTAAATGTGATCGTCTTCTCTGTTGCAGACGGGTTTCTCATGGAAATGATTCCTGCATTTCCATCGAAGCATGCAAATCCATATGGATTCTGTACTTCACCGCTGCTCATTCCACCATTTCTGTAAGTGCTGAGTCTTGTTGCACTGGATGGATGGCTACCGATCATCTTCGCATTCTTCAGCTTGGAGAAATTTTCTTCCTCCCACTCAAGGAACTCTGCATTTACAAGATATTTATCCTTGTCCAGCAGTGAATCAGAGTAATAAAGCTCCCAGAATGCAGTTCCTCTTGTTCCCATCATATACAGGTAATTCTTGAACTGTTCTGCTGTCATGGAGTCAGCTACGATTCCTGTTCCTTCACTTCCGTAGATCGGGTCATGGTTATAAAGATTTGCCAATGGGAACTGAAACTGGTGTACCTGAACAAACTCATAGTAGTTCGCATCACGGTAAGTCAGCATATTGTCCATCTTATTATTCAGCGTACCATTACTGATCTCTCCACGGTCTCCTGCACACTGTAACCATACAGAGTTTGCCCACTGTAAGAACCATGGACTTGGGTTGACATAACAGGTCAGGGAAATCCACAAGTTCTTAATATTATAATCTTTCTCAGCCTGACGGATATTCTCCATCAGCACGATCCATTTCTCCCAAAGGTCTGTCACATGGTACATCTGATTCTGTCCACCATACATATGGCGGTGTTCCTCACTGTATCCTACAACACCTTCTCCTGACGGGAATGCATTATACTGTGCAACATCTGCAAATCCATCCCACTTCCAGTAGTTCACTCCATAGTCGTGCATCCAGTTGATCGCCATTTCTTCAAACTTCTGAACATAAGTTGCATCTGCAACATCAATGGAACCACCGGATTTACTTCCTGTTCCGCTCTTTGTCAGGATATCTGCCAGAGAACCGAAGAAGTTGTATCCTCCTCTTGGTCCAATCCATACACCGAAATCAGATCCCAGTTTATTTACCAGGGAACTGGATGTCGTCAGTCCATTCGGGAACTTGGAGTTAAACTCCCAGAATCCTGTTGTATTCAGGGTCGTTCCTGAACGTACGGAATCTACAACCGATGTATCATTGTAGTTGTTCCATCCATCATCCACTACATAGGAATCCATCGGGCGAACTCCGGTCTGTGTCAGTTCCTTCTCGATTTCAATGAATGAGGAAAGGATATTATCATCATCAATTCTCATCATGTTGTCGAACCAGGAGTTGTACTGCAGACGGAAATCTGACGGAGTTGCAATACTGTCGATATAATCATAAAAATCACTTTGGATGACTCCCTGATCACTTCCGTCACTATGGCTTGCACCAACAACGGTCTGCCAGGAAATATACTTTCCATCCTCAGTCAGCTGTCCGTCTCTCTCAAAATCTGTAAAATTCTTTCCTGTATAGTAGCGTACATGTCCCAAACCTGATTCAATCTGTGTATCAGTTTCCGGGAATTCTGATCCCACAAACATTCCATCAATATAGATCGGCTGTCCGAGATTTGCCTTATATTCGCTCATCTCTACAACACCGCCGACTCCCTTCGGAACAGTCCATGTCTTATCGCTGTCTGTGACTGTCAGATGCTCGCCATCGATATAATCCATGCGGACATCCTTATCTTCACTGTCAATCTCCAGGAACTTACGCATGAAATGATCCCCATCATACATGACAATCTTTTCTGTAATATTGGCTTCGCCTGTTCCCATCTGAACCGGATCAAATTCAAAAGTAATCATCTTACCGGTCTTATTGACATCATTGATCACTGCTGTTGTATCATCAATCGAAGTCGATTTCAGTGTCAGTTCACTGGATTTGATTTCTTTTCCGGCAATCTGTGTACCTTTGTCAAGAACAGTTGTTCCGGCTGTATCCTGCACATCCAGTTCTCCGACATTCATAAACTTATTCCGGTTTGCATCCTGCCAGTGGTAGGACTCAATACCAACCAGTTTGATCTTGGATGTCGTCACTGTTTCATCCAGCTCGATCGCATCCGGCTTTGTATTTGCATCGGTTGTCAGTGAAATTTCTGCATTTCCACCAACCGTTGCATCCTGCCATGCACTGCCATCCCAGTACTGGATCTTCAGTTTGGTCAGACGTCCGGTACAGTTATACTTCGCACTATTATCATAACGCGGTGTATAAACCACTTTTTTTACTTCTTTTTCTGATCCAAAATTTACTACCAGTTTCATATCATCCGAATTAGAACACCAGAAATTGCCTGTTGTATCGGTAATCCCGTCTAATATCTGACTGCTATTTCCCTCACTGGTCGTATATTCTTCCAATGAAACTGCCCCGTTACTTGTCTCATCCAGCGTCTTAATCACAAATTCTTCTGAATTTTCTCCCGGTGTGAACACTGAATTTCCAAGCAGGTTCTCAATTTTTGTCGTGGAAAGCCTGTCATCAGAAATACTGAACTCACGGCTGAGCTTATCATTTCCAATGGTCACAATATTTCCACTCTTCGTAGCACTGACTGCATCCTGTGCGGCTTCTACTTCAGTCACTGCAAGCGGTGAAATCTGCACACAGCTTAATGCTGTCACAAGTGCAACCGCTTTTTTTAGTTTCCCTTTCATCATAGAAACTTATCTCCTTCCTCCCATTTTCGTGAGTATCTTATTTATATTAAGATACATCCTACTTTATTGTATCTCTTTTTTCCTCTCAAATCTTGTCACCCCCCCCCCACATTTTTTTGCTGTTTTTTGTCTGATTCGGAACTATTCGGATCTGTCTCGCATCCGTTTAGTGAAAGGGATTTGATTAGACTGGTATATTAATAAAGGTGCTTATGACCTGATATCCTATGCATCGGATTATCTGAGACAGGTCATAAACACCTTACTTTATTATTAGAAATGATGAAAAACTATTTTCAGTTATTATCCAAGCATTTCCCGGAGCATTTTGTTGACCATTCCCGGATTTGCCTTTCCTTTCATGGCTTTCATCGTCTGTCCGACCAATGCACCGAGTGCTTTTTCTTTTCCACCTCTGTAATCAGCGACTGCCTGTGGATTGTCAGCAATGACTTTCTCCAGCGTCGTTCTGAGTTCATCTGCATCATTGACTGTCTTCAGTCCATGCTCTTCTACATATACATCCGGATCAATATCATTCAGGAAGATCTGTTCAAATACTTCTTTTGCCACAGAACTGTTTACGGTACCGGCATCAGCCAGCTCGATCAGTTTCGCCAGATTCTCCGGTGAGAACTTCAGGTCTTCTGCTTCCATGCCGTGTTCTTTCATCAGACGCATCGTCTCTACCATCAGCCAGTTGGATACTTTTTTCGGCTTATTGCAGATCGCAGTCGTCGCTTCAAAAAGATCTGCCATATGCTTGGATTCTGTGATGATCTCTGCATCATATTCCGGGATGTCAAATTCTTTTTTGTAACGCTCCAGCTTCTCTGTCCGAAGTTCCGGCTGCTGTTCCCTGATCTTTTCGATCCATTCGTCACTGATCACAATCGGTACAAGATCCGGTTCAGGGAAGTAACGGTAATCCTGTGCATCTTCTTTGGAACGCATCGCATAAGAATGTTCCTTATTATCATCCCATCTTCTTGTCTCCTGGATTACCGCTTTTCCCTCTTCCAGCAGCTCAATCTGTCTCTGACGCTCTCCATCGATTGCATGAGCAATTGCTTTAAAGGAGTTCAGGTTTTTCATTTCCGTTCTTGTACCAAATGTATCCGAACCAACTTCCCGAACAGAAAGGTTTACATCCGCACGCATAGATCCCTCCTGCAGCTTGCAGTCCGATGCTCCCAGATACTGTACAATCATACGGAGTTTCTCAAGATATGCGATCACTTCCTCAGCGGAACGCATATCCGGCTCTGATACAATCTCTACCAGCGGAACTCCGCTTCGGTTATAATCAACCAGTGATGTATCATCCCATTCATCGTGAACGAGCTTTCCTGCATCTTCCTCCATATGCATTTCATGGATCCGCACTTTTTTCTTTCCGTTTCCGCTTTCAATCTCTACGTATCCATCTCGTGCGATTGGAAGATAAAGCTGGGAAATCTGATAGTTCTGCGGATTATCAGGATAAAAATAGTTCTTGCGGTCAAATTTACATACCTGCGTGATCTTACAGTTTGTTGCAAGTCCGATCGCCATCGCATATTCTACAACCTGCTTATTCAATACCGGAAGCGACCCAGGCATACCGGTGCAGACCGGGCAGGTATGCGTATTCGGTGCCCCACCAAATTCAGTACTGCATCCACAGAAAATCTTTGTCTTTGTTGCCAGTTCGATATGCACTTCCAGCCCGATCACTGTCTCATACTGCTTTGCCATGATTACTGTACCTCCTTTTCCGTTGTCCGTCCGATCTGTGCAGGAACTTCATGCACTTTCTTTGTCGCACATTCATAAGTATATGCGGTACGGATCAGCGTCTTTTCGTCGAATACATTTCCAATGAGCTGCATTCCCACCGGCAGCCCTTTGCTGTCTTTTCCTACCGGGATACTCATGCCCGGAAGTCCGGCAAGATTGACAGAGATCGTATAAATATCTCCTAAATACATTTTCATCGGGTCATCCAGACTCTTTCCAAGCTCCGGTGCTGTTGTCGGGGCAGCAGGTCCTAAGATCAGATCGTATTTTTCAAATACACGGTCAAACTCCCTCTTGATCAGGGCTTTTGTTCTCAATGCTTTCAGATAATAGGCATCATAATATCCTGAACTTAATACGAAAGATCCCAGCATGATCCTTCTCTTTACCTCTGCTCCGAATCCTTCGGAACGGGTCTTTTTATACATATTGTGAAGTCCCTCATACTCTTTGGTACGATATCCATATTTTACTCCGTCGAAACGTTCCAGGTTGGAACTTGCCTCTGCTGCTGCGATCGTATAGTATGCCGGAATCGCATATTTTACGAGTCCCAGGTCAAACGCCTCTACCACTGCACCTTTTTCCTCAAGCACTTTCGCTGCCTGCATGACTGCCTGATTTACTTCGGGATCCAGTCCTTCGCCCATATAATCTCTCGGGATTCCGATCCTGAGTCCTTTTACATCTTCCACCAGTGCTTCTGTAAAATCACAGTCATCCCGTTCGATCGACGTACTGTCTTTCTCATCGTGGGATGCGATCACTTCCAGGATTGCTGCACAGTCTGCCACATCCTTTGCCACCGGTCCGATCTGATCCAGTGAAGAACCATATGCCACCAGTCCATAACGGGAAACTGTACCGTACGTCGGTTTCAGTCCCACTACTCCGCAAAAGGAACTTGGCTGACGGATCGATCCACCGGTATCAGAACCAAGTGCATAATAACATTCGCACGCAGCCACTGCCGCACAGGATCCACCGGAAGAACCTCCCGGAACATGAGCTGTATTATGAGGGTTTTTCGTTGGTCCATAATAAGAAGTCTCCGTCGTACTTCCCATGGCAAACTCATCCATATTCGTCTTTCCGAGAATGACGGCTCCTGCATTCTTCAGGTTTTCAACCGCCTGTGCTGTATAAGTCGGCTTAAAACCGGAAAGAATTTTGGAACTGCATGTTGTAAGCTGTCCTTCAATACACATATTATCTTTGATCGCCACAGGAACTCCTGCCAGCGGGCCGGTCAGTTCTCCTGCATCAATCTTTTTCTGAATTTCATCTGCCTGTGCATAGGCCACTTCTTCATCCAGTGTCACATAACTGTTGATTGTTGGCTCTACTTCTTTTGCCTGCTCGATTACTGCCCGGACTGCTTCTCTGACTGTCACCTCACCGGCTTTTATTTTTCTGCCCAGTTCAAGGGCTGTAAGTTTTAATAAATCCATCTTCATCTCACTCCCTTTAACCTATCGTCTTCGGCACTTCAAAGCTGTCTTCTTTCCGAAGCGGTGCATTTGCCAGCGTCTTCTCTTTATTATCACCATTTGTTACAACATCTTCCCTGAATACATTCTGCACCGGAAATACATGAGACATCGGTTCAATCCCGGTAGTATCCAGTTCATTTAAAGTATCTATATAATCCAGCATCTGCTCCATATCGCTTTTGGCGGCTTCTTTTTCTTCCTCCGAAAGTTCCAGTTTTGCAAGGATTCCAACATATTCTATCGTTTCGTCTGAGATTTTATTTGCCAATTCTGTCACCCTTTCTCACTTCATTTTTTGATACCAGGGTCAAAAGGTCTGACACCACGTGTGCTCGCACACGAGTGGTAGAATGACCTTGTGACCCGCCCCAATATGAGCATAAAAGTGGGGCGTAAGCACCACGATATGCGAATGTTGGGTAGGATTGTGGGAGCACGTAGTGCGTAACAATCCGTAGGTATCATAGTCGGGGGCTTTTGACCCCGACATCATTTTCTGTAAATATCATAAAATGCTTCATAGTCCTGACTTCCGATCTTTTTGGATGGTGTCAGGATCATTTTTCCTGTCACGGTGATTTCCGTTCCCTCCGTCAGTACTGCATTTTTATAGATTGCATTTTCACTTCCCGATTCTACCATGATCGAATAATTCTGATAATTCAGGCTGTCATATTCCTCATCATACAGTTCTCCGAGATAGATCTCATACTCCATCACAGCCCAGTCTTTTGTTCCCGAGACATCATACACCCCTGCCGGAATCTCTTTTCCGACAGTATACTTCTTTTCCGGCTGGAGAGTATACGTCACACTCAACGGATTATCTTCTGACTGCATTTGTCCGGTCTGACCATTCTCCGTATGGAAGGCGAGTACCACATCTTCTCCGATCATGACATGGGCCCCCTCATACAATCTTACATCTTCCATTTCAGTAATATCTTCATCCTCATCAGATGCATTTTCAGAGAAATATCCATACAGATAAATGGAATTGTCCGGATCATCGGTCTGAAACGAACCGTATCCTGACTGAAGTGTTACTTCATAAGTTCCTTCCGGAATATCTGTTCCCACAACATATTCACCATATCCAAGCTCTGTATCGTAAACCTCTCCACTGTCGGATAACTCTCTCGTTACAAACTCATACGGATCATTCTCGTCCACACTTGTATCGATTTCTGAACCACTCCACCAGTTATCATCACCAGAGTTATTGATCTGATCAATCTTATTTTTTATCTCTGTCGTCACAAAACTGATCGCCGGTCCGCCAATACTGATCAGAATCATCAGCAATACAATGATTGTTGAAATCCATCCCTTTTTCTGCTTTCCGGACTTTTTCTTTTTCCTGCCCGTCTGCGTCCAGTTCTGTCCGCTCTGCCAGGAACTCTGTCCCTGCTGATTTTGTCCATTCTGCCAGGAACTCTGTCCCTGCTGGTTTCGTCCGCTCTGCCAGGAAGCCTGCCCCTGGCGGTTCAGCCCACCGGACGGCTTTCCGTTATGGGATTCACATAAATGCTTTGCCTCAATCCCTTTTCCGTCAAAGCTGCTTTCATTCAGGCGGTAATTTTTCCGCTCAATTTTTGTATTATCAAGACCGCAAAGTGTACATCTTCCATTTACAAGTTTTCCACCACAAAGATAACATCTTCTCTTTTTCATCTGAACTCCTCCGCTTTTCTGTCCACAACGGTCTCTTGCTTTCCATCACATTCCTTATAACTATCGGTCTGCTATGCTCTCTGTCACCATCTATGTGTCGCTGTCGGTCTGCCACACTCTCTGCTACTATGGCTCCAGTCTGCTCAAATCTCTCGGGAACAAGGTTGTCTCACGCACATTATCTTCGTTCATCATCTTCATTGTCAGACGTTCCATACCGATTCCAAGTCCACCATGTGGCGGCATTCCATGCTTAAATGCACTTAAATACTGCTCCATTCCCTCGTCCGTCATGCCACGCTTTTCCATTTTCGCAAGCAGCTCATGATAATCATGAATACGCTGTCCGCCCGTTGTGATCTCCATTCCTCTGAAAAGCAGGTCAAAGCTGAGCGTATAAGTCGGATCTGCCGGATCATCCATTGCATAGAACGGACGCTTCTTTGACGGATAATGCGTTACAAATACGAAATCCGCATCCCATTCTTCTTTTGCATATCTGCTGATCAGCATTTCCTCTTCCGGTTCGAGATCAAATGGATTCTTAATCTTTCGATCATACTTTTCTGCCACAAGTTTCTTGATCTCATCAAATCGTACAGCCGGGATCTCTTTCGTCTTCGGTACTTGAATATTCAGGATCTTCAGCTCTCTTGCATACTCTTTTTCAAGCAGGGTCATCGTATACTGAAGAAATCCGGTCTCCATTGCCATGATATCTTCAAATCCGTCGATATATCCCATTTCAAAATCCAGGCTGGTGTATTCGTTGAGGTGTCTCTTGGTATTATGCTTTTCTGCACGGAATACCGGAGCAGTCTCAAATACACGGTCAAAAACGCCAACCATCATCTGCTTATAGAACTGCGGGCTTTGCTGAAGGATCGCCGGTCTGTGGAAATATTCCAGCCGGAAGAGGTTTGCTCCTCCCTCAGCACTTTTCGCACCGATCTTCGGAGTATGGATCTCTGTAAATCCTTCCTGATAAAGGAAATCCCTGAACCCTCTTACAATACCTTCCTGAATCCTGAATTTTGCACGCTCTCTGATATTTCTCAGAGAAATTGGTCTGTAATTTAATTTTGCTTCCAGAGATGTATTCAATTTCCATTTTGAAATCGGAAGCGGCATTGGCTCTGCAGGCTCACTTAAAATCTTCAGTTCTCCTAACCGGATCTCAATCCCGTTCGGAGCTTTTTCCGATCGCTCCAGCATCCCTGATACTTCTACTGTATCTGCTTCTTTCACATCTTTCAAGTTAAATTTTGAAACTCCTTCTTCATAAACGCACTGCACAAGGCCTTCTCTTTTTCTCAGAATGATAAAAGCAACGGTTCCCATATCTCTGATCGTATGGATCGCACCATTCACTCTGACTTCAGTTCCGATTCTGCCTGCTTCAAGCAGTTCTCTTAATTCCAGCGTCTCTTTCTTTTTTACTCCTGTTACAAGCTCCATTTTACTTCTCCTTTCAGATTCCAGCATCCCGGTGAAGCTTTTTTCTAAATAGAAAAAGTCCCGGGATACAACAGTATCCCGGGACGGAAATTATCAAATATAATATCCGCGGTACCACCCGCATTGAATCCTCTGTCTGCTCTTTCGTCAGTTCTTTCGAATTCCCCTCTTTGCAGATAACGCCTGCTAAACGTGCTGCCCTACTGATCTTTCAGACAGCCGGCTCCCAAGTGTTCCCTTGATCTGCTCCGCTGTCCGGCACTCTCAGTCGGTGATGCCTGCTTCCTGTCAGTTTCTGAAGATCAGAGTCTTGCTCCTCGCTTTTATCTATTTTAACACGTTAGCCTGTTAAAACTTGGTTTAAATATTAGCACACTGCTTTTTTAATTGCAAGTTCTTTTTTTAATTTTTAATCTTCACTTTTCTGCTCTATTTTAATTCTTCGCTGACTGTTTCCAATGCCTTATCCAACTGGTTATCCTTCTTCGGATCGGCTTCGTCATACTGATATTCCACTTCTATATCAGGCTCAACACCTTTTTTATTGATGCTTTTTCCACTTGGAGTATAATATTCTGCGATCGTTACTTTAAAGCACGTTCCGTCTCCCAGATCCAGTAATTGCTGCACAACTCCTTTTCCATAGGTCGTTACTCCGACAATCTTTCCTGTGCCATAATCCTGGATCGCACCGCTGAAGATCTCCGATGCACTTGCACTGTATTGATTCACAAGAACTGCCAGCGGCTTTTTAAATTCATTCGTGCCATCACACGTGATCTTATCCGTCTTACCATTTTTATCTTTCGTGGAAACGATCGTTCCTTCCGGCAAAAGAAGCTTCAACATATTGCAGACAACATCCAGATTTCCTCCCGGATTATTTCTCAGATCGATCACAAGACCTTCCATTCCCTGATTTTCCAGATCATCCAGTGCTGCTTTAAACTGATCGTATGTCACCAGATCGAATTCTGATACCCGGATATAACCAACCCTGCCATCCTTCATCTCATACTCAACTGTCTGTGCCTCGATCGTATCTCTTGTGGCAGTCAGCGTCTCTTCCTTCCCGTCTCTCAGGACATATAACGTTACTTCCGTACCTTTTTCCCCTTTGATCCAGGATACGATCGTATCCAGTTCTTCATCACCAACTTCATGGTCATCTACCTTTTCCAGAATATCCCCTGCCTTCAGACCTGCCTTTTCAGCCGGAGAATCCTGATAGACATTCACAATCGTCACTGCTTTCGTATCTGCATCTCTTGTCAGCGTTGCTCCGACACCGGAAAATGTGCCGCTGGTAGATTCCATCAATGCTTTCGTCTCATCTTTATTGTAATAAACTGTATAGGGATCTCCCAGTGCTGCTGCATAACCTGAATAGATTCCCTCTACCAGTGCATCCTGATCCACTTCATCCTGATACAGATAATATTTGTCGATCAGCTTATTTAACTTATCCAGCTTCTTTGACACATCTCCCTCTGTTACATTTTCTGATGTATAAGAACCGCTGCTGTTCCGGTTCACGATATACCATCCTCCAAATCCAAGGATCGAGATCACCGCCATGATCACAATTCCGGTCAGCAGTCCTGCCGCAAAACCACTTTTCTTTCTGCCTGTATTTTCTTCCATTCCTGACTCCTTTCATCCTTTTATATTCTATGCACAAAGAGGACAAAGCAGACATTTATCCGCTCTGTCCTCCCTCAGTTCTTCCTTTGATGACGTATCTGTCATCTTCTGCTTCTGGTCAGCATACTACAAATATGTATTTGGATTTACTGCTGTTCCATTTAATTCTACCTGGAAATGCAGATGTGCACCACTCGAATATCCCGTTGATCCAACATATCCGATCTGCTGTCCTTTTGCAACTTTCTGCCCTGCTGCCACGCAGATTGCACTATGATGCATATATTTCGTTACGAGACCATTTCCATGATTGATCACGACCCAGTTCCCGGCACTGTTGCTCCATCCCGCGATCACCACAGTTCCTGCTGCTGCCGCATAAGTCGGTGTTCCTGCCGGAGCTGCATAATCATTTCCCTTGTGAGGTCTTGGATCAAATGCCCTGACTTCACCGAAATAGCTGGACTGATAGGTCATACCCGGACACGGATGCGTAAAATATCCATTTCCACTGACCACATTCCCACTGGCCGACGGCTTAAAAGAACTTCCTCCACTATTCAACTTTGCCTGCTCCTCCTGCAGCCGTCTTGCCTGCTCTGCTTTCTCCTTCAGTTCTTTGAGCGTATCAGCATTCTGCTGGATCTGCGTCTGGATACTTGCGATCTGTGCCTCTTTACTGCTGATCATCTCCTGAGCCTGCGTCTGCTGCTCTACGAGCTGACTTTGCAGCGTATTCAGATTTTTATATTCTTCCTGAAGCTTTGCCTCTTTGTCCTGTACAGTTTTCACCGTATCCTGAAACTCAACCAGCATATCCCGGTCATAAGAAGACAGCTTTGCCACATACTCGGCTTTATTCAGCAGATCTGTGATCGAACTGCTCGTCATCATCATTTCCAGAAACTGTGTATTACCGCCTTCATAAAGATAACGGATCCTCTTTTTCATGCTGTCGTACTGATCATCTTCCGCGATCTGAGCCTGAATCAATTCATTTTCCGCATCGGAGATTTCATCCTCTTTGGCGGTCAGATGCTCCTGCGTCTCATTCATTTTCTTAATGATCTCATCCAGTTTCTCCGACAGCGTCTTCTTTTCTTCTTCTGCTTTCTTTTTATCCGATTCAAGCTGATCTGCTTTTTTCTCAGCTTCATCAATCGTAACCGCACCGGACTGCGATGCTGTTCCGATACAAAGGACGAACACCAGCAAAATTCCTGTAATTTTCCTCATCCGGCCTTTCATAGGCTTCCTCCTATACTCTCAGATGCTTGCGTACTGTAAAGAAGCTTCCAAGGAAACCAATTCCGATCCCCATGATAAGTCCGATTGGCAATAAGTATGTATATACTACATTTACCGGAAGGAAATCAATAATATTCTTCAGAATACTGAACCGTTCCATGACATAGGAAACTGCCTTATCATAAAGTACATATAAAAGTCCCAGTGGGATCGCTGCGCCAAAGATACCGATGATCAGACCCTCGATCACGAACGGTGATCTTACAACAAAGTCTTTCGCACCAATATATTTCATAATAGCGATCTCTTCTTTTCTGACTGTAATACCCATTGTAACCGTATTGCTGATCAGGAAGATTGACACTCCCAACAGGATCGCAATGATCGCAATGGAAATATACGCAACCAGCATATTAACGCTGGAGAGTGTATTCGCTACAACATCTGATTTATTTACTTTCGACACTCCATCCAGACTCTGTGCAAACTTAACCAGATCCTGCTGCGTAGAAGAAAGAGATTTACTTCTCGCGATCAGATCCTGGTTGTTGTCTGTCGTCTTCATATAAACTTCATAGTTATCTGAATTGGCCAGCGGATTGTCATCTTTAAATCCTTCTGCAAGCTCTGGGTTATCCCCAAAATAATCCTTCTGGAAATCCTCCCATGCCTGCTCTGCTGAAATATATTTTACTTCTGAAACGTCGTCTCTTGCTTTCAGTTCCTTCCCAATCTTCTGAATCTGTTCATCTGTAGCTTCTTCATCAAAGAAGACCGTGATTGCCACACCTTCCTCAGCACTTCGAATAATATACTGAAAGTTTACAAGAATCGAGAAAAATAATCCGAACAGGAAGATACAGGCTGACATCGTTGCAATGGATGCCAGAGAGAACATCTTATTTCTCCAAATACTCTTAACTCCCTGCTTTCCAACGTATCCAATCGTACTAATCCTCATCTGTATACCCACCTTTTCGTTCATCACTGACGATGACCCCCTGCTTCATAGTAATGACGCGTTCGTTCATCTCATTTACGATCTCCTGATTATGCGTGACAACAAGCACGGTTGTTCCACGCTCATTCGCCTCTTTCAGAAGGCTCATGATCTCCCAGGAGTTCGTTGGATCCAAGTTACCTGTCGGCTCATCCGCCAGCAGGATGGCAGGCTCATTTACGATCGCCCTTGCGATCGCAACTCTCTGCTGCTCTCCTCCGGAAAGTTCCTTCGGGAACGACTTGTACTTCTGTGCAAGTCCTACCAGTGACAAAGCAGCCGGTACTTTTTTCTTGATCACTTTGCTCGGTGTCTCTGTCACCCGCAATGCAAATGCAATATTCTCATAAATATTCCGATCTTTCAGAAGCCGGAAATCCTGAAATACAACTCCCAGTCCTCTTCTGTACTTTGCAATATTCCGGTGTCTCATACGGTTTAAGTTTTGTCCGTTCACGATGATCGTACCATCGGTCGGATTCAGTTCTTTCATAATCAGACGGATAAGGGTTGACTTTCCCGATCCACTGTCACCAACGATGAAGACGAACTCTCCCCGCTCGATCTTTACGGATACCCCGTTCAGAGCCGCATTGCCCTTGGAGTATTCCTTCTTCACGTTTCTTAATTCAATCATATGTTCCTCCTAATTATCCATACTCCGCAAAATTCCTAGTATTCTAATGACTCCATGTACTTCATGTACTTCACTACCATCAGAGCGATCTTGAACGTGATCGCATCCTCAAAGACACGCAGATCAAGTCCTGTACTCTTCTGCAGTTTATCCAGTCTGTATACCAGAGTATTTCTGTGGATGTAAAGCTGTCTGGATGTCTCTGATACATTGAGACTGTTCTCGAAGAACTTATTGATGGTAGTCAATGTCTCTTCATCAAAGTCATCCGGAGATTTTGCTTCAAAAATCTCCTTAATAAACATCTTGCACAACGGAAGCGGAAGCTGATAGATCAGTCTGCCGATTCCAAGAGTTGTATAGGCAACGATATCTTTCTCGCTAAAGAAGATCTTGCCCACATCCAACGCCAGCTTGGCTTCTTTATAAGACTTGGAAACTTCCTTGATGTCGTTGACCATCGTTCCATATGCTATATGCACCTGCTCGTCGCCTCCCTCTGACCGGAGCAGATCCAGCATATCCTTCGCCATTTTTTCAAGTTCTTTATTTCCATCTTTCTCTGAAAGTTCTTTTACAACAATGATATTCTTCTCATCTACCGCAGTTACAAAATCGCGGGATTTGCTTCCGAGAAGATTCCGCACATTGTCAAGAGCCGCACTGTCTTTTTCGTGGGATGTCTCAATAATAAAGATAACACGTTTCACTTCCGTGTCAATATGTAATTTTTTGGCACGATTATAAATATCCACCAGCAAAAGGTTATCCAAAAGCAGGTTTTTGATAAAATTATCCTTGTCAAATCTCTCTTTATATGCAACCAGAAGACTCTGGATCTGGAATGCTGCGATCTTTCCCAGCATATATTCTCCCTCGCTGTCTCCATTGGCAACAAGCACATATTCCAGACGCTGCTCATCAAAAATCTTGAAGAACTGTCTTCCCTGGATTACCTGACTGTCTGCAGGGGACTCTACAAATGCAAGCACTGCATCCGAACAGTTCTTATCTACCTCGCCTGTAGCTGCCAGTTCCTTCCCCTCTGTATCTAACACACAAAAATCAACCTTGGAAATCCCCTTCAATCCTTCAATCGTATTCTGAAGTATCTGATTAGAAATCATCCTTTTTCCTCCATTCCATCCGTTCTTCGATATGTGCAATTTACACATACCTTTCGTGTCGATTTTTTTTACGTACACATTTCCACTTAGTATATTAAGTCAAAACTGCAAAAAAATAAAGAGTAAATCCTTTTATTTTAGTCATTTTTTTGAATTTTTTACAAAAAATTCATATTTTCAGACTTAGCATAGTTCACAATTTTCCGAATATAGATCTTATTTCCAGGCAAATCCGTTATTCTTTTTCCTGTTCTACATGATATCTGAAAATTTTCTTCTGAATAAAAAAACGGATCCGGTTCCTCAATTTTATCTCATCCAGATGCCCTGTGAACGCACAGCCGCCTCCCAGCCAGACCCGTACATTCAGAAGGGCTTTATTTGCCGTAATAAACCGTTCCTGAAACGGGGACGGCAGCACCGACAGGATACAGTCCGTCTCCGTTCCGTTGATGGCATTGATCGCATCCTGGATCTGCTCTTCATTCTCCGAAATCACCATCTGCCCGGTAACGCGGATTCCCCGGTTGTGCCTGGACAGAACCGCCTCTACTTTTCCCAGATTTTCCTCACTGTCTGCAAGCAGGAATATTTTTTTATGATTTTTTTGCATATACTTCATGAACATCTTAAGGAAAACGTTCTCTTCAGTTTCCCGGAACAGCTTTTCATTTTCTATCTCTGCCGCTTTCAGGATCTCTGTATTCTCCGGCAGCAGCATCGTCAGTGCATTGATCTGCTCTTTCCATTGTGCATTTTCTCTTTCTTTCATCAGCATATCCATGGAAACCAGCTCGATCGTATCCACTGACTCACTCTCAAGATACTGCATCGCCCGGATCATCGCTTCTTTTGCTGTCAGGATTGGAATCTCCACATCAAATATATTCATCTTTTCTATCATAATAAATCACCCAACCATGCTCCCCATTCTGAGCATTTTATCAAAAATGAGTGGTTTTGTCAAAATAAGACCTTTCTGCTTCCGGTTTTCTATCTTTTTTCCTCCGTCTGTGCTGTCCCGTTCTCCTGCGTCCGTCTTCTTTTTGTCACCAGTCCGCCGATCCTCCCGGTCTCTTTGGAAGTAAGTGATTTCCAGCCCTGTGCAAGTACCCGGTCTAACAGTCCCAGTTCTTCCGCAATCTCATACTTCATTTTTTCTTCCTCTTCCAGTTCGTTTAAATTGATCGGTTTTTCTTTTTTCTTTCCCATATTCTGCCTTCTTTCTTTTTTTAGAAGTATTTCCCGATCAGATCAGATTATACTGAAAAACTGATTCCTGTCATCTGCCCGTAAAACGAACAGGACGGAGCAGATACCGGTCAAGTATCTGCTCCGTCCCTCTTTATAAGATGATACAAATATAAGTGAATCGTCAATTATTCGATTGCTTCTGTCTCGATCACAAATTTTACACTTCCATCCATCTTGCTGTCCTTACCACTGAATGTATTGTAGGTGCAGTCATCAGAGGTCAGTGCTTTGAGTCTGTCAAGTACATCTCCGAATTCGTCTTCTACTGTACTCTTTAATTTACTTGTTCCTTCTTTATCGAACTGATCCATACCATCTGCCAGCTTCTTTGCTCCTTCTGAAAGTGAGGAAGCTCCTTCACGAAGTGCATTGCTGTTGGCTGAAAGTTTCGCTGCACCGGCTGACATCTGTGAACCAAGTGTATTCAGACCGGATGCAAGCTGGTTCGTTCCGCTCTGCAGCGTTCCTGCTCCGGCTGCCAGTGTTGAACTGCTTCCTTTCAGTTTCTCTGCACCTGAAAGAAGAGAAGTATTATAAGATCCGAGCTGCATAAATCCGCCATTCAATTCAGTAATTCCCTGGATTGCTGTCGGGAACTGTGCCTGAACAGATGTATTCAACTGTCCAAGTCCGCCTGAAAGAGTTCCAAGTCCGGTATTCAGTCCCTGCATTCCCTGATTCAACTGAGTCACAGATGCTGTAAGCTGGCTGATTGAATCTGACGGAAGACTGTCCTTTGCTGCTGCAATAGCATCCAGTTTCTTCTGCATTTCCGGAAGCTGCTGCTGTAATGCTGCTGCAGTCTCTTTAAATGTCTTCAGATTTGTCTGAAGCGTTGCTGCCCCGCTTGTGATGGCTGACAGGTCAAAGGTCGGTACACTGACCGTGATCGCAGATGCTTTCTGCACATTGTTCAGTCCGTCTGCAGCAGTCTGTGCATTCTGAAGTGCCGTAATTGCTGTACTGATCTGATCTCTTACTGACTCATCTGTTGTCGCATTTAACTGAACCTGCAATGCACTGATCGCATTTGCAATCTGCGTCTTGCTTGTATTGGCTGCTGCCTGTGCTGCATCCACTTTTGTATTGTAATCTGTAATCTTCGCATTGACATCTGCAACCGCTGTCTCACAGTCACTTTGCAGTGTTCCGAGCTGGGTATTGATTGCATTGAGCTGTGTTTCCATTCCGGTCAGTGCTGCTGCAATATTGGCTACCGGTGTGGCAATTCCTGTCTGAAGACTTGCAGAAAGAGATTCCGTTGCAGAAATCAGTTCATTTCCGGTTGTCACCATACCATTCACCTGCGTCAGAAGTGCTGTCACTTCCTCTGAGCCAAGTACTGCCTGTAACTGCTTTGTACCTGCTGCAAGCTGGTTGGCTGCGATCACCAGATCGTCTGTTGCCTCTCCTTTTCCGTCAGCCGCTTTGCTCAATGTATCTACGGCTGTCTGCACCTGCTCCAGACCTTTGCTTAACTGAGATAACTGTGCGGCACCTGCTGCAATCTTCTGCTCGCCTACCACATAGGAAGTCACTCCATTTGCCAGTGCATTAGTTCCACTTGTATAGTCTTTAACGCCTTTGACAACTTTGCCTACTCCATTGACATACTCTGTCACGCTGCCGTTCAGTTCTCCGTTGCTGCCAAGATATTTCTGAATGCCCGCATTCAGTTCATCTGCACCTGCTGTATAGCTGCTCACTCCGTCTGCCAGTGTGGAAGCACCATCTGCCAGTGTTCCTGATCCGCTGACCAGTTCCAGTGCAGCATCTTCCAGCTCATTCAGTGAATCTTTCAGTGAATCAACATCTATGATATTATCCATATCCATATCATCCAGCAGATCTGTCAGGGCAACTGTAAAGGTGGAAGACATTGTGAAATCAGTTACATCTGCCTCCATCTCAAAATTCTCTGGAATCGTTACGCCTTTATCCTCAGCTTCTTTTGTTGTCTCTTCATCCAGATCAAGGCTGTCTTTCAGTCCCGGCATACCAAATCCGACTACAATATTACGGCTTCCGTCTGAAATAACTTTTCCATTGTCGATCGTTACATTGCTGAAAGTTTCATTCGGAAGGATCATTCCGGTCATCATGATAAATGGTGTATAAACTTCCTCTTCTTTTCCATCCACTGTGACGGTCTTCTTTTCGTTATTTGTATACTGTACCTGGATCTTGAGATGTCCGCTCTTTCCCTTCAGCTCATCCGGTTTTACTTCCTTGCCGTCCAAAAAATAGGTCAGTTTTACGGATACCGGAAGTTCCTTATCTGTCGTACCCTGATAATAAATATCTTCTCCTGCAGTATTCCAGGTCAGTTGATCTCCATTCTCCGTAAATGTCTCATCACCTTTGACATTCTTAATCTCTTTCAAAATACTTTCATCAGTCAGGTTTCCCGATACACTTCCAGAATTTTTCAGCCAGTCAGATACCGTCACCTCGTCACTATTTCCTGTCGCATCTGCATTGACATAAACCGTTTCTTCCTTATATACATCCTGCGTATCTGTGCTTCCTGCCGCATAAACCGGAACCGCTCCCATCATGACTGACATTCCAACAGCAAGCGAAGTTGTAAGGCTATGTTTGATTTTTCTGTTCTTGTTCATAATTTAACTCCCTTCTATTTCACCTCTGCGGGTTTCTTTTTTGACCCGAGGAAACCAATCGAGGTCTTGCATATTACCTTGTCAAATATCATAAACATTGCAGGCAGGATCATGATAACTACGATCATACTGATGATCGCTCCCCTTGCAAGGAGGGTACAGATCGAACCGATCATCTCTACCTGTGAGTAGCAGGCTACTCCGAATGTTGCTGCGAAAAAGCTCAGTCCACTGCTGATAATAGACGGCATACTGGTCTTATGTGCAATACTGATTGCTTCCATCTTCTCTCTTCCACGCTGACGTTCTTTCTGATAACGGGTTGTCATCAGGATCGCATAATCTACCGTTGCTCCCAACTGGATTGCTCCGATTACAATGCTTGCCACAAACGGAAGGCTGGTTCCCTGATAGAACGGGATTGCCATATTAACCATGATTGCAAACTCAATTACCGCTACCAGAATAATCGGCAGGGAGATCGACTTGAATATGATCATGATAATAAGGAAAATCGCTGCAATGGAAATAGCATTTACATTCACTAAGTCCACATCCGTTACATCCTGCAGATCCTTCATCAGTGGAGCTTCTCCAATGACCATTCCACTCTTGTCATAAGACTTCACGATCTTATCAATGGCTGAAATCTGCGTATTGACCTCGTCTGTTGCCGACTCATACTCTGAGCATACAAAGGCAAGTTCACAATCATCGCTCTGAAGCATCTCTTTCATGTCATCCGGGATCATGGAATCCGGTACGGTCGGACCGATCAGAGAATTCATGCTGATTGTCCATTTGACACCCTTTACTTCATCAATCTCTTCAAGCATCTTCTTTTTCTGCTTTGCATCCATGTTCTTATCCATCATGACCATGTGCAGATTGCTCATATTGAAATCTTTCTTCAGTTCTGCATTCGCCACATTACTGTCCAATGTCTCCGGAAGAGACTCTGCAATATTATAGTAAATCTTAGTATGATTATTTCCGTAAATCGCAGGGAACAGAAGGAGCAGAAAAATAAGGATCCATGCCTTATAATGCTTTGTAATAAATGCAGAAGGCTTATCCATGTTGCTTAAAAGCAGTTTATGCTGCGTCTTTTCAATCGGTTTGTCAAAAACCAGTACCAGTGACGGAAGAACTGTTACACAGCAGACCACTCCGATCAGTACACCTTTCGCCATAACGATTCCGAGATCCCGTCCAAGTGCGAAAGTCATCACGCACAGGGCAACAAATCCGGCAACCGTCGTCACAGAACTTCCTGCAACAGACTTAAATGTATTGGCGATCGCATGCCCCATGGCACGCTCCTTCTCTCCCGGAAACCGCTTTTTATTCTCCTCATAACTGTTCAACAGGAAAATGGAATAGTCCATCGTAACTCCTAATTGCAGAACCGCTGTCAGTGCTTTCGTAATATAGGAAGTCTCTCCCAGAAAAACATTACTTCCCAGATTATAGAGAATCGCCAGTCCGATACTCAGAAGGAACAGGATCGGAACAACGAAAGAACCCGAAGTCAGTTCCAGAACAATCAGACTTAAAAGTGCTGCGATCACAACATAGATCGGAAGTTCTTTCAGTGCCAGATTCTTGATATCTGCTACAACACCTGTCATTCCACTGATAAAGCACTGCTCATTTGCGATCTTTCTCATCTCACCGACTGCATCCATGGAGTCATCTGAAGATGTCGTATTATCAAATAATACAAGCATCATCGTTGCATCACCCTTGAAAAAGGCTTCTCGCAGGTTGCTTGGGATCATCTCTACCGGAAGGCTGATGTCCGCAACATCATCATACCACAAAACATCCTTTACATGAGAAACATTCTCAAATTTTTCTTCCAGTTTTTGAACATCTTTCAGATCCATGTTCTCGACCACGACCATGGAAAATGCTCCCATCCCGTATTCATCCACCAGAATATCCTGACCTTTTACTGTCTCCAGATGTTCTGGAAGATAACTGAGCAAATCATAATTTACTCTCGTCTTTGCCATTCCGATCACTGACGGAATAATCAGCAGGAATCCGACGATCAGCATCAGAACCCTGTGCCTGGCAATCCATTTGCCAACTTTGACCATTTGTATCATCTCCTAAACTGTCTCATATATTTTAGCCTCTTCTAGTATAGCTCAAAATGACTAATAGTCAATATTAGAAGATCAAAAAAATGAATTTTAGTCATTTTTTATTGACTTTCACGAAAAATGTGCCATACTAGAAAGAGAAATCAGTAAAAAATCTGCTTGAATTTCTGCAGAATCTGGTAGTAAAATACTCTGGTGTGCAGGCAGATATTTTAATTTGATAAAATTTATCGTCATGAATTTTTAGATGCCAGGGTCAAAAGGTCTAAGCCCACATGAGCTTGCTCACAGGTGGGTGAAAGACCTTAGGACCCGCCCCGATATGAGCATAAAAGTGGAATGATAATCCCACGATATGCGAATATTGAGTAGGATTGTGGGAGTGCGTAGCACGGAGCAATCCGTAGGCATCAAAGTCGGGGGATTTTGACCCCGACATCATTTTTATTATCATAAAGGAGGCAACTGGATATGGGAAAAGTAGAAGATAATAAAAAATTGAAAATGAATACACTACTTCAGACAGCATTTGACCTTTTTACAGGAAAAGGCTTTGCAAAGACAACCGTATCCGACATTGTAAATCAGGCCGGACTGGCAAAGGGAACTTTTTATTTGTATTTTAAAGATAAATATGACTTGCGGGATAAGCTGATCGCATTTAAAGCCAGCCAGCTTTTTGACGATGCACATAAGGCACTGGATGCTGCCGTTATCCCTGACTTCGAGGAAGAAATTCTTTTTGTAACGGACTATATCATTGAACGCTTTCAAAATCAGCAGGGACTGATGAAATTTCTTTCCAAGAACCTTTCGTGGGGAGTATTTCAGGATGCGGTCGGAACCGGATCGCTGGTTTCCCAGAAGTTTTACAACCACTATCTCGATTCCTTACAGCGGTATCACGTAGAATGTTCTTCTCCAAAACTTTTACTCTTCACCCTGATCGAATTTATCAGTTCTACCAGCTATAATTGTATTCTTCATAACGAGCCGGTGTCGATGGAAGAATATATGCCTTATATGCACGCCGCACTCAGGCAGATCTGCAAAGTATATATTACAGAAACTCCGGTTTAAAAAAAGAATGTTGGGAGCAAAAGCCCTCAACATTCTTTTTTCAGTTTTTCTCACGTAGATCATTTCGTTAAGACATTGCCTGATACGGAGAACCTTTTTACCGATAACCTGAAACAATTTCTGAAACAATTCCTAAAATAATTCGTCAAAACGCTTCATTGCCTCGGCTGTCTTCTCATGCTTTCCAAAGGAAGTCAGTCTGAAATAATTCTTTCCATTCTCACCAAACCCTGCTCCCGGTGTTCCCACGATCTGTGCATTCTCAAGCAGATAATCAAAGAACTCCCAGGATTCCATCTCTTTCGGGCATTTAAACCAGATGTATGGAGAATTTACCCCACCTGTAAACCAGATATTTTTCTTCTTCAGAGTTTCTGCGATCATACGTGCATTCTCTCTATAGTATTCAATATTCTGCTGGCACTCTGCCATGCCCTCTTCTGTGAAGACCCTTGCTGCCGCATACTGAATGATATATGGCGTACCGTTAAATTTTGTAGACTGCCTTCTGTTCCACATGTCATGAAGACTTAATGTTGCTCCATTAGAAGCCGTAAACACCAGCTCTGTCGGAACAACCGTATAGGAGAAACGAGTTCCTGTAAATCCTGCTGTCTTGGACAGAGAGCAAAATTCAATCGCACATTCTTTTGCACCCTCAATAGCATAAATACTCCGTGGAAGATCCTGATCGGTAATAAATGCCTCATAGGCAGAGTCATAAAGGATTACCGAATCATTCTTCAGGGCATAATCAACCCATGCTTTCAACTGCTCTTTATTGTAGCTTGCTCCGGTCGGATTATTCGGAGAACAAAGATAAATGATATCTGCCTTTACTTTATCATCCGGCATCGGAAGGAAGTCATTTTCCTCCGTTCCGTTCATATAGATGATCTTCTTTCCATCCATCGTATTTGTATCCACATAAACCGGGTAAACCGGATCAGGGACAAGAACTACATTATCATTTGAAAAAAGTTCTGTGATATTTCCTGTATCGCTCTTAGCTCCGTCTGAAATAAAAATTGCTGCAGGATCAACCTCAATGCCATTCCTTGCATAATAATCTGCAATCGCCTTGCGTGCAAACTCATATCCCTGCTCTGGGCCATATCCCATAAATGTCTCAGACACCGCCTGGGAATCAACTGCCTCATGAAGTGCCTCGATCACGCTCTTCGTAAGTGGAAGAGTTACATCGCCGATTCCAAGACGAATGATCTGATCTGCTTTGTCCGGATGCGTTTCCTCATATACTTTTACTCTTCTGGCAATTTCTGCAAAAAGGTAGCTGTCTTTTACATTCTGATAATTTTCATTTAACTTTGGCATTTTTCTCTCCCTTTCTTTAACCGACTAAAGTACTCTGTAAGTAATATTAGCAGAATTTCTCCAATTAGAAAAGAAGCTGACTGCAATTTCTAAAAATCCATTCTCTGGACCGCTTTTTCTGACTATTCTATGTGCAATTTGTCACAATTTCAGAAAAATATATACAAAGAAAATACTTTCCACTACAAAAATAACCGGTACTCCAATCATGAATTTCAGTTTTCTTGTCTTGTGCCGGAACATCAGCATCCCTGCCAATGCCCCTGTGCAGCCACCGGCAGCCGCCAAAAGCAACAGTGTTCTCTCCGGTATTCTCCACGCACGTCGCTTTGCCTTCCACTTATCAATTCCGTAGATGATCCAGGTCAACAAATTCACCACGATCAGATAATACATAAGCCATTTCATAACCTGATCTCCTCTCTTAGCGTAAATGAATAGATAATCTTTTCTTTCACCGGTTTTTCAAGAAGCCCCTCCAATGCCTGTGCATAATATTCCAACTGTGCATGATAACGTTCTTTCAACTGCTCTGCACTCTTCACCTTGTCCGTCTTATAATCCAGTACTACAATCCCGTCTTCCTCTTCAAAGTAAGCATCTATAATTCCCTGAACAAGAATCACTTCCTTTTCCTGACTTCCTGGCTCACCGGAAAATCCCGGATAGACCTGATCTGCATCCACCCCCAGTACAAAAGGCTGCTCTCTCCATAACTTCCCTTTTCCGGCTGCCGCTGACATTCTTTTTCCACTGCTGCTTTCCAGGAATAATAAAATATCAGATATGCGGATACAGGCTGCCATCTCCAAAGTCATCTTTTTCTTCTTTTCAAAATCATGCACTGCATTTTTCAAAGCAGCTTCCGTATATTGCCTGGTAAAATCTAATAATTCCATAAGCTTATGATAAGCAGTTCCTCTGGACGCCCCGGTCAGGCCTTCTTTTTGATCCTGCATAAATCCCGGTACTAACGGAACAATTTCCGGTTCCTGATACAGTTCCTCGCCACCGTCTTCCTGCATTTCACGCATCTGTTCTCCTGCGTAAATTCTCTTTTTCAGTTCTGAGACTGTAAATTTCAATTTCATCTGCTCTTCCTGTAAATAAGGATAAGTATAATTCATCTGTTCTGACAGAAGCTCTTTCCATTCCGGCATATACGACTTTTCTGTATCCCAGTGTTCCAGCACTTCTCTCGCCAGTACTTCTGCCTGACCTGCTGTTGCTGCCCCATAGGATAATTCTTCTCTTGTAACAAGCCGCACCTGTATCCATTTTTCTGCCTTTTTCCAATCTCTCATCAGTGCCGGTAAGATCCAGTCAAAGCAGGTCTTTGCCCCTTCCATCTGATACAGTGCAAGCGAATCTTTTTCATCTGCTTTCCAGCTATTCTGCTTTTCTTCTCTTTTTATTATATCTTCCATCATTTCCAATGCCAGAAGTTCTTCTTCCCCAAGCTTCGCTGTACCGGTCAGGATCATCTTCTCTTTTGCCCTGGTCATGCCAACATAAAGAACTCTCAGTTCTTCCGAAAGATTCTCCAGCTTTGTTTTTTCCTGTATCATTCTTTTCAGAAAAGTTGGATTTTTCGTTCTCTGTTCCAGATCAACTGCATCAATTCCAATTCCCCAGTCCGGATGGATCACAATACTTCCCCTCTGATCCTGCATATTAAAACTTTTTCCCATTCCCGCTACAAATACAATTGGAAATTCCAGTCCTTTACTTTTATGGATACTCATCAGGCGTACCGTATCTGCCTGTTCATCCATAATTCCGGCTTCTCCATAATCAACATTATATTTTTTCAACTGCTCAATATATCTGACAAAATTAAAAAGTCCTTTATAACTTGTCCCCTCAAATGCACACGCCTTTTCAATCAGCATCTCCACATTTGCAATCCGCTGCTCTCCTCCCGGCATCGCAGCAATAAAAGTCCGGTATCCTGTCTCTTCAAGGATCTTTGCCAGCAGATCATGGATCGGAGTATAGGAAAGTATGCTTCTGAAGTATCTGACCTGCCTCGTAAACTCTGCCAGCTTTTCTCTGACCGCTTCTGAAATCTCTCCGCTGCGGTTTTCCGCTTCTGCATCTGATTTTTTCTTTTCTTTCTTTTCTTTTTCTCCGGTTTCTCCACTCCCGTCTGCTCCGGTTTCTTCCGTTTTTTCTTCCCCACACAGCCAGACAGACTCGTAAAATGGCAGATTCGGATATGCCAGCCGGATCTGTGCCAGTTCTTCCGCATCCAGCCCGACAAATGGTGAAGTCAACACTGCTGTCAGTGGAAGATCCTGCCTCGCATTATCCAGAATCCGCAGATAGTCTAAAAGGACGCTGATCTCATACGTTTCAAAATACCCCTCTCTGCTCACTGAATATGCCGGGATTCCTTCTTCTGCCAGCACTGCTGAAAAACTCTCTGCCCATCCCTGGATACTCCGCGTTAAGATTACAATATCCTTATACTGTATCTTTCGAAAAGAATCACTGCCTTTATCATAAATATATCCCGATCCCATCATTTCCCTGATCCTTCGTGCGATCATTCTTGCCTCAGCCTCTTTGGCATCTCTTGCCTTCATATCCTGCTGATTAAAGATCAGAACTTCTGTCTTATCCGTAAAGACGGCATCTTCCGGTATCGGTGGAAACTCTGCTCCCGCATACAGAGCCGCATTTTCATCATATTCGATCCCTCCAAATTCCCGGAACATCAGCTTTTCAAAAAGATAGTTTGTACTGTCCAGTACTTCCTTCCTGCTTCGGAAATTTTTATGAAGATCAATTCTCTGACAGGGACTGCTTTCCACACTGTAAGTATCATACTTCTCCATAAAAAGTTCCGGTCTTGAGAGACGGAATCTGTATATGCTCTGCTTTACATCCCCTACCATGAACATATTATTTCTGCCTTTACTCATCCCTGACACACTCGTCAGGATCGTTTCCTGCACCAGATTACTGTCCTGATACTCATCCACCATCACTTCGGCAAACCGCTCCTGATATTCTTCAGCAACCGCAGATGGCACGATTTTCCCCTCTGTATTTCTCGTCAGGATTGCCAGTGCAAACTGCTCCATATCACTGAAATCAATCATATTTCTCCGCCGCTTTTTTTCATCAAACCGGTCAGCAAACTCCTGTACCAGTCCGGTCAGCGTCCTCATTGCCTGAGCGGAATCCTGCATATCTGCAACCCATTCATCTGCCGTTGCATAGAAATAAGATTTCTGAATCCCATCAATCAGAGCTTTCAACTGCTTCCGGACAGCCTGGACGGATTTCCGCAGCTCCGCATCGACAGTCTCATCTTTTTTACCCGAAAGCTTTTTCCAGTTGAAATCCATCAGAACCTCACTCATTTTCTCATAAGAGTCTGCCCTTTCCAGCTTTTTCAGTTCTTTTTCATCTGATTCCAATGCCTCTGCATACATATACGGACCTGCCGGGAGCTGACAGATTTCCATCGCCTGTCTGACCAGTCCATACAGATCGCCCAGTTGCTGTCTGACACGTTCTTCCACTGTATGCACCATTCTTGAATCTTCCAAATGCTCTCTGTCAATTTCATAATCTTCTGCACAGGAGATCAGCCACTGACGTGGATCAGGATAACTTCTTGAGTATTCATACAACTGAAGAATCAGTTCCTCAATCTTTTTATCCGTTCTGCCTGTTCCATATTTTTCCACAAATTCCCGGAACTCTTCCTCATCTTTTGCATAATGTTCTTCCAGCATTTCATCCAGTACATCCTGTTTAAGCAGACGTAGCTCCCCTTCTTCTCCCACACGGAATGACGGATCGATTCCGATCACATGGAAATGATCCCGGATTACCGACAGACAGAATTTATGCACCGTAGTGATCATCGCACTATGTATTAACGATGCCTGCTGCTCTAGATTCAGATTTCCCGGAAATTCTTCCAGTTTTTTTTCAATCGCTGCCGCGATCCTTTCTTTCATTTCGGCTGCCGCTGCCTCTGTATATGTGACAACAAGCAGCTTATCCACATCCACAGGATTCTTTTCATCCGTGATCCTTGAGATGATCCTCTCAACGAGTACTGCTGTCTTTCCTGAACCGGCAGCAGCCGAAACCAGAATATTTCTGTCACGCAGATCAATAACCTGCCGCTGTTCTTTTGTCCATTTCACTGCCATACTGCCTATGTCTCCTTCTCTATTTCCGGCTTTTTTACTCCCGACTTTTCTTTATCCCTGGCTTTTCTTTATCCCTGGCTTTTCTTTATTTCTGACTTTTCTTTATTCCCAGCTTTTCCTTCATACATTCGACTGCTTCTTCCAGTGAATATTTCTGCAACTGACGGTATTCACACCCTTCAATCCGCTGGTCAAATCCGCAGATATCTTTGCAGGCACAGAAATCACATCCTGTATCCTCACCAAGCAGATACGGCAATGCACTTACCTCTCCCTCATACATCTCCGCTTTCAGTTCCTTTTGCTTCGACCTGGTATAAGCAAGTACCGTCTCAAACTTCTCCTGTGGAAGAGCTTTTGATGCACTCCCAAGTAATCCATTCTGATTCCTGCGGAGCGGATAATATAACGAACTTCCTGTCAGATTCGCCTCCAGATGTTCAATTACTTCCTCTTCACCATTCACAAGCCCATCCAGTTTCAGTTCTTTTAAAATACTTTCTTCCGTCTTCTCGTCTGTCTTTTCTCTTGCCACGATCGGATCCTGTATCCTGTAATAAAAAATTCCTGCAGGAACTATCTCCTTTCCCGGATATCTCTTTCCCTCTGCTTCCAATGCTGCATTCAGATACACCGGCAACTGAAGCTGAAGACCATGATAGAAAGAAGTAATATCAAAGACCTTTCTTCCCGTCTTATAATCTGTCACCTTGACATAAACCCGGTTCTCATCTTCGCACGTATCAATCCTGTCGATCTTACCACTTCCGAATTTAAATTCGTATCCTGCCGGTTTAAAATCTCCCTGCTCCATCTGTCGGGTCAATGCCCATACAGACCGGCGGATCAGACGCTTGATCCGATAGATCATATATTCATTTCTTGCACTTGAAAACAGGACTGTATTTCCATAATCCAGAACGCTGCTTTCCACACTTTCATCTATCAGCTCTGTCCTGCGTTCCTCCGGCATTGTTACCCAGTCCAGTTTCTCTTCCTCTGCTTTTCTTGCAAAACGTTCTAATGCCTGATGTGCAATATTTCCCAGATCCATCGCCTCAAATCCGTAGGTTTCCCGGTCAGAAAGCCGTAAACCATAACTCAGGAAATGAGCATAGGCACAGGAAGCAAACTTTTCCAGCCTCGTCACACTCACGCGTTCAGGATCAAGATACAGCTTTTCAGCCATCTGACTTCCCAGCATACCGGCTTCTTTTTTATAAAATCCTGCTCTCAACAGCTTTTCAACCACGGATCTGCTTTTTTCATCGCCTGCAAACCATGTATAAAGTTCTTTCCATTGTGCATCCAGTCCCTGTTCTTTTTCTCTCAGCCCTTCCGCCAGTCTGAGAATCCCGGTCCTTCTTGTCATCTCACACTGCTGCCATGACTTTTCTTCCTCATCCACCGGTTTTAAATCCGGGAACAACCGCATCAACTCCTGGATCAGATACGACGGTCGGAGAGATTTTCCCTCTCCTGACGCTTTTGCCCAGGATAAAAAGAGAAATTTTGTCGGCTTGGTAAGATTTAAATACAAATAAAATTTCTGAATATAAATCTTTTCTTTTGCTCCCGGAGAAAGTGAGATTTCTTTCTTCTGAAACTGCTCCCGGTCACATTCAGACAACAATCCGCCCACTCCTGTATTTCCCGGTAAAAGTGTATCATTTGCCCCTACAAAGAATAAAGCTTTGATATTCTTGATCCTTGTACGTTCTACATCTCCGATCATAACCTGATCAAGACTTGGCGGAATGACTCCTACCTTCGCCTCTTCCAGTCCTGCATCCAGTAATTCACAGTAATCTTTCAGAGCGATTTCTTCTTCACCCAGCAGACTTACAAATTTATCAAATAATTCCATAACGATCCTGTATACCTGTGCATACTCTTTCGCCAGTGCCAGTTCTCCCCGGTCCTGAAATTTTTTCTCCAACTGTGTAATTTTCTGTTGCAGCTTTTCCTGAACAAGATATTCATATACTGCCTGCGTCACATCTCTGACAGTCTTTTTCTTCTGCTTCAGAACCTGTATCAGTCCCATCGTCTTTTCTACAAAGATCACTCTCAGATGATTCAGTTCTTCCAGTTCTTTTTCTCCGGTTGACGGAGTTCTTCTGACCCACGCCTGCTGCCATTTTTTATACCCTTTAATATCCAGTGCCAGACAATAATTTTCCAATCGGTCAATCTCTTCATCCGTAAAACCGCACAATCCGGTCCTCAAATGCCTGAATACACTTTCGTAGGTAAAATTCTGTTCTGCCATCGCCAGCAGGCTCCGCAGATATTCTACAAATGAATTGAGCAAAATACTTTTTTTATGATCCATAAAAACCGGAATTTCAAATAATTCACACGCTTTCTCCAATGCATCCGCATACAGGTTCAGATCCGCAGCTATAACCGCAATATCCCGATATCTGTAGTCTTTTTCACGCACCAGCTTTCGGATTGATTCTGCCACATACCTGGCTTCTTCTCTCGGATTTTTCGTCTCATGAAGCGAAATTGCTCCGCTGCAGGTTTCCGATTCTTCTTTTTTCTTTTTATACTGTCTCCTTGAATAACGGAAAAGTTCCGATTCTAAAAATGCCATCTCAGGATTTTCTCTGAACCGGTATGGCACTTTTTCATACAGGCAGACCGATTCTTCAACCTCTGCCCCTGCATCCTGTGCAGTCTTTACAAGAGATGTAACCATCTGCTTGCTCAACGCAAAAAGCTGGTAAGGATGCCGATAAATAAAAGGATCTTCCCTGCGGTCAATTTCAACCGTAACTATCACCTTTTCACTGACTTTTAAAAGTTCTGAGATCAGCCGGATCTGAACCGGAGTAAATCCCGTAAATCCATCCAGTGCGATCACGCTCCCCTTAAGAAGTTCTGAGTCACATACCGCTCTCGCCAGTACATCCAACATCTCTTCTTTGGTAATATAACGATCCCGCAGATACTCTTCAAATCCTTCATATACTTTACGGATATCCTGCAATTTATAATAAAGATAACTTTCCTGACTGAGTCCCTCCATAAAGTCATCCAGCTTGTCAAAATCAACACCATACTGTACAAATTCTGAGATAACAGACTTTACTTCACTAATATATCCCTGCTTTTTCAGATTTCCTTTCAATACTTTCAGGTCATCCTCGAGCTTCCCCGCAATCCTCCGGATCACAAGATTCTTCCCCTCATCATCAAGAACCGGCTGTTCTTCCCTGCCGACTTCTTCAAATACGCGATATGCCAGTCTCATAAAGCTTAATGCATCAATATTCATGATGCCGCCTCTCGGATGTGCCGCACATAAATCTCTCTGCGTCTGCATGGTAAACTGCTCCGGTACAAGAACCAGATAATTCTTTTCCGGGTGTTCCATTGATTCATTCACGATCTGCTGATAAAGATAATGAGATTTTCCACTTCCTGAATTTCCCAAAATAAACTGTAGTGACATTCATTTCCTCCAAATGCTATGGTATACAGAGCATCTGCCACCGGCAGTTTCTTCTGCATACTTTGGTATAAAAAGCAGATACAGACCGGTCACTCTTCCCACACCGTTCCTGCATCTGCCCGTTGTCCGCAATCACTTTGTATCGTTCCTGTATCGATGAACTGCTTTACTTTATAAGACTTAACAACTCACCTTTTGATACTGCACCGATCTGTCGGCCTGCTTCCTCACCGTTCTTAAACGCAATAAAGGTCGGGATACTCATTACTCGGTATTTCTGTGCAATCTCCATCGCCTGATCAATATTGATATTGCACACTTTGATTTCCGATTCCTCCTCAGCAATCTCATCCACGATCGGACTCATCATCTTACAAGGTCCACACCAGTCTGCATAAAAATCTACCAGTACCAGCTTTTCCGCCTGAAGAACTTCCTGCTCAAAATTTTCTACCGTTAACTTAACAACTGACATCTTTCTTTCCTCCTATAAACGAATCACTAAGTTACTTTCCTGCATTTTTCTGCATTTTAACTTTTCTTTTTTATTAATCTCCAGTTTCACCTGAAAATAAGCACTTTTTTCTAAAAATCAAATACCATCGGATCATAACTTGTTCTTTTATTTTGATTCATTGCATTCATCCTTTTCATATCTTCTTCCGTAATCTCAAAATCGGATATCGAAATATTCTGCAATAACCGTTCTTTATTTTTCGACTTTGGAATTGGGATAATCCCCTGCTGGACATTCCAACGCAACAATAACTGAGCAGACGTCTTATTATATCCCGCAGCCATCCTGCCAATCTCATCCTCGTCCAGATTTCCCCGCAATAAAGGTCCCCATGCCATGACCTGAATCTCATTTTCTCTGCAAAATCCGAGTAATTTCTCATCATGCATAAACGGCGTATGCTCAATCTGATCGATCATCGGTCTGACTTTACAATTTGCCAGCAGATACTCCAACTGGCAGACTTCAAAATTGCATACACCTATGCTCCTGACCTTTCCATCAGTATACAGCTTTTCCATTGCTTTCCATGTATCAAGCATTCTTTCCCGGTTCTGTCCCGGCCAGTGTACAAGAAACGAATCCAGATAATCCGTCTTCAGGCGTTCTAAAGACTCTCCAAAGCTTTCAATCGTCCGCCCATACCCCTGGTTACAATTATCTACCTTGCTGATCAGGAAAATATCCTGCCTGGGAATCCGGTTCTTCTCTAACGCTTCACCCAGTCCGCTTTCATTTTTATACATCTGAGCCGTATCAAATAAGCGATAACCCTGTTCATATGCATATCTTACTGCATCGTCCATTTCTTTTCCCGCATTCATCTTATAGACACCAAGACCCATCTCTGGAATTTCAACACCATTATTTAATCGAAACATAATAAGCCTCCCTTTCATTTTGCGATACGACTACAGTATAACATACTTTTTCTTGCGGTTAAATCTTTTCTGTATCTTACCATATCCGCATTGCGTTATCAATACAGATATTATTTTATGATGCCAGGGTCAAAAGGTCTAAGCCCACATGAGCTTGCTCATAGGTGGGTGAAAGACCTTAGGACCCGCCCCGATATGAGCATAAAAGTGGGATGTTAATCCCACGATATGCGAATATTGGGTAGGATTGTGGGAGTGCGTAGCACGGAGCAATCCGTAGGCATCAAAGTCGGGGGCTTTTGACCCCGACATAATTTTATAATTTCATAATATTTCCAGCACTTTTTTATCACATTTTCATCCTAAAATAACATCTGACATTAAGGGGAGTCTGTCAATCGAATTGAAGGGAGTATAAATTCTATGACAAATGAACAATATCATACTTTGATCCATCCTTATACAGATGCCATGAACCTGATCCTTACCCGACTGGAGATTTTAAATCACTGTGCCGCTGACAATGAGGATGTCCGGCCAATCCATGGAATCACCCACCGGATCAAGGAAAAAATAAGTATGGAAAATAAATTAAAAAAGAAACATTCTAACGGAAGTGTGCAGGATGCACGCACATTACTGAAAGATATTGCCGGTATCCGCGTTATCTGCTTTTTTGAACGCGATATTTATCAGCTTGCTGAATCATTAAAAAAGCAGACTGACCTGATCCTCGTCTGCGAAAAAGATTATATCCGACATCCAAAACCGAACGGTTACCGGAGCTATCATCTTGTACTGGGAGTTCCTATTTATTCACTGGATGGCATGGAATACTATCCGGTGGAAATTCAGTTTCGCACCATTTCCATGGATTTCTGGGCTGCCATGGAACACCGGATCTGCTATAAATCCCAGCCCTTTGATGAACTCGAAATGAAAAGTGCTTTCCGGCAGTATGCAGAAATACTTGATGGGATTGAGAAATCCTTTGAAGTGTATAGTGAGAATTGTGGGTGAAATTTGTATTTGTTGGGGTGATACGCTTAGAAGACATACAAATTCTTGGTGGCGAAGCGGACGCGGAAAGCAGGGATATTCCTTCGCAGTGCAGGACCCGCTTTACCTCAGCCCGTTGACCGTTTGTAACTCGAAAGTGGAAATCTTCGTGCAATGGCACTCGATTTACTTTCTCTAACAAACGCTGCAAAGTGTCTTCGGAACGCTCCCTGCTAATGCACCTGCTCAGGAACATCCTGCTTTCCGCTGACCATCTCGATAAGAAGTTTTTAGCTCCACAGCGTATTCACTCAACAATACAAATTTCAAAAGGGTTGATAGCCTTTCGGCTCTTTATTTCTTATTGAAATTTCGTATTTGTTGAAAGAAAATATCCTGATGCGAGGAAAGTTTTCTGACTTGAAAAGCCTAATATCCACACTTGTTGTTGCGTGAGCAGTGCATTGACAAGGAGCGTTCCGAAGACACTTTGCCCAACTTGTTAAGGAACGTAAACAGGAGTGCCTCTGCACGAGTGTTTCCACATTCCTGTTACAAGTTGTCAACGGGCTGAGGTAAAGCGGATCCTGCACTGCGATGCAACAACAAGGGCGGATATGAACGCTCTTCTGTCAGAAACACTTCCTGCTGTCGCGATATTTTCACCCCAACAAATACAAATTTTATACTTATTTCATACAAACTTTAAACTCTTTTAATTGATTTTTTTCTTACACTATCTTATACTCATCTCACATCAAAATCTCAGACAGATCCAATTCCCATTTTCTACGTCTGATGTCCAGTATGGAGAGCATTTCATATTTCAAGACCATTTCGGTCAGAGATTTTCATTTTGATGATAACGATTATATTTTTATTAAGGAGGACTTGCCTATGGGACAAGCAGATGTAAATGTTAATCTTTGGCTTAAGGATACGAAACGGTTCGCAGACCTGTTCAATGCCATTTTATTTCAGGGAAAAGCCGTGATCCTGCCGGAGAATCTTCACCCCAGCCCGGAGACAACCGCAGTCAGTCTTCAGGACGCTCAGGGGAAAAATATTGTAAAAAAGCAATACCGCGATATCATCATGAACTGGCAGGATCAGGCTGTGCTGATGCTGCTGGCGGTGGAATCACAGACTGCCATTCATTACGCTGCACCGTTGAAAGTAATGCTCTATGACAGCATGGAATATGCGGAACAGGTGCGGGTCAAATGGAAAGAACATCCACCCCGTCTTTCTTCGGCTGAATTTCTTTCCCGCTTTCAAAAAAATGATAAACTCATCCCGGTGATTACTTTGATCTTCTATTATGGGACAGAGGAATGGGATGGACCTTTGGAACTGCATCAGATGTTCGATCTTGGTACAGAAAAGAGCCATGCGGAACTGATGAAAAAGTATCTTCCCAATTATCACATTAACCTCGTCGATGTCAGAAGACTGAAAAATTTAGAATCTTTTCAAAGTGATTTACAAATCATCTTCGGTATGCTACAATGTAGTCAGGATAAATACGCATTGCGTACATATTTGGCAAATCATAAAGACTATTTCCAAAAGCTGGATCTGGAGACTTATCATGCACTTGGAGCATTCTTAAATTCCCGGCAGCTTATGGAGATAAACGTAGAGAAGGAAGAAAAGGAGGAACTGGATATGTGTAAAGCACTGGAAGATATTTATAATGATGGCGTTCAGGATGGTATGGAACGGGGAGAAGCAGCCCATAAAAAAGATGTCGCCTTTCAAATGCAAAAACTTGGTTATTCTTTAGATGCGATTGCAGCAGTACTGAGAGAACCTGTTGATGGAATTAGCAGGATACTGGCTGTAGTTGGATAAATTTTATGTTTGTTGGGGGAAAATATCCCAACAAACACGAAATTTCAAGAAGAAATAGAAAACCGGCTTTTTTTATCTTTTAAATTTTGTATTGTTGAGTGGATACGCTGTGGAGTCAGAAAAACTTCTTACTGCGACTGCCAGCGGAAAGCAGGGTGTTCCTAAGCAGGTGCATTAGCAGGAGCGTTCCGAAGACACTTTGCAGCGTTTGTTAGAGAAAGTAAATCGAGTGCCTTTGCACGAAGATTTCCACTTTCGAGTTACAAACGGTCAACGGGCTGAGGTAAAGCGAGCCTGCACTGCGAAGGAATATCTCTGCTTTCCGCGTCCGATTCGCCACAAAGAAGCTTTCTGATTTACAAGCATCTCACCTCAACAACTACAAATTTACGCCTCATCAATCGCCTTTCCGATATCATGCCGCATATATTTATTCTCAAACTTCACCCACTCTGTTGCTGCATAGGCATTTGCACGGGCTTCTTTTAAGTCTTTTCCTTTTGCAGTTACTCCGAGGACACGGCCACCATTTGTCACGATCTTTCCATCCTCGTTGAACTTTGTTCCAGCATGGAAGCAGTAATATCCGTCATGCTTTTTGAACTCATCCAGTCCTTCAATCGGGAATCCCTTTTCATATTTAACCGGATAGCCGTCCGATGCCAGTACCACACATACTGCTGCATTATCTTCAAACTGAAGATCGATCTGATCCAACGTTCCATCGATACAGGCCTCAGCTACCTCAATGAGATCATTTTTCATACGTGGTAATACAACCTGTGCCTCCGGATCACCAAAACGGGCATTATATTCCAGTACTTTCGGACCATCTTCCGTAAGCATCAGTCCAAAGAAGATGATTCCCTTGAACGGGCGTCCCTCTGCTGCCATCGCATCTACGGTTGCCTGGTAAATATATTTGTTGCAGAAGTCCTCCACTTCTTTCGTATAGAACGGACTTGGCGAAAACGTTCCCATACCGCCTGTATTCAGTCCGGTATCTCCATCACCGGCTCTCTTATGATCCTGGGCACTGGTCATAGTCTTAATGGTCTTTCCGTCAACAAAGGAAAGAACTGAAACTTCACGTCCCGTCATAAATTCTTCAATGACCATCTCATTTCCTGCAGAACCAAATTTCTTATCCAGCATGATCTCTTTTACACCGGCTTTTGCCTCTTCTAAATCCTGACAGATCAGTACACCTTTTCCAAGTGCAAGTCCGTCCGCCTTAAGAACGATCGGGAATTTCGCATTTTCCAGATAAGCGATTGCAGCATCCGGGTCTGTGAAATTCTCATAAGCTGCTGTCGGGATATGATATTTCTTCATCAGATCTTTTGAAAATGCCTTAGATCCCTCCAGGATCGCTGCATTTTTCTTTGGTCCGAATGTGCGAATCCCTGCCTCTTCCAGTGTGTCAACCAGTCCTCCAACTAATGGATCATCCATTCCGACAATACAAAGATCAATCTCTTTTTCTTTTGCAAATGCTGCCAGCTTTTCAAATTCCATCGCACCGATCGCTACGCATTCTGCATACTCTGCAATTCCTGCGTTTCCCGGTGCACAGTAAATTTTCTCTGCCTTTGGACTTTTCGCAACGCTTGCTGCAATCGCATGTTCTCTTCCGCCGCTTCCTACGATTAATATTTTCATGGTCTTCTCCTCCTGAACTCGCCACGCAACTGCTGCGTGATCATCCTGTTATTTAAAGTTGTAAAATATCTGTTGCAATCTGTTAAAATGAAAAACACGCCTGCTCTTAGCAGACGCATTTTCCTGTGCATTGCTTCTGCACGTGATATTCTTTAATCTTCGATCACGGTTCTGCGACCTTCTACTTTCACCCTGCCATTTGCGATCAGGTCGATCGCTTTTGGAAGGATCTTCCATTCAGCCTGCTCCATCACTCTGTGCTGAAGGATCTCCGGTGTATCTCCGTTCTCTACTTCTACTGCTTTCTGTAAAATGATCGGACCTGTATCTGTCCCTTCATCTACAAAATGCACGGTAGCACCAACTACTTTTACGCCACGTTCCAGTGCTGCCTCATGCACTTTCAGTCCGTAAAATCCTGTTCCGCAAAAAGCCGGGATCAGGGAAGGATGAATATTGATCATCCGGTTTCTGTATTTTGCGATCATTTCCGGAGGGATCACCACCAGGTAGCCTGCCAGTACGACCAGATCCGGCTGATAGGAATCTACGCCCCCGATCAATGCCTCATTAAATTCTGCTCTGGACTCATAATCCTTCGGCGAAATACATTCTGCCTTGATCCCATGTTCCGCAGCCCGCGTCAGTGCATATGCATTTTTATTATTGCTGATAACTCCGACGATCTCTGTATTCGTAATCCTGCCTGCATCCACCGCATCCAGGATCGCCTGCAGATTTGTTCCGCCGCCGGAAACCATCACTACAACTCTTAGCATAAGGTCACTCCCTTTTCGCCCTCTTCGATCTTGCCTACTACATACGGTGCATTTCCGGCTACACGGATCGCATCCATGGTTTTCTCTACATCTTCCGGAGCAACAGCAAGAATCATTCCGAGTCCCATGTTGAACGTATTATACATCATCTGCTCTTCAATCTCTCCGTCTTTCGCAAGCTTTGCAAAAATCGGTGGTACCGGATAGCTGTCCTTTTCCACTACTGCGTGCGTACCGTCCTTGAGCATACGCGGAATATTCTCGTAGAATCCGCCGCCTGTGATATGGCTGCATGCCTTTACAGTAACTCCCGCATTTTTAATACTCTTCAGTGCCTTTACATAGATTCTTGTCGGAGCAAGAAGAGCCTCGCCTAAAGTAGTTCCAAGTTCTTCATAATATGTATCCAGTGACTCTTTCGTAATATCAAACACTTTTCTTACAAGAGAGAATCCATTACTATGCACACCGGAGGATGCCATACCGATCAGGACATCTCCCGCTTTCAGATTTTCTCCCGTGATCATCTCTTTTTTGTCGCATACACCTACCGCAAATCCGGCAAGATCATACTCATCTTCCGGCATCAGTCCCGGATGCTCTGCCGTCTCTCCACCGATCAGTGCTGCATCCGACTGCTTACATCCCTCTGCCACACCTTTCACGATGGATGCGATCTTCTCAGGATAATTCTTTCCGCATGCAATATAATCCAGGAAGAACAGTGGCTCACCGCCTGCACATGCAATATCGTTCACGCACATGGCAACCGCATCAATACCGATCGTATCATGCTTGTCCATCACCATTGCAAGCTTTACCTTGGTTCCACAACCGTCTGTTCCTGAGAGCAGAACCGGCTCTTCCATCTCCTTGATCTTTGCAAGTGAAAATGCACCTGAAAATCCGCCGAGTCCTCCGAGAACTTCCGGTCTCATCGTCTCTTTTACATATTTTTTCATCAGTTCCACTGATCTGTATCCTGCCTCGATATCAACACCTGATGTCTTATAATCCATAATTTTATCTCCTTATTTCTCTTTCAGATATTCTTCATAACCTACTTCTGCAAGCCGGTCTGCCTTCGCCTGAACCGTCTCTTTCATCTCGGCAGAGTACGCTTTTAATTTCTCAAGAAGTTCCGGATCGGACATTGCAAGCATCTTTGCTGCAAGAATTGCCGCATTCATTCCTCCGTCGATGGCAACTGTTGCAACCGGGATTCCAGGTGGCATCTGAACGATAGAATAAAGTGCATCCATCCCCTCAAGATTTTTTCCTGACATCGGGATTCCGATGACCGGCATCGGGAACAACGCCGCACACATTCCCGGCAGATGAGCTGCCATTCCTGCACCTGCGATGATCACTTTGATTCCTTTTCCTTCGGCTGCCTTTGCCCAGTCAAAAAATACATCCGGCATACGGTGTGCTGAAATAATCGTCATCTCATAATCAATGCCGAACTTTTCCAACGTTGCCGCTGCCTTGCTCATTACTTTCAGATCTGAGTCGCTGCCCATGACAATTCCTACTTTTGGCATTTCATTTCCTCCTTCAGTGGTCTGTATCCTTTTCTAATGGTTCATTCAGCACTTCCGTGCCAGGTAATACAAATCTTCCGTCTCTTAATAGTATAATGTCTGTGCCGTCTTTTGTCACTACACTTATTTCTTCTAACTCTTCATAAGGTATGGTTATATCTGTATGACAGTTGAAGTATGCTTTGGATACATCTTCCTTTCGCAGAAGCGAGCAGGAATTGTCTTTCGCAACGATTTCCTTTCCATTTGGATTGTATACACGGATTTCCTCACTCCAGGAATAGCACGTATCTCCCACCGCAAAATGAGGTCCTGTCTTCTCTGCGATCAGGATCGGCATCTTATCTTCAATGCCATATTTTCTTGCCACCACATAGGCAGTCGTATTCGTTCCGATGGCGAACTCTCCCAGAGGAAGAGTCTCATGATTTTTCAGTACATTATCATAAATATATTTCCGGTTCTCGGCTTCGTCTGAGAAGTTGTCACACGTATAATCTGTGATTTTTCCATCCTTGAACGTAAGTTTCAGATTGCGGTACTGTAAACCATCTAAATAAACTTTGCTGACATTCAGGACTCCGTTTGTCCCGTCCAGTACCGGTGATGTGAATACCTCCCCTACCGGAATGTTGACATCTGCCACGCAATTTTCAAAGATCGTCTCTTTTGCCGGGTCTTTCAGCCGGTACAGTTCTACATGCATATCGGTCTGATTCTCTCCTTTTCCTTTGACCCTGACATAGACTCCCTGATCCAGGGCATCGATCATGGTCTGCTGCACCTGCTCATACAGTTTCGCATCCAGTGTATTAATGCGGATCACTTCGTTGAAAATCTCTGCATAGTCTGAACCAATCTCAGGAACGGGATATGCGATGATCGTAAAACTGCGTTCATCTCCTTTGATATATTCATTCGTCAGTTGCCCGGAACGGCTGTCATAAAGAAGTGCAAGACTTCTCTGTGCCTCCGAATAAGCCGGGGCAGAGTCTTTCGCTATCGGTGAAAACGGCGTCTCTCCAAAAATCTCCATGACTGCCGGACCTGCAAATCCTGCTGCCAGTTCCCGGTTCTGTTCGTAGACGGTCTTCATCACTTCCAGTTTCCGCTCAATATACCGCTTATCCATAAATAATGCCTGATCCTGCCGGTGGTCATACTCGTACTGCTGGTTCGCGATACAGCCATAATACCCGATCTTATGATGCTCTCTCTTTGTGATCACACTGGCAGCGGCACGGTAAATCACCGGCTTCAGTCCCATCTTCTTAAAATTTTCGATCGCCAGACGAACCACTTTTTCAAATCCAAGGCTGTAGCGGATATTTACGACCTTCTTTTTTGACAGATCCTTTCCGGTATTAATAAATCCGATCCGGTAACCTTCTGTATAGACATCTGCCATCTTCTGTAAAGTCTCCTGCGGAAGATTTCTCAGATGATGTGCTGTTCCCAGTTCATTTTTGGAAATGTACTCGCCAAAACGGTATAAATATTCATCCGAATCAAGGTCCGCCGTCTCGATCAGATCTGCCGCAAAAGAAAAGGACGGATCGATCTGCTCCAGAATCCGGTCTGCAAGAAATACATCGCAGTAATCACTGGCATACCAGTATAAGATCTCCCGGATCTGTTCTGCGGATGGAATCTGCTTCTCTGCCCCGGCTGCTCCGCTTTCTTTTTCATCCGCTGTGCTCTGTTCCGATGCTTCCTCCAGTGCAGCATTCTCAAAACAGTTATACACCTCGATAAATAACTCATACAGAATGGTCAGATAATCTGTCTTCTCCTCAAACGCATAAGAGATGCCGCCCCGCAATTCTGCATAAAGTAAACTGAGCAGTTGTCCCATTTCTGTTCCAAAACTGCTCACTGCATATTCCGGATTTGCATAACTCCGTTCATAATTTTTATCCAGAATGTCACTGTAAAGTATTTCATTTAAGCTACGCATCTGCTCCAGCGTGTAGTTTTCCCATTCTCCTGAAGCTACTTTCCGTCTTGTATTCTCCAGCTCCAGTAAAAATAATGCCACATCCTGAAAATATCCCACGTATGCCTTCTCGACCGTCTCTTCCGTCACCATAGACCGGATCCGGTTGACCGCCAGTTCATGCCTTTCCCGGCACTGTTCATTTCTTTCTTTCTGAATTTCTGATAAACTCATCTATCCAAGACCTCCTACCAAGATTGCCATAAATAAGATCAGCGTGATAACACCAACACCAAGTCCGATTTTACAATTTAAATACCGTCTGTCTCTTTCTAAAAATCCCTGTACTGCACAGTACATTCCATATATATCAATCACAAAGGATACCACTGAAAGTCCTCCCACAATCCCTGCCGCTTTCCCCCTGGAAAGGAATGCATATAAAATACATCCTGCCAGAATCACCAGTGAACCTCCGGTACACCAGCAGGAAATACTTCCTCTCCGCGATGGCTTCAGGTAGGACTGTCCATACTTTCTCATCCCGCGTTTCTTTCGTTCTTTTTCTCTACGACGTTCTTCTTCACTTTTTCCTATTCCGAACATGTCTTCTCCTTATCAGATCTCCTGTCATATAGATGAGGAATCCCAGTACTCCGCCAACAGTATTGAGCAGGATATCATCTACATCAAAACTTCCAACTTTTGTAAGCAACTGCATCACTTCTACCCCCAGGCTCAGACCCATACTGTAAAATAACGTTCTAAAGAAACTTTTTCTTTTCCCCGCCATTGTAAGAAAGTAGCCATAAGGCATAAAAATAAGTATATTTCCAAACAGATTAGAAAATACCGCAAATGTTCCCAACTGATTGCGGTAAAGAATAAACCGTTTAATTTCCCTGAACAAAACCAGATTATAATGATAATCTTCCATCACGCCTTCTCTGCCATACCAATCTGATAAAAAAAGGAAGTATACCAGAAAAAATATATATAAAATAAACAGAACCTTTCCCAGCGTCCTGACTCTCTTCGCTTCTTTATTCGTCAAAATCCTGCACCTTCATAAAAAGCCCCCTCCTTTTCCCGGGAGGGGACTGCCCTTTTAAAATGTAATCTCGTTCTTATTTTTTAACAGACTTGCACCATTCACAATGGAAATGACTCCCGCAGCCACACCTGTCACAAGGATGATAATTCCAATTACAATACTGCCTGCACCACTGTTCTTCATTGTACGATATGCCTTTTCCATAAAATGTGTCTCCTTATTTTACTCCATACTTTTCATAATATGCGTCGATCGCCGCTTTTAATGTATCATCAATGACAACTTTGCCGTTGCACTCTTTATTATACAGACACTCTACGACCTCTTCCATTGTAACGATCGCCGCTGTATCAAATCCGTAAAGTTCTTTTATTTCATCCAATGCACACTTTTCGCCGCCTTTACCGACTTCCATACGGTTCAGTGAAACCATCAGTCCTACGATCGTTACATCAGCCGCACCTTTTACCTTTGGAACAGTTTCTTCCATGGACTTACCGGATGTTGTAACATCTTCGATCATGATGACTCTGTCGCCGTCTTTTAATTTGCTGCCAAGGAAACTTCCCTTATCCGCTCCATGATCTTTTTCCTCTTTCCGGTCTGAACAGTAACGGACTTCTTTTCCGTAAAGTTCACTGTATGCGATCGCAGTAACGATTCCCAGCGGAATACCCTTATATGCCGGTCCGAATAATACATCAAAATCATCCCCGTATGTATCATGGATCGCCTTTGCATAATATTCACCCAGTCTCTTTAACTGAGAACCTGTCACATATGCTCCTGCATTCATGAAGAATGGAGATTTTCTTCCGCTTTTCAGTGTGAAATCTCCGAATTTCAGAACATCACTCTCTACCATAAATTCGATAAATTCTTTCTTGTATGCTTCCATCGTTCCTGTCCTCCTATTTTACAATTCCAACCATATCTTTTACAGTCTCAAAGCCATTCTTTTTCATATATGCCTCGATTCCGTCGATCACCTTCAAAGTCACTGCCGGATCATGGAAGTTTGCCGTTCCGACCGACACCGCACTTGCTCCTGCAAGCAGAAATTCTATCGCATCCTCCGCACAGGAAATGCCACCCATTCCGATGATCGGAATATTGACCGCCTGTGCCACCTGATAAACCATACGGACTGCGATCGGCTTTACGATCGGACCTGAAACTCCCCCGGTTTTATTTGCTACGGCAAATGTCTTCCGGTTGATATCGATCTTCATACCGGTCAGTGTATTGATCAGGGAAACTGCATCCGCTCCTCCTGCCTCTGTAGCCTTTGCGATCTCAGTAATATCCGTTACATTCGGCGTCAGCTTCATGATGATCGGCTGCTTCGCAATCTTTTTGATCTGTCCGGTCAATTCTTCTACATGCTTTGCATCCTGCCCAAAAGCGAGAAAACCTGCATTCACATTTGGGCAGGAAATGTTGATCTCCATCATATCGATCGGCTCATCCGCCAGTCGTTCTACCACTTCCAGGTACTCTTCCGGTGCATGACCACAGACATTCACAATGATCTTTGTATCAAACTTCTTCAGATACGGGATATCCCTTTTGCAGAACAGATCAATCCCCGGATTCTGCAATCCGATGGCATTCATCATTCCACCATAAACTTCTGCCACACGCGGTGTCGGATTTCCCGGCCATGGCACATTTGCCACACCTTTGGTCGTTACAGCTCCCAGGCGGTTCAGATCAACAAATTCAGAAAACTCTTCTCCTGAGCCAAATGTTCCTGATGCAACTGTCACCGGATTCTTCCACTCTACTCCGGCTATCTTTACACTCATATCCATCAGATCTCCACCTCCGTCGCCAGGAATACCGGACCGTCTTTACAGATCCGCTTATTATTCACATTACTGTGGGCATCCTTTTCTTTTGACCTGCATACGCACGCAAGACAGGCACCGATTCCACACGCCATTCTTTCTTCCAGGGAAATGTAACATTCGATTCCCTGCTCTTCTGCGTACTGCTTAATGGCACGCAGCATCGGCGTTGGTCCGCACGCATAAATCATGTCTGCTTTCAGTCCATTCTCGCGGATCGCATCCATAACATTTCCCTTTGTTCCGACACTTCCGTCTTCCGTGGAAATATACAGTTCTCCGTTTGCCTCAAACTCCTCTTTCAAAAAAGTCTGTGCATCCCGGTATCCTGCAAGGATCTGCTTCTTTTCACACTTCATCTGCTTCGCCAGCTCCAGAATCGGTGGTACACCGATTCCTCCTCCCATCAGGAAGACTTTCTTTCCTTCTGCTTTTTCGTACGGGAATCCATTCCCAAGCGGTCCGATCACCGGGATCGTATCCCCTGATTTCAGCTTTGAAAACTGCTCCGTTCCTGTATTTTCTCCTGTCACACGATAAACCACCCGAAGCATTCCCCGCGTACGGTCGATCTCACAAATGCTGATCGGGCGTGGCAGTAACTTGCTTCCATCTGTCGTATACATGGAAATGAACTGCCCCGGCTTTGCCGTGTCTGCTGCCTGCGTCTGAATCCACATGCTGTAGATTCCGTCTGCCAGCTGCTCCTGAGATGCTACCACCGCATTCTCTTTCTGCTTTGCCATACTGTACTCCTTTTACCTGAACTTCACTTATTTTGCTGCAAGTGCCCCGCTGATATCTGCAATCATCGCTTCTACTGCTGCTCTGGATGCATCGCCAAAATTCTCTGCTCCGAATTTTGCATAAGCTTCCTGCTTATAAGCTGCGATAATTCCACGGGAAGAATTTACGATCGCACCCAGTCCGTCTTCATTAAAGAAATGAACCAGGTCTTTTCCTTTTCCGCCCTGTGCTCCATATCCCGGTACTAAAATATAAGACTTCGGCATGATCTTTCTGAGTACTTTTCCCATCTCAGGATAGGTTGCTCCTACAACAGCTCCGATATAGCTGTACTCATCACCCATACACTCAGCTCCCCACTCGGCAACTTTCTCTCCAACCAGCTCATATAGCGGTCTTCCGTCGATCAGTCTGTCCTGAAATTCTCCGCTGGACGGATTGGAAGTTTTAACAAGAATGAAAAGTCCTTTCTTTTCTTCCTTACATACATCAATAAACGGATTCACACCATCGGACCCCAGATATGGATTGACTGTTGCGAAATCTTCTCCAAACGGAACATACTCTTTACTTCCTACTTTTATCTTTCCAAGATGTCCGGTCGCATATGCTGCGGAAGTTGACCCGATATCTCCTCTTTTTACATCTCCGATAATAACCAGATCTTTTGACTTGCAGTAATCCACAGTCTTCTTAAATGCCTCCAGTCCCGGAATACCAAACTGCTCATACATCGCGATCTGAGGTTTAACAGCAGGAATCAGATCATAAGTCTTGTCTACAATTTCCTTATTAAACTGCCAGACAGCTTCAGCCGCCCCTTCCAGAGTCTCTCCGTATTCTGCATATGCCTTATCTAAAATATGCTGTGGGATATAACTCAGCATCGGGTCAAGTCCGACTACGATCGGTGCTCCGGTTTTCTTGATCTTTTCTACCAGTTTGTTAATCATTGTTCATTCCTCCATCTTTCCTTCAGCCAGACGATCCGCCTTTTGAGTATCGTCATTTACATTCAACCTATATAATACCATACTCCCCTGCATTTTCACAACCGACATCTTAGAATTTCTTTTTTCAGATCACAGGATTTCTTTGCTGAATTTTCTTAAAGCTTTTTTAAGGGCAAAAAAGTACTCTGAATTGCTTCAAAGTACTTTTTATCTTTCTCATTCAATTTTACATAAGAACTTCTGCCAGTCCTCCCGGCACTAACAGCCTGAACGGATAAAATGGAAGATTCCTGATCACTCCGAAAATCAGAAGAAAAACTAAAATCCCTATAAGTATTTTAGGATTGATCTTTTTATCCACATGATTCTTTCCTGTCAATGCCCAGTCTGCTGCAACCGTCACAAAATAAATTCCGAGAAACGGCAGCAGAAAAACCATGACCGGATTGTAGCAGAAAGCAGTCAGAAAATTTCCATGCAGGATATTGTAGCTCGCTCTCCCTGCTCCACATCCCGGACAGTACAATCCCGTGATCACGTGAAAAAGGCATGGCAGCGGATATTTTAACGGATTGTGGAAATACAGATAGCCTGCTCCAATCCCTGCCATACACCCGATCACTGCCAGAAATAAAATCCGGTTTTTCCGGCTTTGTGCAAACCAGTTTCTTAATTTTATCACCCTTTGCATTTCGGCCTCTTAATAATAATTATCAATTCCTACTATTATTCCAAACATAAAGTATAAAATTCCTACAACCAGTCCGACTACAAAAGATACAATCGTCCATATTTTTGCCATCTTTGCATTCTGAGCTGCTTCTTCATAATTACCGGCATTCATTGCACTGTTGATCTTCACTGAAAATACAATACCTACGATACCGAACGGAAGACAGCAGCATACTGTGGAAATAATGGAAAGTACCAGATATGGTACATAATTAATTTCCGGTTTCTGCCCGTTATTCTGATAACCGGTCACGTTCTGATAACCACTGTTGTTCTGATAACCTGCTGCATCCTGATAGCCGCTGTTGTTCTGATAACCTGCTGCATCCTGATAGCCGCCGTTGTTCTGATAACCTGATACATCCTGATAACCGCTGTTGTTCTGATAACCTGCTGCATCCTGATAGCCGCCGTTATTCTGATAACCTGATACATCCTGGTAACCCGCTGCATTTTCAGTTGTCTTTGCTGCCCCCGTTGCCTGTACCGGATCATTCTTCACTGCATTTTCCTGTTCTGCATTGGGCTGTACTTCATTCTGCTTCGCACCGCAATGTGGACAGAACTTACTTCCATCAGGAATTTCCTGATAACAATTCTTACAATTCATATTTGCACCTCTCTCATTTTTCTTTTATCATATCACTAAATCGACAAAATATATAGTTTTTTCTATTATTTTTTCATCTGTCCATATCATTGCGTACAGTGAACCTTTTCTCCCCGTCTGAAAGAACAACAGCTGCCAGCCAGTATCCCAAGCATACCAAGACTGATTCCTGCCAGCCATCCTGCCGGATATTGAAATCTGAAATATACAGCCTGCTTTTCCATATAAAGTCTGACAAGCCACAGGATGCCTGTTCCGACAGTCAGTACAAGCACTTCCATCAAGAGAAAATACCAGTTTCCTTCCCAGAAAAACATCTTCCTTTTTTGCTTTTTTGTCATTCCGATACTCTCCATCACAGCCAGTTCCTGCTTTCTTGAATATCTTCCCATAATCATTACATTGAAATAATTGGTCAGTCCTGCAAATAGCAGCATCATTCCGATACTCCCGAGGATCATCTGATTTCCATGAATCCGGTCGGACATTCTTTTCAGCAGATCCGATCTGCAAAGAAGCAGAATCCCATTTTCTCCCTGATCCGTCCTTCTTTGATTTTCTTCTGTGAGAATGGCTCTGATCGCTGATTTTACTTCCTGCTCCTGTCCCGCCTTCACATTCACTTCCATATAAAAGGTTTCTTTTTCTATTCCCAGTCGTTCAAATCCTTTTTCACTTACAAGAAAGAACACCATATTTTCTCCATGCCAGCCCAGTTTCAGTTCTGGAAAATCTTTTGCTCTCCCATCCAAATATCCATTTAAAGTAAAGACTTCTGCAGACTCTTTATCATACTCCGATCCAGGACTGCAAAAACTTACCGGTTCTCCCTTTACTTCTGCTGTCATTTTTTTCTGTTCCGGTGTGAAGCCATATTCCTGATAAATCAGTACTCCTCTGCCATCTTCTACTGAAGCCATATCCACTGACAGATTTTTTTCTTCTGCATACTCTTTCAGGCTGTCCATGTCTTTTTCACTCAAAATATGCACTGTCTCCGGGAAACCGGAACGTTCCATTTCTGTATCTGATTTTTCTACATCGGTCTCCTCTTCTCCTTCATCTGAGCTTTCTGCACTCACTCTGAAATATTCATCAGAAAAAGGACTCCACCCTGTTTCCGAAATCACTGCGTTCATATAAGCTCCCTCTGTACACTCTGATCTGTCCCGATCCACACCTTTCAGAGCCAGGATCTTTTTTCTCACTGATTCAGAAATGGGTGCAAAATCCGGAGCAAAGTCATCCGTTTTATTATTCCACAGCAAATCTGCTGTATTTGCATCCGTCACCAATGGGTCCAGTGCCTCTTCATCCGGTTCACTCCTGATTCCTTCTTTTGCCTCCTCGCAAAAATCCCCCGCAAGGATAAAATCCGGTTTCTGCATATAGATATTCGTTGCATCACTTCCACCCGTAACCACAACTGTACAAAGCAGTGTTTCCACTCCTAAAAACAATGACAGCACCGTCAGCACAAATCCTGCCCTTTGTCTTGTCACATTTCTCCATGCCAGCAATGGAAGCTCTGCTGATATCTTTCGTCTGTTCCTTTCGTTTTGCCTTTCTGTACTTCGTCTTTTTCGACTGCGGTTCTGCTTTCCTGTATAATGCATGCTTTCTATACAGGAAAGTCGGATCATCCGATTCATATTTTTTTGAATGGCAGCTTCAATGATCAGCAGGGTAAAACCAACTGCTGCGATCAGGATTTCAGGTCGAAATACGGAAAATTCTTTTGTGCCACCATATTCCCGCAGATATTCCTGCCCCAGCAGACCGGGAATACCAAAGAATAAAAGAAGCACTGAAAACGCCACTCCGAGTCCACTTCCCACAAGCATACAGCCTGCCATCTGCCTGTGGCAGATTTTCCGCAACTGCTTTTTCGTTGTTCCGATCGTATAAAGCAATCCAAACTGACGGATATCCCCGATCATGGAAATCTCGAGAATATTATGGATAAGAAACCAGACTCCGCCCAGAATCAAAATCACTCCGAGAACTGCCATTTCATAACTTCCGGTCAGTTGATCTACCGCTGTCAGAAATGCAGGATCTGTCACGGTAATTCTTTGTCCTGTATCCGTCCGTTTTACATCTTTATATAATTGTTCTTCTGCCTCTTCACGGCTCATCCGGTCTGATGGACAGATCAGTATCTCCGAATTTTTCTCCGATATGATTCCCCACTCTGCCGCCTTTTTTTCAGAAATATATCCCTGCTGAGCTTTAGAACCCGAATCTGTATATGAGGTATACCACCCGCTCAGGTAAAATAGTTCTTCTTTTTTCTCCTGCCATCCGGTCACTACCGTCAGTTGGATTTTCATTCCTGCCGTCGGCTCAGTGATTCCCAGATCCTCCAGCATTTTTACAGAGACCATGATCTCCTGCTTTTCTTTTGGGTAATGCCCCTGAAGATCTGTATAAGCAGGACGGATGATTTTTTCCCATGCAGATTGATCTAACAGACTGATCTCACCGAGCTTCTTTTCCCCGCTCTCTGCTCTTCCGGCTCTCACTCTTTTCCCTGCATTCTTTATATAACTCAGGGAGCAGATCTGCCGGTACTGGTCTTCTGTCGCATTTTCCAGTACTGCTGATGCTGTTGAACCTGCCCGGCGTACCGCTTTCGTATACTCTGCCTGGATCTTTCCGGCAGAAGTTCCGAAAATCAGTGTCAGTGTAACAATTCCGACCGCCACCGCACAGAGCAGTACCATATTACGCCCACGGTTCTTTTTCCTTAACTTCTCTGCCAGTATGGACAGAACCTCCTGATTATTGTTCGGAATCATTCTGCGATCCTCCCGTCCTCGATCCTTATGATCCGGTCCGCCATCTGTGCAACTTCTTCCTGATGTGTCACAAGGATCACAGTCTGATGATATTTCTTTGCACAATTTTTCAAAAGTCCCACAACTTCCATACTGGTCACAGAATCCAGATTGCCCGTTGGTTCATCTCCGAGGACAATCGCCGGCTTTGTCATTAAGGCTCTTGCTATCGCTGCTCTCTGCTGCTGACCGCCTGACAGCGTTTCCGGCAGTTGCCCGAGTTTTTCCTTCAGTCCCAGTGTTCCCGTCAGCTCTTCAAAAAACTCCTGATCGATCTCTGCACCGTCAAGGCGGAGGGGCAGCACGATATTTTCATAGACGCTGATCATCGGGATCAGATTATATTGTTGAAAAATAAACCCGATATTCCTTCGTCTGAAAATGGTCCGTTCCTCGCTTTCCATATCTTTCAGACTGCTTCCTCTGATCCATACTCCGCCCTCGTCCGGCACATCCAGGCCTCCCAGAAGATTGAGAAGTGAAGTTTTTCCACTCCCTGATGTTCCGACAACAGCCACAAACTCTCCTTCTTCTATCTCCAGTGTAACACCATCCACTGCATGTACTTCGTAATTCTCTGTAACAAAATATTTTTTCAGATTCACCGCTTTTACGATTTTCATTGTCCTTCCTCTCCTCTGATCTGTTCTTTTTCTCCTGCCATTATTTTAAAGAACAAATCTAACAAATTTCTAACAATGCAAAATCTTTTATTGCCGTGGCAAAGACAGTTTCATTTCTACTCCCGGTTCACACCGCTTTACCGTTAAAAGTCCTTCATGTAAAAATAGGATTTTTCTTGCAAGATACAGACCTATTCCAAAGCCTTCCTCATCCGTCACCCGCTTTCCGCGGTAAAATCTCTGAAAGATCAGATTCTTTTCCTCCGGTTCGATTCCGATTCCGTAATCTCTGATACTGAAAGTTGTGAACATTTCATTTTCCTGCAGGCTAATCTTTATTTTTCCATTTTGCGGACTGTATTTCACCGCATTATCCAACAGATTAAAAATCGCTTCTCCCAGCCAGTTTGCATCATGCATCACATGCATTTTCTCAGGAAGTTCAAACTCGAACCGGATTTCTTTTTTCTCTGCCTGATCCAAAATCTGACCAAGTGCATTCCGCAGAGTCTTAAGAAGATCCCGCTCTTCTTTTCTGATCTGAATCAGACCATGCTCTAATCTTGAAATACGGATAAAATGCTCTGTCAGAAAATAAATTTTTTCTTCACTGCTCTGAATGGCTTTCAGATAAGACAGTTCCGGTTCTGTCCCTTTCTTTTCGATTTCTTCTGATAAAAAGTCAAGATAATTTTTCAGATTTGTCAATGGTGTCCGCATCTGATGTGCGATTTCCGAAATCAGTTCCTGAAGTTCTTTCCGTTCTTTCTGTGCATCTTGTTTCTGACTGACTAAAATTTCCTGCAGCCGCAGCAGTTGATGCCGGATTTTGGAATCCATTGTCTCTTCGCAGTCAGAAAAATCGGGGAGTTCTTTTCCGCTGGTCATTCGCTGCACAGTATCTGATATCTTCTTTAATTCCCGGCTTCGTTCTTTTCTCTGAACCCGGTACATTCCGGCCGCCCCGGCAAGAATCCCCAAAAGAAACATCCCAGCACTCCACCACAAAATTTCTGTCAGATCCATTACTCTTCCTCCATCCGGTATCCCAGTCCAAATACGTTCTGAATATACGGCCGTTCTCCCGCAGCTTCAATCTTTTTCCGCAGACGGCCGACCAGCACGCTGACACTGTTATCAACTACATATTGACCATCAATTCCCCATACATGCTCCAAAATATTTTCTTTGGTCAGAACCTGCCCCTGATTTTTCATCAGATATTCCAGGAGCTGATACTCTTTTGCCGTAAGAGATATCTCATTCTCCCCTGACACTGCCTTTTTTCGCTGTGGATACAGATTGAGATTTCTGCATTTCAGAATCTGTTCACCGGCATCTTCTCCCCGGTTTCGTCTGAAAGCTACTTCAATCCTTTTTAATAACACTTTCATGGAAAATGGTTTCACAACATAATCTTCTGCTCCCAGGTCAAATGCTTTCAGCATTTCCTGCTCTTCATCCCTTGCCGTCAGAAAAATTGCGGGGATCTTTCTGTTCCATTTTTTCATCAGGGTGTGATACAGTTCCATACCATTTCCGTCCGGGAGACCGATATCAACCAGTAAAAGCTCCTCTGTTCCCTGCAGAATCTGCCCTGCATCTTTCTTTGTATAAACCTGCAAAGTCCGATAACCTTCCTTCTCAAGCACGACTTTCAAAGACCGGCTTAACAGGCGGTCATCTTCAATAATCCCGATTGTCATTTTTTATCCCGTCCATTCTTTCCTGCTTTCCCCAGTCGGACTTTTTCCATCTCCTCTGCAGTCTCTTCATCCAGATAATCAAAAAGATAATTTCCGACACTGCCCTTCTTTCCAAGATGCTCACCTCTGACTTCTGCCAGCGTCCTCTCAATTTCCTCTTTCAGTCCCGGAGCAGACATCCGGTTCGCACCCTGTCCTAAGATGAACACCTGCTCCAGTCCGTCTGAAGTTGCCACAGTTACAGCAGCATCCTTTGCGATCCGTCTTACAGTCTTTTCGATATACTGGTCTGCCGTTTCCGCCTCTTTGGTATAGACAATATAAATATTATGATATTTCATCACTTCACCCGGATTGCCTTCAACTTTATATGCATCATACACAAGGATCAGCGTACATTTTCTGTATCCCTGATAGTTGCTTAAGATATCCGCAAGTTTCCCGCGTGCCGCACCAATATCCTTTTCGGACAGCTCTCTTAGTTCCTCCCATGAGAAAATGATATTGTATCCATCCACCAGAAGATATTCCTGTCGGACTTCCTTTTCCCGTCTGCGTCTTTCCCATTTCGGATCTGTATAGGCACTGCCCGGTTCTCTGTCCTTTTCCTTTGCACAGACTGTCACCGGACCATGATTCTGCTTCACCGGATCAGGAGTTCTTACATAAATTGCATCCAGTTCCTCCTGTGTCAGTTCAATACTGGAATGCCGCCGCTTCGGAAGTGTGACTTCCGCAAGTCCTTCTTCTCCCGTCTGATCCAGTGTGCGTTCCATGTGCATATATTCTTCGACTTCATCCCAGTCCACGACAAATCCTGCACCATGGGCACAAAAGACCGAACCGGTAGGATTCGCAAGATCCAGCTCTGAATCATACCCTCTCGCCGCTACAACTTCTTCCTGATTATGGCAGAGATCATACCCCTTCAGGGTCAGAGAAATTCTTCCTCTTCCACCTGTATATGCAATGACATCTTTCTGATAACCGCTTAAAGTCGATACCGGTGCAATTCCCGTCAGCACAGTCATTTCTCCCAACGTTTCCGGTGCCTCAAATTTTCCGAAACGGTTCTGTATATCCGTCATGGCACGTCCCACATTTTCAGAAGGTAATTCGATCCTGAACTCATAATACGGTTCAAGCAGTACGCTTTCTGCTTTTTTCAGTCCCTGCCGCACAGCCCGGTAAGTTGCCTGTCGGAAATCCCCGCCCTCCGTATGCTTCAGATGGGCTTTTCCTGAAGTCAGTGTGATCTTCATATCTGTAATAACCGATCCCGTCAGAACTCCTTTATGTTCCTTTTCCTCCAGATGGGTCAGCACCAGCCGCTGCCAGTTCCGATCCAACACATCCTCACTGCATTCTGAATCAAACTGTATTCCTGATCCGCGTTCTCCCGGTTCTAACCGCAGATGTACCTCTGCATAATGGCGTAACGGTTCAAAATGCCCGACACCTTCCACCGGTGCTGCGATCGTCTCTTTATAGACAATGCTGCCTTCCCCGAACTCAACCAGTACTCCAAAGCGTTCTTTTATGATTCTCTGAAGGATTTCAATCTGCACATCGCCCATCAGTTGCACATGGATCTCCTGACTCTTTTCGATCCATACGACATGCAGTTCCGGCTCTTCTTCCTCCAAAAGCTTCAAATCTCTTAACATCGTATGAACATTACAGTCATCCGGCAAAATGATCCTGTACGTCAGCACCGGCTCAAGGATCGGCAGCTCAGAATCTTTTTCTGCTCCAAGTCCCTGCCCCGGATATGTTTCCGCCAAACCGGTCACTGCACAGACTTTTCCCGCATCTGCCTCCGAAAGAAGCTCATACTTTTCACCGGAATATACACGGATCTGATTTACCTTATCACCATTTTCACCGATCACATCCTTCACCTTCAGCGTGCCACCGGTCACTTTCAGGTAAGTCAGCCTGTTTCCCTGACCGTCTCTCGCAATCTTATAAACCTTCGCTCCGAATACTGCCGGATATTCTTTCTGCATCTGATATGTGCAGATCCCGTTCATCAGTTCTTCCACACCCTGCAAATGTAACGCCGAACCAAAATAGCATGGAAAAATCTTTCTTTCTGCGACCAGCCGGCGGATCGAGGCAGCGGCGACACTGCCTTTCTCAAGATATTCTTCCATCGTCTGTTCATCACACACTGCAATCTCTTCGATCACTTCTTCTGCTCCGGTTTCCACTCTGCCGAAATCAATACATCCTTCTGAAAACCGGGATTTCAGTTCTGCAAGAAGTTTTCCACAGTCCGTCCCTTCCTGATCCATTTTATTCACAAAAAGGAACACCGGTATTCCGTATCTTGTTAAAAGTTTCCACAAAGTCTCCGTATGTCCCTGCACACCGTCTGCCCCGCTGATCACCAGCACCGCACAGTCCAGCACCTGCAGTACCCGCTCCATCTCCGCTGAAAAATCAACGTGTCCCGGTGTATCCAGCAATGTGATCTCCGTATCTTTCCAGGTAAGCACCGCCTGCTTGGAAAAGATCGTAATTCCACGTTCCCGTTCCATTTCATCTGTATCCAGAAAAGCATCCTGATGATCGACCCTGCCTAAATTTCGTATTGCACCACTTTGATAAAGAATACTTTCCGAAAGGGTCGTCTTTCCTGCATCTACATGAGCCAGCAGGCCAACATTGAGTACTCTTTTTCCTGTTTTTCTTTCCTGTCCGCTCATAAATCTTCTCTTTCTCCTTCTCCTTAATTATTCACCTGATGATGCACAACCAGGCTTTCTCTGTCGATTGCTTTAAAAGAATAGCCAAGATTTTTATAATACTCCAGAACGGTCGGCAATGCCTCGATCGTTGTCTCTTTTGTTGCTGCATCATGAAACAGCAGCATTACCTGATGATACTTGTCTGTCTCCGACTGTGCAATGATTTCCTCTGTCGTAGCTGTTCCTCCATCCCCGCTGCTGACATTCCAGTCATAATACTGATATCCCAGCTCAAGTACTTTCGGCACAAGTACACTCATGATTCCCTCCATATAATTCCTTGAAACCGTATTGGACGAGCCACCCGGAAAACGGATAAAACACGGGACGAATCCGATCTGCTCCTTTGCGATCTCTCCCACTTCTTCCAGATCTTTCAGGTACGCTTCTTCTGAAGAATATACGGTCTCATAATCATGACAGAAACTGTGCAGACCGATCGTATGCCCTGCATCATATGCTTTTTTTATCATCGGACGGTACTCCGGTTTCTGCCCCGTAATAAAAAAAGTTGCTTTGGCATCATACTGATCCAGTATATCCAGCACTTTCTGCGTATTCTCCGAAGGGCCGTCATCAAATGTCAGATATACAATCTTTTCATCACTCGCTTCCGTTGTCCCCACTGCAACACCCGGCTGCACCGAAAGCTCTTTCTTCCGCTGCTCCTCTGCTTCTTTTTCTTTCTTCTTTTCTTCTTTTTCTGCCTTTTTCTTTTCTGCCTCTGCCTCTTTTACAGCCTCAGCTTTTCTGGCCTCCTGTCTTGCTTCTTTCGCATTCAATCCCATGCAGAAAATTGTACCGCAAAGTGCAAAAAATACAAGTCCACATAAAATCCTTCCATACCGGTTCTGACGACTTCTTCTGTGTTCTTCCATCTATTATCTGCTCCTCATTCGTAATAGGGTTTTCCCGGATCATGAATCAATCCATATAGAAAAAACATCAGCCGGGGAAAACTCCTGACTGATGCTTCTTACCCGACTGATGCCTATTATAAAATACAAATTTTAAAAAAGATGAACGCTTTCATTAAGAATTGTTACATTTCTTTCCTGCACTTTACAGAAATGTTCCGTTGCCTCCACCATAATTACCTCCGCCGCAGCAGAGACCGCTTCCGCCACAGCAAAGATTGCACATCAGATTTGCCACGCATAACTTCACGCAATAACTGTTATCAAATGTACCCGGAAATCCATACATCGTCTGTCGTGTCTGATACCAGCTTCCACCGCCTTCCAGCCGCTGCAGCAGCATCTGATACTGCATATTCTGAGGATCAAGCCGGACAGCCTCCCTGGCATGCTCCAGTGCCGTCACGTTATTGCCCAGTCCCGAATTTGCAGAAGCACTCAGAAAATACCATAAGGCACTGTGGTTTGCAATTCCGTCAAGGACATTCAGTGCCTCCCTGAAATGTCCGCTTCTGATATAATTGGCTGCCGCCTGCAGATGTGCATCTTCCTCGCTCATACCTGCTGTTCTTCCGGAAGTCCCGTTTCCGTAGCCACCGAAATTCCCGTAACCTCCAAAACCGCCAAAGCCGCCAAACGGACCATAATCACCGTATCCGCTGCCCTGTGAACCGCCTCCTGCTCCTGACGAAGAGTAGCCTTTTTCCCGCTCATCCATGATCTGCTGATATGCCTGCTGGACTTCCTTGAACTTAGCCTCTGCCTCATCTTTATGAGGATTGTTGATATTCGCATCCGGATGATACTGACGGCTCAGTTTTCTGTATGCCTTCTTAATCTCCTCATCCGATGCACTCTGGTCTACTCCTAAAATCTGATATGGATCTGACATCTTTTTCTTAATTTCCTCTCATTCTCTTTTTCCACTGTCCGCTTTCCCACATTCTGCCTGCACTTTCTCAGCTCTTTTAATGAACTTTGTGCCACATAACAACAGAAGGTAGTGACAAGTAATAACAAATACTTACTCAGCTCTTTTTCATGAACTTTGTGCCACACTTCGGACAACGGATCTCGATCTTTCCTTTGCCTCTTGGAATCCTGATCTTCTGACTGCATCCCGGGCATTTATAAATATGATACTGCTTTCTCTGCCGGAACAGATCTTTCTGCTTTGCAAAAAAGCAACGGATCTTGTACGACTTTGCAAGATATGCCTGATTCTCCGCATAACGCTTTGATACATTCTTTGAGAACATCCTGAAATAACAGTAAATGATCAGGAACCATCCGACATAGTAAAAAATTGTCCCAATAAGACTTCCCCTGAAAAACGAAGCCAGCAATACACTGATCAGACCGATCACCAGCAATGCTTTCGATAACTGATCCACACCGTATCTTCCCTGCATAAACCGCATAAACTTTTCTTTCATGATCTGCACTTCCTGTCTTAAATTAATATGGACTTTATTCTGCTCCGTTTTTCAATCAAAGTCAATTAAATAAATCTAAAATTATTCCTGATTCAGAACATTTTTGCATACTTCGTCTGAAATCTGATAGACGATCTTCGATCCATCCAGCATCACATAACGGTTTCCGTTTCCATCTTCACTGCCGATATACATTTTCATCGTCTTTTCATCCTCATTCTTTGTATAAGTAGCCTCAACCGTGATCCGACTGGCTTCATCCAGTCCATAGCCTGCCAGGTCTGCATCTTCCACAGAATAATCAGCAACCGTTGTCAGTGACACCGCACCCAGTCCGCCTGCAACCGCAGCGATCTCTTCTTCCTGATCTTCATTTTCTGAATCATAGGTCGTAGTCGTTCCATTTTCCGTGATTACTTCTTTTTTCAAATTGCCGCTTCCGATGCTCGGATATTCATCCAGTTGTGCAAAATCAGACAACTCCGTCTTGAAATCATCCAGCACGCTGGATGCGACCGTATAGACTGTACCGGTATCGCCCACCGTTACATAATAATCTGTTCCGGTAGAATCTCCAAAGCTGACCGTTGTTACTGTTCCGTCTTCTTCCGTGATCTCAATGGAATAATTCGGGTCATCCAGTCCATATGCGTCCAGGCTGTCTCCGTCTTCCAGTTTCCGGTCCGCGGTGATCTGGGCAGCCGCCTTTACGATCGCCTCCGGCTTACTCTGCTTCAACGGGAAATCCTTATCTTCTGAATAATACCAGGTATCTCCTTCTTTTTCAAAAGACATTTCACCTGCTGCCACCTGATACTTGATCGCAGTGATCGTTGACTCATCCAGATCCGTCACTTTGACCGTTTCTTTTTCCTCTTTTTTATCCTGCTTTTTATTCCAGGAGCTTAGTCCAAAATAAACAATCAGAAGGATGACCAGCACTCCTGTTAAAATCAATGGTCCTTTTTTCTTTTTCATACTGACACCTCAGGCCTTTCTTCTTCTGAACCATACGACAAAACCACCGATCAGAACCACTGCCGGAATACCAAATACAACGAGAATGCTGAATCCACCTGCATGCTGAACAGTATTGTACTCTGTTGTAAGGCTCTTTGCCTCAATAGAAAGATTGGTCACACCGTCAAAGTTTGCTGTCACTGCATTCATAAATACCTGCGTATTTTCAAGCTGTGAAAATGCATCCGTGATCTGCTGATCGATCAGGCTGCCTGCAGAGATAACCGTCAGTCTGCTCTCTTTGCTCTCAGTACTGTCGGAACTGATCGTTTCAGTTGCAACCACTCCCAGGTCATACGTTCCCTGCTTCTGATCTTCTTCTGTCACTGCATATGCCTGCTCAGAAGTTGTCATAAAGGCACTCGTTGTGATCGTATCTCTTGCCGGATCCGTTGTCGTCAGTCCGCGGGAATTCATCAGAAGTACCATCTGAGAACTGATTCCGTCTGCCATATCACCGGATAAATTCAGTACCGGGAAAATATAATACGGCTGATTCTGATAACATCTCTGTGGATCTGCGATATAACCATCTGCCCCCTCAATTCCATAATCTTTCAAAAGTCCTGCAAGTTTCGGTAAAGAATCAAGTCCTGTATCTCCCAACAGACACATCACCTTGCCGCCTTCTCCAAGATATCCGCTCAGAAGGCTGACCTCATCATCAGAAAGATCATTCGTCGGGCCATCCATCAACAGAAGATCACAGTCATCCGGTATAGAATCTTTCATCAGAAGATTCAGTTCCTCGGTTGTATAATTATTCTTTGTCATCAGATCCGTGATCGTTGTAGAAAGGGAGTCCTCTCCATGTCCTGTTACAGTATAGATCTTCTTCTGGACATCACTGGTCACATAGTTTACCGCACTGCTGAGCTGTCCCTCACCATCAAAGGAGGTATAACTCGATGAACCTGAATAGTAATAAGAAGAAGAATCTGATACCAGGATCTTATCAAAAGAAATGGTTGTCGACTTTCCTGTTGCCTCGCAGGATACATAGATCGTATTCTGTGAAGTATTGTATTCTGTCAAAGCTGACGGATGCAGAACCGGGTCGATCCATTCCACCTTGATCTTATCCGACAGTGCCGCATATTTACTGATAAATGTTGTGATCCTGTCATCTGTCTCATCTTTGACTGCCAGTACTTTCATATCAATCTTATCATCCAGACCTTTCAGCAGATCTTTCGATGTATCGGAAATGTCATAAATCTTTGTACTGCTGACATCAATATTTCTGTATGCTTCCGGAATCTGACCGACGACCAGATTCAATACGATAATGACTGCTACAACCAGCACCGTCATTCCTACACTGTAGGAACCATGCTTTGTTCCGGAAGTATGGAACATTCTTTTTAAGTTTCCTTTTTTACTTTTTAATTTCTCCATGATCCAAACCTCCTAACTCCAACGTCTTTTCTGAATCGACTGCACTGTAAGAAATACAAAGACTGCGATCAGTGACAGATAAAGTGCGATTCCCGTCACGTCTACAATACTGTTGGATGTGATATCTGTAAATACATCCGACAGTGCCAGTCTTCCAAACATTTTGGAGAGAAGATTCTCAAATAAAGAAGATTTTACAAAATAAGCAATGACTGCCGCAGCAACTCCGATCACTTCCAGCCCTCCTGCAAGCATCAGGTTCGATGTCATATGGAAAATATAGAAAGCAACGATCGTAAGCACGATCAGAACTCCCACCAGCCCACTGACAGCCGAACTCGGAAGCAGTGTCAGGATTCCGTTCCATAAATACAGGATCAAAAGGATACCAAATGTACTGATAAATGCAATAATCTGACTTTCTGTCAGCGAAGACAGGAACATTCCGATCGCTGCAAATACGCATCCAAGCAGGAAAAATACCAGAATAGAAATATAGTCCACTCCAAGGTATGCTGTTCCCTGGGATTTGATGATCAGCGGATAAATGCAGAAGATCACACTCGGGATTCCGATCACTGTGATCATTGCAAGATACTTTCCAAGAACTACTTTCCACAGACTCACCGGTGCGGTCAGCAGAAGCTGATCCGTCTTATTTTTCCTTTCTTCTGAAAAGCTTCGCATCGTGATCAGCGGAATCCCGACAATAAATACGATCAGAGATCCTGCCAGCGAATAGGAAAAATACGGATATCCCGCAGACAGATTATATGCAACAAAATAAATGCCCGTAAATACCAGAAGGAATGCCACAAATACACATCCCACCATAGACTGGAAATAGGACTTCAATTCTCTTTTATAAATCGCCAGCATTGCTTACTTCCCCCTTTTCTGCCTCTTTTGCCTTTCTGGCAAATTCTTCTGCAGCCTTGTCGCTCTGGGTCAGCTCCATAAATACATCCTCCAGGCTGACCTGAACCGGATTCAGCTTCAGCAGCGGCATCTTCTTTTCTGCAAATGTCGTAAAGAGTTCTTCCCGGATATCCTGTCCTCTCTTCTCCCGGATCTGTCCGCTTGTTATGCCACTGGCATCTATCTTCAACGAAACTTTTTCGATTCCAGGTACATTTTTCAGCACTTCTTTTACTTTGGAAGCTTCTGTCCTGGTCTCAATCTCGATCAGCCCGGACTCACCCAGGTAACGTTCCAGATTCTCCGGTGTATCACTGGCAACCAGCTTTCCTTTGGAAATGATCATGATATAGTCACACACTTCTCTTACTTCTGCCAGAATATGAGAACTTAAGATAACTGTATGCTTCTTCGCCAGTTTACGGATCAGTTCACGGATCTCAATGATCTGCTTCGGGTCAAGACCTACACTTGGCTCATCCAGAATAATGATCTCCGGGAATCCCAGCACAGCCTGTGCCAGTCCGACCCTCTGCCGGTATCCTTTGGACAGATTCTTGATCAGACGCTTTTCCACATCTTTGATCTTTACAAGCTTTTCCACATCCTCAATAGACTCAGCTCTCTTCTCCTTCGGAATTTTCTTCAGTTCTGCGGCAAATTCCATATATTCCCTGACCGTCATATCCATATACAGCGGTGGAAGCTCCGGCAGATATCCGATCTGCTTTTTCGCCTCCTCTGGCTCTTTTAAAATATCATGCCCGTTGATCAGCACCTCCCCTTCTGTAGCTCCGAGATATCCCGTCATGATATTCATGGTCGTAGACTTTCCGGCTCCGTTAGGACCTAAAAAGCCGTAGATATGCCCTTCTTCAATGGTAAAATTCAGGTGATCTACAGCTAAATGATTTCCGTACTTTTTCACCAGATTCTTTACTTCTATCAAAGTCTCCATCCTCCTATTTCTCTCCGCATAATACAGAGTTTCTTTTTTACCTGTCAACGTTATCAGAAGTTTGTGAATCTTTTGTGTATCAAATGTGACGGAAGTTTGCTCTGTTCATTTTTGTATCAAACGTAACGAAAGTCTGCTCTATTTCAATTCTACAACTGCGTAGGGGCTTCCATCCTCCGCACACAGTTCAATAACCGTCCGGTCTTCCTCCCTGCTCCTTTTCGGATAAATGACATCTCCCAGGACTGCCGATTTCTTATACTCCACACGGATCTGTCTGAACTGGCGGTCAGCCGGAAGAAATTCCAGTGCCATCTGCACATACTGGCAGTTATTTACATGTTCATTCGTATCAATATGATAACGACGTACCGGGAATGCCTCCAGTGCCTCGGTCTCTTCCGGCAGGGAGATTTTTCTTCCCTTATAAGGCATATCCAGTGCCTCACCCATGCCGTATGGCTTTATGTCTTTTTCCTCCGGTCTTACCGGCCGCCCGGTCTCTGTATCAAGAAATACCCATACAGAATAAGCCTTTGCGATCATGTTCCCGCTTTCATCTTTTATGTAAAAATTACGATTTCCGAATAATCCCTTAAATTCTGTCGGAAATGTTCCGATCGTGATCCTTTCTCCCAACGCAGGATACCGTTCTGCGATCACCTGCCAGTAGGACAGGATCCAGGCACGCTTTTCTGCCTTCAGTACCTCCGTTCCAAGTCCCACATCTTCTGACTGGAACGTGCTGCAATCCTGAAAATAATTGATCAGTGCAGGAAGGGTCAGTGTTCCATGATGATCGATCTCACTGTAACGTACTCTGCTGTTAAATTCATACATTTTATTTATCCTCCGTTTTTTGCTACATAATCATAATCTACCGTAATCACACTCTCGTATCTGGAATCCACTCCCTTTAACCGCTCCATCAACTGTAACGGAAGGTCGTTGCGTCTTTTTTCATCATATTCGATCGGGATCACCATATCGAAAATCAGATTGATCCTCTCCGCTCCCCACACGACACGAAAATCGTGGATGCTGCATGCCGGATCCAGCTCTTTCAGAAGATGCTCTGTCTTCTTCCTGATACGGATCACCTTTTCATCTTTCATTTCCACCGGATCCATATGGATCACCAGCATCATCCCAAGTTCTTTTGCCGCATCCCGTTCGACACGGTCTATGATCTCATGCGACTTTTCAAACTCCTGGTCGTTGGGAACTTCTGCGTGGATGGATGCCATGCTTCTGCCCGGTCCGTAATTATGCACGATCAGATCATGAACTCCCTCGATCCCATCGTAGCTCTCTACAAATTTTTTAATCTTCTCATAAACCTCCGGACTGACCGGTTCACCAATCAGAGTATTCAATGTATCTTTTGCAATCCCGAAACCGGCCCACATCACAACCAGTGCCACGCCAAGACCGACAAAACCATCCATATTGATCCCTGTTGCCGCAAAAAAGAGAATCGAAAAAATTGTCGCTGAAGTCGTGATCACGTCTCCCATAGAATCAGCAAAGACCGCCTTCATCACCTGAGAATCAATCCTCTCTCCCAGCTTTTTGTTGAACAGTCCCAGCCACAGTTTCACTGCGATCGAAAGGCATAAAATCAACACCGAGACCGGAAGAAATTTCAACCGCTCCGGATGAAGGATCTTTCCCACCGAATCCTTCAGAAAGGTAAATCCAACCTCCAGCACCAGAAAAGAAACAATCAGTGCTGCTATGTACTCGATCCGCCCATGCCCGAACGGATGATCTTTGTCCGCCGGCTTTCCTGCCATACGGACTCCCACAAAACTGATCACCGATGAGCCTGCATCGGACAGGTTATTAAAAGCATCTGCCGTAACAGATACACTGTTCAGTACCAGTCCGACAATCAATTTTGTCAGAAATAATATTACATTACAAAAGATGCCCACAATGCCGGACAGCATACCATATGCCGTCCGCACGGACACCTTTTCCACCTCCTCATAATCTTTTACAAAATGCCTGATAAGAAATTCTGTCATATTTATTTTTCCTTCCAGAAGAACCAGCGGATCTGAAACTTTGAACCCGCCGTCACTTCCGAATATTCTTCCTCCGTCAATACCTTCTTTAACTGTTGTTTTCCCTTTTCAGGAAGTACTGCATTTGTTGTATCCAGAAAACACAGATTCGGATACAGTACGCACCACCAGTTATGTCCTGCCGCTTCTCCCAGTTCGATCCTCAGGGTCTTGTAATTTCCGGCAGGAAATGTGACATCTCCATAGGTCCGATCCGGGAAATAGCATGTCGTCACCGCCACACTGACTGTCTGCTGCATCTGCAGGTCTGTCATTTTCTGCTCAGCCACCCGCCGGATTTCCTCCGTATGCCCCCGCATCCACCGGGTCGTCTCCTTTACATCCATCCCTTCAGGAAGTACTTCTTTTAAATAGGATAACACTGCATCCCGCACCTCCAACTTCACTGCCTGGTCTTTCCTGCTGTCGCTGTTCGCAAGAACATGGAACCGCAACACTTCCTCTGCCAGATGCTCCTGTACTGCCCGGTCTTTTCTCTGCACATCTCCCAGCACTACTGCTGTTGTCACTACGGTTGCCACGATCAGTGCAAGGAAAATGCTGATCACACGAATCTTCCCCGGTACGATCTGCTCTTTTCTGACTGCTTTTCTGACTGCTTCTCTGACTACTTCTTTCATATGTAATCCCTCCATATATCTATTGTCCGGTCAGGTTTTTCCTGATCTTTCTCATCTTTTTCCGGTCATCCGATCGGCTGATATATGGAGTATTACCTGAAAGCTGCCCTCTATTCATTTTTCGGATACATTTTCCTGCTGATGCACTTTTCTTCCTGATACATTTTTCTTACATACGCTTTTTTCTATACGCTTTCTTCTTTTTCGCGGATCGTGTCTACTACTGCCTCTGCCTGGTTCTTGATATGCTGTCCTGTGATCTGGGTCGCACGATCTTTATCCCGGCTTTCGATCGAATCAATGATCGTCTGATGTTCTTCCAGCAACTGCGGATAACACTCTTTCTTTTTCAGATATTCAATCCTGTAGCGATACATCTGCTCCCGCAAATTGTTCAGAAGCTGGATCAGACGGCGGTTATCCGTAGCTGCATAAATGATATCATGAAATGCCACATCCGCCTGTGCGATCCGGGTAATATCATCGCTGTCCAGCGTATTACAAAATTCTGCGGAAGCCTCCTTCATCGCTTTGATCCCTTCTTCATCCATACGGTCGCAGGCAAGCTGGACTGCCAGTTCCTCCAACGCACACCGCACTTCCAGTACATCTCTTAAATTCTTTTCCGTGATTTCTGCAACTTCTGCACCTTTCCTTGGGATCATCAGGACAAGACCTTCCAGCTCAAGCTTACGGATCGCCTCACGGATCGGTGTCCGGCTCACTCCGAGTTTGTTCGCAAGCTGGATCTCCATCAGTCTTTCTCCCGGCTTCAGTTCCCCTCTTAAGATCGCCTGCCGCAGCGTATTAAATACCACATCTCTCAGAGGCAGGTACTCATCCATCGTTACTTCAAAATCTGTTCCCATATTATTTTCTCCTTACGTTATGCACATTCGTCACATAGACCTGCTTCGTCAGTCCGCTCTCACGAATCTTCCTCTGTGCCTCCCTTGCCGCAGCACGGTTTTCAAAAAGTCCGAAAACAGTAGGACCACTGCCACTCATCATCGCACCAATCGCACCATTCTCTCTCATGACCTGCTTCAATTCTTCGATCACCGGATGCATCGGGATCGTAACATCCTCCAGCACGTTCCCCATATTTTCTGAAATCCTGTGAAGATCCTTCTGCCTCAGACCCTCGATCAGAGCATCTATATCAGGATGTTCTATGATCTCCTCTGAGTCCAGTGCCTCATAAACTACTTTGGTTGATACACTGACCGGTGGCTTTGCGATCAGGACCGTACATTTCGGCATGGCAGGGAGGACACTTAATTTTTCTCCGATCCCTTCTGCCAGCACTGTTCCTCTCATAATACAGTAAGGCACATCTGCTCCCAGCTTTACCCCACGTTCCATCAGATCTTTTTGCTGCAGGTGGAGTCCGAACATGCGGTTCATCCCGAATAAGACAGCCGCTGCATCTGAACTGCCGCCTGCCAGTCCCGCTGCCACCGGAATATGCTTATTCAACACGATCTTCACACCCTCGCTGATCCCAAATTCCTCGATCAGGAGCTTTGCTGCTTTATAAGCAATATTGGTATCTCCTGTCGGGAGAAATCCCAGGTTGGTCGTAAGTTCAATCCCAGGTTCTTTCTTCTTTGTCAGCTTTACTTCATCATACAAATAAATGGTCTGCATGACCATACGCACATCATGATATCCGTTCTCTCTTCTTCCCAGTACATCCAGTCCCAGGTTTATTTTTGCAAGTGCTTTCAGCTCGATCTGATTCATCCGTATCTTCCATCCTCTCAATCGCAAAACGCATGCTGTATCTTGTATACATTGTACTTACAGTATACTCATATTTTCTTTAAAAATCAATAATTTATCCCCCTCTTTCACATTTTCATTCTGCATTCCGTTCACTTCCATAATGCCCTCTTTTGTTGTCATATACCGCTTTGCAAGCTGCCACAGATCTTCTCCGCTCTGCACGATATGCCCCACGATCGACGGTCTTTTTTCAAGCTGTGCCAGGTCCAGCGGTTCTTCCCTGACATTCTCCATCGTCCACACTTTCACCGGTCTTCTTAAAAATGTATCAAATGTGAGGATTCCTTTGATCTCCACTGATTCACTTCCGACCAGTGTAATCTGCAACTGCTCGATATGCTGTTCCATATTGTAGACTGTTTCCTCCGGCATTTCTTTACACTCGATCTGATGTTCAAATGGGATCATTCCCTGCCAGCTTCCATATGGTTCTGCATCATCTCCACGCAAATAAAGGAACGAGAGGTGTAAAATTCCTTCCACCCGGATTCCCTCTCCGGTCCTATCTGCATGCTCCACCTGGATTGCTCCTCTGGCATGCAGGATCTGCAGAACATCTGTCTTCAGCTCCGGCAGTGACAGTCGTTCCGTCACCTTACATTTTGACTGATTCTGCATTAATAATTCTTCACATACCACCTCAGTCGTATCAAAAAGACACTGTTTCTGAAGTGAATACAGATCTTCCAGCAGTTCCACGCTTTCCTCCCGGTAAAAATTCATATGGAGTGCCAGCGTTCCTTCAATTCCAAGAATCCGCATTTCCCCGTCTTCATCCATTCTGAGATCGGTCAGTGTATCCTCCATCGTATGGCGAATAGAAAAATACATCTCTTCACTGATTCCCTCACACGGAATCCTTCCCTCATAAGGGATCGTCTGTGAGATCCAGTCCGGCTTTTCATCCCCGGACAGATACATACAGAACAGGAACAGTTCTCCCCGCACGATCAATTCATCCTGTCCTGGACGCAGTTCCAGTTTCCGCTCACTGATATCGGTAAATAAGATCTGCCCTATACTTTCTTTCGTTCCCGGAATCGTAATTTCTTCTTTGATTCTGTATGTATCTTTTTTGGTCACTTCCAGTTGCAGGAGCTGCACTTTTTTCATTTTTTTATACAGCGGAACATCCCCTTCTGCATCCGTCACGGTCTCTTCATCTACCAGCTTTTCCCTGCCGACTTCCAGTTCCACCATCGCACGCAGACTCAGTTTTCTTGAATGGATCAGGGACGGAGTAAACTCGATCCGCACATTCTGAATATAAAATTCTTCCCCCTCCTGATTTTCTGCATAAACCATCTCCTCAAACGGAAGTTTTCCTTCCAGCACCCCAGGTTTCGGATCTGAAGAAACATTCAGATAAAGAATCCTGAAATACAGCTTTCCTGTAATCCGGACATAATTTTCTACCGGACGGATCTCTTCGATCTTCAGCTCTGTTCCTGTATCAACAATTCTTCTGACATCCTCTTTTGCCTCCGGTACATTATACTCTTCATCCACATAAAACTGGTCAAAGATCTTCTTTCCTTCTCTGACGTAATGAATCCTCTTTTTTATCAGTTCCATTTTTCTCCTCCTTATTCAAACCGGATATTTTTTTCTGTCTCTTCTAGTTCCACTACTACATAAGGATAAGTTGCAATCTCCTTTTTTTCTTCTCCTTTTTCCGGTCCGAGAAGACCGGTATGGATATAGACCGTTTCCTGTGTTTCACAGAGCCGGTCCACTTCCACACTGTATCCTGTTGTCTTCTGCTCTCCATATCCCTCGGCAAGATACAATTTCCCCTGATCCGCAAAAGTCAGCCGGAACGGGGTTTTCTTATTTTTCTCGATCAGGCTCATTAATTCTTCCGGAATCGCCTCCTCCGTAACTACTTTTATCTCCAGTTCGTGCTGTTCAGAATTCTTTTTTTCCTGCCGCACGCAGCCTCCGGCCTCCAAAGACAGCAGAAGACAGAAAGCCAGTGCAAAAGTTTTCCACATACTCTGCTTTTTTCTCTCCACTTTTCCACCTGTTGCGGCATATTTTCCCTATTATCCTATGACATTCCCAATACAGATATTCCTTTCCGGCCTGTCCTCCCCAGCCTTGTATTTTACGGGATGCTCCTGTATAATGGAAAGATATCAGGGCGTCTGGTTTCCGCACTGCAGGAGCCTGCTCACGAGTGAGTTCAAAGTCTTTTACCACGCTCCGATAGCATAAAATAAAAGAGAGGAATTTCTATGATTCGATTAATATGTATTGTTGTATTTCTGATTTTATACCTGATCCTGTCGATTCCGGTTTTTCTCGTGGAATGGCTGATCGGTAAGTTCAATCCACAGGCACGGGATATCAGTTCCTTAAGGATCGTCCAGTGGGGATTTAAAGTGATCCTGAAAATGACCGGAGTAAAGGTCACTGTGATCGGTGAAGAAAATATTCCTGATGAACCGGTTCTTTACGTGGGAAACCATCGCAGCTTCTTTGATATCCTGCTTACCTACAGCCGCTGCAAAAGACTGACCGGATATATTGCAAAGAAAGAGATGGAAAAAGTTCCCCTGCTTTCGATCTGGATGCGTTTTGTCTATTGTCTTTTCCTTGACCGAGAGAATCCAAAAGAGGGACTTAAGACGATCCTGAAAGCCATCGAATATATCAAAAAGGGGATTTCGATCTGTATCTTCCCTGAGGGTACAAGAAATAAAGGAGAAGAACTTTCTCTTCTTCCTTTTAAAGAGGGAGCATTTAAAGTCGCAACCAAAACCGGTTGTGCTATTGTACCGATCTCCATGAATAATACCTGTGAGATTTTTGAAGCTCATTTTCCAAAGATCAGAAAGACCCACGTTGTCCTTGAATATGGAAAGCCGATCTACCCGGATGAGCTGGATAAGGATACGAAAAAGCATATCAGTGAATATGTAAGAAATATCATTGATGAGACGATCCATAAAAATGCTGAACTTATATAGTTTAGCATTTTCAGAGAACTGAAGAAGACGACTGTGAATCATGAATACTCATCTTTCACGGTCGTCTTTTTTATTCTTCCAAACTGTTTCTTAGCTTTTATTCAATTCCTGTTACTGTGTAATCTTTCTCTTCCACAGCTTTTTTCAGCACATCATCACTGATTTTGCTGTTCAGTGTCACTACGGCTGTTCCGGCCTCATGGCTTACTTCCGCTGTCTCTACCTGGTCCAGTGCTTCCAGTGCTTTCTTCACTGCTGCCTCACAATGTCCACACATCATACCTTCAATTTTGATCGTCTTTGTCATCATTTCTTCCTCCTGCTTTTTCTTGCTTCTATTCGCTCTGACTTTTTTGTCATGACTTCCATCATACATTTTAAACCAGTTCAGTCTCAATGCATTTGTTACCACGCAGAAACTGGACAGGCTCATCGCCGCTGCCCCAAACATTGGGTTCAACTGCCATTCGAATAACGGAATCCATACTCCTGCTGCCAGCGGGATTCCGATTACATTATAAAAGAATGCCCAGAATAGATTTTCATGGATATTGCGGAGTGTCGCCCGGCTCATCCGGATTGCTGCCGGAACATCGCTCAGTCTGCTCTTCATCAGCACAACATCTGCCGCATCAATGGCAATATCTGTTCCCGCTCCAATCGCGATTCCTATATCTGCTCTCGTCAGAGCCGGAGCATCATTGATCCCATCTCCGACCATTGCCACCTTTCCTTTTTTCTTCAGTGAACGGATCACTGCCTCTTTTCCTTCCGGCAGCACACCTGCAATGACTTCATCCACTCCTGCCTGCTCTCCGATTGCTTTTGCGGTACGCTCATTATCTCCGGTCAGCATAACCACCCGGATTCCCATATTCTGCAGTTCTTTTACTGCCTGTGGACTGTCTTCTTTGATGACATCTGCAACCGCAATGATTCCGATCAGTTTCTCATTTTTTACAAAGAACAGCGGAGTCTTTCCCTCCTGTGCAAACTTCTGTGCCTGCTGCTCTGCCGCATCCGGTATTTCACTTTTTGATCGGATATATTTTAAGTTTCCACCATAAAGCCAGGCTTCTCCCAGCCTTCCCGAAAGTCCGTTTCCTGCAATCGCCTGAAAATCTTCTGCCTCTTCTTTACTTTCTACTCCCTTTTCTTTCGCATATTCCAGTACTGCCCTTGCCAGTGGATGCTCGCTTTTCTTTTCCAGTACATAAGCTGTTCTGACCAGTTCTTCCTCCGAAATTTTCTCTGCCGGGAAAAGATCCGTCACTCTCGGCTCTCCGCTTGTGATCGTTCCGGTCTTATCCAGTGCCACAATCTGCGTCTTTCCTGTCTCTTCCAGCGATACTGCTGTCTTAAACATGATGCCATTTTTTGCACCCATGCCATTTCCTACCATAATCGCTACCGGAGTTGCAAGTCCCAACGCACACGGACAACTGATGACAAGCACTGAAATTCCTCTTGCAAGTGCAAATCCGATACTCTGTCCTGCCAACAGCCACACAACCATCGTGATCACTGCAATCGTAATGACTGTCGGTACAAATACTCCTGATACCCGGTCTGCAACTTTGGCGATTGGTGCTTTCGTGGCTGCTGCATCACTGACCATCTGAATGATCTGTGACAGGGTTGTATCTTCTCCAACTCTCGTTGCCTCACAGCGGATAAAACCTGACTGGTTCAAAGTCGCTGCAGATACCGTATCTCCACTCTTCTTATCCACCGGAATACTCTCACCGGTCAGTGCCGCTTCATTCACGGCACTTGTACCCTCGATCACCATTCCATCTACCGGGATATTTTCCCCCGGTCTGACCACAAATACATCTCCTTTTTTTACCTGCTCAATAGATACATTCAGTTCTTCTCCATTCCTTATTACCGTTGCTGTCTTCGGAGCAAGCTTCATAAGACTCTTCAGTGCATCCGTCGTCTTTCCTTTCGATCTTGCTTCCAGCATCTTTCCTACAGTGATCAGCGTAAGGATCATCGCTGCTGACTCAAAATAGAATTCATGCATGAATGACATGACACCATCCATATCCCCGCTGACCTGAGCCGCAGTCATCGCATACAATGCATAGACACTGTAGCCATAAGATGCTCCTGCTCCCAGTGCCACCAGTGTATCCATATTGGGGGTGAGATGGATCATGCCTTTAAACCCATTGACAAAGAATTTCTGATTGATCACCATCACTGTCGTTGTCAGAAGTAACTGCGTCAGACCCATCGCAATATGATTTTCTGCCATAAAAGAAGGCAACGGCCATCCCCACATCATATGTCCCATTGATACATACATCAACGGGATAAGAAATACCAGTGAAGCGATCAGTCTCCTTTTCATCTTCGGAGTCTCTGTATCTTTCAGCATCTCATCCGCTGCAGCAGCAGATGCTGTTCCTCCGTTTCCGTTCTCTGCATTTTTCAGCGATGCTCCGTATCCGGATGCCTCCACAGCGGCAATGATCTCGGATGCCGACGCAGTTCCCTCCACTCCCATGGAGTTAGTCAGCAGACTTACCGAGCATGAGGTTACCCCTGGGACATTGGATACCGCTTTTTCTACACGGCTGCTGCACGCTGCACAGCTCATCCCTGTCACACGATATTGTTCCATCTTTTCACCTTCCTGTTCTATTTTCCGGTTCCTGTTCTTCCTTCCGGTTTCTGTTTTACTTTCCAGAAGCTATACGGCAATCATTATTTCATCAGTTTCTGCAATGTTGCAACCAGTTCATCCACTGTTGCATCTTTTCCCTCTCTTATATCATCCGCCACGCAGGTACGAATATGGTTTGCAAGAAGTACTTTATTAAAACTGTTCAATGCCGCATTCACAGCTGAGACCTGTACTAAAATGTCCGGGCAATAGGCATCATTTTCTACCATTCTCCTGATCCCCCTGACCTGCCCTTCGATCCTGCTCAATCTGTTCAGTAAATCTTTATATTCTTTTTCCGAACGCTCCTTTGTCTTATGACAGCAACCCGGACAGACTTTTTCTTCTTCCATGATTATGCTCCTTTTTGATCGAAATTATGAGAGACACACTTTGTGGATTTTAATACCCCCTATAGGTATTCTTCACATTCCGAATTATATACCCATAAGGGGTATATTTCAAGTGCTTTTTCTATTATTTTCAGGATTGATTGTATTTTGGAGATATTTCAAAAAATAAACCGGAACCGGAAATGAATTTCTGTCTGCTTTTGGCTTTGATAAAAATCCTTTTCCGGTTCCGGTTCTTCCATTTTTCTTTTCTGTAAGATTCTATTCAGGATATACCAGGTTTCGGTCCTTCTTCAGGCTGTCCCGGTATTTTCTGATATAATATTTCGCCATATCAAGATTCTGTTCCTGATAATTTCCACACTGTTCCGGTGCTGCCCCCGGAATCTCGCCTTCAAATCCTATAATAAAATCACACAGATCCATAACAAGGTCGTAAATATCTTCTGAATCTAAATTACCGAACATAACAAGATAACATCCTGTCCTGCAGCCCATCGGTCCAAAATAAATCACATCTTCTTTACTCTCACTGTTTCTGAGATAGGTTGCCGCCAGATGCTCGATCGTATGCAGTGCCGGTGTATCTATGACCGGCTCTCTGTTCGGTGCTGTGATCCTCAGATCAAATGTCGTCGTAACACAGTCTCCTTTCGCATCTCTTCTTGATACATACAATCCCGGCATGAGATTCAGATGATTGATTGTAAAACTTGCAATTCTTTCCATTTTAATTCCTCAGTTTCTTTTATTTTTCTTTTCTGCCTTCTTTTATGTAAAACTTCGAAAATCAGAGAGAAAGTTCATCGATCTTCTTCAGTTCTTCTTCAGAGAACTCCGTATTTTCAATCGCTTTGATATTGTCAAGCAACTGCTGCGGTCTCGATGCTCCCACCAGTACACTGGTTACGATTCCATCTCGTAAAATCCAGCTCAGAGCCATCTCTGCCAGAGTCTGTCCACGTCCGGCTGCGACCTCGTTCAAAGCACGGATTTTCATGAGCTTTTCTTCTGTAAGTGCATCCTTTTTCAAAAATCTTCCATCCGTCATGATCCGGCTGTCCTCCGGGATTCCATTCAGATAACGGTTCGTCAGAAGTCCCTGTGCCAGCGGACTATATGCAATGATTCCTTTCTTCAGTTCTGCTGCCTTTTCTTTCAGACCATTCTTCTCAATCGTCCGGTCAAAAATAGAATAACGATTCTGATTAATAATAAACGGACAATGAAGATCCTTCAGGATCGCAGCCGCTTTTTCCATGGTCGGTCCATCATAATTGGACAGTCCTACATAAAGTGCTTTTCCCGACTGTACTGCTGTAGCCAATGCACCCATGGTCTCCTCTAATGGTGTATTCGGATCCATCCTGTGATGATAAAAGATGTCTACATAATCCAGTCCCATTCTCTGCAGGCTCTGATCCAGGCTTGCCAGCAGATACTTTCTGCTTCCCCAGTCCCCGTAAGGGCCATCCCACATCAGATATCCCGCTTTTGTACTGATCACCATCTCATCTCTGTGCTGTCCCATCTCTTCTTTTAAGATTCTGCCAAAATTCTTCTCGGCACTGCCCGGTTCCGGTCCGTAGTTATTCGCAAGATCAAAATGCGTGATCCCATTGTCAAATGCCGTAAAGCAGATCTGCTTCATATTTTCATAGACACCGGTATCTCCAAAATTATGCCAGAATCCCAGTGACACTTCCGGTAATTTTAATCCGCTTTTTCCACAATACACATAATCCATTTTCTGATATCTTTCTTCTGCAGCCTGATACATACTCTTATACCTGCCACTCAAAATGTGTTGAAATATACTCAAACACATCGAGAAATTGAAGTCCTTGCGGATACTTCTTACTGCTTCAATGTGTATGCTTTGGCGATTATAAACAATACGCTACTCACAAGTTCTTGTACACTTCACAGTCGTAAATTCCTGCGATAGCCCGCAGTACATACTTACGTTTGCTTTCATTATGCAACTTCGTAAGTTAAAGCATCTCTTAGATTAAGAGCAGCATTAAAATCCCTATCCTCAACATAGCCACAATCACAACAGTATATTCTATCTGAAAGCTTCAAATCTTTCTTGATAGCACCACAACAGTGACATATTTTGGATGATGGATACCATCTGTCTACGACTCTTAATTCAATACCATTTTCATCACACTTAGCTTTAAGCTTAGTTCTGAATTCATAGAACTTTTGTGATGCAACGGCTTTTGATAGATGTCTGTTCTTCATCATTCCTGATATATTCAAATCTTCAATAGTTATATAAGATGGCTTGGTTTTCACTATCTTGGCTATTGATTTATTGATATAATCAGTACGGATATTATCTATTTTATGATGAAGTCTTTGCACTTTGAGCTTTTGCTTTTGTATATTTTTTTGAGTGGACTCTCCTTTCTTTAAATTCTCATACTTGCGTGAGAGACATCTTTGTTCTCTGCGCAATTTCTTTTCCAATTTTTTAACTCTTGCTGACTTATTGATATTTTTATAAGTTTTACCATTAGAAACAATCGCCAAGTCTTTCAACCCCAGATCAATTCCTATACCGTCATTGCTATTATTAGCAATCTTAGCGTCGGGAATTTCCACAAGAACTGACACATAATATCTGCCTGCTTTGATGGATACTGTACCGCTTTTGATATTCCATCCGTCTTTAGTTGTTGGTATATAGCCTTTTTCTTTAATGCGTACCCAGCCTAAAGTGGGTATGTTCAACCTATGTCTCTCGCATCTGCAATCTTTAGGATTATTCTTTACGAAATACATTTTTACATCAGATTTACCTTTCTTTTTGAAATTAGGAAAAGCACTTTGATGTTTAAAAAATCTTGTAAATGCAGTACATCCATCTTCAATAGACTTTTTTACAGCTTTTGAATACGCTTCTTTAATCCATACTTTTTCAGGATTATCAGGAATGTACTCATTATTGAGCCATACGCTAAAACTCTTGCCCGTCATAAACTTTTCACCTTTATCGTATAAAGCTTTGTTGTGATCAAGATAGAAGTTGTAAACATATCTACAAGTGCCGATAGTCTTGTTAATCTTGATTTTTTGCTCGACTGTCGGATTTATTTCCGTTTTGAAGCTCTTTAGCAATTTCCTCATCCCCTTCTATTTGTTTTTTATACTTACGAAGACCGTACAATCTACAAGAAAAAACGTGAAGTATAGATACAATATCCTGTACAAGCTCTTCTTGCGGTGATAGTTCTTCATTATTCACTACCACTATGGTTGTATTAAACTTCATACAGAATTTTTCAAACCAATCATAGCCAAATCTGACAAATCTATCTTTATGTGTAACTATGATAGTTTTGATTTTTTGTTCCATTACTTCATCTAATAATTGATTCCACTTTTTACGATTGTAGTTAAGCCCACTTCCATAATCTTCAATACATTGATCTACAATGATACCTTTAGCATTGCAAAACTGACGTAAAAAAGTTACTTGGTTTTGCAAATCATCTTTTTGGTTTCTTGTAGATACTCTGGCATAAATAACAATCTGACGATTATCGTTTTCAGTATTTATGCCCTTAAACTGAAGATATTGGTCATAAGTATAATAACGCCTATCAGTCGGAGTCCGATTTGCTTTCAGAATCCCCTCTCTATCCCAACGTTGTAACGTTTTGACTGAGACGCCCAATAATTCAGCAAAATCTTTTGGTTTGTAATTAGTGATATTAGATGTGTTCATAACAATATCCTCCATGAGTATATTTTAACACATTTAATCACTATCGGCAATGATTTTGATTACTTAAAGTTTCCTCCTATGTATTCCGTTTTGTTGCAATCTACGGATTTCTATTCGTTATTCTATCACTTCAAATCTGTTATGTCATCGCTTTCTGCATTTTTAATCAAATTTTTATTCCCCCCATTCTTCACACCAGCTTTATATCACATACCTTCTTCCAGGTCCCAATATTTTATAAGATGAATTTTCTGAATTTTTTAAAAAATACATAAAATATAAAGAATTTTAATTTTAGGGTTTACAAACTCGTAACCTTATGATATTATTTTATTTGTCGAGCGGAAGTGGCGGAATGGCAGACGCGCTAGATTCAGGTTCTAGTGGGAGTTTTATCCTGTGGGAGTTCAAGTCTCCTCTTCCGCATTGATAAGAAAAGAAATCCTTGATTTGAGGATTTCTTTTTTTGTTTGAAATTTGACCGGGAATACTTACCCGACATCATTATATTTATACCAACAAATGTAATTTCCTCATAATCTCTTAATAATTTTTATAATTCTTTTTCTTTCCCGACACACCCCGGACACAATTTCCCTCTATAATAAAATCATCAAATAAAGAAGACGGCGATTGTATTAATTGCTTTTTATGATTGCCGGTCTTCGCCTAAAAATTACGAACAGTTTACATAGATTACAGCCCGGAGCCAAAGCCCCGGGCTGATTTTGTACTAAAAAATCTTCTTTAGATACCATAGCTATCTTATACAGATATACACCATATAACCTATATAGAGCAGCAGCATGATAATGCCTTCTTTCCTGCTCAGTCTTTTCTTTGTCCACACCATCAGCCATACAACGATACTAAAGCCAACAAGAATCACAATATCAACAATATTTTCCATTAAAAATGCAATCGGACTGATAGATGACGCAGCTCCAAGTACCAGCAGTATATTGAAAATATTAGACCCCACTACATTTCCCACCGCCATATCCAGCTCGTTCTTTTTTGCCGCTACAATGGATGTGACCAGTTCAGGAAGGCTTGTTCCCAGTGCAACGACTGTAAGACCGATCAAAGTCTGAGTCAGCCCGAAACTTCTTGCCACCATTGTTGCACCATCCACGACAAAATCTCCGCCAAACTTGATTGCTGCAGCTCCTCCAATGATATACACGATACATTTCCATGCCGGAAATGTATCAATCTCCTCTTCCACAGCTTCTCGTCTCGCCTTCAATGCCGAAAAGATCATCCACAAAAGATAGCATACAAAAATCAGGATCAGGATAATCCCTTCTGTGTGTCCAAGATTCATCCCTAAATAACCAAGTGCAAGCAGAAACAATGCACAGAAAACCGAAAATGGGAACTCTTTTTTCAGAGTCCCAACCTGTACTGTCAGCGGTACGATCAACGCACAGATTCCGCATACCACCATCAAATTAAATATATTAGATCCCACTGCATTGCTGACCGCCAGTGCATTATTGTTCGTAACAGATGCAGCAACGCTTACCGCACACTCTGGCAGGCTCGTCCCCATCGCCACGATCGTAAATCCAATGATCAGCGACGGAACTTTCAGCTTCTTTGCAACTGCAGAACTTCCATCTACAAAATAATCTGCTCCTTTGATCAAAAGTACAAAACCGATCACCAGCAGGGCAATAGCCATTACTATTTCTTTCATCTTAACTTTCCTTCTTTATTCCGAGCCTCTCAGATTATCTTGACAGCCGCCATGGTCTTTCCACAATCTTGCCAGGATCTTTCCAACGGCTTGTGCCAGCACAGACTCCGGTTCGTTGCCTGCGTATATAAAAACTCCTCAGAACAATCTCGTTCTGAGGAGTAAATAAATCTCGTTCTGAATAGTAAAGCAGATTAACGCTTGCTGAACTGCGGAGCGCGACGAGCTGCTTTGAGACCTGGTTTCTTACGTTCTTTCATACGTGGGTCACGAGTCAGGTAACCTGCGGATTTAAGAACCGGTCTATAATCAGCATCAGCCTCAAGGAGTGCTCTGGCGATTCCATGACGGATAGCTCCTGCCTGTCCTGTATATCCGCCACCACATACATTGACGATGACATCAAACTTGTCAACAGTCTCTGTAGCCACGAGCGGCTGGCGAACAACAACTTTCAGAGTCTCGAGTCCGAGATACTCATCGATGTCTCTCTTATTAATAGTAATTTTTCCTGTTCCAGGTACAAGATATACTCTTGCGATCGATTTTTTTCTTCTTCCTGTTCCGTAATATTTTGCGTTAGCCACTGTTATTTCCTCCTTTCAACCTCTACCTAAAATGTAAGAACTTCCGGCTTCTGAGCCTGATTTGCATGCTCTGGGCCAGCGTAAACATGAAGCTTCTTGATCATGTCTCTTCCCATAGGTCCTTTCGGAAGCATTCCCTTAACAGCAAGCTCGATTACCTTCTCCGGCTTCTTTGCAAGAAGCTCAGCGAGTGTAGTCTCTCTCATTCCTCCAACATAATCGGAGTGATTATAATAAATCTTCTGCTGTAATTTCTTTCCTGTTACTTTTACTTTCTCAGCATTCACAACGATTACATAATCACCTGTATCGATGTGCGGTGTATATTCCGGTTTGTTCTTTCCTCTGAGCACCTTAGCAATCTCAGATGCAAGGCGTCCTAATGTAGCACCTTCAGCGTCAACCACATACCATTTTCTTTCAATCTTATCCGGGTTAGCCATATAAGTTTTCATGGGTGTTCCTCCTGTAAATAATTATCAATGTTCTTGCTTATTTATTTGAAATCAATATACTCCGGGGCTTTGGTGTATATCGTTTCTCCTTATGTCATGCTGTACTATTATAGACCTTTCCTCTCTGAATGTCAACATTTTTCTTCGTTCTTCTTCTCATTTTTCTGCTGATTTTTTTCTCCGTCATATCTCATTTTTATTTTCTTTTTATTTTCATTTTTATTCTACGTTGTTCAAATTTCCTCCAAATGCTATAATAAAAGACAGTAGCCTCACTGCATATTTCCAACGCAGTGAACTAAAGCAGAAAGAAGGTACATCTATGTGGGCTTATAATGAAACTTTTTATCAGATTTATCCGATCGGGTTTTGTGGGGCTCCCGTTCACAATGACGGAGTTCCCGCACACCGCATTTTAAAGATCGGGGACTGGGCGGAATATCTCGGAAATCTCGGCATCGGATCGATCATTCTCAATCCGATCTTTGAATCCGACAATCATGGATATGATACAAGAGATTTCCGCAAAATTGACTGCCGCCTCGGCACAAATGAAGATTTCAGTGAAGTATGTAAGAAACTTCATTCACAGAATGTCAAAGTAATCCTTGACGGTGTCTTCAACCATGTCGGACGCGGCTTCTGGGCATTCCGGGATGTCCAGGAAAAGAAATGGGACTCTCCTTATAAAGACTGGTTTCATATCAGTTTCGACGGAAACAGTTGTTATAATGATGGTTTCTGGTATGAAGGCTGGGAAGGTCATTTTGAACTGGTCAAGCTGAATCTTCAGAATCCGGCTGTTGTAGATTATCTGCTGGACTGTGTAAAGCTTTGGATCGAAGACTTCGGCATCGACGGACTCCGTCTGGATGTTGCCTATTGTCTGGATCATAATTTTATGAAACGCCTCCGCAGCTTCTGTGAATCGATCAAACCAGGGTTTGCACTGATCGGAGAAGTCCTCTTTGGTGACTACAATCTGATCGTCAATGATGAGATGCTTCACAGTTGCACGAATTATGAATGCTATAAGGGAATTTATTCCAGTTTCAACAGCATGAATCTGTTCGAGATCGCACATTCCCTGAACCGTCAGTTCGGACCGGAACAGTGGTGTATTTACCGCGGAAAGCATCTTATGACATTTGTGGATAATCATGATGTCACAAGAATCGCAAGCATTCTGACGAACAAGAACCACTTACCGTTATGTTACGGAATCCTCTTTGGAATGCCGGGAATCCCCTGTATTTATTATGGAAGTGAATGGGGTGAAGAAGGAGTGAAAGCTCCCGATAATGACTATGCTCTCCGCCCGTGCTTTGATGCCCCAAAGCCAAATGAACTGACCGACTTTATCTCCCGGCTGATCGAAGTAAGATGTGCCAGTGATGCTCTCTGCAACGGTTCTTACCGAAATGTTGTCATTACGAATCATCAGCTTATCTTTGAACGCCGCACAGAAACAGAACGCATCCTTGTTGCCATCAACGCTTCTGATTCTGACTTCACCGCAGGAAATGGAGAACTTCAGGGATCTTATATTGACCTGCTGAAGACCGGCGATTCATCAGAAACCGCTCCACAGACCCTGAACGGACAGCTTTCCATGCCGGCTTACAGTGTCCAGTATCTGAAAATGCTGTGATCGGCTTATCGCTCAGTCGCAAAAGACATCCGGTGTCGGACCTTTTTAAGGCTCTGTCCCGGATGTCTCTTTTTTATCTTTTATAACTCTTTTCTTATTCTTTTTGAGCTGCTCTTTCTTTCCTGCAATTCAGCAGCTATACTTCACCATTTTTAAATCGGATGATCATCTCATTGGTGATGCTGTCCCGCTCTGGCTCAACCGGGATCTCATCTCTTTGAAACCATTCTGCCATGGCAAGCTCTTCCCGATCCAGCGTAATGGCAGCTCCTCCATCTAAATCACAGTAAAATCCCATCAGAAGCGTATCAGTAAAAGACCAGGGCTGACTCTTATAATAACGGATATTCTTTACCTTAAGCCCTACTTCTTCCATGACTTCTCTCTGCACTGTCTCTTCCAGAGTCTCACCAATCTCCGTAAATCCCGCCAGCAATGCATACTTTTTATACGTTCTTCCGGCATACTTTGACATCAGGATCTTATCACCATCCGTCACTCCGATGATCACTGCCGGACAGATCTTCGGGAACTCCATATTATGGCAGGATTCACAATACAGCATTCTTTCCTTACTGTCTTTTTTCATTCTCCTGCCACATTTTCCACAGAACCTCCGGCTCTGATACCAGTTATGAAGCTGATATCCCGTAATCCCGGCAAATGCAAGGTACTGTGGCTCTGCATACCGGAAAATCTCTGTATTTTCCATTGTAAAATGCGACTGCCGCTCCCGGTTGATCTCCTCTACAAGATAATACCGTTCTCCGTCAATACTGAACAGATACACTGCATCTTCATAGATATCTTCATTCAGTCGCTCGATGTCCCGAAACTTAGGGAACTCGATCCGATCCGGGTATTTTCTCACAAGAGCCGCATGGTCTTCATAATACAGTGCATAAGACTCCCGGTCAGGCGGACACGGATGATACTGGTTATCAAATGTATGCTCTCCTATATCCTGGATCATGCCTCTTCTTCTGCTGCCTCCTGTGAACGGGCTGCATCTCCTTTCACTGCCTCCTCTTCAAATAAAGATGCTTCTTCTTCCCGGAGCGTTACATCCTCCGTATCATCTCCAGGCGTCTCTTCCTCATCCACTGTTACCGCCGGCATCTTTTCTCCACAATACGGGCAGAAGACCATCTCTTTTGCTACCATCTTTCCACAATTCGGGCATTTTCCTGCTCCTTTGATAGCTGAGATCTTCTCCTCAAATTCTGCAATGCTCTCTTCTCTTGAGCTGATCGCCTCGCACAATCCTTCTGCCTTCTCATCCAGAACTGCTCCACTCTTATACTGCTCATAGACTCCCCGTCCAAGTTCCAGCAGATCGACCGTATTCTCATGTGTAAGGCTTCTCACCTGCGATTTCAGTTTCTGCGTCTCGATTACCTCTCCGGCTTTATTTCCTACTATCGTCGCGGTCTCCCCGATATATTTTCCTAATTCTTCAAAAAAATCTTTCATCTTTTTTCTTCTCCTTTCCGTAACCATTCCGCCAATCTTCTCCTCTGACTGCTATTTTCATCACACCCATGGGCATTTCCTCTGACCATCTTTCTCATCACAGCCATGGATCATTGTCTCCGACTCCTGCTTTCCTGCGGTCATAAATTAAATTCATTATACCTCATTCTTTTCCTTTGTGAAGACTGACGGGCAAAAATTTATAGATCTTTTAGGGTTATAAAGAAATTCTTAAGTTCATATATTGACAGAAAAAGAGTCAGGAAATGTGCCATGCCAGATTTAGAAACCTGCCGCCGGAACATCCTTTCCGAAGATTACCGTGATTTTATCGAGAACCGGACTCGCACACCTCTTTTTAATGAACTTCTCCTTCAAAATCCCTGTGAACAGGATGCCGGTAGTGGATACACCTGCTATTATTTTCCAAAAGAATCCGTAGAACCAATCACGCTTTCCCGTTTTTCCTATAATTCTATCCCCCAGTGCTTTTCGCCCCTGAGTATGGAAACTCTGAACCAGGCAGGAATCCTTCCGGTTCAGAATTATCCTACGCTCCAGCTAAAAGGGCAGGGGGTATTGATCGGATTTTTGGACAGCGGTATTGATTATACAAGCCGCCTTTTCCGCAATCTTGACGGCTCGACAAGAATTGCCGCCATCTGGGATCAGACGATCCAGAGCGGAACGCCCCCGCAGGGATTTGCTTACGGAACGGAATATGCCCGGGAAACTATCAATGCCGCCCTTTCTTCTGAAGATCCTGCATCTCTTGTTCCTTCCGTTGATGACACCGGACACGGGACTTTTGTTGCCAGCCTCGCCGCAGGCGGTGCAGATATCTCCGAACAGTTTCTCGGAGCCGCCCCTGAATGTACCATTGCAATGGTAAAATTAAAAACTGCCAAGCAATATCTGAAGGAATACTATTGTATCGCCTCTGATGCTGTCTGCTATCAGGAAACGGACCTTCTGCTGGGAGTGAAATATCTGAATGACCTTGCATCCGCCCTTGATCTTCCGCTTGTCATGTGCATTACCGTCGGGACAAATATGGGCGGACACGTAGGGACTCTCCCCCTTCCCAGCCAGCTCGGGGCTTACAGTCTTGTAGCCAACCGGATCGCCGTCATCGGAACAGGAAATGAAGCCGACAAACGCCATCATTATTACAATACCATCCAGAATCTCAGCGACACCAAGACCGTTGAGATCCGGGTCGGGGAAAATGTCTCTGGCTTTATGCTGGAACTCTGGGTCATGATTCCCAACATTTTATCCATTTCCATCATTTCTCCCTCCGGTGAAAATACTTCCCGGATTTCCTTCCGCGGTGGCTCAAATGTTGAACTGGATTTTCTTTTTGAAAAAACAAAAGTTTATGTCGATTACCGGCTGATGGTGGAAAAGACCAATTCTGAACTTGTCTTTTTCCGGTTTAACACCCCTGCTGCCGGAATATGGAAGATCGTCGTCGAGCCGGTCCGCCTCATTGACGGACAGTTTCATATGTGGCTCCCCGTCACAGAATTTCTTGATGGAGAAGTCTATTTTCTCGAATCAGATCCCTATTACACCCTGACCAATCCGGCCAACGCACCAAGTCCCATCATCGTTTCCTATTATGACGGGAAAAATGGCGGACTCGCCCAGGCATCCGGCCGTGGATACACCCGCACTCAGTTTCAGAATCCTTCCATCACAGCTCCCGGTATCAATGTAAAAGGGGCATTACCGGGCGGACGCTTTACCGTTCGTTCCGGTTCCTGCATTTCCACAGCCATCACTGCCGGAGCTGTTGCACTTATGCTGGAATGGGAACTGGAACAGAAAAATATTACCGGTATTGATGTCTTTCAGATCAAAAGTCTGCTGATCCTCGGAGCAATCCGCCCGGATTTTCTCGAATACCCAAATCGTGAATGGGGATATGGCCAGTTAAACCTCTATAATACATTTGAAGCCATGAGACAGCTCTGACGCTGTCCCATGGCTTCTCTTTTTATGGACTATCACTCATCCCATATCCCGGATTACCGATTATCCTCACGGTTCTCATAATAACTCTTAACCCGTTCTGATTCCGGTACGATCTGCTCTGCTGCCGGAGCTGTTCCCGGTGCAAATACAACTTTCAGCATAATCGGTGTAATAATCGTTGTAATTACAACCACAACGATGATTGGTCCAAGCAGGGCAGAACTCATCAGACCCAGTGCCGCACCCTTGCTGGCAACGATCAGTGCAACCTCACCTCTTGAGATCATACCAACTCCGATCCTCTTTACCTGATAATTTTTATAACCACACACTTTTGCTCCAAGTCCGCATCCAATAATCTTTGTAATTACTGCAACGATTGTCAGAACTACTGCAAAGGCAATGATCGTCATAGACATTTTCGGCAGTTTTACCTTCAGTCCGATGCTTGCAAAGAACACCGGTGAAAGAAGCAGGTAAGACATTGTATCAAATTTAGACTCCAGATAAGTAGAACGCTGTACATTGGAAATAATAAGTCCTGCGATATACGCTCCCGTAATATCTGCAACTCCGAATACTTCTTCTGCCACAAATGCCATGATCAGACAGAATACAAATGCAATGATCGTATGGCGGTGAAGTTCTTTTTCCGCTTCATCAACCCATTTCTTATACATCTTGTAGAAGATCAGACCGATGATACCTGAAAATGCGAAGAATCCAACGATCTTCAGCAGAACGATTCCAAGACTTACAGAATCATCTGCCATACTCGTAACGATCGTCAGTGCAATGATTCCAAGGACATCATCAATGATCGCTGCACCGAGGATTGCATTTCCTGAACGGGTCTTCAGCTTTCCAAGTTCTTTCAGTGTCTCTACTGTAATACTTACCGATGTCGCCGTCAGAATGACTCCGATAAAGATATTCTGTAAAAAGACCGGGGAAGTCACATCGGACTCGATCGCACCCGGTTTATTGAAGAACCACGCAACCGCATAACCTCCTGCCAGCGGTACAAGTACTCCAAATAATGCAATGATAAAAGAAGCTTTTCCACTTGCCTTAAGCTCTTTGATATCTGTCTCCATACCTGCCGAGAACATCAGTACGATTACACCAATCTCGGCTACTTCATGGATAAATGAAGTTTCTGTTAATAATCCAAATCCTGCAGGTCCTAAAATAAGTCCTGCAAGCAATGCTCCTACAACCTGCGGCATCTGGACTCTCTTTGTCAGAAGACCCAGTACCTTTGTTGATAATAAAATTATTGCCAAATCCAGTAAGTATCTATAAGCATCCATTTTTTCCACTCTCTTCCGTTTTCTCTATTCGCTGTCATCTGATCCCATGGTTCTGCCATACTCATGGAATCCTCTTTTCTTGCAGTGTACCGGTCTTTATCAACCATTTAATGCCGGTACTTCCTGCCCCCGCAGACGGATGACCGGTCCGCCTGTTCCTTCAATATAAGCTCTGGTGATCGTCACCTCTCCGATATTATCATCTTTCGGAATCTCATACATGATATCCAGCATAAATTCCTCTATAATTGCACGAAGTGCTCTTGCTCCGGTATCTTTCTCCATCGCTTTTTCCGCAATCGCTTCCAATGCACTGTCATCAAAATCCAGTTTCACTTCATCCAGTGCCAGAAGCTTCTGGTACTGCTTCAGGATCGCATTCTTCGGCTCTCTTAAGATCTTCACCAGCATCTCTTTATCCAGTCCTTTCAGGGTAAAGATGATCGGAAGCCTTCCGAGAAACTCCGGGATCATGCCGAACTTACGCAGATCTTCTACCGTAACCTTTGACAGAAGATTCTCGTCATGTTCATATGTATCCTTCAGCTCTGAATTAAATCCCATGGACGTCTTCTTCTGAAGACGTTCTTTGATGATCTCTTCAATATCCGGGAATGCTCCTCCGCAGATGAACAGAATATTCTTTGTGTTCACTGTGGTCAGCGGAACCATTGCATTCTTGCTGTTCGCTCCCACAGGTACTTCTACCTCACTGCCTTCTAAGAGCTTCAGCATTCCCTGCTGTACGGATTCTCCGCTCACATCCCGCTGGCTGGAAGTCTTTTTCTTGGCGATCTTGTCAATCTCATCAATAAAAATAATTCCCTGTTCTGCACGTTCTACATCATTATCTGCTGCCGCAAGCAGCTTTGATACAACGCTCTCGATATCATCTCCGATATAACCGGCCTCTGTCAGGGAAGTCGCATCCGTGATCGCCAGCGGCACATCCAGCAATCTTGCCAGTGTCTTCACCAGATATGTCTTTCCACTTCCGGTCGGTCCGATCATCAGCATATTAGATTTTTCAATCTCAATATCATCCATCGTATTGGTTGCCACCCGCTTATAATGATTATAGACCGCCACTGCCATGGTCTTCTTTGCACGTTCCTGACCTACCACATACTCATCCAGTCTGGCCTTGATCTTATGCGGTGCAGGAATATTTTTAATATCCAGCTCCGGAAATTCCTTTGGTTTCTCTTTTTTCTTCTTGATCTTTTTTGCTTCTGGCTGCATTCCTTCCAAATCAGAAAGATTCAGAAACTGCACGCCCGGCATATTCATCATTTTTCCCAGATCCAGAGGACTGCTGCTCATCGCATCAAAGCTTCTCTGCATACAGTCCGGACACACCGTAATATGATTCGGAAGATCGATCATCTTCCCGGTCACACTCTCCGGTCTGTGACAGATAAAGCAGATCTTCTCGTAACCGTCATCATCCTCACGCTCCTTTTCAGCGTCTTTGACCACTTCCTTACGGGAATCCTCTGTCCGGTTCTCTTTTTCCTGTGGAATCTCAGAATCTTTTTCTTCGTCCACAATAACGAAATCCTGATCTGACATACGCTTTCCCTTTCTTCTCCTGTTTCATTTGCTTCCTGCGTCCCGTCGTATCCTGCCTGAAAAATTCATAAATATCACAGCCAGAGGTCTCCAACCTCTGTTTCATTTTGCAGAATCCTGACGATCCGCAGTTCATTATAGTACAATCACTTCAAATATTCAAATAAATAAACTGTGAACTCTTACACAATTTTAACACCACACTACTGTTCCAGCATCCCGATCAACGTCTCTTCCGAAATGATCGGCACTCCAAGTTCTCTCGCCTTTTTGTTCTTTGAAGAAGTTGAATTTACATCATTATTAATCAGATAACCGGTCTTTGATGTCACACTGCCGGTTACCTTTCCTCCACGCTTCTCTATTTCCGCTTTTACCTCTGCCCGATTGGCAAAATGTTCCACACTTCCTGTGATCACGAAATTGATCCCCGAGAATTTCTGACTGTCCTCTGTCACAACCTCCTTCTGCAGCTCTACCTCGTCCAGCAGTCTGCGGTAGATCTCCCGATGCTTCGGATCAGCAAAATATTCTACATAGGTCTTTGCCATGATCCCGCCAATGCCCTGAATCTCTACCAGTTCTTCTTCGGTTGCCTCTTCCGCACGCTTTGGATCATCTCCGAATGCTTTACAGATGACCTTCGCATTGGCACTTCCGATATTCGGGATTCCAAGACTGTAGATCAGTCGTGCCAGCGTTGTCTTCCTTGCGTTTTCAATATTTCTGAGCAGCTTCTGATAAGATTTCTCTCCAAATCCATCCATGCTCTTAATTTCTTCCTCATACCGGTCCAGATGGAACAGATCCGTAAAATCTTTCACATACCCATGCAGAATGAATTTTTCCAGTGTCGCCTCTGAAAGTCCTTCGATATTCATCGCATCCCTGCTTACGAACAGGCTGAACGCTTTTACGTGCTTCGCCTGACATTCCGGGTTCGTGCAGAATAACGTCTTTGTCTCATTTTCCATGGAAATCTTTGTCGTACCACCACAGACCGGACAGACTGTCGGAATATCTTTTACACCGCTCCGTGTCAGATTCTCTGCGATCTGCGGAATGATCATGTTGGCCTTATACACCTGGATCGTATCACCGACTCCCAGTTCCAGCTCTTCCATAATACTGATATTATGCACACTGGCACGGCTGACCGTCGTTCCTTCCAGTTCTACTGGTTCAAAAACCGCAACCGGATTGATCAGTCCCGTTCTTGACGGACTCCACTCAATCTCAAGAAGCGTTGTCTCCCGAATCTCATCTGCCCATTTAAATGCAAAAGAATCTCTCGGAAACTTTGCGGTCGTTCCCAGTGACTGTCCATAGGCAATATCATCATAGACCAGTACCAGTCCGTCAGACGGGATTTCATTTTTCCCGATTGCCTTTGCAAACCATGCTACTTCCTCTTCGATTGTTTCTGCCGTCACAGGATGATGTTCCACCACATCAAATCCCTGCTCCTTCAGCCACTGCATCTGATACATTCTTGAATTATGAAAATCTACCTCTTCCGCACGCACCAGCGTAAATGCGAAAAACTTCACATTTCTTTTTGCGGTGATCTCATTATTCAACTGCCTCACAGAGCCACTGCACAGATTTCGCGGATTTTTATATTTTGCATCGACATCTTCGATCTTTTCATTGATCGCCTCAAAATCTTTATAGGAAATCACTGCCTCTCCACGCAGAACCAGCTCACCCTGGTACGGAATATGCAGCGGCACATTCTGAAAAACCTTTGCATTGTTCGTGATGACCTCTCCCTCGATTCCATTTCCTCTTGTGACCGCTTTGACCAGTTCTCCGCCCTGATACGTGAGAACAATGGTCAGTCCGTCCAGTTTCCAGGAAATCATCGCTTTCTTCGTGCCAAGAAATTCTTTCAGCCGCTCTACTTCCTTTGTCTTATCCAGTGACAGCATCGGCCGCTCATGGCGTTCTTTCGGCAGTCCACTGACCACCTCATAACCGACATTGACCGTCGGACTGTTCGCCATCTTTGTTCCCAGTTCTTTTTCCAGTTCTTCCAGTTCATCATAGAGCCTGTCATATTCATAGTTACTCATGATCTCTGTATTGTCCTGCTCGTATGCCTTTCTCGCCCGGTTCAGAAGTTCTACCAGTTCCCGCATCCGCTGCTGCTTACTTTTTCCCTGCTCCATTTTATTTTTTTCCTGCTCCATCTTTTCTCTCCTGCCTGCTTTCCCGTCCGCCCGGAAGACTGGAAGACTGCTCCAGTAACTGATCCAGCTCATTTAATTCCCGGTCTGTCAGCTTGCGGTATTTTCCCTCTTTCAGTCCGTCCAGCGTAATATTCATCACCCGGACCCTCAAAAGATCTTTTACCTCATACCCCAGTGCTTCACACATTCTGCGGATCTGACGGTTCAATCCCTGCGTCAATATGATCTTAAATGTATATTTCCCCAATTTCTCTACTTTACACGGTCTTGTCACCGTATCCAGGATTGCCACTCCCCGGGACATTTTCTTAAGGAAATCCTCTGTGATCTCATGATCCACCGTTACTTTGTATTCTTTCTCATGATAATTTGCCGCCCTCATGATCTTATTGATGATATCTCCATTATTCGTCATCAACAGCAGACCTCTGGAATCCTTGTCCAGCCTTCCGATATAAGTCACCCTCACCGGATAATTCAGGAAACGCACAATGCTGTCGCGTTCCCGCCTTTCTTCTGTGCAGACGATGCCTTTTGGCTTATTTACCGCAAGCACGATCATCTCATCCTGCCTTGATACGGTCTTATTTCCCACTTTGACCGTCTGTCCCGGATAAATCTTCATTCCCATTCCGGCACGCTTTCCGTCCACACTCACCTTTCCGGTCTCAATGAGGCGGTCTGCCTCCCTTCTGGAACACACTCCCGCCTCACTTAAATACTTATTCAGTCTTACCGGTTCTTTTTTCTGTATAAATTCTTCTCTGATCCGATTACTCACCCGTCAACACTCCACTTATATTATTATCTGTAAAAAATGTATTTCCACTGTAAAGGAACAGCACCTCTGAGATCCTGTAGGAACTGAGCAGTTCCTCGATCGTGCCACTATAATATCTCGGATCGACCACAACGATCTCCCGGTAATACGGTGTTAAAAACTGCACAAAGCAGTCTGCAAAAGAGTCCTTGATCAGAAGCAGTCTTTTGCTTTCTGTCGACACCGTCTTAATATCTACAACAGAAAAATCTCCTCCCAAAAAGACATCATACTGATCCTTTGTATCCAGCTTTGAAGAATCAAAAAGAGAAGTCGTCCTTTTTCCTTCATCTACATAATCTACGATCACATCTGTATCACTGTCACTCGGAACATAAATATCAACCTGCTCTTTCTCGCTCAGATAAACACCGCTTTTGGATGCCAGCATTCCGTTAAAATCATTGGAAACCGCATAAGATACATATTTCCCTGAAATGTCTCCCTCGATTCCCAGCGAAGGAGCTGCCTCCTGAAATGCATAAAAAGCCCCCAGGGAAGTCCAGTGATGATCCGTCTTATAATAAATCTTTTCATTCCGGTGCTTATTCAGGGCTGAGGCTGCATCGATCCATTCAACGGAACTTCCCAGTTCCTTCTTTACCATGCTTATGAGCTGTGTCTGATTCTCCACTTCTGCCATAGCCGGAAGCTTTGCTCCAAGAACCCCTGCCGCATCCGGTACAAGCATCATCCTCACCGGAAGATCCGTATTCGTCTCGGCAAAATTCTGAATGGATTTCAGATTGTCTGCCAGATATTCCTGGTTCGGCAGCTCGATCTCCTCCAGCAGTTGTCCGTCTTTTCCTATGTATACTCCATGTTCCTTGCTGACACCTGCCAGTCTGTCCACACCGACCTTGATCGTTCTCCAGAAATCTCTGCCGACAAACTGATCTGACATATACCGCTCAAACTTTTCCATATAATCGCCCGAAATCACATTTCCCCAGTTCCATTTCGGAGCAGATGCAAGCATTCTGTTCTCCTGCACTGACTTTTCTTTATCCGGTACAATGATATTGATCAAAAGAAATACAAACAATACCAAAATAAAAATTGTCCCTGTCACCCGCTCTAATGAGCCTCTCTGCTTCTTTTTCTTCATACTCTTTCACCTGAATCAGCCCTTTGGCTACGCATTTTCATTCACCTTCTGGCTCCGGTCTTTCTTCTTTTAAAATCTGAAATATAAAAATGGCTGATATGTCTCTGTTACCAGAAATGCCACCGAAATTGCCATCATTCCGAAAAATAAAATCCCAGCTACAACTGTTCGTGCCGTCTCACTCTCCGGCAAACTGATGATCCTTCTCAGCAATCTGCCTCCAAATGCCGACATTCCGACCACCGCCAGCAGATAATACAGCCAGTGGGAAAAGAAGACATACCCTGCCCCCGCATCCAGCAGCCCGCCCCCTGTTCCGACCATTGCTCCAAGATAACGGAAGGCTGCTCCCAGGCTCGGACTAAAGAAGAAGACCCAGCCGACCAGCACGCAGACTGCCGTATAGATTCTTCTGAGCGGTGACGGCAACCGGTCCACTTCTGACCCCCATACATATTTTTCCATCACCATCAGGACTCCGTAATAAAATCCCCACACAATAAAATTCCAGGCAGCTCCATGCCACATTCCCGTCAGCGTCCAGACGATCAGCAGATTCAGGATATGCCTTCCTCCACTGCAATGGTTTCCGCCCAAAGGGATATAGACGTATTCACGAAACCAGGTACTCAATGAAATATGCCATCTTCTCCAAAATTCCGTCACACTTCTCGACACATAAGGATGATCAAAATTCTTCTTCAGTTCAAAACCGAACATCCTCGAAAGTCCGATCGCCATATCAGAATATCCGCTAAAATCATAATAGATCTCAAACGCATATGTGATACAGCCGATCCATGCCATCGGAACAGAAAGGTTACTTGCTGAAATGGCTGAAATCTCCTCAAATACTGTCTTAAATGTATCCGCAAGTACTGCCTTTTTTGCAAGACCGATCAGGAACAGCATTGCCCCCTGTCCCAGCTTTCTTGCGGAGACTTTCCTCTGTGCAAGCTGTGGTTCTATATCTTCATACCGCACAATCGGCCCCGCGATCAGTTGCGGGAACAGGGCGATATAAAGTGCAAAATTCAAAAGACTCCTCTGTGCCTTTGCTTTTCCCCGATAGACATCCACCACATAGGAAATGCCCTGAAAAGTATAGAAAGAAATCCCCACCGGCAGAGCCAGTTCGCGGTAAGTAAGTTCCACTGAAGTCACGGAATTGACCAGCTCCAGGAAAAATCCGTAATACTTAAAGAAAAACAAAAGAGCCAGATTCACAGCCACCGCAAAGATCATTCCCCGGTGAGCCTTTCTCTCATCCTCTGCATTTGCCGCAATCTCTCTTCCACAGCAATAATTCAGAAGAATACTTAAGATCATCAGAACCACATACACCGGTTCACCCCATGCATAAAAGATCAGGCTTGCCAGCAGAAGCAGTAAGTTGCGTATCTTAAGCGGTGCGAGATAATATACTGCCAGAACGACCGGCAAAAATAAAAATATAAACGTAAGACTGCTAAATAACATCCTTCTTTCCCTTCTACAAGCTCTGGTCAAAAGCAGCTCTGTACTCAGATGCCTTTGAAGATACTACATAAAAAATATAATTCCCACGGACACTGGTCTGTGCCTCTTCCAAAAGTTTCTCCTGCTCCGGCAGATATCCCTCAAAATCTTTTTTCCGCTCCTGCAGCCGCTGTTCTACCGCATCTGTCACCTGCTCCGTCTGACTGCTCTTTTTGACACAGATCATCAGGACTTCCTCGGCATCGATACTTGATTCAGAAGAATAATACATCACACCCTCATAATCTGTACTGTTCAGCCCGAAGTTCCGCTTGAGCATCTGACCGTCCAGTTTCTTCATTCCGGTCGTATCAATGACTTTCTCCATGGAACTCTCCATCTCTGAAAAAGAGCGGTTACTTCCGCTTACATAAATCATAAGCAGGGCAATATAACCGAGAATCAGAAGCAACACCGCATACGATGCAGCTTTCCATATTCCCTGTCTCTGTCTTGTCATAATGTTGCTACCTCCGCCATATTCGTTGCCCAGACCGGATAAAATTCTGCCTTGAAATGAATCCCGTCTTCTTCATAATAATTTTCCTGCACAAGTCCGGTATTATCAATAAATCCCAAATGCTTTCCATCGCACATTTCCTGCAATGCAGTATTATAATCTGCAATTTTCGCCAGTGCCGGTTCTTTTTCAGCCGCAGATGCACTGACCGGAAAGATCGAATTGATATAAATACGGACGGACGGCATCTCTTTCGTGATCGACTCGATCACCGCTGCATATTTCTTAATAAACGCTTCTGTATCTCCGTCTGTTGCGATCACATCATTCATCCCATACGACAGGAACACGACCTGTGGGTTCAGCTTTTTTGCCTGACTGATCTGCTCGTCCAGTCCCTCCAGTTGTATCCCCCTCTTTGCAACAACACTTGAGGCATTCAGTACGTCATATTCACTGAATCCACTGCTGATTGAATCTCCCATCACCACTGCACCTGAAAAACGATCTTTCAGACTTCTCTCTGTATCCCCTGATGCCGGGTCTTTTGCCTCCAGGCTGGCAATCTTCTGCTCGATCACCTTGACCTCTTCATTTTCCTTTGACTGAATATATTCAATTCCCTTTTTTGTATCTGCATTTTCTGCTGTAAACTGCTTCACTCCGTGGATCACGACTCCCAGAAGAATCAGCACAGTAATACAGCCTGCTCCAATATAGATTCGTGAAATTTTTTTCTTTCTTTTTTCCATTCTTTTCTCTCTTTCAAGACTGAGATTTCTAACTATTTATAATACGTTTTTTTCAGATAAAAGTCAAATTTGACATCTGAACCTCTCCGACCCTATAATTAACGATATCATAAAGGAAAGACAGAGGACAAAATCATGACAAATGAAAAAAAAGAAACTCCCGTTGCTGCTGTCAGCACGGAAAATATTTATCGTCTGAACGGACGTGTTCCACTGGGGAAAGCAATTCCTTTTGGTCTTCAGCACGTACTGGCAATGTTCGTCTCCAATCTTGCACCGGTTCTGATTGTATGCAGCGCCGCACTGGTACGTGGATCCGGTGAGCCACTGACAGGTGCTGAGATCACCCAGCTTCTCCAGTGTGCTATGTTTGCTGCCGGAATCGGTACATGTATGCAGTTGTATCCGATCTGGAAGATTGGATCAAGACTTCCTATTGTAATGGGTGTCAGTTTTACATTTCTCGGAAGTCTTCTGATGATCTGTACTAATCCCGAACTCGGATATGAAGGAATGATCGGGGCAGTCATCCTTGGCGGTATTTTTGAAGGCCTGGTTGGTTTAAGTGCCAAATACTGGAAACGTTTTCTTACTCCTGTGGTATCAGCCTGCGTGGTCATCGCCATCGGTTACTCCCTGCTATCCGTCGGAATGGATTCCTGGGGCGGTGGTAATGGTGCAGAAGACTTCGGTTCCTGGTATCATTTACTGATCGGACTGATCACACTGGTTGTATGTCTGGTTTCCCGTTATCTCCTGAAAGGTGTCTATAAGAACCTGAACATTCTGGTCGGACTGATCGTCGGATATATCATTTCTGCACTTTTTACAGTTACAGGGGTCGCAAAAATGATCAACTTCTCCAGCATCGGAACAACCATCCACCAGGTTGGATATTTCAGTCTTCCGAAACTGGTCTTCTTCACGGATCACAAACCGGTCTTTGATCTTGGGGCTTTTCTCACGATTGCGATCGTATTCCTTGTATCTGCCGCAGAGACAACCGGTGCTACAACGGCTGTTGCAACCGGTGCTCTCCACCGTGATCTGAAAATGGAAGAACTGCAGGGTTCTCTTGCTGTAGACGGCTTTTCCAGTGCCATTTCCGGCTGCTTCGGATGCCTTCCGCTGACTTCTTTCAGTCAGAATGTAGGACTGGTGACCATGACCGGTGTAATCAACCGATTTACGATCCTGATGGGAGCATTAATCCTGATTCTTGCCTCTCTTTTCCCGCCGCTGGGAGCATTCTTCAACTCTCTCCCACAGGCTGTTCTTGGAGGCTGTACTGTTATGATGTTCGGATCGATCATGTATGAGGGAATCAAGATGCTGAAAGAATGTAAATTCGATGACCGGACAATGATCATCGTTTCCCTTTCTTTTGCAATCGGTGTCGGACTGACCCAGACTTCCGGAAACTTTTTCTCCGCCTTCCCATCTGAAGTCGGTGATATTTTCAACGGAAATGCAGTTGCAGGAGTTTTTGTTGTCTCCCTGCTCTTAAGTCTGATCCTGCCAAAGCACAAAGAAGAAGCTTAATTTATTAAGTTTTCTGATCTGCATGGAGCAACGAGACTTTATTTTCCCGAAAGGATTTTAACTATGATTTCACTGACATTGACGAATGTTAAAAAATTTATGTCCCAGCTTCTGATGACAGAGACTTTCGACCGCTTTTCTTTTATTGAAGGCGAGATCGTAACTTTTAACACGTTCAAACTGGATGGATATCTCCAAAAAGATTTTTTTGATGCACCGGACGGATACGAATCTGAATCTTCTCCCACTCCTTTGGAAGAATATTCCCGCTGGGGAGATATCCGGGAATTTTGCTTTTCCCTCATCAAAGGAAAGCGGACACCTTTGAGTTTCCGCTTGATCCTGAGTCTGTCACCGGATAATATCGTCCGGCTTATGGAGCAGACTGTTCCTGAAATGTCCCCGGAAGATGTGCAGGGACTTTACCTGAATCTGAAATTCGACGGTATGCATCTGACCTGTATTACCGGAACTTCTTTCCGTACTTTTACAATGGATAAATCTTTAGAACATGCCTGGGATGAAATGGTAAAGAAATTCTTTCTAAAAAAAGAAATTGAATTTGAGATTGCGTAAGGAAGGTAAATTTGTATTTGTTGGGGTGAAAATATCGCAACAGCAGGAAGTGTTTCTGACAGAAGAGCGTCCATATCCGCCCTTGTTGTTGCATCGCAGTGCAGGACCCGCTTTACCTCAGCCCGTTGACAACTTGTAACAGGAACGTGGAAACACTCGTGCAGAGGCACTCCTGTTTACGTTCCTTAACAAGTTGGGCAAAGTGTCTTCGGAACGCTCCCTGTCAATGCACTGCTCACGCAACAGCAAGGGCGGATATTGGATTTTTCAAATCAGAATGCTTTTCTCGCACCGGAACATTTTCTCTCAACAAACACGAAATTTCAAATAAGAAGTAGAAAGCCGGATGGCTATCAACTAAGATAAATGATCTGTCCAATAGTAAAGATGTCGGGGTCAAAAGCCCCCGACTTTGATGCTCATATCGGGGCGGGTTCTAAGGTCTTTCACCCACCTATGAGCAAGCTCATGTGGGCTTAGACCTTTTGACCCTGGCATCTAGTCAATACAATATCTACTATCTAATATTTACGATCGAATATCTTAGTCAATAGCCATCCGGCTTTTTTCTATTTTTTTTAAATTTGCATTGTTGAGTGAATACGCTGTGGAGCTAAAAACTTCTTATCGAGATGGTCAGCGGAAAGCAAGGTGTTCCTGAGCAGGTGCATTAGCAGGGAGCGTTCCGAAGACACTTTGCAGCGTTTGTTAGAGAAAGTAAATCGAGTGCCATTGCACGAAGATTTCCACTTTCGAGTTACAAACGGTCAACGGGCTGAGGTAAAGCGGGCCTGCACTGCGAAGGAATATCCCTGCTTTCCGCGTCCGATTCGTCACAAAGAAGTCTTTTTCTTTACAAGCGTATCTCCCAAACAACTACAAATTTAAACAGGTATTACTTTGTCAGTAACATCATAATCTCATTACTTCTCTGAACAAATGCTGTCATTTCTTCCGGACTTAACGGCTTATGTGCCAGCATTGCAAGATCATACAACTGCTTGCAGATGACCGGTACATTCTTGCTCCGCTTATGCTCTACAAGGAACTGTACCAGTGGATGATTTGCATTCAGTACCAGCGTTGCCTGACTGCCAAACATAGACGGATCCATTCCGCTCATGCCATACATCTTCATCATCTCCTGCATTCTTCTGTTCTCTTCTGACAGAACTGCCATTGATGCAACCTTATCATCTTTCAGCTTTTCAACTTTTACTTCCAGCTTATCATTACCAAGCTCTTTTCTGAAGATCTCCACCAGACTTTCTGCTGTCTTCTGGAATGCTTCTTTCTCATCTTCTGCCACTTCATCTTTCAGAGAATCATGCACATCTGCATCAATTCTTAAGAACTGAACTTCCTGATGCTTCTGCTCCAGATAAGTGATAAATGCAGAATCAATATTGTGCGTCAGGATGATCGCATCCTGTCCCTGTGCCTTGAACATATTGATATACTGGCTCTGCTGTACCTCATCGGTTACATAGAAAATCCTTGTCTTCTCCGGCTCTTTTTCAGCATCTGCATCCGTGGATTCTGCCTCTTCTGACTTTGCTTCTGCCTCAGTATTTCCTGCTTTTGACTCTTCATTCTTTGCAGCCTCTTCTTTTGCAGCTTCTTCCACCTCAGCCTCGCCTTTGGCTTCTTTGATGATATCTTCCAGTGTCAGATACTTATGCTCAAGATTCTTATAAAGCATGGAATCTTTCATCTTCTCACCGAATTTTTCATCTTTCAGGCATCCAAACTTGATGAACGGACTGATATCGTCCCAGTATTTTTCATAATTCTCACGGTCTGTCTTAAACATGCCATTGAGTTTATCTGCTACTTTCTTAGAAATATAATCCGCAACTTTATTTACGAATCCATCATTCTGCAATGCACTTCTTGATACATTCAGCGGCAGATCCGGGCAATCAATGACTCCTTTCAGTACCATCAGGAACTCCGGAATCACTTCTTTAATATTATCGGCAATAAATACCTGGTTGTTATACAGTTTGATCTTTCCTTCAATAGATTCATACTCTGTATTGATCTTCGGGAAATAAAGGATTCCCTTTAAATTAAATGGATAATCCATATTTAAGTGGATCCAGAATAATGGTTCTTTGTAGTCCATAAATACCTTGCGGTAGAACTCAATATATTCTTCCTTCGTACACTCACTCGGATTTTTTGTCCACAGCGGATGGATATCGCTGATGGAAACCGGGCGTCTTACAATCTTTGCCTTCTGCTTTGGCTCACCCTCTTCGCCTTCCTTTGGCTCTTCTGTGATATGCTCAACAACGGTATCTGTATCGAGTACATCAGCTTCATCAATGGTATCATACTCCGGTTCTGCATTTGCTCTGGAAAGGAAGATCTCTACCGGCATAAAAGAGCAGTATCTCTCAAGCACTTCTCTTGCACGGTATTCATTTGCAAATTCCAGGCTGTCTTCATTCAGATACAGAGTGATCTCACTTCCAACGGTCGTTCTGCTGCCTTCCTGCATCTCATACTCTGTACCACCTTCACTTGCCCAGTGAACCGGTTTTGCACCTTCTTTATAGGAAAGTGTATCAATCTGAACTTCATCTGCTACCATAAATGCGGAGTAGAATCCAAGTCCGAAATGACCGATCATATCATCCTCTGTCGTCTTGTCTTTATACTTCTCAAGGAACTGCGTTGCACCTGAAAATGCAATCTGCGTAATATACTCTTCTACTTCTTCCGCTGTCATTCCAAGTCCGTTATCAATAAATTTCATCGTCTTCTCTTCCGGATTGACAATGACTTCAATCTTTGGCTTATAACCCTCCGGGAGTTCATACTCGCCCATCATATCCAGCTTTTTCAGCTTGGTGATCGCATCACATCCGTTGGACACCAGCTCACGGACAAAAATATCATGATCCGAATAAACCCATTTCTTAATAATCGGGAAAATATTTTCGCTGTCGATTGATAAAGTACCTTTCTTAACTGCCATTTTACTGCACTCCTTTTTTATTTGTTCACAATCTGTGATCCTTTTGTATTCTTTCTGCATGCTTTTACATAGCATATTTATTACCTAATGGACATTCTAGTACAGCAAAATTTAAAAGTCAATAGAAAATTAGCACTCTTTTAAATAGAGTGCTAATAATTTTATAAAAATAATAAGATGTTGGGAGCAAAAGCCCCCAACAATGATGCCAACGGATTGTTTCGCACTACGCACTCCCACAATCCTGCCCAATATTCGCATATCGTGGGATTATACTGTCTCCGGCTCAGGATACTCTTCTCCAAATGTCTCCACAGTCACTTTTTTCATAACCTGCTTCTCCAGCGGACGGTCACTGTAATCGGTTGCTGTCTCAGCAATCTTGTTCACAACATCCATTCCCTCTGTAATCTTACCAAATGCGGCATAAGCTCCATCCAGATGCGGTGCTTTCTTATGCATGATAAAGAACTGGCTTCCTGCTGAATCCGGATGCATTGCACGTGCCATGGAAAGGACTCCGGCATCATGTGCGAGATCATTCGTCACACCATTCTGTGCAAACTCACCTTTGATCGAATATCCCGGACCGCCCATTCCGGTTCCGTCCGGGCATCCCCCCTGAATCATAAATCCGCTGATCACACGATGAAAGATCAGTCCGTCATAAAAACCTTTTTTTACGAGAGATACAAAATTATTCACTGTATTCGGTGCGATCTCCGGATACAGTTCTGCTTTCATAATATCGCCATTTTCCATTTCAAATGTAACTACTGGATTTGCCATAATAATTTCCTCTTTTCTTCTGATATTTATAAATCCTGTCTTCTAAAATATTGTAGCGGATTGCCCCATAAAGGTCAACCCGCCCATTCTTACAGAATATCAATATGATTGTTTTTACAAAATACCACTATGTTTGTTCTTACAGAATGTCAATATGTTCTCCTGCCAGTGCCTTATTCATACTGCGGACTGCACAGAATTTACCGCACATACTGCATGTATCGCTGTGGTCATCTTCCGGCAGACGGTCATCCCGGATTGCTTTTGCAGTTTCCGGATCTAATGCACATTCAAACTGTGCATCCCAATCCAGTACCCGGCGTGCATCGGCCATCTTATCATCAATATCTCTTGCATGTGGGATTCCCTTGGCTATATCTGCTGCATGAGCTGCAATCTTTGATGCAATAATTCCCTGCTTTACATCCTCAACATTTGGAAGGGCAAGATGCTCTGCCGGTGTAACGTAACAAAGGAATGCTGCTCCGTTCATTGCTGCCACAGCACCACCGATTGCTGCCGTAATGTGATCGTACCCCGGTGCAATATCCGTAACCAATGGTCCAAGTACGTAGAACGGTGCTCCCATACAGATCGTCTGCTGAACTTTCATATTGGCTGCTACCTGATCCAACGGCACATGTCCCGGTCCTTCTACCATAACCTGCACATTATGATCCCAGGCACGCTTTGTCAGCTCACCCAGGCGGACAAGCTCCTCAATCTGACATACATCGGTCGCATCTGCCAGGCATCCCGGTCTGCACGCATCTCCCAGTGAGATTGTCACATCATATTCTTCACAAATATCAAGGATTTCATCATAATATTCATAAAATGGATTTTCTTCTCCTGTCATGCTCATCCACGCAAAGACAAGACTTCCGCCACGACTGACGATATTCATCTTTCTTTTATGCTTCTTGATCTGATCGATCGTCTTTCTTGTAATTCCGCAGTGCAGCGTCACAAAATCTACTCCGTCCTGTGCGTGCAGACGTACAACATCCACAAAATCTTTTGCCGTCAGCTCTGACAGATCTCTCTGATAATGAATCACACTGTCATAAACCGGAACGGTTCCAATCATTGCCGGACACTCGCTTGTCAGCTTCTGACGGAACGGCTGCGTATTCCCGTGGCTGGAAAGATCCATGATCGCCTCAGCCCCGAGATTGACCGCACTCATGACCTTCTGCATCTCTATATCATAATCTTTACAGTCTCTTGATACTCCAAGATTGACATTGATCTTGGTACGGAGCATACTTCCTACCCCTTCCGGATCCAATGACTTATGTAATTTGTTCGCACAGATTGCTACTTTTCCCTCAGCCACCAGTTCTCTTAATTTTTCTACCGGCATAAATTCCTTTTCTGCCACGATCTTCATCTGCTCTGTGATGATTCCCTTCCTTGCCGCATCCATCTGCGTCGTATATTCTGCCATTTTTCCTCTCCTTTTCTGCTTATTTGTCTCTGATTTTTTCTTTAGAACTACTTATTCAAAAATTATTTTTCCCAGTGTATGATCCATCGGTCCCGAACCTGCTCCTAAATCCAGTTGTTCTTTTAATGCCTCCGTCAGATATTCTTTTGCCTTCTGCACCGCCTCTTCCATTCCTACACCTTTTGCAAGATTCGAGGCGATCGCACTGGAAAGAGTACAACCGGTTCCGTGGGTATTGGGATTTTCCACCCGCTCACCACAGATCCAGACTTTTTTCTCCCCCGTACAGAGGAAATCATTTGCATCGTTGATCCGATGACCACCTTTCAATAAAACTGCACAGCCATACTCCTCTACAATCTTTTCCGCTGCTGACTCCATATCCTGTGCATTTTTAATCTTCCTTCCGCTAAGCACCTCTGCCTCCGGGATATTCGGTGTGATCAGCTCCGCCAGCGGAAAAAGCTCTTTCTTCAGAGATTGCTCCGCATCTTTCTGTATCAGCCGATGACCACTGGTTGATACCATCACCGGATCAAGAACGATATGCTCTGCCTGATATTCTTTCAGCTTTTCTGCCACAACATGAATGATTTCCCCGGAAGAAAGCATTCCGATCTTCACAGCATCCGGGCGAATATCTGTAAAAATACTGTCTATCTGCTGCCCGGCAAACTCCGGTGTCACTTCCATGATTCCCTGTACTCCGGTGGTATTCTGTGCCGTCAATGCCATGACAGCACTCATTCCATACACACCATTGGCTGCCATTGTCTTAAGATCTGCCTGGATTCCTGCTCCTCCACTGCAGTCACTTCCTGCGATGGTAAGCACCTTTTTCATTTCAAATGCTTTCAAAAAACGTCGCACCATCTCCGGCTTGTCTTTTGCTGCAAATAATCCGCTCACTACAGCTACTCCGTCAATGCCTGTTCCAGTCAGTTCTTTTATATTTTCTGCGGTGATTCCGCCGATGGCTACAACCGGGATCTCCACTGCCTCGCAGATTGCACACAGTTCCTCTTTCGCAAGAGTCGTCACATCTGACTTGGTCTGACTTCCAAAGACTGCACCGCATCCAATGTAGTCTGCACCTGCCTTTTGTGCCTGCAGAGCTTCTTTTACATTATGGGCACTGCCCCCGATAATAAAATCTTCTCCCAGCAGTTCTCTCGCCTTTTCAATTCCCATATCAGACAGCCCCACATGAACTCCGGCTGCACCGATCTTTTTGGCAAGATCCGGCCGGTCATTTACAATCAATGGCACATGGTGCTTTCTACAGATCTCATTTAATTTCTTTCCTTCTGAAATAATTTCTTCATCCGAAGCGTGTTTCTCCCGGAGCTGTACACACGTCACGCCTGAACGCACCAGTGTCTCCACTACTGTCTCCAGTGTCTCGCCTTCCGCGAGCCATTTTCTGTCTGTCACCGCATAAAGCCTGAGCTGCTCCGGTGAAATATATCTTTTTTTGTTCTGTTTCATCCTGCTCTGCACCTCCATTCTCCTGCCTCGCTCCATTTCCATCTTCAATGACAAAGCATCCAGCAGCCTTATCTGAAAACTTCCTATTCCTTCCTCTTTTTCATCCACAGTCTCCCCGGCTCTTTCCGCACAGTGTCGCCATGTTTCAGCCGCTTCAGCCGCGGCCTCAAAAGAGTCTGTTCCGTCTCCGCATTTTAATGCACATAATGCGGAAAGCATACAGCCGCTTCCGGTAATTCTGCAGATTCGTCCATCCCCTCCTGAGATAACTTTCACTCGTTCTCCATCAGAGATCACATCCTGCTCCCCGGTCATACAAACCGTACAACGATATTTTTTTGCCAGTCTGACTGCCAGCCTCCGGGCTTTTTCCAGCTCCAGTTCCAGTGAGCTTTCTACTCCACCACTCTGGATTCCTGAAAATACTGCATCACCATCCTGCTGACAGCTTTCTGCCGTTCCTTCTATTTTCTGCCTTTCAGTTCCTAAAACCAGAAATTCCTTTTCATCCTCTGCACGCAATAATGCAGACGCTTCTTCCTGATTGCATCTTATAATAGAAGGAACGACCGATTGCAGAAGCTGTCCGATCTTCTTTCTCCGGAATTTGCTGGCCCCTGCACCGACCGGATCCAGCACTACCGGATGCCCCAGTCTGTTCGCACATTTTCCGGCAAGAATACAGGATCTGATCTTTCTTTCGTCCGGCACACCGGTATTCAGTAAAGTGGCCTGACAGATCGCCGTGATCTCTTCCACTTCCTGTTCATCCTGTGCCATGACTGCACTTCCGCCTGCAGCCAGAAGTACATTCGCCACACTTTGCATCGTAACCGGATTGGTAAGGCAGTGTACTTTTACATTCTTTTCCATTTATTAATTCTCCCTCATCTGCTCCAGGACATGGCTTTTTTCAAGAACCCGAAGGACGATATACGCTAAAATACTTCCTGCAAGCGTGGAAATAAAAAATGGAATCATATAAACCGTAAAGCCTCCCGGCTCAAGCCCCATTAGAAGCTTTGCCACCGGATAAGCTGCAAGTCCTCCCAGTACTCCTGTCCCAAGTGCTTCTGCGATACATGTTACATCCAGCCGTTTTGTAAAATGATAAACGATTCCACAGCACAATGCCCCTACCATACTGCCCGGAAAAGCAAGCAGGCTTCCAATTCCCATGAGATTTCTCAGAAAGCTCGCACAAAATGCGATCCCCACTCCCCACCATGGTCCAAGTATTACTGCGGCAAATACATTTACCATATGCTGTACCGGTGCACACTTACTTCCTGCTACCGGCACGCTGAGCAGACTGCCCGCAACGGCTGCCGCTGTCAGCAGACCTGCAACCGCCAGTTTTGCTGTTGTACTATGCGTTGTCCTGTTCTTCTGCATTTTATCCCTCCTACTCGTATGAAATGATGTCATGAATCAGAAGATAGAAAAAAGAGACTCCCATAGGGGAATCTCTGCTGCTTTTTCGCTATTTCCCTACGTTGGCATTATCCAAATCAGGTTGCGGGTCGAAACCAGTCAGTCTCCTCTCAGCCGGCTTCAGCCAGCTCCCCTTCTTCATCGGTATGATTATATAACGGTTCTTTCTTTTTTTCAACTCTTGTATGGTTGAATTGTACAATTTTACTTTCCTTTTTTAGTCACTCGTTACATTGCCCTGAAAATAAATCAGGTTTATACTGACTCTATGAGTTATTTAGTATTTTATTGATTTAAGGAGGCACTCAAAATGGCAAGTTTATCCCTTAAGGGTATCCAGAAAATTTATCCTAACGGATTCCACGCAGTAAAAGATTTCAACCTTGAGATCGCAGACAAAGAGTTTATCATCTTTGTAGGACCTTCAGGATGTGGTAAATCTACAACTCTTCGTATGATCGCCGGACTGGAAGATATTTCAGACGGAACATTCAAGATCGACGGAAAAGTAATGAATAATGTTGAGGCAAAAGACCGTGATATCGCAATGGTATTCCAGAACTACGCTCTGTATCCTCACATGACGGTATATGATAATATGGCATTCGGACTGAAACTTCGTAAAGTTCCGAAGGCTGAGATCGACAAAAAGGTCAGAGAAGCAGCAAGAATCCTTGACCTTGAGAAACTTCTTGACCGTAAGCCGAAGGCTCTTTCCGGTGGACAGAGACAGCGTGTTGCCATGGGTCGTGCTATCGTTCGTAATCCTAAGGTATTCCTTATGGACGAGCCTCTTTCCAACCTGGATGCAAAGCTGAGAGTTCAGATGCGTATCGAGATTTCCAAGCTTCATGAGAATCTTGGTGCAACGATCATCTACGTTACTCATGACCAGACAGAGGCTATGACACTCGGAACAAGAATCGTTGTTATGAAAGACGGAGTTGTTCAGCAGGTAGATACACCTCAGGCACTTTACAATACACCTTGCAACCTGTTCGTTGCCGGATTCATCGGATCTCCGCAGATGAACTTCATGGATGCCAAGTGTGCAGTAAATGGAGAGGATGTTACTCTTACAGTTGGAAAGCATGTACTGAAAGTTCCTGCTTCCAAAAAGAAAGCACTGATCGATGGCGGTTATGATGGAAAGACAGTTGTTCTTGGAATCCGTCCTGAAGATGTTCATGATTCTCAGGCATTCATCAACAACTCTGCTGACAGCGTGATCGAATCTACGATCAAAGTATACGAGCTTCTCGGAGCTGAAGTATTCCTGTACTTCGATATCGAGGGAACTCAGATGACAGCACGTGTTAACCCACGTACAACACTCAGAACAGGTGATAAAGCTGTATTCGCTCTTGATATGGAGAAGATCCACGTATTCGACAAAGAGACTGAGTTGACTATTACAAACTAATAGTATAAAATGAGGGGGTTGTACTTATTAAGTGCAACCCTTTTTATTATTCTGTAAAAAGATCTGCACAGCACAGATTTTTTACACTGGGCTTTTTACCCCCGACATCATTTAATTTATTTTGGAGAAAATTCATGGAACAGACCCCGGAACTTACAAAAGCACTCAGCGAATTAAAGCGTCTCACCGGACTGACAATGCAGATCACCGCTGATACCCCTGAAGAGACTGCTGCTGCCCTGGAGCAGATCCGCTGTCTTTGTACCGCTTATCGTGAAAAATATAATAAAAATGATTTTCTTCTGAGCCTGATGAAGAACGGTATTCCGGCTTATGATATTTACGAGCGTGCCGGACGTCTTCATATCCCGGTTGAAGAAAAGCGGGTGATCTATCTGCTGAAGACAAAAGAACTCACTGATACGATCATTGAGATCCTGAGAAATCTTTTTCCCCGCAGAGCAAAAACCTATCTTGTTCCGGTCAGCAAGGATATACTTTCTATCCTTCACCCGGTCAGGTCAGCCTCTTCCGAAGATGAGATCCGAAAAACCGCCCATATCATCGTAGATACGCTCAATACCGAGGCTCTCGCCCACGTTCAGATTGCCTACAGTGGCGTGATTGAAAATCTTGCCGAACTGCCAGGTGCTTTCCGTGAAAGTACTTTAGCGTTGAAGGTCGGTGAGCTTTTTTACTCTGAACAGACCGTATTTCCGTATAATGAGCTTGGAATCGGACGCCTGATCTATCAACTTCCGGTATCTTTATGCGAAAGCTTTCTCTCGGAGATTTTTGGTGAGGAAGTTCCCGATGGCTTTGACGAAGAGACTACGCTTGCGGTAAACCGCTTTCTTCAGAACAATCTGAATATTGCAGAAACTGCCCGTCAGCTTCATATGCACCGGAATACCCTGATCTATCGTCTGGAGCAGATTCAGAAGCGGACCGGTCTTGATCTGAGGTGCTTTGAAGATGCCATGACGTTCAAAATTGCAACTATGGTAATGAATTATCTCCATTCAGAAAGGAAATCATAAATATGAATGACGCTTTATACGAACAGCTTGTATCCCGCAGAACGAAACCGCTTTATTATATCCTGCTTGGTGGTGCTTTTCTCCTTGCAGTTCTGATTGCAGTTTTGGGGACAATGTTCTTTGGAGTTTTCTCTTTCATTGCAGGTGCATTGATCGCATTGATCGCTTACTATTTCATTTCTCCGCAGTTAAGTGTAGAATATGAATATACCATTTTAAATCATGACCTTCAGATTGATGCAATCTACAATAAATCAAGAAGAAAGCCAAAGATGACTTTAGATATCCAGACTGCCGAGATCATTGCTCCAAAAGATTCACACCGTATGGATTCTTACCGGCCGGAAAAGACTTATGATTTTTCCTCCGGTCGCTCCTCAGAAAAGACTTATGCGATCATGATCTCCTATAAGCAGCAGAACGCCTGTGTCCTGATCGATCCTGATACCAGAATGGTAGATCATATGGTACAGTGGATGGGATCTAAAATGTTCACTGACTAAATTTATAATTATTTTGTAACTGTTCAGAGCCAAGCAAAATTTCATAAAACAGGTGTAAAATGCTTGCATTTTTAAGACTGTTTTTGAAATTTTATTTGGCGGATACGCCACACCGACGAAATGCGTAGCATTTTGGAGGTTGGCTCTGAACAGTTACATTATTTTTATGCTCATATCGGGTAGGATTGTGGGAGTGCGTAGCACGGAGCAATCCGTAGGCATCAAAGTCGGGGGCTTTTGACCCCGACATCTTATTTATTGTATTCAGTTCTCAGGTTTCATCAAATATATTTTGAATCTCATTCTGCGTCAGATGATTTTGTTCAAGAAGTTTCTTCGCAAGTGCTTCCACTTTCTCACGCCCGGAACAGATCAGATTTTCCGTCTCTTTCATCTGCTCTTTCAAGAGCCGGTTTGTCCGCTCAATAAATTCTTTTGCCAGTGTTGTATTAAGAATTTGCTCCGGAGACAGGCAGACAAGATTCTCTTCATCCATACCATAGGTTGCGATCACCCGCATAGCCATATCTGTTGCTGAACGTAAATCACTTGAAGCACCTGTATTCAGTGATGCCTCTCTTCCAAAAAATACCTTTTCTGCGGCTCTTCCCGCCAGTGACGTTCTGATCTTTCCCAGCAGATCCTCCCTGGAATAATTCGGCTTATTTTCGGAATTTTCATGCTGCATATATCCGCCAAAATTTCCACGTGATACGATCGTCACATAAGACGGCTTCTCCCCGGCACACCACGCAGCATAAGCATGACCTGACTCATGGATTGCCACGGACTCATAATAGCCTTGCTCCCAGGTCTTTTTCTCTCCATAATTATATTCTTCTAATGCATCCAGAAGCCTCTCTCCTGACAACTCTGTTCCTGCCTTTGCAGCATTCCGCATCGCAAGTTCTATGACATTTTGAAGAATTGCAATACTCTGCCCCGTTGTTCTTGCCGCCAGATTAGAAATAATATCTTCTGAAATTTTATTCTTTCCTTTTTGATTCAACTTCAATTCCAAATACTGCTTACGTTCTTCCTCATTTGGAAGATCCACATAAATCCGATTATCAAATCTTCGGAGCAAAGCCGGATCTATCCTTCGTTTCTTACCAGATACACTTCCATCCAGATCATAATTTGTTGCTGCAAGAACAAAAACCGGTTCTTTCACATTTTCGCGAAATCCATCCATTTCCGTCAACAACGTATTCAGCATGGACTCCGTGTGCTGGCTGGTCGTATCTCCTGTTCGTTCCTTTGCGATTGCATCAATCTCATCAATAAATATGATCGCCGGAGCATATTTTCTTGCAGTCCTGAACAACCGCCGGATATTTTCCTCACTCTTTCCGACATATGAATTCATAAACTGCGTAGCACTGGTCTCAAGAAATGCAACATCTGACTCCCCTGCCATAGCCCTGGCAAGCATCGTCTTTCCGGTACCCGGTGGTCCATACAGAAGCACCCCTTTGGGAAGTCTGCGTCCTTCCATGGAATACTTTTTCGGGTTCTTTAAAAATTCTGTAAACCAGGCAAGCTCTGTCTTCGCATTCTCTGCCCCGATCACTTCTGAGAATTTTGTTGTCGGACGCTGGGCATCCTTCATGATCGCACTCTGGCTGTCCATATCCACAGCCATCCTCTTTTTCAGATCATGATACTGAATAAATAATCTCTTTTCATCTGATGAAAGAATCTGTGCTGTATTGAAATCAAGCACATAACCTCTTTTGGCAAACTCTCTGCTCTTTTCCTCCATAAAAATCTCTTCCAGTATCTGATCAATCTGTCGCTCCACAGTTTCCGGAGCCAATGGATTAACAGGAACAATTCCTGCCATACCTCGTTGATAGAGCGAATTTTTATCAACCACCGAAAAAATTTTTTCAAATTCAATAAAATAGATTGGAAGATTTATTTCTGATTCTATCAGTTCTGTAAAAAACGACATTCCCTCAGAATACATATCATCAATACTTACGCCACTCTCATGTTCTTTATTTTCTCCGTAGTATGGATCAATCAGCACCATTGCCACATCTGTGTGCAGTAATTTTTCTGCCTCTTTCCTTTCGCTGACTCTGATCATTTCTGCGATTTTGTTCACTTCATTAAAATACGAAAATTCCTCATCCGTACACATCACAAGGACTTTCGCTCTTTTTTCATTTACAAACAGTTTTAAAATCTCCGCCGGCATTTCTTTTTTATTAATTTTAAAATGTACATTTTCTACCTGATCCATCAATGCTTTTTGATTTCCTAACTGTCTCGATAATTCAAAGATCTCCCTCTCAAGAAAATTCTTTCCCTGTGCAGATGCAATTCTTGCATCTGTCAGTCCGCCATAATGATATAGAAACAATAACGACAGATCCTTATCATAAGTAATCTGATACCCCAGCCTCTGCTCAACTGCCCTGCTTACTTCTGCGAACTGCGTCTCTATCATTTTCACAAGATGTCTGGTTTTGAGATGGTTGAACATAATGATATTTCCTGAGGCAATCCTGGAGCAGATTGCCTCAGGGAAAAGCTGCTCCCCGGTATATGGATTTTTATCTTTCCTGATGGCATCAAGCAGAACGCTCTTAGGCATCCTTGTATAGTCACCGCTCGTCCCATCTTCATACAAAGCTTTTCCTGCATTCGATGTAAAAATGATAATACTTTCTGAAAAATCCTCGTCCTGATCCAGAAAATCATTATGTAAAAGTCCCCGGTCAAGAATCTGCAAAAATAAGTGAATCACTTTTCTGTCCGCTTTTTCTATCTCATCAAAGATCAAGATTCCATCCGGATTTTTCCTCACGAACCTTACAAGCCGCCCCTCTTCCGCTCCCGAAAATTTTTTAGAACTTCCCATCAGTTCGGTAATGGAAGATGGATTTGAATATTCGCTCATATTAAATACAATCGTCTTTTTTCCGAGATACTCTGCTCCTGTCTCTGCAAGAAGAGTCTTTCCAACTCCCGGAGGCCCTGCAAATAAGAACACTGCCGCAGGTCTTTTTCTTTTTTCCAGGATATGAAATACCTCCCCTCGAAAGCAGCCCTGAACAAATTCCATTACTGCTTCGTCCTGGCCCTTCACAGTATCCAGCAGACGGCTTGTCAACTGCTGATATTTCACTGATAATTGTCGGAAATCTATCTTTTCCGTCTCTGGTGATTTTTTCACTCCGGGATGATTGTCTTTTTCCGCATTCTCTATCTTTTCTGATCCTGACGTCTCTTTTAATTCTACTGACTTCTCTGATCCTGATGTCTTATCTGATTCTGATGTCTTATCTGATTCTGATGCCTTGTCTTTCTGAGCTTTCATCCTATTTTCTTTTTCCTGCTTTAATTCATGCAGACATTTAAAATATTTTTCCTGATCCATTTCTTTTTTAAACCAGTTTAATTCTATTTTTCCACTTTTCAGCAGCTCTCTCATCAACTCTCCTGAAGAAAACGGCATCCCCGACATTCTCCACCCTTTAAAAAGTTGATCTACGTTTACCCACGAATCCTCCCCCAGCAATGGAAATAAAGTTGGTATTCTTGCTTTTGCATAGCTATACAAAATCTCATTTTCTTCCAGGACCTTCCGTGCTTTTTCAATATCAGCCCTTTCTTCTTCTGAAAATAAAAGATTCAGAGTCTTCTCATCCATCTGAAAAAGAAGTGAATATCCGTATAAAATATGATAGCCCGTCACTCCCGTTTCTTCTTTCAGGGAAGGGACTGTTCGTGCCATTTGTATTGCAACCTTATATACATTATGACTCATCTTTTTCTCCTCGTAACCTATAAAACTTCGTCTGATAAAGCTACAGTAATACACTGCATTTTGCAATTTTTTATTGCAATAATAAAAGCCCCAGGAAAGATAACTTTCCTACAAAGTCTCTCCCCCGGGGATCTTTCTTTTCAATTAAATTCAACTATGCCCACAATGCCTTCATGATCGTCGGATATGCCTCATCACAAATTCCTACAGTTCTGTAAATCAGCTCTTTACATTCCTCACCACAGGTATCCATATCCAGGATTGCATCCATCTTTACTATAAGTTCATTATCAGTATTTATAACGAAAGTACACCATCTGAAATTCAGATTCAACTCATTGATAACCGGATAAATTTTTTCTTTCAGATTTTCCGGGATTTTCACATATTCCTTTGTTCTGATATGCACATAGTTGCCATCCTCATCAAAAAAAAGATAAAGTTCGAGATGATCTATATTATCAAGACCTCCCATTCCAGTCTCGATAACATCTTCATCCTCTCCTAAAAGTGTATGCTGAAAATCATCTGCTGTCAGATATGCTGACACCATCTTTGCTGTCATATTTGCCATGTCCGTTCCTCCTGCGTATTTCTTTTTAGATGATGTCGGGGTCAAAAGCCCCAACAATGATGCCAACGGATTGCTCCGTGCTACGCACTCCCACAATCCTACCCAATATTCGCATATCGTGGGATTATCATCCCACTTTTATGCTCATATCGGGGCGGGTCTCAAGGTCATTCTACCACCAGTGTGCAAGCACACGTGGTTTCAGACCTTTTGACCCTGACATCTTTAGTTTATTGTATCATTTTTTCAAATCCAATTCTACTTTTTTCTCCATTGTCACCAAATTTTGTCACCAAATTTACATCTCCGTTCACTGTCAGTCTGTAAATTATACTGAAATCCCTGCCATATACACAGGTCAGCTCTGTCCTTCTACAAGATGGCTCTGTTCAGTCATTCCGCAAGATATTTGCATGCCGCAAGTGCAGCCACTGCTCCATCTGCCGCTGCCGTCGTAAGCTGGCGGACTTCCTTTGTCCGGCAGTCTCCGGCTGCAAAGATTCCCGCTCCTGATGTCATACAGTCTTCTGCTGCAAGAATAAATCCGTCTGCATCCAGTTTCACGACATTTTCAAACGGATCATTCTTCGGGATCTGTCCCACAGCAACAAATACTCCCGATACAGGCAATTTCTTCTTTTCTCCCGTCTTCAGATTCTGAAGTTCCAATCCTTCTACCTGAATTTCTCCACAGATTTCTTTCACAACTGAATCTAAAATAAAAGTAACATTTTCCTTTTTCTTAAGTCCCTCAACGATTCGTTCCTCACCCCGGAATGAATCTCTCCGGTGTATCAGATAAACCTTACTGCAATATTCTGATAAAAATTCGGCATCCTGAAGAGCGGTACTTCCGCCTCCGACAACCGCAACTTCCTTTCCCCGGAAGAACATTCCGTCACAGGTCGCACAATAAGAAACTCCCGCACCTGTCAGACGTTCTTCTCCGGGAACGCCCAAATGCCGGTGCGTCACTCCTGTTGCCAGAATAATACTCTTACAAGGATATTCTCTCTCAGTCGTTACAATGATCTTGATCCCGTCTTCTTCTAAAATCCCCGTCACACGTTCTCTCACCGGCTCTGTCCCAAGCTTCATCGCCTGATCCAGCAGATTCATGGAAAACTCACTGCCGCTGACACTGGCGATACCCGGATAATTTTCCACCTTTGGTGACGTTGTGATCTGACCGCCAAAAGCTCCTCCCTCGATTACCAATGTTCTTTTTCCTGCACGCTGTCCATAAATCGCTGCCGTAAGTCCTGCAGTCCCCCCACCGATAATTCCAATATCATACATCATGTTCTGTCTTCCCTTACCTTTTCTGCAAATTTCTTCTTACCAATCTTCCCGCAGATCGCTTTCTACAAACTTCTTGAAACCTCTGCACATGCCTTTTCTGCTTCGATCACTGCACTCCGGAAACCGCTTTGTTCCAGGACACGGACCGCTTCGATCGTCGTTCCCGCCGGAGAGCAGACCATATCTTTCAGTTCTCCGGGATGCTTTTTGGTTTCCAAAACCATTTTTGCACTTCCATAAACTGCCTGTGCAGCAAACTCATATGCCTGTGCCCGTGGCATTCCCTCCGCAACTGCTCCGTCTGCCATCGCCTCGATCAGCATAAAGACATATGCCGGAGAACTTCCGCTTACAGCCACAACCGCATCGATCATATGCTCCGGTACGACCTCTACTTTTCCAAAAGCTCCCAGTAATTTAAGTGCATATGCTTTGTCCTTCTCTGTCACATACTGATTCGGGCAGGCTGCCGTCATCCCCTCGCCTACCAACGCCGGAGTATTCGGCATGGTACGCACGATCCTGACCGGTTTGCCAAACTGCTCTTCCAACCATGCCAGTGTCTTTCCCGGTGCGATCGTAATGACCATCTGGTCTTCTCTTACGGATTCCCGGATTTCCTGAATCGTCTCTGCATAAAACTGCGGTTTTACAGAAAGCACCAATATGTCTGCCTTCTCTGCCACTTCTTTATTATCCGCTGTCACCTGGATTCCATACAGTTCTTTCACATGATTTCTTCCCGTTTCCATAATATCTGATCCAATGATCTCTTCTGCAGGAATGATTCCTTTTTTAATGATGCCTCCCATGATTGCTCCTGCCATATTTCCTGTTCCGATAAAACCTAATTTCATGTCACATTCCTCCTGTATCAATAATTTCTGCAGAATCTTTCCACAGGATGCCCTTGAAGAATCCTTTGCAGCATCCTCTGCTTTTTCTCCTGCTTCTTCTCTTATTTCACCCAGAAACTGTTCTCCTGCTCCACAGGAATTTCTTTTGTATCCATCCAGTCTATGGTAATAAACTGATTATGATTCAACCCTACAAGCAGTTTATTGATCAACATTTCCCGCCCCTGGATTTCAAGTGTCACTGTTCCGTCCCATTCATTTCGCACCCATCCGGTCAGCCCCAGTGACTGGGCAAGATATTTCGCCGTATAGCGGAATCCCACTCCCTGAACCCGTCCGTGGAATACAATTCTTTTTCTGATATCAGCCATAAGATCTCTCCTCTTTTTTGTACGCTGTTCATTGCTATTCTATCACAAGTTTTCTTTTTCTGACAACTTCCTATAGCATTTTCAATGATATTTTCAATCACACATCGCTGTGTGAATTTCATCAGGGCAAGTTGCTGCTCCATTTAACAATACCTTTCGAAGAAAAGCCAAAGACCAACCTACCGAACGATAATCTCATATAAAAGTGTGATTGATAAGCATTAAATTTTAATAATTTTGTGATTCTGGTTGTAATTTTCATAGATTTCGCATATAATAAAAGTGTGATTATAAAGCATAAAACTCCAATAAAAATGTGAGGAGTGATTCTATGGAACGATTTATCTTAAAAAAATTGCTGGATTGGAAGAATTCTCCCTATCGCAAGCCTTTAATCTTGAAGGGCGTACGTCAGGTGGGTAAGACTTGGATTCTGAAAGAGTTCGGCAGACGCTGTTATGAAAATACAGCCTACTTTAACTTCGACGAAAACGAAGAATATAAACAATTTTTTGAAACAACCAAGGATGTGGATCGGATTCTACAAAACCTTATGCTGGCAAGCGGTCAAAAGATATTGCCAGAAAAGACCCTCATCATCTTTGACGAGGTACAGGACTGCCCGAAAGTCATTAACTCCATGAAATATTTCTGCGAGAACGCACCGCAGTACCATGTTGCCTGCGCCGGTTCTCTGTTAGGTATCGCCTTGGCGAAGCCTTCCTCTTTTCCAGTAGGCAAGGTCAACTTCATGCAGATTGACCCAATGACATTCGCTGAGTTTCTACTTGCCAACGGTGATGAAAATCTGGCACAGTATCTAGAACAGGTGGATACCCTTGAGCCTATCCCTGACGCTTTCTTTAATCCGCTGTATGAGAAGCTGAAGATGTACTATGTCACCGGTGGTATGCCGGAGTCGGTATTGATGTGGACGGAGGCACGAGATGTTTCTGCCATGCAAGAAGCATTGTCCGGAATCATTGGAGCCTATGAGCGTGACTTTGCCAAACATCCTAATCTCAGCGAGTTTCCAAAAATCTCAATGATCTGGAAGTCTGTTCCTTCTCAACTGGCAAGGGAGAACAAGAAGTTCATCTATAAAGTGGTCAAGGAAGGTGCACGAGCCCGTGAGTACGAGGATGCTTTGCAATGGCTGGTGGATGCCCGTTTGGTGCATAAGGTCTACCGCAGCTCCGCTCCCGGCCTGCCGATAGCCGCTTATGATGACCTGTCCGCCTTCAAGATTTATCTGGTGGACGTGGGTCTCCTCCGCCGTCTGGCCCAGCTGGCCCCCACGGCCTTTGGCGAAGGCAACCGCCTATTTACTGAATTCAAAGGTGCATTAACCGAAAACTTTGTGTTGCAGACTTTAATTACTCAGTTTGAAGTTATGCCCCGTTATTGGAGCCAGAACAACCCACCTTACGAGGTGGATTTCCTCATTCAGCGGGAGAACGACATCTTCCCCGTAGAGGTCAAATCTGAAGCCAACACAACCAGCAAGAGTATGAAGAAGTTCAAGGAACTGTTCCCTGATAAGGTCAGGCTTCGCATCCGTTTCTCATTGGACAATCTGAAACTGGACGATGATGTGCTGAATATCCCGCTGTTCATGGCAGATCAGGCGGATCGATTGATTGGGTTGGCATTAGAGCAACTCCAGAAATAAACGCAAAAATTATTACAACTGACATAACAAAAGCCTCCATTGGTATTTTGATAGTTTACCAACGGGGGCTTTTGTTTATTTGAGTTTTCTTAATGGTGCACACAATACTTCATAGGCATATTTATATACTTCATTTGCTGACTCATCCGGCGAGATATCACCATGAGCAAGACAGCAACGAAGCATATATAGTATGATTACGATAGCTTCGCTTATTTTTCTAGCATCATTTACAAAATTATATGCACCAATTTGTTTTGTATTTTGTCCTGATGCAAGAACACTCGTGATACGATACGGTGTCAGTTCCCTATAACATTCCTTGTCATTTTTCCCGTGACTTCACCGCTAAAATTATACCACGCATTAAAGGCAATCCAAGCTTTCATAAATGCGGAAAAATAGTCAACTTTTATGTCGATTGCATCTATCCAATCTTTATATCCTGGCATTCCGGTTCACCTCACTTTGCGTAGATAACTTCTTTATCCATAATCTCCAATGCTTCTTACTCCAGCTTATATGCCTCGTATCGTTTCTTATTGGCTTCAAGAGCAAGAGTATTGATTTTTTCCTGGACATCATGATTTCTGAGGAGCGGAATTGGAATTTTGCTTATGTGCGTATCGTCTATTTCATCAATAACCGCAGCTTTTCCAGGGGTACCTTTATCAAGGTGTCTGGAAAGACGGTCAACAATATTTATTTTTTTAGAGTCCTCGTGAAGCTGGTCAACGACATCTGTTAAAAGGCAACTTTGGGAAGCTAACATACCATAAGTGATATCTGCTGTAAATTTACGATCAGGCTTGGAAAGCTGTTTTGAAATTTTATTTGAAAAAGTTAAAATTTTTCGTTTCAAAGTGTAAGTATTTGATGTAAAATTAGCCATAGGGAATCTCCTTCTTTTTTGTTTAGTAAGGTTTTTGTTTAGTAGCTTAATTTTACATCAAAAAGAAGTCAGATTCCTTATATTTTGGGCATTTTCATAAAGTTGTTGATAATGAATGGAGAAAAATCAGAGGTCTGTGGATAAAACTGCGGAAACTCAAGTTCGACACTTTCATTTACAAATTTTCAACAAAATGATATAATTTTCTCAATATTTCTTCTGTGAGGAGGGAACTATGAAGGAAGAATTTCACTTGATCGATCAATTAGAAATGGATCAGTTTCTTTCACGCGATGAATGGATCTTTCTGATCGAACACCGTTCTGATGCACTGGAACGATATCTTTTTGAAAAGTCTGAAGCAGTCCGTATCCGCGAATATGGCCATGATATTTATATCCGCGGACTGATTGAATTTACCAACTACTGTCACAACGATTGCTATTACTGCGGTATCAGGAAAAGCAATCCCAACATTCTGCGTTACCGCCTGTCTCCGTCTGAGATTCTTTCCTGCTGCCACATCGGTTATGAACTGGGGTTCCGCACCTTTGTACTTCAGGGTGGTGAAGATAACTGGTTTACAACAAAACGGATGGCAGAGATTGTTGCAGAGATTCACTCGCATTTTCCTGATTGTGCTATTACACTGTCCATCGGTGAACGTTCACGGGAAAGCTATCAGGCTTTGTTCGATGCGGGTGCTGACCGTTATCTGCTCCGTCATGAAACATATGACCCTGTCCATTACCGCAGGCTTCATCCTGATTCGCTTTCTGCCGTTCACAGACGGAAATGCCTTTGGGATCTGAAGGAAATCGGTTATCATATCGGGACAGGCTTTATGGTTGGCTCTCCATTTCAGACCGCAGAAAATCTGGCTGATGATCTTCTCTTTCTGAAGGAACTCAATCCACAGATGGTCGGGATCGGACCTTTCATTCCTCATCACGATACCCGATTTTCCCATGAGCCACCCGGAACTCTGAAGCTGACGCTCTTTCTTTTGGGCCTGATCCGGCTGATGATTCCGAAAGTACTGCTGCCCGCAACTACGGCTCTTGGAACGATTTCGCCCCAGGGACGGGAACTGGGAATCCGGGCAGGAGCAAATGTCGTAATGCCGAATCTTTCCCCAACAGAAGTAAGAAAGAATTATCTCCTGTACGACAACAAGATCTGTACCGGTGAAGAATCTGCTCAGTGCAGGGACTGCCTTGAACAGAGAATGGCATCCATTGGATACCAGGTTGTTGTGTCCAGAGGAGACTCACGAAACCGATCAATTTAACTCAGTATACTTAAGGAGGCTTTTATGTACGATATCACTTCATCCTGTGCAGATGATTTCATTAATCATGAAGAGATTCTTGATACACTTGCCTATGCAGATCAAAATAAAGAAAATAGTACCCTGATCGATTCTATTATTCAAAAAGCCAAAAAAAGAAAAGGATTGTCACACCGGGAAGCCTCCGTGCTTCTTGCCTGTCCGATCCCGGAAAAAAATGAAGAGATCTTCCGGCTTGCAGAACAGATCAAAAAAGATTTCTATGGAAACCGAATTGTGATGTTTGCACCACTTTACCTGTCAAATTACTGTATCAATGGATGTACTTACTGCCCTTATCATGCCAAAAATAAGCATATCGCAAGGAAACAGTTATCGCAGGAAGAAATACGGAAAGAGGTCATTGCCCTCCAGGATATGGGACATAAACGTCTTGCCCTGGAAGCAGGCGAAGACCCAGTCCGTAATACCATGGACTACTATTTAGAATGTATCCGGACCATCTACAGTATCCACCACAGAAATGGAGCGATCCGCCGGGTCAATATCAATATTGCAGCAACAACTGTCGATCATTACCGACTGCTCAAAGAGGCAGGGATCGGAACTTATATTCTCTTTCAGGAAACCTACCATAAGGAAAGTTACCTGTCACTTCATCCGACCGGACCAAAGCATGACTACAATTATCACACCGAAGCCATGGATCGGGCAATGCAGGGTGGAATTGATGATGTCGGCCTCGGAGTTTTGTTCGGGCTTGACAAATATCGCTATGAATTTGCCGGACTGCTCATGCATGCAGAACATCTTGAAGCCGCATTCGGAGTCGGCCCGCATACCATCAGCGTTCCACGGCTCAGACGTGCCGATGATATTGATCCTGACCAGTTTGACAATGGAATTGATGATGATACCTTTGCCAAGATCGTTGCCTGCATCCGTATTGCAGTTCCCTATACTGGAATGATCATTTCCACCCGGGAGAATCAGCAGTCAAGAGAACGTGTTCTTCATCTTGGTATTTCTCAGATCAGCGGCGGATCACGTACCAGCGTCGGTGGTTACTGCGAACCTGAACCTGAAGATGAAAAATCGGAACAATTTGATGTCAGCGACACCCGGACACTGGATGAAGTCGTCCGCTGGCTTATGGAAATGGATTATATCCCCAGCTTCTGTACTGCCTGTTACCGGGAAGGCCGTACCGGTGACCGCTTCATGTCGCTGTGTAAAAGTGGACAGATCCAGAACTGCTGCCACCCAAATGCCCTGATGACACTGAAAGAATATCTGACAGACTATGCCTCTCCTGAAACGGCAGCCATCGGAAACCGGCTGATTGAAAAGGAAGTCCTGAATGTTCCGAATGAAAAAGCAAGAAAGATCGTGCTTGAAAACCTCAGACTGATTGAGCAGGATAATCGGAGAGACTTCCGGTTCTGAGACTGAAGATAACCTGTAATACGATTGATTCTCATAAAAATAAGACAGACAGAGAACTGCCTTCTCCTTTCGGGTATTCCCTGTCTGTCTCATTTTATCTTATCCTTATATGGATGTTGGAGGCAAAAGCCCCCAACAATGATGCCAACGGATTGTTTCGTGCTACGCACTACCCGCTATTCGCATATCATGGTGCTTACGCCCCACTTTTATGCTCATATCGGGGCGGGTCTCAAGGTCATTCTACCACCAGTGTGCAAGTACACGTGGTTTCAGACCTTTTGACCCTGACATCTTATATGTTCTTTTCTAAAAAATCAAATACTTGATCTCTGCCAGTATCTCTCTTAGCACATTATTCGGCAGATACAATGCTGTCGATTCTGCAGCAATTCCTGACGGGTCTTCCAGTCCCTGCCTTTTAGCAATCTGCAACGCACGGAACATATGAAAGTTATTCGTGACGATGCCAACTGATTCCTTGCTTTTTATGAACTTTTTGCTATATTGGATATTTTCAGCTGTCGTCTTCGACTTCTCCTCTTTCAAAATCCGTTCTTCCGGGATTCCCTGCCGGATCAGATATTTTTCCATTCCTTCTGCCTCGGAACAAGGTTCATTGCTGCCTTTTCCACCTGATACAATACATTTGGTCTGTGGATTTTCATTTAAATATTCCACTGCCTTATCCAGCCGAAACCTTAAAACTGCACTTGGACCACGCTCATAGACCTGTGCCCCAAGAACAATGATATAGTCCAGTCCCGGTTTCCCTTCTGTGTTCATTTTACTTCCGATGCAGCCACCAATTCCTGTAAAAAGTACCAAAATCAGACATAACAATACCAATGTCACTCTCCGCAGAAACTGTGGCATGATTCCCCACAAGCCGGCCTGTGCTGCTGCCGAACATCCCACGAAAATGACTGCCAGTGCAATCCACACAAGAAAGAAACCGGTTCCCGAACCAATCGCCCGGATCAGGATTCCATATCCACCGCAAAGAACCGCCAGCAGAATCCAAAATATCGTAACTATTTTCATCCTTTCAATCCTCTATTTACCTGACGGCATAAATTTCAGGATCTCACCTGCTACATTAGAGATCGGCATCGTCTGCAGCCAGACCCGCCCCGGTCCTGTCACTACTGTATTGAAAACGCCCTCTCCACCAAAGACCATATTTTTCAGTCCCGGCACGGTCTGAACCTCCATACTGCAGGACCCTTCCATTGCCGCAAGATACCCCGTATCCACAACGATCTGCTGTCCCGGCTGAAGATCATACTGCACAACATGACCGTCAAATTCCAGAAAAGCCATTCCACTTCCTGACAGTCTCTGCATAATAAATCCTTCTCCACCGAAAATCCCTGCTCCTAACTTTTTCTGAAAATAAACCGAAAGACTGACCCCTGCCTCCGATGCAAGGAATCCTGTCTTCTGAACAATCAGTTCCTGTCCTGGAACGATCTGACGGGCAAGAATCTGTCCCGGAAAACTGGATGCAAACGCAATCATCCCATTCCCCCCCCCATTGCTGTATAACGATTCTGAAACATCGCCTCGCCTGAAAACATACGCCCAAACGCTTTTCCAATCCCGCCATTCGTTGTAGTCTCCATCTTCATATTCGGAGACATCCAGCTCATAGAGCCGCGTTCCGTGATCATCTGCTCTCCGCCCTCCAGATAGCAGACAACAACAGGAAGTGTATCACCTTTTATTTCGTATTTCATACCCAAGACCTCCTCTTTTCTTTTCATTTTGAGTGACATCTGTTGAAAAGTCAAGTCTTGCATATCAGATTCTATTTACATATTTCCTGCACCGAAAGCCCTTTCTGATCCATATTCGCCCGTGAAGCAATATACGGATAATCCGCCACTGCTACAGCTATTTAATTTTCAGTATTTTGTCCTTCCATGCTTTCTTCAGCAGTTATTTTAAACTTCTGTCTGCCCGGTCTGTCCCTCGCTCAGCCTGGGCAGCACGATCTCAGCCTTGAAAAGATCTGCCTCTGTCGTAATCTGCAACGTACCATGCTGCAATTCAATAAAGCTTTTTGCAATCGCAAGTCCCAGTCCTGATCCTTCTGTATTTCTTGAAGAATCGCCACGGACAAACCGATCCGTGATCTCATTCACATCAAAATCCAGTTCTGTTGCTGATACATTTTTCATAGAAATGCTGACTTTATCCGAAAACTCTTTCATTTCTATATAAACTCTCGTCTGTGCCATGGCATACTTTGTGATATTCACGATCAGATTTTCAAAAATGCGGTAGGTCTTTTCACTGTCCAGCCACATAATCACCTTATGATCCGGCAATTTCCAGCGGAACTCCAGCTTTGCATCCTGGATCTTAGAATCATTTTCCAGCTCCACCTGCCGGATCAGCCCCACCAGATCAACCTGCATATAATTCATCTTCACACTCTTGCTTGCTGCTTTACTGATCTCAAATAAATCCTCGATCAGCACTTTGAGCCGGAAAGATTTCCGCTCCAGTACCTCAATATACTCTTTCTGCTTTTCCGGATCTGTCTCATTTTTCAGAAGATCTGTATAAGTGATAATGGCAGTCAGCGGTGTCCGCAGATCATGTGAAACATTCGTCACCAGTTCCGTCTTCATCCGCTCATTTTTTACCTCTTCATCCACTGCCTTTTTGAATCCCTGCTGGATCCTGCACAGCTCCTTCTGTATCGGCATGAAAACTCCTGCATCCCCCTCGATCACCACATCAAGATTTCCTTCTGCCAGTTCATTTGTCGCATGAAGCAGCATCTGATACTTTCTCTGTACATCCCGGAAAAACTTTCTCAGGATCAGGAACAGTACAATCGAGTAGATCACCAGTGCATAAAATTCAAATCCGCACATCAGGCTGACCAATTCAACCACTACAAGTATAACAAAATTCACTATAACAATTCTTAAGATTGCTTTATGCGTCTTATCACGGAAGTCTATATGGGTCAGAGCATCATACTGCTTTCGTACCAGCTTTTTCAGCCTTTTCATGATCCCTTTTACCAGGCTCACAAAATCTTTTCCCATATGCAATTCATGCTGATTTTTCCACCGGATCAGCATGCTGGTCAGCGTCTGCTCCTTCCAGTATGCTCTCTTTCTTGTGAATATACCACAAAGACACGCCCCTGCCCAGCAGAGAATCAGAAAAATACCGCTCCACATCGCCAAATTAATTCCTATCTCTGCCATTTGCCGGAATGGTCTTATCATATGCACCAATGTCCCATCGACTGTCCTGCAGAGAATATTTGCCGGATAGTACAGCCAGTCGGCACTCCATCCAAAAATAACAATCAGAATCAATATGACTCCTTCAAATGGTACGCGGAAAATCTTTCCTTTATATTCTTCCGTCCTTAAAAGTGTCGGAAGAAGTGCCGCAGCCACTGCCAGCAAAAGCATCATGCAGTTGACAGAACGGCTCAGTCCACTATACCATATGACCATATCCCCGCTTCTCTGATCTTCATAAAAATTTTCAGCATAACTCTCTACATTCGCAGCCGACATTCCATAAATAAGCGTCATACTCTGTCCACCGGATAATTCAATCCCATAAGCATCTTCCATAAACCGTACATCAGCTAAAAAGCTCTGCTCTGCCTCATATTCTTCTTCCGGTGTCAGCCTGCTGCCTGACACTTCAATATCTGACAGTTCCCCATCCGCATCATAAGTATATGCCACCCGAATACCATAAATGGAATCCGAATCCGACAGAAGCCTTGTTGCCACAGAATCCGACGTACTCTTTAAAAGACTCTCTCCATTTCGGTCAAATGCCCCGTACTCCATATATTTTTTCAGCAGATTAAACTGAGACATTCCATATTCTTCCAACAGCTCCGACTGCTCTCGCCCTCCGGATATTTCATTGTCCAGAATACAGTTTCCGATCGCAAGTCCGTCACCCATATCAGAAATGACATTTTCCATAGAATCTGCCTTCTCTTTCTGAGCCTTTTCTCCTGCCTCGTAAAACGATCCATACCGACTGAGCAATACGGTTGAACAGATACAGATCAGGATCACCAGGATCAGATACTTCAGATTATCCCTGCTTTTCAATTTTGTAACCAACGCCCCACACCACCTTTAAATATTTCGGATTTTTTGGATCAAGTTCAATCTTCTCTCTGATATTTCTTACGTGTACCATAATCGTATCCGTATTGATCGCTTTTTCCTGCCATACACGCTCATAAATTTCCTCTGAAGAAAAAACTCTTCCCGGATTTTTTGCAAGCAACAGCAGAATTTTGTACTCGATCGGTGTCAGTCTGACCGGCTCTCCGTCCACAGATACTTCCACCGTATCCTCGTTGATCTCCAGACCTCCGATCACATGGATATTTTCCCTCGGTGCAAGCCGCTCCATAAATTTCCGGTATCTTCTGAGCTGGGAATTGACCCTCGCCATCAGCTCCATCGGTGTAAAAGGTTTCGTCACATAATCATCTGCCCCAATATTCAGTCCCATCACCTTATCTACTTCCTCTGACTTTGCCGATAACATAATAACCGGGAAATCATACTTTTCCCTTAATTTCATCGTCATCCGTATTCCGTCCAGTCTCGGCATCATAATATCCACGATCGCCAGATGGATCTCCTCTTTTTCCAGTACTTTCAACCCCTCTATACCATCCGCAGCCTCGTACACTTCATATCCCTGACTTTTCAGATAGATCTTTACGCCTTCCCTGATCTCTTTATCGTCCTCTACTACCAGTACATGATTCATTTCCATTGCTTTTCCCTCCTGCATATCCTTATATTAGCTGCTAAATCTAAAGGTCTCAGATACAAGTTTCCAAAGATTTTCTAAAGAAAAACCGGCCTTTTCATTCAAAGACCGGTTCATTTTTATCTATTTACTTCGCATCCCACTGTGGCTGCTCTCTGAATGTGATCTCACCTGTCGCCGCGTCCATTCCGTCAACGATCGCCAGTGACTCTAACTGGAATCCGAGATTGCGGATCATCCTTCCACCCGACTGGAAACCTTTTTCCACTGCGATCCCGATTCCCTCTACAGTAGCACCTGCAGACTGCACGATCTGGATCAGTCCCTGTAATGCACAGCCATTTGCAAGGAAATCATCAATAAGCAGTACATGATCTTCCGGAGAAAGGAACTTCTGTGCCACGATCACATGGTTCTTACACTTATGAGTAAACGACTCTACCTCTGCCACATACATATCACCATCTAAATTGATGCTCTGGGATTTCTTCGCAAATACGACCGGCACATCAAAATGCTGAGCTGCGATACAGGCAATTCCGATCCCGGATGCCTCGATCGTCAGAATCTTGTTGATCTGCTTATCTGCAAATCTTCTTTTAAACTCTGCTCCCATCTCATTCAACAGGTGAATATCCATCTGATGGTTCAGGAAACTGTCTACTTTCAGGACATTTCCTTCTTTTACAACACCGTCTTTCATAATTCTCTCTTCTAAAAAGTTCATTCTTCTACTTCCTCCTCTGTATGATCTTCAATTCCCGCAAAAATTCTTCTTAATAACTTTGAGTTGATCCAGAAAATGATCGAAACTCCAAATAATGCCCAAAATGGAAGAGCAAATGTGATCAACTGGAGATTCCATATTGATATACCGATCAACGCTATCATGATGGCTACCATCAGTATGGAAGACGGAAATCTTGCCAGTGTCAGCGTCAATGCATTACGGATGGTTCCCCTGATACTGTTCTCATATCTCGCGGTCAGTGCAAATGCATAAATCCCGACTGCAAGTACCAGCAGTTCCAGTGCTGCAAAGATCGCTCTTAACGCCATTCCCACAGAACCTTTGGCCGAACTCGTCAGATATAAATCCGCCCCCAGGAACCCCCCGATCACCAGCAGGATCAGCCAGATGATCGTACTCTTTTTAAAATTCTCTTTAAATGCCTTAAAAAAGCCTTTTACAATATATCCTTCCTCATTCTTTACAACCTTCAGCATCACCGTATACATCGCTGTCGTAGATGCACCGATCGTAAAAATCGGAAGAGAGCAGACCAGCCAAAGCACATTCAGACACATCATATCGAATATTCTTGACATACCACTTATTACCGGGTTATCCGTCACATCAAGTCTCATCGTTCATTGCTCCTTTATTTCATTCTTTATCCAAAAGTAAACTCTTTTAAGTATATCATATCTACATTTAAGAATACAATAAGGGAATAATAGGAATATAAGAAGAAACGCAGATTTAAGAGAATTTTTAGAAAAATAAAAAAAGAAGCGGGTGATGGGAATCGAACCCACGTATCCAGCTTGGAAGGCTGGTGTTCTACCATTGAACTACACCCGCGTCATCTCTGACACGATTGATATGATATCATATTATTTTTATTTTTGCAAGTATTTTTTATACTTTTTTTATTGCTATTTTGAATCAGAATGTATATCATGTTACTTATCGGTAGATCCGACCCAAAAAAGCGTTATTTCAATATGACAGAATGGAGTATATTATGAATTTTTCACAATTAGGAAAGTTTCAGGAGTTAAAAAAGCATCTTGATCTTTTTCGTTCCAATCATCCTAAGTTTCCTCTTTTCCTTGGGGCTGTAACCCGCGAGGCTCTCGAAGAAGGCACGCTTCTCGAAATGTCCGTCACCACTCCCGAGGGAAAGCATTTTGAGACGAACCTCAAATTAAAACCGGAGGATCTTGAGTTTATCCGTGTGATCCAGAGTATGACAAAGCAGTAGATCGCCTGGTTGTCTGTTCTCTGCTATGTGATCTTTTCTCGGTCTTTTCACCTGTTACAGAAAATATTCCGAAAGTTTTTTGACTTCTCAGCAGACACGTTATATAATAGTAAGTGCCGAACGAAAAAAGAAAAGGGGATAAAATCATGAGCAGAAGAACTGATAAAAAGAAATTAAAAAGAATGAATGAATCCGCAGTTTCCCAGGCTTCAGTCACAGTTGCAACTGTTTCCACGGTTAAGGCAGATGACGCAGCTCCTGCTGCAGAGACTACAGCACCGGTTTCCCAGCCGTCTGCAGCATATGATCTTTACATCCAGTATCAGGGAGCTGACTACAATGCTGAAGAGCTTGCCTCACAGATTCTTGAGAAATGCAAGGCAGAAGGCATGGACAGTGCTGATCTTAAGATCTATGTAAAACCAGAGGATAAAAAAGCATATTATGCATGTGCAGGAGGTAACAGCTACATCGAGCTGTAATCCATTCTGCAACGTATCAGAGAGGGGATTTATTCACCGTAATGAATCCCTTCAGCAGAAAATCCGCAGAGCGAACCTTCCAGGTTCGTCCCTGCGGATTTTTTACTGTATATCATTTCAGATATCTTTTCATATTGCTTTTTATAGCATTTCATATATCTTTATCTATGATTCCATTGATTCTATGATACACCGTTCTTTTTACAGATATCAGCCAGGCAGCAACGCTCACAATGTGGCTTTGTTCTCGCTGTGCAGACTTCCCTTCCATGCCACACCAGTCTGTGACAGAAATCACTTCCCTCTTCCGCTGGAATGATCTTCCATAATGCCATCTCCACCTTTTTAGGTTCTTTTATCCCATCTACAAGACCGATCCGGTTCACAAGACGGATACAATGGGTATCTGTGACGATTGCCGGCTTTCCAAATACATCTCCCATGATGAGATTTGCACTCTTTCTGCCCACCCCCGGAAGCTTTAACAATGCATCAAAATCCTCCGGCACTTTACCGCCATACTCATCCCGCAGCATCTTCATACAGGCACTGATATCACGTGCCTTGCTCTCCCCCAGTCCACAGGGGCGGACAATTTCCTTTATATCCTCCACCGCTGCATCTGCAAGAGCGGCTACATTCGGATACTTTTCAAAAAGTCCTTCTACAACTACATTCACCCTTGCATCGGTACATTGTGCGGCAAGCCTGACGCTGACCAGCAATTTCCATGCCTCATCATAATCCAGGGTACAATCCGCATCCGGATATTCCTTTTTCAATCTCTCGATCACTTCTAATGCCCGCTGCTTCTTCGTCATGACTTCACCCTCCCGTCTGTCTACTTATCTTTTTCCGTATATTTCTTTAATTCCTCCAGTACATCTTTAAATCTTGAAGATGCTGCTGTCGGGTTTCTACGCAACTGCTTCATTGCTCCTGCATGAGTTTCGTCCGATCTGGATAAGATCTTTTGCAGTTCTTTTGCCGCATTTTCTTTTAATTCTGCCAGCTCCAGGCGAAGCTTTTCCGGTACATCTCCTGCTGCTGTACGGAACTTTTCGGAGCGGTTCCCTGCTGCTGTACGAAGCTTTTCGGAGCGGTCCCCTGCTGCTGTACGCAATCTTCCCGGCATCTCGCCTGCTGTTGCTGCTGCACTGCGAAGCTTTTCAGGCACCTCTCCTGCTGCTGTACGAAGTTTTTCGGACATGTCTTCTGACGCCTCTCTGATCCGCTCCTGCAGCTTCCGGATCTGAACTTTCGTCTCATCCAACTGGGCAAGCATCTTCTTCATATCCATTGCCTCGTTGAAAGACTGGGTGAAATCCACCGCAGCCACAACCGTAAGAACAAATGCAAGTCCGTCTGCGATCGCCATCGGAATTTTCAGAATCACTTCTTCAATCGGAATATGCACAACTTTCACCATCATAATAGAGAAAACGCCCCAGCACAGAGAAGCAACCGGACAGATATATCCCTTTACATTGAATTTCAGATGGCTGTAATCCCAGTATCTGACATGGAACAGGGATTCCATGACCATCCCCGTAAAAAATTCCAGCAATGTCGCTCCTATCATCCCCATGATGAATACCAGCGGCAGATTATCTCTCACCGGCAACGTAATAATCAGTACACTGACAGCTCCCGAACCATACAGTGGGAGCATTGGACCGTGCATAAATCCACGGTTTACCCATCGGTGTTCCCTTAGCGATACATAACAGCTCTCCCAGATCCATCCAAAAAAACTGTATAAAAAGAAAAATAAAAGCCATTGAGAGAGTGTGTATACATTCATACCCACACCTTACTCATTCCGGTTTTCAATATCCATCAGCATATCCACTCTTCTCTGATGACGGCCACCCTCAAACTCTGTATCAAGCCATGTCTCCACAATCATCTTAGCCAGTTCTGCACCGACAACCCTCGCACCAAAGGCAAGAATATTGCAGTTATTATGAGCTCTGGACATCTTGGCTGTAAACGGCTCACTGCATACGGCCGCACGAACCCCTTTTACTTTGTTCGCAGCCAGTGAAATACCAAGACCCGTTCCACAGATCAGGATTCCTCTTTCAACTTCTCCTGATGCAACTGCACGTCCCACTTTCTCTCCATAAACGGGATAATCACAGCTCTCCGGTGAATTTGTCCCATAATCTACTACTTCATGTCCCCTCTCTTTCAGAAGTTCAATAATCTCTGCTTTCAGTTCCAGTGCTGAATGGTCATTTCCAATTCCGATTTTCATTCCTCTATTCCTTTCTTTTTAAAAAATTATGCCGGGCAAAAGATTCGTCCAGCTATCATGCTTAACGCTCTTATCATAGCAAATTTACTCCCAAAAGTAAATGCCGCACACCTCTGATTTACTCAGCAGGTATGCGGCATTTCTATTACCCGGATTATCTCCGATTTATACTTTCCGATCCGCTTTTATATCTTTTGGATATTTCAGCTCTCGAAATTCACATTAAATTCAAATCCTCAATTACTGGATCTCGTACCAGATGATTCCGTTCGGCTCCATCTCAAGATCGAAACTGCTTCCATCTCCACGATAGATTGTTGTACTCTGCGGATCATCTGTATTATTTACTACGCAGTATTTGTTATTCTTCGGATATGCGTGTACATCCACATTGTAGTTTGTGCTGAACCATTTCTTCAGCTCATCCTCGCTGTGAGTACTCCACATGATCGCACGATGAAGAACACGGTTGTTCTCAAAGCTATACGGAAGTCCGCTGATATATACAGCACGTCCTTTCCCATATTCATTAACAGCCATCTGAACTTCTTTGTCCTTCTGAACAAGGATTGTAGATCCTGCAAGTGCATAGATATTCTTCTTGCCCTCACCGAAATCAACACTCTCTGTCTCTTCCAGAATGAAATGCTCATGCTCATCCCAGTTATATTTATCATAACCAAGAGTAAATCCATGCTCTTCTTCAACTCCAAATACATCTGCAAGCTGGAAGAAACGTCCCTGGAACTGATGTCCTGTCGGCTCACCTACACCAATGATACCACCGCCGTTGTAAACAAACTTTCTGACAGCCTCAACGATGTGTGGATTTACCCACCAGTCTCCACCTGTATGTGCTGTATCAGCATCCCCCACATTGATAAGAACATCAATGTCATCTAAGATGGAGCTGTCATCCAGAATATCCTGGAAACTGATGAACTTCACATCAAACGGTGCTCCTGACAGAGACTCGATGATTCCTGCATAAGAATAGTTCTGCTTCTGATACAGTGCATGATGTACCATGTGGCATCCCCATGCTCTCATCTTACCCCAGCAGTTAAGAACTGCTACCTTCTTAGCACAGAAAGGTGTTGTGCCTTTTACATTATCATACAGTGTACGGAACTCATCACATACCTGTGATACATAATCAATAAAATCCGGGAAGTCAAGTGCAAGCTTTAAGTATCCGCCGTATCCGATTCTGTCGATTGGCTTTCTTAAGATAGCTCTTCTTGCTGTTACCCAGTTATAACGTGCCTCTTTTACAGGATCTCCACCCTCATGGAATACATCCGGGAAGAAATACGGAAGAAGACGTCCTTCTGTATATTTTACTCCGTCAATATCGCTGATCAGTCTTAATGTAGAACCATTTCCCACACTACCTACAACTGCGTCAAGTCCAAGTGTCTTGAACTCTTCCATGAACGGCTCTGTTCCGATCCAGTGATCTCCCAGGAACATCATGGCTTTCTTTCCACACTCATGAGTAATGTCTACCATCTCTTTTACGATCTTGGCAACTTCTCTTCTCTGGAATGCCTGGAAATCCTGATACTCTTTGCTCGGAATACGGTACTGGTTGTTGTAGTATCCCTGATCAATAATATACTCAGCACGGAACTTGTATCCGACTTCTTTCTCAAACTGCTCTAAGATATATGGGCTTACAGAAGCTGAATATCCATACCAGTCTACATATTTCTCTCTTGCAAGCTCATCAAAGATCAGTGTGAACTGATGGAAGAATGTGGTAAAACGAAGTACGTTTACATACGGATGATCCTCAATAAACTTTCTAAGACGCTTCATTGTATATTCATGCGTCTTTGGCTGACGTACATCAAATGTGATCTGATGCTCAACATCTTTCCAGTCATTTGTAACTGCATTGTACATATGCACCGGATCCCACATAATATAAGCAAGGAAACTTACTGTATACTCATGGAACGGAACAGCAGCAAGTGTAACCTTTCCTGTCTCTTCACTGTAGTCCCATTTATCTGTCGGAACAACTTCTCCTGTTGTTCTGTCGATTACTTCCCACCAACGTTTGATATCATCTCTTGTATTCGGTTTCAGCATATCCGGGTAAAGTCCCTTCATTACTTCCACTTCAAGAGTTTCAGACTCTGCTGTATAGAAAGGTGTCATAACATACATCTGCTGAATTTCTTCCGGATTGGCTTCAGCCCATGCATTATCTTTACGAGTTGTATAATATGTTGAATAAATTTCTGCATCTGCATCTTTCAGCTCTGTAGGGAAATCTGTTCCATCGCAATCACGGATTGCATCAGCACCCCAAAGCTTCATTAATTCCAGTGTCTGTGGCACTACGTCCAGGTCAGTAGGAATTGTAACGAGTCCTTTTGATTTCTCCATTGAATTATCCTCTTCTATTCTTTAAATACTCTGATTTTTAGTTTATATAAGGAAATCTGCCATCGGCAGATTTCCTTATGCTTTCTTATCACAGGTATCCTTCCTGCAATGTAGACAATTATTTATATTTGCTGTTGTAAAATGCCAGCAGTCCGACCAAACCTGCAAGACCTACGATCTCAGTAAGAAGACCCTTTGGTCCGATATTTCTCTGTCCGACAATGATAAGGCCGATACAAACAACGAAAATCACGATAACAACAATCGCAGTGATAATCTTTTTAGTTCTTTCATTCATTGTAAATACCTCCTTAACCTTTCAATCCACCCAGAGTCATTCCCTGAGTAAGTGTCTTCTGTACACACATATACAGAATCAGAACAGGAAGCATAACGATAACCAGTCCTGCGTACATCTGACCATACTGAACTGCTGATTTCTGAGCAGCCATCAGGTTCATAAGACCTACCGGCAGAGTCTTCAACTTGGCATCTGTCAGCAATGTCATGGAAATTACATACTCATTCCAGAATGACAGGAAGTTGAAAAGAATGATCGTTACGATACTTGGTTTTGCCATCGGGAAGATGATCTTAACCATTGTCGTAAAGTATCCTGCACCATCCACATAAGCTGCTTCCTCGAAGTCTTTTGCAAGACCACTGAAGTATCCTGACAGCAGGTAGATTGTGAAGGGAAGTGCCGTTGCCATATATACAACCGCCAATATGAACAAGTTATTTAGGAAGAAGCCTCTTCCGATCATCTGTCTGAGTGACTTGTCCCAGTTGTTCAACATAAGGAAGATCGGTACTACGATGTAACTTACGTTGATGAAAAGTCCTGCCATGAAGAGCAGATTCCAGAACTTACATGTACGGAACTTAAATCTTGACAGTACATAAGCTGCCGGAAGTGCAACTGCGATCAGCATTGCAATCGCAAGTGCTGTAACAATCACAGAGTTCAGGATGTAAGATCCCATGTCTGCTTTCGTCCAGGCATCTACAAAGTTCTGAAAATAAAGTTTCTCAGGAAGTGTCCACGGATTTCCGTAGAATTCCTTATTCTGCTTTACCGATGCAAGGAAGACCCATGCTACCGGCACGATGATTGTAATTGCAAGAAGAATCAGGCAAATATACACAATCAGTTTACTAAAGCCAAACGGTTTTTTTGATGTATTCTTTTCCATTCCGATTCCCCTTTCCTTAAATTTCTACTTCCTGACGTTTTGTTGCAACGTTCAGCAGTCCGGCAAGTGCAAAGGAGAACAGGAATACTGATACACCGATTGCCATACCATATCCATATGAAGAGTTTGTATAAGCCTCCTGGTACATATAGCTCAGGAATACGCTGGAAGCTCCGTCCGGTCCACCACTCGTCATTGCTGTAACGAGAAGGAAACTCATGTTGATCGTACTGATTACGAAGAATGTAAGTGTTGTTCTGATGTTTGTCCAGATCAACGGAATCGTAATTGTAAAGAACTGATAAATCTTACCTGCTCCTTCAAGGCTGGCAGATTCGTACAGACTCTCTGATACGTTCGCCATACTTGCCATATACATTACCATGTAATATCCAATGGCCTGCCATACCATGGCGATCACAATACTGTAAATAACTACCTTCTGATCACCAAGCCAGAGGATCTGATCATCACTGTGCTTGAAGATTCCGATGATGGAATTCAGAAGTCCTGTATTTGGTTTGTAGATAGCAGAGAAGATAGCACTGATAACTACGATTGAAAGGATATTCGGGATATAGAAGATTACTCTGAAGAATCCCTGTCCTTTGATTTTTTCTCTTGAAAGTATGTATGCAAACACTAACGCAAATGCAAATGTAATGATCGTAACTAATACAATCAGAAGAATCTGGTTCTGGAACGCCTGATAGAACTTCTGATTCTGTAACAACGATTTAAAGTTGCTCAGTCCTACAAATGTCTTGTTATCTGTATATCCGCCCCATTTATATAAGGAAATACGGAAGATTTCGATCGTAGGAACAATCATAAATAAGATAAATAATATTGCTGCCGGGGCCAGGCAACAGAATACAAACAGCCCCTTGCCTTTTCTTTCTTTCATTGGTTCATCTCCAATTCTATAAATCCGTTTCATTGAATAACCGCCGCCATCCAACGGCTATTCATACCGTCATAGCAGATATCGGCATTAAAACAGGCGGTGAAGAGATTTCACCGCCTGCCTCACCTGTGAGATTCCTTCCAAATCATTTTATAGTTGTAAGGAAATTCCCGGTAACTTATTCAGATTATTTTAAAGCAGCACGAAGTTTGTCGCTATCTGTCTTAATCTGATTTACCCAGTCGTCTTCTGTCTTGTCACCAGTTACAAGAGAGTTAACCGGATCAAAGAATGTTGTACGAACTGTTACACCTTCTACTGGATCTGTTGTAGCGAATGCATCCATAACAGCTACAGCACCTGTATCATAGATTGAGTAGTACAGTTTGTTGTCTCCGTCAAGCTTGTCAGACATTCCTTCGATTGGCTGGATTGCTCCAGATTTAGCGAAGATCTCTGCTGCTGCATCAGAGTACATATAAGCGATAAATTCTTTTCCAAGATCTTTGTTCTCAGCACCTGATGGCATCCAGATCTGCTCGAAGAATGTATAGGAAGCTCTCTCTCCGTCTTTCTCTACTGCCGGAAGAGCTGTGAATCCCCAATCGAATCCGTCTGCTCTCGGAGCGTCTGCCATCTCACCGATTACCCAGTTACCATTTGGCATGAACAGAGCTTTGTCATCAAGAACAAGCTGCTGGTTGTTACGGAAGTCATTGTCGTTAGCATTTGCTGTTGTTGTAGGCTCAACGTGAGAAGCAAGCTGTGTAACGATATCGAATGCCTTCTTAGCTCCGTCTGTATCCCAGATTCCTTCACTATAGTTCAGAGCCTTTGTGAAGTCTTCTGATCCCATTGTCTCATGCAGTAATGCATAGAAGAATGCATCAAAGTATCCTGTTGTAGGATATGTGAAGAGTGAGATTCCTTCAGCTTTTGCCTTGTCAGCAAGTGCCCACATGTCATCCCATGTCTCCGGTACATCCCATCCTTTTGTCTTGAACAGGTTTGCATCGTAGAACAGTCCACATGGTGAGTAGAACATTGGCATCAGGTATGTCTTTCCGTCTCCGTAAGGATTAACGATGGAGTTCTCTGTGAATCCTGGAAGGATCTTGTCTCCAACCTTAGCGTCCTCACCCGGTACAGTCATATCAAGAACGTCTGTAAGTTCCTCTACGTTGTTGTCCTTGATGAATGTCTCTGTGATAGCTGACTCAGAACCAACAGCTCTCATGATTACGTCCGGATACTTTCCAGATTTCATCTGTGGCTGAATGATATCCTCGATGTTCTTGTCGATTGTAAGCTCAACCTTAACACCTGTCTCTTTCTCGAATGCAGCCGCAACATCGTTCCACATATCTGCACCGTATGCTGTCTCAACTACTGCAACCTTTACTACCTTATCACTGTCTGAATTTCCTTCAGATTTCTTGTCTCCACCATTGGATCCACATGCTGCAAGTCCGAAAACCATAGTACCTGCAAGCACAAGGCTGATAAGTTTTTTCTTTTTCATTTAAATAGTTCCTCCTTATAACTTTTTCCAGTTTTACTTGGTATGTCTATCATATACTATTTCTCCCTCTTTTTCAACCTTTCTTTTTGCCTTTTTTTTTATAAATCTTGCTTTTTGGACTATTTCCCAATATCACCATATCTTATGACCCCCAAAAATGTTTTTTCATATTCTTTTGTTATTTTTTCACACACTGACATAAAAAATGTTCCTTTTTTTTGCTAAACTCTCCCGAATCCTGTTGAATCAACCTCTAAATTTCTTTATAATATTTGTATAACCAGTTGAAATCGTTTTCAAGACAATATTTCTAAATTTTGTGGAGGACACTTATGGGTAATATACGACACACTTTTACTTCCCCCTTAAGGCATGACCACACCTGTCATCTTCTGTATTCTACCTATTCAAAATATGAAGAGGACTGGAGCAGTTATCCGCACACACATTATTTTACAGAACTTTTTTTTGTGCTGTCAGGAAGTGGCAGTTTTCTCGTTGAAGACGAAACCTTTCCGATCGCAAAGCACGATCTGATCGTGATCAACCCGAATATCACCCACACCGAAAAATCCAGCCTCGAAGACCCGCTGGAATATATTGTACTGGGTGTGGATGGTCTGAATTTTGTCATTGACGATGCAAATGAATATCTTCTGTTCCATTCCGATGAAATGAAAGACCGGCTTGATTTCTATTTCCGTACGATCCTGGAAGAGACAGAGAACTCGCAGAAAGATTACGAAAAGGTCTGCCAGAATCTGCTGAACATCCTGGTCGTCCATCTTTCCCGCTACGCTTCCTCTTCTGTAGAGATTTTTCCGTTCCATAAGATGGAATCCCGCGAATGCAGCCGGGCAAAGCGTTATATTGATTCTTCTTTCCGGGAAAATATTACATTGGATAAACTTGCAGAGATTGCACAGATCAACAAGTATTATTTTTCTCATACTTTCACAGAAACCTATGGGATCTCTCCGATGAATTATCTGACCCAGAAGCGGATCTTTACCAGTCAGGAACTGCTGACTTCCACCGATATGAGTCTTGCACAGATTGCACAGCAATGTGGATTTTCTTCCTCCAGTTACTTTACGCAGTGTTTCCGTAAATCCTGTGGTATGACACCGACTGCCTACCGCAAGCAGTTTCTGCGAAACCAGTGATCCGAAAATTTCTCAGACGAAAAAGGAGTACCGCACATCGCGATACTCCTTTTCTTTTACAGAAAATTCTTAAATTTTCCTTTTTCATCTTACCTTTCGGAAAGAATCTTTATCTTCTTTTACGTCTGCGTGTCACAACTGTAACAACAGCACCTGCTGCCAGCATTGCCATAGCTCCCCACAGAATCAGCGGAGTAGCATCTCCGGTCTTTGCTGCTTTGTCGGATGAAGTTGTTCCGGCATTGGTTCCTGATGTAGAACCTGCGGTATTATTTCCTGTATTGTTGCCAGTATTTGTACCGTTGTTGTCACCCTTGTTGTCGTCACCCTTATTATCGTCGCCCTTGTTGTCATCGCCCTTATTGCTGTCGTCACCTTTGATCTTTGTAACGATCACATCCACGCTGACTTCAAGACCATCCGGATTTTCAAACTCATCACCAAGAACAAGTTCTCCTGTCAATGTATAAGTTCCCGGAACATCTGACTTGTAAGCACTCAGATCCCAGTCAACATCAACCGTTGCGGTTGTTCCATCCTTAAGTTCTACTTCAACCTGTCCCGGAAGTCCGAGATTGGTTGCAAGAGTTCCTTCTTTTACAGAAATATCATCCAGTTTTGCATTTACAATGGATTTAATTTCTTTCTTCGTTTCCGGCTTCGGCTCTTCTGCCTTCTTCGCAACTGTCACTTTTACAGAAGCTGTCAGGTTCTTCGGATTTGTAATATTATCTGCAAAGGAAAGGGTTCCTTCCAGTGTATAATCACCTGCCGTATTTCCATCATAGCTGTCTGTATTCCACGTAACACTTGCTGTTCCGGTTGTTCCGTCTGTATAGGTTACTTCTACCTCTGTTGGAAGATTCAGTTCTGATACAGCCGTTCCGTATGCAACTTTTTTCTTATCCAGTTTTGCAACAGACTTGATCTCATACTGCTTCTTCGTAACTGTTACCTGGATAGAAGCTTTCACGCCATCCGGGTTCTCCATGTTCTCACCCATTGTCAGGGTTCCTTCCAGTGTGTAAGTTCCCGGTGTTGTCTGATAATCACCTTTCGCCCATGTTACGGCTACTTTTTCATTCAGATTTCCTGTCACTGTGACAGTTACTTTCTCCGGTAATTCAAGATCCTTAAATGCAGTTCCTTCTTCTACAGAAATTCCTGCCGGATTTGTTACGCTGAGTACATTCTTTGTTGTCTCACCACCACCGTTATTCTCAATCGTAAATGAGAACTGTTTCGGAAGTACTGACTTTCCTGCTGCTGTCTTTGCAACGATCTTAACAACATAGATACCGTCATCCAGATCGCTGAGCGTGAACTCTGTCTTGGTTGTATTGCCTTTCAGCTCGCCGTTTACATAAACGTCATAGCTTGCGAAGGAAGAACCTTCTTTTAATGCCCATGTGAGTTTTACAGAATCATCACTGACTGCTGTTTTTGTAATGGACTCGATCTCACCTGCTGCTGTTCCGTCAGCAATCGTTGTTACATTGCCGATCTCGATGGCCTTCGCTGATGCCTCACCTGCATTGCTCAGGGCATATACCTTGAAGTTGTAGGTTGTTCCCGGTGTCAGGTTTTCCAGTGTTGCGGTTGTGCCGCTTACTGTCATGTCGATTCCGTTCTCTGTATCAGCTACTCGATACTGTGCTGCTCTTGAAACCTTGTCCCATCTCAGCACAACCTTTGTGCTTTCAACAAGAACTGCAGAACCTGTCTGGTCTTCTACTACAGGAACTGCCGGTGTGCCAAGTGCTGTGATTGCCGCATCCAGTGCTGCTTTCTTTGCATTCACATCATCCTGTGTTGCATCCGCATCATTCATTGCCTCAACTGCTGCATCATAAGCCGTTTTAAATGCATTCCATTTTGTCTCATCATATGCTGACTTAGTAAGTGCCGCACCTGTCTCAATCGATGTCTGGAGTGCTGACTTATCAGCCGTTACACCTTCACCCGGTGAAAGGATCTTCAGGTAATCCAGGTTGACCTGATATTTCCCATCACGTGCAACTGCTACACACTTGATCGTATGCTCACCATTTGTAAGATCCGTCTTGGAGAAGATCAGTTGCTGATTATCTCCGCTGCTTGAACCATTCAGTGAATAATTACCGATCTTTACGGTATCAACGTAGATATCAAAGCTTGCAAAGTTGGCATGCTTCTGAGAATAAACCTCTACACCTGTTCCATTGAACGTGTATTCAAAATAGCTTCCCGCCGCACTTGAATCATTTCTGGTTTCTGTCTTTGTTCCGCCATGATGCTTTGTCTGTTCTCCTGCCCAGTTAGACCATGCTCCCTTCCAGGTGATCGCACGGTTCTTTGTTCCCGCTGTTCCGGATGCCGGTACGGTACCGTCTTCTACGATTGTCTCGACATCTGCCACATCCTCTTTTATTGCAACTTTCAGTTCAATCGTTCCGCTCTTTGTAGCATCTGCACTGGAAGTTGCTGTGATCGTAACGGTTCCGTTCTTACTTAAGAATGTTACCAGTCCGTTCGCATCTACTGTTGCGATACTGTCATCGGAGGTACTCCATGTAACTGTCTTGTCTGTTGCATCATCCGGTGCTACAGTCGCTTTTAACTGTAACGTACTGTTTGCTTTGGATACTGTAGTCATTCCGGATTTGGAACTTACTTCCACACCTGTCGGTGCTACCAGTGTTGAATCCAGGATTTCAAATGCATCCAGCTCGATCTTTGTATTGGAACTTGCTGTCTGCTTCTCATTGAGGACTTTCAACTGGATCGTATGGATTCCTGCTGTAAGGTCTTCTTTGCTGAAGTATTCTTTCTGACGTACTGTGCTTGCACTGTATGTATCAACAATGCCCTGTGACTCACCGTCAATCAATACTTCGATCTTGCCTCTATCCTTATTCGTACAACCGATCACCTTGATTCCTGTTCCCTTAAATGTAAGAGTCGCAGTCTCGCCGCCATTCGGATTCTGCAGATACTCGATCGTATCCATATAGTTTACATTCTTGTCCTGTGTCCAATTGCCCCAGTCACCTACATATGCGATTCTTTCATCCGCATTATCAATCTTGCCGGCTCCAACCGGTTCAACCGCAGTCACTGCTGCACTCTTTTCAGATTCATTTCCTTCTACAACCGCAGATATCTGATACTTCATTGTTCCAAGCGTCTTGTCTGCTGTTGTATCTGTATAAGTTGTTGTTGTCAGGCCTGTCTCGATGCAGATTACATCACCATTTTCTACCTGACGGTATACATTGTATGTTACATTGCTTCCCTCTTCTGCTGTTACAGCATCCCAGGAAAGTTTTACATTCTCACCGTCTGCACGAAGAGCTGTCAGTCCTGTCGGAGCTGCTACCTCAGCGGATGCCGGGATATCTTTTAATGTATAGCTCTTTCCGGCTTCTGTCGCGAAAGAGATACGGTTTTCTTTTACAGGTGTCACATCGACTACATTTCCGTCGCTGTCCACTACTGTTGCAAGAGATGCATTCTTTGTCTGTACTACTGCTTCTCCGCCGTTCTCGGAAAGAATGGTAGCAGTTGTTACATTTCCGTCTTTCCAGTCCATGGATACTTTAAAGTTGCCCTGTGCAACCAGTCCATTTACACTTCCGTTTGCCCAGTCATCCGGAACTGCCGGAAGAAGATTGATGTATCCTGCATTGCTCTGCAGAAGCATCTCAGCCACACCGGATGTATAACCGAAGTTACCATCGATCTGGAAATATTTCGGCTGATGATAATCGAACAGATTCGCATAGATTCCGCCGTTGAACAGGTTCTTGATGATCTGATAAGTTTTATTTCCATCACCCAGTCTTGCCCAGCTGTTGATTCTCTGTGCCATTCCCCATCCGGTACTTTCATCTGTACGGTTCTGCATGGATACCTTTGCTGCTGCAAACCACTCTGCATGATCCTCTGTAATGAGGTCTCCCGGGAAAAGTCCGAGAAGGTGGGACATATGACGGTGGTTATATCCTTCTCCGAGTGTAGCTCCACTTGCAGTATGGTTAAAGGTTGTCTCTGTATACCATTCTTTGATCTGTCCGCTGTCGCCGACCTCGATCGGTCCTTTCAGGTCAGCCTGGTTTGCTTTCCATGTAGCTACCAGATCTGCATCTGTTCCAAGGACTTCTGCTGCTTTGATTGTATCCTCATATAACTGCCAGATCAGTGTCTGCTCATACGTGTTACCACTTGTGACCGGTCCATGCTCCGGTGAATATGCCGGTGAAGATACCAGCTTTCCATCGCTGTCGCGGACAAGCATCCGATCATACAGTTTTGCCTCTTCTTTCATCATCGGATAGATATTGTCTCTTAAATAAGATGTATCTCCGGTATACTCATAATAAGCCCAGCAGTTCTGCAAGATCCACGGTACTGCTGCCGGTGACCATCCCCAACTGAAACTCCATCCGGGGCAGGTCCATCCGAACGGGTTGTTCTGCGTATGTGCCATGAATCCATTTTCCTCGCCATCGGCACTGGAAACTCCTGCATAAATTGCCGCAGTCACACGCCCCGGTTCTCTCAAAGCATCGATATAATCAACCAATGGCTGTGCACACTCTGCCATGTTGGTAGAATATGTCGGCCAGTAGTTCATCTGTAAGTTTACATTCATATGGTAATCTGAATGCCATGGAGAGTTGTTCGCTCCTACCCACAGTCCCTGAAGGTTGGAAGGAAGTGTCTCTCTGACATAACCATTTCCATCTGTCTTTGTCTCTCTGGAAGACTCAATGGTCATAAATCTTCCGTACTGGAACAGCATAACTTCCAGCTGACGTCTTTCAGCTTCTGATGCAGTTCCTGCTTTGTATGCGGAAAGAAGTGCATCTGTTGTCTTTGTTGAGACAGTCTGTCCAAGATTCAGATCAACACGGTTGAAGATCTCCTGATAATCACTTACATGATTCGCTTTCAGTTCTTCGTATGTCTTAACTGCTGCCTGATCTACATACCATTTTACACGGTTTGTCAGTTCGCTTGCAGTCTCACCTGTTCTGTAGCTCGGATATTCATCCTTATAATCTGTTCCCATGGAAGTGATGATCGTAACCTCACTTGCACCGGAAACACTTACTTTTCCATCCCCATCTGTCACCGTACCGGCATTGTCGGTAATAACCTGAGTCTGGGATGAAAATTTCATCTGGTTGTCTGTGAGCTGTCCGTTAATGGAGATCCGTCCATCTGACACGGTTGTATCCCATGTTCTCTGATAGCTGCTATCGCCAATCCCATTAATAGCACTTCCTCTGCTATTATCCGGTTCTACACTTACATCCAGACTGATCTTTTCAGAACCGTCTGCTGTGATATGTGTAACAATAACATTGTCCGGATAACTTGTGAAGTTCTCTCTTGAATAATGAGTACTTCCCTTGTCATAGTTTACACCTGCGATGGCTGTTTTCAGATCCAGGTCACGGGTATAATTCGTCACATCGTTGTTAGATGATACATTTTTGAAATCAATATACATATTTCCCCAGCTCAGGTAATATCCATATCCATTGGTTCCTGCATCATCGCTTACACCGACCAGGTTGCTGTTTGCAAGACTGATTGCGGAGCTGTCCTGGCCATTTGCGAAATAGTTGTGGATTGATGTCATAGTCGCTCCGTTATTTCCCTTGTTCTCCAGGTTACCTCCATTGTAATTCGGTCTGCTGGTGCTTGGTCCTCCTGACCAAAGCGATTTGTCATTCAGCTGGATACGCTCTCTGGTGATTCCGCCGAATACCGTTCCACCGATTGCACCATTACCGATCGGAAGTGACTTTTCCTGCCAACCTTCGTAATACTTGGTAATATCTGCCGGACTCGTATACCACAGCTTCAGATCATTGTCACCGGTCTGCTGCGTTACAGCGGCCGGTTCCGCATTGACCTGCGTTGCCATATACGGCAGAGACGTCACAGCCATTGCTGCTGCACAGGCACTTGCAAGTACCCGCCATTTCATTTTTCTTCTCATAATACCCCTTTCTGATACGTTTCTGATGTATCTTAATTTATTGTCATGAAATTCCTCTGCCTTCGATTCCTATGGGCAGACTCCTCCCAATGTCCAATTATCTACTATAATCCACGCAAATTAGAAGCCTGTTTCAAATTAGCATTTTATGCTAATTCTAGATAGACTTTCTCTTTCGTGAAATTGGTTTTGGTGCTTTTTTGTTTTTGTTTTCTGCTGAAGCAGCTTTTGCATTTACAACCTCATACACTATGGAATCAATATCTTCTTGAGAAAGATCGATGGTATCCATTTTATATGTCCATTTGTATGGCACAGGTTCTTTGTTGATTTCATCAAAGTATCTGTAGATTCTATCTTCGAGTTCTTTCTTGCTTTCCACACGGATTCCACCCAGCATCTGCTTTGTCATTTTACTGAAAAAACCTTCAATCATGTTTAACCAGGAACCATGTTTGGGTGTAAATACAAACTCAAAACGTCCAGAAACCGTATTCAGATATTCCTGGGTTTCTTTGGAGGTATGTGCAGAGTGATTATCCAGAATAATCCGAATCATATCGCCCTTTGGATATTTTTCATCAAGTTTCTTTAGAAAAGTCACAAAGTCAGAACTTTTATGAGTTTCACTTACTAATGGAATTGCTTCTCCTGAGAGCAAATCAATCGCTGCAAGCAGGGAGAGGGTTCCCAGCCTGACATACTCATAATCTCGCTGATAGCCATTCCTTTTATCTGTATTCGGAATCGGTGGACGGTCTTCACCTGTGGTAGCAATTGCCTGAATTCCTGGCTTTTCATCATAAGACAGGGTATGTACGGCATCTTTCTCAAAGGGAATCAGTTTTCCATCCTTGTCAAACTGCATTTCAATCTGCTTGTAGATAACAAGGACATCATGCATTTTTGCATCAAACTCAGGATCCCGTCTTTCGCAGTAATAGGACACCTGAAACGGTTTGATCCTTGCATTGCTCAGAATTTTCCGAAGCGTTGTTTCAGCTACTGTTGCCATACGAGGATGCCCTTCCGTTTCTGCTATAGAGTTGATGAATTTCCTGAAACTCATGGGATACCAGAATTCAGCAGAATAGCCGTAATCCTTCGGTTTTTGGCAGGCTTTACTGATTACCCAGGTGATATCGTCATCGGTGATTTCCGTTTTTCTTCCACGGCCTTTGTTATCACGTAAAGAAGCTTCAACACCGTTCTCTTTAAATTTGTTAAGACAACGTTTTACCACACTGATTCCAATATCCAGTTTGTCAGCAATTGCTTCGTTAGATGCACCCTCAGATTTGAGCAGAAGGATCCTAGCACGTTGATAAACGCGAATTTCCAAAGTGCTCTGAGTCAGCAGTTTATTTAAGTAAGATTTATCATCGTCTGTTAAAGAAATAGTTTTAATTGTATTAGGCATAATTGGCACCTCCGATGGTTCAATTATACCATAATAGGAATGTGAATTAAAATAGTTTGTTATTTAAAGTGGATTATACTACATTATAAAACTTTTCTTTTGAATGTGCTTGTTTAATTTACTCTTTATAATCGCTTATTTTGTCAAATTCAGAACCTCTGAATTTACATTTTATTTATATTTTTTAAAAAAATATTCACATTTTTTGTATTTTTCGGTACATTTTTTCTTTATTTCTGTTATAATACAGATTAACGCTTATTAATTGTGCTTATCTATGGAGGCTTTTTTTACACATGAAGAAAAAAACTACTGTTCAGTCAGTAAATAAACATTCTACTCCTCCTGCTGAGGAGACTAAGATTCAGGAACACGAAGTACCTGGATTGATGACATTGTCCGATTCCATCCTGTCCGGTGCTGTTGTTGAATATCGTAAAGCCGGTTATAGTTTTGCCCGGCACTTACATACAAATATTGAGATTTATCGGATTCTTTCCGGTGAATGTTATATGGATATTCAGTCGGAAACGATCCACTGTACAGCGGGCGAATTTATCATGTTACTCCCCGATGTAGTTCATTCTTTTTATCTGAATGACACATCTGACTGTGAATTTCAGCATATTCACTTTAACCCTGAGATGTTTTCCACGATTGTTCTTGAAGATGAGGGAGTTTTTCCTATCACCCTGATGCATGCGATCCTCTTTTCTGCCCAGTTCTATTACCGGATGGAATCTGATCCAGTCATCGACGAACATCTTCAGAAGCTCATTACTCTCTATGCTTCATCCAACAGTCTGTTCTCTGCTGCAAATATTAACGTTGCACTGATGAACCTGATGTTGTATATCCTTGACCATACAGAGACAGAGCATGGATTTTCCGAACCACAGCTTCAGAACAGCTATGTTGCTTATACACTGAATTACATTCGGGAAAATTTTACCCAGAAGATCCGTCAGGAGGATATCGCCTTGCAGCTGCATATCTCTGTCCGCTATCTGAGTAAGATCTTCAAAAATTATATGGGGGTAACCCTTTCTAATTACATTAACATTTACCGGATCAACCGTTCCATCGAGTTAATGCAGAATACAAGTCTAACGCTGACAGAAATCGCTCTGCAGGTCGGATTCAAAGATTCCCAGCATTATTCTAAGGTCTTTATGAATGTAATCAATGCAACACCATCCCATTACAGAAAAGCGATTTTGAAATAAAAACCACAAAAAAATTCCTTCCAGGAAACCCCCGGAAGGAATTTTTTATTCTTTTATTGCATTGAAAATTCGGAACTCACTTCAGATTAGTTTGTTCTTCTTCTCCTTGCCATTACTGCAACGAGTCCTGCTGCCAGGCAAAGCATTGCCATTCCTGCTACATTTGATGTATCACCAGTCTTGGCTGCTTTCGCTACATTTGATGTACCATTTGCAGTACCGTTATTGGATGATCCATTGTTGAAAGAACCATTATTATTTGATCCGTTATTCGCATTGCCGTTGTTATTTCCGCCATTATTATCGGATCCGTTATTATCGTCTTTCTTGTCATCATCCTTATTGCTGTCGTCCTTCTTATCATCATCTTTTGCTTTCAGGGCTGCTCTTGCTTCTTTTACAGCCTGTACTGCTGCATCAATCTCATCCTGAGTTGCATCTGAATTCTGAAGAACTGCATTTGCCGCATCGATTGCTGACTGAAGAGCTGCAAGTGATGCTTCTGTATACTTGTCTGTTGCTCCGACAACTTCTGTTGCATCTGCAACCGCCTTTTCAAGCTCCTCTTTTACAACCGGTGCTTTCTTCTCTTCGAGTGCTGCCTTTGCTGCATTTACAGCTTCAACCTGTGCATCTACCTCTGCCTGGGTTGCGTTGTCATCAGCCAGAACTCTATTGGCTGCATCAATTGCTGTCTGAAGAGCTGCGATGGATTCTTCTGTATACTTATCTGTCAGGGCTGCTTCACCCTCTGCTGCTTTCACTGCAAGTCTCAGTGCAGATTTGTCTGCCTTCTCTTTCAGTGCTGCAATCTTAGCTTCTACATTTGCTTTTGCATTGTCAACTTCTGTCTGAGTTGCATCTGCTTTGTTGTAAACTGTCTGAGCTTCATCTACAGCATTCTGAAGTGCTTCCAGAGAAGCCGGTGTATAAGCGTCTGTCTGTGCGAGCTTCTCATTTGCTGTATTGATTGCTGCAAGCAGATTTTCCTTTGCAACTGTCACTGCATCTTTTGCAAATGTTACTGCAATCGTATGGTTTGCTGTTACGTCTGAGAATGTATATTCTGTTACAACGTCAACTGCAGTTCCATCTACTGTAAGGCTGTCTACATGATATCCGTCATTCGGTGTGATCGTGAATGCTTTGGATGTTCCTTTGTAAACATTTGTTGCTCCTGTCGGTGCGATCTTTCCACCATTACCTGCTGTTGCTGTAATTGTGAACTGAGTCTGGATGTCAGCAATCTTTGCTGTGATCTCAGCTTTCTTCGCATCTACATCTGCCTGAGAGCTTGCTGTTGTCAACTGCTTTCCTGCATTTACAAGTTCCTGAAGCTCTACAAGTGCCGCTGCAGAATATTTATCTTTATCTGCTGCATTGAGGATTGCCTCTGCATTTGTGATCGCTGTCTGAAGTTCTGTAAGGTCAGCTTCGTCTGCTGTCTTTGTAAGTACAATATCAAACTTATCAAGCTGTGGAGCTTTATTTGTATCCGGTGCTGTAAGGATCAGAGTTCCTGCTCCTGCCTCTGTTACTTCAAGTGTAAGAGTGAATGTCTTCACTGTCAGAGAACCATTTTCACTTGTTGACGGGCAGTCAACCTGAGTAGCTGTGATCTTTCCATTTTCTTCTGAGAATGCAAGCTTATTTGCTGCTCCGGCACGATAAGTACCCGTTACAGTGTATGTTCCCGGAACTGTTGCTACATATGCATATTTTGCATAATCTTTGTATGCCATACAGTTCAGGAATTTCCCATTACTTGCCCAGTCGCCTGTTCCAAGACTAAGCGGCCAGCTTGGATCGGAATCTGAATCATTACTGTTGATCAGTTCTGTTGCATGCTCTGCTTCCAGAGTCTTTGTCGTTCCCTTTGTTGTCGGGAATTCAAATGGATTTGCTGCAGTATAATTTATAAATGCAAATGTTGCCTCAATTGTATGAGCTGCAGTTACATTTTCAAATGTATAGGAAGTTCTCTTTCCTACAGATGTTCCGTCAACTTTAACATCGCTGACTTCATATCCATCATTTGCTGCAATCGTGAATGTTGCACTTTCACCTTCTGTAACAGATACCTTGCCATCTGCAAGACCTTCTGCTGTGATCGTACCGCCTTCACCTGCTGTTGCTGTGATATCATAAGACTCAACTGCAACATTCTTTGGTGTGATAATGAAGTAATCAATTCCAGGTCCCTTATTTGTATTCGGGGCTGTGACAGAGATCATTCCGTCTCCTGCTTCTGTTACTTCAATATCAAATTCTACTGTTCCAAATACAACACTATTGTTTTCCTTTGTAGGATCAACTTCTAATGTCTTTTCTGTAATCTTTCCATCTGCCTCTGTGATCCTGATTCCATTTTTTGCGTTCACATCAGAACCACTGCGATATCTCATAACTACGTGGTATGTACCTGTCTTATCTGCATGATATGCATATTTCAGTACATCTTTGTATGCCATATCTGTTACAAAGCTTCCATTACTTGCATCTGTATTTGCTGCAATCTTCATCGGATAACTTGGATCAGAATCTGAATCATTGCTATTGGTTAATTCTGTCGCAAACTCTGCTTCCAGAGTTGCACTTGTTCCCGTCTTCCATGGGAACTGGAATCTGTCATCTGTTGTATATTTTGTACGTGCTACAAGAGCATTCTTTGCAGTTTCAAGTGCTGTATATGCATTTCTGATCGTTGCATCTGTTGCACTCTCATTTGCCAGTGTTTCCTGTGCTGCTTTCAGTGCTGCTACAAATGTATCCCAGCCGCCTGAATACAGATTTTCTTTCAGTTCTACTGACTGATTAACCAGCGTCTGAAGTTTCTCACTGTTGATTGCATCTGCATCTTTGATCGTGATCCTTGCAGAACTGTTGAAACCGATAATTGCGTTTTCCGGTGTTTTCTCTGTCAGTTCGATTGAGAATACACGGTCACCAGTCGTATTTGTGTTACGTCTTGTTTCTGCTGCTTTCTGAACAGTTACTTCTGATTCTCCATCATTCAGTGTTACTGTTGGTGCAAGCTCTGTATTGAAGTCATCCTGGATTGCACTTCCTGGATTTGGCTGAATCTTTGCTGTGATCGTTCCCTTTGTTCCACCGACACGTTTTACTTTGACATCCAGTGTGGATTCTTCGTTCATTGTGTAAGCAGAATTTTCAAGTTCGATCATTCCTACGCCACCATTATTGATCACGTAAGCTGCTTCTACACCGATCGCTGCACTTGTCTTTGCAACAACTCTCAGTGTATGATGACCGTCTGTCAGATCTGCAGATTCAAAAATCTTTGTTCCGGTGGATCTGCTTGTCGCATGCGTATTGATCGTCTCTACCAGCTGTTCATCAATATAGACATCAGCAGAACCATGTCCCGGGTCTTTTGTTCCCATCAGATATACTTTTGTTCCGTCAAATGTATAAGTAAATTCTGCATTTGCCTTATTGGACCATGTATTCTGACCATTGATATAGGAGCTTCCTGTCTGCGGATTCCATCCTGTGGAGCTGAATGTAAACTTGCTTGTATCGTTGACACTTGTTGTCTCCATTCCCTCCGGTGCAGTACCTGCTAACTGGAATCCTTCACTTGCCTTGTATACACCAACTTCACTTAACATCGGAACTTTACCGTCTGATGTTCCTACAGTAATTTTTACCTGAGTTGCTGATACAGGAGATGTTCTGACCAGTCTCTTTGCACCGATCGTAACACCACTCTTCAGTGTCTGCCAGTTCGCACTGTCGGATGTCTTGTACTCAACTTTGTAGCTGTTAATGTGCTGTCCTTTCTGGATTGCCTCTTCAATAGAAACTACATCAAATTTCTTTGCAGTATTCCATTTGATCGTCAGACTTCCGCTCTTTGTGCCGTCATCTGTTGTCCAGTATGTTGCATCATCACCGTCTACTACATTACCCGGTTTGAAATCAATATCATTTCCACGGACATTGGATGCTGTGATCGTTGTTCCTGTTGCTTTCGCAAGGTTTGTGCGGAATGTTTCTTCTATATTATTTCCAAATTCAGTTACTCTGTCCAGAATTGCCTGGTCTACTGTACCCTGATTGTTCGGAGGCACATTCAGAAGCATGGTTGCATTATGTCCTACTGAATCAAAATACATTGTTGCAAGCTGAGAAATCGTCTTCGGAGTACACTTATTTGTTCCCCAGAACCATCCGGATGTGATACGTCCGTCACACTCCGGTACAGTCCATTTGTTACCATTCTCGTATCCCTTTGTATACGGTGTGCTTCCGTTGCTGTCAATCGTATTTGCATTAACATTTACGTTTGATTTTGACCAGGTATTTTCATGAGCTACACCATCTTCATTTCCGATCCAGCGAACTGTTGTATAGGCACCAGCTCCGAACAGCATACAGTCTGCATCATATTTAGCTGCTTTTCCTTCGTATTTCTGAATGGTATTGAACCATCTTGTGAAGTCGTATTCCTGTGCATTCGCACCACTTCCCTTTGCTCCGTCCATCCATACTTCTACGAAATGTCCGTTGTTACCGTACTTGTCATTGCTGAGAATTTCTGTTAACTGATTATTGTAGTAATCATTGTAGTCAAGCACATCATTCTCTTTTGTTGTTGGATTTCTATTTGCATCATAATATCCGTAAGATGGTTCATGGATATCCCATGGTGACAGATAGAGTCCCATGTCCAGACCATACTTTGTGCAGGCTGCGGAGATTTCAGCAAGGACATCTCCTTCACCATTCTTATAATTTGTATTCTTTACACAGTAATCTGTATAGGCACTGTTCCAGATACAGAAACCATCATGATGCTTTGCAGTTACAATAATTTTCTTGAACCCTGCATTTTTCAGAGTACTTACCAGTGTATCTGCATTAAAATCATTTGACAGGGTAAAGATATCTGCCGGTGATCTGTCTCCGTAATGTTCGCCCCACTCTACCTCATTGAAGGTATTTGGTCCGAAGTGACAGAATGCTGCAAGTTCATCTTTCTGATACTTGTACTGGTTGGCATCCGGTACAACTTTATCAGCAGCCGGTGCATCTGTATTATTGTCTGCACAGTCAGCGTCTGTCACTTCACCGGAAGCTGCAGATACCGTTACTGCTGTAGTCCCGATGGAACCAAATACAGTTGTCACTCCGAGAATAAGTCCCATAACCATTGAAAGGGTCTTTTTCTTCATTTCTTTCCTCCCATTATGTTATCAAAGCGGAGGAGATCAGCATTTTTCATAACTCCCCTCCCCCGCTTTTTTTCTGAGTTTCAGATTTGCAAAACCGAGAAACTTTTAGTTCTCTTTTTTACGCTTTACTACAACGCCTGCTGCCGCTGCGGATGCTGCCAGTGCGAATGCCCAAACTGCCACGTTTGTTGTATCGCCTGTCTTAGCTGCTTTCTTAGTATTGTCTACCTTTGTTGTAGTCTTATTGTCAGACTTGGATGTATTAGAAGAATTGTTGTTCTTGTTGTCGTCAACCTTTGTATCATCCTTCTTATTGTCACCCTTGTTGCCGTCGTCTTTCTTTCCGTCATCTGTCTTCTTTTCTACAAGAGCATTGAGGGCTTTTGCGATGGCTTTATTTGCTTCGTCAACCTGAGCCTGCGTTGCATTTTCGTCATTCAGAACGGATGCGTACTGATCGTAAACTGCCTGCAGGGCTTTCAGTGATTCTGCTGTGTACTTGTCTGTTGCTGCAAGTGCTGCATCTGCCTTTGCTGTAGTTGCCTTGAGTTCTGTCTTATCAACTACTGTCGGATCAGGATTTACAGCATCTTTCTTTGTTGTAAATGTAGCTGCTGCCTTTGCGGATACATTGTTATTTGTATCAACAGCTTCTACCTCTACTGTGTACTCTGTTCCTTCTGTAAGACCTGTCAGTACATATTCTGTTGTTGCTACCAGTGTATCATTGACCTGAGTTCCGTTTACATATACATTGTATCCGGCAACTCCTTCATTATCTGTAGAAGCTGTCCATGTAACAGTTGCACCTGTCTTTGTAACATCAGATGCTTTTACGTCTGCAGGAACGCTCGGAGCTTCTGTATCGGCTGCCTTTGCTGTTGTAAATGTAGCTGCCTCTGATTTCTCAGATACATTTCCTGCTGCATCTACTGCTGTAATTTTTACACTGTACTCTGTAGCTGCTGTAAGACCTGTCAGGTCATACTCTGTAGCTGTTACCAGTTCTGTGTTTACCTTTTCTCCGTTTACATATACGTTGTATCCAGTTGTTGCAACGTTATCCAGAGCTGCTTCCCATGCAACATGAGCTGTTGTCTCTGTAACATCTGCTGTTCTTACTGCTGTCGGAGCATCCGGTGCTTCTGTATCAACTACTGCCTTGTCAACGTATGTGATGATCGGAGTAACATGAACAGACGGCCTGCTTGGATTGCTGTTGCAGCTTGCTGTTACGCGGATCACATCGCCCTTGTTCAGTTCAATCTCATCAAAATTTGCCCAGTCTGCTGCTTTCTGATTACTTGTTGAAAGTGTTACACTCTGTTTTACTGTATCATTTACAAGAAGGCTTAATGTAACTGTTCCGCCTGAGTTTCCAGCCTGACGCAGATACGGCTCACCATCTTTTACATTGAAGGATACTGTACCGCTCTTCGGTGCTCTGAATACCATTGCTGTCGAATAAGAAGTCTGCGGTGGAGCAGAGATCAGTCCATGAATGGAATCGCTCATTGCTGTACTGTGATTTGGAGCATCTACACCAACACCATAGTATGTATTCAGTACCCAGTTTGGATAAGTATTATCATAAGCTGTCATATCAGCCCAGTCGCCATTACCGTTCTTCTGCTGTGCAAACCATACATTTCCCTGCTGCTGTCCTGCATAGTCCAGTGTCCAGTTGTATGTATTCTTCTGAGCTACCGTATAGTCATTTGTTGTTCCGTCTTCAGCCGTGATGCGTACTGTCACTCCTGCTGTTACTGCATCTCCGTCAGCTAATGCTGTTCCATTGTTCAGTACGGAAACTGTTGCTGTATCAGCTACTGTGATGTTCTTCTTCAGCTCGCTGACTGTTGTAGCATTTGCTGTTGTATAAGGAACACTCAGTGTCTTTCCGCTTACCATGTAGTAAGAAGATTTCAGTTCTTTATCAGAACTTGCAACTACTGTATAAGTTACATCCTCCATTCCTTCATAAGAAAGAACGACGGTTGCTCCACCTTTCACGATATCTGCATCGCCAAGAACTTTATCACCATTTTTTACAGTAACTGTAACGCCTGTATCAACGATGATGTTGTTGCGGAACTGCTCTACTGTTGTATTCTTCGGAAGATCACTTACATTTGTTCCTGAAATTGTGTATGTATTGGAACGAAGTACAAGTGCTGTAACTGCATCACTTTCTGCTGCTCCGATTTCCGGTACTGCTGTGATTGCATGTCCGAAGAAGTCATGATCGATAGAATAACCATTTCTGTCAACAATTACTTTACCAGCATTGATAGCCGGTGAGTTTGCTGCCAGTTTGTATCCATCAAATTCTGTAGTAGCTGTCGGATCTTCATGCAGTCTTGCCTGCTTGTCCTCTGCTGCTGCAACCGGACCTGAACCTGCATCAACAAGTACTGCTGTTCCTGCGGATACCTTTACTGCATTTGCATCAGTTGGATAATTGGATACATTGTAGTACAGGTTGTTGCTGTATGTCTTGTTATTTCCTGGATTCCAGTTTGTCGCATTAACCGATGTATCTCCTGCAAAATAGAAGATGTTATTCTCAATCGTTACCGGTCCATTATTAGAATGTGCTGTAGACCAGATACTTGTAAGTCCTTTCTTAATATAGAAAGTATTATTGTAAACCTGACAATTTCCTGTATTTCCTGCAGGATCGAGAGGTCCCATATCTTCATTCTGGCTGATGTTGTAACGGAATGTATTATTGATGGACTGCGGTCCACAGAACATGATCGTACTTGCCGTATTGCCGTGGCTGTAGTTGTACTGATAGTTTGTTCCATCACCGTAATCAGCATCCCAAGGCTGTCCGTCACCGTTACCATGAGCTGCATTCAGTGTTGCAAAGCACTCATTGTACTGGAAGACTGTATCTTTACACTTCCATGGCCAGATACCTGCTGCAACTCGTCCATTACCTACGCCCAGTTTATTTCCTGTATCATTACCATTTGCATCGAGCTGTGGCTGCCGCTGGGAGAAATCTGTATAGTTGATCTGCTCCGCTGCATTTTCTGATACATTATATTGAACTAAAGCTCTGTCAAGATACATTGTTGTGATTGCATCTCCGCCTACATGGTTCAGGTAATTATTCTCAATTACTACGTTAGATGAACCGTATGTGGACATTACTTCATCACTCAGAGCAGCATTGTTGAACTGACCGTGCTTGTAAGTGTATCCGACTGCGATTCCCCAACGGTTTACTGTATCAAGATAGCAGTTCTTGATCTGAACATCGTTGTATCTTGCAATTCCTGTTGTTGCTTCATTTGTTGGCTTTTCCACGATAAAGTAGATACCGCCATTTGCCATGTGCTTGTTATAAACGTTACCTGTTACATCATGGATGTAAAGATCGTTCAGTACGATATGATCTACTGTTCCGTTATCTTTTGCAACTCCGGCAACTCCGGTTCTGTCCATTGCATAAGCATCATTATAAGTCTTATCTTTTTCTGTATCTGTTGCACTGTTTCTGTCATTTGTCAGTTCCAGACCTTCGATCTCAATGTACTCTGTATCCATGATCAGAATACTGGAAGATACTGTACCATGCCATTTGTGGTTTGAGTTGTCCAATGCAACCCCATAGTTCTGCTCCCACTGACCATGACCATTTGTATTGATCTGTGGTCTGTCTCCATTTCCATAAGTAGAGATCTTGACCGGTGCTTCAGCAGTACCGCTGTCTTCTTTTGTGAACTTGAGTGCCTGATCTTCAAATACAGATCCTTTCTTCAGGAGAACTGTATCTCCCGGCTCAAGATCAAGATCATTCACTTTCTCAAGCGTCTTGAACGCCTTGCTTTCGGAAGTTCCGTCATTGCTGTCACTTCCGCTTTGGGAATCAACATAATATGTTGTTCCTGTCGCAGTATCCTGTCCTTCAGCATTAACAGCAACTGCCGGCACCATTGATGCAACCGTTGTTCCTGCAAGCAGAAGAGCCAGAGCACCGCTCATCCATTTCTTCTTCATAATATTGCTCCTTCCATCATTTTATATTCTTCAAGGTAAACCGGTTTACATCCACCATGTTCCCGTCCACCTGAGAATCAGTTTCACACTGCGTGATGATGTCATCATATTTCTTTTCACGCAACTCACGTTCCACCGCAATTCTTGCTGTCTCCAGATCAGCATTTTCTTCGCTGTCCCCGAAGATCCATTCGCGGCTGTTGTAGTATTCCAGTATCTCGTCCTCTGTCAGTTCCATGCCCTCACGGGTGTAATCATTGCAGTATTTTTCTTTGAGCGTACTCATTTCATACTGGAGATAAATCTGAAAAGTATACTCTTTCAGTCCATAGACCACTTCCCCATTTTCAACCTTTTCACTCCGCTTTGCATTTTCGTCTTTCCAACGCTTTTCCAAAGCCTCATAACTGCTGTCTGATACATCACCACATTCTTCTGCAAGGTCATAGACCGCATGGATGTATTTCAACTGTTCCACTGTATTTTCCGTCAGAATTTCGTAGCCGTATTTTCCATCATACTTTTTCTCCCAGAAGCCATCTTCATAAACGGCATCATAGTCCTGCTGAATCTGCACCTCTGTATCATACTCTACAGATTTCATGCAGTTCACATATTCATCTTTTCTGATTGTATGCCCCCCAACAGTTAAATCGAATCGATTATCAATTCTGTATCGGACGATCCCGGCAACAATTCCCGCAACCGCGATCACCAATACTGCAATTCCGATCTTCAGGAACTGCTTTTTTCGATTCTTCATACTCCGCATCCCCTCCTGTTCTGAAATCTTGTTCTTTCTACGCACGAACTTACCCACTCTGACTTAATACTATTATAACAACAGCAGAATTTTTCAACTCGTTCTTTTCGGTTGATTCCCACGCTTATTTTGTCTAATTCGGAACATTCTTTTCATTTCTCCCTTGACTGCTTTTATTCTCTCTGCTATATTACATATAGAACAGTATGAATCGTACTGTTTCTTTGCATACAATAGTGTAAAAAGTAATGCAGATCAGATGATACAAATGTAACGGAAAGATATGAGGGTGAGTCTATGAAAAGAGATTACTATGAACTGCTCGGACTGGCGAAAGGTGCTGATCCGTCAGCAATAAAAAAAGCCTACAGAAAGCTTGCTAAAAAGTATCACCCGGATACGAATCCCGGTGATAAAGAAGCTGAAAAGAAATTTAAAGAGATCACCGAAGCTTATAATATCCTGAGTGATCCTGAAAAGAAGAAACTTTATGACCAATTTGGTCACGCTGCATTTGACCAGAGCGGTGCTGCCGGTGGAACCGACACCAGTGGTTTCCATGGTGGATTCTATGGAAGTGGCTTTGGTGGAGCCGGATCTGACGGAACCGGATTTGGCAGCAATGGTTTTGGCAGTGGTGGTTTCAGTGGTGGCGGTTTTACCGGAAACGGTGGGTATCAGGAATACCACTTTGAGGGTGGTAATATGGATGATATGTTCGGAGATATTTTCGGAAATATGTTCCACGGAGGAACCTCCCGCAAGACTTCTTCCGGTTTTGGGAACGGCTTCCATGGTGGGTTCCAGTCCGGTGGTTTTCAGTCAAAGGGATCCGATCTGAATGCAGAAGTAACCGTTGGTTTTGATGAAGCTGCTTTTGGCTGTGACAAGGTCATTACATTACAGGATCCAAATGCTCCGGGAAATCCTTCCCAGTCACTGAAGGTTCATATTCCTGCAGGAATCGACACCGGTAAGACGATCCGTCTCCGTGGCAAGGGAATGCCCGGTACAAATGGCGGAGATGCCGGGGATCTGATGTTGAAGGTCAAGGTCGCTGACAAACCGGGATACGAGCGAAAGGGAACGGATGTCTATACGACAATTACTGTACCTTTCACGACGGCTGTCTTTGGTGGTGAAGCACTGGTTCAGACTTTATATGGCAATGTGCTTTGTAAGATCCGTGAGGGTACACAGTCCGGTTCTAAAATCCGTTTGAAAGGAAAGGGAATTGTTTCCATGAAGAACCCTTCGGTTCACGGTGACCAGTATGTAACGGTTCAGATTGAAGTTCCAAGGCACTTAACTCCGCAGGCGAAAGAGAAACTGCGTGAATATGAGGCCTTGGTCAGTGGAAATGCAAAGAGTGCTTAAGATAAAATATGCTCCTTCAGGCAACAGGTTTTCTTGTTCCTGTCTGCCTGAACGGAGCATATTTTTTATTCAAACATCACTCTTTCATCTCAATTGTCTTTTTTCTTTTTGAGAAAATTTGCAAGAAGCATCATTGCAGAGACCAGTACCCCTCCTGCCACCGGTACAACCGGAGTTGTATCGCCGGTTTTTGTTGCTTTTCCAGATTTTTTTGTACCCATCGCCGGATTTTTCTGGTCAGCAGATGGCTTGCCACTTCCTGTCGTCTGTCCTGCACCATTCGAATTATCCGGAGTAGATGGCTTGCCTGGGGCAACCGGATCTGGATCTACCGGATTCGGATCTACCGGTTTTGGATCTACCGGATCTGGGTCAACCGGTTTTGGATCTACCGGTTTTAGTGCTTTCTGCTTCTCAACGAGCGTATCAGTTGCTGTTGCTACCTCTGTATGCTTAAGTTCCTTTTTCGTTTCCTTGCCTTCCAAAAGAAGTTTTGCAGCAGCTAATGCACTTTCAAAATCCGATGTGTCTTTATAATCTTTTACTATAATTTTCTCAGCTTCCTCTACTGCTTTTTCCAGTGCTGCAAAGTCAGCATTTGTCGCAAGTGGCTGTAATGCATTTATTGCATCCCTCACTTTTTGGGTCATCTCATCAACCTCACTCTGCTCTGTCCGTGGATTGTCAAGTACTTTCTCAGCCTCCGCAAGAATCTTGTCCAGACCGGCATAATACTCTGTCATATATACCGTTCTGTCTAATTTTTCTGCCTCATCTACTGCCTTCTGTAACTCTGAAAAGTCTGCCGGGATGTATGCCTCTTCTACATAGAAATTATCAACATAATATTCACTGCTCTGTCCTGTAATATCTACATAGCAGTCTTCTTCATCACCTGTTGTAAACTCGAGAACAAGCTTTCCACTCTGGGCATTTGCCACCGCACTTGCAAGCGTCTTTGAAGCCTTATCAGATTTTACTGCAAAAGTAAACGCATTTGCACTTGGTGCTTTATATTCAATGCCTACTTTATACTCTGTATTCGGTTTAAATCTAACCGTTGATGGAATGGTTCTCATATAATCTTTTGCACGAATCTTCAAAGAATAGTTTCCATCAATCACATCCGTCGTATACTCTGGATTCACTGGATTTTTCTGAGATAAATGCGACTGATCAGACTCCGTAGACACAAATACTCCAAAGCCCTGATCTACATTTTCAAAATCCTCCCAATAAGTATACTTATTCGGATCCGGGTTAGTAGAAGCATCAACTTTTGCCACCCGCACATCATCAAAGTCAACAACCGATGTATCGCTTTTTCCTGCTGCTGCAGAAAGCGTTAATTTGACCGTGTCAGATGCCGCAGTAAAACGTACCTGCATACGCTGAGCCTTAGTCAAATATTTATCATTATGATGAACTCCATACGTGACATTACTCTGTTCCATATAATTTGAAACTACTTCGTCCCCGTTCTTTACCTCAATTGATGCTTTTCGTCCATCATCAGTAATGCACCATACAGATGCCGAATAAGCCTGCCCCGGAACCAGACCTGTTAAAGTCTGACTTACCTGTCCATCTTTTGTTCCCTCTATATAAAGGTGTGCATTTCCAAGACTATTATCCTTAATCTTTATATGATCTACACTATCAGATGTAGATGATGGTTTCCACTCATCAAAATTATAGGAATCGAATCCCATATCTTTCACAGGAGATCCTGTAGACCACTCCATTGTATCAGCCGTATCAACTTTTACAGCATCCTCTTTGTAAAGTACATATCCTGTTTTTGCTGTCGCATCAATTGTTACTTTACGTCCTGTCACAGGAAGCGTTTTCTTATCAGATTTTCCTTCTGCAGACAGTTTATAAATCGTTACCTCAGTTACATTTCCCCAGGATTCCGGAAGTGTCCAGGTACTTGAACCTCCATCTTTATTATAATGATAAATCTTACCCTGCTCATCATCATCCTTTTCCCATGGAATGAAAATCTTATTTCCTTCGGCAACTTTTTCACCGTCCAGCGTAATAACATTAACGTTATTCACGATCTCAGTTACTACTTCGTTACTATTTCCCAGAACTGCCCGCGATTCGCTTTCATACTGCATCAGCGGATACTGTGCAAGGAACTTAGCCGGAAGTACTTCGCAATAAAATGTATCCAGCGAATCATTCATACTTGCTGCATTATTTCCCTGTGAAGACTGCTGCCAACCGTCAATACCAGCACCACCTTTGCTTGCTCCGCCTGTATCGCCGCCGTTGTTTCTCGATTGTATTCCTCTGAACAAAGTTGTTCCCTGGAAAATATCAGACTGGTTGTTCTCTACAAAACGAACCAGATTTCCTGCTCCTTTAAAGTTGCCTGCCCCGGTCTGAATACCATGGACAAATACACTGTGGGAAACCATTTCATCAGGATTCTCTGTTCCAAGAATAATGTTGCGGCCTTTTATATTCTGTATTAATTTATACATCGGCCATCTTGTTCCAAAGAATACATCTACATATGTCGTATCAATCTTTCCCTGCGTATCTTTATCGTATAATTGCGAAAAACGTCCATCCAATCCATTTTCTGATGTGTCAAGATCGTCGTTCTCACGAATAATGCCTTTTGAACTATCATACCAATCCCAGGCCGGAAGGCTTGCTGCAAGCTTTCCATACTGCGGAGCTTCCGGGTAAGTATCTGTCTGGTTTACATGAATACCTATTTGTGCATTATACTTTTCTGCCTCACTCAGCAAAGTGTTGAAATCTTCCAGACCACCAGCATGCTTATTATAATTTGCATAATCCGGATGAGATGAGTCATGTCCTTCACCTTGATATCCCTTGATAATAATATTCTGCCCAAATCCATCTGTAGCCAGATACATCTTCTTCACATTATCCAAAATACGGAGAAATGGATATTGAGCTTCGGATCCTACATTCATTGCGATCATTGTCCAGGAGTCTGTCACTTCGTCCGCTCCACTTTTTCTGGTCATGCACTTATCCCGAAGTACAATCGCACCATCCTGAGCGTCTACTTTTCCATCTCCATTGCAATCTGCTGTGACCGCTACCTTGACTGCAGGCAGATACATTATCTCTCCATCCAGTCCACGGTAAGTATACTCATTCATCCATAAACCTGTAGAATTATGGTCTCCTGCCGCAAACGTCTGGTATGCTACTTCATGACGGTTTTTATATGATTCTCCACTTAATGCAGCAGCAACATTCCGATTACTTAACACTGCAAGCGTCGTCTCATTATATGCTTCTGATGCATTGGCTGAAGAAAGCGAAATCGCATTCTGTCCCTGATAATTATTTACAGTCAGCTTTCCGTCCGCATCTTTACTTGACATAGAAATCAAACTGTGACGCGGGAAATTCAAAGTGTACAGTTTCGTCTGATCATCAACTATATTTTTTACATTCATAGAAAGGACATTTCCTTCTACAGTAAATATAACATCAAATGAAATTCCTGTCGTCGCCTCTGACACATGATAAACCGCTTTATTCTCACTGATATCTGCTGTAACATCCGGTGTATAAAGTTTATTATTTAACTCAATCTGATGTAATGCAAGTTCCTGTCCTTTTACAGTCTCCCCACCGTTCTTTAATGTATAATCGATTACCCGCGGGAATGCACGGTCCAGACGGACTGTCATGGCATCTGACTGAATTGTTACAGGCTCTGTATTTTCCACAACTGTCGGTACAGCTGCATTCTCCTGCGTAAACTTCTGGATGAGCATTCCATTATTACTTCCGGTTCTGAATCCCACTTTTCCCGGATTTGTCGTAACATTACTAAGTTCTCTATTAAGAATTTCCTCATTATCAACAAATACTGTCACATACTTGTCCACAATCCTTACTTTTATCTTATATGGAACCACTCTATTTGCAAGAATAAAACCACTGTCATTATATTCACTTCCAAGAAGTGACTGTCCCTGTGCATTCCAGATATTCCATCTGGTATAATGCTGATTATTCTGTGAAGACGGTCCAACATAGAAATACTCATTATCACTTACATACCGGAGAACTGCCCCATATCCACAATTATCATTCATTGGATCGTATGTAAATTCAATTTCCTGGTCTTTCAGGCTTGCCGAATTATCATCAATAAATACGCCATCTCCCTGAAGCTTCATGGCACCATTTTCCAGACTCATAGAACCGCTTCCACTCTTTTTCGTAAAGCCGTCTGCTCCGTCTGCCGCAAAATTTCTTGTATAGGATACCGTCGGTTCCGGAATGTTAATATTAATCGTGAATGTCTGTGTCTGCCCATCTTCGAATTCAAAAACCAGCTTTGTACTGGATTGACTTTTGATCTTTTCAAGATAAGTTGTCTTAATTGTGACATTCTGACCATTTACAGTATAATCCGTTCCCCTTTCCAATACCTCTGATCCATTTTTAATCGCACTTAATGTATTCTCGCCTGTTATTGCCACTTCAATATCCTGTGCTGCCGCTGTATCCTGTTCAAGTTTCACACTTTTCGGATCAATCGAAACTGCTGAAAAAATATCGGAAGTTTTTATATTGTCAAACTTCAAAGCACATCCATGGGTTTCTGTTGGTTCTCCCCAGACTCTCATTCCAATCTGTCCGGACATCGTATCACTAAATGCATCTACTGTCTGATCAATAATCACCTCTCCATCCTGATAAACCTTGATCTGCTTTCCACGATACTCCAGTTTGATATGATGCTTCTGGTTTATATCTATAGTGGCTCAGTTGTCAAGACAAAAATCTAAGATTTTTATAATGAACTGATATGGTTGATAAGTAACAAGGAACATGGGGAGGATAGTGGAACACTCCCCAGATCCATATATGCATTAAGCTGCATACGGCAAAAGCATTGCCGGGTAGTAACATTCAGCCGGTGTTTTGTAATCAAGGGCAGAATGGCATCTTTCAAAGTTATAGGTGTGGACATATCGTCCAATAGCAACTCTGGCATCCTTGATGTTGTTATACAGCGTCAGATAAGCTTCTTCATACTTGAAGCTGCGGAACCATCGCTCAATCATGATGTTGTCAGCCCAACGGCTTTTTCCATCCATACTCTGACGGATACCGTTTTCTTTTACAAATTCAATGTATTTCTGACTTGTGAACTGACAACCCTGATCAGAGTTCAAAATCTGTGGTTTTGACACAGCAAATGCTTTTTTTAGAGCATTGATAACCATTCTGGTATCAAGGGTATCATCGACTTCCCAGCCTACGATACAACGGCTGTACCAGTCGATTACAGCTGTCAGATACAGAAATCCGTGTCTGATTGGAATATATGTAATGTCAATAGACCACGCCTGATTTGGTGCATCTATGACGGCATTTCGAAGAAGATAAGGACATCCCTTTGCCTGTTGCATCCGCTTGGAAAGATTCATCTTAGGATAGATTGGGTAAATATCCATCTCATTCATATAGCGGCGTGCTTTACGACGCCCAACATGATAACCTCTGTTTTTGAGTTGTGCAGACATTTGCCTTGCACCCCAGGTTGGATTATCCGTATGAAGATGGTCGATAATCTCTTTACAAGCCAGTTCTTCGTCTGATACAGGTGAAGTCTTGTAATAGATGCTTGTACGGTTGATATCAAGCAGTTTTGCTCCTACAGATGCCGGGATTTCTTTAGTAGTCAAAAGGTTTTGGACTAAACTTACTCTCGTAGTCAGGTCCACAAATTTCTTCAGATTTTTTTTTGAGCCAGTCAACCTGCATGGTTAACTGACCAACCTTTTTCGCATACTCCGCCTTTTCCTTGCGTTCTTCAGCAAGCTTGTCTTTGAGGTTTTCCTGACGCTTGTCATCGAATACTGCAGAGGCATTGTTAAGGAATTCTTTCTTCCAATTGCGGAGCAGATTTGGTTGGATGTTATTCTCGGTTGCAAGGGTGTTGAGATCTTTCTCGCCCTTAAGCAGCTCGATTACCAGGTCTGATTTAAATTTGGCACTAAAGTTTCTTCTTTGTCTGGACATAATGATGAATCCTCACTTTCATACTGATTTTAGTATATCAGATTCATTAATATTTGTCCGAAAAAGTGTCTTAATTTATGAGACCATTATAATCTGATGCATCAAACGTCGTCTTTGTGGAATTAAGATCTCCCCAGTTAGAAGAACCTTTCTGCCAGAACCAGTGAGTACCGTCTACTCCAATTCCTTCCCAGTCAGAGGAAGAATTGTAACGGAACAAAATCAACATTCTCGCCCCATTCGGTCCTTTCGTCAGGGTAAGATCCATTTCAAGAATTCCATCCTGACGGGTTTTGGAATTTCCATATTTGAAAAAGGACTCTCCTGCAGACTCAAGTACCATAAATCCATCATCACCCTCACCATTTTGGAAAGTGATCGTTCCATTTGCCCCATCTTTTACCCAGCCGCCCTGACTGTTCTCGTCGGTAAAATCGATCATCTCCTGCGTCACCGCTGCCTTTGCTACATTCCCCGGTATCGGTACCGCATTTGCAATCATACAAGCAGATAAAGTTGCAATGGTAACTCGCTTTAATTTGTTTTTCATAAACTCGCCCCTCCATGCCATTAGATATTTTGCCTATTTTTTATCTCTGTGCCATTTTCATTTTGCATATATTATATCTTTTTTCTTCTTTTTTTTCAATATCGGCGTTTCTTTTGATTGCGTAAATTTACCTTCGGAAATAATGGTGTAGAGTCCACCCACGATGCTCTGATAAAATATCAGGCAATGACTTTTGGATTTAATATAACTCTTTTTTGTATTCGAAGCAAGCCCAGTTTTTCTTCTGGGCAGACTCCGGCTTATTCCTCTTGGCTGTGCTTTTGACCAGATACTTTCATCTGTCAAGGATGCCCTGCACCACTTGTGGCTTCGTCCTTGACAGATGAAAGTATCTGGTCTTCTTTGTAATCAAGAGGAACAAACCTCTTGATTACATTCCATGTGCACTGTCTATAATCCCCATATATGTGCATTAAAGTTCACGATCTTTTTATTTTGTAGCGACATGCTATGACTAATGTACTCTGTATATTTCCCAAGTTCTCCATGTCTGTTTTTTTCTGACTGGATCATCTGAGCGCTGCTCAGAACATCATATTCGGCTCCTGCAGCTTTCTGTAAATCTCTTTTTTGATATCTTACCAGTTCTAGCATATCTCCTCCATTGAGCTCATATGCTCTAAGTTTTGCCATTTTTGTTGCGCCTGTAATACTCCAGCCCATTGGTCTTGAACTCATTCTGTTGGATAATACATGACTCACATGCCCTTCGGTGCTGCTTCCTTTTACCCTGTTCTGATGTCTCAAACGTAGCTTAGCAGCTGTCCAGTTCGACAGAATATATTCCCTGCCAGTAGCAATTCGTTTTAATCCTGTTTCATCAACCAGACAATCTTCCAATCGATCAACGATTTCCTCAAAGTCCTGTTTTGTTTTACTTCTAATCGCTGCACGAAGTTCATCTAGTGCATCTTCCTTGCTGTCCTTCATGTGACTGGTCAACTTGATCAGATACTTCTCAAGATGAAATTCATCTAGTACATATGTGATTCCTGCTATCCGTTTCATTCCAGATTTAATCCAGCTTCCACCATCTGAACTCAGATATACTTTTTTGACTTTATCCAGGTCATAATGGTTGTTGATATATTCATAAACTTCATCCCAGAATTCCGCATTTTCTTCACCATAACTAGTTCCACAGAAGTAATACGGATTCACGAGTTTATGTCTTTTGCTCTGAGGTGCTTCGTTTTCAATTCCTTCGTGAACATAGACAAGCTTTGTGATCAGACAGTTGTTCTTCCGGTGATTCTCGTTTTCAATCAAATCACCTTTTTTCTCTCTGAACTGAAGTGACGCATGATCCTCATCCGCCTCGATATAGAGGTATTCCACCTCTTTTTTCTTTTCTGGCTTCTCCTTGTTTTTAGGAAATTCAAGCGCATGGATCTTATTTTTTACAGTCTGTTTTTTCACATCTGTTGTCAGGCTTGTTTCTTCTCCGCCACGTCTGTACGAGGTCTGAACAGACTCCTTAAGCATTCTGGCTAGCGCGTCTTCTGTGATACGTTCATGTTTCTCTAACCCCATTATTCGATCAAGAAGATACTCGCTTTCACCTGTTTCCTTATTCGTGAATAACGTTTTTTCAAATGTAACTGCCCCCAGTGATGTAATCAGCTGCTTGGTATCATGAGATTCAACCACCCAGTGTTGCAAACGTTTTGGGCTCTTTCTGAGCATCTGATTCATTTCTTCCAGGGATTCCTGTATCATTTTCAGTCCGAGGTTATGCAATTCTTCTGTGAGCCCCAGAACGTACTCAGCAAGCTTTTTCGGATTTTTTATGAAATCATCCTCAAGTTTTTCAAATCTTTTAATGCATTCTTCTTCAAAATATTTTATACTGTTGTACATAGAGAACACCTTTCTTTGCTTTAGTATTTTGGTCGTGCTTAATACTTTATCACAAAGTGGTGTTCTCTTTTTATCTATTTTCCATTATCCGAGAAAAATTTTACGCTAGCGTTTCTTTTTATTTATTTTTGTTATTTTATACAATTTTATCGTGCTTGTTCCATCACTTTGCTTGTTCCCCTTGCTTTTTATATAAGAAGGCTGCAAAAACATTTCTTTCAAATGCTTTTGCAGCCTTCTTTACCTCTCCAATCATTTTCTTTATCAGGTGGAATTCTGTTCAATTCCTATGTGCTTCCCTATTCCTGTTCTTCTTCCATCTCAGCCCGGATCGTATCTTCAGATGCTGCCATTGCCTGCAGGGTCATGGTAAGAAGCTTTTCAAGTTCCCAGCCCAGTTGCTTTGCACCTCTTTCAATGACTTCTCTTGAACATCCCGCAGCAAATCCTTTGCTTTTATATTTTTTCTTCAGAGATTTTAATTCCATATCTTTTGTACTTTTTGACGGACGCATCAACGCAGCCGCCCAGATCAGACCTGTCAGTTCGTCTGCCGCAAATAGTACTTTTTCCATCTCATGAACGGGTTCTACATCAATCATCTTTCCACATCCTACTGTGATTCCGTATCCATGAGAACATACTGCATGGATCAGATCTTCTGTAATTCCAGCTTCTCTTAAAAGCTCCGGTGCTTTCAAACAATGCTCTTCCGGGTACAATTCAAAATCAATATCATGAAGCAGTCCTGCGATGCCCCAGTATTCTGCATCTTCTGCGTATCCCAGTTCATTTGCATACCACTTCATAACAGTCTCTACAGTCAGAGCATGCTGAATGTGAAACGGATCTTTATTATATTTTTTAAGTAACTCAAAAGCATCTTTTCTAGCAATATGTTCCATGTTGCTTCCTCCCTTTTATCCGCAGTCTTTCCTACTATTCAGATAGGTTATATTTTACTTTGATCTTTACTGCTTGTCAAGGCGGGAAGCATTTTTACTTTTTTGCCGCAAGTAACTTCTGACTGGCACATAGTCTATGCGATTTCTTTCGATGTTGACTGTATAAAATTGTAGTTACAGCTGTGCCGGCTGTGAAGATTGCCGTCAGTATGTAGATTATTTGAGGTAAACGTGACTTCATTTTCATCATGCCTCACTTTCAATACTTCTTGCGTTCCCTGCAGCACTATCCTATCACATTTCTTCGCTACCCCATCCACGTCCAAAAGCGGTGGCATATCTAAACTATATCTTTTTATTCAGTATATATTTTTTTCCGAACAGTCAGTTTCTATTCGCTTTTAACTGAATAATCAATGATAACTTTCCTGCAGACAGGGCAATGATACGCAATACAGGTTGGTTTCGACCAATTATGAGAACTTAATACTATTTCATCTTTTTTTGCCAGTGCCGGTATAAGCCAAGTTCTGTCAGCTCTCGTTGTGAAGAAAATTTCGCGTTGACTCTGAACCGCGCCACATATCATTTCCTCGTTACAATATGGACATCTCATTATTCTCCCTCCCTTTGTAAATCTACTTTTGGTATATTATTCCTTTCAAAATTCCTGATCCTGCAGTACGTCCATCTTCACGATATCAGACCGGTGTATTGCGGTGTGCAAATGGTGATTTTCCATGTGCTTTGTGTGGGGAAATCCGGATTTTCCGTTTTGCCCGTATGATTTTTGAGAATTTTGTTATCATGGTGTTATCATGATTATGGCTCAACAATTCCGGCTGCACTCTGCTGTTCGATAAACGTTCGCATTAAGTCTATGGATTGCTTTAATTCTTCTCTTGTATACCTTGGATTATTTTTATTTTCCGGATGATGTATCTGATGTCGTATATATTCTGTCAAAACTTTCTGTTCATCTATAATAGAATTATTCCTACCTATGCGTTTGTATAATCTCGTTGGCTTTCCTTGAATATACGAGTTTTTCCATCCCTGAAATTCTATAAATGAATATAATTCATCATGATATTCCTCTGTAACTTCATTAAATGCTATATAATTTACTTCATTTAATGACGGATATTGAAGTTGTCCCGGAAGAACACCTAATATTTCTTTATTTCCTTCTTCATTTTCTTTAATAAGGCGTAAATCTGTAAACTGTAATTGCTTAACAATGTAAGAACTATGTGTTGTCAATATAACCTGCGTATTTGCGACTGAAGCTAATGTCTTAAAGGCTTCTATTAATATCCGCTGATTATCTGAATGTTGTGAAGTTTCTGGCTCTTCTATCGCATATATTACACCCGTATTACCTTGTTCTTGGCAGTGCCTCTCCGCCTCAGCCCTGAAAAAATTTAACAATACAAGTCTTTTTACTCCGCTTCCTCGTTTATTAATTGGAATATCTTCATCGCCTGATATTGATACATTTTTAAAGACATCCTGCCACTTAAGACTGTCTGCTGATGGGATTATCGGATTCAAACTTGCTGCAATTGCTGGATCCATTTCTCGAAGTTTAGTTAATGTTCTATCTGCTACTTCTTTTAATTTGTTTTCAACCTCAGTTGCAACCTCTGCCAATGTTGCCTGTAATTCTGTATCACTCAAAATTTGTTTTACAGCTGTTTTCAATGGATCTTGTATTTCGTCATCTCCATCGCTATTTTTTCTATCTGATTGAAATAATGAATATGTCGGTAAATAATTCGATAATTTTTCCCAGATCTTCTTCGCATCTTCTTTTGATGCATCAATCTCTATGACATCCTGTTGCAAATCATCGGAAAATTTATTCCAAATTGCTTTCCTCATTTCAGCATTTACAGTTTGATTTTCACATTCAATATTTTCACTTTTTATTATCTTTTTTAAATCACTATTCTTTTTTAATAATAATTCTGCACATTTACCATTCGTTGGATGCTTAGCTTTAATAAATACCTTGGCTGCTCCACCATTTTTATATCTCTTTATGACTTCCAACTGTCCATCAGCATTAAGCATAAATTCATCTTGCAACGAAGTTTCAACTGTCGAATCTATAATTATCTTTTCTGGTAACTCCGAGAAACATACAGAAATTTCTATATCTAAATCTTCTTCCTTTTTGCCCCTCACATTAACATCCGTTTTATCTAATTTTATTACACCTTTTCCATCATTAAAAAATATATCTAAGGCTTCTAAAATCGTAGATTTTCCAATATCATTCTTTCCAACAAAGACTGTTAAATCATTTAATTCTATTTTTGTTTCGTCTTTGTATCCTCGAAAATTCTTGATTTTTATAGAATCTATTTTCACCTAATCTCCTCCATTTCTATATTTTTCCGCCAATTGTTAGCACTCCTATTCAGCGAGTGCTATTTTAATTTATTATAAACTGTTCGTATATTCTTGTCAATTCTAAAAAATGGACAATCCATCTTAGACTGTCCATTCTTTCTATCTTACCCTTCCAATTCATCAATTTTAGCTTGTGCTTTATTTATTTTTTCTTTAGCCTTTTCCGCATTCTTTTTTTGCTTTTCTATATCATCCTGTATTTTACCAACTTTACCCACATTATTTTTTTCTTGCTCTGCATGCAATTTTTGATGATACAGTTGTATTCTCTCTTTAATTTTCTCATACTGATCTGTTGCCTTTGCCAAATCACTTTTTGCTTTTTCTAACTTCCTAACAGATTTTAAATCATATTTATCTTTTATCTCAGACCATCTCGGAATACTAAGATCAATCCCCGTTTCCTGTTTATAACTTCTCAAAAAAGCAGATTTCCAAGTTCCAGCGTTATTATGTGTCTTCTTCAATATTGTAACCAATCCTATTTTGCAAACTCTGCAAGAACTTCTCTCCATCTTGTCAGAACTTCTTTTCCGACAATAAGTTCATCTATAAGCCCCATATTAAGTGTATCAATAAATCTGCACAAATAGGATTTCCCTTGTCCCCAGAAAGTATAATGGCTGTCAATAAACATCACATGATATACTTGCTGTCCGGTTCTATCGTATATTTCGTTAAATTCATATCCATCAAGTTCTGCTTCATATACAGCATCTGCAACTCTACTCCCAAATGACTTTGAATAATAATACTCTTTTATTTCCCACACTATCTTCGGATTATAAATCGAAGGATATGCTCCATCAAATCTTCTTGAAGATGCTCCAATAATCTTTCTATTATTCAACAGATACACAAGCCCTCTTGGATCTGGATTAAATTCCTCATCTCCACCAAGCATTTCTTCTGCTATCATAGTAATAATTGCGGTAAAATAATTTACTTTTTTGATCTCTTTACGTTGTTTGTTCATAATCAGCTTACATTTATATTTTCCGCTATTTCTCATTTCTTCAAATATCTGTTTAGCCTCATCAACATCCATCAAATTTTTCTCAATTGTATTATTTAACAAATCCGCTCTCATATTACAATATAAAACAGCTTTATTAATTCTATCTGGGGAAACTTCAATATTCTCTTTTTCACACAATTTTTCTATTTGCTCTACTGTATAAGTTAAAACGATTCCATTTCTAGAATACCCCAATTTTTCGCTAATAAATCGTATAAAAAACCAAAACGATTTATCTTCTCTTCTAAATTCCTTAAATGCCTTCATATTGCTCCACCTCAATAAATAATTCCGACTTCTTCATTTGCAATGCATGCGCAATTTTGTCTATATTTTCCAGAGAAACATTACGTTTACCAAGTTCTATGTCACTTATATATGTCCTATGCAATCCGCATAAATCACCTAGCTCTTCTTGTGATATTTTCTTATCTTGTCGTATTGCTCTTACTGCTTTTCCATAAGCGACACGTATTTCTTCCTGCATTGCTTGACACCTCCAATTAGTTAAATTATAATAGCACTGTAGACTTTGAGTCTACAGACTATAAGTTACATGTGAGGTTTGAGCAATGTCCAAAGTACCAGCATTATTAAAGTGGATCGGAAATAAGCAACGCTTTGCCGAAACCATTATTTCATATATGCCTGAACAATTTAATAACTACTATGAACCATTTTTGGGGAGCGGTGCTGTAATGGCACAATTACTATACCAAAACAGTACAACCAGCACCCCTATGTTTACTCATTCATATGCCAGCGATATCTTACCATTTTTAATTGATATTTTTAATATCATCAAATATGATCCGCAGCAAATAAAAAATTATTATTCAAAGGAAATTGAAGATTATTATAAAGATCCTAGTAACAAATACAATGAAATTAGAGATAGATTTAATAGCAATCATAATGCCCTTGATTTCTGTCTTCTATCACGTACATGCTACTCCGGAATAATTCGTTTTCGAAAAGCAGATGGGTATATGTCCACTCCCAAAGGTCCACATAACCCTATCAAGCCAGAAACCTTTTCAAAAAGAGTAGATTTATGGCATGATCTTATAAAAAACTCGACTTTTTCAACTATGTCATTTGAAGAATGTATGGATAAAGCACAACCTGGTGACGTAGTTTATTGTGATCCACCATATACTCATAGCCAAAGCATTATTTATGGTGCTCAAACTTTCAATATAGAAACATTATTCAATAAAATAGCTGAATGCAAGGCTAGAGGTGTTTATGTAATGTTATCAATCAATGGTACACGTGAATCCAACAAAAAAGATATTTCTATCACACCACCTATAGGTTTATTTGAAAGAGAAATTTTTGTTAATTGTGGTACCTCTATGATTGATCGATTGCAAAATGCTGGTCAAACCATGCAAAACGAAGTTGTTCATGATAAACTGCTTCTTACTTGGTAAATAATTTTTCACAAAGGAGATACTCGACACTGGTCCCGTATCTCCTTTTACAATATTGCTATTTTTCCAACACGAATATGTATTCATGTGCCAACATTAAAAATGTTTTTTCTATATTATCCCAATATTCTGTGGTCTTGCAATTATGCTGTTCTTTTATAATAATTTCTTTAAGTTTAAATCCTGCATCAACAAATTTTTGCATAGAGTTCATTCCCAGTGGCAGCACATAGCCTTTCTTCCGTATATCTCCAATCATAAATGTACATATTCCTTGTTTTTTCAGTACTCTATATGATTCTTTTGCAACCTTTTCCAGTTCCTTCAAAAAATCCTCATATTTTAAATGAGAAATATCTCCTGGTATTTCTTTACTATACCGTATAATGTCTGCATATGGTGGATGTGTACAGATAAGATCTATACTTTCATCTTTTATAAATGATAAATTGTTTGCGTTTCCTTGTTTGGTGAATATTTTTGATTTTTCTTGACAAGTAAAATTTAGATTTGTGTTAGATAATTTGACAGCTTCAGAATTTATATCAACACCGATTGCATTTCTTCCCAATAACTTGGCTTCAATCAATGTTGTACCACTGCCTAAGAATTGATCTAGTATCCAATCTTTTTTCTTTGAGTATCGTAAAATAATATTTCTAGGAATATACGGAGACCAGTTTCCTCTGTATTTTCCTGAATGCGTAGCCCAATTTCCTCTTTCAGGAAAAGACCATATTGTCGTATCTTCTAATTTAAATTTTTCTGGTGCTTCTCTTATAAGAATCTCCCCTTTCTTTTTCTACTCATTATACTTCTATGGTATTTACTTGTCCATAAAAAATCCCCCTTCAAATATTAAATATCAATAAACATTTGAATAGAGATTTCTTATGCATTACAAGTATATGTTTTCTTTCAATACTACTTCTTCAGCATTTGCTTTGATATTATTCATCCTCCTCACCCATTCCATCTGATCTTGCATCTTCAGTTCTTCTGTCACTCCCCACTGTTCAGCCATCTGCTCAATCAGCATTTCAACTTTTTCCTTTACCTCTTTATCAGCCTGATTCAGATGCTCCGTCAGTTTCCCGGTCAGTACCAGATATTGATACTTCGCACTCCGGTGCTCTATCAAAAATTGTTTTCGCATTATTCCATATTTCCCATACGTAGGTTCTTCCTCATTGATTTCTAAATCCGGCAGATAATAATCTCCATGCAATGTGTAACTGAGTCCGTTTTTTTTCATCAAAAATATTTTTCTCCATATTCTTACAACTCCATTCCTCTGTACTTTGCTTTGTTCTTATTTATCTGTGCATTGTGTTCTTCACTTCGTTCTCTTGCCCATTGAACCCTCTTTTCAGCTTCTGCGTTTTCTTTCCTGTCCAGTCAATATAACGGAAGCTCACATACCAGATTCCCTGTGTTTTGTCTTTGTAAGCTGACATCTAAAAAATCTCCTTCATACTGCTCTCTGAGAGCATCCATAAAATTTTGTTTCCCAGTAGGGACGTGGAATCTTTCCACGAACTGCCACATATCCTTCTTTTGCCAGTTCATCGTTGAGTTGCTTTAGAATAGAATATGCTTTACTGCGTTTCACTCCTAATTCTTCCATGACATCATCAACAGTCATCATATAATTAGTTCTCATAGTTTCCTCCTTTCCAGTCACTTTTGTGACTCTTTCGCTGTTTTCTTATAATAATATTTGTGCTAGAATAGAATCACAAATATTATCAAGGAGGCAGCACATTATGGTAGGTAAAAAATCCGGGCATTCCGGGAATTTAGAGATACAGTTAGATACAGTTAGCCGAGCTGTCCGGCATTAATGTAGGTACAATCAGAAAATATAAACTTGGAATCCGGAATCCAAAACCGGATCAGTTAGAAAAGATAGCAACTGCACTGGGATTAAATGTTAGTGTTTTTCTGGATTTTAATATTGAAACAGTCGGAGACGTACTCTCTCTGTTGTTTTCTATTGATGATTCAGTGAACCTCTCACTTGCTGAGATGCCTGAGCAGAAGATTTCACTGACGTTCGATAATCCTACAATGCAGGACTTTTTCAGGAAATGGTGTCAATTTAAAAATGTCTATGAAAAGGGAAAAGCTGAAATATTAGCTATTAAAGAGGAAGATAAAAGACAGGAAGAACTGGATAAGCTCAACGCTCCCCAGGAAGAATGGAAGCTGCGTGCTATGGGAACTACGATAGGTTGTCATACTATCGTCAAAAAAGGCACTGAGGACAATACTGTCAGGGTTTATGATCTAACTTAATTTTTGCATTTATAGAAAGTGTGACGAAATGGTTACTTTTAGATTAATGGAAGAAACTGATCAATATCTTATTTATTGGTATTTTCCAAATGGTGATGAAGATGAGATGCATGGAATTATACTAATTGACAAATTAAATGAAACTGTAGAAATCCAGAAAATGGCACATAATGATTTTTCTCATATTGTTACTGTAGCCGAACAAAATGAACTCAGAGATTCTGTTAATGACATGAGAAGAGAAGAAGAGCTTCCACTTTTAACGGAAGAAGAATGGCCTTCAGCAACAACTGAATTTACAAAAACTTTTTTTGCAGATCATGCAATCAGCAAAATCATAGAAGGCTACAATTCTAGGGAAATTTTAAAAGAAGGAATGTCTGCCTGGTATTAAAAAGCGAAAATTATATATTTTGTTATCATTCTGTTATCACAAACGGTTGTCAGGATACTCTCCCGGCAACCGTTTTTCTATACTGTTCGTTATTCTCTTTTCCACTCTTTTATATATTTCCACACAACAGAAAAACCCGTAGAACCAAAGTTCTACGGGTATCTTACGTTTGGACACAGCGTTATCTTGCGATAACAAATCTATCTGGATATTAATTACTCGATGATAGAAGCTACAGTTCCTGATCCTACTGTACGTCCACCCTCACGGATAGCGAAACGAAGACCTTCCTCCATAGCTACTGGATGAATCAGTTCAACTGTCATCTCTACGTTATCTCCAGGCATACACATCTCTACGCCTTCCGGAAGATCGCAAACACCTGTTACGTCTGTTGTTCTGAAGTAGAACTGTGGACGGTAGTTGTTGAAGAATGGAGTATGACGTCCACCCTCGTCTTTTGTCAGTACGTAAACCTGGCATGTGAATTTCTTATGGCAGTTTACTGTACCTGGTTTAATAAGAACCTGTCCTCTTTCGATCTCTGTTCTCTGGATACCACGAAGAAGTGCTCCGATGTTATCTCCAGCCTGAGCCTCGTCAAGAAGCTTACGGAACATCTCGATACCTGTTACAACAGTTTTCTTAACGTCATCGTGGATACCGATGATTTCAACTTCGTCAGATACGTGAAGTGTACCACGCTCTACTCTACCAGTTGCAACTGTTCCACGTCCTGTGATAGAGAATACGTCCTCTACTGGCATCAGGAACGGTTTGTCTGTAGCACGCTCTGGTGTTGGGATCCATGTGTCAACAGCGTCCATGAGTTCCATGATCTTGTCTCCCCACTCTCCGTCTGGATCTTCAAGAGCTTTAAGAGCTGATCCCTGGATGATCGGTGTGTCATCGCCTGGGAAGTCATACTCGCTAAGTACTTCACGGATCTCCATCTCTACGAGTTCAAGAAGCTCTTCGTCATCAACCATATCACATTTGTTCATGAATACAACGATGTATGGTACGTTAACCTGACGGGACAGAAGGATATGCTCTTTAGTCTGAGCCATAACTCCGTCAGTAGCAGCTACAACAAGGATAGCTCCGTCCATCTGAGCAGCTCCTGTGATCATGTTCTTAACGTAGTCAGCATGTCCTGGGCAGTCAACGTGTGCGTAGTGACGGTTAGCTGTCTCATACTCAACGTGAGCTGTAGAAATTGTGATACCACGCTCTCTCTCTTCCGGAGCTTTATCAATGTTCTCGAAATCTACAGATGCGTTACCTTCTACTCTGTGAGAAAGTACTTTTGTGATAGCAGCTGTAAGAGTTGTCTTACCGTGGTCAACGTGACCGATAGTACCGATATTACAATGCGGTTTGTTTCTTTCAAATTTAGCCTTTGCCATTTTGAATATCCTCCTTAAAAATATAGCCCGATATGGGGCAACCTAGTTTTGGTTTCGATTTTAAACCTGGCTAAGTTTGATTATATTTCAAACTTAGCCGATTTTCAAGCCTTTTATAATATTTTAGGCATTTTTATTGGATAATACCTTCTCCTGTACAGACTTCGGTACTGGCTCGTATTTCTCGAAGAACATTGAGTAGTTACCACGTCCCTGAGTTCTGGAACGAAGGTCTGTAGAGTATCCGAACATTTCTGACAGCGGAACATACGCACGTACGATCTTTCCACCACCGAGATCATCCATACCTTCGATACGTCCACGACGTGAGTTCAGGTCTCCGATGATATCTCCCATATATTCTTCAGGCATTGTAACCTCTACCTTCATGATAGGCTCAAGAAGTACAGGTGATCCCTGCTTCATTGCATCCTTGAATGCAAGAGAACCAGCGATGTGGAATGCCATCTCACTGGAATCGACTTCATGGTAAGATCCGTCGTATACGTTAGCATGAACACCAACTACCGGGAATCCTCCAAGGATACCAGATTTCATAGCTTCCTCAATACCTTCACCTACTGCCGGGATGTATTCCTTCGGAATAGCTCCTCCGACTACAGTAGACTCGAACTTGTATGTCTCCTCACCGTTGACATCCATTGGCTCGAATTTAACTTTACAGTGTCCGTACTGTCCACGTCCACCTGACTGTTTCGCATACTTGCTGTCAACATCAACCGGTTTTGTGATGGACTCTTTGTAAGCAACCTGAGGTGCACCTACGTTAGCCTCAACTTTGAACTCACGAAGAAGTCTGTCAACGATGATCTCAAGGTGAAGCTCACCCATACCAGCGATGATTGTCTGTCCAGTTTCCTGGTTTGTATGAGCACGGAATGTCGGGTCTTCTTCTGCAAGTTTTGCAAGAGATTCTCCAAGTTTTCCCTGAGAAGCCTTTGTCTTAGGCTCGATAGCAAGCTCGATAACCGGCTCCGGGAATTCCATGGACTCAAGAATTACAGGATGCTGCTCATCACAGATTGTATCTCCTGTTGTAGAGAACTTGAATCCGATTGCTGCAGCGATATCTCCTGAATATACTTTATCCAGCTCTTCACGCTTGTTGGCATGCATCTGAAGGATACGTCCAACACGCTCTTTTTTCTGCTTTGTAGCATTCAGTACATAAGAACCGGAGTTCATAACACCTGAATATACACGGAAGTAAGCAAGCTTACCTACGAATGGGTCTGTCATAATCTTAAATACGAGAGCAGAGAACGGCTCTTCATCAGAAGAGTGTCTTACTACTTCGTTTCCGTCTTCATCAACACCCTCGATTGCCGGGATGTCTGTTGGAGCCGGCATAAACTCGATGATTGCATCAAGGAGTTTCTGAACACCTTTATTTCTGTATGCAGTACCGCAGCATACCGGAACAGCTGTACACTCACATGTAGCTTTTCTCAGAACTGCTTTCATTGCATCGATTGAAGGCTCTTCACCTTCAAGGTATTCCATCATAAGGTCATCATCCAGCTCGCAGATCTTCTCAACGAGCTCTGTATGATAAAGCTCTGCTTCATCCTTCATTTCTTCCGGAATGTCTGTTACAGAGATGTCATCACCCTTTTCATCATTGTAGATGTAGGCCTGCATCTCGAACAGGTCGATGATTCCCTTGAATTCGTCTTCTTTTCCAATTGGAAGCTGAAGACAGATTGCGTTCTTTCCAAGTCTTGTCTTGATCTGCTCTACAGCGTTGTAGAAATCAGCACCAAGGATGTCCATCTTATTGATGAATGCCATACGCGGTACGTTGTATGTGTCTGCCTGACGCCATACGTTTTCTGACTGAGGCTCAACACCACCCTTAGCACAGAATACGCCGACAGCTCCATCAAGTACACGGAGTGAACGCTCAACCTCTACAGTGAAGTCAACGTGTCCCGGAGTATCAATGATATTGATACGATGCTCTAACGCACCCGGTTTCACTTTTGTCTTCTCTTCCAATGTCCAGTGACATGTTGTAGCGGCTGAAGTAATTGTGATACCTCTTTCCTGCTCCTGTTCCATCCAGTCCATGGTAGCAGTACCTTCATGAGTATCACCAATCTTATAGTTAACACCGGTATAGTAAAGAATACGCTCTGTCAGTGTAGTCTTACCAGCATCAATATGAGCCATAATACCGATATTTCTGGTTCTCTCTAATGGATATTCTCTTCCAGCCAAGATTTTTTCCTCCTAAAATAATTAGAAACGATAGTGAGCAAACGCTTTGTTTGCTTCTGCCATCTTGTGCATATCTTCTTTTCTCTTTACAGCTCCACCTGTATTGTTAGCTGCATCAAGAATTTCATTTGCCAGTCTTTCTTCCTGTGTCTTCTCGCCTCTCTGACGTGAATACATAGTCAACCAGCGAAGTGCAAGTGCCTGTCTTCTGTCAGCTCTTACTTCGATCGGTACCTGGTATGTTGCTCCACCGATACGTCTTGCTTTAACTTCAAGAACTGGCATCATGTTGTTCATAGCCTCTTCAAACACTTCAATAGCCGGCTTCTCAGCCTTAGCTTCTACTCTTTCAAATGCTCCGTATACAATCTTCTGTGCTACGCCTTTCTTACCATCCAGCATGATGTTGTTGATAAGTTTGGTAACAACTTTATTGTTGTATATTGGATCCGCTAATACATCTCTCTTCTGAGTATGTCCTTTACGTGGCACGGTCCTTCCCTCCTTAATCATATTTTCCGGTTTCACCGGGATTAATTCATCGGTACTCACATGTGTCTTTCTATGAGATCACATTCCATGTGCTCGCAGCCGCGAAATCTATATAGCATCCGCAACCTACGACTAATCATAGTTCTGTTTGTGATACGATTTAACTATTAGTTACACTTAATCTGAAATACTATACTGCGATCCGCGACTTATTTCTTAGCGTCTTTCGGTCTCTTAGCACCGTATTTAGAACGAGCCTGTCTTCTCTTAGCAACACCTGCTGTATCAAGTGTTCCACGGATGATGTGGTATCTTGTACCTGGCAGGTCCTTAACTCTTCCTCCACGGATCATAACTACGCTATGCTCCTGAAGGTTGTGTCCTTCTCCTGGGATGTAGCTTGTTACTTCGATTCCGTTTGACAGACGAACTCTGGCGATCTTTCTCAGAGCTGAGTTAGGCTTCTTAGGTGTAGCTGTCTTAACTGCTGTACACACACCTCTCTTCTGTGGTGCAGATACATTAGTTGCACGCTTCTTCAGTGAGTTATATCCTTTCTGAAGTGCCGGTGCTGTAGATTTCTTCTCAGAAGTCTGACGTCCTTTTCTAACTAACTGGTTAAATGTTGGCATTCTTTTCACCTCCTATGAATTATTCGTTACCTTGGGCTTATGCCTCAAGGGGCTGCGGATAATCAAATCATTATCCTTTTTTGTGCATCAAAAGAACATTGCCTTTTTTCGCACGCTCGTTCAGTTTATTACGTTTATCGCCGAAAGTCAAGGCTTTTTCGCATTTTTGGCATAAAAAATAACAGAGTACACTCTCTTCTCTTCAGAAAATGTCCTCTGTTATTTTCCTGAGCAAAATCCACTTTCCGTCATGTCCTTCTGACAATCCTTTTCCGGCAGAAATAATTTCCACTCTTTTCTGCCTCAAGCGATTTTATTTTAATATGCTTTGCCCCAGTATACCATGTGCTTTGCAGGCTTGCCACAGCAGATACATACATCGGAAAGCTGTTCTTCTTCCTCCGGGATACATCTGGAAGTTGCTCCGCCTGTCTGTGCTTTGATCTCTTCTTCACACGCTTCATCACCGCACCACATTGCCTTGATAAATCCAAGATTTTCATTGAATTTCTCGTTCATCTCGTCCATGGTAGTCGCTGTATTGATATGTGCCTCAAGGAATGTCTTTGCTTTCTCGAACATGTCCTTCTGCATCGTCTCAAGAACCTCTGCCAGCTTTGTTGTAATCTCATCGAGAGAAACTACGATCTTTTCTCTTGTATCACGACGAACGATAACCGCCTGATTATTCTCAATATCCTTCGGTCCGATCTCAATACGTGTCGGGATTCCGAGAATCTCCTGTCCGCTGAACTTCCATCCCGGTGCTTTGTCTGAATCATCGATCTTCGCTTTGTATCCTGCTGCCTTCAATGTATCAAGAAGTTCATTTGCCTTATCAAGTACGCCTTCCTTATGCTGGGCGATCGGGATCACCATCGTCTGAACCGGTGCAACTCTCGGTGGAATCACAAGACCGCTGTCATCTCCGTGTACCATGATCAATGCTCCGATTACTCTTGTGGACATTCCCCAGGATGTCTCGTAAACTTCATGCAGTTCATTATTTTTATCTGAATACTGGATACCGAATGCGTTCGGGAATGCACTTCCGAAGAAATGGCTGGTTCCTGACTGAAGAGCTTTTCCGTCATGCATCAGTGCTTCGATCGTGTAAGTATCCTGAGCTCCCGCAAATTTTTCACTCTCTGTCTTGCGTCCTGATACTACCGGGATTGCAAGTACATCCTGTACGAAGTCTCTGTAGACTCTCCACATCTGCTTTGTACGCTCTTCTGCCTCCTCATATGTGGCATGGATCGTATGTCCTTCCTGCCATAAAAATTCTCTGGAACGCAGGAACGGTCTTGTTGTCTTCTCCCAACGCAGAACAGAACACCACTGATTCCATACTTTTGGCAGATCACGGTAAGACTGTACCGTCTTGCTCCACACATCGCAGAACAGTGTCTCAGATGTCGGGCGGATACAGAATCTTTCCTGTAACGGTTCTGTTCCTCCATGAGTCACCCATGCAACTTCCGGTGCAAATCCTTCAATATGATCCTTTTCTTTCTGAAGAAGACTTTCCGGGATCATAACCGGAAGATATACATTTTCTACACCTGTCTCTTTAAAACGTGCATCCAGTTCCTTCTGGATATTCTCCCATAATGCATACCCATTCGGGAGATAATTCATGCAACCTTTTACGCCTGAATAATCACATAATTTTGCCTCACGCACTACATCTGTATACCACTGTGCGAAATCTTCTTCCCTGGCAGTGATATTCTGTACTAATTTCTTTGCCATCGTACTTCTCCTTCTCTGTCCTTTTTACTCATTACTCACGTAAACGAAAAACGCCGGGACACGCAGCCCCACGATAGGGACCGAATGTCTCGGCGGTACCACCCTAATTAATAATGTATCTGTCATACATCATCCACTCACTTCGCCTTTAACGCAGGCTCTACGCTGTATTTTCATACAGCAGCTCCCGGGCCGGTTCTATAGATTCCTGCGGAGACTCACACCAACCGTCTCCTCTCTGAAGCACTCATTCTATCTACTAATCCCGTTCTTCGCTTTCTGTCATTGATGATTCTAACTGATAAATCCGAACGTGTCAAGAATCTTATCTTTTCCATCATGAAATTGCTGATCCTGCCAACTGCGGATCCGAAGCGTGTCTCCAATGTTCCGTCATCAACTGTGGATCTCAAGCAGCTTTGTCTTCAGATCCTGCTCCATCACTTTCAGTTCAGCCTCTGCTGCCTGACGTTTCTCTCTTCCCTCTTTCTGGATTGCCATCACTTCATCCAAAGTAGAGATCAGAGTTTCATTTGTTGCCTTCAGTGTCTCAATATCAACAATACCACGTTCTGATTCTTTCGCCGTTTCTGTGGTTGCTATTTTCAGTTTCTCTGCGTTCTTCCTGAGCAGTTCGTTCGTCATATCCGTCACCTGACGCTGTGCTGCGGCTGCCTGCGTGGAATGTTCCACTCCAAGAGCAAGCACCATCTGACTCTTCCAGAGCGGAATCGTATTTACAATCGTAGACTGAATCTTTTCAACCATCAGTGTATCATTATTCTGAACAAGACGGATCTGCGGTGCTGTCTGAATCGAGATCATACGGGTCAGCTCAAGGTCATGCAGTTTCTTTTCAAAGCGATTGCACATTGCGTCAAAATCTTTTGCAGCCTGGGCATCTTCGGGCAGTCCGGTCTGCTCTGCCTTCGCCATCAGTTCTGCCAGTTGGGTACTTCTCGCCTCTTCCAGTTTCTTCTTTCCGGCCAGGATATACATGGATAATTCTTTAAAATAGGTCAGATTCAGTTCATACATCTTATCCAGCAGAGCAACATCCTTCAGCATCTGCACCTGATGGGATTCAAGTACTTTCACGATCTCGTTGACATTCGTCTCTGCCTTGGCATATTTCACCTTCATGGATTCGATCTTGTTGGAAGCTTTTTTAAAGATTCCAAAGAACCCTTTTTCTTCCTCTTCATCAAAGGATTTCAGTTCTTTTACAACACCGGATAAAAGTTCTCCCACCTCACCGAGATCTTTTGATTTTACATTTTCCAGTGCTGACTCTGAGAAATCTGCCATCTTCTTCTGCGTACCAGCTCCATATTGAAGTACCAGACCCGAATTGGTCAGATCGATCTGCTTTGCAAATTCATCCACCATCTTCCGTTCTTCTTCGGTCAGGATCGTCTCATCCATCGGCGGTTCCTCTGTCTTTACAACAGCCTGCTTTTCCGCTTCCGGCTGGAACGGCTCCAGCGTCAGAGTTGGAACTGTGCTCACATCCTTAAACTCATCACTCATCTTTTCGTCCTCCATCTGCTCTTTATTTTTTCAGACCATCCTCTGTCAGTCCTTCTTGTGCCAACATGGTATGCAGTACGGAAATATCCGTAGATACATCCCATGCAGTTTCCTGAAATAAATCATCCAGTAATTTTTCAAATGCCCTGTTCAGAGTATCCAGCGTCTTCTCAATCTCCTTTTTAGAAGAAATGATATTTTCCCCCTGCACCGGCTGTGCATCCAGATCCTGATATGCCTGGAGTAATTTGATCGTAGTCGGAAGATAATACTCCATCAGCTTTCTGATATCTCCCACTGATGCCGGATTCTGCTCTACACGGTCAAAAATCTTATCCACCAGCATTTCCATATGAGAAATCTTTGCTGAAATCTCTTCACCGGGGATCGCTTTATTTGCCTCCCGGATCTGCTTTACAAATTCGTCTCCTGTCTGGATTACTTTTTTTATTTCCGGCGTCAGGCTGTCATATTCCTGCCTCATTCTTTCTTCGGCCGCTTCTTTTTCTGCCTGCTGCCTGTGAATATTTTCCATCGTGCTGCGGTACTGATTCCATGCATCCTCACTGACGATGAGACACTTCTCATTTTCATCCAGATGCCCTTGCCTGAACCATCCTTTGCCAATCATTTTTTTCACATCTTTGAGGATCTTTTTCAAATCCCGTCCGGTTCTTGTTGCCAGTTCTCCCAGATCACAGAACTCCCGTTCACCGATCACTTTCACATAACTTCTGAAACGGCTCACCAGGCTTACCATCCCGATTCCCTTCCCGAACATTCCTGCAAAGATCAGAAAGAAAAATACGCAGATCAGCGTACCGGCAATCGTTGCTGCCTCGGCAGTGGTAACCGCCAGCATTACGAGCATGATGATCGTTGCTGCAAGTGTCACGGTTCCAAAGACTCCACCTGTCACCGCAAGGAAGACGCCTCCGATCTTTTCTGATGTTCCTTTCAGATAACGCACCTGACTTTGTGCCGGATACTGTGGTCTGACATTCTGCTGTCCGCCTCTGTTCCATGGGGCATCTGCCCTGTTCCTGCTGCCTGCCATTCCGGGATCTGGATTCCGGCCGCTATTCATTTTTGGATCTGGATTCCGGCCACCATTGGCTTTTGGATCACGATACCAGCCCCCATTTTTCATTCCCCGTGAGATTGCATCTGCCGCTCTGCTCACAGAGTCATTTACCGTCTGATTCAGCCGGCTGAAATCGCCGCGTTCCACTGCATCCTGAACTGATTGCTTTATTTCGTCCCCAAATTGTTCCCATTTATAATCCATAATAGGGTATTTCCTCCTTAAAGGCTTGACCTGTTCTTTCATTTATATCATAATTCAGTTTAGACGCTGCCACGAAAATTGTCAAGAAACAACAAAGAAAGGACGTATTTCTATGTCATTATCTAAAATTCCCCGGATTCTTTTTGAAGATCAGGAAATTCTGGTCTGCCATAAGCCTTCCGGTGTTCCTGCACAGACGAACCGAATCGGAACGCCTGACCTGGTCAGTATTTTAAAAAATCATCTCAGGAAAGAATCCCGTTCACCTTATCTCGCCCTGATTCACCGGCTGGATCAGCCTGTAGAGGGACTGATGGTTTTTGCCAAGACTCCCCGGTCCGCCAAAGAGCTTTCCCGACAGTTGACAACTTCCGGTTTCGGCAAATATTACCTTGCAGTGGCAGAGGGAGTTCCTTCTGAAGCAGAAGCGGATCTGACCGATTATCTTGTAAAAGATGCACGCTCAAATACCTCTCACATCTGCTCCAAAGATACACCGCAGGCAAAGATTGCAAAACTTCATTATAAGGTACTTGCAGCCGGAACGACTGCTGACGGCAGTTCCTGTTCCTTGCTTAAAATTCATCTGGATACCGGCAGGCATCATCAGATCCGTGTTCAAATGGCACATATGGGACATCCGTTGATCGGTGACCGGAAATATAACCTGACAGGAACTTCCTCCCCGAAGCTGCTCCTCTGTGCATTCCGGCTCAGTTTCCGCCATCCTGTAACAGGTAAAAAAATGGAATTTACACTGCCGGTTCCGGAAGAATATCCGCTGTCTGCGGGGAAAGTCCTTTAAAATCAGTACCATATTTTCAGCCCAAATAGTCCGTATTAAACTTCTATTAACATAAAGATAAAAGCCGGAGAACCTGACTGCTTCTGTTCTCCGGCTTTCACTTCATTTACACACCACATTTATTTCCGTTCTTCTGATCAACCGTTATGCATTATGCCTCTTGTACTTCCTCTTCAGGTTCCTTTTCCAGAGCTTCTTCATATCTTCCGAGGATCGTTGACTGGATTTTTTCCCTTGTTCCCGAATTGATCGGGTGTGCAATATCCCGGTACTCTCCATCCATTGCCTTCTTACTCGGCATCGCAATGAACAAGCCCTTTTCACCTTCGATGACCTTGATATCATGAACTACAAATTCATCATCGATCGTAATAGAAACTACAGCTTTCAGTTTCCCCTCTTTTGCTACTCTCCGCACACGTACATCTGTAATCTGCATAGTTACGTTCTCCTTTTCTCATAAGCATTTTCTGAACTATAATGCATATCTCTCATTCTTTTCTACGACAACTTTGACCCCGTTTTCTCCGACGTGCCTTGTATTTGCACGGATCGTATCCCTGCTTTCCACGATGCAGTTCTCAATATAGGTATTATCCCCAAGATACACATCATTGAGAATGATCGAATTTTTGATCACACAGTTATTTCCCACAAATACTTTCTTAAATATCACGGAATTTTCCACTGTGCCGTTGATGATACTTCCACTTCCGACCAGGCTGTTCTTTACCACAGCACCCGGATTATATTTTGCCGGCGGCTGATCGCTCACTTTTGAATAAACTGCCGGTAATTCCTTGAAGAAATACTTTCTTACCTCTGGCTTCAGGAAGTCCATATTCGTCTTATAATAAGCATCTACTGTTGAGATATTACTCCAGTAAGTTCCCATTTTATAACCATAAATCTTCTTTACATTCCTGTAACGAATCAGGATATCTGTTACAAAATCATGCCGTTCCTCTTCTGCACACTGCTCTACCAGATCGATCAGCAGTCTTCTGCGAATCACATAAATCCCGGTTGAAACAGTCTGTGATCTTGCAACTACCGGTTTTTCCTCAAATTCTTCGATCCTGCAGGACTCATTCATCTTTACGGTTCCGAACCGGGTCGCATCCTCATCCGGTGCAAGTTCTTTGCAGACCACTGTAATATCCGCTTTCTTTGCAATATGATATTCCAGGACTTTATTATAATCCATCTTATAGACTGCATCCCCTGAAGTGATGATCACGTATGGCTCATGGCATTTCCTGAGGAAATCAAGATTCTGATAAATCGCGTCTGCCGTTCCGCGGTACCAGTATCCATTATCGTCCGTGATCGTTGGCGTAAATACATACAGGCCTCCCTGCTTTCTGCCAAAATCCCACCACTTGGAAGAATTGAGATGTTCATTCAGGGATCTTGCATTATACTGAGTAAGCACTGCAACTTTCTGAATATGAGAATTTGTCATATTGCTCAGCGTAAAATCAATGGCACGATAACTGCCTGCAATCGGCATGGCGGCTGCCGCACGCTTGGAAGTCAGTTCCCGCATCTTCCTGCTATTCCCGCCTGCCAGAATAATTCCTACTGCTCTCATACTCTTTCACCTGCCTTTATCAATGTCTCTCCGCTCTCAAGTACTCCGCCAACATAATCCTCCGCTGATGTAACACCGCTGATGGCTGTATTTTTTCCGATCTGCACACCGGATGGTATCACGGATTTCTCACCGATCGTTGCCAGTCCGCCACTGTAAATATTCGGCTTCAGTTTATTCGGTGCTTCACTGCCGATTCCAATGGAAACTTCGTCTCCGATCACCGTATCCTCTGCTATGATTGCTTTATCGATCACGCAGTTTTCACCGATCGTAACACCCTGCATGATGATCGAATCCCGGATCACCGTTCCCTTTCCAATAGTCACACTTCCTCCGACCACACAACTGTGTATTTCACCATAGATTTCAGAACCATTACCAATCAGACACTTGTCCACTACCCCCTGTTCTGAAATATACTGTGGCGGCAGGTTCGCACTGTTCGTATAGATTTTCCAGTATTCTTCATAAAGATTAAACTCCGGAATGATATCGATCAGTTCCATATTTGCTTCCCAGTAAGAACTTAAGGTTCCCACATCTTTCCAATAGCCGTTATACTCATATGCAAAAAGCCTGTCCCCCTTGCTGTGGCAATACGGAATCACGTGCTTTCCGAAATCGCAGTTTGGCTGATCCTTCAGCTTGATCAGTGCATCCCGTAAAACCGGCCAACTGAATATGTAGATTCCCATGGATGCAAGATTACTGCTGGGCTTCTCCGGCTTTTCCTCAAACTCTTTGATCCGGTTCTCTTTATCCGTCACCACGATTCCGAAACGGCTTGCCTCTTCGATTGGTACCGGCATGGCTGCAATCGTTACATCTGCATGATTTGCCTTGTGGAAATCCAGCATCACTTCATAATCCATCTTATAAATATGGTCACCTGATAAGATCAGTACATAATCCGGATTATAAGTCTCCATATAGTTCAGATTCTGATAAATTGCATTCGCTGTTCCTGTATACCACTCACTGTTGGAACTCTTCTCATACGGTGGGAGAATGGATACTCCTCCTACATTCCGGTCCAGATCCCACGGGATTCCGATCCCGATATGCGTATTCAGACGCAGGGGCTGGTACTGGGTCAGTACTCCGACAGTGTCAATTCCCGAATTAATGCAGTTACTCAACGGGAAATCAATAATACGGTACTTTCCGCCAAAAGCTACAGCAGGTTTTGCGACCTTCGACGTAAGTACACCAAGCCGACTGCCCTGTCCTCCCGCAAGCAACATGGCAATCATTTCTTTCTTATACATTCTGTCACCTCATTTCTAGTAAGTTATACCTATTATAGCATAATTTCTTGCTACGCAAACATTTTTTACAATTTTTTTCTTTCTTTTTTTCTTTTTTTATCAATTTCCACCAAAAATATCTCCTTTAATTTTTTTGTATATATAGTATAATATAGAAGACAACGCTATTTTATGACTAAAAAAGGCATTTTTTTGCCTGAATCCGCAAAAGTACCATCTGTTCTGAGTGCTTTTGCAGAATTTTTTATACTACTAAGTTTATGAAAAGAAGGGAATATCTATGTATAAGATCAATTTTCAAAAACCGATCCACATTCATTTTATCGGCATTGGCGGTATCAGCATGAGCGGGCTGGCAGAGATTCTTCTTGAAGAAGGCTTCACTGTATCAGGATCCGATGCAAAAGAATCACCTCTGACGAAAAAGCTGGAATCTGAAGGTGCAGTGATTCATTATGGACAGTGTGCCGAAAATATTACAGATGATATTAATTGCGTCGTTTATACAGCAGCGATCAACAAGAGTAACCCGGAACTGATGGAAGCTGTCGGCAAGAAGATTCCGATGCTGACCCGTGCGGAGCTTTTAGGGCAGCTTATGAAAAATTATGATACTCCGATTGCCGTATCCGGTACTCACGGAAAGACCACAACTACTTCCATGATCTCCGAGGTACTTCTTGCAGCAGATATGGACCCGACCATTTCTGTAGGCGGCATCCTGAAGACGATCGGTGGAAATATCCGGGTAGGAAAGTCCGGGAATTTTATCACAGAAGCCTGCGAATATACGAACAGTTTCCTTCATTTTTATCCGAAGATCAGTGTCATCCTTAATATTGAAGAGGATCATCTTGATTTCTTCAAGGATCTGGAGGATATCCGTCATTCGTTCCACCAGTTCAGTGCCTTACTTCCTTCTGATGGAACTCTGATCATCAACGGAGACATCAAGGATTACCAGGAGATCTATGAAGGACTGGACTGCAATGTTATCACTTACGGTTCTTCTGCAGAATTTGATTACAGTGCAACTGAGATCCAGTATGATGAAAAAGGATTTGTTTCCTTTGAGTTATTAAAGCACAATACTTCCTGTGGACGCGTTCAGCTTTCCGTGACCGGTGACCATAATGTATCCAATGCCCTGGCTGCCATTGCAACAGCAGAGCTGCTCGGTATTCCGATGGATACGATCAGAAAAGGACTTTTATCCTTCAGCGGAACAGACCGCAGATTTGAATACAAGGGAACTTTTAACGGTGTGACCGTTGTGGACGATTATGCACATCATCCGACGGAGATTGCTGCTACCCTCAAGGCTGCACAGCATTATCCACACAACGAAATATGGTGCGTATTCCAGCCGCATACTTACACTCGTACCAAGGCTTTCTTCCATGAATTTGCAGAAGCCCTCTCTCATACCGACCATCTGGTCCTCGCAGATATCTATGCTGCCCGTGAGACGGATACCCTTGGTATTTCCTCTTCCGACCTTGCCAAAGAAGCCGCAAAACTCGGAACGGACACACACTACTATCCAAGCTTTGCAGAGATCGAGGCATTTCTGAAAGAGAACTGCAAGTCCGGTGATCTGCTGATCACCATGGGTGCCGGAGATGTAGTGAAGATTGGTGAAGACATCTTAAAATAATCCCGCCCAGGCGGATATTCCCCGGCAGAGTACAGGATCTTCGGACTGTAGCTTCTGCCGGGTTTTGCTTGTCCCACTGGCTTTCAACCGGAAATGTCCGCATTTTGCACCTGCCACACTGACTTTTGATCAGAGATATTCACATTTTCTACGAGTTTTCCCCCGGTTTTCCACATAGTTATCTACAAAAAAGGGGGATTTACCCACTTAAAAGTCCTTTTTAACAGTTTCGGAAAATGCTATAATAATCACACCTATAAGATGTCGGAGCAGTTTGACAAAAGAGATAAAATAGAAAGTGGGATAACGTCATGAAGAGATTGAAGTTAAAGAATCGGTTTCAGGCAAATGCAACCATCTTGCCGAATGAATTTATAGATCATTATATGGTCAGTGCCAACGGGGAATTTGTAAAAGTATATTTGCTGCTTCTTCGTTATCTGAACGAGCCGGGTTCTGTCCTGACGGTTTCCATGATCGCTGACTGCCTGAACAATACGGAGAATGACGTCCTTCGTGCTTTCCGTTACTGGGAGTCCACCGGACTGCTCCGTCTCACGAAAGATGCGGATGGAAGTATTTCAGGAATCGAGCTTTTGTCCTCTGATACAGAAGATGCATCAGCGTTTTCTCCGGGTTCCTCTTCACAGGAACTGACAGACAGTATGGAAGAGCCTGCTTCTGTTATGAACGTTTTCGGAACAGTACCTGATGAATCTTCCGGAACTTTCGAGTCTTCCCCGGATTCTTCTTTCTCCGGTACTTCCTCTGAACCGATCGCCATGGATGCGTTCCGTTCACAGAAAGAATTAAAATCTCTGTTCTTTATTGCAGAGCAATACCTCGGAAAGACGCTTTCGCATACGGATGTCGATATGATTACATATTTTTACAATGAACTTCATATGTCCTCTTCCCTGATTGAATATCTGCTTGAGACGTGCGTGGAAAGCGGGCATAAAAGTATGCACTATATACAGAAGGTTGCCATTGCATGGGCAAAGGACGGGATCAGCACGGTCTCACAGGCAAAGGAACAGTCTGCCGTTTATAACCGCAACTGCTATACTGTCCTGAATGCCTTCGGAATCAAGAACCGCGGACCGGCAACTTCTGAGCTTGCTTTCATTAATAAATGGGCAGAGCAGTACTGCTTTGAAGCCGACATCATCCAGGAGGCCTGCCGCCGGACGATTTCTGCAACGCATCAGCCAAGTTTTGAATATGCAGACCGTATCCTGACCCGCTGGTATGAGCAGGGTGTCCGCCATCTTCAGGATATTGCCGCTTTGGACGAGCAGTATCAGAAGGAACGCAGCAGCCGCAGAGCTGCTGCCCCAAGGCAGCCAAATACAAAGAACCTGAATAACTTTGAACGCCGGAGTTATGATATGGACTCTTTAGAAGCCCAGTTGCTGAAAAGTAATTAAAGATTGGAAATACCACCTGGTTTTGAAACCTTCAACCCGGTACCAGGAACCAAAAGCAATTTAAAAGGAGACATCCCATGGGATTAAGAAATGCACAGTATCATGCCATCATGCGTGAATATGAAAAAAGACAGTTGAAGAGCCACGACATCCAGACTGCACGCTATGAGGAAGTCTATACAAAGCTTCCTGAGTTCAAGTCACTGGATGACTCTATTTCCATTCTTTCTGTCCAGTACGGAAAGAAGCTCCTCAACGGAGATCCCACTGCCCTTTCTTCCCTGAAAGAAGAACTTGCCCTTCTTCGTGCAAGTAAAAAAAAGCTTCTGACATCTGCCGGCTATCCGGAAAATTACCTTGAACCGGTTTATGAATGTCCCGACTGCAAGGATACCGGTTATATCGGTAATGAAAAATGTCATTGCTTTAAAAAAGCCATCATAGAACTGCTTTATGAGCAGTCGAACATAAAAAAAATCCCTGAAGATGCAGATTTTTCAAATTTCAGGCTTGACTATTACTCTCGTTCACATTACGATAAAAAAACCGGACGTTCTGCCCGGGAGGCGATGGAAAATACTTTAGAGATCTGTCGTCATTTTGTTGACAGCTTTGGAACAGAATTTCACAATCTCTTCCTTTATGGGGATGTAGGTGTCGGAAAGACTTATCTTTCCACCTGCATTGCCAAAGAGATCATCAACCGTGAATTTTCAGTGATCTATTTTTCTGCTCCGCAGTTGTTCAATACGCTGGCTCAGAATACCTTCGATAAAAAAGATGTGGATGCCCGCAATATGAGTGAATACATCTTTGAGTGTGATCTGCTGATCATCGACGATCTGGGCACAGAATATACAAATTCTTTCATTGCATCCCAGTTTTTTACCTGTATCAATGAAAGACTGTTACACAGGAAATCAACGATCATCTCAACAAACCTTTCTCTGGAATCTCTTGCGGATCTGTATACAGAACGCTCTTTTTCCAGGATTACAAGCAGTTACAGTCTGTTGAAGATCATCGGTGATGATATACGAATCAAAAAGAAGTTAGAACATTAGGAGGATACTCATGTTAACTCGATCAGAAAGAACCTTAGAAAATATCCCTGTTGGAAGTCTTGGAATTATTTCCCTTAGAGGCTGTGAAGAGCTGGGACAGAAAGTGGATGATTATCTCGTAAAATGGCGTCATGAAAGTGCTCATCAGTTTAAAGGTGATGCTGCCTTTTCCGGCTATGAGAAAGATACTTTCCTTGTCGGAGCCAGTGTTCCGCGTTTTGGATCCGGTGAAGCTAAGGGCATCATCGAAGAATCTGTACGTGGTAAGGATCTGTACCTGATGGTGGATGTCTGCAACTACAACGTCACGTATTCTCTTACCGGCAATACAAACCATATGTCACCGGACGATCATTATCAGAACCTGAAGCGTATCATTGCTGCAATCGGAGGAAAAGGACGCCGTATCAACGTAATCATGCCGTTCCTCTATGAGAGCCGCCAGCATAAGAGAACTTCCCGTGAGTCTCTGGACTGTGCCCTTGCACTTCAGGAGCTTGTGCGGATGGGTGTTGACAATATTATTACATTTGATGCTCATGACCCTCGTGTACAGAATGCGATTCCGCTGAGCGGATTTGAGACAGTTTCCCCTACTTATCAGTTTATCAAGGGACTGCTTCGTACTTATAAAGATCTTCAGATCGACAGTGACCATATGATGGCAATCAGCCCGGATGAGGGCGGAACAAACCGTGCCGTATACCTTGCAAATGTCCTCGGTCTTGACATGGGTATGTTCTATAAACGCCGTGATTATACACAGGTTGTAGACGGACGTAATCCAATTGTTGCTCATGAATTTCTCGGTTCTTCCGTAGAAGGAAAAGATGTGATCATTATTGATGATATGATTTCTTCAGGAGAAAGTATCATTGAAGTTGCAACCGAACTGAAACGCCGAAAAGCGAACCGCATTTTTGCCGCTGCTACATTCGGACTCTTCACAAATGGACTTGAGAAGTTTGATAAGGCTTATGAAGAGGGTGTTCTGACAGGTGTTCTGACTACAAACCTGATCTATCAGACACCGGAGCTGCTCTCCAAACCATATTATATCAACTGCGATATGAGCAAGTATATTGCACTGATTATCGACACTCTGAACCATGACGGTTCTTTGAGTCAGATTTTAAGTCCGAATGAAAGAATCCAGAATGTTCTTCGCAAATACAAAAATGGAGAGAAGATCTGATCTTCTGATTGATCTGATCTTCTGATTCCCGCAGGATCTCTGAAAGATTATTTTAGCACAGCCTATGGCTGTGCTAATTTTTCAATCAGGATGATTCATTTTTAAGAGGAGTGATTCTTTATGAAAAAAATACGATGGAACCTGGCAATCACGGTCCTGCTTCTGGCTGTAACGACCATTATTTCTTTTTGCTTCTTTCATTTTGGAAATAAATATACTGCCAATATCACAGTCCTCTATACACTGGCACTGATCCTGATCGCATTAAAGACAAGTGGTTATATTTATGGGATCATCGCTTCGATTTTCTGTGTATTCGCAGTAAATTACTTTTTTTCATACCCTTATTTCCGATTAAATTTTACATTGGACGGATATCCTGTCACTTTTGCCGGAATGCTTACGATTGCACTGATCACCGGTGCAGTAACCACCTCACTCAAGCAACAGCAGCAGGCTATCTCCGAACGTGAAAAGCAGCTTGCTGAAGCAGATAAGGAAAAACTGCGTGCCAACCTCCTCCGAGCCGTCTCCCATGACCTCAGGACACCTCTTACCAGCATTATCGGTTCCGCCGACTCCTACCTTGAGAACCGGGAAGAGCTTTCCGAAACCGAATGTACAGAGCTGGTTTCCAATATCCGGGAGGATTCAGAATGGCTTTTAAATATGGTGGAAAATCTGTTGACCGTTACCCGTATTAACAGCAGTTCTGCTGACAAGGTAAAGAAATCTGCCGAGGTTGTAGAAGAAGTGGTCTCTGAGGCGATCCTGAGGCTTCAGAAACGAATCCCTGATGCTGTGATCCATGTATCAATGCCAAATAATTTTCTCATGATCCCTATGGATCCTACCCTGATCGAACAAGTGCTGATCAATCTGATGGAAAATGCCCTGATTCATTCAGGAAGCACAGAACCAGTGGATCTGATCATCCGAGAACTGGATGATGCCATTTCATTTTCAGTCCGGGATTACGGCCGTGGACTTTCCGAGGATCTTCTGCCTCATATTTTTGAAGGCGGACAAGTTTCGTCCGGCTCCAGTGACAGCCACAGAGGGATGGGAATCGGACTTTCCATCTGCCAGACGATCATACAGGCACACGGCGGGCAGATTACCGCTGCCAACCATACCGGTGATCATACAAAGGGGGCTGAATTTACTTTTACACTTCCAAAAGAAAAGGAGAGCTGACAATGCCTAAATTTTCGATACTGATTATTGAAGATGAAAAAAATATCCAGACTTTTATGCGTAAAATCCTGATCCGTCATGACTACCGGGTCCTTTGTGCCGATACCGGTACGGAAGGGTTAAGTCTCATCCGTTCTCAATGTCCTGATCTTGTCCTTCTTGATCTCGGACTTCCCGATATGAACGGAAATCAGATCATCCGGGATGTGCGGACATGGTCGAGTATCCCCATCATCGTGATCTCCGCCAGAAGTGCGGAACGCGAAAAGGTGCAGGCTCTTGACCTTGGTGCTGATGATTACATAACCAAACCTTTCGGTACTTCCGAACTGCTTGCCAGGATCCGTACCTCCCTGCGGCACAGCAACCGGATGCATACTGATCAGGAGTTATATATCAAAGCCTACAGACATGACAAAATGACACTGGATTTTTCCAAAAGGCTGCTCACCCTGGAGGATGAACCCGTTCATCTGACACCTGTTGAGTATAAGATTGTTGCCTATCTGGCACAAAATTCTGGAAAGGTTGTTACTTATGCCTCGATCCTTTCCAATGTCTGGGGACCTTATGCAGATGATGACAATAAAATCCTGCGTGTAAATATGGCGAATATCCGTCGCAAAATTGAGCTTGATCCTGCCCAGCCACATTATATCTTTACAGAAGTCGGTGTCGGCTACCGCATGGCAGAAGATGACGGGCAGGTCTGATATCAGGCCTGCTAAAATTATGCTAAAAAGACTTTCTTTTTATTCCTTTTCACATTCTTTTTTTCTAAAATAGACACTGTTCAGAATACAAAAAGGAGTGTGCAACATTATGAATATCGGCTTAATTTTACTTATGATTATCGGTGGGGCTGTCGGTGTCTTCTCTACACTTTACATCCTGGTTTCTTTACCTGCGACCATCATCTTTAAGATAATCCGCAAGGTGAGTCATGGTACGCCACTGATGATGTAAACAGCTTATATTAATTAACAATACCAGATACCTCTTTCCTATTTCCCCGGAGCAATTCATTTTCACGAGAAAAACGGTTTCATAATGGACTTGGGTTCATAAATAACTTTATTTCGCAAGAAACTCATTTCCATGACGGATTATTTTTTCAGAAAATGTTCTCTCTGGGGATATTCCTGTCTGAAGGCAGCAAGAGCTGCTTTTTGAAGCAGTTCAAACTCCTTATCCATATGCAGCATATGTGGAGCGGCAAATGCGATCATACTGATCTGATCGGCAATTTTCTTTGCCACACTTTCTTCTGATAACTGTCCCATTCCAAATACGATTGAAGTGAATCCTCTTCCTTTCCGGCTTACATCAATCAGCTTTAGAAAAGCATTTTTCAGTTCCTGCAGTAACAGTTCCTGTTCCCATACATTTCGCTTCTCTGCATCAAATAAGCAAAGCTTCGTAATAATTTCTATTGCAAGCTTTCTCTTTTGCCCGCCAAGATCTACAGAGCCTCCTTCTGCAATATATTTTAATTCCATAAGACTTCCTACAAATGCATCTTTTTTTGGTCTTCTCTTCCCGTATCTTGCAATCCACAGCTTTTCCATAAACCGGATTTCCGCGGTAGTTCTATCTGCATTTTCACCAATGTTTCTTACTTCTTCCCTCTCTTTGAGCATCTGCTGCCTTTTTACTGCATCCAGCTCCTGATAAAATGCCTCTCTCCACAATTTCTCTTCTCGGTCTTCCTGTCTGTCAGTTTCCAGTCCGGTTCTTCTTTCCAGACCATTTCTTCCTTCCTGCCCATTTCTTCCTTCCTGCCCGATATTCTTTTCTCTGTGTTCTTCTTTCTTTTCTCTGTCCTGCATTTTCTTCTCCGTCTTCTACTTATATTTCTGTTTTCCTAAAAAGATCTATTTCTCTAAAAATTCATCTACATTCCCGGTTTCTACTTTCTGATATAAAGACATATAGTATCTTCCATCTTTCAGTTTATGCTTACTGATATCATTTCCTTTAAAAAGATCAACAGCAAGCCGGGCTATCTCTCCTGCCTGGTCTACATTATCGTTGTATACTGTTCCCTGCATTGTTCCTTCTTTTACTGCCTCCAGTGCATCCTCCAGTCCGTCTATTCCGAAAATAACCGGTCTTTGTTCCTGACTGTATCCTGCATTTTTATATGCCTCTACTGCACCAAGTGCCATCTCATCGTTATTGGATATAACCAATTCGATCTCGGTCCCATAATGGTCGATCAACTGGCTCATACGATTCTCTGCCTGCCCCCTGTTCCAGTCTGCGAACTGATAACTTAATTTTTCAAGCTCTATGCCATTCTCAATCAGCGTTTTTACCGAGCAGTCCGTCCGGCTGATAGCATCCTGGTGTCCCGCTTCTCCCTCTAAGAGTACATACTGGATCTTGCCATCCTGATTCTTATCTGCTCCCGGATGAGCTTTCAGATAATCTGCTGCAATTTCTCCCTGCATTTCTCCCGACTGCTTTGCATCGCACCCTACATAGTACAGTTGATCCCACTGCATCAGATCTTCTTTTACAGGTTCTCTGTTAAAAAAGATCACCGGAATCTTTTCCTGTCTTGCTGCTTTGATGATATCTGACGGTGCGGTTCTGTCAACTAGATTCACGCACAGCACATCACACCCTGCTGCAATCATTTCTTCCACCAGTTCATCTTGGTCTCTCTGATCATTATCACCATTCTTTACAGAAACAAGAATCTTCATATCTTTTGACTCTTTTAATTTGAGATCCTCCCGGATCTGCTCTGTCATGGTATTGATAAAAGGATCGTCCTGTGTATACGTCACAATGCCTACCCTCAGTGTCCGGTCTGAGGTATTTTCTTTTTTTCCACACCCCGGAAATGACAGAGCAAGAACGGACACCGTCAGAAATATCATTGCTTTTCTTCTCTTTTTTCTACTCATAAGAATACAAAAACCTTTCTATATCTTCCGAAAATAAATCTTTTTTGTAAACTACCTGTATTTCTGTTTCATGACTTTCCATCTGATACCAGGAATTTTTTAACTTACTGGCAATCTCATTCATGCTTTCATATCCGACCTCATACAGATCCGGCACGATCAGGCATTGTATCTTTCCTGCATCCAACAGCGAAAAGGCTTTGATACTTGTCCCAATCCCGTAAATTTCTGCTCCGCTATAGAACCCATTTTCTGCCTTTTCTCCTACTTCATCCAGAATATATGGATCGAGGACTGCCAGATAATCTACTTTTTCTTTCGCTTTCAATATTTCACCGGCATCTTCCTTGCTCTCCTGATTATACTTCCATATGATCCTGCCACCTCCGGCTTCCATCACCTCACAGAATCCTCTGACACGGTTCCTGCTTTCTTCAGTCCTTGCATTTCCTGCTACAACTCCGATTCGCTTTCCATTCATAAGACCGGATGTATTTTTCAACATCTGCTCTGCCAGTTCCTGCCCCATTTTATAGTTATCCGGCTTGACTGTTACAAATGAAGAGGCGGCATCCGCTTCATAACTGTAAATATCCTGCGTGATCAGCACAAACGGTTTCGTTCCCTGCAACTGCTCTAAAACCTGCTTCGTATCCTGTCCCGGAGCAGGGTTGATAATAAATGCATCTACGTCATTCTCCAACTGCTCCCGGATCATCTCCTGCTCATCCTCAGAGCTTTCCTGTTCGTCCGTATTACAGATAATCAGCGACAGATTCTGGACTTTGGCCGCCTGCTTCATTCCGTTAAGCAGGCTGTCCCATCTCTTGTCTCCTGAATTTTCTACGATCACCGCCACTTTTTTAGGTGGCACATCTCCATGAAAGATACTGTAGAAAAAATAGGCTGCAAGAACCGCAAGCAACGCTTCTGCTATCAGGAAAGTTATTTTATTTCTTTTCGTCATATGCTTCTCCTTTCCTGTAAGTCTGTTCCTCCAGTTTTTTTCTGTTCTCTTCTGAAAATGGGATTGCAGGAATATGGATTACAACTTCCGTTCCCTCGTCTGGCTCACTGTATATTTTCAAACCATATTCTTTTCCATACATAAGCTGGATTCTTGTATGTACATTGATCAGTCCCACGCCCGAACCATGCTTTGGTACCTTTCCATTATCCAAAAGAAGATTCTCTACAATCTCCTCACTCATTCCCATTCCATTATCAATAACAGAAATATAAATATCATTTCCGTCCTTTTTTCCTTTGACTGTGATCTTTCCGCCGTCATCTTCGTCCATATTTCCTACTCCGTAATAAATGGCATTTTCCAGAATTGGCTGGATGATCAGCTTAATCGTACAATATTCTTTTATCTCTTCCTCTATAAGGAACTCTGTCTCAAAACGGTCTTTGTAACGAACTTTCTGAATATTCATGTAACTTGTGCTATGTTGCAGCTCATCTGCGATTCTGATGACGGTTCTTCCCTTCGACAGACTAATCCTGAGCAGCTTCGCAAGCTCTGATATCATAAAGACTGCTTCTTCATTTTTGTTAGCCTCTACCATCCATGTGATTGATTCCAGCGTATTATACAGGAAATGTGGATTGATCTGACTCTGCAGGGCATCCATCTCACTTTTCCGCTTTTCATTCTGCTGCCGGATGATTTCTTCCATCAGGACTTCTATCTGCTCATAGGATTTTTTCACAGAATACCCAAGGTGTCTGATCTCAGAGAATCCTCCAATATAAATATCTTTTGTCTTTCCCGTCTCGTAAGCTTTTACAGATTCATTCAGTTTAAAAATCGGATTTGATATTTTCCTTGCTACAATGCGGTTCACTCCCAGAAGCATCATGAAGAAAATGAGAGTCGTCACGACAATATAATACCGGAACTGCTGAATTTTGGATGTCTGAACACTGTCAGGAACTACTCCTACCAGTCGCCAGCCCGTATAAGAAATACTTCCAACTACAACCGAGCCATTCCGCCCATTGACCGGCAGTTCATACGTCCCATCCTCATATTCTTTGATCTGTCCACTTTCCTCTGTCAGAAGTCCTCTGTCAATTTCTGCCTGTCTTGGATGATAAATCATTTCGCCATCCCGGTTGCAGAGATAATAATAGACTTCATCCGAAGACTGGTTGATACGTTCCAGAATTTCACGGATCATGGAATATTTCATATCCACCAGTAACACACCGCTTACCGGCTTCTCCCTATCGTTAATATCCACCGATCTGCTCAGAGAAATGACCCAGTAATACCGATACGTTCCATCCTCGAACAGATTCTGGATATGTGGGGAGGAAAAATGAATATTTTCAATCTCATCCGCTGCATTCCGATACCAGTCCTGCTGTGCTGCCCCGGCATCCGCTTTCTCGTTGACAAGTGGTTCTGCCGCCACCAGATTGCCTTCATTATCATACAGTGCCATGCTCTGGATCTTGTCTGTATTAATCTCATAAAGCAGACTGAACTGACGTTCAAATTCCTGACTGGATATATCATATTCCTGAATGATATTATAATTGACTGCATTGGAAATCTGTCTGACGTTCAATAAATCTGCCTCCAGCCTGTCCACCGCACTCTCCACAACACTTTCCGTGTTCGCAACCGCTGTCTGCCGGATTGCCATTTTAAATCTGCTGTAGATCAGGAATCCCATCAGAACCGTGGTTACGATCGTCAGTGCAGTAAGTACAGCCATAATAATTGACTGAATATCCCAACTGATAAACCTTCCCCGACAAAACCATCTCTGCATCCGCAATTTTATTGAATATCCATAATTTTCCTTTCTCTTCGTATCGTTTCTCTTCACTTCGATCCCCTTTTACCACTTCATTCTGCTTTTTCTTATCTCATTTCTTATGTGATGTCGGGGTCAAAAGCCCCCGACTTTAATGCTCCGTCCGATACTTGGATGGTGACATCCCAAACCGTTTCTTAAAGACATAACTGAAATAGTTTGCATCCTGATATCCCACACGTTCCGCAATTTTATAGCTCTTCTCATTGGTTTCAAGCATAAGATCTGCTGCATGATCCATTCTGTAATCTGTCAGCCAGGAAATAAATGTCTTTCCCGTTTCCTTTTTAAAAAGTGATGAAAAATACGAATTTGATACTCCCAGCTCCGAACATACTGTATCCAGGGAAAGATCTGGCTGCATATACCGGTCTCTCACAATTCCTTTTGCCTCTTCCACGATACGTCTTGAAGTCGTATTTCTTGCATTTTTCAGTTCTTCACTGATCGCCACTGCTGAATTTACAAGCCAGCCCTTTAGGGTACTTTCATCCATCTCCGGCACTTTTTCATAAGGATTTTCTACCTCTGCACAATAATCTTTAAAGTCAATAAAATTATTTGCACAGAAACGATAAAATGCCCCAACCATCTCCATCGTTGCCAGCTTGTACTGGCTCACTGTCTTCGCATTCCGGTGCAGCTTTTCGATCTCACTCTGAGCTGCCTTCTCGATCTCTTCCCTGCTTCCAAGGTTGATCGTCTTGAATAAAGCATGCATCTTGGTATCCTCGGACTGAACCGAGATCTCCTGCTCTGTCGGAGCGATCTCACCAATGTTGATCGCCCTCTGTGTCCCGTACAGCACCCGGTAAGACACCGCTTCTCTCGCTCCTGCATACGACTGGTTGATCGTAAACAAACTGTCGCAGGCTCTTCCGATCCCGGCTGTCACAACCGCTCCCATCACTCTGTACGCCCATCTGCAAAATCTGTCGCAATCATCCGTAAACGCAACCGCTTCCTCTTCTGAATTTAATTCCATCACAAGCACTGTATTTCCAAGATAAGTAAACATCTGGCTTTTCCATTTCTCTGCGATCCTTTCCCGGATCTCCTGCTCTACCGACATGGATAACAGCAATGCATTCATCCCTTCCGGCACATGATGTTCGGAAGTATGAAAGACAGCACATCCAAAAAGTGGCCCTGTCATATGGATCTGATATGCTGCAAGAAATTTTTCACAATCTGCCTCCGTAATCCGTCCTTCGATCAATGAGATAAATAAATTGGTCTGAAACATCGGCAGTGATGCATTAAAATAATGCTCCAGCTTTTTTACATTCAACTTTTCTTCCCGTTCATTATCCAGCGTCTTTTTCAGCCTTTTCAGGCACTCCGACAATTCCTGGGAATTGATCGGCTTGAGCATATACTCTTCAATCTCCAGATGAACGGCTTCTTTGGCATATTCAAATTCATCAAATCCGGTAAAAATAATAATATGAATATTCTGATAGTCCTCATTCAGGGCTCTCGCCAGTTCCAGTCCGTCCATATAAGGCATTTTTATATCTGTGATCACTACATCCGGCTGTAGCCGCTCCACAAGTTCCAGTGCTTTTACCCCGTTATTCGCACTGCCGATCACTTCAAATCCAAGCGTTTCCCATTCCAGTTTGAGTCTGATCGCCTCTATTGCTTCTTCTTCATCATCAACAAGAAGTACTTTATACTTATCCATTTTCAGTTCCTTTCTTCCTTTCCCTAACTGCCTCTTATTATAGCAAAGAACCGTTCCATACTGAATCCCCTGATTAAAAAGAATTTATCCCTGCCCGTTCCGGGATTAAAAAAGCCGCCCCGGTCAATTTTCATCTGACCGGAACGGCTCACTGGTCAGATATTCTCTGCCAGTTTCATTTTTACATGATCGTCCTCTCTGCTACCGTTGCTTATTTCTTCTGTACATATTTCAGACAGTCAAGAGTTACAGCGGCAAGAATGATGATACCTTCAAAGATGAACTGAAGGTTTGTATCAATACCAAGAATTGTAAGAGAGTATGTAAGGGATGTAAAGATCAATACACCGGTTACAACACCTGAGATCTTACCAATACCACCTGTAAATGATACACCACCAACTACGCAGGCTGCAATGGCATCCATATCCCAGCCCTGTCCATAAGCAGCACTACCAGAACCAACCATTCTGTTACACTCAAGCCATGAACCAAATCCATAAAGGATACCAGCAAGGATAAATGCTCCAAGAGTTACTTTAAATACTGAAATACCTGAAACTGCTGCTGCCTCCGGGTTTCCACCTACAGCGTACAGATTCTTACCAAATGTTGTCTTGTTCCAGATAAACCATACAACTACAATTGCTACAACTGCCCAAAGAATGATCGTCGGGAAACTACCAATCTGTGGAATAAACATATTCGGGATCGCTGCATCGATCGCACCGAAAGATACACCCTTTGTTGCATAAGTTACAAGACCGAAGATGATCAGCATGTTCGCCATTGTGGAGATGAACGGATGCATCTTAAATCTTGCCATGAAAAATCCTGCGATACAGGAGAATACAGTCGTAAATAAAATACATACAAGCAAAGCAAGAATTGCTCTGGTTGCTGCCGGCATATTAGAGAAATCAAAAATATGTCCGAACACACTACCTGTATTAATTCCATTGTGCATGATAATCGTTGCTGTAACCATACCCATACCAACCATACGTCCTACGGAAAGGTCAGTACCAGTTAAGAGGATCAGACCTGCAACACCAAGTGCCAGGAACATTCGAGGTGAAGCCTGCTGCAGGATGTTCAGGATATTCGTGTATGTGAACAGCTGCGTATTCTTAACGATTGGTGTAATGATACATAATGCAATAAAGATCAGGATAATTACAATATACAGACCATTCTTATACAGGAACTGTGCTGTATTGAATGTGTATTTGTAGTTCTCAAATCTCTGTGCCATTTTCTGTCCGAATGTATATTTTGACATACGGAGCAGATCGATCAGGTGATATTTATGAGCAAATGCATCATGTCTTCTGTCCTTGATCTCCTGCAGTTTTGACTCGTGAGCCATCTCAGCATCGAAAAGCTTGTTCTTATATACATACTTTTCATCTTTGATATCTTCAGCAGCAGAAAGCTTTTTCAGGTTCTGCTCATGCTCTGTCTTGATCGTGGCACGTACCTTTTCGTACTCTTCATTTTCAATCGCTTTTTCTGCCGCACAGCTTGCAGCTACTTTGTCATAGTAATCTTTATCATAATGCTGTGCGAGATAATCTTCTGCCTCTTTTACTAATTTGGCAACTTTATCTTTATTTGATGCTTCTACGGCTTTTGCCTTTTCAAGGTCTGCCTTATCCTTTGCAATCATTCTGTCTCTTTCGTCTTTTGACAGATTTTTGTCTTCTTTTGCGATGGCAATATGATTTTTCAGGCTGCGGACTTTGTCAGATCCTTCTACACGAAGTTCATCAATCTGTGCCTGTATCTTTCCAACATATTCTTCAATCGGCTGTAAAAGCTTTTCTTCTGCATCAGCCGAAAGGATAGTACTTCTGTCTGCCATATCCAATGCTCCTCTCTCTTACAAATATTTCGCACTAAGTCTCAATAATTCTTCCTGATTCGTTTCTTTTGTATTTACAATTCCCGCAAGGTGTCCATTCGACATAACACCGATACGGTTTGTAATTCCAAGGATCTCAGGCATCTCAGATGAAACTACGATGATCGTCTTTCCCTGCTTTGCCATATTGATGATCAGTTCGTAAATCTCATATTTTGCACCTACGTCGATACCTCGGGTAGGATCATCCATCATGAAGATATTTGGAGAACGTTCCAGCCATTTTCCAAAAATTGCTTTCTGCTGGTTACCACCTGACAGGCTCGAGATCATATCATCCGGTCCCATACATTTTGTATGCATGACCTTGATCTCCTCAGCAGTTGCACGAACCATACTGTCATGAGACAGAGCAATTCCACTTTTATAATGATTCATATTTGCGATTGTCGTATTAAATGTAATATCTGCCTTGAGGAACAGTCCATTCGCTTTTCGTTCCTCAGTGATCAATGCAAATCCATGATCCATGGCATCTTTTGGTGACGAGAAATTCATCGTCTTTCCATTATAGATTACATTTCCTGCCGCTCTTGTACGCATTCCGAAGATCGTCTCAAGCAGCTCGGTACGTCCTGCACCAACCAGACCATACAGTCCGAAAATTTCACCTTTTCTGATATCAAAGGAAATATTCTGTAATTTCGGTGCATATTTTGTAGAAAGGTTCTGTACGGAAAGAACCGTCTCTCCAGGTGTATTGTCTACCGGAGGGAACCGGTTATCAAGAGAACGACCAACCATGGCTGAAATCAACTCATTCATATTGGTGTCTTTACTTTCCTTCGTCATAACCAGACTACCATCACGGAGAACTGAGATCTCATCACAGATCTCAAAAATCTCGTCCATCTTATGTGAGATATAGATCAGGGAAATACCCTGTGCCTTCAGTTGTCTCATCATCTTGAAAAGCTTGGCAACTTCCGGTGCTGTCAGTGATGAGGTTGGCTCATCCAGTACAATGATCTTGGAATTATAAGAGATTGCTTTTGCGATCTCACACATCTGACGCTTTGATACTGACATTCTCTTCATTGGCTGCGTCAGGTTGACAGTAATTCCAAGCTTTCTGAATAAGTCAGATGCTTCCTTTTTCATTCTTCCTTCATCGACAACCCCCAGTGAATTTTTCGGGTAACGACCAAGGAACAAATTGTCTATAACACTTCTTTCCAGACACTGGTTCAGCTCCTGATGAACCATTGCAACACCATTTTCAAGTGCTTCCTTAGGGCCAGAGAAATTTACCTCTTTGCCGTCTAATATTATAACCCCTTCGTCTTTCTGATACGTTCCGAAGAGACATTTCATCATCGTCGATTTTCCGGCACCATTCTCACCCATCAGTCCCATGATCGTTCCGGGCTTCACATTCAGGTCGATATGCTTCAGCACCTTATTTCTACCGAAGGATTTGCTCATGCCATTGATCGATAAGATATATTTGTTCTTATCCTCTGCCATATCTCTACTTCCTTTTCTTAGTAAAAGAAGGGTATCATTTTTATCTGACACCCCTCTGAGTTAAATCATTTTACTTTAAAACAATTAGTTTACTTTGAGAGAATTGATGTGTAAGATGATGCGTTATCTGTCTTAACCATGTTGATTGCAAATGCATCATACTCTCCTGGGTTTCCAAGACGATTTGTAATGTTGGACTCTGTCTGTCCATCACCACCGATGTAATCTACTTTCAGGTTCAGGAGGTCATCATAGTTCTGCAGCAGTGGCTGATATGTAGAACTTAAGAAGTTATCTGAAGCATTGTAGATATCAAGCCATACTTTCTTAGATGGACTCTTGCTCTCATCCAACTGGTTAGAAACTTTGTCGTAAACCTTTGTGGAATCTGTGAAGTCCTGATAGTTATCTGCTGTTACAGCTACGTTCAATGCGTAGTAGGATCTCTCTTCCTCACTGTATCTGTAATCTTCACCCTCTGTCAGGCAGTTTCCTGCATCATCAGGAGTTCCGATACCTGTATCAACATCTACACCATCCAGTGCATTACGAAGTACTCTCAGTGTCAGGTAAGCCTGTACGTCTGCATGCTGGGAAATTGTTCCGCCGTATCCTTCTGCGATTGCTGCAACTGCATCACTATTTGCATCATATCCGAATGTAGGAACTTTGTTGTCTTTTGCCCATGCATTGAACATTGACATTCCCATACCATCATTATTAGAAACAACTACATCAATCTGATCTCCAAAGGAAGCTGTCCATGTTCCGATTGCGTTACCTGCTGTAGCAGCATCCCATGTAGCTCCTGCGGAGTTCTTCATCTCCTGAGAAGCAAGCTCACGGATTGTATATTTCTTTCCGTCAACTTCGATCGTTGCATCCTGTACAACCTTGGATGATCCATCTACGTTTGTTCCTGCCGGTGTAGAATCAACAGTTCCGCTTGCCTCTACGCCTGTTCCAAGAGCGGAACGGACACCACGTGTACGTGCGATAGAATCGTTATGTCCGATATCTCCAATTGCAAGAACGTATCCGATCACACCGTCTCCGTTACGGTCCATCTTAGCTGCGTTCTCTTTGATATAATCAAGTACCATCTCGCCCTGAAGTTCAGCACCCTGATTAGCATCGAATCCTACATAATATGTATCATCGTTGAAGCTGAGTGCTTCTTTGTCAAGCTCTCCTGTTGAGCTGTTGGATGGCTGACGGTTGAACCAGCAAAGCGGCTTGTCTTTATTTGCTACGCCACTGTCTGATCCTTTTGAATCTCCACCACCTGATGAACCACATCCGACCATTGAGAAAGCAAGTGTTGCCACAGCTAATGCAGCTAAAAATCTTTTCTTATTCATAATTACATGTCCTCCTATTTTTAGATTTTCGTCTTGCTTCATTGACTAAGCTTATTATAAGCATCTCTTTCCTTTGAAAGAATAGAATATTTTTGGATTTTTTATTAAAATTTTTATGATTCATTGATTTTTTATATATATATTTAACAGTATTATTAATATTTTTTAGATTCAGGAAGTGGTTTTATGTATCTTTCCGATATTTTCTTTCTGATATTCGACATTTTTCTGCCAATTTTGCACATTTCCCTTCCAGCGATTCACCTGTCAGAAAAACACTTCGTATTCCCCTCAACGAAAAAACCTGCTGCTCCTCTGCCCGAAAGCAGGGGAACAACAGGTTCCTTATAATTTTTATTCAGAGAGTTTCCTGTAATGCTTATTCTTCAGTCGTATCTGCTTTTTCTGATACTTCCTCTGCGGCATCACTTTCTCCGGCTGTCTCTTCTGTATTTTCAAGATCAATCTCTTCGTTCAGATCCAGATCTGCATCTAAATCTTCCAGGCTGATCTCATCATCAAGATCCAGTTCATCTTCCATCTGAAGATCTGTATTTAATTTTACATCACGGTACTTCTTCATACCTGTTCCGGCAGGAATATGCTTACCGATGATAACGTTCTCCTTCAGACCTACAAGGTGGTCAACTTTACCCTTGATTGCTGCCTCTGTCAGAACCTTTGTTGTCTCCTGGAAAGAAGCGGCTGAAAGGAAGGATTCTGTAGCAAGAGATGCCTTGGTGATACCAAGCATGATCTGCTCACCGGTAGCCGGCTCTTTTCCTTCTGCAACAAGCTGCTCGTTGACTTCCTCGAATTCAAGGACGTCTACCATTGTTCCCGGCAGGAACTCTGTATCACCCTTCTCCTCGATTCGGATCTTCTTCAGCATCTGACGAACGATGACCTCGATATGCTTATCATTGATCTCAACACCCTGCAGACGGTATACACGCTGTACTTCCTGAAGCATGTAGTCCTGTGCTGCACGAAGGCCTTTGATCTTCAGGATGTCATGTGGATTTACACTACCTTCTGTAAGCTCATCTCCGGCACCGAGCATTGCTCCGTCCTGGATCTTAATACGAGATCCATAAGGGATAAGGTAAGCTTTTGATTCGCCTGTCTCTTCATTTGTAACAATAACTTCACGCTTTTTCTTTGTATCACTGATCGTTGCACGTCCGGCAAACTCTGTGATGATTGCAAGTCCCTTCGGCTTTCTTGCCTCAAAAAGCTCCTCGACACGAGGAAGACCCTGAGTGATATCGTCTCCGGCAACTCCACCGTTATGGAATGTACGCATGGTAAGCTGTGTACCTGGCTCTCCGATGGACTGTGCTGCCATAATTCCGACTGCCTCACCAACCTGTACGGCTTCTCCTGTTGCCATGTTCGCACCATAACATCTGGAGCATACACCACTCTTACACTTACAGGTAAGGATTGTACGGATCTTAACCTGCTCAAGTGCATTTCCGTTCTCGTCAACGCCCTTCTTCATCACACGCTCAGCACGGCGTGGAGTAATCATATGGTTTGCCTTTACAATGACATTACCATCTTTATCTTTAATGTCTTCTGCAGAGAAACGTCCTGTAATACGTTCCTGAAGACTTTCGATCTCTTCATTTCCATCCATGAATGCAGATACATACATTCCCGGAATCGGCTGACCCGGTTTTACGCAGTCTGTATCGTGAATGATCAGTTCCTGTGATACGTCTACAAGACGTCTTGTCAGGTATCCTGAATCGGCTGTACGAAGAGCAGTATCTGCCATTCCCTTTCTGGCTCCGTGGGCAGACATGAAATACTCCAGTACGTCAAGACCTTCACGGAAGTTTGACTTGATAGGCAGCTCGATCGTACGACCGGTTGTATCAGCCATCAGTCCACGCATACCGGCAAGCTGCTTGATCTGCTTATCAGATCCACGGGCTCCTGAGTCTGCCATCATGAAGATATTATTATACTTATCAAGACCTGTCAGCAGTGCCTCTGTCAGCATATCATCGGTTGCTTTCCATGTCTCAACAACTTCTTTATAACGCTCTTCCTCTGTGATAAGACCACGCTTGTAGTTCTTTGTAATACGGTCTACAGTTTCCTGAGCTTTTGCGATCATCTCAGGCTTCTGCGGTGGTACAGTCATATCGGAAATCGATACAGTCATTGCCGCTCTTGTAGAGAACTTATATCCGATGGCTTTTACATCATCCAGTACTTCTGCAGTTGCTGTAGCCCCATGTGTATTGATTACTTTCTCAAGGATCTGCTTGAGCTGCTTCTTACCAACATGGAAGTCGATCTCCATCTTCAGTTCATTTCCCTCAACCTCACGGTCTACGAAACCAAGATCCTGAGGAATGATCTCATTAAAGAGAAGACGTCCCAGTGTTGCATCAATAATTCCGGTCATCTCTTCTCCATTTGGAAGAGTCTTTGCCACACGCACCTTGATCTGTGAGTGCAGTGTGATATATCCATTCTCATAAGCAAGAATTGCCTCGTTCACGCTCTTGAAGAACATGCCCTCGCCCTTTGATCCCGGTCTTAACTGAGTCAGATAGTAAATACCAAGTACCATATCCTGTGAAGGAACAGCTACCGGACCACCATCAGACGGCTTCAGCAGGTTGTTCGGTGAAAGGAGCAGGAAACGGCACTCTGCCTGTGCTTCCTGTGACAGTGGTACATGGACAGCCATCTGGTCTCCATCGAAGTCGGCATTGTAAGCCGTACATACCAGCGGATGAAGCTTGATCGCCTTACCTTCTACAAGGATCGGCTCAAATGCCTGGATACCAAGTCTGTGCAGTGTGGGGGCACGGTTCAGCATAACCGGATGCTCCTTGATCACATCTTCAAGCACATCCCATACCTCCGGCTGAAGTCTCTCAACCATCTTCTTTGCATTTTTAATATTATGTGCTGTTCCGTTTGCTACAAGTTCTTTCATAACAAATGGTTTGAACAGCTCGATTGCCATCTCTTTCGGCAGACCACACTGATAGATCTTCAGTTCCGGTCCAACGACGATAACAGAACGTCCTGAATAGTCAACACGCTTACCAAGCAGGTTCTGACGGAAACGTCCGGACTTACCTTTCAGCATATCAGACAGAGACTTCAATGCTCTGTTACCAGGTCCTGTTACCGGGCGTCCACGACGGCCGTTGTCGATCAGTGCGTCAACAGCTTCCTGAAGCATACGCTTCTCGTTTCTTACGATAATGTCCGGTGCTCCCAGCTCAAGGAGTCTCTTCAGACGGTTATTTCTGTTGATGATCCTTCTGTACAGATCATTCAGGTCAGATGTAGCGAAACGTCCACCATCAAGCTGTACCATAGGACGCAGATCCGGTGGGATAACCGGGATTGCTGTAAGGATCATCCACTCCGGTCTGTTGCCGGACTCGCGGAATGCTTCTACAACTTCCAGACGCTTTACGATTCTCGCACGTTTCTGTCCTGTCGCATTCTCCAGTCCTGCCTGAAGTTCTGCATATTCCTTCTCAAGGTCGATGGACTCAAGAAGTTCCTTAATGGATTCTGCACCCATCCCTACACGGAATGCATTTCTTCCATATTTTTCTTTTGCTTCCTGGTATTCTGCTTCAGAAAGCACCTGCTTGTAGGCAAGATTTGTCTCGCCTTTGTCAAGCACAATATAAGAAGCGAAATACAGGACTCTCTCCAGAGTTCTCGGAGAGATATCAAGGATCAGACCCATACGGCTCGGGATGCCCTTGAAATACCAGATATGCGATACCGGTGCCGCCAGAGCGATATGACCCATACGCTCACGGCGGACACTTGCCTTTGTTACCTCAACACCACAGCGGTCGCACACGACACCTTTATAACGGATCTTTTTGTACTTTCCACAGTGGCACTCCCAGTCTTTACTTGGTCCGAAGATTCTCTCACAGAAAAGTCCGTCTTTTTCCGGTTTCAGTGTTCTGTAGTTGATTGTCTCCGGCTTCGTAACCTCACCTTTTGACCATTCCATGATCTTTTCAGGTGAAGCCAGGCCGATCTTTATCGCATCAAATGTTAACGGTTCGTATTGTTGTTCATTGTTATTTGGCATAAAAACGGCTCCTCCTTATTATTCCTCACCCAGGTAGTCATCATCAAAACTTAAGTTCTCAAGATCGCTGTCGTCCGGGTCTTCCTCTTCCGGCTCTACGTTCTCAAGTTCCTCACCAACAAATTCCTGCTCCGTAAATCCATGATCTCTGAACGATTCATTTTCATCACGGTATCTTCTGTCTCCCTCGATGATATGACGCAGATCTGTCTCGCCATAATCAACACTCTCCATGATCTTGACCTCTGTATTGTCATCACGTAATACGCGGACATCCAGTGCAAGAGACTGAAGTTCTTTCAGGAGAACCTTGAAGGATTCAGGAACACCCGGTTCAGGAATATTTTCTCCTTTGATGATTGCCTCGTAAGTCTTCACACGTCCTACAACGTCGTCCGACTTCACTGTCAGGATCTCCTGCAGTGTATAAGATGCACCATAAGCCTCCAATGCCCATACCTCCATCTCTCCGAAACGCTGTCCACCGAACTGGGCTTTTCCTCCCAGCGGCTGCTGCGTTACAAGAGAGTAAGGACCTGTAGAACGTGCATGGATCTTATCATCTACCAGGTGATGCAGCTTCAGGTAATGCATATGTCCAATCGTTACCGGACTGTCGAAGTACTCTCCGGTACGTCCGTCACGCAGACGAACCTTTCCGTCTCTTGAAAGCGGCACACCTTTCCAAAGCTCTCTGTGGGCTCTATTCTCTGAAAGGAACTGCAGTACTTCCGGACGAAGCTCCTCACCATGCTTCTTTTCAAACTCTTCCCATTCAAGGTTTACATAATCATTTGCCAGATCCAGTGTATCCATGATGTCATTCTCGTTCGCACCTGCGAATACAGGAGTTGATACATTGAATCCCAGTGCTTTTGCTGCAAGACTTAAGTGGATCTCCAGCACCTGTCCGATGTTCATACGTGAAGGCACACCCAGCGGGTTCAGCACGATGTCCAGCGGGCGTCCGTTCGGAAGGAACGGCATATCTTCTACAGGAAGGACACGGGAAACGACACCCTTGTTACCATGTCGTCCGGCCATCTTATCACCAACAGAAATCTTTCTCTTCTGTGCAATATAGATACGGACTGCCTGATTTACTCCCGGAGACAGCTCATCACCATTCTCTCTGGTAAATACTTTGGCATCCACTACAATACCATATTCTCCATGAGGTACTTTCAGAGATGTATCTCTTACCTCACGTGCTTTCTCACCGAAGATTGCACGAAGCAGTCTCTCCTCGGCAGTCAGCTCTGTCTCTCCCTTTGGAGTTACCTTTCCGACAAGGATATCTCCGGCACGTACCTCTGCACCGATACGGATAATTCCTCTTTCATCCAGATCTTTCAGTGCATCATCACCGACACCCGGAATATCTCTCGTGATCTCTTCAGGTCCGAGCTTTGTATCTCTTGCTTCTGCTTCATACTCTTCAATATGAACGGATGTATAAACATCTTCCTGAACCAGTCTTTCACTTAAAAGAACGGCATCCTCGTAGTTATAACCTTCCCAGGTCATGAATCCGATCAACGGGTTCTTACCAAGAGCCATCTCTCCGCCGGATGTTGACGGTCCGTCAGCGATAACCTGTCCTGCTTCCACACGCTCACCCTTATCGACGATCGGTCTCTGGTTGTAGCAGTTACTCTGGTTACTTCTCTGGAATTTTGTCAGTTTGTATGTCTTCTTTGTTCCGTCATCATGGCGGATCGTGATGCTTGTGGATGTAGAACTTTCAACGACACCGGCCTGCTCTGCAACTTCAGCAACACCTGAGTCAACCGCAGATTTCACTTCCATACCTGTTCCGACTACCGGAGCTTCTGTCGTAAGAAGCGGTACTGCCTGACGCTGCATGTTGGATCCCATCAATGCACGGTTCGCATCGTCATTCTGAAGGAACGGAATCAGTGCAGTAGCCACGGAGAACACCTGCTTAGGTGATACGTCCATATAATCAAATTTATTTCTTTCGTAATCCTGTGTCTCCTCACGGTAACGACCGGATACGTTCTTATTAATGAAATGGCCTTCTTCATCAAGAGGAGTATTTGCCTGTGCTACATGGTAATTATCCTCTTCATCAGCAGTCATGTATACAACTTCATCTGTAACGACCGGATTCATCGGGTCAGACTTGTCAACCTTACGGTATGGAGCCTCAATAAATCCATATTCATTGATTCTTGCGTAACATGCAAGAGAGTTGATCAGACCGATGTTAGGACCCTCAGGAGTCTCGATCGGACACATTCTTCCATAATGGGAGTAGTGAACGTCACGAACCTCGAATCCGGCACGGTCTCTGGAAAGTCCTCCAGGACCAAGTGCTGACAGACGTCTCTTATGAGTCAGCTCACCAAGCGGGTTGTTCTGATCCATGAACTGGGACAACTGGGAAGATCCAAAGAACTCTTTCACCGCTGCAGTTACCGGCTTGATATTGATCAGGGACTGTGGTGAAATACCATCCTGATCCTGCGTTGTCATTCTTTCGCGGACAACTCTCTCCATTCTGGAAAGACCGATTCTGTACTGGTTCTGAAGAAGCTCTCCTACCGCACGGATACGTCTGTTACCCAGATGGTCGATATCATCATCATTACCCATGCCATACTCAAGATGCATATTGTAATTGATGGATGCAAGAATATCTTCTTTTGTAATGTGCTTCGGGATCAGGTCATGGAGATCTCTCTTGATCATCCTTTTCATCTCATCCACATCTCCTGCGGACTCTTCGATGATACCTGCAAGTACCGGGTAATAAACCTGCTCTGTCACTCCAACCTCTGCCGGATCAATATCGACAACAGACTGAAGATCTACCATCAGATTTGATAATACTTTAATATTTCTGGATTCGTCTTCTCCCTCTACCCAGATATACGGAGCTGCACTGTTCTGAATCATACCGGCAAGCTCACGGGTGATCTTTGTGCCTTTTTCCGCAACTACTTCACCTGTCACGGCACTGACCACATCTTCAGCGAGTACCTGACCTGTTACACGGTTCTTCAGGTTCAGTTTTTTATTGAATTTATAACGTCCGACCTTTGCGAGATCATAACGTCTCGGATCAAAGAACATACTCGTGATCAGGCTCTCTGCACTGTCCACTGCAAGCGGCTCACCCGGACGGATCTTCTTATACAGCTCTAACAGACCTTCCTGATAACTCTCGGAAGTATCCTTTGTGAAACTGGCAAGGATCTTTGGCTCTTCACCGAATAAATCGATGATCTCTGCATTGGTACCGATTCCAAGTGCACGGATCAGAACTGTGATCGGCACTTTTCTCGTACGGTCAACACGTACATAGAACACGTCATTGGAGTCTGTCTCATACTCAAGCCATGCACCACGGTTCGGAATCACGGTTGCGGAATAAAGCTTTTTACCAAACTTATCATGTGCGATTCCATAGTAGATACCAGGGGAACGCACGAGCTGGCTGACGATAACTCGCTCTGCACCATTGATAACAAATGTACCTGTCTTTGTCATCAGCGGAAGATCTCCCATAAAGATCTCATGCTCGTTGATCTCATCATTTTCCTTATTATAAAGCCTTACTCTGACCTTCAGAGGTGCCGCATAAGTTGCATCTCTCTCCTTACACTCATCGATCGTGTACTTTACATCATCTTCGCAGAGTGTAAAATCCACAAACTCCAGACTCAGATGACCACTGTAGTCAGCGATCGGGGAAATATCGTCGAATACCTCTTTGAGGCCTTCATCCAGAAACCACTTGTAGGAATCCTTCTGAACTTCAATGAGGTTGGGCATCTCCAATACTTCTTCCTGCCTGGAATAGCTCATGCGGAAGCTTTTTCCGGTTTTGATGGGACGAATTCTGTTTTTCTCCATTGACGTTTCACTCCTCATACATATATTGATTTTGCAGGCAATTATCTGCCTTTGTCGAGTTCCAGTATTTTATAAGCAGAAAGAGCCATGCGACAGTAAAAACCTGTACTATATGGCATACCTTTCCACAATAGCGCATTTTCTACTATATCACACAGCTCTTTTCATTGTCAACAAGATATTCATACTTTTTTACACTTTTTCTTGACTTTTTTCGACAGATATGATATCATGCCGATCTTTTTCAAATGATGAAAAGTATGGTTTTTAATCTAAAAGACCGCAGAAGCATTTTATCTTCTGCGGTCCACTGCATTCAGTTCCCGAAATAATTATTTCAGAGTAACTTCTGCTCCCTGCTCCTCAAGTTTAGCCTTAAGTTCCTCAGCCTCTGCCTTAGAAACAGCTTCCTTGATTACCTTCGGTGCTCCGTCAACAAGCTCTTTTGCTTCTTTCAGTCCAAGACCTGTTACTTCACGAACAACCTTGATAACTTTAACCTTAGAAGCTCCTGCAGATGTAAGCTCTACGTCGAACTCATCTTTCTCTGCTGCTCCAGCTCCGTCTGCTGCTGCTGCAACTACAACGCCTGCTGCTGCAGATACGCCGAATTCTTCTTCACATGCTTTTACAAGCTCGTTTAACTCTAATACTGATAACTCTTTGATCGCTTCGATCATTTCAGCTGTTGTCAATTTAGCCATTTTAAATATCCTCCATATTTTCTTAATTTAATCTTTTTGATCTTAGTGAGCTTCCGCTCATCCTGCTGCCTGTCTCCAGTGCAGCTTTCCATGCAGATTACTCTGCAGGTGTCTCTGCTGTCTCCTCGGCTGCTGCTTCCTCTGCAGGAGCGGCTTCTCCACCCTGCTCTGCGATCTGATTGATAACACGAGCAAAGTTTGTAATAGGTGACTGCAGGCTTCCAAGCAACTTGGAAAGGAGTTCGTCTCTTGAAGGGATCTTAGCAAGTTCAGAGATTCCTGCAACATCATATGCTGTTCCTTCAACTACACCGCCTTTAAGTTCAAGTGCCGGAGCATCCTGAGCAAATTTGTAAAGGATTCTTGCCGGTGCTGTAGCGTCATCTTTTGAGATTGCGATAGCACTAGGTCCTTCCAAACATCCATCAAGGGCTGCAAAATCAGTTCCCTCGAAAGCTCTCTTCATCATTGTATTCTTGTATACTTTATAAACTACACCTGCTTCTCTGAGCTGCTTACGAAGCTCTGTATCCTGAGCAACTGTAAGTCCACGGTGGTCAACAAGAACTACTGACTGGGCGTCTTTGATTTCTTCTGCGATCTGATCTACGATCGGCTGCTTTAATTCAACTTTTGCCACTTTTGGGTACACCTCCTTATTTTATTCGTGTACTGCCAAAGTTCTCAGCAGAAATTCTGCTGAAACTTAAAAAGCTTTCGTATCCAAAGACACGAAAGCACATAAATTCATACAGATGTAAAAATTCATTCTTCCTCGGTAGGCGTTCACTACTTACGCTTTTCAGCACCTACTGTCTTCGGCAGTTGCTAGTGTATATTAACACATGGTTCCCTGGCTGTCAAGCATTTTTTCTTGTTTTCTGTTATTTTTTGTTGTTTTCTTTTTGTTTTTCATGATGTTCCGCTATATTGTCCTTCCGTACAATATAGCAGGAGACAAGGATTCAGTGGAATATTCATTCTTCCATTTACCGGATAAGGAAACTATCTTTATCCGGGAGCAAAAAAGAGACTGTACGTCGGAGAATCTCCGGCATACAGCCTCTTTCTTATAAACTGTCTTTGAAGACCGTTATTTTATTATGCAAGCTTCATTGGATTAACCTTTACGCCAGGTCCCATTGTAGATGTAAGAGTTACACTCTTCAGGTACTGACCTTTAACGGCTGCAGGTCTTACTTTGTTGATTGCATCGATAAGCGTCTGGAAGTTGTCCGCTAACTGCTCCTCTGTAAAGGATGCTTTTCCAACCGGAACGTGGATAATATTTGTCTTGTCCAATCTGTACTCAATCTTACCAGCCTTGATATCGTTGATTGCTTTTGTAACGTCCATTGTTACTGTACCAGCCTTCGGGTTTGGCATAAGGCCCTTAGGTCCGAGTACACGTCCGAGACGTCCAACAACACCCATCATGTCCGGTGTAGCAACTACAACATCAAAGTCAAGCCATCCTTCATTCTGGATCTTCGGGATAAGCTCGTCTCCGCCTACAAAATCAGCTCCTGCTGCTTTTGCTTCTTCTGCCTTTGCATCCTTTGCGAATACAAGGATACGAACTTTCTTTCCTGTTCCGTGCGGAAGAACTACAGCACCACGGATCTGCTGATCTGCGTGACGTCCGTCACAACCTGTTCTGATATGAGCTTCGATTGTCTCATCAAATTTTGCTGTTGCTGATTTTTTAACTAATGCTACTGCTTCTGCAGGATCATAGAGATTTCCTCTTTCGATCAGTTTCGCAGCTTCGATATATTTTTTTCCTCGTTTCATTTTATAATAACCTCCTTGTGGTATTGGCGGGAACTTGCCCCTCCCACTTTACATGAATTTACTAAACAATCGATTCTTCAGCACTCTCTCCCCCGAGGACACCGGAAAAGGTCGGCTGGAAGAATCCTGCAATAAGGTAGTTACATCTGATTCAATGCCCGCAGGCATCTTCTCCTGTATTCTACTCCTCTACAACTACACCCATGGAACGGCATGTTCCTGCGATCATGCTCTCAGCAGTCTCAAGAGATGCTGCGTTCAGGTCTGGCATCTTCAGTTCAGCGATTTCTTTAACCTGAGCTTTTGTGATTGTAGCTACTTTTGTCTTGTTCGGTACACCTGAACCGGACTGGATCTTGCAGGCCTTCTTAATAAGAACTGCTGCCGGTGGTGTCTTTGTGATGAAGCTGAAGCTTCTGTCATTATAAACAGTGATCACTACAGGAATGATAAGATCTCCCTGATCTGCTGTTCTAGCATTAAACTGCTTTGTAAATTCAACGATATTTACACCGTGCTGTCCAAGTGCAGGACCAACCGGTGGTGCCGGAGTTGCCTTTCCAGCAGGAATCTGTAATTTGATATATCCTTCTACTTTTTTTGCCATTTTAAATTACCTCCTTGTGGTATTGGCGGGACTTCCATCCCTCCCACGCAATTTTAATCCATTTTCTTCACTTCTGAAAATCCAAGTTCAACCGGAGTCTCTCGGCCAAACAGTTCGACATTGATTGTCAGACTCTTCTTCTGTTCATTGATTGTCTGAACAGCTCCGACAGTCCCTTCCCATGCTCCGCTGAGAACGGTAACAACATCTCCGACTGCCAGATCCATGATCACATCTTCTTTGTTGATTCCAAGATTCTCCATCTCGCTCTCATCAAGCGGAACCGGCTTGGATCCAGGTCCGACAAAACCGGTAACACCTCTTGTATTTCTTACGACATACCAGGTGTCATCGTTCATGATCATATGGATCATCACATATCCCGGAAACATCTTTCTCTGCACTGCCTTTTCAACTCCGTTGCGGAGTTCTGTGACTTCCTCGAGAGGAACTCTGACTTCCAGAATCTGATCTTCCAGGTGACGATTCTCAATCGTCTTATCAATGTTCGCTTTTACTTTGTTCTCATACCCTGAATAGGTATGAACGACATACCATTTTGCCTCTGACATAAAATCACCTTTCTGCTGCGGTCAACTATTTTACTAAAAAGTCAATTCCGTATTTCAGTGCTGCGTCGATTACTGCGATCAACGCTCCCAAAATTACGGAAACAGCAACAACTGCCGTCGTCTGCTTTGTAAGAGTGTTCTTGTCTGGCCAGATAACCTTCTTGAACTCCGCCTGAAGCCCTTTAAACCAGCTCTTTTTCTGAGTCTTCGTATTCTCACTCATATGTCCACATCCTTTCGACAACGACTATTTTGTCTCTTTGTGCAGTGTGTGTGATTTGCAGAATCTGCAATACTTCTTGGTTTCCATACGATCCGGATGAGTCTTCTTATCCTTCGTCATGTTGTAGTTACGGTTCTTGCATTCCGTACACTCCAGAGTAATTCTTGTGCGCACAACTTCCACCTCGCTTTTAATATATTCACCTACGTGTTACTGATGGTTGCGAACCATCTGATTTTAGGCATAAAAAAAAGGCCTACTTCCATTCGCCATGACATTGTATCATAACGCACTACAGGAAGTCAAGCCTCTTTTCTTTTTACAATGTATTTTACTATTTTCCGCCGCACCGCTCATTCAGGATCCTGCATACTTCCTCCAGTGAACAGCAGATCGTATGCAGGCATCGGTTCAGTCTCCTGTGACAATAAAACGTACAGCAGCATCTTCTCCTGAATCCACATCTTTTCACTCTGCACACATCCATTCTTTTTAATCATTCTTCTTATAATAATGTATGCTTTCTTTTTTCAGTCTTTCCTTCTCGCGATCAGTTTATTGATCGGATTTCCTTTCAGGGAAAACTTTTCTTCATATTCTGTCATGATATTTCCTGCATTCATCTCTTCCTGGTGATGCAGGTCATACGTGTATTTCTCCAGATACCAGCCGGCCTCTTTCACCTGCTCCAGTGAAAAGTTAAACAACTCGGTATTATCCGTCTTAAACTCAACCCTTCCGCCCTGCGCCAGGATCTTTTCATACCGTTCTAAAAATTCCGTTGAAGTCAGTCTTCTCTTTGCATGGCGTGCTTTCGGCCACGGATCTGAAAAATTCAGGAAAATCTTATCCACTTCCTCCGGTGCGAACACCTCTTCCACATTTCTTGCGTCCATGCAGACAAACCGGATATTGGTCAGAGCTTCATATTCCTCTGTATCAAACTTTTCCAACGCTCTCAAAAGCACACTGGAATAACGCTCGATTCCGATAAAGTTCACATCGGGATGAGCCTTTGCCATATTCAGAATAAACTGCCCCTTACCCATTCCGATTTCTATATAGATAGGATGCCGGTCTCCAAACACCTGATGCCAGCATCCTCGCTGATCTTCCGGTCTTTTAATCACTGTACGGTGCATCTGGATCACGCCCTCTGCATGCGGGATATTTCTAAGTCTCATGTATGATTCCTCCTCAGAGATTCTCTATACATCATAACACGCAACCACTTTCCGGTCAAAGCTGACGGGTTGATTTTTTTGTGAAAAGGTGTATTATAGTAGATATTATAATTTTCTCACAAAAAGGAGGCTTATTATGGACTCTATTCTAAACAAATTGACGGAAATAGAATCTGCTGCCGTCAGCATTGTGCAGCATGCAGAAGCTGAAAAGTCCATTCTCGATGAGAAATATGACGAGAAACGCAGGCAATTCGACCTGGAGCTTGAGGCAGAGACCAAAAAGCAGATTCAGGCGATACAGGATGATCTGCAAAAAAAGACTTCTCAGATCCTTTCATCTCAAAGCGATGAAAGTCTGGCACAGATCAACGCACTGCAAAAAGAATATGAAGAGAATCATACTCTGTATGCACAGAAGATTCTCCGAAAGATCACAGAGGTGTAGCCTATGGGACATCTGCTTGAATACAGCGGGATCGTAACAAAGACGCGTGCCATGGAATCCAGACTTCTCAGCCCCGGACAGTTTCAGGAGCTTGCATCCCTGCATACCATACCGGAGGCAGTGGAATATCTGAAAAAGAATACTGCTTATGCAGAAACCCTTGAATCCCTTGAGCCGACGCAGCTTCACCGTGGAAATATCGAAAAGCTGCTGACTCAGTCACTTTACCGGGATTATACCAAGCTCTACCGTTTCTGCGGACAAAAGCAGCGGAAGTTCATGGAACTGCGGCTCAAATCCTACGAGATTGACCTGATTGATTATTGTCTGAGGATCGTCATCAATCATTATAAGAGACCTTTTGATCTTCATTATAAAAAGGAGTTCTTTGACCGTCATTCCCAGCTTTCCATCGACCGGCTCATCACTTCCAGAACGACAGATGAACTGGTGGACAATCTCAAAGGGACAGAATACTATGATCCGCTGAAGAAATTGCAGGATGCACAGAAAGTCACCCTGTATGATTATGACCTTGCACTGGAACTTTACTTTTTCACTACTTTGTGGAAAGCCCGTAAAAAAATGTTAAAAAAAGAGGATCTGGAACTCTACGAAAGGAATTGTGGTTCGCAGATCGATCTGCTCAATATGCAGTGGATCTTACGTGCAAAGAAATATTATAATATGAAGCCCGCGGATATTTATCTTCTGATCATTCCGATCCACTATAAATTATCAACCGCTCAGATCAAGGAAATGGTTGAGGCTGCGGGGATCGAAGAACTACAGACACTGGTGAGCCGGACCCGCTACGGAAGACAGTATCATTTTCAGAAAAATCCGGACATGGAACAGATGTATTCCGAGTGTCTGCATCACCTTTATCTGATCGACAGAAGACGGAATCCCTATTCGATCGCTGCTGTCAACACCTATCTCTTCCTCAAGGAAGAAGAAATCAAAAAGCTCACCACCACCCTTGAGTGTATCCGTTACGGACTCTCACCGGGTGAGACGATGACTTACGTTGGAGGTAGAACCCAATGATTGTAAAAATGAAATTTATCAACATATCCGGCCCGAGAAACGATATCGACCGGGTCACTGACCAGTATCTCTCACGCTATGAGATCCAGTTGGAATCCGCTCTCTCCGAGCTGAAGACAGTCGAGAACCTCCGTCCTTTTGTTGAGATCAATCCATACCGGGATGTTCTTGCAAAGGCGACTCAGTTCGTCAGTTACCTTCCAAATGCGGATACGGTCACTCCCGATTCATCTCTCGGTCTGGACGATATGTTTGAACTTGTGCGAAATGCAAGTGCAGATTATGAAGATCTGCAACAGAAAAAGGAAAAATGCAAAAATAAGATTGAACAGCTCCGTACAAAGCAACAGATCATTGCACCGTTCCGCCCACTGGAATGTGATCTGCATCAGGTACTCAGCTACCGGTTCATCACTTACCGCTTCGGACGGATCGCAGTAGAGCATTATCATAAAATGCTGAAATATCTCATGGATGACCTGGGTGCGATCTTTGTAGAGGGCGAACGGGATGAAAGCTTTGTCTATGGTGCTTATTTTGTTTCTCCGGGAGAAGCGAAAAAAGTAGATGCCGTCTTCCGCTCTCTTCATTTTGAACGGATCGAGCTGAAAGATGAATTTGAGGGAACTCCGGCTTATGCTTATCAGGAACTGGAGAGGGAGATTGCCCGGGTAAATGTGGAGATGAACGACCTCGACAAAGAAGCCGGGGAAATGCTCTCCGACCGTGCCGCACAACTGGTTGCCGCAAAGAACCGTTTAGAAGAATTGTCCAATAATTTTGATGTCCGCAAAATGGCGGCCCGTATGGATGAGAATCAGGAAGATTACTATATTCTCTGCGGCTGGATGGCAGAGGATGATGTGGATCGTTTTCTTGAAGAGATCAAAGATGATGACAAAGTCTTCGTTGTCGTTGAAGATGACCATGATGCTTACTTCGGTGAGCCTCCGACCAAGCTTGAGAATCCAAAGCTTTTCAAGCCTTTTGAAATGTTCATTCAGATGTATGGACTTCCCGCCCACAATGAGATGGACCCGACTGTATTTGTCGGACTGACCTACTCCTTTATTTTCGGAGTCATGTTCGGAGATGTCGGACAGGGACTTCTCCTTCTCATCGGTGGGGCATTGATCTATCACTTTAAGAAGATCCCTCTGGCGGGGATTATCTCCACAGCCGGATTCTTCTCCACAATCTTCGGATTTATGTTCGGAAGTATCTTCGGATTTGAAGATGTGCTGAAGCCTTTGTGGATACGGCCCATCGACCATATGACCACATTACCGTTCCTGGGGAAACTGAATACCGTCTTTATCGTAGCAGTTGCCTTTGGTATGTTCCTTATCATCGTGGCCATGATCCTGCATATTATTAATGCAGCAAAAAGCAAAGATGTCGAGGGAACCTGGTTTGATGCAAATGGTGTGGCAGGACTGGTTTTCTATCTCGCAGTGGTTGTCACCATTGTACTCTTCATGACCGGCAATCCGCTTCCGGGCGGAATCGTCATGGGCGTGATGTTCGGAGTACCGCTTCTTCTTATTTTCCTGAAAGAGCCGCTCGCCCGCAGGATTGAAAAGCGTGCTGACAAGATGGAGACCGGACCGGGAATGTACGTGGTTCAGGGATTTTTTGAGATGTTTGAAACTTTATTGAGTTATTTTTCCAATACGATTTCCTTTATCCGTATCGGAGCATTTGCCGTCAGCCATGCAGCCATCATGGAAGTGGTACTGCAGCTGGCAGGTGCAGAGAGCGGACATCCGAACTGGATCGGTGTTATTTTCGGCAATCTGTTCGTCTGCGGATTTGAAGGACTGATCGTCGGCATCCAGGTACTCCGTCTGGAATATTATGAAATGTTCAGCCGTTTCTACAGTGGCAGCGGCCGTGCATTTAACCCGTACACAAAAAAGAAAAAGAACAAACAGGCATAACAACAGCCTGAAATTAATAAAAAGCAGGAGGATTCCACTATGACTATCGCAACAAAAATTATTTTTATCGCAGCACTTATCTTAAGCATTATCATCCCGTTCGGCTATTACCTGATCGGTGAAAAGAACAAAAAGCGGTACAAACGCACGATCGGTATCAATGCATTTTTCTTCTTCGGTGCTTTTGCCATTGCTTCTGTTGCCATGCTGGCAGGTCCTGACAGCGTCCATGCAGCCACAGCCGCAGCCAATGGTGCGACTCTCGCCACAGGCATGGGCTACCTTGCAGCAGCACTCGTAACCGGACTTTCCTGTATCGGTGGTGGTATCGCCGTTGCAAGTGCGGCAAGTGCAGCGTTAGGTGCTATCAGTGAAGATTCCAGTGTACTTGGTAAATCTCTGATCTTCGTAGGACTTGCAGAAGGTGTATGCCTTTACGGACTGATTATTTCCTTCATGATCCTGGGAAATCTCTAAGGAGCGGTTTTTATGAAAATGTATCTCATCAGTGATAACGTTGACACGTATACCGGAATGCGGCTGGCAGGTGTGGACGGCATCGTCATCCATGAAAGGGAAGAGCTCCGTACGGCACTGGAAGATGTCCTTGCAGACAAGACCGTTGGCATCGTACTTCTGACTGAAAAGCTGGGGCGGGAATTTCCTGATCTGATCGACACATTCCGCTTAGAGCGGAAGATGCCGCTTCTGGTAGAAATCCCCGACCGTCACGGAACAGGGCGGAAAAAAGATTTTATCACTTCCTATATCACCGAAGCCATTGGCTTAAAACTTTAGTTACGGCCGGTATCCGTACAATATCAACAAATACAGAAGGAGGGATTCCTCTTGACTTTAGAAGAAAAGATCACGCATTTAAAGACGACTTCCATGGAGCAGGCCCGGGCTGAAGGGAATGCGATCATCGACTCTCACCGGGAAGCTCTTGACAAAGTCTTTGAAGACCATAAAGCAGAGGCATTACGCCAGTCCGAAACCCGGATCAAGGCAGAAACCACGAATGCAAAACTGGCTCTGAACCAGGCTCTTGCGAAATCCCAGCTTGAGATCAAAAGAAAGCAGGGTAAGATCCAGCAGGAGCTGAAAGATAAAATTTTTGAAGAAGCACAGGATCTGATCCATGCCTTTATGAAGACAGAAGCGTATGACGACTTTCTTATACGCTGCATCCGCAGTGCCGTCCGTTTTGCAGGAACTGACCCGGTTACAGTCTATATCAACCTGTCTGATGAAAAGAAAAAGACAGCGCTGGAAGATGCAACCCAGGTTCATCTGAGTGTCAGTGCAGAAGATTTTATCGGTGGTGTCCGCTCGGTCATCCGGTCACGCAACATCCTGATCGATAATTCTTTTCAGACTCAGTTAAAGGATCAGTATGATAAATTTATATTTGAAGGAGGAGACGGCATTGGTTAAGACAGCAACTATTTACGGAATCAACGGTCCCGTCATTTACCTCAAAGGAAATACCGGTTTCTGTATGTCAGAAATGGTTTATGTCGGAAAGCAGAAGCTGGTTGGAGAAGTCATTGCACTGGACAAAGACCTGACCACGGTTCAGGTTTATGAAGAAACCACCGGACTGTATCCCGGAGAGGAGGTCATTGCCACCGGCAATCCGGTATCTGTGACCCTTGCTCCCGGTATCCTGAATAATATTTTCGATGGAATCGAGCGTCCGCTGGAACGGATCGCAGAATCTGCAGGTGCATTCATCACCCGTGGAGTAAGCGTGGATTCACTGGATCGTACAAAAAAATGGCCCACCCACATTACTGTAAAGCAGGGAGATTATCTCCATGCCGGGGATATCATCGCAGAGGTTCCCGAAACCCATGCGATCACCCATAAATGTATGGTTCCTCCGGGGATCGAAGGAACCGTTCTTGTCACGGTGGCAGACGGAGCGTATACCATTGATGATCTTCTTGTCCGTCTGCAGCTCCCTGACGGGGATACAAAAGACCTTACCATGACCCAGCACTGGCCGATCCGCACACCGCGTCCGACGCACCACCGGTTTCCGGCATCCGTTCCGCTTGTCACCGGACAGCGGATCATCGACACGATGTTTCCGATCGCCAAAGGCGGTACTGCCGCAATCCCGGGTGGATTCGGAACCGGAAAGACCATGACCCAGCATCAGATCGCCAAGTGGGCGGATGCGGATATCATCATTTATATCGGCTGTGGTGAACGTGGAAATGAAATGACGCAGGTGCTTGAGGAATTTAGTGAACTGACTGATCCACGTACCGGAAAACCACTGATGGATCGTACTACTCTGATCGCCAATACTTCTAACATGCCAGTGGCTGCCCGCGAGGCCAGTATTTATACAGGACTGACACTTGCCGAGTATTACCGGGACATGGGCTATGACGTAGCGATCATGGCAGATTCCACCTCCCGTTGGGCTGAAGCCCTCCGAGAACTTTCAGGACGACTGGAAGAAATGCCGGCAGAAGAAGGATTCCCGGCTTACCTTGCATCCCGCCTTTCCGCTTTTTACGAGCGTGCCGGCATGATGCATAATTTAAACGGAACAGATGGTTCCGTCACCATTATCGGAGCAGTTTCCCCACAGGGCGGTGACTTTTCCGAACCGGTCACCCAGAACACCAAACGTTTTGTACGCTGCTTCTGGGGACTGGATAAGAGTCTTGCCTATGCAAGACATTTCCCTGCCATCCACTGGCTGACCAGTTACAGTGAATATCTCACTGACTTAAGCCCCTGGTACCAGGACAACGTTTCCCCGAAATTCGTTGACTACCGCAACCGTCTGATGGCTCTTTTAAATCAGGAAAGCAGCCTGCTTGAAATTGTCAAGCTGATCGGAAGTGATGTTCTTCCCGACGATCAGAAGCTCGTCCTGGAAATTGCCCGCGTGATCCGGCTTGGATTTCTTCAGCAGAATGCATTCCATAAAGATGATACCTGCGTTTCCATGGAAAAGCAGTTTCTGATGATGGATACGATCCTTTACCTTTATAAGCAGGCACGTACGCTTGTCACCATGGGACATCCGATGTCCGTCCTGAAATCGGAAAATATTTTTGACCGCATTATTTCCATCAAATACGATGTTCCGAATGACCGGCTGGAGCTTTTTGCCCAGTACCATCGCGACATTGATGCCTTTTATCAGCGTGTCATTGAAAAGAATGCATAAGGAGGGACAGCAGAAATGTCAATAGAATATTTAGGATTAAGCAGTATCAACGGCCCTCTGATCGCACTGGAGGGCGTACAGGATGCTTTTTATGATGAGATCGTAGAATTTGTCGTAAACGGAGAAGAACGCAAGCTTGGACGTATTGTAGAGGTCTACGAAGATAAAGCAGTCATCCAGGTCTTTGAAGGCTCTGAAAATATGTCTTTGAAAAATACGCATACCAAACTGACCGGACACCCGATGGAGATTGCACTTTCACCGGATATGCTCGGTCGTACGTTCAACGGAATCGGACAGCCCATTGATGATCTCGGACCACTGGTCTCAAACCTGAAACGGGATGTCAACGGTCTTCCGCTGAACCCGATCCGCAGGGAATACCCCCGGAACTATATCCACACCGGTATCTCCGCCATCGACGGACTGACCACACTGATCCGCGGACAGAAACTTCCGATTTTCTCAGGAAACGGACTCCCGCATGACCAGCTTGCGGCACAGATCGTAAAGCAGGCCTCTCTGGGGGATGATTCCGATGAACAGTTTGCTATTGTATTTGCCGCTATGGGCGTCAAGCATGATGTCGCTGATTTCTTCCGGAATACTTTTGAAGAAAGCGGTGTTGCCGACCATGTTGCCATGTTCCTGAACCTTGCAAATGATCCGGTCGTAGAACGACTCATCACTCCGAAGGTTGCCCTGACTGTCGCGGAATATCTGGCTTTTGAACGGCATATGCACATTCTTGTCATCCTGACGGATATGACTTCTTTTGCCGAAGCGATGCGTGAGGTTTCCTCCTCCAAAGGAGAGATTCCAAGCCGAAAGGGATTTCCGGGATACCTCTACAGTGAACTCGCCACGATCTACGAACGTGCAGGAATCGTCCGCGGTGTAGATGGCTCTGTGACTCAACTGCCGATCCTCACCATGCCAAATGATGATATCACACATCCGATCCCGGATCTGACCGGTTATATTACAGAAGGACAGATTGTACTTGACCGCCCGTTACACGGACAGTCCATTTATCCGCCGATTAATATCCTTCCTTCCCTTTCCCGTCTGATGAAGGACGGAATCGGAGCAGGCTATACACGAGAAGACCACCAGGATCTTGCCAATCAGCTTTTCTCCGCCTACGCCAAAGTAGGAGATGCAAGAAACCTCGCTTCTGTTATCGGTGAAGATGAACTCTCTCCGATTGATAAAAAGTATCTTGCATTCGGAAAAGAATTTGAAGAGCGTTATATCGGACAGCGGCCGGATGAAAACCGCAGTATGGAAGAGACACTGGATCTCGGCTGGGAACTGTTAGGAAAACTTCCAAGAGAGGAACTGGATCGTGTAGATACAAAGATCCTCGACAAATACTACAAACCTGCACCGGAAGAATAGACCGGAACCTTTATTCAGAAATACTCTGTAAATGGATCTGAAAGGAGGGAAATTTATGGATCCTCGTACCTTCCCCACCAAGGGAAACCTGATGCTTGCCAAAAATTCACTGTCCCTGGCCCGTCAGGGATACGACCTGATGGATAAAAAAAGAAATATCCTCATCCGGGAACTGATGGATCTGATCGAAGAGGCCCGGACGATCCAGGAGGACATTGATTCGACTTTCATGTATGCTTATCAATGCCTTCAGCGTGCCAATATCGAGAACGGAATCAGCACAGTCGAGCTTCTCGCCTATACGGTTCCGATCGAAAATTCCATCACGATCCAGACACGCAGTATCATGGGAACTGAAATTCCTCATGTGAAATATGTTCCCGATCCCGGGCAGCCGACTTATTCTTTCAGCACAACCAGGGAATCCATCGACAAGGCCCGTGAGGCCTTCCGGAAAGTAAAAGAACTGACGATCCGGCTTTCCATGATCGAAAATGCCGCTTACCGGCTGGCAAGTAATATTAAAAAGACGCAGAAGCGTGCCAATGCACTGCAAAATATTACGATCCCGATGTATGAAAATCTGGTCTATACAATTTCCAATGCACTGGAAGAAAAAGAACGTGAAGAATTTACAAGACTGAAAGTCATCAAGCAGATGAAGGAAAAGAAAGAAAAGAAGTAAAAAAGACCGAAAAAACGGGAATAAAACGATAATAAAAAGAGAATAAAAAGAAGCGGCTGAACGGAAGATCTAAAAGCATTCTTCACTGTTCGGCCGCTTTTTTCGGTATATTTATCACTCAGGCATGCTTATCTCTTGTATATGTTTATCAGCCATATACGCTCATCCTTTATGATTTACTGCTACGATCAGCTCATATCCATTCACAAAAGTCTCTCCCGCATCTACATGATTGATAAATGGTTTCTCTGAGATATCCTTGTTAAAACCAACGTTATCACACCGTCCCATCCATGGCTCCATGCATACGAACGGGGCATTCGGCATAGACCAGATTCCCATACTCGGGATGCCCTGATATTTCATTCCCACATAGGGGCTTCCATCCTTATGACATACCCACACTTCATCAAACTGTTCATGATCAAAAATCAGTGCATCATTGGCAAGAAGCTCTTCCGTCAACGGATAACATTCATTTTCAAGCTCCATCTTATAAATTGTATCCGGGTCTGCTGCCGCCTCAGATTCGATCACCCCGATGTACTCCAGCGTCTTCTTTCCCGGGAATTTCAGGACATAATCTGTCTTCTTCTCTTCCGGTTTCGCAAAACGGATCGCCGGATGTCCCCCGATGCAGAAATACATCGTCTTATCTGCCGGATTCTTTACTTCCCATTTTACATTCAGTCTGTTCTCTTCCAGCGTATACGTCACATACAGTTCAAATGCGTAAGGAAACATTTTCTTTGTCTCCTCGGAATCCTTCAGCATATAAGTTACTGAATTTTCGCTTTCCGCCACACAATCAAATAAACTTGTACGTGCAAATCCATGCTTTTCTGTATCATACTGCTTTCCATCGATCCACAACTTATTCTGATAAGTCTTTCCTACATACGGGAAAAGCAGTGGAGAATGGCGACACCAGAAGACCGGATTTCCTTCCCACAGTACATCTGTCTCATCTTTTTTGTTAAAAATTCTTGTTACCTCTGCCCCCTGTGCAGCGATCTCCACAAGGAGAAATTCATTTTCAAGCTTCATATCGACCCCTCCAATTTCTCATTTCTTATTTATCATCTGTAGATGATGTACCTGTTGAAGATGTACCTGTTGATGTGGATGCATCTTTTGTCTGCTTGCAGTTATCTACGAGGAAATCCAACACTTTATCGCATAAGATCATCGTCTTAAGGTTATCCTCACCTACCTGCTCTTTATAAGAATCCACATCATCTGCACCTGCATTTTTAGCATAGGTTTTCATTTCTTTCTCATAATCTTTATCAGAAAGCTCCAGCTTCTCTTTCTTGGCGATCAGTCTGAGTGCCTGCTCTAACTGAACCGTTTTCTTCGCCTGCTCTTCAATCTTCGTATTAAAGTCATCCTCTGTTGTCTTCAGGTAACTCGTAATGAAATCGCTGAGTTCCATTCCGTAGTAATTTTTAACTGTCGTCTCATAACTCTCTTTGATCTGAGAAACTTTATCATCCACTGCACCATCCGGGTACTTCTTCACTTCTGAAGTTTCCAGCAGCTTGTCCTCAATCTCGGATTTCACCTGGGAATCATACTGACTGTCATAGTACTCCTGCATCGTCTCCTTCAGACCTTTTCTAAGCTCATCAACTGTTGTATAGGAATCATCGTTTGATGCTACCCACTCATCTGTCAGTTCTGCCGGAGCATAAACCTTATTCAGGACAATGTGGAAATCTGCCGGTTTACCGGACAGGTCTGTATTGTTCTGATACGGATCCGGGAACTGTACCTGGATATCAAATTCTTCTCCTGCCTTATGTCCTACGATCTGTTCCTCAAATCCTTTGTAGTCATCTGTCGCAGCAAGAAATGTACCCGAACCAAGCTGGAGGTCATATCCTGTGGATGTTCCGCCATCAAAAGCTGTACCGTCAACAGAACCTGAATAATCAATATTTACCCAGTCTCCGTCCTCTGCCGCACCGTCCTTTGTCAGACCATCCGTTTTTCCTGAAGAAAGAAGACGGCTCTGGATCGTCTGTTCCACATCATCATCACTGACTTCTTTCTTCTCCACTTTTGCTATTTCCAGTCCCTTGTACTGGTTTACTGTCACATAATCATTTGACAGCTTTCCATCCCCACCGCAACCGGCAACGGATACTGTTACTGCGATTGCAGCAAGTGCAACCATCAATCCTTTTTTCATTTTTCTTCTCCTTGTATAAATTATTCTATGATTACCCTTACCACTTACAAAAGTGGGGATAACAACCTTGAAAACTGCTCTTTTGCACGGATGAGCAAACTCCGTTCATCATAAACTTTCCTTGTAACCTGCTTACATTTTGTAATATCATTTTCAAATGCTGCCTCCAGCCTTCCGACTGTCCGCTCACTGTAGATCGTCGCATTCACCTCGAAATTCAGTGCAAAACTGCGGATATCCATATTGGCAGTCCCAACGCACGCCACCAGTCCATCCACCGACAAAGTCTTCGCATGAAGAAATCCGTTATCATAGACATAGCATTTTGCTCCGGCAGCCACCATCTCACCTATGTAAGAATAAGTTGCCCAGTATACAAATGGATGATCCGGCTTACACGGAATCATGATCCGCACATCAATCCCCGACTGGCTTGCAATCTTCAGGGCATCTAAAATAGAATCATCCGGAATAAAATACGGTGTCTGTATATAGACATGATCCTTTGCATGGTGGATCAGCCGGAGATAATTATCATGGATCTCCTTCGACTGGGAGTCCGGTCCACTGGAAATGATCTGCACCGGGTCATGCCCTCCGCGTACATACTGCGGGATCTCAAAAAGAGAATCTCTTAAAAAGAGGTTTTCCTTTGCCGCATAATTCCAGTCCAGCACAAATCGCACCGCCAGTGACGTAACTGCCGCTCCCTCAATACACAGATGCGTATCCCGCCAGTAGCCAAACTTCTCATCCAGACCCAGATATTCACGGCCTACATTGAATCCACCGACAAATCCGATCCGTCCGTCTATGACTACGATCTTCCTGTGGTTTCGGTAATTCATACGAAGCTGCAGCTTTCCAAGCAACGCCGGGAAAAACTCTGCGATCTGTACACCGCCCGCCTTCAGCCGGTTCCAGTCTTTTTTATGCATTGTTCTGCAGCCCATACTGTCAAATAAGACTCTGACCTCCACGCCTTCTTTTGCCTTTTGGATCAGTACCGGTTCAATCTCCTGCCACAGCTCATCGCTCCGTATAATATAATACTGCATATGAATGTACTTTTTTGCCTGCTTCATCTCATGGATCAAGGCCCGGAATTTCTCTTTTCCATCTGTATAAATACGGATATCATTATTATCCGTAAGCACAGCACTTCCGGCCTCCAGATTATACAACATCAGATCCCTGAACCGGTCAAGTTCCGGATTTGCCAGCTTTAGCTGCTTTTTGTAGATCGTCTCTTCCTGCCGCCGGACTGCATATTTGACTTCTCCCTCAATCTCCTTTGCCTTGAACATCCTGCTCTTGTGGAAATCCTGACCAATGACCAGATACAGGATAAATCCAACAATCGGTATAAAATACAACAGCAGCAGCCATGTCCACACAGCCTGTGGTGACCTTCGCTCAAAAAATACAATAATCAGGGAAAGAATGATATTGATAATGACAATATTGTCCATTATAAAATGAAGCATTGTCGATATACCAGTTCCAAGCATTTCAAGCATTCAGTTCTTACTCCTTTTCTCTGAAACGTAAAATAATAAATGAGTTACTCCCCTGCTTACTTTTCCAGTCTGCAGGGTAAAATGCGTCACAATAAACAGTATACTCGTTTTTCCGGTGAAAAGTAACCCCTAATTGAATTTTACTTGCACTTCCTTTTAAAGAATGTTACAATATTTTATACATATCAAGCGGAAATACCGCGTTTTAGGAGGGTTTTATTTTGAGTACAGGAATGATAATCTTTCTCGTAGTCCTCGTAGTCCTCATTGGAATATGCGTAGGATTATATTTCTTCGGTAAGAAAGCAGAGAAAAAGCAGGCAGAGCAAAAAGAGCAGATGGATGCAGTTGCACAGACCGTCAGTATGCTCGTTATTGATAAAAAGAGGTTGAAGCTGAAAGAGGCCGGACTTCCGGCGGCTGTTGTTGAGAATACTCCAAAGTACTTAAGACGTACCAGAGTCCCGATCGTCAAAGCCAAGATCGGACCAAAGATCATGACACTGATGTGCGAGGAAAAAGTATTTGAGGTTCTTCCGGTAAAGAAGGAAGCCAAGGTAGTTCTCAGTGGTATTTACATCACAGGAATCAAGAGCGTTCGCGGTGGTATTCCTGAGGTTGCAAAGAAAAAGAAAAAAGGACTTTTCTCAAGATTCAAAAAAGAAAAGAACTGAAAGTAAAAAGTTCCGCTCCTGCCAGTCAGACAGGAGCGGAACTTTTTTATTCTTTTCATCCTATTTCCAAATTTCTTTATTTTCCGATCTTCTCTATTCCCCGGATCACTCCTCCGTGATCACTCTTCCAAACTTTTCTTTTTACACGCTTTTCCTGCCTCGTACTCCCGAAGCTCCTTTAACGCTTCTCCGCCAAGGAGATACAGGATTGCTGTATTGAAGATCGTCATCAAACCGATCCCGACATCACCAAGATCCCATACAACTGTATAGGCCGCAAGACCTCCTGCAAAAAGCATCACCAGTGCCATAACCTTATAAGCCGTCTGTGACAGCCAGTTATCCCCGAACAAATAAGCCACATTACTTCTTGCATAAAAGAGGATTCCAAGGAATGTTGAAAAGCTGAACATGAACAGGGTCGCAGCTATAAAAATCACTCCAAATTCACCGAGATGATACCGCATGGCAGTCTGCAAAAGTTCCATTCCCGACAGTCCCGCCACCAAGTCTTCCGGTACAAGAAGCATGATCATCGCTGTACAGCTACAGATGACAATCGTATCAATAAAGACTCCCAACGCCTGAACCAGTCCTGCCTGAACCGGATTTTCACATTCTGCTGCCGCTGCCGCACAGGGAGCAGAACCCGATCCTGCTTCATTTGAGAAAAGCCCTCTCTTGATTCCATTCATCAGTACTGCACCAAACCCTCCTGCCGCAATCTGCCGGAACCCGAACGCCTCCTGAAAGATCCTCTCAAAAACCTGAGGAAGGCTTCCGATATTCCTGAAAATGATCACGATCGTCAGAACGAAATAGCATACCGCCATAACCGGTACTAAAAGATCCAGTACTTTCACAGTTGCGTTCTTCCGCAATACGATCACTGCCGCAAGTGCTACAAGCACGATGGTTGTATAAAGGGGCGGAACAGAGAATGCATTTTCTAAAGAAGAAGTCACTGAATTGCTGATCACCTGACTGATGCCGCACCAGCAGATCAGTCCCGATATCGCAAATAATACTGCGATCAGGGAATAACGCTTTTTCTTTTTCTGCCTCCGCTCCATATAACGATGCATATAATAAGCCGGACCACCCCGGTATCCACCATACAGGGGATCTTTTTCCTTATAAAGCTGGGCGAGCGTTGCCTCAATGAATGCTGTCGATGAACCAATCAGTGCCGTGACCCACATCCAGAATACAGCTCCGGCACCACCTGCTGAAATTGCTGCAACCACTCCGACCAGATTCCCCATCCCGACTCTCGTTGCCGTTGAAACGATCAGCGTCTGAAATGTGGACAAGCTGCCCTTTTCTTTCTTTTCCTTTTTTTCACTTTTACCGTCCGCATCTTTTTTCGCTTTTGTCCCCACCAATGCACGCACCATATCAGGGAAAAGCCGGATCGGGAGAAACCGGGTTCTTACTGTAAAATAAATTCCCATCGGGATCAGAAGAATAATAAGCAGTGAAATTCCCACACTGCTGCCTCCCGGTAATGGGATCTGAATCAGGTCTCCCCATAAAAATGAATAAACAATTTCTATCAGTTTTGTTATCATCTGTCCTTATCCTTTCCGTGCCATTCACTCATCCTAACACGGAAAAACTTCCATTGCTGCGGGACATGATATTCATTTTGATCCTGCAGTCCGCCATAGGCTCATGATTTACATCCAGTTCATACTCGATCCGTACATCAATTTCATCCTCTGTCACCTGAATCTCCAGCTCTCTGGTATTCACATCAAGCAGCATCTGTCCATACGGTGTCCGGTAATACGTCGAGTTCTTTTTATTCTTTTCAAAGATCATGTGAGAATCTGACAATCCGCTCTTTACGATCTCCACGCATCCAGTTCCTGTGATCTTGATCCGGTTTCTGATCATTTCAGAAGACCCTTCCACAGCCTCATCATATACAATATAATGCTTCTCGTTTCTGAAGTAATAGCTGCCCGGAGTCACAACTTCGATCGCTTCTGCCTCGTCCCTTTCAACTGCAGGCGTCTCTGCAATCTCTTCGTGCATACCGGAAATGCTTACAAATACATCCTTTGTCATAATCTTTAATATCCTTCTATATTCACTACATTCGTTATCGGCACATCAAATGGCATGACTGTATTTGCAAATTTTCTGAACTTCTCTGCCGCATCACTTACATAAAATGAATAATTGCTGTGCTGCCCTTCTGTTCCGTCATTCGCCATATCATTCTCTTCCAGCAGACATTTCAGATCCATCGCTGTCTCATAAGCAGGGTTTACAATCTGAATCTTGTCCCCCATATAAGCCCGGATCTTAGATCTGAGCAACGGATAATGCGTACAGCCAAGAATCATGGCATCAATATCCGTACTTCGCATAGATTCCAGATAATACTCGATTACTTCCTCTGTTACCTGATGCTCTTTAAATCCTTCTTCCACCAGAGGAACAAACAACGGGCAGGCCTTCTCAATGACCGTGATCTCCGGGTTCATTCCCTGGATCACTTTCGTATACATCCCGCTCTGAACCGTTGCCTCTGTCCCAACTACTCCGACTTTCCTGTTCTTCGTCGCCTCTACGGCTGCTCTCGCACCCGGAATAACCACTCCCAGGATTGGGATATCAAACTCATCTTTCACCGCATCCAGTGCCAATGCACTTGCAGTATTGCAGGCGATCACGATCGCCTTCACCTCTTTGGTCTTCAAAAAACGAATGATCTGTTCCGAAAAACGAATGATCGTATTCTGCGACTTACTTCCATAAGGAACGCGGGCAGTATCTCCGAAATAAACAATATTCTCATCCGGTAACTGTCGGCTGATCTCTCTTGCAACCGTCAGTCCTCCGACTCCTGAATCAAATACTCCGACAGGAGCTGTCTTTTTATTCATCATATCCGACTATATTCTCCCCTATTTTTCTATAATGACACAAATTCAGCCATGCGGACTCCGAAGACTCCACAAGGCTGAATTATCATCATGTCGTTGCCTTATAATATTATAATTTGAATCACCAGGATTTGCAATGCTTATTTAGATTGCAAGTGATTTAGCCACATCATACTGGTATGCAGAAATGGTCTTCTTCATTGCAAGAGCTTCCTCAATATCAAAATCAACGAACTCCCCATGCTGATATCCTACAACACGGTTTGTCTTGCCCTGGCAGAGAAGGTCAACTGCCATAGCTCCCATTGTAGAAGCGTAAACTCTGTCCTTACATGTCGGGCTTCCACCACGCTGCATATGTCCAAGGATCGTAGCTCTTGTCTCAATACCTGTTGCATCTTCGATTCTCTTTGCAAGATTGATAGAATCACCAACACCCTCAGCATTGATAATGATATAATTCTGTTTACCGCGTTTCTTATTCTCAAGAATGTCCTCGATCAGGGCTTTCTCATCAAATCCATGCTCTTCCGGCATCAGGATACGCTCAGCTCCGTTGGCAATACCGCACCACAGTGCAAGATATCCTGCGTCACGACCCATAACCTCAATGACACTGCATCTCTCATGAGATGTAGAAGTATCACGAACTTTATCGATCGCATACATAGCTGTATTAACCGCTGTATCAAATCCGATCGTATAATCTGTGCAGGCGATATCCAGATCGATCGTTCCCGGAACACCGATCGTATTAACTCCGAGATTTGCAAGCTTCTGAGCTCCTGCAAATGATCCGTCTCCTCCGATTACTACAAGACCATCAATGCCATACTTTTTACAGATAGCAGCTGCCTTCTGCTGTCCTTCTTCTGTACGCATTGTCTTGCAACGTGCTGTCTGAAGAATTGTACCACCACGCTGAACAATATCAGACACATCACGTGCTGTCAGATCGATGATCTCTTCTTTCAGAAGTCCATGATATCCTCTGCGGATTCCGCGAACCTTTAATCCTTTTGCAAGGGCACGTCTTACGACTGCACGGATTGCTGCATTCATTCCAGGAGCGTCTCCTCCACTCGTCAGAACTCCGATCGTACGGATCTTATCCTCAATCTCGTCCAGATATTTTTCTTTTTCATTCATAGTTTTCTCTGCCATGTTATCTCCACCCTTTCTCTGCAATGTCTGATAAAGATCTCTATTGTCTATTTTTTATCAACTCCGCAAATATTCTACCTTATTTAGAAGTGGTTTTCAATAGCTTTTTCTACTACTTTTACCCGATTCTCACCAAAATGGTTCATTAACCTGCTCAAAATCTGTGGATTTATACTGATATTCTTATTCGCAGGTAATTTTTTCACAATTTTTTCCTTCTCACAGTAGATCATGACTTCGTCATTTCCTTCTGAATCAGCCAAATATCCATAGGTTATCGCCTCTTCCTCCAGATACGTTTCCTTATCCGGAAACTGGATCCATAATTCCTTTTTCTTCTGCCCGAACGGAAGGATCTTCTCGCAGATCAGCTTGCTTGCCTTGTCATCTTCTTCCGAAACTCTTCCCTTTACAAAGATCTTATTATCTTCCTCAAGATACTGCCGATACTTCTCGTAGTCCCTCGGAAATACAACTACTTCTACTGTTCCGAAAAGATCTTCTACCGTCAGAAATGCCATCATCTGGTTCGTCTTGGTATGCTTCACCGTCTTTTCCGCAATGATACCGCCGATGATCTCCCTGGCTCCGTCTCTTACTTTCGTATATCCGACTTCAGGATCAACCTGAAAATCAGCAGTGGTCGCAGAAATCACCTTCCGCCACTCTTCTTCATAAGACTCCAGCGGATGGCCGCTGACATACACTCCGAGTACCTCTTTTTCAAATCCAAGGAGGTTCTCCTTTGTATATTCTCCGACATCCGGCATTCTGATCTGAAACTCTTCCTTCTGCTCCTCGCTCACCATATCGAACAGGCTCATCTGACCGACCATGGAATTTTTCTTTTCCTGCTGCATATGGTCGACGATCTGAATATAAATACTCATGAACTGCTTTCTTGTTCCCCCCAGGACATCCAATGCCCCGGCTTTGATGAGATTTTCCACCAGCCGTTTATTCATCAGCTCCCGGCTCGAAATCCTAGTAATAAAATCTTCCAGATTTCTGAACTCTCCGAGTTCCTTTCTGTCATTCACAATGGCACGGATCACCGGGCGGCCGATACTCTTGATCGCAGCCAGTCCATAACGGATATCTCCGCCGTCTACTGAAAAATCCGCCTCCCCTTTGTTGATATCCGGCGGAAGGATTTTGATCCCCATCTGACGGCAGACGTAAATATATTCTGCAACCTTCGTCGGATTATCGATCACAGAAGTCATCAGGGCTGCCATATACTCTACCGGATAATAGTATTTCAGCCACGCCGTCTGATAAGATACTACTGCATAAGCAGCCGCATGAGACTTGTTAAAAGCATATTTTGCAAAATCGATCATCTCATCATAGATCTTATTTGCAGTCTGCTCATCAATCCCGTTCTTGATACATCCCGGTACACCGGTCTCTTCATCGCCGTAAACGAAAGTTTTCCGTTCCTTTTCCATGACCGCTGCTTTTTTCTTGGACATGGCACGACGCAGAAGGTCACTTCGTCCAAGTGTATAACCTGCAAGATCCCGCACGATCTGCATAACCTGTTCCTGATAAACGATACAGCCATAAGTCGGTGCAAGGATTGGTTCAAGTTGTGGGCAGTCATATGTGATGGATGATCTGTCGTTCTTTCCCCGGATATACTGTGGAATGAAATCCATCGGACCCGGACGGTACAGAGAAATTCCCGCGATCACATCCTCCAGGCTATGGGGCTGCAATTCTTTCATGAAATTCTTCATCCCGCCACTTTCCAACTGGAAGATTCCTTCCGTCTTTCCTGTACCGATATAATCCAGCACTGCCTTATCATTGTAGTCAATCTTGTCGATCTGAAGATCCGGCTGCTTTTTTCTTGCAAGCTGTACCGCATTCTGAATCACGGTCAGTGTACGCAGGCCCAGGAAGTCCATCTTCAAAAGTCCCAGTTCTTCCAGCGTTGTCATAATAAACTGGGTCGTGATTGTCCCATCTGCTGCCCTTGAAAGAGGTACATACTCCTCTACAGGTTTCTGGCAGATCACCACTCCTGCCGCATGCATCGAACAGTGCCTCGGCAGTCCCTCCAGTCGCTTCGCCATATCGATCAGATGCGTCACCGTCTCATCCGACTCATAAAGCTTACGAAGCTCCGGATTCATCTGCAGAGCTTTATCAATCGTAATTCCAAGCTCCTGGGGAATCATCTTGGCAATCGAATCCACATAGGCATAAGGCAGATCCATGACTCTTCCTACATCACGGATGACACCTCTTGCCGCAAGCGTTCCAAATGTAACGATCTGAGCCACGCAGTCTTTTCCGTATTTTCTCGTTACATAATCGATCACTTCCTGCCGTCTCTCATAGCAGAAATCCACATCAATATCCGGCATGGATACACGTTCCGGATTCAGAAAACGCTCGAACAGGAGCTGATAATGGATGGGATCAATGGTTGTGATCCCCAGACAATAGGACACGATACTTCCCGCTGCTGAACCACGCCCCGGTCCGACTGCGATTCCATGGTCTTTTGCATATTTGATAAAATCCCATACGATCAGGAAATAATCGACATATCCCATATGCCGGATCGTATCCAGCTCGTATGCCAGCCGGTCTTTCAGCTCCTGCGACGGTGTCCTATAACGCTGATCCAGTCCTTCATAGCACAGCTTCTGCAGGTACTCCCAGGAAGTATAGCCTTCCGGCACGTCATATTTAGGAAGCTTCGTCACTCCGAACTCAATCTCCACAGAACAGCGGTCCGCGATCTTCTGCGTATTCTCCAGTGCCTGCCTTGCATACGGGAACAGAGCCGCCATCTCTTCTTCGGACTTCACATAATACTGCCCGCCTTCATAACGCATCCGGTTCTCATCCGACAGCTTTTTCCCCGTCTGAATACAGAGCAGGATATCATGTGCCTTCTCATCATCTGCATAGGTATAATGCACATCATTCGTAGCAACCAGTTCAATCCCGGTCTCCTGCGACAGCTTCATCAACTGCTGGTTTACCAACTGCTGATCCGGGATTCCATGATCCTGAAGCTCCAGAAAATAATTCCCTTTTCCGAAAATCTCCTGATACTCCAAAGCCCGGTCTTTTGCCTCTTCATACATCCCTTTGGTAAGATATCTTGGAACTTCTCCTGCAAGACACGCACTCAACGCAATAATCCCCTTATGATAGGTTCTTAAAAGTTCTTTATCTACTCTCGGCTTGTAATAGTACCCTTCCACAAATCCTTTGGAAACGATCTTTGTCAGATTCTCGTATCCTTCGTTATTCTCAGCCAGCAGCACTAAATGGTAATACCGGTCATCTCCGCCTGTCACTTCCCTGTCAAACCGGGAATTGGGAGCTACATAGACCTCGCATCCGAGAATCGGATTGATCCCCTGCTTACGTGCCTCCCGATAAAAATCGATCACTCCGTACATGACTCCGTGATCCGTAATTGCCGCACTGTTCATCCCCAGCTCTTTCACTCTTGCAACATACTCTTTGATCTTGTTCGAGCCATCCAGAAGACTGTACTCCGTATGGACATGTAAATGTGCAAAACTCATACCTTCACCTCATTGTCCTTTCTTTTGCAGTTATCAATAAGTTCCATCTATCGCTTCTGCCAGCTTAATTTCAAGTAGTATTTTTCTTTTTTTGACCGGACACCTGACATTCTCTCTCCATAGGCTCTGCCTGATCTTTTTATTTCAGATCACAGTCTGTAAATCCCGTCTTCCCTGATCTGAATCTTTCTCTGCTTCAAAAGTCTTCCGACCGCACGCTTGAATGCCGCCTTGCTCATCCCCATCTCCATCTTGATCTGCTCCGGGTCTGCCTTATCCGTAAATGGCAGCCTGCCCCCACACGTCTCAATACAGTCCAGGATCAGTTCTGCATCTTCGTCCATCTGCTGCGGGATCTTGCCACGTACACTTAAATCAAGCTTGCCATCCTCTTTTACGGCTGCTACACGGGCTTCGATCTCCTGTCCTGCAGACATCCTTCCGTACATCTCTCTTTTCGGGATCAGTGCAGAATAAAGATTATCTACCGCCACGAAAGCACCGATCTCCCGGTTCACTTCGTAAATCGTACCTCTGACTGTATCATCCTTTTTATAAGGAGAATCCGTCCGCAGAAGGTGATAGATCTTCATTGTGGCACAAAGTCTCTCGCTCTTGTCAATATAAAGACTCACAAGACATTTATCCCCTTTTTCCACTTTCTCTGTCTGCTCTTTAAATGGAAGGAACAAATCTTTCTCCAATCCCCAGTCAAGAAATGCCCCCATTCTGCCAACATCTGCTACCGTCAGCACTGCCAGCTCCCCAAGTGTCAGCTTCGGCTCATTCGTCGTCGCAATCATGCGGTCTGATGAATCTTTATAAAGAAAGACTTCTATCGGATCCCCGACCTCGATTCCTTCCGGAACCTGCTTCTTTGGCAGAAGCACTCTCTCTTCATCGCTGCCCAGATACACTCCAAAATCTACGATCTTTACAACCGTCAGTACCTGCTTTACTCCTAATCTCATTCTCTACTCCAATCTGCTGCCCCTGCAGCACTCACTTCACTGATCTTCCTGTCATTCAATCGGATTTCATCCTAATCTTCCATATAGATTAAGCTATTTGACAGTCCCTTGTCAATGGATTCTTTATTGATTTACACGCATTAATTATGTATAATTGATTCAATGCTACAGAAAAGAGGGAAATTTATGAGTGCACAGAACCTTACTTTACTGACAGACCTGTACGAACTTACTATGATGCAGGGCTATTTTGAAACTCAGGAAAACCAGACCGTAATCTTCGACGTATTTTTCCGTGAGAACCCAAATAAAGGTGGGTACTCCATTATGGCCGGCGTTGATCAGGTCATCGATTATATCAAGAATCTGAATTTTTCATATGAAGATGTGGACTATCTGAGAGGGCTGGGGCTTTTCAGTGAAGACTTTCTTCATTACCTGAGCGGATTCCATTTCAGCGGGGATATTTATGCGATTCCGGAAGGAAGTGTGATTTTCCCACGAGAGCCGCTCATCAAAGTGGTTGCCCCGATCATGGAGGCACAGCTTGTAGAAACTGCGATCCTGACCATCATCAACCATCAGTGTCTGATCGCTACCAAGGCATCCCGTGTTGTATACGCCGCACAGGGAGATGGGATCATGGAATTTGGTCTCCGCCGGGCACAGGGACCGGATGCCGGACTTTACGGTGCAAGAGCTGCCGTCATCGGTGGATGCGTAGGTACATCCAATGTACTCGCAGGAGAGATGTTTGATGTGCCTGTTATGGGAACACATGCCCACAGTTGGATCATGACATTTAAGGATGAATACACTGCATTTAAAGAATACGCAAGACTGTATCCGGATGCATGTACCCTGCTGGTAGACACTTATGATACTTTAAAATCCGGTGTTCCGAATGCGATCCGTGTATTTAAAGAGCTTCGTGAGGCAGGTATCAAACCGAAGAGCTATGGAATCCGCCTTGACTCCGGTGACCTTGCCTACCTTTCCAAAAAGGCAAGAAAGATGCTGGATGATGCCGGTTTCCCGGATGCCGTTATTGCTGCATCCAATGACCTCGATGAATACCTCATCCACGATCTGAAAATGCAGGGTGCTGCCATTACTTCCTGGGGGGTCGGAACGAATCTGATCACTTCAAAAGACTGCCCGTCCTTTGGCGGTGTATACAAGCTGGCAGCGATCCAAAATGCAGAAGGACAGTTTATCCCGAAGATCAAGATCTCCGAAAATACGGAGAAGATCACAAACCCGGGAAATAAGACGATCTACAGAATTTATGATAAAGAAACTCATATGCTTCGTGCAGACCTTATTTGTTTCGCTGATGAGGTTTATGATCCTGAAGAAGACCTTCTTCTTTTCGATCCGAATGCAACCTGGAAAAAGACACTTCTCAAAGGCGGAACCTATACTATGAAAGAACTTTTACAGCCAATTTTTATTCACGGAGAATGTAAGTATGAGTCCCCTTCCGTCAAAGAGATCGCAGCTTTCTGTAAAGAAGAAAAAGCAACTCTCTGGGATGAGACAAAGCGTTTGTTCAATCCTCATAAAGTATATGTGGATCTTTCTCAGAAATTATATGATACAAAAACTGAGCTTCTGAATGAAGCACATAAATAGGAGAATTATGCAATATCAGGTTATCGTGCTGGATTTGGACGGCACACTTACAAATTCAAAAAAGGAGATCACCGAACCGACCCGTCAGGCTCTCATCGACATTCAAAAGAACGGAAAGACAGTTGTTCTTGCCAGCGGCCGCCCCATCAACGGGGTTGCTCCACTGGCAAAGCAACTGCGTCTTCAGGATTTCGGAGGCTATATGCTTTCCTTTAACGGTGCAAGAGTGACACGCTGTTCAGATGGGAAGATCATTTATAATAAGCAGATTCCACCTGAGATGATCCGACCGATTTGTGATATCGTCCGCTCTTATGCAGAACAGGGGGTTGATCTGATCACTTATACTGATACAACGATTATCTCTGCGATCGCTCCGAACCAGTATACCCGGATTGAATCGGGAATCAACCGTATGGAGATTTACCAGCCGGATGACTTTGTCTCCTATATTGATTTCCCGATCAATAAGCTGCTTGTCCCAGGACCCGCAGATGTCCTTCAGGAGCTGATGAAACTGCTGAAAGAGAAATACCACGGACTACTCAATATTTATCTTTCCGAACCGTATTTCCTTGAGATCATGCCTCAGAACATTGATAAGGCTCATTCTCTGCAAAAACTTCTCAACAGTATCGGACTGACTGCTGATTCCATGATCTGCTGCGGTGACGGCTTTAATGACCTTTCCATGATCGAATATGCCGGACTCGGTGTCGCCATGGAAAATGCACAGCCAATTATAAAAGACTCCGCTGATTTCATCACCCGCTCGAATGATGAAGACGGAGTCCTTCATGTTGTTAATCTATTCATGCGTTAGGGGCATATTCTGCAACCCTGCAGTTTATTCTGAAACTGTCCGATTTCCGGAACTGACTGCTTTCCGTTCCGGGAGCTGGGCAATAATCACTGCTGAGAATACCAGTACGCATCCCACAAATTCTCTGACGGAAAGTCTTTCTCCTAAAATGACCCATCCCGCCAGTACAGCAAATACAGATTCCAGGCTCATCAACAATGATGCTACCGTCGGGTCTGTATTTTTTTGTGCAATGATCTGAAGCGTATATCCGACGCCACTGGACAATACACCTGCATATACGATCGGTCGCCAGGATACCAGTACCGCATTCACTGTCGGCTGTTCTGACACCAGCATCGGAATGGCACAGATCATCCCGCAAATAAAAAACTGAAGACACGAAAGACATACTCCATCCACTTTCGGCGAAAAATAATCGATCACAAGAATGTGTCCCGCAAAAGCGAAAGAACCTGCCAAAATGATCCAGTCTCCCTTTGAAATAGAAAATCCGTCTTTTACGCAAAGGAAATACATTCCAACCACAGCCAAAATAACACCGCACCAAACTTTTTTCCCTGCTTTTCTCCCGAATGCCAGTCCCAAAAGTGGAACAATCAGAATATAGAGAGCTGTAATAAATCCGCCTTTTCCTGCTGTGGTATATTGCAGTCCGATCTGCTGTGCCATACTTCCGATCGTCAGACAGATACCACAGCAGATACCTCCCGCCAGCAAAGTCTTTCTTTGCTCATTTTTTTCTTTCTTTTCATCCGGTTCTGCTTTCCCTTTATTTGCCTGTGACTTTTTCTTTCTGAAAAAGACGACCGGGAGCAAAGTTACTCCCCCTAAAATGCTCCGGGCTGCACCAAACGTAAACGGTCCGATATATTCCATTCCGATGCTCTGTGCCACGAATGCACTTCCCCAAATTAACGCTGTCAGAATCAACAGCATATTACTTAGTTTTCTTTTGTCCATCTTCTCTCGACTTCCTTATCTGATCTTTTTGATCTGTTCCTCATGACAATCTCATATCTTTTGAAGTTTTTATCTGCCAATTCATGACTGTCAACAGTCCTGACATCTTGATCAATAATGGATCACTACCGGATCTCCCACCTGAATCAGATCATATAATTGTCCTGCATCGGAATAGCTCATGTTGATACATCCATGTGATCCACGATAAGTATAAACATCACCACCGAATGTCCTCTGCCATGTTGCATCATGGAATCCAACCCCTGAATACGTTACCCGCATCCAGTAATCTACCGGTGTCTCATACTCATAAGTTCCGTCCGGCTTCAAAGCTCCTCGTAATGTCTTATTTCTCATCCTTTCAAGAATCGTATAAACACCTTCCGGGGTCTGCCTTGCCCTGGTCGGAAGTCCCGTCACAATATCCGTGCTCATCAGGATCTGTCCATCCCTGACATACCACATTTTCTGATTCGTCAGATCGACTTCTGCATAGGTTGTCCCCCAGTCAGATGCACCATGGGAAATCGCCGTCTTTCCCTCTACATATGCCGGTTCACGGCTGACCGTATCCCCATTCTCAATATTGGCAAGCAATGCTGTCAGCTCGCTTTCTTCATCGATCTCCCAACCATAGGTTCCTCCACTCACCTGAGCTGACCGGCCATCCGCTGTCGTAAAAGTCCTTGTCTTTCCGACTGTATCATACTTTTCCGCAAATTGCTTCAACCACTCCTGTACCAGTTCCGGATGAAAAGTCACAGCAAAATTTTCATCAGCCGTTACCCACTGCGAGATCACTGTCCCGTCTACTACAACCGGTTCATCCATCTCATAAGTAATCCTTGCTTTCAGATAAGGGTTCATTTGATCGCATGCTGCCTGAACTTCCGGAGAATCCTTAATATATTTCGGTCTGACATAGCATCCTGTATCATCAAGCTCCAGCTCTTCTGTCAAATGGGAAACTGCATCTCCGATCACTTCGTTCAATGTATCTACATCTACTGCCGTCCCTTTTCCTTCCTCTCCCGGTACGAATTTTTCTCCGTCAAAAAAAGGAGTGGAAGAAGCCGGCTGCGTCTGTTCACCTGTCACTACATTCAATGTACTGATCTTTTCTTTTAACTTTTCCTTATCATAAGATACACTGACCGGAATTTCCAGCGTCTGCTCTCGATCAAATGCAACCGGCCACAGCCAGAAATTCTGCTCCCGTAACAACTTACCTGCCGCATCATCCGCCTCATATTCAACACCGATTTCCGAACCTTGAATCTGATCTTTCACATTTTCCCGGCCTTTTATCTCCAACACATAATTTTTTGTATCTTCTTTTAAATAGTCCTCAATTTCTGCCCTGTTCGCATAAGAAAAATCTTTTCCATTAATCTCCGTATTCGGCAGACAATGAAAATAGAAATACGCTGCTGTTCCAATGTAAACTGCAGCAGTTGTTCCTGCAATCCCTCCAAGCGTGATCAACAATGGTTTTCTCCATTTGTGGGGCTTCTCAGTTTCCTCTGACACCTGCTGTTCTGACGTTTCTGTCTCTGTTACTTCTATATCGTTTCCGTCAAAAGTTTCCTTTTCCATTCACTTTCTCCTCATCCTTTGTATCCGGTTCTTTCCGGCAGCATTCTCTTTACCACAGGCAGAATGCCTCTCTCTATTAGACTACATTTTTGCAAAAAAAGATAGATTAAATTAAATTTTTATAAAATTTTCTTTTCATCAAGAATGATTTAAAAAGTTTTATACTCTCAAAGAGGCAGGATGGAAAAACATTCCATTCCTGCCTCTTTTCATTCAGACTCACTCTATATTCCCGTTATCTTTATGCCTCTGAGAAAAACTTTTCTTTCACTTCTTCTACCGGCATTTCTTTTCCTGTGAATAATTCAAATGCTGCTGCTCCCTGCCATAACAGCATTCCAATTCCACCGATCGCCGCACGGCAGCCTGCCTCTTTTGCTTTCTTCACAAGTAAAGTCTCTAATGGATTGTATACAACATCTGCAACTGCCAGTTCCGGACGAAGGACATCCTCCGGTACCGGAATCACATCCTGAAGCGGAGCCATTCCCGCACGGGTAGCATTGATAAGGATATCGCTTTCTGCGATCACAGCTCGCAATTTCTCCGTATTATCCAAATCTTCTATGTACACCTTTCCGATCGTCGGAACAGCTTTTTTGATCTTCTCCACGGTTTTCTCACCATTGGCAAAAAACTCATCTTTTCTGTTGAAGATCGCAATTTCAGCTACTCCGTCCAACGCTGCCTGGACTGCGATCGCTGTCGCTGCTCCGCCAGTTCCAAGCACCACGATCTTCTGATCTTTTACTTCTACACTATGCTCTTTCAGATTGCGTACAAAACCTGTCCCATCCGTGATATGACCGGTCATTGTACCATCTTCTTCCACAACGACCGTATTGCACGCACCGATCAATTCGGCAGCCGGTGATAAACGGTCAACCAGTCTCGCTACCTCCGTCTTACATGGCATCGTTACATTGAATCCACCTACATTCAGAGTACGGAACGCCTCCAGTGCTTTAGCTGTCTGCCCTACATTCACATCAAATGCAAGATAAGCCGCATCAATCCCAAGCTTTTCAAAACTATAATTCTGCATTGCCGGTGATCCTGAATGACCTACCGGTGATCCGATCAAAGCGTATAATCTCGTATGTCCGTTAATTCTCTTTTCCATTACAAATACCTCCCAAAATCAAAACGTAGGTACAGTATAACATCTCTTTTTCAAAACTTCAATACTGTAAAGTGTAAAATTTTTATCGCTTTAACGCGTTAAATTTTTAACTTTTTCCACTTTACGTTGTCCGCTGTCAACCTATTTTATGACACTTTCTATTGCATTCCAAAAGATGCAAGCTTCATATCCTCATCAAACGCTAATGTATAATGAATCTCTACATTCTCATATGTCGCTGTGACATAAGCAACCGCTGCATTCACACCACGCTTGGAAATCGTTGTCGTGGATATATCTCCCATTGACTTAAATGCACCCCAGTCATCTGAAACTTTTTCTTTTGCCTCTGACAGACGCTCTTCTGTCATGATCTCTTTCATCTTATCAGCTGAAACATCCTGCAGACTTTCATAATCATCCGCATTAATATATCCTATGACTTTTTCTGCCTGACTTTTTACGGTTGCTTCATCAAAAAGAGTACTGTCCTCAAGCGAACCTGTCCTCGGCATCATCCAGTAGGTTGCCACTGAAGCCAAAACCAGTATGACCGCAATGATCACAATATTTCTGGTCTTCTTCTTTTTTTCAGCCGCTGTCTTTTTTTCTTTAAACTTAGGGTTATATAATTTCTGGTTCATCTGCTCCCTCTTATCTCTCTGATCTCCCGGATCACATTTCTCTGTTCCGACCGGTCACTCAAATCTCATTTTTCTATTTTTTGAAGTCCTGCTATAATTCCGAGATTATTTCATTGCTTTTTTGATCGCAGTAAGAAGCTCGTCATAACTTTCATATGCCGGAATTTCAGGATAATCTGCTTTGATCTTCTCTGTACTTCTGAACAGGAATCCTGCACTGCTTGCCTGGATCATTCCCAGATCATTATAGGAATCTCCACTGGCGATCGTCTCAAATCCGATGGACTGTAACGCCTTTACTGTACTCAGCTTGGACTGTTCCGTACGCATCTTAAATCCGGTGATTTCACCATTCTCCGCCACTTCAAGACTATTACAAAACAGTGTCGGCCATCCCAGCTTCTCCATCAGCGGAGTTGCAAACTGCGTAAATGTATCACTGATCAGGATCACCTGGCTGAAGGTACGAAGTTCATCCAAAAACTCCTTTGCACCCGGCAGCGGATCAATCTTTGCGATCGTCTCCTGAATCTCTTTCAGACCCAGACCATGCTCTCTTAAGATTCCAAGTCTCCAGTTCATCAGCTTATCATAGTCCGGCTCATCACGTGTCGTTCTTTTCAGCTCCGGGATACCGCTTGCTTCCGCAAATGCGACCCAGATCTCCGGTACTAAAACTCCTTCTACATCAAGACAGGTAATATACATAACTTTCTTCCTCCATTTATTCAACTTTATTCGCTTTGTTGCTTTACCTTGGTACATCCATTATCTGAACATTGATTTCATTCTACCACACTGCTTTCTGCTGTGCAATTTATAATTGGCAATCACGGGATTTTGATTGTATACTTGAAATAGTATACAGCTAAATCACCAAAGAAAGGATCTATACTTTATGCCTGGTTTTATTTTACATCTGACTTCCGCTAAAATGCTTCTGAACCAATTACCGGATCACCCTCATTTTCCCTATATGATTGCTTCCGAAAATGATTTCATGACCGGTTCTCTGCTGCCCGATGCCACTGCCAACAAGAACCGGACTCATTTCCGCAATCTGCTTTATGCCGACAAAATGATGCTTTGGCCGGACCTGAAACGTTTTCTTTCCAGCTATCAGAATCAGCTTGCAAATGATCTGTATCTCGGCTACTATTTTCATCTTTATATTGATAAACGCTTTTTTAAAGATTATATTCCCCAGATCGTATCCTTTTACGATAAAGAAGGAAAGATTACCGACATCCGCAATGAGATCTGCTCTGTCCTGATCCATAAATCGAATCAGTGCATTTCTCTGACCGATTACTTATCTGAAAAATACTATTACGGTGATTACACTAAAATGAACCGGTATCTGGTTGAAAAATATCAACTGCCGACAGAACTTTATCCCCACCTTCCCCAAAACGGCATTGAGGGAATCCATTCCGAGGATATGAACGGTCTGCTTTCTATGCTAAAAAAATTTATGGATCTTTCGCCTTGTGCAGTGGAAGAACTGACCGTCTTTGAACTTTCTCCATTACTGGAATTTTTAGGAAAAGCAACATCTGACTTTCTTACAGGACAAGAGCTTTTCAGATAGAAGAAAGAAAAGCAGACTTTGGATTCGATGATCTAAAGTCTGCTTCGTTGGTAAATAGATTCTCTTTTCTTCTTATACCAGCATCGGTTCGATTGCTGCTGCCAGTTTCTCTTTTTCAGCCTCAGCCTCAGCAAGGTTCTTACCAAGCGTTGTATAATAAATCTTGATCTTCGGTTCTGTTCCTGAAGGCCGGACAATGACTGTCTCGTTATTCTCCAGCTTATAGATCAGAACATTCGCTGCCGGAAGACCTGTCTCCTCCGGTTTCTGATAATCCGTTACATTCACAACCTTATATCCTGCAATCTCTGTCAGTGGATTCTCACGAAGTCCCTGCATGATAGCTGCCATCTTATCCATTCCACTGAGTCCCGGGAACTCAAAGCTGTCTACCTTGTTGAGATAACGTCCATACTGGGCATAAATCTCTTCCAGTCTCTGCTTCAGTGAACTTCCGATACTTCTATAGTAAGCTGCCATCTCACAGATCAGCATGGAACCGATCACGGCATCTTTGTCACGTACATATGGTCCTGCCAGATATCCGTAGCTCTCTTCAAATCCAAAGATAAAACGATCGACCTCTCCGGCATCTTCCAGTCTGGCGATCTGATCACCGATCCACTTAAATCCTGTCAGAACGCTGCGGAGTTCTACTCCGTAATGCTCTGCAACCGCATCTGCCAGTGGAGTAGAAACGATGGACTTCACAGCCACCGGCTTCTCCGGCATCGTTCCCTTCTCAATGCGACCTGCACATATGTAGTCCAAAAGAAGAACTCCCATTTCATTTCCGCTGACAAGCTCATAAGAACCATCCGGGCATTTCATTGCAATTCCTACACGGTCTGCATCCGGGTCTGTCGCCAGCATCAAATCTGCCTCTGTCTCTTCTGCAAGCTTCAATCCCAGCTCCAATGCCTCGAAAATCTCCGGGTTCGGATAACTGCAGGTTGTGAAATAACCATTCGGATACTCCTGCTCCGGAACAAACGTGATATCTGTAATGCCGATATCTTTCAATACCCGGGTAACAGGAACAAGCCCTGAACCATTCAACGGGCTATACACCAGTTTCAGTCCTGCTGTACTGCAAAGACCCGGACGCACCTGACGAGACTCAATCGCTTCATAAAGAGCCTTCTTGCAGTCATCTCCCACAAAACGGATCAGACCTTCCTCAACGCCCTCTGCAAAGGACATATATTTAGCTCCAGTCAGAACATCCGTCTTCTGAATCTCTTCGTATACGATCGCTGCTGCATCATCCGTCATCTGACAGCCATCCGGTCCGTATGCTTTGTAACCATTATATTTTGCCGGATTGTGGGACGCTGTCACCATAACTCCTGCATTACACTGATAATAACGTGTCGCAAAAGAGAGTGCCGGAACCGGCATCAATGCATCATAAATTCTTACTTTGATCCCATTGGCAGCAAGAACACCTGCAGCAGTCTTTGCAAATACATCACTCTTGAGACGGCTGTCATAACTGATCGCAACAGTCTGCGTTCCACCCTGCGTCTTAACCCAGTTTGCAAGTCCCTGCGTAGCCTGTCGTATCACATAAATATTCATGCGGTTTGTTCCGGCTCCAAGTACACCGCGAAGTCCAGCTGTTCCAAACTTCAGTGCAACTGCAAAACGTTCCTTGATCTCATCATTATTTCCTTCGATTCTGGATAACTCCGGCTTCAGATCCGGATCTTCAAGATCTGCTGCCAGCCAACGCTTAAACTCTTCCTGATACATACTTATCACTCCTACCTACTTTTTCTACTAGCTTGTCCGAGACAACACCAACCATAATATACCATGATTCTTATTTAACATCAATAAAACTCCGGCATTTTAAACCGGAGTTTTGATGAAATTTATTCTCATTTTTCGACGTTTTTATGTATCTTCCTGTCGGAGCAGAAACTCTTTTGCAAGAAAATATTTCTCCTGTCTTCTCAAATCCCTCTCTGTCACTTCAATCAGACGGGTCAGATCGCTGTTATGTTCCAGATCTGCCAGTTTAACTTTTCTCGCAATCTGATTTCCACTCAGTCGTTCAATATAAGCCATATATGGTACATCTTTCTCTCTGGTCAGCAGCCTGACTGCCTCCAGCACACCTGTCGGAAACCCCTCTGCCTCAAGTTCTTTCAGTGTCCACTTCGTATCTTCCACCACATCATGCAGCAATGCAGTACAGATTTCCTCTTCTGTCTCCATCTGCTCCGCAAGATGGATCGGATGAAAGACATATGGTACACCGCTTTTGTCCATCTGTCCCTCGTGTGCGGCATAACAGATCCGCATCGCCTTTCTTGTCAGGGCGGTATAACGGCCTGTGGTGGATGACGGAATAGTTTGTCTATAGGTATTTTCTTCTTTCATGGTATTGCTCCCGTTCTTCATGAAATGCTATTTCAGTTCAAAGAAGCTCTGATAATAAATCATCAGAGCTTCTTTTGGTTCACAGCATTCTATATGCGGTCTTATCTAAAGGTAGATTTTAATAATATCCTGTCCAGATTCCTTCATCAGCATCCTCCCTATCATCAACTGCTATACCACTTGTAGAGCTTGTATCCATATGGATCTTATCGAAAGCAATTACCTCCATTTCAAGTTTCTCATAACTCTCTTTTTTCATGTTGCACATCTCCTCCTAAATAAAATATTATATTCAAAGTATAAATTATTTTACAGTTACTAATACTTGGTAATGTAAGCGTTCCATTCTCATATGTATACAACCTTGTCAGGAGCTTTCACTGTGATATCAATTAGTTTCTGCAATCCGTAGGCATCAAAGTCGGGGGCTTTTGACCCCGACATCACATATACATTATATCCAACAGTGGCTACATTATCAAGAGCCTCTTCCCATAAAACTTTAGCTCGCCATTTTTAACAGTTACTGCACAATTTTTATCTAATTCGGAACGGTTAATCGCTTTCAAACAATTCCAGAGCATCCATCACTTTTTTTACTTTCTCCAATCTATCTTGTTCTATATTTGTAGACTGCAGGGTCGAAGTGATTTTGTCCTTACGCCATACTATTGTTCTGAAAATCCGTTGTATCCATGCCACCGGAAGAAGAAATGGAAATTTCTCCAGATATAAATACTGTTCTTGCATTCCTTCATATGGTAAAAAAATAATTTCCAGTTTGCTGCGTATCTTTCCTACAGAAAGATTTTGATTTTTTCCACCCAATTCAACAACATGACTTGCATGATAATTTTTTATAGTTCCATAAGTTCCACTGTCTACAATAAACTCTGTCAATTCATCATACAAAGGTGTAGTTTTTTCTGTGCCAAACCAGACTTCACTTAATTGCCGCATCCAATATTCAAATTGACTTAAATGCAGTTTTTTTAGTTCTTCTTTCACATAATCCCAATTCAGTTCTTCCTTCTTTTTATCAAGGAAAATCTTGATATCAATTATGGAGCGGATTCCACTGCCTCCAAGTTTTATATGCTTTGCAAGATGCACAAGCATATAAATATAGTAATCTTCCCATGAAAATTCATAAATGGAAGTATATCCTTTTTTAAGATGAACTTTGGTCGTCCATACATCTTTATAATATTTTTCAGCGACAGGATCTCCATCTGTTAAATGATGATGCATCTCCACATTCATAAATGGCTTTCGCTGATAAACATCATGATGTGGACCGTCGTGATCAAATACATACCCCTTAGACACCAGTACTTTTTCTATTTTTTCCTCATCACCTTGTCTGTAAAAAATATCCAGATCTGACATGGTTCTAAGACTGGAATCCGGATAAAACTCTTTCATATAAATTCCTTTTAGAGGCACGCAATCTATCTTATCCTTTTCAAATGCATCCAATATCTCATCAATGGAGTACTTCTGCACAGCATCTTTTGCCCTCTCGATCTGCCACAATTCTTCTAGTTTTCCGATCATCTTTTCCGGTATTTTATCTTTTGAAGAAATCTTTTCCAATCCTCTACAGAGAATCGTATGGATTTTATGCTCCCGGCTGATCCGATAGATCAGTTTCCAGTCTGCCTCCGCATTTATTTCAAATTCATCACTGTCGAACAAACTAACCCGAATGATCTGAAACAAAATTTTGCACTGTGCTTTATCATACATCATCTATTTTTCTCCTCGTAATGATCAGACTTCCAGTATCCCCGCTTTACTAAGATTTTCTATAAAAGTATTTACATCTGCTTCTGCATCTTCTCTACTTGCATCATATTTCTCCAAAAACAGATCGATCAATTCCTGTTTTGTCCTCTCTTCTGAGAGACATTCCCATAAAAATCCTCCGGTCACATTCATCTGTATCATTCCCTGAAATCCCTCTGGCTCGCCTCCTACCGGAAGAACTACATATCTTCCGGCAAGTTCTTTCATAATATATCCTTTTTTTAACTTCATTTTGCTCCTTCTTTATCCCTTCATTGCTTCATATGACATCTTTACAGCTTCTTCTGATATATCACACTGCATTCTATAGACCGGAACTTCTCTAAGAAGCTGATCCATAATCTCCATCATCTTTCCAAGGTATTTTTCATTCTTTGGACGGATCGTCTGCTGAAGAATCAGAGGGATTGCCTCTGCCGGCTGAATCTGCCGTATCCGATTCTCTCCCCGTTCAAGCATACAGATTCCCTGAAGTTTTACTTTCTTATTTACATTCTCATCGGTTTTCCCACTAAAAGGTGTTCCATATGCATACCATCCATCTTCCAGTCGTCTTAGAACCGGTTTATCATCATTAATTATAATCGCCTGATCTGCACCAAAATATTTTTGCCACTGCTTCGTATGTGTCGATTTTCCTGTACCACATGGAGCAGAAAATAAATAGGCTTTTCCATCCACTTCGACCGCAGATGAGTGAATCATGATACCACCGTATTTTAAAATTTTTCTATTAAATTCAGCTCCAACATAAACGTATTCTAGTTTTTCACAGGTAATTTCTGGATGCATTTTTTGCTTTTTTTTATAATATGCATCCGACTTATACCCTAAATATATACATGAATTTTCACTTTCTCCATGAAACCGCTCTTCATATGGTTTTATTTTCTTTTGCATATACATATAATTCGGCTCATATTTCACAAAACAATCAGCAATCTTATAATACATCCTTTTCCCCTCTCATCTGCTTTTGTTACAATCACATTTGAAAATCTGTGCCTGTCCATTCTGTTTCCATCCCGCAAAAGTCTGTCCTTCTTTTTCTTCTGCGGTTACAGTAATCTTATGATGTCAGGGTCAAAAGGTCTGACACCACGTGTGCCTGCACACTGGTGGTAGAATGACCTTGAGGCCCGCCCCGATATGAGCATAAAAGTGGGGCGTAAGCACCATGATATGCGAATAGCGGGTAGGATTGTGGGAGTGCGTAGCACGAAACAATCCGTTGGCATCATTGTTGGGGGCTTTTGACCCCAACATCATCTTATCATTATACTGTCCTCTTGTATACTCTTTTCCATCAACTGCATTCTGCTTTTTGTCTGATTCGGAACTTTTTGTACTTTTGCACAAGTTAGTCAATTATATTTTTCTTTTTCCTACAAATTCACTTTGAAATAGGGTATTATAATAAGATGTCGGGGTCAAAAGCCCCCGACTATGATACCTACGGATTGTTACGCACTACGTGCTCCCACAATCCTACCCAACATTCGCATATCGTGGTGCTTACGCCCCACTTTTATGCTCATATTGGGGCGGGTCACAAGGTCATTCTACCACTAGTACAAAAGTTTTTAAATAAATGGACTATATTTCTTTTCTGTAGTATACTGTTCTCATCAAATCAAAAGGAGCATTAAACTATGGGAAGAAAAGCATCCACTATTAATCTTAGCGAGGACGAACGTTTATATCTTGAAACTCAGATGCGTGCAAGAACAATTCAAGCCCAGACAGTAATTCGGGCAAGAATTTTACTACTCAAAGCAGAAGGTATTTCAGTTGACCATATTGCAGACAAAGTAGGAATGAATCGCAAAAGCGTCATGCTCTGTATCAATAAATACCTTGAGGGTGGTGTGGAAAATGCTCTGTTTGATGCACCCGGTCGTGGCAGGAATGCTGAAATAACCGATGATGAAAAAGCCTGGATAATAAATATCGCCTGTCAGAAGCCTGTCAATCTTGGATATTCAGCAGAAGTATGGACGCGTGCTCTTCTTACAAAACATATTAATAAATTTGCCGAAGAAGCAGGTCATACAAGGTTGTCAACAATCAGTCAGTCAAAGGTCCGCACAATACTGGAAGAAGCGGATATTAAGCCTAACAAAATAACTTATTACTGCGAAAATCGTGACCCTGATTTTGACCAGAAAATGCATAATGTTCTTCTTGTATATAAACAATTGTCTTTACAGTTTGACGAGAAGGGACAGCTCATTCCGTTTAAGGAGGATGAACAGGTTGTACATGTACTTTCCTATGATGAAAAACCCGGAATTCAGGCAATTGCCAATACCACAGAAGACCTCTTGCCGGATGAAAATCACAAGACGGTCAGCCGTGATTATGAATATAAACGTCTTGGAACTATTTCACTGCTTGCTGGAATCGACTTACAAACAGGGGAGGCAATTCCGCTTGTAAAAGATAAACACAGCAGCAAGGAATATATTGAGTTTCTAAAAATACTTGATTCAAAATATCCGGAGACTGACCGGATTCGTCTGGTATTGGATAATCTGAAAGTTCATTCTTCAGAGGAAACCCGAAAATACCTTGCGACAAAGCCGGGAAGATTTGAATTTGTGTTTACTCCCAAGCATGGTTCATGGTTGAATCTTGTTGAGGGATTCTTTAGTAAACTCACACGTCAGATGCTAAAAGGCATACGTGTAAAAACTAAGGATGAACTTGTGCAGCGTATCTATAGATACTTCGATGAAGTAAACGAACAACCTGTCGTATATCACTGGAAGTATAAGCTTGAAGAAATTAATTCAAGTGAAGAGGTGGTGGTTGATACGTTGCCAATTCAAAAGTCCAGTTAATTAATAACGGTTATACTAGTGTGCAAGCACACGTGGTGTCAGACCTTTTGACCCTGGTATCATAATAATAACGAATCAACGTAGGAGGAATAATTATGATTATATCTACCAGGGGAAGATATGCACTTCGTGTCATGATTGATCTGGCCGGACAAGATCCGAATACTTATACGCCACTCAAGGAAATTGCAGCACGGCAGGAGATTTCTGAAAAATATCTTGAAAATATTCTCAAGTCTCTTGTTACCGGTGGCCTGATCTTTGGACTTCGCGGAAAAGGCGGTGGCTATAAGCTCACTAAGAAACCGGAGGATTATACTATTTCTTCAATTCTCCGTCTCACAGAGGGATCACTTGCACCGGTGGCATGTCTTGAAGAAAATGCGACTGAATGTGAAAGGGAAGCGGTTTGCCCTACCCGCCCACTTTGGAAAAAACTGGATACACTGATCCAGGATTATCTTGGCAGTGTCTCACTGAAAGACCTGATTGATGGGACTGTCTGACAAAAAAGAACGTTACTCCCGAATGACTGCACATCCATGGAGTAACGTTCTTTCTTTTCTATAACTATCTTTATGCCAGACTTCCGCCTGTCTTATACAAAATTTTCCGCTCTGCTTTCCTCTCTCTTTTTAACTTCTCTTATACCTTGAAGCGGTATCCGACCCCCCAAATTGTCTCAATGTACTGTGGATGAGATGTGTCATATTCAATCTTTTCACGGATCTTTTTAATATGTACGGTAACTGTTGCAATATCTCCTATTGACTCCATATCCCAAATCTCACGGAATAATTCTTCCTTTGAATAAACATGGTTTGGATGTCCTGCCAGAAACGAAAGCAGATCGAACTCTTTTGTTGTAAAGGAACGTTCCTCACCGTTCACCCATACACGTCTCGCTGTCCGGTCGATCTTAAGTCCGCGGATCTCTATCACATCATTCTGTTCCACAACACTTCCGATCAGACGCTCATATCTTGCAAGATGGGCTTTCACGCGTGCGACCAGCTCGCTTGGACTAAACGGCTTCGTCATATAATCATCCGCACCAAGTCCCAGTCCACGGATCTTGTCAATATCATCTTTCTTCGCTGAAACCATAATAATTGGAGTATTTTTCTGCCCCCGGATCTGACGGCAGATTTCAAATCCGTCAACTCCCGGCAGCATCAGATCTAAAATAATCAGGTCAAATTCTACGGCAAGTCCTCTCCGAAGACCTGTCTCTCCGTCATTTGCTACTTCTACTTCAAATCCACTCAGCTCCAGATAATCTTTCTCCAGATCTGCAATGCTTTCTTCATCTTCCACGATCAAAATACGTTTACTCATTCACCGGTACCTCCTGATACTTCCTTATTACAAAATACATCGTAGTACCAACGCCCTCTTCGCTGGTAGCCCAGATATTTCCGCCATGCTCCTCCACGATCTTCTTCACGATCGAAAGTCCGATACCACTTCCTCCTTTTGAAGAATTTCTTGAAGCATCCGCACGATAGAACCGGTCAAAGATAAACGGCAGATCCTTTGCCGCAATCCCTCTTCCATTATCTCCCAGCTCTATCTGGATAAAATCTCCCACGTCCTTTACATCCATCGTAATCTCCACTTTCGGTTTATCTGTATACTTCAGCGAATTTGATACGATATTATTGATGACTCTTCTTAACTGTTCCGGATCTACGATCACTTTACAGTCATCATCCATAAAGTTTCGGTATGTAAACTCTGCCCCTTTTGACTCCAGCTCCACACTCAGATCTTCTGCACAGTCTCCAAAATAACCTTTTGCAGAGATCGTTGTGAAATTATATGGAATCCTGTTCGTATCGATCTTGGAGTAAAGGGTCAGCTCATTGATCAGAAGATTCATCTCATTAGCCTTATTATAAATGGTTCTGATGTATCTGTCCATCTTTTCCGGTGTATCTGCCACACCATCCATAATTCCTTCCACATAACCTTTGATCGCTGTGATCGGAGTCTTCAGATCATGTGAAATATTACTGATCAGTTCCTTATTTTCCCGGTCAAACGCAACCTTTTCCTCTGCCTGCACCTTCAACCGAAGACGCATTTCCTCAAAATCCCTGCAAAGCTGCCCGATCTCATCATCATTTTCTGCTTTAATCTCAAAATCCAGATTTCCTTCTTTGATATTCCTTGCCGCTTTCTGTAATTTTTGCAGCGGCACTGATACCGCACGATAAATCCATATGATCAACAATGCTGCCGTGATGGATACGACGATCAGATACATCTGCTGGATCTCCGTTGCCTTTTCCGGTACAAATGCCCTTGTCATCACTCCGGTAAAAAGCATCGGAAATACCATGACCACCATAAATACGATAACGAGTTTTGTCTTAAGCTTCATTTGCAGCTCCTTTCCGAAAATCGAGTATGATTAACGAAAGGTGCCTGAACCTTTTCAGGAGATCAGACACCTTCTTTTGATACTTCTGCTTATTTTACAGATTCTACAAATATTTCTTTCATTTTTGAGATATTCTTTCACTTTACAGATATTTCTTTAAATCTTCTACCTTGTCAAGTTTCTCCCACGGAAGATCCAGGTCATTACGTCCAAAATGTCCGTAAGCGGCTGTCTGCTTGTAGATCGGTCTTCTCAGATCCAGCATCTTAATGATTCCTGCCGGGCGGAAATCAAAATTCTCACGAAGGATCTCAACCAGCTTTGTATCAGATAACTTTCCTGTACCAAATGTATCAACTGCGATAGAAGTCGGCTGTGCCACACCGATCGCATAAGAAAGCTGGATCTCACATTTCTTTGCAAGTCCTGCTGCTACAATATTCTTTGCTGCATAACGTGCTGCATAAGCTGCAGAACGGTCTACCTTTGTGCAGTCTTTTCCTGAAAATGCTCCGCCACCGTGACGTGCCATTCCACCATAAGTATCAACAATGATCTTACGTCCTGTCAGTCCACTGTCTCCGTGAGGTCCGCCAATTACAAACCGGCCTGTCGGATTTACAAAGAATTTCGTCTCATCATCTACCAGCTCTGCCGGGATGATCTCATCGAATACATACTTTTTGATATCCTCATGAATCTGCTCCTGAGATACTTCCGGGTCATGCTGCGTAGAAAGCACAACTGCATCCAGACGCTTTACAGAACCATCTTCATTGTACTCTGCAGTTACCTGAGTCTTTCCGTCCGGACGCAGGTAAGTCAGCGTTCCGTCTTTGCGAACTTTAGTAAGCTGAAGTGCAAGCTTATGTGCCAGTGCGATCGGATATGGCATATACTCTTCTGTCTCATCAGAAGCATAACCGAACATCATTCCCTGATCTCCTGCTCCAATGGCTTCGATATCTTCATCTGACATCTTATTTTCTTTTGCTTCCAGAGCCTTATCAACTCCCATTGCAATATCTGTTGACTGCTCATCCAATGTTGTGAGTACACCGCAGGTATCTGCATCAAAGCCATATTTTCCTCTTGTATATCCGATCTCGCGAACTGTATCACGAACGATCTTCTGGATATCTACATATGCTTTTGTAGTGATCTCTCCCATAACCATAACAAGACCTGTTGTACAGCATGTCTCACATGCAACACGGCTCATCGGATCCTGACGCATTAACTCATCCAGAATCGCATCTGAAATCTGATCACACATCTTATCCGGATGTCCCTCTGTAACTGACTCAGATGTAAATAAAATCTTTTCCTTTTCCATAAGTTCTCCTTTCACTCACTTTCTCTTCTGCTTACTGCTTTCACGTAATATCGCCTTCGTCCGCCTGACCTGCCCCGCGGAACCTCGATTCCGCTTCGCTTCATCTCGGTCGCGGGCGGCCTGCTCTTCTTCCGGTACAGGTTTTCTGACTGCCTCCGCCTGACCTGCCCCGCGGAACCTCGATTCCGCTTCGCTTCATCTCGGTCGCGGGCGGCCTGCCCTTCTTCCGGTACAGGTTTTCTGACTGCCTCCGCCTGACCTGCCCCGCGGAACCTCGATTCCGCTTCGCTTCATCTCGGTCGCGGGCGGCCTGCCTATACCCTGGCAACTCTCTGTCTGCTCACGCAAGCGTGGCAGCCAATGAGTTGTCAGGGTGCAGGTCAGGCTTTAATACGCGAAAACAGTCCGCATAAGGCGGACTGTCAATCTATCGTAACAATCCTCTTATTGTTCGAGTAACTCGCTCAGGTTGGCACCTTCCTTTATAATGTGGGGTTGCCGCAGCTTCTTAGATCCTTTGTATCTCCACTGCTCTGAATAAGAGAAAGTTTCTTTATTAAATTAGTATTTTACTTTCGTATCAGACTATACAACGCATTGTCTATTATGTCAATATAGTTTAGAAAACTTTCATTATATTTTCTTATCTATGACTTCCCAGTAACCATACTTTGGGAATCCATTTCACAAGTCAAAATACCGACACGCTGCCTGTACCTGCCCGCCACAACCGGTACACCTGCTCTGCCGTATCTGCCAGGTTTCTCTTTGCATTTTCATTTTTCATGGCTTCTTCCAGTGTAACCACATTTCGCAGAATCGGAAAAAATGCATCGATTCCATGTTCATTGCATTTTTCTGCATCCACTCCGGCTGCCCCGGTAAATGCGATCACAGTCTTTCCGTATTTCTTTGCAAGTCCGGCTACTCCTATCGGTGCTTTCCCCATGGCGGTCTGTCCGTCCATCTGTCCTTCTCCGGTAATCACCAAGTCTGCTTCTCTGATGTACTCTTCCAGCCGGGTTTCTTCTAAAACAATCTTGATCCCTGACTCTAAAACTGCATCGGTAAATGTCAGAAATGCAAATCCCAGTCCTCCGGCTGCCCCGGTTCCTGCCTGCTGCGGATCTGCTTTCGGGAATTTTTTTCCTGCCAGTGCCGCATAATTTTCCAGCCATTGATCCATCTCCACAACCATGGACGGAGTTGCCCCTTTCTGCGGACCAAAGACAGCACTGCACCCCTGCTCACCGCATAGGCTGTTCGTTACATCACACGCTATACGGAATCTGCACTCCTTTAATTCCTGCAGAACATGCGTCTCCGTGATCGTTTCTAAAACTTTCAGCCCTCTCGCTCCGAAGGGAATCTGGTTTCCATTTTTATCGAGGAATCCGTATCCAAGTGCCTGCAGCATCCCTGTTCCACCGTCATTGGTTGCACTTCCACCAATGCCGATAATGAATCGCCTGCAGCCTTTTTTGATGGCATCCCGGATCACTTCACCGACACCATATGTTGTCGTATAGAGCGGATTTCTTTTTTCATCTGGAACGAGTGTGATCCCGGCCGCACCTGCCATCTCAATCACGGCTGTCCCGGAAGCTTCAATAATTCCATATTCGCATATGACCGGTGTTCCCAGTGGTCCTGTTACCTGTACCTGCTGTCTGCTCCCGTTCATTCCCGACGTCAGTGCTTCTACCGTTCCTTCACCACCATCTGCCAGCGGTCTTACGAGTACTTCTGCCCCGGCATCTGCCCTGTGGATTCCTTCTGCCACAGCCCTTCCGGCCTCCATGGATGTCATACTGCCTTTAAACGAATCTATCGCTGTTACAATTTTCATTCTGCTTTTCCTTCCTCTTCTGACAGCGTCATCATTCCTGACATAATGCAGCCACCCTTTGCTCCGGCTTTGGCGAGTTCTTTCCACTGCTCCGGCTCAAAATGGATCCCACCGATCCCATAGACCGGCAGCCTCACTGCATCACAGACTTCTTTCAAAAATCTGATTCCCCTTGGAGGAACGCCTTTCTTACAATCCGTCACATAAATATGGCCTGCCACCAGATAAGATGCCCCCAGCTTTTCCGCTTCAACCGCTTCTTCCACCGAGTGAACCGAAGTCCCTATCTGATAAAATGTTCCGCTGCCCTGATTTTTCTCCTGTATCACAGCCTGATTCACCAACTGCCGCAGCACAGGAAGTGGGAGATGAATCTGGTTACAGTTTAATTTTACCGCAATTTGCCAGAAATTGTGAAGAATACATGGAACTTTATACGTTTCACAAATTTTCATTACCTGTCCGGCCAGTTGTTCATACTCCGCTTCTGTCAGATCCTTTTCCCTTAAAATCAGTGCTTTGGGATGCCATTCGCATACTATTTTGATCTGCTCAAGGAACGGTCTTTTGCACAAATGCCGGTTGCTGACTGCGATCACATTTTCGCAGTACTCCTGATTTTCCTTATACATAGATATAATCGCTCATAACCGGCTGAAGATGATTTGTCAGCAGTGCATCATAAACTTCCTTCACTGACCGTCCATCGGAAATCTCAAACTGGTCATCGCCTTTCTCTTCAATTTCTTCCACGTGACCTCCAATTCCTGTACTGACCCCGGCAGAAATTTTCGTCGCTGCAATCTGAACAAGATGATCTCTTACCCGTTCGCATTCCCTTGTCGAAACCGTAATGCTGGCAAATGGCATAAATAACCGGTATGCACAGACAACCTGCAGAAGCTGTTGTTCATGCACATCCATCGGATTGATCCGGTCATTATTGATGATCGGACGAAGTCGCGGACAGGAAAATGCAATCTCAGCATGGGGATATTTTCTTTGAAGAAGATATGCATGATATCCTGTCGCAAATGCATCTTTTCTGAAATCATCCAGTCCCAGCAAAGCACCGAACCCCACACCACGCATTCCGCCCATTAATGCACGCTCCTGTGCATTGACACGATACGGATAGATTCTTTTATGCCCTGCCAGATGCAGTGTCTCATATTTATCTGAATTATAAGTTTCCTGAAATACTGTCACATAATCTGCTCCACACTCATGCAGATAAGCATACTCATCTGAATTGACCGGATAGATCTCAAGCCCGATTACTTTGAAATATTTTCTTGCGATCTTACATGCCTCTCCAATATATTCTACATCCGATTTGCTCCGGCTCTCACCTGTCAGGATCAGAATTTCCTGCAGTCCTGTCGCTGCGATCGCCTGCATCTCTTTTTCGATTTCTTCTGCATTCAGCCTTGCTCTGTTGATCTTGTTATGGCAGTTAAATCCACAGTAAATACAATAATTTTCACAGTAATTCGCAATGTAGATCGGAGTGAACATATAGACGCTGTTCCCAAAATGCTTTCTTGTCTCCACCTGTGCCGCCTGTGCGATTTCCTCCAGATATGGAAGGGCTGCCGGGGACAGAAGTGCCTGAAAATCCTCCGGTGTACGCTGTGAATGTGCCAATGCCCTTTTTACATCTGCTGCCGTATACTGGTCATAATCATACGCATTCATTTTTTCCACAACCTGATCCAGTATTTCCGATCCAATGTCCTCCATTCCCGGAAGGTATGTCATATGGTCGATCCGGTTTTTCTTCTGATCCTCCAGAATTTCCTTACTCAGAATGCTCTCATTGATATGCATCTCATGGGTATGTCTATCTTCCCTGGTCTGTGTGCTTTCCTGTGTATGTGTATCTTCCATTGTATTTGTATGTTCCATTCTGCTGCCTCCTAATCCTGAAGAAATCCTGTCAGTGGTGAGGACGCACTACCGCCCCGCTCCATGGTTCTTCCCAGTCCTGAAAGATACGCATTTCTTCCGGCCTCGATCGCTTTTTTGAAAGCTTCTGCCATCATCGGCACATCTCCTGCGGTTGCGATCGCTGTATTTGCCATCACAGCATCTGCTCCCATCTCCATTGCTTCACATGCCTGAGATGGCCGCCCGATCCCTGCATCCACAATCACCGGAATCTCAATTTCATCGATCAGGATCTGAATAAACTCTTTCGTACTCAGTCCTTTATTGGAACCGATCGGTGCTCCCAGTGGCATCACGCATGCCGCACCTGCATCCACCAAAGCTCTTGCCACATTCAGGTCAGGATACATATATGGCATGACAACAAATCCTTCTTTTGCCAGTATTTCCGTTGCTTTTATCGTTTCATAATTATCTGGCAGTAAATACTTTGAATCATGAACCACCTCGATCTTAACAAAATCTCCGCATCCTACTTCTCTTGAAAGTCTTGCGATTCGCACTGCCTCCTCTGCAGTTCTTGCTCCTGACGTATTCGGCAGAAGTGTGACATTTTCCGGGATATAATCCAGGATGTTGGCAAGTCCTCCCTCATTCGCCCGGCGCAGAGCCAGTGTGATGATCTGTGCATCTGCTTTTTCAATACAGGCTTTCACCAGTTCCAGTGAAAATTTTCCTGATCCTAAAATAAACCGGGAAGTAAATTCATGACCTCCCAAAATTAATTTGTCTTCTGCTGTCTTCATTTTTTAATTTCTCCTTCTTTTTTATTTTCTCTTTAAGCCTCTTCTTCTCCAAGAATCAGTCTTGTGATCATATTTGCCTCATGGGCGGCACAGACCGCAACTCTCGCTGCCATCAGCCCCCTGCCATATTCCGGCTCACTCACCCTGTCACCACAAAGGTAAAAATTTTTCATCAGCCTCTGCGTTCGGATCGTATTACTGCTTCCATAACCTGCCATTCCGGTTGCAGAAACTAATTTCTTTTCTGGGAAATGTTCCAGTATCCCGTTGACCAGCATTGCCTTTGCCTCCGGTCTGTCGAAGGCCTCACAGACGATCGGTGCATCAGCAAAAAGTTCCTGTAAATTTTCTTCCGTCACCTTCACTGTATCTGTTCGGATGTCTAAATATGGATTGATTCGCTCCAGCAGAGATTTCAGTGCATCGGTTTTATACATTCCGATCTGATCGATAAAATACTGCTGCCGGTTCAGATTTGTGATATCCACCACATCAAAATCGATCAGATGCAGATGCCCTACTCCGATCCTTGCCAGTGCATATGCCACATTTGATCCAAGACCTCCCAAACCTGCGACTGCTACATGACCTTCTGATAAAAGCTTCTGCTTTTCCGGTGAATGACGCTCATTCAACGCTTCTATAATTTCTTCTTTTGTTAATATCATTTTTCAGCCTCCTCCAACAAATGTCACGATTTCCATACTGTCACCATCTTTCAGACGGGTCTCTGAGTATTTGTATTTTGGAAGAATCTCTCCATTTAACTCCACAGCGATCCGGTTCATCCGATAACCATTTTCTTCAAGATAATCCGCAACCGTCTGCTCTTCCTGACCTTTTACTTCTTTTCCATTTACTGTAATCATTTTCTCCTCCTTCTGCTCTTTCCTGCACCTCATCTTGTGCGTCCCGCTGAGTGTTCTTACATATCACGGAGACACTCATCCTGGTATAGGAAACAATCTACTGGATCTTTTGCCATATGCCCGACAACAAAAAAAGAAGTCCACAAAGAACTACACCCGCGGTGGTGTACCCCTTCATGAACTTCTGTCCACTCTAAATCAGTATCTCTATTTATTTTCAGCAAGATTTAGTATAAAAGACTTTCCTGAAAATGTCAATCTTTTACGTCCGGCTGTTTGTGTCAAGTAAACGTTGGCAACTTCCTCATTGTTTTTCTTGAATGATATTTTTGGTGCTAGAATCGGTTTACGTTTACCATTTAAGCTTTGATTAGTGCCATGCTCGGCACACATAAAAAAGCGGCACACTATTTTAGTGTACCTGCTCTTTCTAACTTTCCAAGTCTCTCTGCCTGCTCCAGAAGTTCCCCAATCCTGCGGTTATACGTTCCGATCTGCACCCCGGCATCGATCACTCTTCCACATCGTTCTATCATTTTCTCTGCACTTGCAAAGGTTTCATCCGAAATTTCCTCAAAAGCTTTTTCTGTGATCACTTCAACTGCAAGCTGCCTTGCCAGCTCGCAGTCAATATCATTTTCATACAAAATGCCGGCTGCAAAAGGAATCCTCTCTTTTCTCAGTTTCCTGTATACCGGGATTCCGCTGCCGCCTGAAGAAATGACCAGCACTTCCGGCTCTCCCTTTATTCCCGGCAGTTCAATACTTCCAAACCTGGGATCAAAGGACCCGTTCGTTATCCCATATAAGTCACGGATGATCTCTTCCTGAAATACCTCTTCCGGCTTTCCGAAATGGGAGATATTTTCTCCTTGCACGCATACGATCTTGTCTGATACTTTCTGTGCAAGGTCGATTTCATGCAAAGACATGATCACCGTCATTTTTTTCTCTCTTGCCATTTTTTCCAGGATTGCCAGAAGCTCCAGCTTATGCTTCACATCCAAAAAGGAAGTCGGCTCATCCAGGATCAGGATTTCCGGCTCCTGACAGATTGCCCTCGCCAGTAAAACTCTCTGCCGCTGTCCATCGCTGATCGCATTGAAATCCTGGTTGCCCAGTTCCTGTGCATGGACTGCCTCCATTGCTTCTTCTACCAGTTCTTCATCCCGCTTTGTCAGGATTCCAAGTCTGCCGGTATACGGATACCGCCCGGTTGCCACAATATCATGACAGTTCATCAGTTCTGTCTTGATCCGCTCGGTAAGAACCACAGCCATTTTGGAAGATAACTCTTTATACGACAGTTCCATCAGGGATGTATCATCAAAAAATACCGTTCCACCGATCAGCTTCAACTGTCTTGTAATACTTTTTAAAATCGTAGATTTTCCAGAGCCGTTTGGCCCGATCAGCGTCACAATCTCGCCTTTGTCTATCCCAATATTGATATCCCGGATCAACGGATTTCCATGATACCCGACTGCCAGGTCTTTTAACTGAAAATAAAAATCCGCCATACACTACCTTCCCTTCTCCCGTTTCACCATCATATAAATGACGATCGGTGCACCTAAAATGGATGTTACCGTACTGATATTCAGTTCCACCGGTGCAAGTGCCATTCTTGCGATCAGGTCACAGATCATACAGAAAACCGCCCCCGCAAAGAATGTTCCCGGAATAATCACGATCGGCTTTGATGTTCCGAACGCTTTTCTTGTCAGAAACGGAACTGCGATTCCCACAAAGGAGATCGGTCCTGCAAATGCAGTTACACTTGCGGACAGCACACTGGAAAGCAGGATCAGTACCACCCGGAAAACTTGAATATTCACACCCATACTCTGTGCATATGCTTCACCAAGCTGGTAGGCACTGACCGGTTTCGACAACAGGAACGTGCATACAAATGCGATCCCGACTACCACTGCCGCCACCTGCACATTGCTCCAGCTCATTCCTGAAAAACTTCCCTGCGACCAGCCATGCAGATTGACAATGTCTGAATCATCTGCAAATGTGACAACAAAATCTGTGATAGCAGAACAGATATAACCGATCATGATTCCCCCGACCAGCAGTGCCGCCATATGATGTACTTTTTTTGACATCAGAAGAATGAACCCCGTCGAGATCAGCGATCCGATAAACGCTGCCACGATCAGTGTATACGATGAAAAATGACCAATATATTTTAAAAAAATGATCATCGTCAGTGCTACGACCATTTTTGCCCCGGAAGAAATTCCAAGGACAAACGGTCCTGCAATGGGATTGGCAAAAAATGTCTGCAAAAGGAAACCGGACAAAGATAAGGCTCCTCCCAGCATCGCTGCCATCAGGATTCTCGGAAGGCGGATTCTCCAGATAATACTGTATTCCGTTGCCGCCCCGTCACGCAGAAAAAGAATCCTGAGGATCTTAGGAACGGAAATATGCACATTTCCTGTATTGATATTGAGTACCACTGTCACTGCAAATGCAATCACAAGCCCTGAAAATACAGCTATGTATCTGGCTCTCCGTCTGAGATTTTCTCCGTGAAAACTTGTATCTTTCATAGTTTCTCCATTATTTCATCTTCTCAAGGAAGGTCATTTCTTTCGGATCCCCATCCGTCAGCATCAGATGCATATCCATGATCAGTTCTCCAACCGTATCTGTTGCCTGATACAGGTTCTTTCCTGTATACCATACATTTCCTTCTTTTACTGCTTTAAATTCGGAAAACAAATTGCTCTTCGCTTCCAGGTCGCTGATACTCTTCACCTGCCCGTCGATTGTTCCGTTATAGATCAGATAATCTGCATCCACTGCTGTTGCATAAAATTCTTCCATAGTCAGTTTGACTGACGGAGCATTGCTGTCCACATTTTTCAGGTTCTTGAATGCATAACGTCCGCCTGCAATCTCAATCATGGAAGGGATATAATCTTCTGATTTTCTTACTACGATAGAACCGTCTGTATTCACATAAAAATATGCCACCGTCTTTTCTGTATTTTCAAAGCCTTTCAGCTTTTCGATCACCTGGGCCTGCTTTTCAAAAAAGCTGTCGGCTGCATCTTCTTTATTCAGCATTGCACCGTACAGTTTGATCCACTCGGTTCTGCCCAATGGGTGAGATTCATAACTGGAATAGTCCACAAAGACCGGTATATCCAGATCTTCGATCATCTCCTGTACTTTCGGAGTATGAAGGATCATGGTTGATTCTACGGCAAGATCACACTCTCCGTTCACCAGAGTCTCATAATCCGGCTCACTGTATTTTCCTGCGTAGATCATGTCACCGGACTCCATCGCTTTCTTTGCATCTTCTACATACCAGCCGGATGCATTAAGACCGGAAAATTTCACCTGGTCAATGGCATCCACTGCATCCAACAGCGACATGATTGCTGTTGCTGCCATATAGATATGATCCAACGGCTGCTGCAGGACTACAATATCCTCCGACAATCCTTCCGGAGCTTCTTTCCCTTCCGGCACAACAAGGTACTGTCTGTCTTCATGTACATCCAACAGCTTGTATCCGTCTTTATAATCATATACGTCAAATTCTGTCGCATAGGTCAGATCCATTGTCGACTCATAGGTAAGGCCGTCAATCTCCGGCCCTTTTTTATCACTTTTTGACTGATCTTCTTTTTTATTTTTTGTCTCTTCTGTCTGCTGTGTACTGTCTGTTCTTTTTTTACCAGCCCCCGGCTGACCGCAGCCCCCCAGTGAGAGGACCGCTGCCAACAGCAATGCAGTTATTCTACAAAGCTTCTTTTTCATTTACTGATTCTCCTGTACTCCTGCTTCATCTACTGCCTTTTCAAACATCTTGTCCATTTTCTCTTCACATCCGAAAAGTACTCCATATACCTTGATCCACTCGTACTGTGCAAGTTCCGTCTTTTCATCTGCACTCCGGTCAATGATCACCGGAATACCAAGCAATGCAAATTTTTCGGTGATTTCTTCCAATCTTTCTGTCTGTTCTTCTACGGTCAGTTCATCAGAATCACCGGTTGACTGCTCTTTTGTCTTCTTATCCTCTGTCTTTGCACTGTCCTTTTTCGTGCTGTCTGTCTTTGCATCGTCATTTTTTTCTGCATCTTCTGCATCTCTCGGCAGAAGTTCTCCCGGAAGCAATGCAAGAGATACTTCTTTCTTCACAAGTGCTTTTAATTCCGGTTTTTCAAAGCTTCCCCCGTAAATAACTTCAGCATCCGCTTCATCTTCATCCTCATTTACCTGCATTTTTTCTGCAATCTCAGGAACAGTACAAGCTTTCTGCTCCATTCCTACTGCTGCCACAGAGTCAAGGAGATCCAGTTCTTTCATCTGTTCAAGGATCTCATCTGATGCCACATAGGTTTTATCTGCCGGCATTTTCACAATGATCATATCCTGATCCAGACCGACCGGTACTTCTACGTCTTCCGGCACAAGCAGATATTTTACAACATTGCCTTTATACAGTTCTGCTGCCAGTTCTTCTTCACTGACTCCATTCTGATCCGACGTGGAATCTCCGCTTTCCTCTTCCGCAGCGTCACTCTTACTGCTCTTATTTTCTGTGCTGTCTTTCTTATCGGACTTGGAAACCTCTTTCTCTGTATCCTCAGAAGTTTCTTTGGATGTCTTTTCAGGATCTCTTGCCGTATCTTTTGTCATGTCTACTTCCAACAGAACGATTCCCTGATCGTAATGGTAGATCTTGAAATATTCTGCATATTCCAGTTCTGTTTCTGACTGATATTCAAGTCCCATGATCTCCGGTGCTTTTTCGTCCAGTGTCTTATTACTGTTCTCCCCGACAGTTGTGCCATTTCCTGCTGCGGCAAGATAGACGAAAATACTGTACTCGATCTCATGTGCCACAGACATCTTATCTGTCATTCCAAGGATCTTATTATTTTTATTCAATGCGATCGGGATAACTACGGTCGCTGTTCCTCCGCTCTTTGTCGTATAATATGTATTTCCGTTGGCTTTTACATACTGGTAATGGTCACTGCTGAATACCAGTGTTGCATAAGCCTGTCCATTTTTGATTGTTACTTTATTACAGGTAATCCTTACTTTTCCTGTACCGCCGGACCAGGTAAAGCGATCCGGTGTATATACTCCGTCTTTTAAGGCCGTTGTGCTGTCTACGCGTCCTGTAGAACCACTGGTATCTGCCTCATATTTTGACTCATGATCAGCCTTGCCGTCATTCTTTCCATTAGAACCATTGGATGGTTTCGTTGACGGTGTCGTTGGTTTTGTCGGGTTGGACGGTTTTGAATCATTTCCCTGATCATCTTTTCCGATATCACCGGTCTTTACAAGCGTATCAGATTTAAATGTCAGCATTCTGTCATACCAGATCTTATTTTTGATCGAATAAGCTGCAACTGCAATTTTCTTATCTAATGACTCCACCGGAATTTCATAAGTATACTTTTCTCCGTTCTCTGTCATCTTTGTCTGGAATGGAATCCAGCTTGATTTGTCTGCTGCCGCCGCCTGTTCTTTTGTTCCGACATACAGATAACCGTATCCCGTACCACTCAGCGTCAGAACCGCCTTCATCTTTCCATTTTTTACAGTCAGTTCGCATCCAATGACACGGAACATAGACGCACTGGAATCCACCTGGATACTGTAAATTCCATCTGCCGGAACTTTTGTGCCAGGTTCCGGATCTGGTGTCGGATCAGGATCCGGTGTCGGAAGTTCTCCTGTCTTTGGCAGGATTCCATTAATATAGAAAGTACTCTGCTTTTCTGCCCATTTATTTGATTTCTGAATGTGGACTACATAATTGATCTCTTTTCCAAGATCCTTTGTTGGAATCGTAAATGTAAATGTCTTATAACCACTGGCGATCTCGGACTTATCTTCCGCACTGATGGCACCGGCATCTTTCACACTATCCGCATCTGACACTGTTCCAAGATATAATTTATCATAAGCAGATGCCTGCGTAACCATAGTCACGGTTGCTGTATCCCCATTGATGGAAATACTGCTGCCCCGTTCAAAATTCAGGCTTGCATAGCTGCTGGTCGGATATGCTGAGCCGTACAGATCATAAACTCCATTTTCTGTTACATTTGCTTTTCCTTCCAGATTCGGCACATTGATATATAAATCTCTCGCCCAGGACATCCACGCAGAAGCCGTTCCCGGTGTAACTGCAATGTTCATTCCCTGCTTTTCTGCAGGAACTGTCAGTGTAAATGTCGTTGTATCATCCTCTGCACGATAAACTCCATTTACTGCAGATGTCTTATCTGCATCTGCCTGAACTCCCTGATACAGGCGGGTCCATTTCTGACCTTTCACATTCAAAGTCAGGATTACATTTTTTCCCTTTAATACCGCCTTTGAAGAAACAATATTGAAATCATTGTACGCTGCACCCGTTCCCCCGGCGATCACTTTTACTGCATCTGCCGCACTCGGAAGTTCTGTGATTCCCTCATCCGGGATATACATCCACAGATACTGGTTCGAGTACCAGCTTCCATCCGGCTTTCCAAGTGTTACTGGGATTGTCGTTCCCTTTGCAGAAGCCGGCAGATGGAATGTGAAGCTCCATTCTCCATTTGCTTCTGTGCCATTTGCTACAGATTCTTTCAGTTCATCATCTTTATAGCCAAAATAGATCTTGTCAAAGGAGACATTCTTTGTTGACAGAGTGATCTCCAGTTCCTCTCCATCCTGTACCACTTTTGATTCACTGGTCTTGAACATTGCAAAGTCAGCTCCGTTGGACTTTACTACTTTTACCTGATTCCCCGTAACAACCGGAGCCTCCGGCAGCTTCACTACTGCTTCGGAAGAAGTGACACTCGTTCCTGTCGCATCAGAAACGATACAACGATACTTTCCTGCTGTCTCCAGAGACATGGTAAATGTATATGTTGCAGTCTTTGCAGTAACTCCGGTACAGTCTGCCCACGTTGCACCATCGGCACTGAACTGCCACTGATAATTCAGATTGATTCCTTCTTCACCGGATGCCTCCACCGACAGTGCCACAGAACTTCCGCTGCCTGCCTCAGTCTCCTGCTTCGGCTGCGTTGTGATGTTGATCTCTGACGGTTTCACAAAATCGTCCATTGCAGGAAGCTTGAATGCCAGTGAACTTGAAGTGCTCCACTTCTGCGTTCTTCCATTTCTTGGTACAAAAGAGACTTCTCCGCCTGCTTTTTCAAGTGGCACGGTAAAGGTAAATTTTTCAAGATTTTTTTCTGTATCGACTTCACCTAAAATGATCGGTTCTTTTGTCTCATCATTTCTATTTCCGATATAGATTGCATCATAAGTAAAACTGCCACTGCTTGCCGGCTGTATCCAGACCGAAACCTGCAATGCCCCGCCTTTTACAACCACTTTAGATGCAGCGATCTTGATCATACTGTAAGCCTGTCCCGGCTTCTTTGCATCATCAGAACCATAAATTGCCGTAACTCCGTCATTTGCCTGATAATCTTCTTTTTCTCCTGATGTCTGCACATCCGGGATACTCATCCACAGCAGATTTTCAGACCATGTTCCTTTATCTGAACGTCCTACCGAAACCGGAATCCAACTGTTCTTTGCGGAAATCGGAACCTGGATCGTAAACTGGCAGGTACTTCCGGTATTCGTACCCTGAACATAATTGCTCTTATCCTCGTCTGTCGCTGCACCGAGATACAGACGGTCAAACACAGTCTTTGTACCGGTACTAAAGGAAATCTCGATCTTATCCCCTTTTACGGTACACGTTGCATCTGTGATCGGGAACATTCCATAAGAAGTTCCATCATTTTTCAGAACTTCAACCCCTGTGATCTCTTTCGTCGGTGTTACAAGTGTCTCTTTTGCAGTTGTCTCATCGGCCTGCTTTGCAGTTTCTTCCGAAGATTTCTCTTCTGCATCCTTTTTCTCCGCATCAGCTTTGTCAGACGGATCATCTGATTTTTCATTCATTTTTTCAGAATCTTTTCCTTCTCCCGTCTCATCAGAAGTATTCTGATCTTCTCCCGAATTTTCACCGGTACTGCCGGAATCCTGTGACGGTGTATTCTGATCCTGTGAACCTGTATTTTCTGAACCTGCATTCTCAGAACCATTTTCTTTTGATCCGTTTCCGGTATGATCTGCATCAGCGGACTGCGATCCATCGGATGTATTGGTTCCACCAGAGGTATCTGTTCCACCGGAAGTATCTGTTCCTTCCTGAATGCCTGCTCCGTCTGCCAAATTTTCTCCTGCATTCACCGCTCCTGCCGCCTGTGCGGTCTCCGCATTTTCTGCGTATGCTTTCGTATAAGACATCGGTGAAACTGCCATAGAAAACGCAAGCAACATGGCAAGATATTTAACCTTTTTGTTCTTCATTTTTCCTCCTGTCTTGAATAATACGGGAAATAAGCTGAACTTATCTAAAAGTAAGTAAGAAACGTCAGAAAGACAATGAAAATAAACCGGTTTCTTTGAGCTGTCTGAGTCAGAAAAGAATTTCTTTTAAGAAAAGCTCCCGGATCCATTACTTTTCGGTACAATCAATTACTCGTGATCTGGAATGTACATTCCCCGCACCAGCGACCGGCAGGTTTCCTGACTTACAAATCTTATGCCCGAACGCCTTCCCGGTCTCCCAGTGGCTGCGTCTTCACGCCTGCCGGTCACATTTGCTTACAGTGACGAGTTCGTGCAGGAATTGCACCTGCTTCCCTTTTACCTGTTGCTATATCTTCCTATATAGAACAGCACCGAACGCTTTATTTACTTTTTTCTTCGCTACTATAGCATGATGCCATAGGAAAGTCAACGTTACGCCTTGACCGCCCAACGCATCTTCGTCGATCTTGCACGCCCATTCTTTGCACATTCCTGTGCGGACGGGCGGATCACATCCTTCGCATAATCAGAATAGATGCCTGCTTTATAACCTGCTTTTAATGCTTTCTTTACCAGCTTGTCCTCACCGGAATGAAACGTCAGGATTGCAACTCTTCCGCCCGGACGCAGTGCATCCGGCAATTTCTCCATAAACTCATACAAAACTTCAAACTCATTATTCACATCGATTCGCAGAGCCTGAAATGTTCTCTGACAGGTTTTCTTTACGATATCCTTTTTCTCTTTATTGTCTGGAAGAAAAGAAAGTGTCTTCTCGATCACGTTCCTGAGCTTTGTCGTTGTATCAATCCGGTTTCCTCTGCGAATCTCATCCGTGATCGCTTTTGCCAGTTCTTCACAATATGGTTCATCAGAATTTTCATATAACATTCCCGCAAGTTCTTCTCTTGAGATGGTATCCAGACGCTCTGCTGCACTGATTCCCTTTTCCTGATTCAGCCGCAAATCCAGAGGCCCATCGGCTTTAAATGAAAATCCTCTTTTGGGATTGTCAATCTGCATGGACGATACGCCAAGATCTGCCAAAATAAAATCGAATCCACCCACTTTCTCTGCAATTTCATCAATCGTGCAGAAATTCTGAAGGCAGACCGTCAGGATTTCCTCTCCGAATCCCTGCTCTTCCAGTCGTTTCTTCGTCTTTGCCGATTCCTCCGGGTCTACATCTGTAGCATAGATATGCCCCTGTCCTTTCAAACATTCCAGCATGGCTTTTGTATGCCCGCCATATCCTAATGTTGCATCAAATCCGGTCTGTCCCGGCTGAATATCCAGGAAATCCAGTATTTCCTTTACCATAATTGAAATATGCATCCCGGCAGGAGTATTTCCCTTACGTATCACATGCTCCACGGTCTCCTGATATTTTTCCGGCTGAAGCTCTTTGTATTTTTCCTCGAATTTCTTCGGATATTTTCCTTTATACCGCACACGCCTTTTGTGCGGTGTCTGCTGCTCCTGACTCATATTCTTTTATTTCCTTTCCTAAAATACACTCTGACTGAATTTTTCATTTTTATATATGATGTCGGGGTCAAAAGCCCCCGACTTTGATGCCCACGGATTGCTCCGTGCTACTCACTCTCACAATCCTATCAAATATTTTGGCACATTCCAATGTCATCCGATGTGGAACTATGCTGCTTTCAGTCTTACCATTTCGTACACAGTCAACCATTTCTTTGATTTCATACACAAACCCATTTTCCGTCACCTGATCGGAATATTGCTCTATCAGCTTTCCCTGCCCATCGTACAAAACGATCTGATCTGCATAATGCGGATGTCGGATCATTATTTTTCCTTCTGATCCTGTCAGTTCCAGTCTTTCATCTACATTTGCCAGATACGTGGCAGTCATAAACGAAAGATGCTCCTCATACCGAAGTATAACATGTTCCGTCACATCCACCTGATCTTCATTGTAGATTACCTGAATCTGTTCTTCCTTCCAGTCTTCACCACAAAAATACATCGTCAGTGCCAACGCATAAATTAACAGATCCAATGCCGCCCCTCCACCGGCTTCTTTGTTAAAATAGCGATTTTCTTTATTCTTCGGAGCTGTAAATCCGATTTCAACATTACTGACTGCAAGTTTACCGATACGCCCTTCCCGCAACCATTCTCTGGCTTTTCTATTTGCAGGAAGAAAAAGACTCCATACTCCCTCCATAACAAAAATTTTCTTTTCTTCTGCCAGCTTGAAAATTCTTTCTGCCTCCTCCGAACTTCCTGTCAATGCCTTTTCACACAAAACCGGAATCCCGTATCTGATACATAATTCTGTCAACTGCACATGCATTCCGGTAACCACACCAATATAGACCCCATCCAGCTTTTCTTTCTGAAGCATTTCTTCATAATTTCCATAATAGGTATGTATTTCATATTTCTCTGCAAACTCTCTGGCTCTTTCTTCTGATCTCGCTGCTACAGCAGTCACACAGACCTCTTCTGTCTTCTCTGCTGCATCGCAAAATTTATTTGAAATATTTCCGGCACCCATAACGCCAAAACGAAAAGTTTCTTTCTTTTCCATCCCTTTTCTCTCCTTTACAAGTTATAATCTTGTCATGGCAATCGTTCCTGCAGTCAGAAGTACCAGCCCGGACTTTCTAAACATTTCTTAAATTTTTTGCTTTTTACCTAAGAGGATCGGCATCACCGTCAGAAGCATTGTTCCAAAGCTTGCGATCCCACCAATATAATTGCTGACCGGCTCTGCAACAAAGACTCCCTCAACTCCCATAAAATATGGGAGTAATATCGTCAATGGCACAACGATCACAACTTTTCTCAACAGACTGAAAAAAATTGCCTGCTTCGGGAATCCCAGCCCCACGAATGTCGCCTGTCCGCAGAACATAAATCCCATCATAAAAAATCCTGCAAAAAAGAGTTTCAGTGCCGGTGCTGCAATCTCAGCCAGTGCTTTGTCAGACGTAAAAAATCCCACCAGGAAAGACGGGAAGAAATGAACCGTCAGCCATGCCAGCACCATATAGCTCAGAATCATACCGCACGTAACAAAAATTCCTTTCCTGACCCTCTCATATTCCTTTGCTCCGAAATTATAGCCAAGCACCGGTTTCGCACCTTCCGCCACACCGTTTGCCGCAAGATTGAAAATTTCACGCACCGAATTTAAAATCGTCATCGCACCGACATACAGATCTCCACCCCAGCGTGCCAGCGTTGCATTGCAGGCGATCTGACTCAGACTGTTCGTAACGCACATAATAAAGCCTGACAGTCCCAGACCCAGGATGGAAAGAATCATTTTTCTGTCTTTTAGCTTCATATACTTTCTCTGCAATGGGTACTGCACCTTTTTCCCAGTCAGAAACCACAGAACCCACATACATCCTGCCATCTGACTGAGAACCGTTGCGATCGCTGCTCCCCGTACTCCCAGTTTCCACACAAAAATAAAAAGCGGGTCAAGAAAGAGATTCAGAACAGCCCCGATACAGACTGTCATCATTCCCATTGTCCCGAACCCCTGTGCATTAATGAACAGATTCATCCCTGAACTGATCATGATAAAAAGTGTCCCCAGCAGATAAATCTGTAAATAGGATGCTGCCACAGGATAAGTTGCATCCGATGCTCCCAGAAGATACAGGATCGGCTTCATAAAAATATAAAAGACACCCATCAATACAACTCCGGTTAAAATAAGAAGTACAAAGCTTACATTCTCAAGCTTTAATGCCTTTTCCTCCTCTCCTGCACCTCTTGCGATAGACATCAGTGGTGCTCCACCGCCTGAATAAAGCTGCGTAAATGCACTCACGATCGATATAATCGGAAATACCAGCCCCACACCGGTCAGAGCCTGATCTGCTCCCTGACCGATATGTCCTAAATAGACCCGATCTACCAGATTGTATAAAAGCTGCACCGCCTGTGCAATCGTGACCGGAACTGCCATGGACAAAATATTCCGGATCATTGATCCTTTTGAAAAATCATGCTCAACATTCTTTTTATTATTCATCGCTTTCATACTGACTATTATAGTCTTCTTTTCATAAAACACCAGTACCAACTCATTTATCTTCTTTTTTACTTTAACGTGCTTTCTCCAACATTTTATAAAGAATCAGCCCGATTCTCACATTCAACATTTCATTTGGATTCTTAAAATCCATTCCTGTCATTTTTCCAATCTTGTCAATTCTGTACGTTGCAGTTTTATAATGAATAAATAATGCCTGTGCAGTCTTATTCAGACTTTGATTATTATCAAGGTAAGTTTGCAGCGTCAGAATCAGATCTTTCCGCTGCGGTTTATTGTAACTGTATAACCGTTGCAAGGATTCAGGGATATAATCCATTAGTGTGTTCAGATCATCAATATCTCCAAGGAGTTTAAAAAATCCAAGATCTGAGTACAGTGTAACTGTCTGATTTTCATTTCCAGAAATAACTTTCGCAATATCCCGATAGGAGATCGCTCTTTTTGCCTCATAATAAGAATCTTTCAGATTATAGATCCCTTTGACCATCTTTCCGATTCCGACCTGGATCTTCTCTGTCTTATGGCGGTAACGGATCGCATTCTGCAATGCCGCACACATCTCTTCCATTTTATTCAGATATACCTCGCGCTTCTGCTTTTCATCCACTCTTTGAATCATCACGATCTGATCTATATTCCGGTATACATGCTGTCCCGGGCAAAGTGTCATGATCTCCCCTTCAATAATTCCGGTTTCCCGCAACTGTTCACTTGTATACATATCTCCCCGTTCTTTTTGGAAAGTATAAAATGTCACAACCCGGTAATATTCCTCAGAATGGATCTCCAGCAGATTTGCTGCTTCTTCCATTTCTTCTTTTCCAAGCATCCCGCTCAGTACATTATGCACAATATCTCTGTGATATTTCTTTTCAATCTCATTTTGCACAAATTCTGTAACAAAACCATACTGCAGTGTAATAATCGCATTCTCGATCGCCATGCAATCCATTGCTGACAACTTTCTATTTTTCTCTGTCACCACCAGATAAGCTTCCACCTCTTCCATAACACTGATCTTGATTACGTACTGGATTTCTCCTGTCCCCTTTTTCCGTTGCCGCATATAAGAAAATTTCGTAATGACAGATGGAATATACTCTTCAAGATCTTCCCGTAATTCCAGACGCGAATGATCCCCTCCACTGGTCACATAGCAGTTGAGATTACTGTAATAAAGTGTAACTGGATTATCCACCATGTCACTGAGAAGTTCCAAAATATCCTGCGTCTTACTGGATGTGATATCTCTTCCAAAAGAAAGTGTATTGAAATTATCCTGCGTCAGTTTAAAATACCTAAGCCGTGCAACATCTTTTGTAAAAATCCGGTTCATGACAAAACTGATCATTACCCAAAAGCTGATTTTTTTTGGCATTTCAATCAATGGAATCTTTTTACTTTCGCAATACGTTTTCAGTAATTTGATTTTCTTCTCTTTTTCGCTGATCTGTTCCCGTTCTTTCAAAAGGATTCCACTGATATGCTTCTCCTCAAAAGCGATCAGATACTGATAAAATTCCTCCGCACTGCAATCTCTGTATACATACAGGCTGGTCAGGAGCAGTTCCCCTCCCGTCAGATATCTTGCCATTTCCGGTACTTCTATAATGCGGATGCCTTCAATTTTTCGTTTACAGGACTCTTTACCCTCAATCACATTTAACTGCTTCCATTGTTCCTCTGCCAGCAATTTTTCAATCGTATATTCCATTTATTCACCTTTCAGTTTTCTTATTTTTCTGCGACAAACTGAGCCGATTGACAAAATGATCATAATAAGACTGATCCATTGAGATGTTGAAATTCCCATCATACTTCCTCTGACCGCATCATATCGCAAATTTTCAAGTACAAATCTTATCATACCATATGTCAGCAAATAAGTTTCTATTGTATAATACCACTTCTTTTTAATGTGTCTTTTTATTGATATATCTTGCCTTATATTTTGAATAAACGATCGTCTGGTCTTTATACAGACTGTAATATCCCGACAGGGCATAACTGATCGAAATGGCGATCAGATAATACGCTGCCCCTGAAAATCCAAATAATTCAAATGAGATCAGCATGGATGCGATCGGACAGTTCGTCACTCCGCAGAATAATGCCACCATGCTTGCCGCTGCTGCAACTTCCGGAGAAAAACCAAGCAGTCCACCTGCCACACAACCGAATGTGGCTCCCACTGAAAATGCCGGAACGATCTCCCCACCACGATAACCTGCCCGCATCGTGATCGCTGTCAGGATCATTTTCCACAAAAAGTCTAACGGTCTTGCTTTTCCCTGTTCCACTGCCCTTGCGATCAGTTCATTACCTGCTCCCATATAATCTCCTGTTCCAAGAAGCATTGTGATCCCGATCACCAGACATCCTGCCACACAGACACGAAGATACGGGTTCTTCAAATATTTTCCATAAATCCCGGATACTGCCTTTAATGCCACGCAGAATAAAATGCTCAGCAATCCACAACCGGCTGCGATCACTGCCATCTTCAAGCCGCTCTCAACACTTAATTGTGGAATCCTTGCAACCGGAAATGTCTCCGGGTTCAGACCAACTCCTGTCGCAAACTCTGCGGCAATGATCGATGCGATCACACACGGCAGTAATGCTGCATAATACATCACCCCCACGCTGACAACTTCCATCGCAAAGACTGCCGCTGCCATCGGTGTTCCGAAAACTGCAGCAAACGCCGCACTCATTCCACACATGATCATCACATGATGATCTGTCTCATCCAGATGCACCAGCTTTGCCAGCCAGCTTCCGATACTGCCTCCAAACTGGATCGATGCACCTTCCCTTCCTGCAGAACCTCCGGTCAGATGCGTCAGTAATGTAGAAATAAAAATCAGCGGGGCAGAGATAAAGGGAACATTATCTTTTGACTTGATCGTTGATAAAACCTGATTCGTTCCTCCATCCTGTCTTCCCAGCCTTTCATACATAAATACGATCACGATTCCTGCCAGCGGAAGGCAGAGAAATACCCATAGATGACTGTTTCTGTATTCAGTTGCCGCACTGATACAGGCTGCAAATGCACTGCTTGCCCCACCGACCACCAGTCCGGTCAGAATTGCCAGTAACATCCATTTGATAAAATTAGTAACATCCCGCCTGATCCGTTCGTAATAATATTTTATAAGAATTTTCTTTTTTGAAGATCCGATCGATAACCCTTTTTCTTTCTCTGTCTGCATGATATTCCCCTTACCTCTTTTCTATTTTCCAGTGTATCAAAAAAGCGGAATAAAGTGAAGTGTTAACAGCACTTTCCGGTCAGCTTTCCAGTTAGTTTCCTAAAAATTTTCCAAAAAAAGAACCCGGAAATCTTCTTTTATCAAGAAAATTTTCGGATTCTTTTTTCCTGCTTAGAACCGGTTAAGTTTCCTTTGCAACAGCATTATTTCTTTTTGCATTTATCATAAAATGCAAACATTCCTGCCAGTAATGTTCCTGAAATTGAATGCCATGTACAGGATACTGCACAGATGATCGCTGACTCCGGTGTAGATGCAAACTGAGCTGTCGTTGTGGCAAGATTGGTTGCAAGTCCTGCATTCTGCATACCGACCTCGATCGCAATCGTTCTCTTCTTCGCTGTATTCATGCCAACCAGTCTGCCTGCCCCGTAACCAAGCAGATAACCAAGTCCGTTGTGAAGGAAGACTGCAACAAAGATGATAACTCCTGACTCAAAGAATTTTGCACCCTGAGAAGATACAACTCCACCAACCACGCATGCCAGTCCAAGTACGGCGATTCCCGGCATTATTTTCTGCAGTTCACCAAATGTCTTTTTCTTTCCGAATAAATAGTTCAGCAAAAATCCAAGTGCAACCGGAAGAATGACTGTCTCTACGATAGACACCAGCATTGGAAGTGCCTTAATTGAAATATGCGTTCCGCTGGCAAGGAATGAAACCAAAAATGGTGTCATCACTGGTGAAAGGATCGTGGAAACCGTTGTCATTCCAACAGAAAATGCCACATCCCCTCCGCACAGATAAGACATGATATTGGATGACACTCCTCCTGGACAGCATCCGACCAGAATCAGGCCAAGTGCGATTCCGTCCGGAAGGTTCAAAAGCTTTGTCAGTCCTAATGCCAGAAATGGCATGATCAGATACTGGGCGATCGCACCCACACAGATATCAAAAGGTCTCTGGGCAAGAATCTTAAAATCCTCAGTTGTCAATGTCAGTCCCATACTGAACATAATGACTCCGATGATGATCGACTGGCACGTAAACTTATTGGATACCGGATCTGTAAATAACTGGAGATTAACCCATCCCATCATTCCCGGTACAAAGAACGTAATGACTGCAATCGCAATTACTACGATTGAAGTATAATCTGATAAAAATTTGCTGACTTTCTGTAATGCTTTCATTACATTTCCTCCTTACTTCTGTCCACTCAATAAAAAAGTCCCTTTTCAGAAATCAATCTGAAAAGGGACGAATATAATCCGCGTTACCACCCTGATTCCGCAAAAAATCTGCGGCTCTTCACATACCAGCATATGCTATCCATATAACGGTGGATACCGGCGAGGTTTACTGACGTGCATCACGCTTTCAGCCCGCTTCTTAGAGAGGATATCCTTATCCGGTTATTACCTGCTCACACCACCCACAGGCTCTCTGAAAATAATCTCGAATATGACTTTGTTCTCATCAACGAATTTGGTGAACAATATTTTCTTTACGGGGATTATTATAGTCCTCTCACGAAATAAGTCAAGTGAAAATTTTTACTCTTCGCTCTGCTGATTTTGTTCAATTTTTCCAACTGTCACATGATGGATCATTCCAAGAACTGATTCATTTGCATTTACCGGAATTAACCGGATTGATGGATGTCGATTCTGAAATACCCGGAATATTTCATCTGCAAACCCCTGCCCCATGAAATCAATTCCCTGAAAATCAAAAATGATCTCCTCAAACTCATCCAGCCGACGCAGAATCCTTCTTGCCTGTGAACGTGCCACCGGATTTCCCAGCGGACACATCTCTCTCATTGGGATTTCGGTTCTCACAAACCCTCTTTCGATCGGTGCAAAACGGTCAAATATATCCTTTGATGTATGTGCTGGCTGATTTTCCAATTTCATCACTACCATCGTCCCCACTTTCTCTAACCTCGTATAATATGCAATCAGATGCGACCGGATAAAACTTTCCCTGTTTTCGCTTTTCATGGAAAAAATCGCATGATCTGATAATATTGCAAACTCTGTCAACATCCTTGATGAAAAAAAGATGCCTTCTCCTGAATGTTCTTTTAAATTTGTCGTAAGCTTTCCTTTATATAATTCAAGAACTGCCTGTTCTGTACTGACATTTTTTATCCCATGAGCTAAGAGATACTTCTGTATATTCTTAAAAACTCCAATCCCATCATCTACAATAGAAATCTCTGTATACAGGCAATCTCTCTTTACTGCATAACTGATCTTTTCTGCTTCTGAATGCTCGATAGCATTATTCATGATTTCAGCAAATGTATATGCCCATATATCTTTTGCATTTTTCGAAATTTCCTTCAGTTCCGGTAAAATCTCTGCGTAAAAGATTTGATCCTCTTCTAAAGTTCCATCATTACTGACACTCCATTTTTTCTCATAAGTTACAAGTCGATAACCACACTGATTTTTATTTGATACTTCAATCAACTTTTTATCTATGCACATCTTTACATAACGCCGTACAGATGTCTCTGAAATAGAAAATACTTCTGCTGTCTTTTTCAGAAAAAGTGTATCATCCATACGGATTTTTTCTAACATATATAATTGTATCGCTTTTCTCTTCTCTTCACTGAATGACACGCTTCCTTTTCCTTTCTTTAAATCATAATTTTTAAACTATATTTTCTATTTATTAAACTATAGCATTTCCTGATTTAATTTTCAATACACAAAAAAAGACCTTCTCCGGTGTTCGGATTTTTCCACATTCATCCACCGGAAACGGTCTCTTTTTCACTTTTCTCTAAAGTTATCCACTTTTTATTTCACTTCTACAAGTTCAATCTTAAAGTTAAGCTCTTTGCCTGCCATCTCATGGTTTGCATCAAAAGTGATCGTCTTCTCTTCTTTTTCCAGTACTTTTACCGGAAATGGCTGTCCGTACTGATTAGAAAGATAAACCTGCTGTCCAACTTCCAGATTCTCTGATCCCGGAAGCTGTGCGATCTCAAGTGTAAAAATTGCCTCCGGATCCGGCATACCATAAGCTTCTTCCGGCATCAGATGAATATCGACAATCTGTCCCACTTCCATATCCGCTACAGCCGCATCAAATCCTTTAATCATCTGACCTGCTCCACAGACAAATTCCAGTGGCTCTCCACGGTCATAAGAAGAATCAAACTGCGTTCCGTCATTAAAAGTTCCCCGGTAATGAGTACGGCATGTCTTTCCGACATTACGTCCTGTCAGTGTGTTCTCATTTGTTCCTGTATCTGGCATTTACAAATCCTCCATTCATTTCATTCAGTCTCTGTGGAACCAGTATAAGCTGATATGGCTGTAAAAGCAAGCCCCAAACCTTTACTGCATACCACTGTATACACTGCACTGAATACATTTGCTCCGATCCTGAGTGCCACCGCATACGGCATCCCGAAAAGTCCTGAAGCGATCGACAATGCACCAAATGTGTTAAATGCAGTCTGCCATGCGTACCCCGCAGAATATCCTACTCCGATTCCTCCGATCATTCCGATATATGGATAAAATGATTGGGGAAGCAGCAGATACAGTCCGGCAAATAACAGACATCCTACTATATTAAATGCAGCTCTTTTTCCGGCTCTCTCCAGCCCGTCCTCCGGGAATGGAAGACATACCGACATACAGGCGATTCCCGCCCACATTGCCCTGGGCAAGCCTGCCAGCGACATAAACAGCATTGCACTGGAAGCGATCAATGCCAGCCGGATATACCATCTGCTTCTTGCGGAATGGACATCAAACTCCCTGAACAGATCAAGGAATGTCCTGCGATATGGTCTGTTCTTCTGATTTTTATAAAATATGATCATACAGAGAATCATTCCGACCAACAGCCCTTCCACTCTGCGGACATACATCTTGCCTGTTACGTCATATCCCTGGAGCAGAAGATACCCCAGTACAAAAGTAGAATGATTATACATGATCACATTATGACATCCAAGGATCATCAAAAGTAAGATGCAGATTACATTAATAAAAAATGCAGGAACCGGAGAAACCAGATTGCTGATCCTCGGTCCTGTCATCAGGATCGTAAAGATTCCCAGGATCGATCCAAGACCATGTGTAGTCCGTATTCCAAAATCTGCCTGTCGCAGTACAAGCACAGCTAACAGGACTGTAACTCCTACTACACTGTTATCTTTTCCCGTCAGACTACTGTACAATGATACCACTGCCACGCAAAAAGCCATGACCAGATATACCTTAAAATTATAGATCAGAATATGTCTTCTTTTTTCCTTCTTATCTTCTGTTGCCCGGATCAGTTGCTTCGACCCAACCGAACTAAGCTGTAGTTCCTGATAAATTGTCATACTGCCATTTCCTCCTGCTATTTTTCCAAAGCAACGAGAAACTATAATACAATTTTGCAGATACGTCAAGCTGAATCTGACATAAAAATACCCCCGGGAACTTGACTCATCCCCGGAGGCATCCATACCTGTTCTGCTGAATCCATTTGTCAGGCAACTTATTGATGTCGGGGTCAAAAGCCCCCGACTTTGATGCCTACGGATTGCTCCGTGCTACGCACTCCCACAATCCTACCCAATATTCGCATATCGTGGGATTATCATCCCACTTTTATGCTCATATCGGGGCGGGTCCTAAGGTCTTTCACCCACCTATGAGCAAGCTCATGTGGGCTTAGACCTTTTGACCCTGGCATCAACTTATTTTATTAAATTTACTCTTTTTCCCTGTAGATTACAACCCTATCTTTCACGCTTTTTTGTAAGCTGCACGATGCTTAATCCTGCTCCAAAAGAAAGAACCAGCATGGTCATCCAAAGAGCAAGATCCGCAGTATCTCCGGTCTTCACACTCTTTGCCTGCGTAACTGCCTGGGTCTGGCTGTTCTTTTTGCCATCTGCACTGACTTTATTTCCATTCGTCTTATCAGAACCATTTTCCTTATCTACAGCACCGTTATTTCCCTTATCTACGGCACCGTTATTTCCTGCATTGGAATTATTATCCTTACCGGAATTAATTCCGTTGTTGCCGTTATCTCCATTTCCGGAATTATTTCCATTATCGGATGAATCCTTTGTAATGTTGAAAATAATCTCTTTTGACATGCCTGTATAATTGCCGATTCCGGTAATTGTCAGTACATATTTTCCGGCTTCAACAAACTCTGCTCCCTCAAACGGTCTTGCTGTAGCGTCATCACCAAATACATAAGTAATGACATAATCTGTTCCTGCGACAAGCTCTTTATCTCCGTCTTTTACGGTAACAGTCGGAATTTGATTATTTCCGTCATAAATAACAGAATCTACATCTGCCGTTACCTCAAATAAACCGGCAGATGGTGTTGTCACAAATTTTTCCAGTGGCGGAACTGCATCTACACCGGTTGTCCAGTAAAGATCTGCCAGCGGATCATTTGTAACCTCATTCCCGATCAGCGTTCCATCTGCAATATGTCTTCCGGAGCCGGTAACTTTGATTCCGTGTTCCAGAGCCTTACCCGGTGTTGCCTTATTGGAAATGCGGGCTGTTGCTCCCTGAAGGAATACTTCATTTGTATAAATAGTTCCATTTCCTGTCACGGCATTTCCACCGTCACCCCAAAGTACATCGCCACCGATCGCAACGACTTTTCCATTTCCTGTGATTGTTCCGTTATCCAGCTCAATGGCTGTACCGCCCTGTGCATAGAGCTGCACATTTCCGCCACCGCCATAAGTAACAAGTACCGCACCGTCTGCCAGATTCAATGTGCCGTCTTTCACTCTAAGGGCTGTCTGACCTTCCTCACTTCCGGCCTCATCACCTTCAATAAATACCTGTCCCTTTACTGTTACATTTCCAGTTGTCGTAACAACCGGCTCTGCACTGCTACGATCAGTCAGATCTCCATTGGCAAGGTAATTAATATGAGAATAAATTGCTGCATTTTCCAGAACCGATCCATCTTCCATACGAAGCTGTCCACAGATTGAAGAACCTGTTGTAAATTTCTGATTAAAGGAATCATAATTCATAGAAAATGTACCGCCGCTTTGTACTTCTATCATTCCCTGGACTACAGAATCTGAAAGTGTCAGCTTTCCGCCGTTTTCCACAACAATACGCACACTACTGAGAATTTCCATATTAGTCAGTGTCAGACTGCATCCTGCCGGAATGTAAAGTGTCTGAGGAATATTTCCTTTCTTCACTTCTTTCCATGCAAGATCATAACCAAGATATCCATAAGTTCCGCTTTCATGGGAACCGAACCATGCTTCTAATGCTGCCGGTACACGAACACTGTTCTCTTCACCGTCTACATTACTTCCAAAATTTTTGATCGCCCATGGCTCCATGATATCCCATGCGTACAATCCACTTTCATACTGTCTGAAATTCTCGACTTTCAGGCGGTCTGCCAGGGTTTCTTCTCCTGTATAAATGCGGAATGGAAGTGTATTGCTGACAGCCGTACGTCCCTGCATATCAGTAATGGAAACCGAAATCTTGTAAGTTCCTGCATCCTTTGGCGTACCATTCAGTGTCAGGTCACTGCTGAGTGTCATATAAACACCTTCCATACCACTGTCACTGTTCTCCGGTGTTCCGGCTTCTGTGTCCGGTACAATGCTTACTTTGCACTTACTTCCGTTCAGGCTGATCTGAGAGGAATGATCCAGCTCTTCCCAGTCACTCTCTGAAGGCTCTGTTCCTTTTTCCGTAATTGCTCCATAAACCTTTACGGCACTGTTCTTATTGCCCGATGCCCCGCCAACACTCGCACTGGATATTCCGTCATAATCTTTCTGTCCTACAATCGCTGCCTCAAAAGAGCCATCGATCTTCACATGAAGTTCATATGGATCACCCTGTCCGTCATCCGGCTGTAAAGAAATCGTTCCATTCTGATCTACAACAAATTTGAATGAAAGATCTTCATAACCATTTGCTGTGATCGTCACAGAATCTCCGCTTTTTAAAACCGGTGAGTCTGAACTTCCACTGAAATCTTTCGCAGAAAATACAATCTGATTATTTTCTGTATCAATAAAATATTTTCCTCCAGCCGACGGTTTGAAAGATGATTTCTCCCAGGATATTCCGTTGACTTTAACATCGGTAACTGCTGCCACATAACCATCTGCATTCGCAAAGACCAGATGCCACTCATTTCCAAAAAAGTCAGTCTCCATACTTACCTGGCTTAAATCAATGCTGCCCGGCTCTATCGGTGCAGTTTCCCTGAATGTTGCCGCTACCGTTACATTTTCAGATGGCATTGTAAATGTATAAACGCCTTCTGTATTCTGCACATCTACAGAAGCACCGCTCACTCCATTAACATTCACCGCTTCTACTTCATATCCTGCATCCGGTGTAGCTGTTACAGTAACCGTTGCTCCTGCCTGAATCCCTTCCGTTGCACTTAAGCTGACGGTACCATTTGTAGCTGCTGCCGCAGTTGCCGTATAAGTTTTTTCTCCTGACGGTGTACTTACGACTGTCGCTGTATAAGTATAAGGATAACTCGATGTATCTTTCGTTACCTTAAAAGTCACATCCTCATATCCGTCTGCTGTCACAGCGATCGTCAGCGGATAAGTTCCCGGACTTACGATCTTCAGAGCTTTATAACTTCCAAATGTTCCGGTCGCATTTCCAATTTCCCACAGATTTGTATCACTTCCAAAGGAATTGATCGTTCCTTTCGCATATTGAATCTCATTAACTGTTACACTGCTGATTTTATCCATCCAGGCAGTATCTTCAAATCCCAGACTTAAAACCTCTGTCCAGAAACCACTGGCTTCACAATTTGTAACTGTCGTCGGAGCCGCTTTTTTCTCCGCTGCCATGACAGGTGTTCCTGCTGTTGTCAGGATCACCATCACGGACAGAACCAGTGATAGTAATTTTCTCCAATTTCTTTTCATAAATGCCTCCTTAAAAGTTCGATAATAATTTTGTCTTTCTGATAAGGTTTTCGCTATGAAATTTCCCCTTTACATCAATCAGATACCTGACGCCTTTCCTTTTCAACTCTTTTCAAACGCCGGATATCATATTGAAATATGCCTCCTTTCATGCTATACTTTCAGTTGATTTTCTTTGGTTAGTCTGTGCTAATCACAGTTGCACAATACTAACACTGTTCATTTTCTTTGTCAATCAAAGAAAAAAAATTCTCTTTTTATTGAAAATTTTTACCATTAATTACCATTTGGAGGCTTTCATTTATGAAAAAACTTTTATTTTTTTCCGCTCTTTGTGCCTTTTTGCTCTGTGGATGTTCCGAATCTTCCACAAGTTCTTCTTCCGGGCTACAAAAAAGCAATTTTTTTGCTATGGATACTTCGATTGAATTTAATATTTACGGGGATGCTTCTCTGTTAAAAGAGGCACAGAATGTGCTGACCGATCTGGAATCTGAAGTTTCTGTCACAGACCCTGACAGTGAAATTTATAAGATCAATCAGGATGGAACTGGTACACTGACCGGGAATGCTGGCGATCTGATGCAGGAAGCTTTAGAAATGTGCAGACGCACAGACGGTGCATTGGATATTTCTGTTTATCCGATCGTACGTGCATGGGGATTTACTACGGAAGAATATCAGGTTCCTGAGGAAACAGAGATTGAATCCCTTCTCCCGCTTGTTGATTATACAAAGATCCAATATGATACTGCTACAGGAACTGTATCCATTCCAAAAGGAATGACCATTGATCTTGGAAGTATTGCAAAGGGATGCGGTGGACAGCTCGCTGCCCAGTTGCTCCGCGAAAAAGGTGTGACTTCCGCCCTCCTGAACCTTGGCGGGAATGTGCAGGCCATTGGAAGTAAACCGGATGGATCTCCATGGCAGGTGGGGATCCAGGACCCGACCGGCGATACTCCCATGATGGTCCTTTCGGTTTCCGATCAGGCAGTCATCACTTCCGGTGGTTACGAACGCTACTTTGAACAGGACGGAAAGACTTACTGGCACATTATGGATCCGTCCACCGGCCACCCGGCAGACAGCGGGCTTTGTTCCGTCACGGTGGTTGGAAAAGACGGTGGAATCTGCGATGCTCTTTCTACTTCTCTTTTTGTCATGGGACTTGAGAAAGCCGCAGCACTCTGGCAGCAAAGCAATGACTTTGAAGCTGTTTTTGTGACCGATTCACATGAAGTCTACATTACTGAAGGATTAAAAGACTGCTTTGCCCTCACAGAAGATCATGCGGATACCAATGTAAAAGTACTTGAAAAATAGCTTCTTTTCGCAGAAGCTTCACGATTCTGTCATCCCAAGTTTCACCATCTTTGGTGCATGCTTCAGTGCCGGGATCACTTTCCCGATCAGATCTTCCGTCGTAAATTTCAGACTGGAGGTATTGATGCAGGGATGACAGCCAAAATATCTTTCTGTCAGTACATCTTCGTCAATCAGAAGCCGTACTTTTCCCTCTATATCATTCATCAATCCCAAAACGCTGACCGACCCCGGTGTGATGTCCAGATATTTCTCCATATATTCCGATTTCGCAAATGAAAGTCTTGAAGACCCGATCTGTGCCGACAGTTCTTTTGTCTTAAACGGCTTGTCTCCCGGCATCAGGAGCAGATAAAATTCCGTCGCCTGCCGGTTACATAAGAACAGGTTCTTACAGATTGCTGTTCCATCTCCCAGTACACGGTCAATTTCTTCACACGCCTCCATCGTCATAGCTGCCTCATGATCAACTCTCTGATATGCTACTCCCAGCCTGTCCAACAGGTCATATACCCGGAGTTCTTTTTCCAGTCTACCTTCTGTAGTGTCCGGTCTTCCATTTTGTAATTCCATTTTCATCCTCTTTTCTCTATAAACAATTTCTTATAAAGCAGTATAGCAAAAACTTCCCGGTCATGCTATAGTAATAAAATGATGATGTCGGGGTCAAAAGCCCTCGACTTTGATGCCTACGGATTGCTCCGTGCTACGCACTCTCTGTGATCAGCAACTAAAAAGGAATGTACAGACTATGAAAAAAGGAATGAAAAAAATACTAAAATATCTCGGGATCATCGTGTTGATCGTCCTGGTTCTTCTCCTTGCATACATCATCTATCTTTTTGCAAGTTACCACCGGATTCCCGATAATCAGCCACTTCAGGTTGAACAGACAAAAGAGAGTATTTCATCAGGAGATACCCTGACAACAGAGAAAGAATACTCTGCCCTGACTTACAATATCGGCTTTGGTGCCTATACCCCGGATTTCAGCTTTTTCATGGATGGTGGAAAATCCTCCTGGGCCAAAAGTAAGGAAAGTGTAAAAAAGACCGTTCAGAGTGCCGGAGAGCTGGTTGCTTCTAAAGATCCTGATTTTGCACTGATCGAAGAGGTGGATCTTAATTCTACCAGGAGTTACCATGTGGACGAGTATTCAATCCTCAAGGAAACGATTCCAAGTTATAATACCGTATTTGCACAGAATTATGATTCCGCTTTTCTCTTCTACCCATTGAATCAGCCGCATGGAAAAAGTCGGTCAGGACTTGCACTTTTTTCAAAATATCCGGTTACAGATTCTCTGAGAAGAAGTTTCCCGGTATCCACCTCCTTCAGTAAATTTTTTGATCTGGACCGGTGCTACAGCATTTCCAGAGTTCCTACAGACAACGGAAAAGAGCTGGTTATCTTTCTGCTGCATATGTCGGCCTACGGAAACAGTGATGCAATCCGTGAAGGGCAGATCCGTATGCTGAGTCAGGATATGCAAAAAGAATACGAAGCCGGGAATTATGTTCTCTGCGGAGGTGATTTCAACCATGATCTGAAAGCCTCCAATGATGACAATGATGATGCCGCTGATTATGAATCCTGGGCTTATCCATTCCCAAGAGAAGAACTGCCGGAGCATCTTTCCTTCTGCATCGATCAGCTTTCTGACACTGAACGTAACGCTCTCTGGAACAGTGCAAGAAATGCTGATATGGAATACATTCCCGGTGAAACTTATACTGTAACGCTGGACGGCTTTATCATTTCCGATAATATAGAATGTCTTCAGTATGAAAATGTCAATACCGGTTATTCTTATTCCGACCATGATCCGGTATATATGAAATTTAAACTCTTAGACAACTGAAAAAGTTCTTGTCGTATACCTGACAGCAAAAAAGGAACAACTGATCCTTCACCGATCAGTTGTTCCTTTTTTTAATACGTCTTTATCAAATTTTCCACCATTCTCCCAGCCGCTTTCTTCAATTATTTATTCTTTTCAGCTATTTTCTTTTATGATTTTCTTTAAGATCTCCGCAGAACTTTTTAACTGTGCCAGCTCCTTCTCACTTAACTCGATCGGAACGACCGTTTCGATTCCATTTGCATCTACCACTGCCGGAATACTCAACACCACATCCTCCAATCCATACTCGCCCTGCATCAGACTTGATACTGGCATAATGGACTGCTCATCACGGACGATTGCTGCACAAATCCTGCACACTGCCATCGCAATTCCATAATAAGTCGCATGTTTTCGGGCAATGATCTCATAAGCACTGTTCTTCACATGATCGAAAATCTTTTCCATGGATGCATCATGGTCAAAATGACCTCGCAGCTCGCAGAAATCATTGATCGGAAGTCCGCCAACTCTTGCATCGCTCCACGCTGCCAGTTCACTGTCCCCATGTTCTCCGATAATATACGCATGCACACTCCGGCTGTCTACACCTAAATGCTCACCAAGCTCATACCTGAATCTTCCTGTATCCAGAACTGTACCCGAACCAATGACCCGGTTTGCCGGATACCCTGACTCTTTCAATGCAATATAAGTAAGAATGTCTACCGGATTCGACACAATCAGTAAAATGCCCTCAAATTCCCGTTTCTTAATCTCTCCAACGATCGACTTCATAATCCTGCTGTTTTTTTTGATCAAATCCAGCCTTGTCTCATCCGGTTTCTGATTTGCTCCTGCTGTGATGACGATCACAGCAGCATCACTGATATCATCATACGTTCCTGCGTAAATTTTCATCGGACTTGCAAATACCATTCCGTGACTGATATCAATTGCTTCTCCCTCTGCTCTTTTCTGATCCGCATCAATCAGTACCATTTCTGAAAATAACTGACTCTGCATTAAAGCAAATGCAGAAGATGATCCTACAAATCCACAACCTACAACTACTACTTTTCTACTGTTAATTCCCATATATGTATCCTCCTTCTCCTAAAATCTCCAAATTTATAAAATTATTTCTTTCTGATCCAATTATATCGTAATATTTTTCTTATGTCAATATTAATAATTATTACTATTATTAAATATTAAGGCTATATTGTCTTCATTTTGAATCGGGACTATATCATATTTTTTTGAATTGGGGCTATATTCCATTTTTAAGTAGCTTCTCTTTTTTGTCCCGGCACAGATTCAGGCTTGTTACTTGAGTAAATAAAAGGGACTATCTGTCATCCATGAAGCCATCTTCATGTGACAAATAGTCCCTCACTACTTTTTATCCTGCCTCTGTATTGCTGTCCTGTTTTCATTAACTGGCGAGGTAAAGCGAATGGAGTTTTTATACCCATTGCCCGGTCAATGCCAGCCCCGCTTTCATTAACCCTGCCAGCACCATCACCCAGACAGGATTTATTTTTGTCTTTCTTAAGGATATCACACAAAGGATAAAAATGACAACCATACTCCATTTTGTTTCTTCAAAGGATATTGCTGATGCACTGCCCCAAAATGCCGAGATCAGGATCAGAATCCCTGCTGATGCGATCATCGCCACCACCGCAGGACGCAGAGAGCCAAGCACACCCCGAAGCAGCTCCATATTCCGGTATTTCAAATACAATTTTGCAATCACCGTAACAAGGATACAGGATGGAAGTATACACCCTGCTGTCGCAGCTATCGCACCGGGCAATCCCGCAACTTTAATTCCGACAAAAGTTGCCGAATTGACCGCAATCGGTCCCGGTGTCATCTGCGAAATTGTGATCAGATCCGTAAACTCCGACATGCTCAGCCACTGGTGCATTGTAACAACCTGTCCCTGAATCAGCGGCATAGCGGCATAACCTCCACCAAAGCTGAACAGTCCCACCTGCAAAAAGCTGAAAAATAACTGAATGTAAATCATTTCATTTCCCTCCTTTTTGCAAAAAGAGTGCGAATCACACCCAGAAGACCACAGACCAAAATGATAAGGACTACATTGACTCCGAAAATACAGGAGACAATAAAAGCTCCGATCATGATTCCGACCGAAACGGCATCCTTCTCCTTTACGATTCCCGCTCCCATCTCATATGTAACCGACGCAATTACAGCACCTACTCCTGCCTGCATCCCCTCCAGCATCTGACTGATAAAAAAATTACTGCGAAATGCCTGATAAAAAGCCGAGATCACTGATATGATAACAAATGGCGGAAGCATTGTCCCCAGGATCGACACCAGCACCCCTGCAATTCCTGCCAGTTTATATCCCACTACGATTGCCCCATTCACTGCGATCGCTCCAGGCGAAGACTGTGCGATTGCCACAAGATCCAACATTTCTTTCTCATCAATCCAGTGCAGATCATCTACGAATTTTTTCTTCATTAACGTGACGATCACATAGCCGCCACCAAAAGTAAATGCACTTAAATATAAAGTTGAAATAAAAAGTTTCCATAAAACTTTCGCTTTTGCTTCTTTTCCTTTTTTCTCCATGAAATTTCCTCCAACAAAACCAGTATATTACTGTTCGGGGAGGATGTAAACTATTTATAACACTTCACCACTATCTCATTTTTCTAAAATCAAATTCATCAGTACGATTCAACAGTTGTGACCATCTTGCCGAAACCAGCTTTGCATACTGGATTGGAACGAGTCCATAACTTCCAAGTGAATAACCATCATTCATTTCCAGAAACACAGTCTGAAGCTTTCCATTCTTTTCAATTACAGCAAAATCCAGACTTCCTCCCATGGGTCTTTCACGGATTGTTCTAAACGCTTCTACTATCTGATCCACTACTTCCGCATCAAAATGATAATGGTAGTCTCCCCGATACGGTCTGATATCTACCAATTCATCATAAATAATAAACCCTCTCCATTCCATCTTTGGAGCGATAACATCGCAACAAAGTACTTCATAATTTTCATAACAGCTTCCACAGCCTATCAAATCCTTTGATGAGCGAATCACATGTCCGGTAAATGCTTTGCTTTTTACCGGTTTTACAAAAACCCCCCATTTTTCCGGATGAGTATTGATTGAATTGATTGTATCTTTCCAGACATTTCTTCCCATAAATTTTCTCAACTCCACTGGATAATCTTCGCAAGCTGGAACTACACCAAATTTTTTAAGAATCATTTCCACCTGGGTAATATAATCAAGTACAATATCTTCCTTTGTGACACTTTCATAAATATCACTGATTTTTTGATATCTGACTATTTCTGCTCCCATTTCACGGAATCCATAAACTGCCTGTGAAATATTCTGCGAATGATATTCCCCATTCTGTCGAATTTTTGCATAGACTTTCATTTTTCTCTCCTCGTATTTTTTCTTTTTCATATCATTGAATTATGTAGCAAACTGCACTATGTCCTCTCTTTGTACCACAAGAATCTCATCAATCGTAACATCCAGTACTGCTGCCAGCACAACCAGATTGTCAATCGTCGGCATTGCTGTCCCATGCTGCCACTTATAAATAGCCTGTGGTGTCGTAAATCCAAAAATATTCTGCATTTCTCTTACTGACAAGCCTGCCGCCTTTCTCAACTTCATAATATTTCTTCCTGTAGCTACCATTAAATCTTGTATTGTTGAGTGAATACGCTGTGGAGTCGGAAAAACTTCTTACTGCGATTGTCAGCGGAAAGCAGGGTGTTCCTGAGCAGGTGCATTAGCAGGGAGCGTTCCGAAGACACTTTGCAACGTTTGTTAGAGAAAGTAAATCGAGTGCCATTGCACGAAGATTTCCACTTTCGAGTTACAAACGGTCAACGGGCTGAGGTAAAGCGGGCCTGCACCGCGAAGGAATATCCTGCTTTCTGCGTCCGCTCTGCCACATAGAAGTTTTCTGCTTTCCAAGCGTATCACCCCAACAATATAGAGTAAAGTTTTTGTCAGTTGAATAAAAAAATAAAATGAGAGTAATCAAACATCCTTTGATATAATGGTTTCGCCGAAAACTAAGAATTAAAGGAGGACTACTCTCATGAACATTGTAACACTTATAGAAGAATTGGTGAATGGGTTAATTGCAGCAGAAGATATTTTTTTTCAAAATCCAAAGGATTTCTATTCTCTGGAAAAATCGGTAAAGTCAACAACGGAGGCATTTTCGGCAGCCTTTCTTGGAAATGTACTGACCAGTATGAATGAAAAAATTTATGAGGATAGATGGAGAAAAACAAGATACACAGCACAGCGAACTGACAAGAGAATGCTGATATCGTCTGTTGGTGACATAACGTTTGAGAGCACATACTTCCGCAGTAAAGCAGATGGGGTGCATCACTATCTGTTGGAAGAGATACTGGGACTCGATACAAGGGAAAGATTTACGGAAGAAGCCGAGGTGGTACTACTGACAGAAGCGATGAAAACAAGCTACAGTGAAGCAACAAAAGTGCTTCCATCCAGGCAGGAAATCAGCAAGACAACCGTGATGAATAAAGTGCATGGTATTGCTGACGAAATATGGATTCCTGAAAGGGAAGAAAAGAAAGTTTGTAAGTATCTGTTTATAGAAGCAGACGAAGATCATGTGGCTGAACAACATGGAAGATGGTATCCCCCAGAGGATAACAGTAGCTTTATCAGTAAACTTGCATATGTGTATGAATACAAGCAGGAAAATCCGAAATGCAAAGCCAGAAAAGAACTGGTGAATACATTCTACTTTGGAGGTGTTTATTCCGGAACAAATGGGACAGAAAAATTTTGGAATAAGGTAGGAGAATTTATACACAAAACTTATAACGAAGAAGAATTGAAACGAATCTTTATCAGTGGGGATGGAGCATCCTGGATTAAAAGTGGAGCAAAATATCTGAACAAAGCTTTATTCTGTGCGGATAAGTTTCATCTGATGAAATATATCAATGCGGCTGCAGGACAGATGCTGGATGAAAGCGAACTTGTGAAAAGTGAAATCTATAAAATGCTGTATAGGCGGGATAAACAGGGAATCAAGGAATACACCGACCGGATGATGGCATCAGCGTCAAACCAGAAGCCGATACAGGACCTGCAGACATTTGTACTGGGAAACTGGAGTGCAGTCATGAGAACCTATCATAGCAAGGTTATAACAGGCTGTAGTGCAGAAAGCCATGTCAGTCATGTACTGTCGGATCGTCTGAGTTCAAGACCAATGGGATGGAGTAAAACAGGAGCAGACAGAATGAGCAAGCTGCGTTGTTATGAGAAGAATTACGGACGTGAAAAGATAATAGACCTGGTGAAATACAGCAGACAGCAAAGGAAACTGGCAAGAACGGGGACGGATAGTGTGGAGCCGATACGGGTTTCACTTCGGGAAATAAGAGCTGACCATTATAATCAGGCAAGAAGCTATATCGAACGAATCCAGGCAACAATACCGGACGGAACAGTCAGAAAGATTGCCGCCATTCGGGAACAGATACGGCTAATATAAAGGAACAGTAAGAAGAAGGTGCCAATGCACCCAGTAATCTATTCCTGCTTGATTACAGTTTATCTGCCTTGAATTAGCAGTCAAGGATGCAAAGCACCAGAGGCAGGTCCTTGACAGCTAATTCAAAGCAGATACAATACAACCAAGCAGAAATGGATTATTTTGCATACCCCAAAGGGTTGCAGAAGATATTTTGACAATCCGAAATCAATACAGTAAACTAAGGGAAACAAATCTAAGAAATCTTTGAAAAACCACCGGCAGAATCATTCGAACAGATTCTGCCGGTGGTTTTTTTAATATCTAATTTACTCAATGCTGCTTTATCTTCTCCACTAATAATTAATGAGAATTTTTCTAGCTGACCTAATTGTTCCTATTCCCATGGTATATGCCTGTTTCGGCACCTGTTCTTTTGATTCAAAAAAACGTTGATTTGCTTGAATCGTTTTCTCTGATAAGGAAACACAGTGTGTTTGTTTTACAAAAACTTCAGCTGGCTCATTAAAACCAATATGACCATTGTGTCCCAACCCTAATAACTGAAGATCAACACCGCCCAAACCTGCAATTAGTTTCTCATATCTTTGACACTCCTCATCTTGATTCTCATTCATTCCGTCTGGCACAAATGTATTCTGTAGTTCAATATTTACTCTCGAAAATAAATGCTGATTCATAAAGTAATGATAACTCTGCTTATTTTCTGCATCAATCCCCTTATATTCATCCAAATTTACTGTATGTATTTTCGAAAAATCTAAATCTCCTTTTTTATACCATTCTGTCAATTGATCGTAAACTCCTATCGGAGTAGATCCTGTTGCTAATCCTATGACTGATTACGGCTTTAATATCATTTGTGCAGAAATAACATTTGCCGCTTTTCTACTCATATCTTTATAATCCTGTGCTTCTATAATCCTCATATTTGGTCTCCTTCATTTTTATGCGAGTTCTTTCCAAAAATGTTTTACTGCCTCAGCAACACCATCTTGATCATTCGAAAGTGTAACAAAATCAGATTTTTCTTTTAACACTGGTTGTGCATTATCCATTGCCACACCTATTCCTGCATATTCAATCATCGTAAGATCATTTAGCCCATCTCCACATGCTACCATCTCTTTTCGAGAACAATCCAGATATCTCAAGAGCTTTTCTAAAGATTTTGCTTTATCAATTAAAGGTGGCATAATTTCCAGGAAAAATGGTTCGGATCGATATATACTTAACTCATCTTTAAAATATTCTTGTAATTTTTTCTCTAATCTTTCTAAATATGTTCCATCACCTGTAATAAGACATTTTGTAATTGGGAAGGAGATATATTGTATAAAATCTTCTACCCCTTTTATTTTCATCTTATTAATAAAAGATTCTTTTTCTACATAAAAATCTTTCGGCGTTTCTGTTATCAATGAATCATTTTCATATGTGAGAAGTGCTACTTTTTTATCCTTTACCTGCTCATAAATTTCTTGAACATACGAATATTCTATTGTTCGTTCAAATATTGTTTTTTTTGTACTACACTCTACAATCTTTCCTCCGTTAAACGCAAGAATATAGCCACCATATTTTTCTAATTCCAACTCTTTTGCTATCGGCCAGATTCCATACTCTGGACGACCTGATGCAAGTACAATATGTACTCCTTTTTTCTGTAAATTTAATAATATTTTCTTAGTATAATCTGTAATTTTTTTCTTTGAATTTGTTAATGTTCCATCTAAATCAAGAACAAGAACTTTATATTTCATTCTATATCTCTCCAAAATTCAATTTATTATGTTTCTTAAAAGCTAATTTCCATCATCATATTATATAAATCCATATCCAACGGTTTCTTCATCTTCAGAGCTTCTTGGATATCATAATCTACTAGATTTCCCTGTTGCAAAGCAACTACACGATTGGTTTTGCCCTCTTCAAGAAGCTTTACTGCATAATATCCCATGCGAGTTGCGTTTACCCTATCTTTTAATGTCGGATTTCCACCTCTTTGAACATGCCCTAATATTGTGGCACGACTATCAATTCCTGTTTTTTCCTGAATCTGCGTAGCTATTTCTACAGGGTTTCCGTACCCTTCTGAAACAATAACAATAAAATGATCTTTTCCTGACTCACGAATCTTTTTAACATTTTCTACAACATCATCAATTGGGGTAGGAATCTCTTCCGTGATAATCTGGACAGCTCCTGTTGCAATACCTGTATTTAATGCAATGTGTCCTGCATGTCTTCCCATTACTTCGACTACACTACACCGCTCATGTGACTGACACGTATCATTTAATTTGTCTACACATTCTACTACAGTATTCATTGCTGTATCATATCCAATTGTATATTCTGTTGAAGCAATATCATTGTCTATTGTTCCCGGAACCCCAATACAAGGTAACCCTAATTCTGACAAATATCCTGCTCCTCGATATGAACCATCTCCCCCTATTACAACCAAGCCATCTAATCCGATTTCTTTTGCATTATGAAATGCTTTTTCACGATATGACGCTTCATAAAACTCCATACATCTTGCTGTCTTTAAAATGGTTCCGCCCGAATGAATTATTCCTGAAACACTTTCTCGATCCATAACATGATAATTTTTTTCAAGAATCCCATTATATCCTTTAATAAATCCTATCGGTTGAATTCCATTTGCAATTGCTGTTTTTACAACTGCACGAATTGCTGCATTCATTCCCGGAGCGTCTCCTCCACTGGTAAGTACTCCTATTTTTTTCATTTTGTTCACCTTCCTATTGCAAAAGGGAAGCAGTTCCACCTGCCTCCCTTTCGTTTATTTTATATTTATTAGTATTCCATCTGACGATAGTATCTTCTAGTTGTAAGTGGATGATTTCTCTCTTTTTCAAGATGGCAACTTAATCTTTCTGTAATCGCATACATGATCATTGGAGAAACAATTTTTCTGTATTCAGCATCTTTAAATGGAAGTTCAACTTCTTTTGTATCAAAAATATTAATTACTTTTGTTACTTTTTCTGAGAAGTTTTTAACACGATCCATTAATGGTCTTGTCTCATCTTCTCCGTAGAAGAGGATTAAGCTTGTATCTTCTTCTACAAGTTCCAGTGTTCCATGGAAATATTCTGCTGCATGGATAGATTTAGTTTTAATCCACTGCATCTCTTCAAGGATACACATTGCATAATCATAAGCTTCTCCCCAAAGCATTCCAGATCCAATTACCATATGATAGTCTGTATCTTTATGTTCTACTGCCATTTTTGCACATCTATCTTCATACTGCTCTTTTGCTTTCAGGAGATATGGAACAATCTTGCTGTACTGCTCTACAAACTCATCATATTTATCAAATTCTCCTGCATTCTTTTTGAATCTTGCCAGTAATGTAATCATATATGTATAAATTGCTTCACACAGGCAATCATCTTCTGCAAAACTGAAGAACTTATAATCTGCATATTCACAAGCTGGTGTATTATCATTTGATACATATACCAGAGTTCTTGCTCCTGCTTCTTTACAATATTTGATTGCTGCTACAATCTCTTTTGTATTTCCACTTCTTGTAGAGAATACACATACTGAGTCTTTTGTGAATCTCTTATGTCCTGATACCATGAATTCTGCTGCAATTACTGAGTGTGTTTCAATCTCTGAAGTTGTATCAAACCAATATTTCATTGGAAGTGAATGTGCATAAGTTCCGCCGCATCCAATAAAGAAAATGTTTGAATAACCCTCCTTGCAAATCTCATCAACTGCTTTCTCGATCTGTGGTCTTAATGCAATTGCATCTCCTACAACTTTTTCGTAACGTGGTACATCAAAATTAAACATCTTATTTTCCTCCTTAAATTTAAATGTTATCTTGTTCGTTGATGTAATAATACATCATATAACATTATATGTAAAGTAGTTTTTTTAATTTTTTAAAATTTTTTCTATTTCATTCAAAATATCCAATAGTTCCCGTGGCTCATTTATAGAATAATCTGCCATTTTCAGCTCTTCCTCTGTTCCACATCCATATTTACAGGCAACAAACAAAATACGATTTGCCTGCGCTGCTTCAAAGTCATAACACCGGTCGCCTACTAATATTGCGAACTCTGGATTTTCATCCTGTAAAAAACGGGCTAATGATTCCACTTTTCCTTTTCCTGGAATAATAGGTCTTACTCGATCTATTTTTTCGTGCAAATTAAGTTTGTCCAATACCTCTTCTATATACTCTTCATCGGCGTTTGAACATACTGCTGTTTTATATCCTCTTTCATGAAGAGAATCCAGCATATCTCCTACACCTTCATATTCCTCAACAGAATTATGAAATACTGTTCTATAATAACCAGATACTAATTTCCAGAAATTATCCGCTTCTTCGCTTTTTTTCTGTCCAAAAAATTTGAGATTGGTCACTTCTACCGGTTCACCTATCGTGCAGCGAATAGCATCTTCTGTCCAAACCGGTATATTCATTTTTTCCATTGCCAATTCAATTGATGGAATCATAAATTTATCTGTTCGACTCAATGTTCCATCTAAATCAAAAATAATATATTTCATTTCTATTCCTCAATCTGATTTTTAAACCCAAAGCCACCCTCTCGCAAGCAGTTGTCTGATGAATAATGTGCAGCATCATCCATTGCTGCCTCTATCACATCTGCCTGCAAAACAATGCCTTTTTTCCATCCTTTTTTCAGCAAAGATACAATCAATGCCGCAAGATAAGAATCACCTGCCCCCATTGTGTCAACAGGTTTTACAAAATAGACTTTTCCTTTTATAAATTCGCTTCCATTGTAAAAAATCTGTCCGCGGCCACCCATAGTCGCAATTACATTTTTGCACCCATGTGCATAAACTTTTTTTAATAGTTCCTGTATTTCTGGTTCTTCCATATGGTCACAGGAAAATTGTCCCAATTCCAAGTATGGACATGTCATATTCAAAAACTCTTCTGTACGATATTTATCTTTTACCGAAAAATCAAAGGTCACCATTCCTGTTAAATCTTTTAATTTATATACATCTTCATGCAATTTGGCATTACAACTTGTATGGATCACGTCAAAAGTTTTTAGATATTCCACATCTTCTGTACGAATTGTCGTTGTATGTGCCCATTTTGTCCCCAAATCACATCCTATATAATGTCTTTCACCATCAATTACATTCACATCACATTTTTTTGTTGTTGCTTCCGGATCAAAGATGCATTGAGATAAATCTACTCCTAAACTTTCCAAAGCATTTTTCAATATTTTTCCTTCTCTGTCTGCTCCGATGCTTCCTACATATGCAGCCTCTGCGCCAAGAAGTGCTGCATGAGCAGCAACGTTAACTGCATTCCCACCTGGGAACATAATCCCCATATTCATATAACGATCTATTACATTATCGCCGATTCCTGCTATTTTCATATTTTTTACCTCTAAAAAAGGACACCGCAAATTCTATTCGCGGTATCCTACTCATTAATCTAATATTCTACTTTTCTATAGTAACGTCTAATATCAAGTGAATGATCTCTAATTTGTTCAAAATTCTTGCTCACTCTGGACAATACCGCGTTAATCACAACCGGAGAAAGCATCCATCTAAATTTGTCACTAATACCAGGCAATTCATAATCTGCTGTATCAAATACTGTAAAGTCATCTGTATACTGTCCTACAAAATCTTTTACTCGCTGATCCAATTTTCTAGTCTGTCCTTCTGTCATATTTAAAGCTACACAAACTCCTTTTTCCACCAATTCAATTGTTCCGTGGAAAAATTCCGGAGATGTTACAGATTTTGTTCTCAGCCACTGTGATTCCTCTAATACGCACATTGCAAATGAATATGTAGGTCCCCACAAATTACCTGAGCCAATCCAAATCTGATATGGATCATCTTTATACTTCTCTGCATATGCTCTTGCTTTTGGCTCACTTGCTTTTCCTACAGATACCAGAGCTGCAGGAAGATTCTTCAATTCATCTGCAAACTGTTTGTAATCATCAAAGAATCCTTTATTTTCCAACAATTTTCCGATTAGCATATACAAAACATACTCTTGTGGTCTTCCGTCTTTGTATACAACTGAATAATCTGATAACTCACCCATCGGCGAATTGTCAACTCCTAAAACAGACACAATCGTTGCTCCTTTTTCTTTGACATACTTAGCTGCAGCAACTGTCTCTTTTGTATCTCCTGATTTTGATGCCATAAATACTAATGTCTTATCTGTAAGATGATTATTTCCCTCAACAAGAAGTTCTGCTGAAATCTGTGATTGTACATTCAAATTGGACATTACTGAAATCATATAGTCAAAAGGCTGCATCATTGCAAGTGAACCACCTGAAGAAGTAAACAAAATATTGTCAAACCCTTTCTCGCAAACAGCATCTGCTATTTTTTCAATCTCTGCTCTCTGAGCATAAATATATTCTCCGTTTTTCAAAATCTGGTTTTCATCAAACTTTACCATCATGATAATTTCCTCCTAAATCTAAATTAAAAAATACCTAAAAGTGCTCCAACAATTCCTACAATCATAAGCACGATCAATATCCATGAAACTTTGACTTTTTTCTGTAAAAGCCCATAAATTCCTAATGTCATTGCAAATGGAACAAGGTTTGGCATAATACCATCTAAGATTTCCTGTACCTTTACTGCTGCATCACCACTTCCGATAGCTCCAGCAATATTAACCGTTATCATACTCGGTATCATTGCACCAATTACCATAAGTCCAAGTACTGCTGCACCAAATGTCAATTTAGGCATCATACCTGATTCTTCAATCTTATTCAGAAAACTTGTTCCAAATTTATATCCGAATTTTAAGCAAATATATCGAACTGCAAATGCCGGCACGTTGAATATAAGCCAGAATAAAAGTGGTCCCAGGATACTACCTTGCATGGCAAGAGATGTACCTATTCCTGTTGCAATTACTCGAAGCGTTCCCCAGAACATAGAATCTCCAATACCTGCTAATGGTCCCATCAATGCAACCTTTACATTGTTAATGGATGATGTATCAAAATCTTCATTTCTAGCATTGCTCTCTTCCATTGCTGTTGAAATTCCAAATACCGCCGTTGAAATGTATGGTGTTGTATTAAAAAATTCCATGTGGCGTTTTGCTGCTGCTATCTGGTCTTCTTTTTTCTGATAAATCTTTTTAATCGCAGGAAGCATTGCAAAACAATATCCCATATTCTGTTGTCTCTCATAATTCCAAGAGTATTCCAAAGATAATGAACGTAAAAAGATTGATCTTAATTCCTTCTTTCCAATTACACTCTTCTGTTCTGCTGTATTAGAAGTCGTCATCGTCTTCCACCTCCTGTACTGCTACTTTCTGTGTTCCCTGCATCTGCACAAGGATAACTGCTAAACATCCTGCCATCATTGCAATTCCAAGCATTGGAATCTTGAGATAAGCAGCTAATGCAAATCCAAGAATAAAATATACCATTGTTTTCTTAGACAAAATCATCTGTGCAAGCAGAGCAATTCCAAGTGCCGGAATAAATCCTGCTGCTGCCACAAGTCCGTTCTGAACAAACTCTGGAATCGCTTCAAGAACTCGGTTCATAACTGGTGTTCCTAGATAAAATGCTACTGCACATATAATTCCTCTTGGCAAACTTTTCACCACAAATCCACCTAGTATATGCATTCGCTCCATTCCTTTAAAATCGCCTTTTTCTATATAGTTATCTGCTTTATGTAAAAAGAACGGAAGTATTCCAAGTGTAAGTACATTGTCAACAACCAAATATAATGTTGCGATTGGGAACGCCAGTGCCAACGCTACATCTGCACCTTTTCCCGTTGAAATTGCAAATGCGGCACCTAAAACACCACCTGTAATTACATCTGGTGGAACTGCTGCTCCAAGTGTAATAGAACCAATAAATACCATTTCAAGGGTTGCACCAAGAATGATTCCCGTTTTCAAATCACCCATAACCAGTCCAACAAGCATTCCTGTAATAATTGGACGTGATCCTAAGTTTGTTCCAAACATCCACTCAAAGGTAACAAACATGGCAATCAACCCTATTAGAATTGCCTGAACTAACATAATTTTCCTCCTCACATGTTCTTTGATACTTTTACTTTCTGTTCACCAGGCACCTGCCTGATTTCAATTTCAATTCCATCGTTTAACAACTCTTTTAACATTTCCTCATCCCGGGCAGTAACTGGAATTGTCTTATAAAGTGTCTTAACAATGTCTTCCTTTGGCTTACAACCGCCAAGATTGATAGATCGTATTCCTGCATATCCTTTGGCCAATCGATATGCATCCTCAATACTCTCTACAACGATAAATAATTTATATTTATCTGTAACACCCGCATTTAATGCAGCGATGGAATCTTCAATATTTTTCATAACGAGCTTCACCCCATTTGGCTTAGCCAATTTCATTGTTGTTTTCCGAATGTTATCATTCACAACCGCATCATTTGCAATTAAAATGCAATCTGAATCTAACGATTGTGTCCACGCCATAGCGACCTGACCATGTAATAATCTGTGGTCTACTCTTAATAATTTAATCATTTTACATCCTCCGTATCTTGTTTTAATTGATTTTAAAATCCATCGTCTTCCTCTACTGTATCCTCAGACAATAACTTATTGCATAAAACAATACCTTCACTTGCTTCTGAAATATTAGTTTCCAATTGCTTCTCTGTTAAATTTTCCGTTTCATACCACAAACTAAGAACTAATGGGAGATTCATTCCTGCTATTAACCAATACCCCCCCTCTTGTGCTCTTATCATAAATTCGTTATTGATACTTCCGCCAAATATATCTGTGATAACAACCCACTGGTCTTCTGGATTTCTTTCGTTCATCCACTTTTCTACCATTGCCGGAAGATCCTTAGATTGCTCATCTACATAAGCGCATAGAGTTTCTACATTTTCATTTTGCCCCATTAAAAATTCCGCTGTCTTTTTCATTCCGTTTGCCAAGGGGCCATGACTAGCAAGCAATATTTTGTTCATTATCACTCCTCCTACTCTTGTGATATAACATCATATAACATCTCGTTACAATAAGTTTACTGCCATGTGCTGTTTCTGTCAATAAAAAAATAGTACTTCTGCATTTTTTATGCAAAAGTACTAATTTTTATTTTCTAATTTTTATTTTAAAGATAGAATTTTAATCGTTCTGTACAATACACTTGTTTTGATACAAACAATGGTTTCCCTTTTTCATCTTGATGTTTATCTGTAAAAAGCAACAATGCTTCTCCTTTTTTTATATTCAACAAACTTGCTTCCTGAGCATTTGCATATACAACTTCTAATGTACGGATGCTTTTCCCCAGTGTAATTTTATGTTTTTGTAAAATATCATACAATGACCGATTTAAATCTTCTCCTTCCAAAAACGAGAATCCTTTTCCATAATGGTTGGTTTCAATCATTGTAGGAACATCATCTACAAAGCGTAAACGCTTTGTGCATAAAATCGTTGTATCTTCTTCTATATCTAGATATTGTGTGTCTGACATCGTCGGATATATCCATGACACATCTACCACTTTTGTAGTAGCCTGTTTTCCCTCCTGCTGACATGAATGTGTAAATCCAACCGTATCATCTGCCGAATACATAGCTTTCTTAGATGCAATAAATGTCCCTTTTCCTCGAGATCTGATTACGAGACCATCTTCTTCTAACTCGCTGATTGCTGACCGAATGGTTATTCTACTTACAGAATATGCCTCCATTAGTTCAGCCTCTGATGGAAGTTTATCTCCGGGTTTTAATTCACCTTTTTCAATTTTTTCATTTAATAGATTCACTATTTGCTTATACATCGGAATCATACTGTCTGGATTTATGTTGTTATTTTTTTCCATATTACTTCTCCCTATTCGTCACAACACATTATGTTACATAATAATACATTATATAACATTTATTATTCAATGTCTATACTATCTTCTGAAAATCCATACAATATACTCTTCTCTCCGAAATTATTATAGATAACTACAGTTACATTTTTTTCCAATTCATCGATAACTGATTTACTTTATTTGACATGAAAAATTTAAAATAATCCCCCAAAAGTACCTGTTTTGTAATATGTAGCGGATTTCCCGTATTCAAATAAACCGTTTCTGTTAATACAAATACCGCATCTAATTCTGAAAGTCCCATTAAAACAATCTCTTCCTCTGTTGTTATATTGGTTTCAAGCATAATTGAAGTATAACAATTATCTTCTATCTGTAATCCTGTTTTCTCTGTTATTTTCTCATAAAGCGAACAATTTTCCATATCTATTTTTGAAAGAAATCCATATTTCGAATATGGCAAATATACATGTTCTATCATAACAGGTCTATCATTTACGTGTCGTAGACGTTTCAAATATACAAGCTTTTCCCCATCTTTTAGTTCTAATTTTTTTGCCATCACTGCATTAGCTGAAACCACTTTATTTTCAAGAATCTTTGTATAAGTTTTTATATGATTTTCTTGGCAAAAATATGTAAAGCCTTTGAATGTTGTCAAACTCGAGGAAATTTTAGGTGTACGCACAAACACGCCCTTACCTTGATATTTCACTAAAATTTCTTGTTCAACCAGTTCTGCAATTGCATTTCTAATTGTAATTCTACTAACTTCATATTGTTCGCACAATTTTGCTTCACTTGGAATAGATTGTCCTGAACAAAACTCACCTTGTTCTATTCTATTTTTCAAATCTTCTGCCACTTGTTGATACAGTGGTATCGCACTATTTAATTTTATCATTTACGATAGTCCTCTCTTTTTTTATTAACGAGATTCTAAGTATGTCATATGATGTATCTATACAATATATTATATCAGATATTTTTCAAAAGCACGATAATTATTTTAATTCTAAAAAAGAAACCTGTAAAATCATGATATGCTCCCTTTTAGGTAGACAAGTATAATAATAAAAACTTGTTGCCTAGAAGGGAGTTTTTTATTGGGAAGAAAACCAAAATATAGTGTTGAAGAAAAACTAAATGCAGTAAGAGAATATTTGGATGGAAATGAAAGCATGAATTCCATAGCGAAGCACTTAAATATTTCATTTCAGTCTTTTAAACAGTGGGTCACAAATTACGAAGCGATGGGAACAGATGCTTTTGCAACTAGTCAAAACAAGCATTATTCCAAAGTCGAAAAAGAACAGGCTGTTGCAGCATATTTAGCAGGTGAAGGTTCCCTTATGGATATCTGTAAAAGATTTAAAATCCTTTCAACTCGCCAACTCAGAAGCTGGATAAAGAAGTATAATGATCATGAGGAGCTGAACGCTTCCGGAACGGGAGGGAAAGTCATCATGACAAAAGGGCGAAAAACAACATTTCAAGAACGAGTGGAAATTGCATCTTATTGTATTTCACATGGGCATAATTATGCGGAAACAGCAGAAAAGTTTTCAGTTTCTTATCAGCAGGCACGAAATTATACAGTTAAATATGAAAATAGCGGAGTTGACGCATTGCAAGATAATCGAGGTCGGCGAAAACCAGAAGACGCTCTTACCGAAATTGAAAAACTTCGAGCTGAATTAAAATTAGAAAAAGCCAAACGGCAAAAAGCGGAAATGGAAGTATCTTTCTTAAAAAAATTAGAAGAAATAGAGAGGAGCTTCCTGTATAATTCAAATATAGGGAATTCCAAGAAAGAAGGTTGAGAAAAAGAAATACCTCAGAGTAAAATAAGATTACTGACTTTGGACGGTTAGTAAAAAATCTTATTAAAACAGTGAGGTATCTATAATGAATTGTAACACACAGAACGCAAAAATTGCATCCATAACTGAAAAAACTTTGATTGTTGGAATTGATGTCGGCAGTGAAACTCATTTTGCCAGGGCATTTGATTGGCGGAACTATGAATATACAAAGAAGCCGCTGGAATTCAGTAATACTGAGGCGGGTTTCATGATGTTCAAGGCATGGGTGGAAGATATCGCAGAAAAGCAAGGTAAAACAGCTGTAATTCCCGGAATGGAGCCGACCGGTCATTACTGGTTTGCACTGGGGAAATTCCTGCAGGACAGCGGGATGAAGCCTGTACATGTGAATCCGCACCATGTCAAGAAGTCGAAAGAGCTGGATGACAACAATCCCAATAAGAATGACCGTAAGGATCCAAAGACGATTGCGGCACTGGTCAATGAAGGACGCTTCTCTTATCCCTACATACCAACCGGTATTTATGCGGAGATCAGGAGCTTATCGAATCTTCGTTTCCAGACGCAGGAAGAGCTAACAAGAATCAAGAATCGAATCGCTAGATGGTTTGCCATTTATTTTCCTGAATATAAAGACGTTTATGGGGATTTAATGGCAGTCAGCGGACGAATGATACTCAAGGAAGCTCCATTGCCGGAGGATATCAGAATACTTGGAGTGAACGGTGTAAACCAGATTTGGAGAAACGCGAAGCTGCGAGGCACTGGAATGAAGAGGGCAAAGATCCTGGTATCAGCTGCAGAGCATAGCGTTGGAAGTAAGGAAGCACCGGAAGCGGCAAGGATTGAATTGAAGAATCTGCTGAATGACATGGATGTATATGTGTCAAGGATGGAGGAACTGCTCCAAACTATAGAGGAAAAACTGAAGACGATTCCATATGTTGATAAACTGATGGAAATCAAAGGAATCGGATTGATTACAGTCAGCGGATTTATTGCAGAAGTAGGTGACATTGGACGTTTTGATAATCCGAAGCAGCTGCAGAAGCTGGCGGGATATGCAATCGTGGCAAATGATTCCGGAAAGCACAATGGAGAGAGCCGGATCAGCTACAGAGGCAGAAAACGGCTGAGATATGTGCTGTATGAAGCTGCGATATCACTGGTGGGGAAGAATGCTGAGTTTAAGGAAATACATGAGTATTATCGAACCCGTAAAGAAAACCCGTTAAAGAAGATGCAGTCAGTAGTAGCAGTGGCATGTAAGATTATTAGGGTATTCTACACAATCCTGACAAAGGGTGTGGATTATGACCCAATGAAACTGATGAGTGATATCAGAAGGCCACAGTTGCAGGCAGCGTAGTAAGCAGAGACAAACAGGTAATGTTCTGTCACAGTTGAATTGAACTTTCAGAAATAGCTGCGGAGAGTTGAATTCAGCTGTGACAGGAAGGCTGAGAAGTATGAAGACCGAGTCGGGAAAACGTCCGCCGTAAGGTGCCGTGAGGTATTGATACTTAAACAGGTCAGTAAGACTTAAAACAAAAAAGAATGAGCCAGTAGTCGGCAGGAATAATCACCATAGGGCATGACCCTGTAGAGGAGCTAAGCTGACACCCTGGTTATGGACAGGCGGGACGAAGGAAGTTAGGACCCGGCAGAAATGCGGGTGATCCTGGTAGACACGGGAGGTTCGCTGCCGTAGATGGGAGGGTATACACAAGGCCATGTAGAACGAAAATGATGACGTTTTATTTTGTGTACCCCAACCCCTCTATTTTCGTACCAGATACAGAGAAATGTCCATCTTCTTGGCTCATTCATCTGAGATATGGAACTAAAAATCCCTTGAAAAATAAGGAAAAAAGACTTGACTATATAGGGAGGCGGGGTTAAGCCTGTTAAGACATGAACATATTTATCAGGCGATTAAAGAAGAAAATGATACATACGGTTATCCTGTCTGCGCACTGTGTAAGCTTGGAAATGTAAGTAGAGCATCTTATTATAAATGGTTACACAGAGGGATTCCGGCTAATGAAGCAAAAAATAAGATGATTGCAGAAAAAATCGAAAAAATACATACAGAATCACCAGATAAGGGGTATCGCAGAATACGAGATGATTTGGAACGATATCATGGTATAAAAGTCAATGATAAACGAGTTCTCCGCATATGCAGAAAAAAAGACATTAAATCAACAATTAAATATACAAATAATGGATGTACACGTCAGGCGGCGAATCCACAGTTTGTAGCAGAAAATATATTGAATCGCGAATTTTATGCAGATGCACCGAACGAGAAATGGCTTACAGATGTGACCGAATTCAAATCTTTTATATCTAGGAGCTCTTTATTCTTTCTCAACTGACAATAAGTTTACTCTATCCCCCAACAAATACAAATTGTCCTTTCTCCCCAATCGTGCTACAATAATCTTGTCCGAATGAATGGTGGTTATTATTAAATATTATTTAGTAGACAGCGAGAATGTCAACGACAACTGGTTGATGCTGCTGGATCTGAGTGACGAAACGGATAAGATCATCGTGTTTTATACGAAAAATTCACCTCATATGTCCTATTCATCAGTCATCAAACTGCTCGGATGTACTCGCGAAATTAAATTTGAAGAATGTAATGAGGGAAATAATGCTCTGGATTTTCAGTTGATCTCTTACCTTGGTTATCTGATGAAGAACGAAGAATTGAAAGATTCTGAGTTCATTGTAATGAGTAACGATACCGGTTATGATCCTGCGGTCAACTTTTGGAAAAAAAGAGGCTTTCCTGTAAACAGAATCAATGTGAATTACTGCAAATTAGCTTTGCAACGACAGAAAGAAGCGGCTCTTCGCCTGGCAGAACAATCCAATTCTGTCGAGGTGCAATCTACAGAAGATTTTTCCGGCGAAGAATCTCATCCGGGATCTTCTGCTGAAGAACTTCCTTTTAAAGACAGACCGAAAGAAGTTTCTTCTTCCATTTGTCCTGAGCCTTTAAAAGAAGTTCCGGCTTCTCAGAAGCCCTGTTCTTTTGATAAGGAAGAAGTCGACGCTCTCATCAACTGCCTTGGCAAAGATAATCTGATTGCAATTCACGAAACCCTGGTTCATGTATACGGTCAGAAGCAGGGACAAAATATTTACAAAACCGTAAAAGATAAATCTTATTCTTTTGCACCTGAAACTCTTTCACGCAAAGATAAGGTACACTATTTTACTGATATCATTTTTTCGCACAGTGACCTGGACGATCCTGGAAACTTCTTAGATTTCCTTGAAAAAAATAAGGACAAATCTAAAAATCTCAATGGAGTCCGTTCTGCGATCACCAAGGCTTATGGAAATAATATCGGGATGAAATACTACAGCCTTTTCAAGCCTTATTTCAAAACGATATCAGCTTTAAAATAACGAACGACAGAAAGGAAATTCGGACAGAGGAAGTCCCCTTATATCACTGACGCATATCAGTGGATAAGGGGACTTATCTCAATAATAATAATATAACTTGAAAGTCTCTCTCCGGCATGATACTATATTTAATTAGCACATAATTATTCAGGCATCCCGTCTGCCATCATTTGAACATTGATTTATCTTATCATGGTCAGACACGATGCAAATACATCAGATAGGAGGATTTATGAATCAGAAAATGAAAACTGCTCCTGCAGCAGAAAATAAAATGGGAACCATGCCTATTGGCAAACTGTTGTTCAACATGTCCCTGCCAATGATGATTTCCATGCTTGTGCAGGCACTTTATAACATTGTTGACAGTATCTTTGTAGCAAAATTATCTGAAAATGCTCTTACGGCCGTATCTTTAGCATTCCCTTTACAGACATTGCTCATTGCAGTGGCAACCGGTACAGGTGTCGGTATGAATGCTTTACTCTCCAAAGCTCTTGGAGAACGCCGTTCCGACGAGGCTGATAAAATTGCCGTAAATACTGCATTTATTTACTTTCTGAGCTATCTTGTATTTTTGATACTCGGATTTACGATTGTAAAACCTTTCTACGCAAGTCAGATTGGAACCGCAGATGCAGAAATCATGGAAATGGGAATCGACTACTTAAGAACCGTCATGATCTTTTCCTTCGGACTGCTCTCCCAGATATTTTTTGAGCGTCTGCTTACCTCTACCGGAAGAACAATCTTCAGTATGACCTCACAATTATGTGGAGCGATTACGAATATTATTTTAGATCCGATCATGATCTTTGGATTACTCGGATGTCCCAAAATGGGCGTTACAGGTGCTGCTGCTGCAACCGTCATCGGACAGTGTGTCGCTGCAATCGTCGCATTCACCTGCAATCACAAGTTCAACCACGATGTAAAACTGCATTTTCGTGGTTTCCGCCCCAGTGCAAAGATCATTGGAACCATTTATGCGATTGGTGTACCTTCGATTATCATGCAGTCCATCGGTTCTGTCATGACTTACTCCATGAACCGGATTCTGATCGAGTTTTCTTCAACCGCAACAGCCGTTTTTGGTGTGTACTTTAAACTGCAAAGTTTCTTCTTTATGCCACTGTTCGGGCTGAATAATGGAATTACACCGATCATAGCTTATAATTATGGTGCCAGAAACAGAAAACGTATGGTCAAAACCATCAGGCTCAGTCTGATCACGGCATTTTGTCTTACTTTTATTGGATTCCTCTGCTTTGAGGGAATCCCACAGATCCTGCTTGGGATGTTCAACGCTTCAGAAGATATGCTCACGATCGGTATCCCGGCACTTCGTATTATCGGAATCCACTATCTGCTTGCATGGTTCTGTATCGTTTCCGGAACAGTATTCCAGGCTCTCGGTAAGGCAGTCTTCAGCATGATCGTATCCATCATGCGACAGCTTGTTGTGTTGATTCCTGCTGCTTACATTTTATCGAAGCTCGGCGGACTTCACGTTGTATGGTGGTCTTTCCCGATCGCAGAAATTGTTTCCCTTGTAGTATCACTCCTCTTCCTTTTAAGGATCAACCGGACAGTAATCTCCAAAATCCCGGATGGAAGTGATATTCTGTAAAGATACTATCTCTGCCTGCTTTTCAAAGCTAAATATCGTCACTAATGTCGTATACCCGGCAATTACCCGACAATTCTGAATACCTTGCAAATAACGCAAGGTATTCTTTTTCTACTTCTGAAAAACTGCGGACTTTATAATTCAGTTCCATATGAAGCTGTGGTGCTTCGCCGGATTGTGGTTCTTTCAGGAGTCTTTTCAGATCATACCAAAGCATTGCACGATCTATTTCTTTTAATTGTATCTGTTCTTCTTCCGACAGGTCTGAGCCAAGAAATTTTTTATAAATCATACTGAGCAGTCGGTTTTCTCTTTCCTGATATTCCGGTAATTCTTTCTTAAACGGTGCCGGCACATCCGACAGATAACACTCACTTGCATCATGGAGCAGACATGCAAGTATCATACGCTCTGAAAATCCTCTCGCTGCTGCCTCTTTTGCACAGCAGATACAATGCTCTCCCACAGACCAGAATGTCTGCACATGCCCATTTCCCCTGCAGATCAGCGACAGAGCATGGGCAATATCCTGTATTCTGATCAAATCTGAATCTGGCTCTGTCGGTCTGAAATGTAATCCTGTATAGGTGGTTATATATTCACTCATCGTATTCCTGCTTTTCCTTCCTACAACCCTTCCCGATATATTTTATTGATCGTTGTCTGTGCATGTTCCAATTCTTTTTTCTGAATGATTGCATTCCGGTCGCTTAAAATCGCCAGCATTTCATCTACAACATCCTCCGGTCTCGGTTCTGATATCCTGTAAAGATACCCCAGCATCCGGGTTGCAGTGTAATCGGTATTCATCTGCCTGTATGCAATTTCCCGGCAAAAATCTTCCGGATATCCCTTAAGCTGCAGGGCATCATATAATTCATCCTGTCTTGACTCAGCCATCCTGTTCCTCCTGTTCTGTCCCTGTTATCCTGTTCTTTTTACTGTCACTTATTTGATTTCAGATGTATTTTCATTATCCTGTTCTGTCAGACAGTTTATTTTTATTGTGGTAACTGATATTGTCCCATCAGTCTTTCACACTCCGCCTTCATCTGGTTCACAACTTCCTCCGGTCCTACAATCTTAATTCCTTCTCCAAGAGAGAAGATCCAGCCAAGAAACTGTCTGCTCACATGCACATCCACCTTCACCGTAAAATGCTCTTCATCTGTCGGAATCATCATCACATCTTTTCCAAAACGATCAATAATCACACCCGCCAGTCGATTATCCACCTGCATTTTTACAGTCTGTTCTTTACCTCTGAACATTCCGAAACTCTTCTTTGCATAGTCTGCCATATCCAGCTTTTTAAAATATTCTTTTCCCTCTCTGCTTTCATTTGACATTCTGATATGAAGCATCTTGTCTACCCGGTAATGCTTGATCTGTTCCGCTTCTGAATCATAACCGACCAGATAGTAATTTTCATCATCCCATGAAAGTCCCCATGGACTGATATGATACCATGCCCCATTATGCCGCAATTCCATTTCTTTTTTTACATTCCACTGATAATACTGGAATTTGATCTTTTTATTCTCGGATATCGCATTATGAATTGCATCTACCGTATAATAGATACTCTCATTCATTGTCTTGATTCTTCCGGACACAAATACCTGACGCTGCAACTCTTGTGCATCGTATTTGCTGACCAGCGTCTCCAGTTTTTTGATCAGTCTGTTGGTCTTTTTCTCCGTAATGAATTTCGAGGACTGAATCGCATCTACCAGAAGCTTCAATTCCGGAAGTTCAAATGCCCGGCTTACCACATGATAATGATAACGATTCCCGATCGGCTCTCCCTCTACCTCAATCCCAAGAATACTCAGATCACGCAAGTCTGCATACACGCTTTTCCGATCTGCTGTTACATCATATTTTGCCAGCTCTTCTATAATCTCCGGCATGGTGATATAATGATCATCATCTGTCTGTTCCATCATGATCTGAGCCAGCCGGTATAATTTAAATTTCTGATTACTTCCTCTTGGCACTTTCCCCGCCTCCTGTTCATCATAATTTAGATATATCAACGATATCATCAGTATATCATAAGTAGCGGGACTACAGATGAAATTTTCTTCTTATATTCAGGATCATCCAGCTCAAGAATCTCTGCATATTTCTATTCATTGCTTTGTTCTCATAATAAATTTTTCTTAACATATCTTTATTTTTCATCACTCTTATTCCTCCTCTTCTTTTACCAGACTCTTCTTACAGATTTTACAAATAGTTCCAACTGATGTGATCAGCAGCACCTTGGCATATGCAACATCTCCAATCTTATCATAGAGACGTCCGGCACTCATTGATTCACCAATCACGGTATAAGGACTATTTGCCACATACCCGATTTTTCCAAGGCCTTTATAAGTAACTTTGATTGCTTCCTTGTCATATTCATTATCCGGCTCTTTCTCCAGTCGGATTTTCATTCCCTTTTCAAGAAAATCATTTCCAAAATAATGCTTTGTTCCTGTCAGTGTGATAAATACTTTTGTCATCGTAATTGCTCCTCCTTAGAAATCATATTCATCCGGATCCAATCCGGCATCTTCCAGTACTTCTCTTCGTTCATCTGTATCCATAAACTCCAACTCGTCCGGATCCAGTCCAGATAACTCCAGTTCCGTCCGTTCTTCAGAATCATCCTTCAGCAATTCATTCAGAAAAATAAATTCCATTGTACTTTCTAGCAGACTGATATTTCCATCATGGTTTAAATCAAACATACTTCCGAATATTCCTTTCATAATAGCACCACCTTAATCCTTCATGTATTCATAGTAATCGGATTCGCTGGCAAACAAGATATATTTACCATCTACCAATCCCATGTAACCATCACCTGTGTTAAATCCTTTCATTGCCCACTCCTCCATTTCCGTGAATTTTATGATTTAATCTTCTTTGATGATTACAGTTTATACCAATAGGTGGGGTATAAAAATCCCTGCTTTTTTTACGACTATTCTTCTATGTTAAAAGACCCAGAATACCTTTTTCTGAGCCTTTCATAACTTCCATAGCAACAATGTGCTTGTTGTTTCTTAATGCTTCAAGTATAATAAAATTCATAAAGAAAATACGCGTACAGCATGCGGAGTTACCGCCCGATAATCCTCATGTTTTGCGATATACAGGGAGGTTATTCTCATGGGGAAACAATCTACGAGAGAAAATAAGACAATTTATCAGATTTGCCGGGAAGAAGCCGGTCTTACAAGATCAGAAGCCAGTGAAAAAATGACTGCTGTTTCTGATTCTAAAATTGAAAAATTTGAATATGAAATACAAGAGCCTACACCTTACGATATTATCCAGATGGCCGACGCTTACAGACGACCGGATCTCTGTAACTATTACTGCTCTCATAAGTGTGAAATCGGACATCGCTATGTTCCGGAAGTCGAAGTTACCGACTTATCCAATATAATCCTGGAAACCATTGCCAGTTTAAATGAAATCAATCCTCTGACTACACGCCTGATCCAGATTGCCCGTGACGGTAGAATCAGCGACGATGAAATCAGGGATTTTGCTTTTATCAGCAATAAGTTGGATGAGATTTCTCTGGCAATAGATTCCCTGAATCTTTGGGTTGATAAGACAGCCGGAGAACAGGGACTGAACATTGAATTGTTCCGAGAAGAAAAAGAAAAACAGAAATAAGTGCGAAAAAGCAAGGCAGCGAACCTATTTATGGTTCACTGCCTCTCTTCTTTACATACACTGCGATGACTCCACCGATGATCAGCAGTGGAAATTCAATATACATCAGTCCACCAACAACCATACCCATTAAGATAACGGGAAAGAATACTACTGTACAGAGCAATTTCAGAATTCCCCACGATGTTTTTATACCAAATATAAAGAATTTTCCAATAAACCAGATCATACAAATTGCAAATAATAATGATAACATATTCTACTCCTTTTGGCTCCTGTTCTGATTGATGCCATTCATTTTTTCTGCCGTTTTTCTGCTATAAATTCAGATGCATTTCTCACACAAATTTTACTACTGAATTTTGGATTTTTCTCTATCTTTTCAATCATCCGAATTAACTTTATTCTCCGTGCTGTATCCATCTGCTTACCTCATTCTAACAGTTCTGCCTTTTGATATTGTCAGTATAACCAGATAACTTTTCAAAATATATACCTGATGCAAAGAATTTAACGTATGTAATTCTCAATTTTCGAGGAATTCCTTCGTTTTATTTTTTTCTCTCTTATAGTGGTTCAGTTTCATACCAGCACCTTTCACCATCTGATTTCCTTCATCGTCAAAGGATAAAAAAGACCATCTACGATTTTACGGTAAATGATCTTTTCATCGTTAATATTCAATTTATATCATTCTGTTTTCATAATCTTGCAACTCATGGAAAATGTCATCCACATATACAACATCATCTTCTATTCTGTACAGCATGAAATATCTGTGCTTTTGAAAATTTATTCGATGGTATCCCAGACTCTGTAAGCGTGGATTATCACATGTTTTCATATTTCCTGCTACATGTTTTAACAGTTCTACAGTATCCTCAAAATCATCAAGCACATTCTTCGCCGCTTGCTTATGATTGTTCCAGTCTTTGAAGCATCTCATCTTCTATCATAGATGTATATGGATTATGCACTGTTCTTTTTATTTCAAATGGGAATCCGTTATATGCAACAGCCTGTGTTAAAAACATTCTTATTGCAGACGTTGTATCTGTTCCAAGATCCTTAAAAAGCTGATCTGATTTACTCTTTAAATCATCGTCTACCCTGATTTGAATTGTACTTGCCATTTTAGATACCTCCATTTCTTTTTCTTTTATTATAATGCCATATCATTGCTAATTCAATACATTTGTAACGATATTCATCAGGTGTAAGCGGTAAATTCTTTTCCGACCATTCCGAAACAAGCTCCGGGTGCAGTCTCCCCGTCCCGATTTGTAATTGGCACAGCGGAAATGCTCCTGATTTCGCATCATGCTTTTGGCGGCTGAGAAATGCAGTTTTGCACCGCAGTCGGGACAGTATACCAGCCCCGAAAACAGGCTCGTCCTTCCGGTCTTGGTCGGTCTGCGGCGGTGTGCGTTGCAGCATAAGTGCAGGGGCGATATGATGGGGATATAAGTCAAAGCACACAAAAAGCGAGCTGTAACTCACTTGCATAAGTACAGCCCGCCGCCTGTGTTGCTATATACCTTTTTGTCTTTTGAAAACCTCCGGAAGCATTTTTAATACCCTTTTCATTTTGATCTCCGTACCATAATTGCGTTCATTTTTAATTCTTTCTCCTTCTCAATACGATTAGTAGCTCAGCCGTCTTTTTCTAACAATATTCAATGATGTAGAATCTTTGCTGATTTCCCTATCGAAATCAGTCGGAACAGCTTACTTAGAATACTTTTTCTTCTTGGAATACGCACTTGTTCCGATCAGCATTCCAGCAGATAGGAACAGCACTGCAAACCACAGCCACAGATTGCTGTTGTCGCCTGTCTTAGGACTGGTGACATCTGTATTTCCATCCGGTTTTGTCGGATTGGTCGGTTTTGTTGTTCCCGAAACCGGAATCTCTTTGCCCTTTACAGTATAACCGCATACTTTGCACACTTTGTCGCCGGTGTAGCCTTTTTCCGTTGCAGTTGCGTCCTTAGCGTTCTTTGTTTCCATATCGTGAGCTGCTTTGTCTGCGATGCTGCCGCAGGAGCATTCGTGCCAATGGTTGTCTGAGTCTGATTTCCAATCTGCTCCATAGCTGTGCGTGTGAGAAGAATCAAATGGCGTCATGGTCAAATCAGTTTCAAGCCACATGGTTTGCATATTGTCGTCATCGCCTATCCGCTTATAATTCACATATTGACCGTTGATTTTCAGCTTGGCATCGGGTGAGAAATTGCCGTAATATGCAGTCACATACACCCCGTAATGATAGGTCTTTCCAGCTTCAAAAGTAGTAATTTTGTTTTTATAAATTCCGCTTCCCCACTCCGGCTCAGTAGAAACCAGACCAGTATCGCTGTCCAGGCTCCACCACTCACACCGAAATGCGTAGTCTTTATTATCGGGTACATTGCCAGTAAATACAGGCTTATCACCATCTTTAAAAGTTATGGTTGCATTATTGATTTCTATAACTTCAATTTCCTTTGGTTCAACCGGCTTGGTCGGTGTAATTGTTGCAATACCAGTAACATACACAGATTGTCCGTCCAGATTCATACTAATATTTTGCTGCTCAACCGTCCAACCATTTACAGTTACTGTCAGTCCCGAATCTGTTGCTGCGAAAGTCCGTCCGTTTTTCGCTTTCAGCAGAATTGAATATCTATAGGATTTCCCTTCCTCAAACGAAGTAAACCTGTCCAAGAAGAGTTCACTAGGATAATAGTGTTCATCCGAGTACCATAAAGCATGCTGCTCGTCTTCCCAACTTTCATAAGCAATCTCATAGTTTGCACCAATATCTCTAGTCACAGCAGTAGCCTTTGGTGTATCTCCCGCATCATAAGAAAGTGTAGCACCAATCACTTCAACATCTTTTATTACGGTATCGTCTGCCCCGTCGCTTACTATGACAGGCAGCAAAAATTCCCACGCAGTAAAGGTTTTCCCATTATCAGACACGCTTGTATTTGCCGTTTGTGCGGTATATGTTTTTCCCTCACAAATAAAAGTCACATTATCAGAAAATACATATCCCTCTTTCGCCCTTAACACAATGCTATACCAGTATTCTCCACCGGCAATCGGGTTACGGGGAGTATCTGTGCTTTTAATAACGTCTGTTATCGGGGTACTTTCACCATAAGTGGACTTCTCCCACGCTTCTTCCACGATTTCCACTTTTCCGCTGCAAGCAGAATTGTTGGGATTTACTTCCGCTGTAAACGCAACGGGCTTTGTGGAATCCAAGTTTTTCCAAACATTACCGATGTCAACTGTGGTGATAACCTCATCGGTGCTGGCGGCAGGAAGATCGATTGAGTAAGGACTGTAAATACGCAGTTCCGTACTCATCTCTCTTATTTCAAGATTCGCTTTGAAAGCCACCTTATCAAACTTATGACCGCCTGCGGAAACACTTGTATCCTCGCTGATAAAGTAGCCGCTATTTGTTTTAAGTACAATATTATAGGTATAATGGTGTCCTGCTTCAAACTGTGTAATCTGCTTGTCTGCTGCAAGAGACGCCATTTTACTCGAATCAGAATACCAATACCGTCCTGTACTTGTCCAGACACTGCCTTCTGTTTTTTGTTCTATTTCCATCCAATACTCATAGGCAACAGAACATTCTCCCTCTGTCACCGTCGCTGCTGCCTGCGGTGCATCGCCAGCTTTATAGTCCGGTTTGGTGTAGGTGACACTAATTTTGTCAATGTAGTTGACTCCTGCCGCAAACGCAGTTATCGGCACAATGGTCAGTGCCATGCAGAGTACGAGCAGGATACTCAGCAGCTTCCTGCTGTGTCTTTTTTGATTCTTCATAATGATTCCTCCATTTTCTAAGCCTTGCAAACAGACTCATGTAATTTTGATCTTCTCAGCAAAGCATTCGCCAGCACTGTCTTATTTTCCAGATATTGTGATATCCGGTCGGCAACAGCAGTAACGGCTCGCTTCACTTGTTTCGCATAAATACCGACTTTATTATGGGAAAAAGAGGAAAAAAAGTATATAAGGGAGCTCCGCCAATCTGTCAACATGGGGTGGCGGAGTTCCGCCATTCTTCAAAATCAAGGCAAAAAGGTGATTTTTATCAAAAAAGGCATAAAAAATCCGCCCTCTGTTTCCAGAAGGCGGCTCGATGAATGCCGACATCAAAAGATCATTTGTTGTAAAGGTTGAGCAATCCCACACGGGATTTTACGCCGGTCTTTTCGTAAATGGCGGAAATATGGCGTTCCAAAGTCCGTCTGGAAACATACAATTTTTCCGCAATCATCTGAATGCTATCCTCTGTATTGACCAGACAGTTAAACACTTCGCTCTCTCTTTCCGTGAACGAAAACACTTCCGAGAATTTCCGCAGCCTTTCTTTCTCATCAACCACATCGGCGGCATTTGTAATGAGCTGCTCCATAAAAGTTTTCTTTTGAAAGGTGTATATGACCGCCACGACGCTGACTGTCACAAACAAAACCAGCACAAGAATAATAACTGTAAGATTACTGTCAGAAGATAAAAGGGTTAAAACAAAGTTAGCGATCACAGCGGCAGCGATATTATTTACCGCCCGTCCCATACCTGCCCAAAGTTCCGGGATTCTCATATGGCGGGATATTTCCATAAAACCGGAAGTAAAGAACACGGCAAAAAATCCCGCTGACAGATAGAATACAATCAGCCCCGCCATAAATGGTCCGGCAAATTTCAGTATAGCGACGCAGATGGTGGACAGCACCATTATGCAGTACATCACTATCCCCATATATTTTCGGTTTTTTATATCAAAGATAAAGCCTGCCGCCAGACCGCTTAAAGCAAGCAGGATTCTCGGCCATTGCCCGATGTCCGTTGCTCCGCCGGCGTGGACAAGCGTTACCGCATTGTCAAGGGTACTGAACATACAAGTCATAAGTGCCACAAGCAGGATCATAAGAATACTAACGATATCGCCTTTTTTTATTTTCCCTGTATCTTCTTTGACTTTTTCTTCTGTCGAACCTTGTGTATTCTGTTCGTCCTGTCGGCAGTAAGCCGAATCATTTTTCATCAGCAGCCAGATAAGCAGCAGCGAAAACACGGATAAAATGACCGTTTCTGCAATTTCTGACCGAACAAGATTATTGTTTACAAATTGGAGCAGGATTCCCATCGCATACGAAATACCCACAGTCCTCGCCAAATATCTGTCCGTTTTCATCATACGCATGGAAACATAAAACACGCCGCTGCCGAGTAAGCCGAGAAGCAGGAATAATACAAGTCCGGTTGTGAAAATCGCAGTATAAGCCGTACCCACCCCAATAAAAGCTATGCCCAAGACAGATAGCAAACCGATAAAAAGAAAACATATCGTTTTCAAACGTTCCTTGCAAAAGCGGTTAAACAACGGATACAAAAGAAACCCCGCCGCACTTACGCCCAACGCATAATTCTGCGCCAGCACAGTCTTATCTTCTGATACGATACGGGAAAGCACATCCACATATGAATACTCCGCACCTAAAAACAGAAAAGTAAACAGCCCCATAAGGACAACAGCATTTATGTAAGAAATTTTATCCTTCGTTTTGAAATCCACGCCTTGCGTAATTTTTGTTAAAATTGTATCCACTTCAAAAATCTCCTTTACTTGCTGTCATCATTGAACTCCATGATGTCGTTGGGAGTACAGTCCAATGCATTTGAATCTAGTATAGTGGTATAGTGTACTATATTTTTTCGAGAAATACAAGAGTTTATAAAGCGATAGCTTTATTTTTCATAATACGCATCCACCATGAGGATTTGCATCTTTATATTGTTCGAATTTTGAGAATTCTGTCTTTATATTTCTCTGCACAAATTGTTTTCTATCTATGCTGACTCTATTATAATAAACGGATGCCAGCGTTTCACCTATGAATGCAATGAATGAGTATTTCATGAGTAAAATGAATGTTAGAAGAAGACAGGTTGTTATTGATATTGATAAAGACCATTCTGCTATTATCCAAGCTGGTGCCATGCAATGGATGGGTGGAAATGTACGAGCTACATCTGGCGTAAAAGGCATCGGAGATTTTCTTGGAAAAGCAATCAAAGGTGTCGTTACAAAAGAAACAGCAGTTAAACCGGAATATGTTGGCGAAGGCTGTCTGGTACTGGAACCAACATATAAATACATTATTCTTGCAGATGTTGGCAAGTGGGGATCAGCCGGAATGACAATTGAAGATGGCATGTTCCTTGCTTGTGATGCAAATGTAAAAAGTAACGTTGTAGCCAGAAAGAACCTTTCATCAGCCGTACTAGGTGGCGAAGGTCTGTTTAATCTGAGTTTGCAGGGAAATGGTGTAGCCGCATTGGAATCTAATGTTCCTGAAGATGAATTGATCGAAGTCATATTGGAAAATGATGAACTGAAAATTGACGGAAATCTTGCTGTATGCTGGTCATCAAATCTAGAATTCACCGTAGAAAGATCTACAAAAACACTTGTAGGATCTGCAGTTAGCGGAGAGGGCCTGGTAAATGTTTATCGTGGAACAGGACGAGTACTGATGTGTCCGGTCGCACCGACAACTTCCTTGTTTGAGTCCACCAACACCATGACAGCTAAAGCTGCAGCTAAATCCAGCAATACATTTGGAAAGTAAGCGTAAAACACATTATCTCGTAAACAAACGCCGGTATAAGATTATAAAAATCCTGTATCGGCGTTATTAATTGCTTTATTGATTGTGATCATTTTACTACATTCGCATACAAACCCATAACATTCAATATTAACGTTTGGTATACTCTTCCAATTGAAGTTACTGTTGGAACACTATATTTGCAAGTTGTAATATTATCAAAATTTCCCTCTGTAATTTGATATTCTTCAATCCATTCATCACATACCTGTTCAAAAGAAAGACAGTGATTTACACCAGCCGTTCTTAATTGAAGCACTAAATCTTCATCTGTCATTTTCCCAACTACATCTTTTACTTTATTATGAGTTTCTCTTGCAACAAACTCAATCATCGAACATACATAAAACAAATCATCTTTATTCCACTGTGTCGTCATCCACGTTTTCACTCCTTTCATACGTCAAACATTCTAAGGCTCACCAATGTGTTCTATCCAATGTCAAAACTCTAAACTATCCGCGTTCAAAAGGAAATATTTCATTCCCATGATGACAAATCCCTCATCATTTCTCCAAGGTCTTTTGCTGCCATTTACAATGACAACCTTCTTGAAAGAGTCCGGGATATTACGCAGAGAATTGAACTCCTGATTCTGCTTTTCTTCTGAAGTCATGTCATAAGCAACCTGGATGTAGTATCTCTGATTGCCTTGGTTAACTACAAAATCAACTTCCAACTGCTTACGGACACGCTTGCCCTCTTTATCTTTATCAAAGATCTGCACAACACCCACATCAACATTGTAGCCACGAATCAGAAGCTCGTTATAAACAATGTTCTCCATGATGTGAGTAGGTTCCTGCTGTCTGAAATTCAAACGGGCATTTCTCAGGCCTGGATCGGTAAAGTAGTATTTCAGATTTGCACCAATATACTTTCTGCCCTTAATATCGTATCGGTTTGCTTTAGAAATCAAAAACGCATCTGCCAAATAGTCAATATGATTGGAAATCGTTTTATTTGTGTAACTCATCTGACGCTCACTGGCAAAGGTATTAGCAATCTTTGAAGGGTTGGTCGGTGCACCAATTGCAGATGCAAGCACATCAACCAGAATGCCAATTTCATCCACATTTTGGATCTTGTTTCTTTCAATTACGTCCTTCAGATAAACATTTGCAAAGATGTTTTTCAGGTAATCTGCCTTCTGTCGTTCACTCTGTAAACTTACGACCTGCGGCAATCCTCCATAGATCATGTAGTCATCCCAGGCATCGTCGTAATCACCTTCATAGACAGAATAAAACTCTGCAAAAGAGAGGGGATAGATTCTGATCTCATCACCTCTGCCACGGAACTCAGTCACAATGTCGCTGGACAGAAACTTAGAATTGCTTCCGGTGACATACACATCAATGTTGCTCATGCGTAACAAACTGTTCAGCACTTCCTCAAATCGTGGCATGAACTGTACTTCATCCAGAAGAAGATAATACTTATCATCATCCTTCATGGCATCTTTGATGTACTTAAAGCACAGCTTGGGATCTCTTAATTCCTCATTCTCAATACCATCCAAGGCAATCTCAATAATATGATCGGTATTAACACCATTCTCTTGTAAATATCTCTTGAAAATGTTAAACAATAAAAAAGATTTGCCGCATCTACGAATGCCGGTAATCACCTTTATCATTCCGTTATCTTTTCGCATGGTCAACTGCTGTAGATAAGCATCTCTTTTAATTTCCATCATTATATTCCTCAATTCTGTGCTTCTGCACACTTTTTAGTAATGATATTCTATCATAGAACAATCTGAGCTTCAATATCTATTCCCTTAATTTAAAAATCTTTCTCTCACACCCTGTATTTTACCCCTCCATGCGTCTAATATTACTTTCTGTGTTTGTAACTATTCAGAACCCCTGATAGAGTCCATCATACCGAACCTTTGGATATTTCATCAACGAAGTCCTTCATGATAAGATTGAAAACATTTTTAACAATATAAGCAAAAAGAGGGATGCAAAAAAACTCAATCGAGTTTTTTCACATCCCCTTTTTGTATATATCATGATATGTTTAATCTCTGGCTTCGATTGCCTCGAGATCTTCGTCTTCGTGGACGACACGTTCAATATGCATCGCCAGATATCCGACTTCAGCATCGCTGAGTGTGCAGCACAGGTTTTTTCCGACCTGATCGCAGATGGTCTGCGCCATCTGAAATGCCTGTGGAAATTTGACTTCCATGTAGTCGTTTAAGTTTAACTTCAATTCTTCGTGCTGCAGTGCTCGTGCGACCATGTTACGGATGTGGTTCATCAGTCGGTTGTACGACAGAGACATGACATCAATTGGTCGGTTGACAGCCTGCTCAACGTGGGAAATGCATTCGCGCACGGCACGTGCAATCTGCATTGCCAGGGAAACGTTTTCGTCTTTGATTGCGGAATGAATGTGAAGGGAAATGTATCCGACTTCATTGTCATCAATGGTGATTCCCAAACGCTCTTTTAAAATCGGACGGACACATTCCGCAGTCTTGTATTCCAGGTGGAAGAGGACGCGGATATCATCCGTGAGTGGGTTGCTGATTTGTTCGTGATTCTGGATGCGCTTTACAGCATATTCCAAATGGTCAGCCATAGGGAAGAGGACTGCACGGTCAATGTTTTGGAACACTTTTTCCGCTTCGTCCAGTATTTCATTTGCAATCTCAAGGTAAATGGGCTGGATGGAAGTTGCGAGCTCTTTTGCATTTCCACGATTGGAAGTTGCCTGTAGCGAGTAGACGGTATCGCCGTCACGTACTTCGATTCGCTCGCTGACTTTTTTGCCGAATCCGATCCCCTTTCCCATCACCAGGTATTCCTGGTTGTCATCGGCGTGAATGCCAATTACCGTATTATGATTGAGAACTTTACTAATTCGATACATAATCTTATCCCCATGTGTGACCAATTTTGTTACTAATGATTAATCTGATTTTAACATTAACAACTACGAATAACAATCTTTATTTTGTTTTATTCATAGCTTTTATTCATAGATGTCAATTGCAAATAATGCCTCGCCAGCTTTGATTTGTCCGTCTTTTAAGAGGCGAACCTTCTGGTTGTCTTCCAATTCTGTACAGAGGACTGGTGAAGCGAGTGATGGAGCATTTTCTTTGAGATAATCCAGATTCAAGCCGAGGAGTGGCTCGCCCTTCTTTACCTTCTGTCCGTTTTCAACGAATACTTCAAATCCTTCTCCGTTCAGTGCAACGGTGTCGATTCCCATGTGAATCAAAAGGCTTACGCCGCTATCTGTCAAGAATCCAATTGCATGCTTTGTCTCGAATACAAAACATACTTCGCCATCTTCCGGAGCTCTTACAACAGAATCTTCCGGTGTGACAACGGCACCGTCACCCATCATTTTTCCAGCAAATGCTTCGTCTGGAGTGGTAGATAAGTCAGCAGCCAGACCTGTGATTGGGCTTGAGATAACGATTGTCTCAACAACAGTTGCTTCTGCCGAGCTTGTGTTGGCATTTTCTGCAACGCCAGCATTTGTGCCACCGTCAACATTTGTATCAACACCAGCGTGTGCAGTTGCATCGACATCATTTCCGCCAGCTGTGAATTCTTCGTCTGGCGCAGTCTCGAGGTAATCTTCGAGATTTGATTTGATGACTGATACACGAGGTCCGTAGATAATCTGAACGCCATTTCCTTTGTGTACTACGCCGGATGCGCCAGTTGATTTTAACAGTGCATCGTCTACGCGTTCTGCTTTGTGAACGGTACAACGAAGTCTTGTTGCACAGCAGTCTACGTCGGAAATATTTTTCTTGCCGCCAAGTCCCTGACAGATAGTCTGAGAAAGTGCATCTTCTGAGGAAGCTTCGGAACCGTTATCGCCGTTCTTGCGAGCTTCCACGTCGCTTCTGCGGTATAATTTTACCTCTTCACCGTCGTCACGGCCAGGTGTTTTTAAATCGAATCTCTTGATTAAGAATCCGAACAGTAAGTAGTATACGATAAAGTAGCCGATCCCTACGATTACAATCCAGATCCAGTTTGTTTTTGCATTTCCCTGTAAGATACCGAATAAGAACATGTCGATCAGTCCGCCGGAGAATGTCATACCAACACCTACGTTAAAGAGGTGCATGAGCATATATGCAAGACCGGCAAATACGCAGTGGATACCGTAAAGCATTGGTGCCACAAAGATAAATGTGAATTCAAGTGGTTCTGTAATACCTGTCAGCATAGAAGTAAGAGCAGCGGAAAGTAAGAGTCCGGCAACCGCTTTTTTCTTCTCTGGTTTTGCTGTTCTGTACATGGCAAGTGCGGCTCCCGGAAGACCGAAGATCATCAATGGAAATTTACCTGACATGAAGCGGGTTGCGGATACTGCAAAATGTTCTACTGTCGGGTCAGCGAGCTGTGCAAAGAAAATGTTCTGTGCACCTTCGATGAGAGTGCCGCCGACTTCCATTGTTCCACCAAGTGCAGTCTGCCAGAATGGAAGGTAGAATACGTGATGAAGACCGAATGGAAGTAATAGTCTTTCGAGGAAACCATATACCCATGTTCCTGCATAGCCTGAATTAAGTACAAGATCTCCAAGTGCGTAGATCCCTGTCTGGATGACTGGCCAGATAAAGAACATCAGGATACCAACGCCGGTATATACAAGCGAAGAGATAATTGGTACGAATCTTGTTCCACCGAAGAACGATAATACCTGTGGCAGTTCGATTTTGTAGAAACGGTTGTGCAGCGAAGAAACACCGAGTCCGACGATGATACCGCCGAATACACCCATCTGAAGAGATGTGATGCCGACAACAGACGTAGTTGCACCTTCCAGCATGTTTTCTGTTCCACCGTTGATGGTGATCATCGCACTGATAGAAGCGTGCATAATGAAAAATGCGATGGCAGCAGAGAGAGCCGCAACTTCTTTTTCTTTCTTAGCCATACCGATGGCAACACCCATCGCGAAAATAATCGGCAGGTTTGCGAATACAATGTTACCGGCTTCGCTCATGACCTGGAAGATGGCATATGGAATGGTGCCAGGTCCCATGACATTTAACAGTCCGTAAGTTTCAAGCATTGTTTCGTTGGTAAATGAGCCACCAAATCCGAGCAGAAGACCTGCTACCGGGAGAATGGCGATTGGAAGCATGAATGATCTTCCCACGCGCTGAAGCACGCCAAAAATTTTGTCTTTCATAATTGTTCTCCTTTTCGTTATGAATTTACGAGTATGAATGTTTATGAATATTTGCGGTAATCTGTAAAAACAGTCAGGCATTCTCTTTATAGTCTTGACAAAGAAGCAGGCTTCTAGACGCATTCTCTGTACGCTTAGCAACAGAAAAAGAGGCACTAACCGCATAAACATCCAAAAAGTTCATGCATAGTTAATGCCTCGTTCGTTCTTAACAAGTAACATACTATATCACTTCTGACATAATAGCATCGCACGGCAAGCTTTGTCAAGCCGTTTTTCTCCATTTTATTCCTCACCGCTGATAATTTTTTATATTCTGCGCCCCGCTACTCGCCCCAAATATGAATTAAAAATATGCCGGATTTCCCATAAAATCCTACATGGCATTTTCTTTTCGTTCTCGGGAGTTTGACAGTAAATTTTAAAACTAAGTGAAACTCATAAAAGTTCTGACTTTGTGACCCTGGCATCTTATTTATTCTATCGTAACGCTGGCAGTGTCTCTGCCTGCAAATTTCGGAGCCATTTTTACCCGACTGTTCTTTATATAAAAGGTTGTTCTAAAGCACATTTGCACCAAAAGGCATAAAAGATAAACGTGCCATTTTAAAGAATTGTTTTCCAAACGGGATTCCTACAATCGTGATACACCACATACACCCTAAGACAATATTTCCAAGAGCCATTCCCCATCCAAAGAAAAGAATCCAAATTAAATTCACAAGAAATGAGAATGTTCCGTTCCCATATACAACTTCTTTTCCAAAAGGCCAAAATGCTAAGGATGCAAATTTGAAGCATTGTAAGCCAACAGGAATTCCAACAATTGTGACACACCATATACATCCTGCAATGATCCATGCAAGACCTCCGATTATCCCACCACAAAGAAACCAGAGTATATTTCCTAATAATTTCATTCAATCACCTCAATTCTCGCACCAATAGTGCGAGTTTTTTTCGCATAAGCATATTATAGCAAAAATAATTCGCTTATGCGACCTATTTTAGTGATTGCTTATTGGTTCAAGTCCCGCAAAAATTCCAAACGAAAAGAACACAAACATCAGCATAAATGTAAATGGCATATCCCCAATAAATCCCAAATAACAAGAAGTTCCATAACCGCACTTCTTCCAAACACCTCATCAAAGCCAAACTTTTCAAAAAGTCTATGGATATGAACCGTCGTTTTCACCGAGAAGTTGCTGCCTTTTTCGGAAAGTACACTTTCAATATCCACTTTTTTGTCTTGAATGTCCACTTTTCCATTCTCAATATCCACTTTTGTATTCCCAAAAATGATCTGACGCATGACCTGGGGAAGTTAGTAATTTTACATATTCTTCTGTAAGTTTTTCCATATAGTGTTCTTGCCAGTCTGGGACACGCTCACGATAAAGTTTCCAGTCTGCTTTTGATATATCCATTTCACTGCCTCCGTTTCCATTTTTATGCCTAAAAATACTGCTCCTACACATTTTGATTTCGGATTCGTTATATATCTAGATCAGCGTAAGTAATCCTGTTTAATTATTTGCGTTTATAATCCTGATAATGTTCTCATTACCAGGTCAACGTCTTTATTTTCGAGTTCCTGAATGATATGCAGATATGTTTTCTGCGTTGTTGTCATACTGGCATGCCCCAGACGTCTGGCTACACTGGCGATTGATACACCTGCAAACAGAAGAAGAGAGGCATGTGTATGTCTAAGTCCATGAATGGATATCTCTGAAATTCCACACGCTTTGCAATGTCTGGTAAGTACATCATTCACTGTAGAATTATAGATCTTTGTTTCTCCAACAAAAATCGGTTTATCTTCTGGCAGATTCTTAGTAAGCTCTGAAAATTTCACAACAATCTGCCAATCAATCTGAATTTTTCTCACTGATGAGTTATTCTTTGTTGGAAGGAATCCACCATTACCCTTATAATCCCATGTTTTACTAATAGACAATGTTTGTCTTGCAAAATCAAAGTCCGAAGGAGTAATTGCAAGTGCCTCTGAAAATCTCATACCGGTTTTTGCAACCAATAGAATAAACCAGTCCCAGTTTACCTCTTCTCGAATATCAAGGTGAGCAATTAACGTATGTAATTCAAACTGATTCAAATACTTTATTTTTTTTGCTCTTGGCGATTTCCCCTTGATGATTGCCTTTCTGGTTGGATCTCTCTCTATCATTCCTTCATCTACCGCATCCAGAATTGCTCCTTTCAATTGATGATGGAAATCCAGCGTTGTCTGCCGTTCATGATCTTTTGCATAATCATTCAGCAATTTCTGATAAGCAGTCCTGGTGAGTTCACAAACCTTCAACTCCGGAGCAAGTTTTTCTACCCATTTCTGCGTCATCAGATACTTTGCCATCGTGGCATCCCTGATCGCACCTTTTTTGTACACTTCAATCCACTGTTTATAGTACTCATAAAATAATTGCATTTTGTCTGTTTCCTGTTGCATAAGTTTGTCTTCCTTTCCCGAATCACTTACGCTGATACAGACAATTAATCACCTATTATTTTCTTATGCAACACTGATCAGAGGTTTAATTTCTTCATCTAATGTTTTCTTTAATTCTGCCATACACTTCGCATAATATTTGAATTTTGGAAGTGCCTTTTCTTGTACGGATTTATAACTCTGATAGTCAATTGTTGCTTTGATCACACTTTCGTTTGGTATTTCCCCGTTTCTGTAATGAAGAGCCGCATACATAACATCTTCTTTCGATGCGTACCAAGTCACACAGAAATCAGAGATTACCTTTTCAATGCAATCACGTTTCATGTTTTCCACAATATTTAAGATAGACTGACCCTTATATTTGTTTTCATCTTCCTCAATTTCACTAACCAGATTCGTCATAATCTCGGCTACCTTTGGATTATCCTTCCGCATTTCATCAATATACTGTTTCACTTCATCAATCTGTTTTTGACGTTCTTCCGGAGATACCGCTTCTGCATCTTCATCTGGTGTTACAATATTCTGGATCAGATTGATAATATACTCATAATCAATCTTTGTACTACTATAAGCCATCAATTCATAATCGACGTCTATCGTTTCATCTTCCGGTGGTTCGTTCCCGGAATCGTCTCCACCTTCTGCTATTTTTATTTCTTCTACAGCATTTTTATAAACTCCGGCATATTTATCGTATTCCTCTTCTGTAATGCCATACTCCTCAAGCATACTGTCATCATACTGGGTAAATGATTTGAGCTGAGCAAATAATCGGTCAAAGGTCTGAAACATCTTGACAAACACTTTTTTCTCTTTGATTGACATCGGTGTTACTTCTTCCGGTGTTTCTGCTGATACTCTTAATGCTGCCAACGATTTACGAAATGCTGGTTCTATTTCTTCCCATTCTGCCAGAATCGCTGTCCCTGTACTTCCCGCAGAGTATAATTTCACTGCGTTGTCAACACTTTCCTTAAATAACTTTGGTGCCTGGAAAGTAACAATCTGTCCGTATGTTTTGTTTTTATCAAAAATACGGTTTGTTCTTGAAAAAGCCTGAATCAGATCATGTGGTCCCATCGGCTGTCTGTCAATAAAAATGGTGGACATGCATGGTGCATCAAATCCTGTTAACAGGCGGTCTACCACAATGACCAGATCCAGCTGCTCACTTCTGCTCTTGAATTTTGCATCTTTCCGTGCGAGACGTTTATTCAGATTACCATTATACCCCTGAATCTGTGAAAGCTCATATTTTGTACCAAACATCTGATTATAATCATCTAGTGATTTCTGCATCTTTTCCTGGTTTACGTGGGAACCTTCTTCATTTTCTGTTACGGAATAAGTAATTGCAAACTTCGGAAAATCCGGAAGAACCTGTTTGATTTTCTCATCGATTTCTAATGATGTTTCTCCGTTTTTCACCTTGGTCAGGAGTTCATAATACTTCTGTGCTATCTGGATGGAACTCGTTGTCAAAAGTCCCTCATATGTTTGTCCTTTTCCATTCTGAAATCCCAGCTTGTAATAGGATTTGTTCAGGATGATATCTAATACCCGGAGCATATGGGTCTCATTGTCGTATGCACTGGCATCTGTCTCATCTGTAATATTTTTCGGACCATTATGCTCTACCTGGAAACCAAGTACAGCATTATCATGAATCGCATTCTGGATTGTATATTTGTGAAGTCTTTTTCCATACAATTCCTCTGTTGTACGTGGCAAATCACCCATCTGCGGATATGGATTCTCCGCAAATCTCGGAGTTCCTGTAAATCCATACCAAAGCGATCTTCCGAAAAAGCGTTCTAGTTCACGCTTTGTTTTTGGAGTAACTGCTCTGTGACATTCATCTACGACAAAAGCAATTTTCAGGTTTTTAATCTTGTTGTATTCAGATGTTCCTTCCTGTAATCTTTTGCTAATCAGAATCTGCATTTTTTGAATTGTTGTAACGATTACCTGACGATCATCAGATTTTAATTTCTTTTTCAGATCATTTACATTATCAGTCTCATCTACATCGACCAAATCATTATTCGCATAAGCCTGAAATGCCATGGTTGTCTGAGTATCCAAATCCTTACGGTCAATCAAAAAGATTGCTTTATCAATCGCAGGAATATCCATCAGTAAATTTCTGGTTGCCTTATAAGAAGTAAGCGTCTTTCCGGATCCAGTCGTATGCCAGACAAAACCAGATTTTCCTGTCTTTGATGCCTCACGTATAGACTCAATGGCATGAATCTGATATGGTCGAAGTAAAATCAATCGCTTTGCATCTTCATCCAAAACTGTATATCTGGCAATCATCTCATGGGCTTCCGGAATACGAAGAACATTCTTTGCAAAATCAATATAATCAGCCACCGGATTATTCTCCGTATCTACCCAACCGCTCATAAATTTAGGATTCAACTCTGTATCACTTGCGGCAGCAAAATATTTCGTGTCTACTCCATTACTGATCACAAACATCTGGACAGCCGAAAAAATACCAGTAAACTTTCCTTCACTGATATATTTTTTTATCTGATAAAAAGCTTCCATGTAAGAGTGCTGTCTGTTCTTTAATTCAATATGTATCATTGGAAGACCATTAATCATAAGTGTAACATCAAATCTTCTGTCCCTTGTAACCGTAGTGATGTCATCGTCTTTTAATGCATTATATTGGTTAATAACCTCGTAAACACTGCTTCCACCTGCAATATGCTCATGATTCATCACAACTAAATGCAATTTTTCTGTATCCCTTTGCACATGAACCATTGCCTTCCCATTTTCGCCAACCAGCCATTCACCAGCTTTATAGAACGAAGAAAACTGTAGCTGGTTCTTAACCTGTTCAAACTCTGCATCAGACAAAGGCTGTCCATCTAGACGTGCTTTATTATTCTGCTCTAGAATGTATCTAAAATTTTGCCAAAGTTCTTCCTCAGTCTTTAAATCTTCACGGTAAGTCCATTGGGACTCTCCAAAAACTAGCTGTTCTATTAATTTATCTTCTATTACTTTCTCTAATTCTGGCATTTTCTTTTTCTCCTTTGTAATAAATAGCGTGGTTTTGGCATATATTAGGGTATTTAACACGTAATTTTGCTTCCGATGGTGAAGAGTGATAAGGTGGTCAAGGTTAGAAAAATATAAACCAATTTTTTCTTGCTCTGATTTATTTGGAATCTTCAAGCAAAGATTTTCCAACACTGTTTGACTGATATTTTTATTTGCACTATTAGTAGCTTGTGCCATAATTTGATTTCGTACAGATTCTATTCCGAATAAAAACCTTTTAAAATTATTATCCAATCCATATTCATCTCGAAATCTTATAATAAATCCAGAATATGTTGTGTTTTCAAGGTTTTGTGGTACTAAGGCGGCTTCTCCTACACCTTCCAATTTTACCGAAGAGCGTACAAACAATACATCGCCATTCAGCAAATTATAATCTTTCAGCTGTGAATCAGATGCCATTGCTTTCCCTAAATTTGTAACATCAATTACATTATTTCCGAATATATTTTGAAGATTTACAAATGGAAATCCTATTCCCATGGCTTCTTTGGAAAAGTTCATTCCATTTTTCAATGAACCAAGTTCCCCCAACTTACGCTGTTCCCAATCGTTTGAACTCAATTCAATACAAAATTTGAACTTACGCTGAATCTCTGTAGTCGTTCACTTTTTCAAAATATCTTCTACTTTTTAATCCAACAATTCACCTGCTTCATATGAACATTTTATATAATCCGGATTACTATAAAATACATTTGAATTAAAATCTGATATTTCATCACTAATGAATGAATTATATACAGTCTTAATAGCTTCTACTACATTCGCATACAAACCCATAACATTCAATATTAACGTTTGGTATACTCTTCCAATTGAAGTTACTGTTGGAACACTATATTTACAAGTTGTAATATTATCAAAATTTCCCTCTGTAATTTGATATTCTTCAATCCATTCATCACATACCTGTTCAAAAGAAAGACAGTGATTTACACCAGCCGTTCTTAATTGATGCACTAAATCTTCATCTGTCATTTTCCCAACTACATCTTTTACTTTATTATGAGTTTCTCTTGCAACAAACTCAATCATCGAACATACATAAAACAAATCATCTTTATTCCACTGTGTCGTCATCCACGTTTTCACTCCTTTCATACGTCAAACATTCTAAGGCTCTCATACTATGAAAACTAATCTGATGTGACGGATGTTTAAACTTTGCATATTCCCAGAATACAGCTTTACTTATATTTCCACTTAAATAATCATTTACAAAATTCCAGATTGTATCATCTGCCATTGGGCCTTCCACAATATCATACTCGTGTATCTTTCCAACTCGGCATTCTGCAATAAAATCTAACCATTCATCACACATCTGATCAAATTTCTTTATTTTTAATTGTTTATTTTCTGTATATGAATATACATTAATTATTCCATGCTTATGTTTTCGTTCTGCCCATCTATATGCCTGTTCATAACTTTTTGTACAATAAAATCCCCATGAGAAATCTTTTGTATATCTTGTCTTTCTAACCTCAGGAAATTCTACTATCTGACCACTTCCATGATACAATTCCACTTTTTTGTCCATTTTTCTCACTTCTTTCATATTTTTATACTTTAAATTTCTTTTCACTCATTATTATCTAAAATTTCTTGCTATAGATCATACTCATCGTAAGCCTCATTCTTCTACAATGCAATTTTCACTAATTCTATCTATTAGTACTTTCTTAATTTCAGTATCAAAAACTATCGTTATTTTTTATATAAACATATTTTTCAGCATAAATTTTTTAATATTCTGTAATTCTTCACACTTATGCTGGTGAAGAGTGATGAGGTGATCGAGGTCATCTAAAAATGTCGCAATCTTCTCCTGTTCTTCTAATGATGGCATATATAACTGACATTCACATAACTTGTCATAATAGAAGTATAATCGAACACTTCCCTCTTGAAGTTTCTCAATCCATCTTGGAAATTCATCAGACTTGAGCCAATGCCAGAGGAACCTATCGTTCACATAATTGTCTGTTTGAAAAACTTCATAAAGTGAGCTAACTATCACATTTTCCACACCTTTATAGTATCCGATAGATCCTACATTGATCCTTGCTGGATTATAGGCAAACGAATTTGGTTGAACAATATTATACGCTTTTCTGTCCGTATCTTTCATATATCCAAAATCGTCATGTGCATCACGCTGACGAATAAATCCATGCTCATTTGTAATAGCATACGGTTCTAAATCTAAATCTTCCTTGTTCCGTTTCCCTGCATCCCATGTGAAATCTGCAAACTTACGCTGTTCCCAATCTTCAGTAAACCCGGAAAATCTAATTTCTGGAACTGAATGACCATTTTGTGGAAACATCTTTTGAAGCATATATTTTTTCAAGGTTTTCGTCTCTTCGCACTTTCGCTGGTGAAGAGTGATGAGCCTTTCTAGCTCTTCAAAATACTTTCCAATTTTCTTCTGTTCCTCAATATCTTGCGGTATCATCAGCTTCGTCTCAAAGAAATCCGCAGGTGCAATATTCAAAAGTCCATGATTTCTCGCTCCTTCTGCAGCAATTTCATGAATACCTTTATGCCACAAGTTTGTGCTGTAGTACGATACCAGAAAATCGGAATCTACAGGATTGTTTTCTTTTATCCCAAATACGATATAAAGCGTTGATAATACGCCATTTTTATAACGATCCAGCCTTTTAATAGCTCCCCAAGGAGCATCTGTTGAAGTACTTTTATTATAAGCGAACTCTCCATTCTCAATCAGATAGTAACCACTGACATCTTTACTTGCAACTCTCTTATCAAAGAATTCATTCTGATCAATAAGGCCATATTGAGCCGATATCGTAAGCGGTAACTCTGAGACTAAATCTTGATTTTTTCTTGTAACACGATCAACCAAATCAACCAACTTACGCTGTTCCCAATCTTCCTGGTAGCCTTTAAATCTAATCTTTGGTTTTTTCATCTCTATTATCCCTCCAGCTTTCTGATCAAATCATTTAACGAAAAAATAATGTTTTGATCTGGTGATGTTAAATCTTTCAGAAGAGATACAAAGTCACCTTTGACCTGTTCCAATTCGTCATCCGTTTTCTTCATGTCCTGTAGTAATGTATTGATATCCACATCTTCTTCTTTTTCGAAATTATCAACATATCTAGGAATATTAAGATTGAAATCGTTTTTTTCAATATCCTCAAAGCTAGCCAGATAGGATTCTTTTTCTACAGTCTTTCGGTCACTATACAGAGCAAGAACTTCATCGATGTGTTCATCTGTCATCTCATTTTGCTTCTTACCTTTATTAAATTTCTTAGATGCATCAATAAAGAGTACATCTCGTCCGTCTCTGTGTTTTTTTAAGACAATGATACAAGTTGGAATGGATGTATTGTAAAATAAGTTCGCCGGAAGTCCAATCACCGCATAGATATTACCAGAGCGAAGCAATTTTTCTCTGATTTTTCCTTCTGCTGCTCCACGGAAAAGAACTCCATGTGGTAAAACAATTGCCATTGTCCCGTTATTTTTCAAATGATACAATCCGTGTAATAAAAATGCATAATCAGCCTTTGACTTTGGTGCTAATACACCATAATCACTGAAACGTTCATCTTGAAGAAATCCTGCTGCTGCACTCCATTTGGCTGAATATGGAGGGTTCATAAGAACCATATTGAAATCCGTTTCTTCTCCTGTTGGCCAATCCCCATCTAATGTATCTCCATTTCGAAGATGTTGGTTTTCCGCCACTATTCCATGTAGAAACATATTCATTCTCGCCAGATTATAAGTTGATGTATTCTGTTCCTGTCCATAGTATTTGATATATTCTGGTGCTGATGCATATTTTTTAGCATTTAACAATAATGACCCCGATCCCATACACGGATCATATACGGATAATCCTTTTTTATCTTCCTGCCCTGAAATAGCAATTTTTGTTAATATCTTTGATACAGCCTGCGGAGTATAGAATTCTCCTGCTTTCTTTCCTGTTTCAGAAGCAAACTGTCCGATCAAATATTCATAGGCATTTCCAAGTATTTCCGCATCTGAATTTAACAGATCCGCTTTATCAATTTCTTTTATAAGACTTGCAACTGTATCACTCTGTTTTTGGTCGCCTGCACCTAATCGATTGGAATACAGATCAATATCGGTAAACAAATCTGCGAAGATTGGATCACTCTGCTCTATATTATTAAATCCTTTCTGCAACTGCTCACGGTTGAAAGAATTATTTCTTGCAGCATCAGCAAAATAAGTGTATGTAAGTTCTGGCTCCATAACATAGTGACATTCTTCTGACAGCTGATCTTTCAATTCTTCTGCACTCTCATCCTCTAGTGCTTCTTTATATGCCTCTAATGCTTCTTTCAATGTGGCTGGTTTTTCATCATAAAGCAAATCATATACTTTAATCAAAAAAGAATCTGAAAGATATTTATAAAATACGATTCCTAACAGATAATCCTTATACTCATTTGCATCCATTTTTGAACGTAAAATATCTGCTCCACTCCATAATACGCTAATCAAATCCTTGCTATTTTCTATTTCTGCCATCTTTGTTTACCCTCCATTTTCTATGAATAATGTTCAATCAATCTTTTAATTTCACTTCTCATTTGCTCCACCACATCATCCGGTCCAACAATCTTTATACCGTCCCCCAATGAAAATACCCATCCAAGGAACTGTCTGCTGACATGCACATTTACATTCACAGTAAAGTGTTCATCATCTGTCGGAAACAAAATCACATTTTTCCCAAAACGGTCAATGATGACACCTACCAGGTTGTTTTTTACCAGTAATTTTACCGTCTGTTCTTTTCCTCCGAACATTCCAAAGCTTTTCTTTGCATAATCAGCCATGTCAAGCTTATTAAAGAACTCTTTTCCTTCCCGGTTCTCACTTGAAAATCGGATATGAAGCATTTTATCTACTCGGTAATGTTTAATCTTCTCCGCATCCGAATCGTAGCCTACCAGATAATAGTTTTCATCGTCCCACGAAAGTCCCCATGGACTAATATGATACCAGGCTCCATTATGTCTGAGTTCCATTTCTTTTTTTACATTCCACTGATAATATTGGAACTTTATTTTCTTATTTTCTGAAATTGCATTATGAATAGCATCTACTGTGTAGTAGATGCTCTCATTCATTGTCTTTATTCTTCCAGACACATATACCTGACGCTGCAGTTTCTGTGCCTCATATTCACTAACCATTTTTTCCAGCTTCTTAATCAACGTATTCGATTTCTTTTCTGTGATGAATTTTGAAGACTGAATTGCATCTACCAGAAGTTTCAACTCAGGTAGTTCAAACGTGCGACTGACCACATGATAATGATAACGGTTTCCAATCGGTTCTCCTTCCACTTCAATGCCAAGAACACTTAGGTCACGAAGATCCGTATAGATACTTTTTCGGTCAGCTGTGATATTGTATTCCGCCAAACTTTCCATGATTTCTGGCATTGTAATATAATGCTCTTCATCTGTTTTTTCCAGCATAATCTGTGCCAGTCGGTACAGCTTAAATTTCTGATTTGTTCCCTTCGGCATGATGCACTTCTCCCTTCTGCCAACATATTTCAAGTATATCATAGGTGGGAAATATATTGTGCATCTTTTTACATAAATCTTTTTGTTGTAAATCTAGTTTTATACAAATGTAGGTTCGTTTTTCATTAATTATCATGAAAGAACTTAACTACAGCAACAATTATGATGATAATTCCAATCCAAAAGAAGAATTGAAATGCTCCTCCAAGTTCTGAAGCAAAATCGTTCAAAAAAGCAAATACCAGAAGAATGATCGCAATCAATCCTCCACAACCCAATTTTCCATCTTTCATAAGATCTACTCCTTCAAAGCTGCACTTCCTATATTCTAAGAAATACAGTATATCTTTAATCCTTAACTATTTCTTCCACCAGCGACATATATTCAGGAAGTTGATTCATAAAGGGTTGTAATGTTTTTCTGACCAAACCACGTCAAAATATGAATTCTCTTTAATGTAGTCGGCAAATACCCGACAAACTTTTTCAATTTCGCCGTCCTGTTCTTTTGTATACATTTTATTCTTATTTCTCCAACTTTTCTTCAATTCTGCTTTTACGATAATCTAGAATATCACTGAACAAAAGTAATCCCTCTGTTATGGCTATCATGACCATTCCTGCCTTTACTAAGATTTTCGCTTTCGGATCATCGGACGCTTTTGCTTCTTTAGCGATACCACCAAGTATTCCGATCAACCCAATATTCACCAGTCTCTGCATATTTCTGTTTATTGCTTTATTTTCATAATAGATTTTTCTTAACATCTCTTTATTTTTCATCGTTCATTGTCTCCTTCATTTCGTTTTTAAGGCTCTTCTTACAAACCTTACATATTGTTCCAGCCGGTGTTACCAGCTCAACTTTCGCATAAGCAGTCTTCCCGATCTTGTCATACAAACGACCGGCACTCATAGAATCGCCGATAACGGTGTATGAACTATTTGCTACATATCCGATTTTTCCAAGACCTTCATAAGTAACTTTGATTGCTTCTTTGTCATACTCATTATCTGGTTCTTTCTCTAGTCGGATCTTCGTTCCTTTTTTGAGAAAATCATTTCCAAAATAATGTTTTGTTCCTGTCAGTGTGATAAATACTTTTGCCATGATACGCCCTCCTTTAGCTACTTTTATTTGATGGTTATAGTGTAGATTAATAGGTGGGATATAAAAACCCCCACATATATTGTGGTGACCATTATAAAAAAACACAAAATAAGACCCAGAAGATCTGTCACAGTCATTTTGTGTTTCCTGGCATAATCACAGATACGCTTATACATAGGATCTTCCACCCGGATACTTAATACTTTCTTTTTTACATTTTCCGACTTTGGTCTTCCTGTTTTCGCCATATCTGTTCTTATTCCTCCACATTCACATTATGATTTTCGTATGACAAAAAGTTAATCCCTGTTTTTCGTCCTTCCACAATTTCCTGGAATTTCGTCAGCCCAATGCTGTAAAGCTCTGCCCCTTCCTGATAGCGGACAAATTTCTTTGCTAATTTCTTTGTTTTCTCTACATCTTTACGTGCATATCCCATACACGGCACCTCCCTTTTTGCATATAAAAAGCAGCTAACCTATTTTTCATAGACTAACTGCTTGTACTTTTGTTCCATATTCGGTTTTATTCTACAAATCCGACAGTGAAATTCGGTCGTATGTGCCATTTTTCTTATCTTCCGGATGTGGTTCCAGTCCGATAATTGTAATATCTTTCTGGTCCGGTCCATAAACCCAGTACATTCTCATTGTGCCACTGGTTTTATTTTCCAGATATGATTGCCACACTTTCATTCCATAACGTCTGGATAATGGCTCTATTTCATGGGTTTGAAGACTTGGATACCCTGGATCTGCCGATAGCAGCTTTAAAGCCTTTCCCCATTTTTTATACAACTGTTCTTCCTTCTTTTTTATATTACCGGAACGATATTTCTCCTGCAGATCTAACCAAAGTTCCTGCATTTCAGGAATTCCCATTCGTATATTAAAATTCATCTCTTATTCCTTTTAAAAATCTGACAGGTCAATAATCGGAGAAACATCGCCTTTCTTAAAGTTACTTACTGCACGATCCATATCTGCCAGAGTTCTGGCTGAAATGCTCTCTGGCACTGCCAGTTCCCGAGGTTCCAAAATAATGCAGCCATTTCTATATTCTTTTACATTATAATACTGATAAGCAGCTCCTCTGAGGGTAATCCTTTTTTTATTGTCCAGATGAGCAACATAATCTTTCATCGTTTCCATTATCAACGCCTCCTACGCAAGCATTTGTGTGGGAAATCCCACCTCTTGTTATTATAATACGCTTTTCTATATTTTCTGTCAATCCAATTTTATTTATTCAGATGCAAAGATATCAGTAGTAATGAAATATTATCTGGTCTAAAACATAAATTGCCTGCATCCGACCAGTTTGACTGTAATATTTCAATTATTCTTACTCGCAAATGTACAAAGGAGATTGTAAATCATCCGGAAATTTATAAGTCTTTTCATAAAAAAGATTGTCTTGATTACATAGACTTAGACAAAAATCCTTATTATAAACCGTAAAATGGAGTTTAGAGTGTTGAGATTTCCTATATCAGAAGATACTTATGAATGTGTAATTACCAATCTTCCTTCTACAGAATTCAATCTCGAAGAAATAAAAAAGCTATACGCAATGAGGTAGGAAATTATGTCCCCATCCTTCACTACATCAACCATAACAGAAAGCAGATATTTTGATTTGCCTCGTCTCTTTTTATTTTTGTTGTAAATGGAAATTAAAGACATATCTTCACCATCGTAGCGAGATTCTGGATGCAAGTATTGTAGTAAAACTCATCCAGTTAATTTGAACCATCTTCATGAAACGATACACGGTATCTTTTGCAAAATCAGGAGTATTGCATGAGCCTCCGGTTTGTAATTGTTTTTTGACAACTCAATTATACCAAAGCCATTGGTTTCATGCTATTTTTATGCCAGTTATTATTGAATTTTCAAGGTGCATAGGCACATTTTAATGTGCGAAGTTTGATTATTTAAAATTTACGGTATCATGTAAAAATCTGCCGAACGCATTCATTTTTTCCCGCCGTTTTTTACTGATTTTCATTTCCTTTTTGCTGTGCCAATCTCGTGATCTGCTTCAGACCGGAACTGATCAAAGTCAATGTTACGACCCATGCCAGTACGATCAACACAATATATTTTCCATAGGCTCCCAAAAACTGTAACGGACAATCCCAGACTCCGTGAAGAATAACGGAAATCGCGAAGAAGAACAGAAAACGTCCGCTGATCAGCTGCTGTATATTAAACATCTCTTCTCCCTTTGCTGCCGCCAATGCCGCACCTGCGATAGCCGTCCACACCACATGCCCGCCGACTGCCAAAACGCCTCGGAGCAGTGTAATATCCATCATTGCCGAATCTGCTCCGGTTGACAACAGGCATTGGAATGCATAACCTGCAGATTCAAATACGGCAAATCCTGCTCCCACGCATGCACCCAGCAGCAATCCGTTCAGAATATACTTGGAGTTTGTTTTCCGCATATAATAAGCTACCACCACAATTTTTCCGGCCTCTTCCACAAAGCCGACCAGCATCGCTCCCCCGTAGGAAAGATCTCCCGCTCCCGTAATATTATACAGGATCAACGTGCAGACCAACGACAAAACTCCGCCGACAAAAAACATAGAAACCACGCTGAATATACTGATATTTCTCGGGGCATTAACTTCCCAGAAAAAGATCAGCAATGCAAACGGAACCGTCATCGCTCCCATAAAAATGAAGCCCGGATAGGCATTCGGATTATGAAACTCAATCAAAATAAAATACAAAATAAGACTGGTAACGGCCAAAAACAGAAGTACTCTGGAATACAGCCATGGTTTTGGCCATGTCGCTGTGATTTCTGATTCTTTCGGTGTTGTTTTCTTTGTTCCGGCAATGAAAAGCTCTTCTGTCTCTTCCATCGTATGCTTTTTAAACACCTCCGATACCAGATCCGACAAATGCACCTTCACCGGTCCGCTTTCACCGATTTTTTCATTCAAAGTGCCTGCCACTTTGTCAAAACCACTCTTCACATAATCTGCAGCACTTACGTTACTGTGTACAGCCCCACCGTTTCCTTTTTTTGCCGCCATAAGATCTCTGCCACAGCTGCTGCAGAATCTTGCACCCGGCTCCAAGGTTGCCCCGCAAAACAGGCAGAATTTTCCTTCCTGCCTGGTCTGTGTTTCCTGCTTTGTTCCGCATTTGGGACAAAACTTTGCTTGATCACTTAAAATATTCCCGCAATTTGGACACATTTTTCCCATAGTCTTTCTCCTTTGTCAAATATTCCGTTCCAATTATACTCCTACCCCATTTTTCTGACAAGTCTTTCTCCCAATTCAGATAATTCTGTCCCTTTCTCTCACTTTCTTTTTGACATGCCTCCTGAAACAGATTATTATAGAAGAAAATACCAGAATATTTTATTTCAACGAAAGAGAGGATCCCATTATGGCAAACTATTCTGACGAATCCCCTTATTCAACTGCGTCCGGAATTGACGGCTTAAAGTACGTTGTTCTTCAGGTTACCTTAAAAGAAAAATTTCTCGGAACCGGATCCGGAAACTTATCGGCTTTGGAATCCGTTTTAAACGAACAGGCTGCCAAAGGCTATCGCCTACACACGATTACGACTGCGTCTGCCACCAGCAGCGGTTTTTTAGGCGGTGACCGTATTCAGGCCACCATGGTATTCGAAAAAATTCTTTAATGCCGGAGGTAATCAGGCGATGGTACAACAGACCATGTTGGTATCGTAGAGAAGTGTGAGAATGGCACTGTTTATACTGTAGAGGGTAACTCAGGCGACGCCTGCAAGCAAAGACAGTACGCAGTCGGAAGCAGCAATATCTATGGATAAGGTATCTTATGCCCTTAAACGCATAACACACCTTATGCAGAGAAAGATGTTATGCAAAGAAGCAGGGCAAACTTCTTAAAATTCAAGGGTTTGTCCTGCTTTATCTTTACATAATAAGCAGATGAGATTCTCTTGATTGCCCGATTGACTGACTGGGCATTCATTATATTTCCATAACGGTTACAGAAAACAAAGCCTGTCATTCCGTCAATCTCTGCATCTGTCCAGCCATTTTCTTTCAGCTCTTCCCAGATCATTTCAAAAGCATCTTTCACTGTATCCAACATGGGAATCGTACGCATTCCGGCTTCTGTTTTCGGCGTCGAAATGTGATTTTCCGATGCCCGGTCTTCTCCTACCGGATAATACGTCAGATTATGATTGATGCTGATAATCCGCTTCTCGTAATCAATGTCTTCCCATCGAAGCCCTAAAACTTCTCCAATCCCTGCAGGACAACTTCTGTCACAGTCATTTTGTGTTTCCTGGCATAATCACAGATACACTTATACATAGAATCTTCCACCCGAATACTCAACACTTTCTTTTTTTCATTTTCCGACTTTGGTCTTCCTATTTTCGCCATATCTGTTCTTATTCCTCCACATTCACATTATAATTTTCGTATGACAAAAAGTTAATCTCTGTTTTCGTCCTTCCACAATTTTCTTCTGTTCTCTACGCAATCCGAAATGTCTCCAGATACTTTTCAAAAATCTCACAGTTGACAAGAGCAACCTTGTCAATCTTATACACTGCTTTGGCTTCTTTCGCCAGCTCCTGGAATTTCGTCAGTCCAATGCTGTAAAGCTCTGCCCCTTCCTGATAGCGGACAAATTTCTTTGCTATTTTCTTTGTTTTCTCTACATCTTTACGTGCATATCCCATACACGGCACCTCCTTTTTTTGCATGAAAAAAGCAGCTAACCTATTTTTCATAGACTAACTGCTTAAATCTCCGGTTCAATATTCAATTTTAATCTTCTGAAACATCTTCCGTTTGTCTTAACTGTTTATGAACATCACGTCCACCATACATAATTCGCACTACATATACCGTTTCAGTTTCATCATCTGTTTTATAGAATACCAGATAATTATCCACTGGAAAGAATCGAAGTCCTCTGCTGTACCACGGTTCTTCCTCATAAAGCCGGTTTCTGTTCGGCATAGTATCCAGCTTCCGAATTGCGGTCATAATGTGCTCTGTCTGTCCTGCAGCATTCTCTGGAGCTAACAATTCCTCTGAAATATATCTGAAAATATATCTGAAAATATTTCTGAAAATATTTCTCAGATCTTTCTTTACTCCTGCTGTATACATCACTTTATATTTCATATACCAAATTCCCGTTTCATTTCTGCTTCAACTTCATCTGCTGAATACACTCTGCCAGCCTTAATATCTTCCATGCCTTTCTCTATTTCTGCATCGAACTGTTCCTTGGTCAAAGAGCCATATGCAACAGGCTCCTCATAAGCTGGAAGTTTCATTTCAAAAGGAATTCCTCTCTGGAGTACAATCTGTCTCAGAAACATTCCTACTGCATTGGACATTGGAATACCAAGTCGATCAAACACCTGTTCTGCCTGTTCTTTTACTTCAGGTTCAACACGTGCAAATACATTTGCTGTTCTTGCCATAGATATCGCCTCCCTATATAGTCAAGTCTTTTTTCCTTATTTTTCAAGGAATTTTTAGTTCCATATCTCAGATGAATGAGCCAAGAAGATGGACATTTCTCTGTATCTGGTACGAAAATAGAGGGGTTGGGGTACACAAAATAAAACGTCATCATTTTCGTTCTACATGGCCTTGTGTATACCCTTCCATCTACGGCAGCGAACCTCCCGTGTCTACCAGGATCACCCGCATTTCTGCCGGGTCCTAACTTCCTTCGTCCCGCCTGTCCATAACCAGGGTGTCAGCTTAGCTCCTCTACAGGGTCATGCCCTATGGTGATTATTCCTGCCGACTACTGGCTCATTCTTTTTTGTTTTAAGTCTTACTGACCTGTTTAAGTATCAATACCTCACGGCACCTTACGGCGGACGTTTTCCCGACTCGGTCTTCATACTTCTCAGCCTTCCTGTCACAGCTGAATTCAACTCTCCGTAGCTATTTCTGAAAGTTCAATTCAACTGTGACAGAGCATTACCTGTTTGTCTCTGCTTACTACGCTGCCTGCAACTGTGGCCTTCTGATATCACTCATCAGTTTCATTGGGTCATAATCCACACCCTTTGTCAGGATTGTGTAGAATACCCTAATAATCTTACATGCCACTGCTACTACTGACTGCATCTTCTTTAACGGGTTTTCTTTGCGGGTTCGGTAGTACTCATGTATTGCCTTGAACTCTGCATTTTTACCCACAAGTGATATTGCTGCTTCATACAGCACATATCTTAGTCGTTTCCTGCCTCTGTAACTGATTCGGCTTTCTCCATTATGCTTTCCGGAATCATTTGCCACGATTGCATATCCTGCCAGTTTCTGCAGCTGTTTCGGGTTATCAAAACGTCCAATATCCCCTACCTCAGCTATAAATCCACTGACAGTAACCAATCCGATTCCCTTGATTTCCATTAGTTTATCAACATATGGAATCGTCATCAGTTTATCCTCTATATTTCGGAGCAGTTCCTCTAGCCTTGACGCATATACATCCACGTCATTCAGCAGATTCATTAGTTCTATCCTTGCCGCCTCCGGTGCTTCTTTACTGCCAACGCTATGCTCTGCCGCTGATACCAGGGTCTTTGCCCTCTTCATTCCAATGCCTCTCAGCTTCACGTTCCTCCAGATTTGATTCACACCATCCACACCAAGTTTGCTGATATCCTCCGGCAAGGGAGCTTCCTTAAGTATCATCCGTCCGCTGACTGCCATTAAATCCCCATAAACGTCTTTATATTCAGGGAAATAAATGGAAAACCATCTGGCAATCCGGTTCTTGATTCTTGTAAGCTCTTCCTGTGTCTGGAAGCGGAGGTTCGATAAACTCCTGATTTCTACATAAATACCGGTTGGTATATAAGGATAAGAAAATCTTCCTTCATTGACCAATGCTGCAATTGTCTTTGGATCCTTACGCTCATTCTTGTTAGGATTATTGTCATCCAGTTCTTTTGACTTCTTGACATGATGAGGATTCACATGAACAGGCTTCATTCCACTGTCCTGCAGGAATTTTCCCAGTGCAAACCAGTAATGTCCGGTTGGCTCCATTCCGGGAATTACAGCTGTCTTGCCTTGTTTTTCTGCGATATCTTCCACCCATGCTTTAAATGTCATGAACCCCGCTTCTGTATTACTGAATTCCAGTGGTTTTTTACTGTATTCATAATTACGCCAGTCAAAAGCTCTGGCATAATGGGTCTCACTGCCAACATCAATTCCAACAATCAAAGTTTTTTCAGTTATAGATGCAATTTTTGCGTTCTGTGTGTTACAATTCATTTTAGATACCTCACTGTTTTAATAAGATTTTTTACTAACCGTGCAAAGTCAGTAATCTTATTTTACTCTGAGGTATTGTTTTTTCTCAACCTTCTTTCTTGGAATTCCCTATATTTGAATTATACAGGAAGCTCCTCTTTTTTCTTCATTATATTTTTTGATTGCAAATTGCAAGCAGTTCGCAATCTTTTTTCACAATTTCATACATTGGCAGGCGGCAGATACGGTATCTATAAGAATCGATACTTACTCCAATGATTCTGCCACCATCATTCTTTTAATCGAATACTATTTTCCTGTTTTTCATTTACCCGATATTCCAACTCATTCTTCATCCTGCTTCTCACATCACGCATTGTTCGCCCGGATATTCCCTGCTCCTTTGCCTTTTCGTCTAATTCTCTGCTTGAAATTTCTTTTTTATCAACAAGCAGTTCCCTGATCAGCTTTGCCCCTCGCTCCAGCTTTGTTTCTGTTGCTTTTCCTTCTTTTCCATCTAACAATTCATCTGTGGAAATCTCATAGGCTCCTACCCATCGAAAGCCTTCTTCGTCTCCCAGTTTAAACGCCATTGTCTCCCCTGGTGGTGCAAGAGAACTTTTTTCATGAATCAATACCCTTGTGGTTGGATCTTTTCTTACTTTCCCGATGAAAATTAAACTTCGCACCGCTGCCATAATATCAATAGAGCCAAGTCCCCGATACGTGCTCTGTGTCCCGGAAGATTTATTCAGATGTCCAATCAGCACAATGGCACATCCGGTCTTCTCTGCAATCATTCCCAGTTTTCGGAACACCGGACGCACTTCATTTGCCCGGTTCATATCCACATCTGCTCCAATAAATACCTGTAAAGGATCAATGATTACAAGCTGCACTTGATTCTATCTGACTGCCCTTTCAATTCGATCATCAGATAAGGTTAATGCTTCTTCCGTATCATCAATTACCATACCCCGACTCAGACCTGCTCCTGCTTCTATCAGTCTTGTTGTTATTAGTTATTTGTTGCATCGGCGGTCTGTCATGCGTTTCCCTGTCACCTGCAGTCGTCTCAGACTGCCTCTGCCTGCATACACAGGTACTGACCATAAGGCTTGGGTCAGCCGCCCATCATCGGGAGTGTCATTATGATTCCGCTTGCTTTCAGAAAAAGAAAGGTCATGGCAGAACTCCTGGTAGGCTTTCAGGGTGCACTTATCAATTGTCAAGGTTCAACGAAGGAACATTCCAAAACGTCCTCTAATTACTAAAGTCAAATGACTTGGCACCATGCAAAAAATTCGTGATATTTTTTTACATTTTTATCATTTTTTCTTTTACTTTCTTAGTCCCTTCATATACTCTGTATTGGGAGCGACAAAATCGGACATGATTTTGGGAAATTTTGAAAAATAATTATTCCTCTACCTATAAAGCGTTGGAAATGGTATTTACCAACCCCTTTTTGCAAGTTTTTTGTACATAAATGAAATACTTCTTCGCCAGTTGCATGTTCCAGAGAACGTGAGGGCATAGATTTTCTTGAAAAATCATTTTTCCACTAATCACATGTGGCAGAATGTATAAAGTCAGATGATTTTGAAAAAAAGCAAAAAAAGAAGCACTAACCATTTACGGTTAATGCCCTTTGGGGTAATCATTATTTTTCTTCTGTTAATATCTGGTACATTCTCATCAATTCTGCTACACAATCAGCTTCAGTCATCTTGATACTAAAGCCATAAGCTGCCATTACAGTTCTATTATTTGCATTATGTGCTTTCAGTAATTCCGGTGGCATAGTCAATGGATCATAAAGATCTGCAAGGCTACTGTTTGGATAAAGTGCTCTGGCATCTAAAATAGATTTTGCAGTTTGTGCTATATTTTTTTTTCGTTCCTCTGTAAGTTCCGGTAATGGGAAAGTATTATATACAAGATCTTTTGAATAAGAATAATCATCTTTTAACCGTACCGCAACTTTTCGCATCCATGCATTATGTACGTTTGAATTCAGTATTCCAAACATATATAAATCAGCATTAGGAATTAGAAATACTCGATTATTTACAATAGTATTTCCATCTACATATCCCATCGGAACGTATCTTCGACGTGATGATGAAACGATAGGAACAATTACAAATGGCTCACCAACTGGTTGCGTTTGTTGTGCAAATAAAGTTGGTGTTTCAGCAAATTTATGAATCTCTTTTGCTTTACTAGATAATCTAAATTCTTTTACAGCTTGTATGCGTTCCATTACTTTAGGTAAATTTTTTAGTTCTTGCGGTTCTGCATCTTTAAGAAATAAAATCCACCTTTGAGTGTTATTGATGTATTCTTTAGACCCGAGAAAACGATACATAAATTTAGCAGCATCCGGTTCCTCCTGTAAAAATGTATCTTTTTCTTCCTCTGTAAATGTATAAAACCCACCATCTCTTGGGATATTGCCATATACCATAAGTTGACGATCTGATACAGGTTTATTTTGACTCCTTACCACAATCGTATATTTATCATCCAGATATGGGCTAATATATTTTACTATTCTTCCGTTATCTGCATTTTGATCAAATGCATCAAATAATAGTTTTTCCTTTTTTTCTATAGTTGAGAATCCGATTATTACACAAAAAACCGCCGCTTTTTGAGATGCTTCGCTTTCCCATTTAAATGTATTGTACGCAAAGTTTATCTTTACATGATAATCATTTAATAAGGTATGCCATAAACTTTCTAAATGAGTTCCCTGAACTACAGTATTAGTAGAAACAAAGGCACATTCTATCTTTGAATTCTGAATATATCTACTCGCAAGCATATACCAAGCAGATACATAATCTAAGCGTCCTTGTTTATTATTAAATATCCGTTTCATATCGTTTTTTTGTTCAAGTGATACATTTTTATGTCCGACAAATGGTGGATTCCCCATTATGTACGATAACTCACTAGCTGGAACCACATCATCCCAGTCCAATCTCAATGCATTTCCTTCTGTGATATTCACATAGGTTTTCAGTGGAAGAAAATCATCATTGAATCCATACACGATGTTCTTTGTTTCCTCCATCATCTGTGATTCTGCAATCCATAGAGCTGTCTTTGCTACCGTCACAGCAAAATCATTGATCTCTATTCCATAAAATTGCTGAATAGATACTCTGATTGGATTATGTACATCTCCCAAAGTCATCTGACCTCCAACTTTTTCACGAATGACCTCGTTTTCCAATCTACGGAGTGACAGATACGTTTCTGTCAAAAAATTTCCGGAACCACACGCCGGATCTAAAAATTTCAAAGAAGCAATTTTATTTTGAAATTCATCCAGACGCTTTATCTTTGTTCTCTGAACTTGAATCTTCAAAATTTCCTGAAACTCTGTTTTTAAATCCTCCAAGAACAATGGATCAATCACTTTGTGGATATTGGAAATACTTGTATAGTGCATTCCACCTGCCCGACGTGTCTCCGGGTTCAGCGTTGATTCAAATACCGCCCCGAAAATAGTCGGTGAAATATCGCTCCAGTCAAAATTTTCGGAAGCTTTTGTCAAAAGCAGTTCCTTGATTTCTTCCGTCAGTGGCGGGATTTCTATGGATTCATCGGAGAACAAACCGCCATTTACATAGGGGAACTGTGCTAGATCTTCTTCCAGATATTCATCTCTTTCAGAAACAGGTGTATCTAATGTCTTAAAAAGTTCCAGTAATGCACGCCTGCAATCTTTTACATCATATGCCTTCAGATAATCATGGAAGATATCCCTTCTTCCAAAAATGCCAGCATCCTCCGCATAAAGACAAAACACAATCCGGACGCACAAAGCATTCAGGCTTTTCAGCTTATGCTCTCTTTTCTCTTTCTGCTCTGCTGTTTCAGCTTTCGGATTTGCATCCGGAATCTTGTACTGCTTCAGAAATGCTTCATAAAGCAATCCAACGATATCTCCAGCTTTAATTGACACTTCCATCTCATGGAAAATCTTCTGCACATCTTTCTTTATCAGAATATCCAGCAGCGGATATTTGCCTGGTATTTCACCCAAAGATATCTTTACTGCTTCCGGCACTCTGGCATTCATGTCATAAATCCATATATCAGAAAAATTACTGGTGATGATCCAGCGTGCTTTTTCATTATATGGGAGATTATCATTATAGCGTTTTGCCTGATCGTACGGTGTCAGTTCCACCGAACCTGAATTCATAATCTTCTGATCCAGTGCCTTTCCAAGGCTTTTCTGTTCGATCAGTACATGCGTTTCCGGGATATACACATCAATTCTTTTTGTATTTCCATCAACCACAACTTTCTTTTCAAATTCCACACGATCTGTTACATTAGCCATTCCAAGGACGTTTGACAGAAAATCAATCCAGTAGGATCTTCCATCTTCATCCTCCCGTCCCCGTCCTTTCCATTTATTTGCAAACTGGCGGGCAGCTTCCCTCTGTTCTGCATCGGTCATCGTTTTTCCTCCTGCGTCATGCTCTATTGCTCTGACAGGAAAAGTACCGATACTTCCATCTGCGAAAATGTGTACTTTTTGACAAGTGATTTTTTCATGCTCTCAAGGTGCTTCAATCATTGGAAGAATGGCTGTTTTGTGATATTATGGATAAGTAAAGAAAAAAGTGAGCATTTTACAGGAAAGTACACTTTCATGTAAAACAACCACCTTACAATAATTTGACTTTTTCGTAAATTTCTGCACGATACCGAAAAGTTGATAAGGGCATATTACATTCTTTCGCAGCAGACGTTCCAGTTATTTTCCCATTTTTCCACCGCTGATACACATCGTGAAAATTATCCGGCAATCTGCTTGGTGGTCTGCCGAACCGCACACCTCTGGCTTTTGCCGCTGCAATACCTTCTGCTTGCCTTTGCCGAATATTTGTTCTTTCGTTTTCTGCTACAAACGACAGTACTTGCAATACAATATCTGACAAAAACGTTCCCATCAGATCTTTTCCCCGGCGAGTGTCAAGTAAAGGCATATCAAGAACCACAATATCAATTCCTTTGTCTTTTGTGAGAATTCTCCACTGTTCCAGTATTTCCGCATAGTTACGTCCTAAGCGATCAATACTTTTTATGTAAAGCAGATCATCTTTCCTGACACGTCGAACCATTTTTCTGTATTGTGGACGCTTGAAGTCTTTTCCAGACTGTTTATCAATAAAAATATTCTTTTCTGGGATAGCCAACTCCTTCATTGCAATCAATTGCCGATCTTCGTTCTGATCCCGACTACTGACACGTATATATCCAAATATATTCCCCATCCTTGTTACCTCCTGCATAGTCTCTGATAGGTGAAAAGCCGTCTTCCCCAAAAGAAAGACAGCTCCCCATGTCTTCTCTGAACTTTTTCACTCTAAACTACTATCTCATTCAGGACAATGCTTTAAGAATCTGTTTCATGCCTTCCTATAGATACACTAATTTGCTCAATACAATTTCCTGTGTACGATTCCAGATGTTATTTGCTCTGCGAACCCATTCCATAGGATTCTGTGCTTTCAATTCCTCTGTAACTCCCTACGCACTTCGTATTTGTGCCTCAATCAATTCATACTGTTCTTGTGCCTGTTCATTCATATCCGCAAGATAGCTGTCCAGTTTCCCAGTCAACAGAAGATAAGAATACATACCTGATTTATAGTTTTTCATATATTCTTTTCGGAGCATTCCCCAGTACCCAATCGGTCTGGTTTCTTTCGATAATGATAGCACTGGCAGGTAATAATCTCCTGCCAACACATAATCTAATCCATTCCTGTCATCATGTAGTATTTTTCTCTGATTACTCATGTTCTTCTCCTCCATCAAATCTTTCTCTTCTCTCTCAGATATGCTTCAAATATACTTCTTCGAATCAACACCTTTTTCCCGATTTTATATACTGCCCCTGCTTCATGCGACATACGGACAACGGGTTTGATTCCCAGCCTGTAGTATTCGCACGCCATATTGTAGGTCACATAGTCATGGCTCATAAATTCCAGATCTTCGTCGTCAATCTCATTTGAAAACATCCATACATTACCGCTCATCTGCCATTTCCTCCTTACCTTTTCTTGTCGCTGGTTCATGAAAACGCTCCAGATAGTCATCAAAAATATCCCGGTTGATCAATACGGTTCCATCTATTCTGTAAATCGCACCTGCATCACTGGCGAGTTCAAAAAGTTTCTTATGAGAAATGCTGTAAATAATCTCTGCCTGTTGATAACGCAGATACTGTCGGCGCAATTTTCCAAGCTGCTCCGGTACTTCCTTCATACTTGTGATTATCTTATTCTTTTTCGACCACTGCTTTACCAATAATGTCTCTAATGTCGCCAAATCGTTAATCCCTGCAATCACTCTCGCACCGGAACATATCGGGCATTTTTCTCCATTGGAACGAGCCTTAACGCTTGCCTGCCATTCGTGACCGCAAGCACCTTTCCACCATACTTTTTTATTTGAACCGAAAGTAATGTCATTAGGTGTAAGCGGTAAGTTCTTCTCCGACCACTCCGAAACAAGCTCCGGATGTACTTCTGTTAAACTGTTGTTCATAGCCAAACCTCAACCTCCTTGTGCTTAGAGTATATGAAGTTTTGGCTTTATCTTGTAGTTTGCGAATATCCGTATAAATAGAAAAAGCCCTTTGAGAAAAGGAGTTCTCCTCTCTCAAAGGGCAAGTTGACAAACTTGAATTTGGAACGTGCTTTATAAATTTTTTCCGATCCCCTCAAGTTCGTTCATGGAATCCTTGTTTTTTTCAAGTTCATCTCTGGCTGTTGCGTAATATGATTTTTTGAAAAGCATATCCCATGAAAGATATTTTGCCATACAGTCAAACTGCTTATCAATCAGCTCATACTGGATACTGTCTACGGGAGAACCGCCTACAACAATCGTGCCAACTTTTTTATTTTTTAACTGCAATCCACGGCAGTAGCACTTATCAATGATAAGTTTCAATTGTGCTGACATTCCCCACCAATAAACTGGTGTAGCAAAAAGAATCATATCTGCGGCAGCAATTTTATCAATTGTAGGATTTGTATCATCCTTATCGACGCATCCCTTAGAGCATTGACAGACACCACATCCCTTGCATGGTGCAATGTTGAGTTTGTCAGGTTCAATGATTTCAATTTCATTCTTTTCTGATGCTCCTTTTATAAATGCATTGATTGCTGTCAGCGTGTTTCCTTTTCTGGCACTTCCATTAATGATTACAATTTTCATGCGTGTATCCTCCAACTTCCGATTTGTATTTCTGTTTGTTTTAAAAATGGGCAATCCCGATTGGAATTGCCCACTCTTTGTACTAATTATGCGATTTTTTCTTGCTTGCACCGATTTCTGCATCAAATGATGTAAGTTTGATGTAAATCGCTATTTTTTCAGTTTTTTATCAAATGAAGTACGTTCCGTTTATTTGGTAAAACGGTACATCTTTACATCACGTCGACTGCCGTCTCCGTGTGTTTTTCGCCTTATGTCGATGTTCGCAAGTGCACACCGCCGCAAGGCTCAGTTTTCTCATCTTAATAGAGCTTTGCACCAGCCGGAATGTGGTTATCAACCATCAGAAGATGAAGCTTTTCTTCGCCTTCTTCTTCGTGAATAGCACTGAGGAGCATACCGCAAGAGTCAATGCCCATCATAGCTCTCGGTGGAAGATTTGTGATAGCGATAAGAGTCTTTCCAACCAGTTCTTCCGGCTCGTAATAAGCATGAATACCGCTTAAAATCGTACGATCTGTGCCTGTTCCGTCATCCAGAGTGAACTGTAACAGCTTCTTGGATTTCTTAACTGCTTCACATGCTTTTACCTTTACAGCTCTGAAATCAGACTTGCTGAAAGTATCGAAATCAACCATTTCTTCAAATAATGGCTCAACTTTTACTTTGGAAAAATCAATCTTCTCAACTGTTTTTTCTGCCGCTGCCGGAGCTGCTGCGGAAGTCTTATTTGCTTTCTTGTCAGAATCTAATGACTTCATTGTCGGGAATTTTTTTGATTTTTCTTCATTACCCTTCGTGATGCTTCGCTGAGCTATTCCTATTAAATTGTCTTCTCTTCATCACCATTCATGATGAATCATTGTCAAATCATATCTGTTGTCAATTTGATGTCATTTGGTTATTTCTGTTGTCAGATGAAAGGGTTCATAAGCCCTTCTTAAAATACATCCATTGTTGCAGCCAAATGTTCAAATGTTTCCTGTTTTTTCTCCTCTGTCGCTTCTGCATAGATATCCATAGTGGTCTGAATATCCTTATGCCCCATGATCGACTGGATTATTTTCAGGTTTGTTTCTCTTTCACAAAGCCTTGTGCAAAATGTGTGTCTCAAGCTGTGCGCTGAAAAATCCGGCAACAGCACCGGCTCTCGATGCTCTTTTTTTGCCTCTACTTCTTCTGTTGCATTATAAGCAGATGAGATTCTCTTAATTGCACGATTGACTGACTGGGCATTCATTATATTTCCATAACGGTTACAGAAAACAAAGCCTGTCATCCCATCAATCTCTGCATCTGTCCAGCCATTTTCTTTCTGCTCTTCCCAGATCATTTCAAAAGCATCTTTCACTGTATCCAACATGGGAATCGTACGCATTCCGGCTTCTGTTTTCGGCGTTGAAATGTGATTTTCCGATGCCCGGTCTTCTCCTACTGGATAATACGTCAGATTATGATTGATGCTGATAATTCGCTTCTCATAATTGATGTCTTCCCATCGAAGCCCTAAAACTTCGCCGATTCGGCACCCGGTTCCAAGAAAAATCGTAAAAATCGGCCACCAGTGAAAATAAATCGGATGCGTAGCAATATATTCCATGAATGCTCTCTGCTGTGGAATAGTCAGTGCATGTCTCACACCGGTTTTCATGCCTAAGTTTTTCTTTAATTCTGCCATGACTCCATCCGTAGGATTTTTTCTGATAATGTCATCCCTTACAGCCAGTTGAAAAGTCGGATGCAATAACGTGTGAATGGTTTCCAACGTGTTGATTTTCAGTTCCTGCTTCTCAATCAGGTGATTATAGAACTGCACCACATCAGAATACTTAATCTCTGCTATATTCCGCTTTCCAAATGTATCCCGGATAAATCGGTCATACATATAAAGATAATTGCTCTTGGTCGTTGGTTTCAGATTGTTTTTGAGACTCATGTAACGGTCAAATACAAAATTTATTGTAGCCTTTCCGGCAACATAAATATCCAGACCGTCCATCTGATCTTTCATGAGCTGTGCTTCTTTTTCCCGAAGCGTTACAAGGTCTTGTGTATAAACATATTTACGTCTTCCGAGAGGATCCGTATAAGTATATACATATCTCCCATCTGAACGTCTCTGTGATTCACCTTTCCGCAGGACTCTGCCTCGCAGATCTTTTCTTGTCTGTGCCATATAAAATCCTCCTTCAAATAAAGGAAGGACTACATATTATTCAGGTCTGTTCAATACTTTTTCCAGTCCCTGCAAGACAACTTCTGTCACAGTCATTTTGTGGTTCCTGGCATAATCGCAAATACACTTATACATAGAATCTTCCACCCGGATACTCAACACTTTCTTTTTTACATTTTCCGACTTTGGTCTTCCTATTTTCGCCATATCTGTTCTTATTCCTCCACATCCACATTATAATTTTCGTATGACAAGAAGTCAATCCCTATTTTTCGTCCTTCCACAATTTTCTTCTGTTCCCTACGCAATCCGAAATGTCTCCAGATACTTTTCAAATATCTCACAATTTACAAAAGCAACCTTGTCAATCTTATACACTGCTTTAGCTTCTTTCGCCAACTCCTGGAATTTCGTCAGTCCAATGCTATAAAGCTCTGCACCCTCTTGATAGCGTACAAATTTCTTTGCTATTTTCTTTGTTTTCTCTACATCTTTACGTGCATATCCCATACACCGCACCTCCTTTTGGACATGAAAAAAGCAGCTACCCTATTTTTTTCATAGACTAACTGCTCGTGTTTTAATTCCATATTCAGTTTTATTCTACAAATCCGACAGTGGAATTCGGTCGTATGCGCCATTTTTCTTATCTTCCGGATGTGGTTCCAGACCGATAATTGTAATATCTTTCTGGTCTGGTCCATAAACCCAGTACATTCTCATTGCGCCACTGGTTTTATTTTCCAGATATGATTGCCACACTTTCATTCCATAACGTCTGGATAATGGCTCTATTTCATGGGTTTGAAGACTCGGATAACCCGGATCAGCCGACAACAGCTTTAAAGCCTTCCCCCATTTTTTATACAACTGTTCTTCCTTCTTTTTTATATTACCGGAACGATATTTCTCCTGCAGATCTAACCAAAGTTCCTGCATTTCAGGAATTCCCATTCGTATATTAAAATTCATCTCTTATTCCTTTTAAAAATCTGACAGGTCAATAGCCGGGGAAACATCGCCTCTCTTAAAGTTACTTACTGCACGATCCATATCTGCCAGAGTTCTGGCTGAAATGCTCTCTGGCACTGCCAGTTCCCGAGGTTCCAGAATAATGCAGCCATTTCCGTATTCTTTTACATTGTAATACTGATAAGCAGCTCCTCTGAGCGTAATTCTTTTTTTGTTATCCAGATGGGCAACATAATCTTTCATCGCTTCCATTACCAACACCTCCTACGCAAGCATTTGTGTGGGAAATCCCACCTCTTATTATTATAATACGCTTTTCTATATTTTCTGTCAATCCAAATTTACTTATTCCTATACGCTTAGAAAAATCATATATTGATAAGTGATATCTATGCATATTGAATATTACGCTTTGGCAAGAAACATTTGCCCTAACTGATGAATTTTAACAAGCTTATGACATTCCGCCATCTTATAATACTTAGCATCTCTGTCACTTTGACCGTAATCTACCGCAATAGTAAAGTTATCTAAAAATGCTGCTTACAGAAAACTTACTTTCTCCGCAAACAGCACCTTAATCATTTTTCTTTCATTCCCTACCCTCTTGGTGGATACGGATCATTCCCATGAGAATCACGTGCTCTGATTTTTCCATCTACACCATGGATAAATAATTCTCCTCTCTGATTTCTGGATATCTCTCTTCCCAAATTTATCGCTTCTCTTTGTGTATCTGTCACAACAGATGCACGCTGATTTCCTTCGCCTTTTACCTGCCACTTTCCATCAGGTCGTTTAGTTATATGATGATTCATAACTTTCACCTCACAATATTTTTAATTTATAGAAGCAAGTTGCCAGCCTTGCCTCATATTCAATCAAATCACATGCCACTATGTAATTTTCTAATTTACATGCACCTAAGCAACTTCCTCAATATAACATCCATAAATTGCCATATCTAACTCTTCGTCGCTCATTATTCCATGGGCACGACTATAATACTTTGGAATTCGTTTATGATATTCGTCTAAAGCATCCGGATGCTCTTTCGTATATTGAATCACTGTTTCGTATTCCCAGTGTTCATTATTCTTTGGCATATTATTTAGTACATCTATTTTTTTCATATCTTCCCAGCCGTTTTTAGCCTGCATTCTTTCAATTATGACACCATATAAATACTGATGTGTTTTAAACAAATAATTTTTTCTTACAATCCATTTCGGGACCATTAGCAATTCTCTATCCTGGTAGAACCAACTTTCCCTCGTCACCTGATGCCATGCATTTTCCTTCGCATCCCATGTCCAAAAAGTTTTCATTCCTGCTGCTGGAATTCCTCTGCTCTTCATTTGTAGTGTAGTAAATTCATTCAATTGTTCATGCAAGATATTTGTAAGAAGATCAGACATACAATCTTCTGCAAATCCTTCTACTAGAACAGGAATATCTTCCCCTTTACTGATGGTAGGAATTACATGTACCAAATTTCTCAATTGACTTAATGCCTCTTCCAACCCACCGGCAGTTTTTCCTTTTCCATTCTTCCCATTACCATAACCAAATTTGGTAGCATTTTGTTCGTGAGCATGGTTAAATAACTCATCAGACTGATTGTGCTTCAGAGACACAAATAAACAATCAAAAAATGATTGTACACAATTATTCGCATTAACACTCCATTCATCTGTTGCATTCTCTAATACTGCTGGGTCGATAAAAATACGATTATCCGAATCCAACTGTACATCTACAAACTCAAAGTTTGCATGGCCTTTACGGCCGTCTTTAATATAATCAGAAAGATACATTCTTCTTCCTCCTTTTTTAATTTTATATTTATAAAAATCACAAGGAAGAAAAACAGATTTCTTGTGTATTGGCAGTACACATTATGTTAAATCCATTTGTAAAATCCGATGAAAAGAGCTCTTAATTATTGTATTTTTTTCAACTCTGTGGTAAAATAAATTTTGCGAATTTTATTAAGACAGAGTTTATAACTAATGTCTTTCCATGGCACCGGGTGTGGCAACTCGGTGTCTTTTTCTATCCAGTGTTGTTTTAAAAAAACTTATCTGGGTTACACCCTAAAGCCCCCTCTAAAATCTTATTTGTAAGATTAACCTTCGTTCTTGAGAAACTCTTATCGCTTAATCTCTTCAAGGAACTTTTTCCATATTTATCTTTACTAAGAATCCATACTTGATCCCTCTTAACATTTTCGCTAACCAACAATGGCTGGTGTGTTGTACATATCAACTGTGCATGATGCGGATTGCTTTCTTCGTCTATAAAAAGTGAAATCATCTCTTTTACTAGTGCAGGATGTAAACCGTTTTCAATCTCATCCAAAACCAGTATTCCACCATTTTCCAACACATCAAAGAGATACGGTAATGTAGTAAATAATTTAACGGTCCCCAACGATTCATCTTTGAAAAATTCTATCTGGTCAGTACCAGTTTCAATTTCAACACCATGATCGTATAATGCATGGTCTGTTTTTACACCGACTGTCGTCTTGGTTTGTATAATTTCTCTATTTTCGAAATCATCAAAATCAACCTTTTGTCTTGCTACTTCTTCTTCCTCGTACTCTACATGCATTCTCCGAATAGTTGGATCCGCTTTTTGTAATATCTTTACATATTTTTCAATTCGTTCTTCAGAAAATGCCTCCATTTCACCTGGATTTAAACGGGGAGCAGTCATATTGAATACATTTATTTCCTTGATTGTATCCACTAACATGTTTGCAAAATCATTATTCAACATTGCAGCCATTCCTAAGCACAATGCATCTTCTTTTACAACTCTCTTAGTATCTTCAAAGCTTTTAAGCTCCGATCTAACAGTTATATCCTGAAAAGATGGTGACAGTCTTTCTAAAATTTTTTCTGTTCGCCGGTATTTCTTAGTTAAAAGTTCATGAACAACCTTTTCGCCCAAAAAAGAGAACTCATAATGATATGTAATATTATCAATGATCATGTCTATACCTAATGTTGTTGGTAAGTCCTGATATGCAATGTCAAAAGCAAACTTCGGTATTGGCTTCAACAGTTCTTCACTCGGAAATAAGGCTTTTATTTGCGAACTTTTCATCATTGAAAACGGCGATAACGCAATTATCCTCTGAATTTCTCTTAGAATTTTGCAAAAAAATGTTTTTCCGGAACCATTAGAACCATACACGTAAGAGACTTTATTGATAACATCATCTCCTGCTTTAAAAGTGTTCATTGCATATTCCTTTTTGCTCCCATCTGCTACACAGGTAAAAACTACCCTGTCTGCAAAAGAAGCAAAATTCTCTGCTGATATACTTTTTAATATTGCTGTTTCCATAGTTCCACCTCCACAACTACATTATATGCAAACCTCTTTGCGATGTCAATAGTTATATGCATTTTTTTAACATATATGCATTTTTTTGTTGTTTAACTAATTTTTCTTTCATTTCAATCGATATATCCAACTTAACAAATTGATTATTAGTATCTTTTTGTTCTATCATTCATAAATCCTGTGTTTTTTATATTATCCCATGTTTTCCATTATAGAAACGCCCTTCTGCAAAACTAACCTGATATCACTTCTTAATCTACAAAAACAGCCACAAAATATTTTTATCTCATGAACGTCTCTTGCAATTTTGCATGTATTAATTAGTAAAAAAGTCTAAATTGGCATTGTGTTTACACCATATAAACACCTTCTTCGAATAAAATGAAGAACTCCATGTCATTCAATCATCCTTATTTTTCGTCCTTCCACAATTTTCTTCTGTTCCCTACGCAATCCGAAATGTCTCCAGATACTTTTCAAATATCTCACAATTTACAAGAGCAACCTTGTCAATCTTATACACTGCTTTAGCTTCTTTCGCCAACTCCTGGAATTTCGTCAATCCAATGCTATAAAGCTCTGCACCCTCTTGATAGCGTACAAATTTCTTTGCTATTTTCTTTGTTTTCTCTACATCTTTACGTGCATATCCCATACACCGCACCTCCTTTTGGACATGAAAAAAGCAGCTACCCTATTTTTTTCATAGACTAACTGCTTAAACCTCTGGTTCCATATTCTGTTTTAATTTACTGAAACGTCTTCTGTTTGATTTAACTGTTTATAAACATCACGTCCACCATACATAATTCGCACTACATATACCGCTTCAGTTTCATCATCTGTTTTGTAAAATACCAGATAATTATCCACCGGAAAGAATCGAAGTCCTCTGCTGTGCCACGGTTCTTCCTCATAGAGCCGATTTCTGTTCGGCATAGTATCCAGCTTCCGAATTGACGTCATAATCCGCTCTGTCTGTCCTGCAGCATTCTCTGGAGCTAACAGTTCCTCTGAAATATATCTGAAAATATTTCGCAGATCTTTCTTTGCTCCTGCTGTATACATCACTTTATATTTCATATACCAAATTCCCGTTTCATTTCTGCTTCAACTTCATCTGCTGAATACACTCTGCCAGCCTTAATATCTTCCATGCCTTTTTCTATTTCTGCATTGAACTGTTCCTTTGTCAGAGAGCCATATGCAACAGGCTCCTCATAAGCTGGAAGTTTCATCTCAAAAGGAATTCCTCTCTGGAGTACAATCTGTCTCAGAAACATTCCTACCGCATTGGACATTGGAATTCCAAGTCGATCAAGCACCTGCTCTGCCTGTTCTTTCACTTCAGGCTCAACACGTGCAAATACATTTGCTGTTCTTGCCATAGATATCGCCTCCTCTTTTTTCTTCATTATATCTTGTTTGATTGCAAGTTGCAAGCGGTTCGCAATCTGTTTTCGTAATTTCATACACCGGCAGACGGCAGGTGGCAGATAGGGTATCTATAAGAATTTATATTTTCTTCAATAACTCTGCCACCCATCATTCTTTTAATCGAATACTGTTTTCCTGTTTTTCATTTACTCGATACTCCAACTCATTCTTCATTCGGCTTCTCACATCACGCATTGTTCGTCCGGATATTCCCTGCTCTTTTGCTTTTTCATCTAATTCCCTGATGGAAATTTCTTTTTTATCAGCAAGCAATTCCCTTATCAGCTTTCTACCTTTCTCCAGCTTTGTTTGCGGTCTATTTAGCTTGTTTCTTGACTACTCAGGAAAAATATTTCTACCCTCGCCCCACCTGTATTTTCAGAATTTGAAAGTTTAATACCTCCACCATATTTTTCAGCCACAGTTTTTGCAAAAAATAGTCCCATCCCATAATGGGCTTCGCCATTTCTACTTGTGTCATCCATAAAAAACTGCTCTGTGCCATGCAATAATGCTTCTTTTGTAAATCCTGATCCGCTATCCTCCACAATGAATGTCAGCCGGCCATCCTGCTCCTTTGCGTCAATATAAATGATTCCATTTTCTTTTGTATGCTCCACTGCATTCTGAATCATATTCATTACGGCCCGGAACATTGGATCATAAGCAATCGTTACCTTTTTATCACTTTGTCCCGCCTTCCAATCTATCTTCTGGTGATAGCTTTCTACCAGTCCGAGTGCCTGTTCCTTTATATCTGCGAAAAAATCTTCTAACCTCACCGTTGTATAGGTAACATCACTGCAATTCCATGATTTTGTGACATCTATCAACTGTTTTACATAACTTTGTATCTGTGTTGTGCCGTTCAAAACATAAGTGATATTTTTCTTCTGTTCTGTGGTCAGTTCAGTCTCTGAAAGTAGTTCTGCATTTCCCCGTACAATCGTAAGAGGTGTTTTAATATCATGCGCCAAAGCAGACATCTGCTGTTTCTTTTCCTGCTCTGTTTTCCACTGCTTTTCTAAAGATTCTCGCAATGCATCTCGCATATCATCGATTGCCGATAAACAGTCATCAAACTCTTTGATACCGGAACAGGATGTCTCATATTCCAGATTTTGATCCTTTATTTGTCCGATTGCGTCTAATACAGGCTGCATCTGCTTTTTGATTCTTTTTCCAAAACGTATGGACGGAATGATGATAATCGCTACCGCTCCAATCACAGACATAATAATCATCACATTCTGTGGTCCTATAAAATGCTCCCTCAAAAAAGCTGAATGATATTGAGGTGTCAGGCGATATTGCAATACAACATATTCATTTTCCCTTACAATTACTTTATAAAAATATTTCCCGGATGCGTTTCCGTACTTTGCAACATTCCATGCTATCTGTTCGTATTGTTCTGACAGATCTCCACCTATTTTCTCTCCATTCTCTGAAAAGATTACATAATCACAAAGTGCGGGAATCATCTCAGCAGTCACTTTATCTGCACGTAGAATCGTATCATATGCTTCATTAATCTTTTGCTCTGCATAATTCGCCGGATAGATACAGCCCACACTAATCAAAAGGTACAGCAGCAGATAAGCAACAATCACCAAACCAACTAATGATCCAAGCATGACCAGTACATATCTCATAAAAATCCTGCTGAGTGCATTGCTTCTCTTTACTCTTCCCATTTATATCCAATCCCCCAGACTGTTTTTATCGGTGTATAATCATAATCCGCAAATTTTGCTCTTATATTTTTGATATGCGTGATTATAGTACTGTCATTACTCTCATTGTCAAAGCCAAAGACCGCTTCCAATATCTGTTCCTTCGAGAAAACCTGTCCTCTGTTTTTAGCCAGAAATTCACAGATTTCGTACTCCGCTTTCGTAAGAGGAAGTTCCTTATCATCAACCAATAGTTTCTTTTGAGATATTTGAATACAGACCCTCCCCAAAACCATCCGGACAGAATGTTCCCTGTGCTCTCTTCTAAGATGTGCATTGATCCTTGCCCGAAGTTCCATCACTCCAAATGGCTTTGAAATATAATCATCTGCTCCTAAAGAAAGTCCGTTTACCAGACTGTTTTCCTCCGTTTTTGCCGTAAGAAACAAAATCGGACAATCCACAAGTGCCCTGATTCTTTTGCATAATTCAAAGCCGTCCATTCCAGGCATCATAATGTCAAGTAAAATCAGGTCATAACGATGTAATTCTTCCATATTAATTTTTAGTGGATTACTTACTTTGGTAACCAGATGTCCATCCTTATTCAAAATGCTTTCTATCATTTCCAAAATTGCCGGTTCATCATCAACTGCCAGTATTTTTGCCATAGTTTCCCTCGATTCTATTCCGATATTCTGTTTCCTTCCCAGTGGTTTACCCACCAAAAATAGTATACCATACTAATCCCTGTAAATATTAAGCAACCTGGTATGAATGACAACCATTCACCTACACTAGTTTCTCCCAATACAGATTGCAGATAAGTATATGGTACTCTACCCGTCCAGCAGACAAATACATATTTCCACACATAATCTCCAAGTCCGGTAAGCATCAATGCACTAATTAGTCCTGATATAATCCCTGCTCCAATGGATACCCCTTTTCCAAACTGAAAAGCCAGAATCAGCTGCCACAGATAAAGTGGAACACTGCTTCCCCACAGCAGCAATGCTGCAAATATACATCCTTTCATGATTTCGATATCGCTTGATGCGATTCTTCCAAATCCAATTCCGAATATGATTGCTGTCAATAGGATAGAGCACAGACACAAAACCAGTAGCATCAACAGTTTCGATAAAAATGCTGCAGGTTTATCCGGTAAAGACAACAGATTTTGAAAATCACCTGCATTTTGTTCCTGTTCCATCACACTTGCTGTAAAAATTCCAATAAGTACCGGAAGTCCTGCTCCTATTGCCTGATAAAATGCAATCACTTTCATATTTTCATTCCATGGTGAAAAAAAGTAATATATTAAAAATATAACGCTGGTTATAATCGGAATCAGTAAGTGTGCCAGAATCACAGATGTTCCTTTCATCTTTCGCAAGTCTGCATTAAGAGATCTTCCAATCATCTTATTTCACCTCTCTTCTCTCAAACCATTTCAAAAACAGAACCGTTACAAAAACAAACCAGATGATTGAGAGACACATTCCCGGAACAATGACTCCCGTATCCAAAAGAGGATTCCCTGCTTCTGCGGCAAGTCCATTTGGTAAAACATGAAGCAACGGGCACATCATTCGCATAGGGATTGCAGAAACAAGTACATACCAGATTCTGGTTTGTGATATTACCACACCGCTGACGGTAATAAATAGGCAGACGAACAGGTTTACAATCATTCCAAATCGTTCACTTAAAAATAAAGCTACCGGAATCTCCCATAACTCAGAAACCGTCAGAAACAATACTGCAATCAACGCTCCTCCAACTGGAACATGTGTCGTTAGAAGAAAGCCTCCAAGCGTTGCTCCTGCAAACACAATCACATTAGAAAACAAAATCATGTACCCAATATAAATAATTTTCCCCAGCAACAATTTTCTTCTGTCTGTGGGAATAGTCATTAAATGATAGTATTTTATCTTTTTCTCCTGCGCCACAGAAAGATAACAAAATAGAGCAATCATCCCCGGCAGCAAAAGTGTATACCACCAGTTCCAAACACTTTCTGCATAAGCATTTGTCATCCCAAGAGTAAATATAAATGCCATGACAAATGTAAGAAGAGGAAATCCCCAGATAAACTTTTTTCGCATGGTTCTTTTGGCTTTTTGATGTTCTGCTTTTATAATATTAACCATGGATTTCACCTGCTTTCTGGTTTTTTCTTACCACATTCATAAACAAATCTTCAAGATTATCTCCCTGCTTTAATGCTCCTTCGTATCCTAAGATTCCACCTGAAATAATCCCGACTTTATCTGCAAGTAACTGTACCTCTGAGAGAATATGACTGGAGAGAATTACAGTGATTCCCTGTTCCGGAAAAGACCGGATCAGCTCTCGTAATTCCTCGATGCCTATTGGATCTAATCCATTCGTAGGTTCATCCAATATCAAAAGTTCCGGTTCTCCAAGCAATGCCATTGCAATGCCTAGTCTTTGCTTCATCCCCAAAGAGAACTGTCCTGCTTTCTTCTTTCCGGTGTTTGTAAGTGATACAATCTGCAAGACCTCATCAATTCTGTTTTCATCTGTACCAAGCAATAATTGTCTTACCTTCAAATTCTCTCTGGCGGAAAGATTTTCATAAATAGGCGGATTTTCAATTAACGCTCCTATTTTTGATAAATCTTTCCTATCCAAAAGTTTTCCATCAAAGTAAATCTTTCCTGCAGTTGGTTTCATCATACCGGTCAGCATTTTCAATGTGGTAGATTTACCAGCGCCATTCGGTCCAAGCAGTCCATAAATCTGTCCCTTTTCGATATTAAGTGAAACATTATTTACCGCTTTCTGTTTTCTAAAATATTTACATAGATTTTGTGTCTGTAACATCATTTCCATCTTTACTATCCTTCCTTCTATATTTCATTTCTTACTGAAATATAACCTAACAGAAAAAAATAAAGATTTGATGAAGATTTATTCCCGTATGGAATAAACCATCAATTGAATATCATTATCAGAACTCGGCTTTCCACTGAAATCAGCAAAGCTGTTACAAATACGAAGTCCTAATTTACAGAATATCTCCGTGATTTCATCCAAACTATATAACTATTATAAAAAAAGTAGCAGGCATTAATTGTCTGCTACTTTTAACTAAACGTGTTCTCTTTAAATCAATGATTTTATTTTTCTGAATTTTGATATCTTTTAATTCTAGTATAACTTTGCGCCTGCCGGAATGTGATTATCAACCATAACAAGATGCAGTTCTTCATCCTCTGAATCTTTCAGATTATTCACTGCTGAAAGCAACATACCACAAGATTCAATTCCCATCATTTTTCTCGGTGGCAGGTTAGTGATCGCAATAAGTGTCTTTCCAACTAATTCTTCTGGTTCGTAATATGCATGAATACCAGAAAGGATTGTTCTATCAATACCTGTTCCGTCATCAAGAGTGAACTGTAACAGTTTCTTTGACTTCGGTACTGCAACACACTCTTTCACCTTTACTGCACGGAAGTCTGACTTGCTGAATGTATCAAAATCTACCTCTTCCTCAAACAAAGGCTCAATCTTTACATTTGAAAAATCAATCTTCTCTTCTTTAGTCGCAATCTGGTCGCATTTTTCTGCTTCGTTACTCTTAGATGCCTTATTTTCCTGCTTATCTGCGCCGATAGACTTCATTGTCGGGAACAGCAACACATCTCTGATTGCCTCTGCACCTGTCAGGAGCATACACATACGGTCGATACCGAATCCGATACCACCTGTTGGCGGCATACCGATCTCCAATGCATTCATGAAGTCTTCATCTGTTGTGTTGGCTTCATCATCGCCCTGTGCAAGCAGTTCTTCCTGTGCTTTGAAACGCTCTCTCTGGTCGATCGGGTCATTCAGCTCGGAGTAAGCATTTGCCATCTCCCAACCATTCATGAAGAACTCGAAACGCTCTACATATTCCGGATTTTCCGGTTTTTTCTTTGTAAGAGGTGAAATCTCGATCGGATGATCCATAACAAATGTAGGCTGAAGCAGATGTTCCTCTACATACTCTTCAAAGAACAGATTCAGGATATCGCCCTTTTTATGTCTTTCTTCAAATTCGATATTATGCTCTTTTGCGATTGCTCTCGCCTGCTCAAGATCCTTTACTTCATTCCAGTCAACGCCTGCATATTTCTTAACCGCATCAACCATTGTAATACGCTCAAACGGCTTCCCGAGATCCATCTCGATTCCCTTATATACGATATGAGTTGTTCCAAGAACTTCCTGTGCAACAAAACGGTACAGGTTCTCTGTCAGATCCATCATGCCATGGTAATCTGTATATGCCTGGTAAAGCTCCATCAAAGTAAACTCAGGATTATGTCTTGTATCAAGGCCTTCATTACGGAATACACGACCAATCTCGTATACCTTCTCAAGACCTCCAACGATCAGTCTCTTCAGGTACAGTTCCAGCGAAATACGAAGCTTCAGATCTTCATTCAGGGCATTAAAATGCGTCTCGAATGGTCTTGCTGCTGCTCCACCTGCATTGGCTACAAGCATCGGAGTCTCAACTTCCATAAATCCTTTTCCGCTTAAATATTTACGGATTGCACTGAGGATTTTGGAACGCTTAATAAATGTATCCTTTGTATCGCTGTTCATAATCAGGTCAACGTATCTCTGACGGTAGCGTGTATCTGTATCTGTCAGACCGTGGAACTTCTCCGGGAGCATCTGTAAACTCTTGGAAAGGAGTGTCATCTTCTCTGCATGGATGGAGATTTCTCCTGTTCTTGTTCTGAAAGCAAATCCTTCCAGTCCGAAAATATCACCGATATCAGATTTCTTAAAATCAGCATAAGAGTCTGTTCCGATTGCATCTCTGGCAACATATACCTGGATATTTCCCTGTAAATCCTGGATATTACAGAAAGAAGCTTTTCCCATAACTCTCTTGAACATCATACGTCCTGCGATTGCTACATGGATCGGATTTGCATCCATAATGCTTCTTCTCTCTTCGTAATCCTTTTTAAGAGCCTCTTTTGCCTGCTCTTCATCCATTCCTTCTACGTTCGGCTCCTGGTGATCCTTTAAAAGCTCAGCCTCATGTGCCTCATAAAGATCCTTTACCTCAAGTGAATGATGCGTCTGATCAAACTTTGTGATCTGGAACGGATCTCTTCCGTTCTGCTGCAGTTCTGCGAGTTTATCACGGCGAACCTTTCTCAACTGATTCATATCCGGTTCCTGTGTGTTCTTCTGATTCTGTCCCACTGTCTGTTCTCCTTCCATATTGTCTGCCCTGCGTCAGTCCGTTTCAGATGAATGACGCAGAAAACGTATCTCTTTCTGCCGCTTTCAGGTTGCCCTTTAAGCGAACTAAGACCTCTTAATTATTTAAGAGGTCTGTGCTGGTATATCTTATACTGATTATGAACGCTGAATATCAAGTACTTTGTACTGGATCACTCCTGCCTGGGTTTCTACGTCAACTACATCGTTCACCTTTTTGCCCATCAGTGCCTGACCTACCGGAGATTCATTGGAAATCTTTCCTTCCAGACTGTTAGCCTCTGTAGAACCAACAATTTTAAATTCCATCTCCTCGTCAAAAGTAATATCAAATACTTTCACAGTACATCCGACATTGATCTTATCCAGATCTACTTCATCCTCAACAACTACCTCTGCATTTTTCAGAATTGCTTCTAATTCTTCGATACGGGCCTCGATATCTCTCTGCTCGTCCTTTGCTGCATCATACTCAGCATTCTCGGAAAGATCTCCCTGCTCTCTTGCTTCTTTGATCTTGCCTGCTACTTCTTTTCTCTTTACTACCTTCAGATTCTCCAGTTCATCTTCCAGTGCTTTTAAGCCTGCGTAAGTAAGTAATCTTTTCTTAGCTTCTGCCATCGGTTACGCTTCCTTTCTGATTCTTTCTTTTCTGTCTATACTTACAGGTTCAACCTTGTCCGTATACTGTTCTGACCTGTTCATCTATACAGACTGTACACAACCTGATTTTCACCTGTATGCTGTCATTTAAGTCTATTTCGCAATTTCAATATTATACCCAAACCGCCTGCTGATGTCAAGCAGATTCGGCTTTCGCATTCGGCTTTCGTATTCGGCTTTGTATTCGGTTTTCTTGCTTTCGCATCCCCGATTCTGTACTATGTTTTATAGCTGTCTGTACAGCAGATCTTCCAGTTCTGCATAAGACTCAACCCGGTTGATCTCTTCCCGCAGTTTTGCTGAACCCGGCAGTCCTTTCGTGTACCATGCCACATGCTTTCTCATTTCCCGGATTCCCAGATATTCTCCTTTATATTGAAGCTGAAGCTTTGCATGTCGGAGCATCATTTTCCGGATTTCTTCATTCGTCGGTCTCGATGGGATCTTCCCTGTTCTTTCATGCTCGATCATCTCAGAAAAGATCCACGGATTTCCCTGGGCTCCCCGGGCGATCATCACACCATCACAGCCGGTTTCTTTCACCATGGCATCTGCACGCTCCGGGCTGGTCACATCGCCGTTTCCAATCACAGGAATGGAAACCGCCTCTTTTACCTGACGAATAATCTCCCAGTCTGCTTTTCCGCTGTAATACTGCTCTCTTGTCCTTCCATGGACTGCAATGGCTGCTGCCCCCGCATCTTCTGCGATCTTCGCCATCTCCACTGCATTAATGCAGTTGTCATCAAAGCCTTTTCTTATTTTAACTGTCACCGGTTTCCTGATTGCTTTGACCATAGCACTGATAATTTCATGTGCCAGCTTTGGATTTTTCATCAATGCCGATCCTTCACCATTTTTCACGACTTTCGGTACAGGACATCCCATATTAATATCCATAATATCAAACGGTCTTTCCTCGACCCGCTTTGCCATTTCACTCATAATCTGAGGATCTGAACCAAAAAACTGGAGAGATACCGGCTGTTCATCCGGATGGATCTCCAAAAGCGTCTCTGTATTCTTATTATTATAGAGAATGGCTTTTGCACTGACCATTTCCATGCACAAAAGACCTGCTCCCTGCTCTTTACACAATAAGCGAAACGGCAGATCTGTCACTCCCGCCATTGGCCCCAGAATATAAGTATTCTCTAAGGTTACATTTCCTATTCTTAACTGTCTCATCGTATTATTCCGTTCTGTTCTTCTCTATTTCGTTCTTTTCAGATTTTATCGTTTTCATCTTAGACGAAACCATTTTAAAAGTCAACCTTGCCTCTATTGACATTTTTACATTTTTATGCTAGGTTTCTACTATATATTGGCACTCATTAGTTAAGAGTGCTAATAATCTATCAGATGAAAGGAGAATTACTATGGTAATACAGCCAATTTATAATATATTATTTCTTCCCGATGTCACCTATCACTTCAAAAAAGAGTTTTTTACTGAAAATGCATCCGAGCAGCTTGAAGTCGGCAGTGAGCTGCTTTTTGCTTTCTTAAGAAATGAAGATGACGCTGAAGAACTGGACGCTGACCATATCTGTCCGGTCGGCATTTCCGCCAGAGTAGAGGCTTTCGGAGACGATGACAGTGTTCAGATCCGCACGCTGGAGCGTGTTGATCTTTCAGATGTCGAGGTGGAAAATGGTCAGATTCTCGCAGAGGCATCTATTCGTGCAGAGGTTGATGACTATACGGCAGAAGAAGAGAAGGCTCAATTTCTCCGTTTACGTGCCGCACTTTTGAAATTTGTCCAGGGATACCAGTGGGGAATGTGGGCAAGAAGTTTCATTTTACAGCGGAAAAATATGTATGATCTCGGATCTGCCCTTTCGGAATATCTGAATATCAGCCCCGAAGAAAAATATGCCATTGTTGAAACGGATTCCCGCCGGGAACGCTGTACGCTGATCGAAGCTGCCATCAACGAATTTATGGAGGTTGCCAAAGTTTCCACCGAAGCAAAGGAAGCTCAGAAAGATGATCAGGAGCAGCTTTATCGCGAGGCAGCCATCAAGAAGCAGATCAGTTATCTTCAGAAAGAACTGGACGAACTTCACCCTGAAAATATTTCCGATACCCGGAAATTTGAGAAAAAGATTGAAGAATCCGGCATGAATGACGAAGCCCGTAAAGAAGCTGAAAAAGTGCTGAACCGCATGAAGCAGGAAGGCAAGGACAGCCATGAGTACGGTCTTCTGTATGATTACCTTGACTTTATGACCAGCCTGGACTGGAAAGCACCGCAGTTTACCCCGATCGATCTTGACCGGGCGGAGCAGATTCTTGATGAAGATCACTATGGTCTGAAAAAAGTCAAAGAACGCATCATCCAGCAACTCGCCGTTATGGCTCTCAACCGGAAGCAATATGGCTCGATCCTTTTATTTGTCGGTGCTCCTGGAACCGGGAAGACCAGTATCGGACAAAGTATTGCACGGGCTCTCGGAAGAGAATATGTAAGGATCAGTCTTGGTGGTATCCGTGATGAGGCGGAAATCCGTGGCCACAGACGTACTTATATCGGTGCTATGCCCGGACGGATCATGGAAGGAATCAAGCGAAGCGGTGTCTCCAATCCGGTCATTGTACTGGATGAGGTTGACAAACTTGCCAAAGATTACGGCGGAGACCCTGCCAGTGCCCTTCTGGAGGTTCTTGATCCTGAACAGAACAGCACTTTCACTGACCACTATATGAATGTGCCTTACGATCTGTCCAATGTACTTTTTGTCTGCACTGCAAACTCACTGGATACGATTCCTGAACCACTGCTCAACCGTATGGAGGTTATTAATTTCTCCGGTTACACTGCAGTAGAAAAATATCAGATTGCCCGCAGACATCTTCTTCCAAAGGCTCTCGATGCCATGGGAATTAAGAAAAATGCATTGAAAGTAACCGACGGAGCGATTCGCAGGATTATTGATGAATACACAATGGAGTCCGGTGTCCGTGACCTGAAAAAACTGATCAATACTCTTTGCCGGACGGCTGCCGTCCAACTTGTTAAAAATGAGGGAACAACACTGACAGTCACTAAGACAAATCTCGAAAAATATCTTGGGAAAAAGCAGCTCCACCATGAGCGGAAACTCTCTTCCCCTGAACCGGGAGTTGTCACCGGACTTGCATGGACCAGAGCGGGCGGAGAAATTTTATTTATAGAAAGTAAACTGATTCCGGGCAAAGGCAAGATGATTATTACCGGTCAGCTTGGAGATGTAATGAAGGAGTCCATTCAGATTGCACTGAGTCTTGTAAAATCACTTTATCCAAAGGAAAGCAAAGTGCTTGATGACCACGACCTCCATATCCATGTTCCTGCCGGTGCGGTTCCAAAAGACGGTCCATCAGCCGGAATCACGCTGACAACAGCACTTGCATCACTTCTCACGGGGAAGAAAGTCAGCCCGGAATATGCCATGACCGGAGAAGTTTCCCTGCGTGGCGGTGTCATGCCGATCGGCGGACTTCCTGAAAAGCTTATGGCCGCCCAGCGTGCAGGAATCACAAAGGTTCTGATTCCTGCTGACAATGAACAGGATCTCGATGACGTTGCCGATGAGGTTAAAAATAAGCTGGAAATCATTCCGGTGAAAAAAGTGACTGAGGTACTAAAACTGGTGTTGAAATAACCCTGGATTTCCAGTCTCTTTCTTGTAAAAGATTATCTTGATAACCGATAATCCGACATAATTCAGAAATCGCCCTATACCAGTTGCTGTGCATCTGATATAAGGCGATTTTTTATCTATTATGCAGCAATTTATGTTCCTTGCCCTTCAGGATTCCCTCATAAACCTCTGCAATGATCGGATTTTCATCGGATCTCTTGATCTGTGCCATGCTGTCGATCTTATACATTCCATCCAGCCGGGCCTGTTTCGTCCTCGGTCCGATCGGCACCGGCTGTCCACCACCGGCAATACAGCCTCTTTTACATGCCATCACTTCTACGAAATCATATTGGACTTCACCGGCTTTGATCCTCTCCAGCAGTGTTTCTGCACAGCGAAGACCATTCACCACTGCAATTTTCACCGTTCTGTCCTCAAGCTGGATGGAGGCTTCTTTGATTCCTTCAATCCCGCGGATTCCCGTAAAGCTGATGTCCTGCAGATCTTCCATCCTGCTGCTGTGTACCAGACGTCTCAGAACTGCCTCGGTCACACCACCCGTTACTCCAAAGATCGCTGCTGCCCCCGAAGACAGACCAAACGGCATATCCAGTGCCTCCGGTTCGATCTGCGACAGATCTATTCCCGCTTCTTTGATCATACGGGTCACTTCTGTCGTGGTCAGTACATAATCTACATCCTGCTGCCCTTCTGTAAAATGCTCCGGTCTTTTGATCTCTGCTTTTTTTGCCGTACATGGCATAATCGAGATCACAACCGTCTTGCGGAGGCTTCGTCCTTCTTTTTCCGCTTCTGCCGCTTTCATCCGGGCTTCTTCCTTCAGCAATGCTCCGAACATTGCCTGCGGAGAACGGCAGGTGGAAATATTTTCCCGAAATTCCGGGTAACGGTTCTCACAGAACTTCACCCAGCCCGGACAGCAGGAAGTAAATAACGGAAGATTCTTACCGGATTTTAAACGCTCCAGCAATTCTGCTGACTCTTCCATTACCGTCAGGTCTGCCCCGAAATTTGTATCATATACCTCATCAAATCCCATATGTCGCAGAGCTGCCACCAGGCGTCCCAGTGTATTTTCACCTTTCGGGATTCCAAATTTATCTCCGATCGCCACCCGGACAGCCGGTGCGATCTGTGCCACAACTCTGATATTCTTATCCGCCAACGCTTTCCATACCGGATCAACATCCTGCCGGATACTGATCGCACCGGTCGGACAGACCGCCCTGCACTGTCCGCAGCCTACGCAGTCAGTCTCTGCCAGCTCTCTGTTAAATGCCGGCATAACCTGCATTTTTGAACCCCGGAAAGCAAAATCCAGAATGCCAAGTCCCTGGATTTCATCACAGGTACGCACACAATCCCCACAGAGAATACATTTATTGGGGTCTCTTATTACACAATCCGAAGAGGTATCCAGTGGAAGTGGTTTCTTATGATTTTCAAATCTGATCTCTGAAATACCCAACTGGCTTGCCAGCTTCTGTAACGTACAGACTCCATTTTTGGCACACGTTGTACAGTCACGGCAATGGGATGACAACAGCAGTTCAATGATCATTTTCCTGTGATGCTGCAATCTTGGTGTATTTGTATAGATCACCATACCATCCCGTGGTACTTCTGAACAGGATGCAAATACCTTTCCACGTTCATCTTCCACCACACACATCCTGCACGCCCCATAGGTTGACAGTTCTGAATGATAACAGAACGTAGGAAGATCGATTCCCGACTTTCGGATCACTGAGAGGACATTTTTTTCATCTGTAAAAGCCACTCTCCTGTTGTTAATTGTCATATAGCCCATACTCTGTTCCTCCTACCCTTCAATATGAATCGCACCAAATGCACAGGCACTCGCACATGCTCCACATTTGATACATTTTTCCGTATCGATCGTAAATGGTTCCTTGATCTTTCCGCTGATCGCACCGACCGGACAGTTTCTCGCACATTTTGAACATCCTTTACACCGCTCAGGACTGATGATAAACTTTCGTAATGCAGTGCAGGTATGGGAGGCACATTTCTTTTCAACCACATGCTCCACATACTCATCATGGAATACTTTCAGCGTACTCATAACCGGAAGTGCCGCACTCTTTCCAAGACCGCACAGTGCAGTTTCTGTGATCATGTTCGCCAGTTCCTCCAGCAGATCAAGGTCTTCCAGCTTTCCATTTCCTGCCACGATCCGCTCCAGGATCTCCAGCATACGCTTTGTTCCTTCACGACATGGCACGCACTTTCCACAGCTTTCATTCTGCGTAAAATTCATAAAGAATCTCGCCACTTCCACCATGCACGTATGGTCATCCATCACAACCAGTCCGCCCGAACCGATCATTGCCCCCATTTTTTTCAATGAATCAAAATCCAGACTGACATCCAGATCTTTCGACACCAGGCATCCTCCTGACGGACCTCCGATCTGCACCGCTTTGAACGCTCCGTCTCCTTTGATGCCACCACCAATATCGTAGATCACTTCCCGCAGGGTCGTTCCCATCGGCACTTCGATCAGACCTGTATGCCGAACACTTCCTGTCAATGCAAATGCTTTTGTTCCCGGACTTTTTTCCGGTCCGATGGAACGGAACCATTCTGCTCCTTTATTAATGATCATCGGAACATTGGCAAAGGTCTCTACATTATTAAGAACCGTCGGCTTTCCAAACAGACCCTGTTCCACCGTCCTTGGCGGTTTGACACGCGGCATACCTCTTTTTCCCTCAATGGACGCAGTCAATGCACTTCCTTCTCCGCAGACAAATGCTCCTGCACCGCGATTAATATGTAGGCGAAATGAAAAATCTGTTCCTAAAATATGATCGCCTAAAAGACCGCTTTCCTCTGCCTGTGAAATTGCCCGTTTCAAACGGCTGATCGCCAGCGGATATTCCGCTCTCACGTAAATATAACCTTCTCTGGCTCCTACCGCATAAGCCCCGATCATCATTCCTTCGATCATCTTATGCGGATCTCCTTCCATAATACTCCGGTCCATAAATGCTCCCGGATCTCCCTCATCACCGTTACAGACTACATAGCGGGTCTTTTCTTCCTGACGGGCTACCTGTGACCATTTATATCCCGTTGGGAATCCACCGCCTCCTCTTCCTCTTAAATTGGATGCTGAAATCTCTTCCACCACTTCCTGCGGTGTCATCTCAAACAGGACTTTCTCTAATGCCTCATATCCTCCGGTGGAAATGTATTCTTCTATATGTTCTGCATCAATATGTCCACAGTTTTTCAGTACATTTCTCGTCTGCTTTTTATAAAACGGGATTTCTTCCTGCTTTTTATACTCAATCCCATCCTGCTTAAATAAAAGATGACGGATAACATCTCCCTTTTCGATCGTTCTGTGGAAAATCTCATTGCAGTCTTCCGGCTTTACTTTTGTATAAAGGATTCCTGCCGGTTCGATCCGCATCAGCGGTCCCATTTCACAGAATCCGTGACATCCGCTTTTCTTCACTTCCAACGGGCCACTACCATGAGCAATCTCCGGTCCAAATTCCACGTCAATATCCGGATTTTCTTCTGCAAGTTCGCTCATCCGCCTGTATATCTCACCTGATCCGCCTGCCAGACACCCGGTTCCTGCACAGATCAAAATCCTGCAACGGCTGTCGCTGATCTTTTTTGCCGCCTCTTCACGAATCTGATGAAGTATTTCTCTGCTCGTAATTTTTTCCATACTTATTCCGCTCCTCTCAATTCGTGAATCAGTTCTGCCGCAGCATCCGGGGTCATTCCCGGATAAACCTTATCATTTACTGTCAGAACCGGAGCAAGTCCGCACGCTCCAAGACAGGAAACTGTCTCCAGTGTAAATAACATATCGTCCGTTGTCGCCTTTTCTTCTGAAAGTCCAAGTTCACTATAAAGCCGTTCCAAAATCGGAATTGACTTTCTGACATGACAGGCAGTTCCATTACAGACTTTAATAATGTACTTTCCCTTTGGTTCAAAAGAGAAGTTTTCATAAAATGTTGCCACACTGTATGCCTTTGCTTCATTGATCCCAAGTTTCTTCGCCACATACCTCAGAAGTTCCGGTGGAAGATACCGATATTCACTCTGAATGTCCTGAATGATCGGAATCAGTGAAGCCGGTTCAAGTCCATGCTGCGAAATGATCTCATCTGCTTTTTTATAGTAGGTTTGATCTAACATATAGCTCCTCCTTCAATATTTTTGTGCAGTTCTTATTATACTTTGATAATTTTCTATCAATTTGTTTTTATTATAGGTTATTTTATATGATTAATCAATAAACATCGCCCTTCAAATGTCTATTTTTAACAATTTTAGTTTTCCTTTCCACTCTTTATTTTCTTAATTTTCCCTTTATTTCCAATAAAAAATGGGCTTTACTTTTTTCTGATTTCTTGCTTATTTTTTTATATATATTGTCTTTTAGTTCCGAATCTGACAAAGAATCACTATTTTAGTTCTTAATAAAATCATAAGGAAGTTTAATTTTCTTTTATAAATTAAACATAATTTGGACACATTTTATGATTATACTAAATGTCAGATAGTTGATTAACAACTATCTCCCCCCTCATAAAGTGATGGCATCCCGGCAGACCCGGGGTGTCAGACTTTAACTCTCATTCCTTTAGATAACTATAAAAAACCGAAAACCCGTTGGCCGAAAGGTCAGCGGGTTTTCTCCGTTCTTATCACTCTTGTCTCATCCTCACTCTTATCTCATACAGATAAAAAGGTTCTGTCTGGAAGACTATCTTTCCGGTACTTCCATGACAGAACCTTTTCATTTCATCTGATTTTTCAGACTGACTTTCTATTCTTAGACTGATCCCGGAAACAGGGCTGTGGAGATCTTCTCCATATCAGAATCACTGATTCCGTACTGACCATCAGAATCTTTTGTTACAGCAATTTCGATCGTCGTTGTATCACCATATGTATTACCATCGATCGACTTCTGCATACTCTGGATCAGCAGATCCTGGAACATACTTGCATCCGCCTGGCTTACATCCTGTCCCTGATCCATCATCTCCTGTGCAACTGCAGTTGAATTATCTTCCAGAGTCTGATATACATCAGACGGAGTTACCTCGATCGTTACTGTAAAATTGCCATCCTTATCTTCCTTGGCTTCTTTTACTTCGTATTTTGCAAGATTATCAATCTTTACAAGCATATCCTTGTATTCCTGCTTTTCTTCCTCTGTAAAATCTCCCAGAGCTTCCAGTCCGCTCAGCTCTGTATCGACCTGCTCGTCTAATGTATCCTCAATCTCTGCCTTTGCATCCTTTTCTGAAATACCGCGGGCTTTCGCATACTCGTCATATTTCTGCTTATAATTAGCATCCATTACGCCTCTTACATAAGCTTCTGCATCAAACTTCGTTGCTCCACCGCATGCGGTTGCACTTATTACAAAAATGAAGGTCAGCATAAGTGCAAGAACTTTTTTCATTTTTCCTCTGTTCATAAACTTTTTCTCCTTTTTTATTTGAACCCTCTGCGGAGGTTCCCACTCTCCACATAGATCCATCAGTTACGTGATAAGTTTATCATTTTTTACTTAGATTATCAAGTTTTTCTAATTTCTTAATGAGATATTTATATTTTTTCTGTTTGTTTTAGAATTTACTCATATTTTTGACACACATTTTGTCTATACTAATACTCAGATAGTTGATGAACAACTATCTCCCCCTCATAAAGTATGGCACAGGAAGTGCCAGCACTTTACTCTCATTCCTTTAGATAACTATAAAAACCACGAAAACCCTCACAGCCGATGCTGTGAGGGTTTTCACTGTCCCCATATCTGCCCTGTCTGCCTTTCGAGCAAATAGAGAGCAGATTTTCGGGTTCTGATTTTGCTTTCGTGTCTGTGTCCGTTCCATTAAAAACTTCCCTGCGGTGTATCGGCTTCGCCCCTGACCACTGACTTCGCTGCTTCATATCACTTTAAGCATTTTCACTTCCTATTGATCATTCCATATACTAATAAACCACCACCTGCTATACCTCCAAAAATCAAAATCAGAGTACAGACATTTGCATTCACACAAATATGATTTGTCCAATCAGAAAAATGAGTGGAAAGTATTGTTAATTGCTTTTTATGTTCCGCGAAATATGCATACACATCATTTGTAAATGCCATCCAGATACAACTTATGATTAAAATGGTTCCTGCTTTTATCCATCCATTTACCGGAAGATACCTTGCCACCCAAAACACAAGCCATACTCCCGCCATAAGAATAAATGCAGCTATATAACCAGCTCTCATTCCCTCTCTATCTCCCGAATGATTACATACTTCAAAAATCGTAAGAAAAAGCCACAGGGTATCCCATGCCAATGTAATTAACGCCTTTTTATCAGACAAAATCGGGGGCAATGTTATATTCCTGATTACCAACGGGAAAAATACAACAGTGAGGTTGCTGATATTATCCATAAGGAACTCGCTCAGACGCTGTAAAACCAAAGTGTCCGGGAGAGTATATTTCTGTACCAAATCCCTTGTAACAATCGTTTCGTAGACCTCGTTGATATAGTTTGTTCTGTCTTTTTCGGTTCTATAAGCATAGGAACCTGCCAAACCGCCCTTGATAGCATACTCATCAAAGAGCTTATCTTTGTCACTAATATCATCATAATATTGGCAATATTCCTGAAAGCTGAAAGGAAACACATGAATTTCAATATAGCGTCCGGTAAACAGAGTTGCCAGATCTGCACTCAACAGGAAAGCATCAGAGCCTGTTACATAGATGTCGTATTTTCCCTTAGAGTACAGGCTGTTGATTGCCAGCTCAAACTTGGGACACATCTGAACCTCGTCTACAAACAGGTAGTTCGTTTTGCCTTCCTGATAATGTTCTTCCACATAGGCGTGTAAGGCATGGTATTCCTTGATTTCTTCACCCGCTTTCAAAAATTGAAATTTTTTCATTTCTCGAAACCGCTTCGCTGTACTTATTATACTGTCTGCTAATAGTATATGCAAGATGTCACTTTCAAAAACACAATTTTTTTTATTTTTTGAAAGCGGAAACTCAAGTTTTAGTATAATTGACAAATTAAATGGGATATGCTAACTTAGTATTAAGCATTACTTACATATAAAACGTTGCAATTATGGATGTTGTATGGGGAATATTATTAAGTTTATGTTATAGAAAGATTTTTTATGAAAAAGAAAATAATTGCAATGCTTACGGTGATTTGTTTATTATCAATGCTATTTTCAATATCTACTTTTGCATCAGATATAGATACAGTTCAATCTGAAAATCATCACTTTACTCAAGATGAAATGAGCAAACTGGTTGAACAGAATATTATATATCAAGAAGAGATTCCAGTTCAACTAACAGACACTAAAGCTAGAACTGTTGTTGAAGCTACAGTACGATTTAGGGTTCATTATGATAATACTAATGGATTAGCTTTTTCTACAGAAGTAATAGCTGTTGTAGGTGGTGGTACTTTTACAAAAACTGCACTTGTTACCATACCCTAAATATTGGAGGCATTTATGAGTGATTATAAAGAAATTTTAACTTCGGACCGTGTGTATAAAAAATACAAGTCTATCATCCCTGATACAAATGTATCTATTGATGACATCATACAAAAATTGTCATATTTTTATAAAATTTCAAAGGATACTTCTGAAAAGGGTAAGAAAATATTAGAATATTATAATGAAGTTGGATCTGTATATTCAATAGAACCTCCAATACCTCAGGATCTGATGAAGGTGATGAATGTTCCTGTGACATTGATGTACGTTAATCCTGCCACGAATCAATTTATACTAAGTGGTCAGTCAGAAAAATTCACTGAAAAAATTACGGCAGAAATCGTATTACTACGAGGATTGACAAAAGCGGAACATAATAGTAAAGAATTAGTATTTCATTATGTGGATACGATTAATCATTATTATAATTGAAGAAATATTCTCTTTACCAACACTCAATAGCCACCTTATATGTAAATGACAAAAAGTAACCGTCGCCCCGGGCAGCATATCTCCCTGCTCTCCTGGGATTACGGTTACTTTTTATGTAAATAAACTTATCACTTTTTATCTTCGTTCTTCCATCCACTCCAGCAGATCAGAAAATACCTGCTCTCGATCCGTCTCATTGAGCAGTTCATGCCTGTCTCCTGCATACAGTCTTAGGCTTACATCCTGAATCCCCGCTGCCTGATAGATCTCATAAACTTTTCTGACACCTTTTCCAAAATTACCTACAGGATCATCAGCTCCTGCCGTAAAAAGGATTGGCAGACTCTTCGGGATCATATAGATGCTTTCCTTCTTTTCCATCGCCATCATCCCCGTAAACATCCCGTAATACGCATTTACAGTGAACATAAAGGAGCAAAGGGGATCTGACACATACTCTTCCAGACGCTGCGGGTCACTGGTCACCCAGTCTGCTCTCGTCTGAGGATGCCTGTATTTTTTATTGAAAGCTCCAACCGCCATGCGGTCTACCAGTCTGCTCCGGTAATGCCAGCCGCGGAATGCAGCCATAAAACGGCACAGCCTTCTTCCTGATACAAGTGTATGATACGGCTTATCCGCAACTACTCCCATAAAGATCGCTCCGGCAAGTCCATTTCCATACATCTGCACATACTGCCGCAACAGACTTGATCCCATGCTATGTCCCAGCATAAAATACGGAACATCGGGATACTTCTTTGCTGTCCGCTGACGCAGAGTATGCATATCACCGATCAGACATGCATTCGCATACTTTTCATTGAAAAATCCATACTCTGACTTGCTCTGCACAGACTTGCCATGACCCAGATGGTCATTCCCGACTACATAATATCCGTGACTGCACAGAAATTCAGCAAACTCATCATATCTTTTAATGTATTCTACCATCCCGTGACACAACTGAACGACCGCCTTCACTTCTCCTGCCGGCTTCCATTCTATTGTATGGATCTCAGTATTACCATCCTTCGACGGAAAATAAAATTCATCTCTCATGATCTAATCATTACCTGTCATCTAATTTAATATACTCACGATACGGTGCAAGTGGTTTATACGCCGGTCGTATGATCTTATCTACATTCTTAAGCTCTTCCAGTCTGTGAGCACTCCATCCTACGATACGTGCCGCTGCAAAGATCGGCGTATACAATGCCGGCGGAAGATCCAGCATACTGTAAACCAGTCCGCTGTAAAAGTCCACATTGGCATTAACACCTTTATACATCTTACGCTTCTCACCAATGATCTCCGGTGCCATATGCTCTACTTTTTCATACAGTGCATATTCTGCCTCATGACCTTTCTCAACTGCAAGCTGCTTTACAAAACGCTTGAAGATCTCGGCACGGGGATCGGAAATGGAATAAACCGCATGGCCCATTCCATAGATCAGACCTTTTTTATCAAAGGCTTGCTTATCCAGCAGTGCCTCCAGATAAGCACGGATCTGATCATCATCGCCCCAGTCCGTCAGTACAGACTTCATATCCTCAAACATCTGCGTTACTTTGATGTTCGCTCCGCCATGCTTCGGACCTTTCAGGGATGCCATTGCCGCAGCGATGGTAGAATAAGTATCCGTACCTGAAGAGGTAACCACATGCGTCGTAAAGGTCGAGTTATTACCACCGCCATGATCCATGTGAAGTACCAGCGCCATATCAAGAATCTCTGCCTCTAACTCTGTATACTTTCTGTCCTCACGGAGCATCATCAGGATATTCTCTGCTGTGGAAAGCTTCGGATCCGGTGCATAGATATAAAGATCCTCTCCCATCCTGTAATTATATGCGTGATAACCGTAAACCATCAGCATCGGGAACTGGCTGATCAGGTTCAGACACTGACGCAGCACGTTCGGAATACTTGTATCATCCGCTTTCTCATCATAAGAATAAAGCTGAAGGATACTCCTCGTGATGCTGTTCATCATGTCACGGCTCGGTGCTTTCATGATAACATCACGCACAAAATTCGGAGGAAGCATACGGCGGTCAGCCATCATCTCCTGAAAGTGAGCCAGCTCTTCTTTATTCGGAAGTTCTCCGAACAGAAGTAAATATGCGGTCTCTTCATATCCCGGGTGCTTTGCATCAAGGAAACCTTTGACCAGATCCTTGATATTATAACCTCTATAATACAGGTTTCCTTCGCATGGAACGGATATACCATCCACGATCTTTGATGCACATACATCCGAAATATTCGTCAATCCGGCAAGTACACCCTTACCATTTAAATCACGAAGTCCTCTTTTTACTTCATACTTTGTATAAAGTTCTTTTTCAATCGCATTGTTCTTCTCACATTTGAGTGCAAGTTCTTCAATCTCAGGAGTGATGTCGAAAAATATGCTGTTAATATCTTTTGCCACGTACGTATTCCTCCTTCTCTCTGTCTCTTTTCCATGTATGACCTTTTTATTATACTAAAATAAGTCTTTTTATACAATTAACTGACTATTAAATCTTTATGAAATCATCAGCCTGAAAATTTTAGAAACGACATTCTGACAGCAGATCTGCCAGCTTCGCAAATTCTTCAAGGGTCAGTGCTTCACCCCTGATAGAAGCTCCACGCCCCAACGCTTCGATCGCAGCTTCTATTTCTTCCTTTGTATAGTCCAGTTCCGGTGAATTTTTCAGTCCGTTGGCAAGCGTTTTTCTTCTCTGATTAAAAGAAGCCCGGATCAGACGGAACATCAGCTTTTCATCCTTCACTGTGACTGGAGGATTTTCATAACGCTCCAGCCGGATCACCGCAGAACCGACTTTCGGCCTTGGCATAAAGCAGTTCGGAGGTACATTTGCCACAATATATGGCTTTGCGTAATATTGCACAGCAAGCGATAATGCACCATAATCTTTCGTCCCCGGACCGACCTGCATCCGGTCTGCCACTTCTTTCTGCACCATAACTGTAATGCTTTTGATCGGCACATGATTCTCAAACAAGCCCATAATGATCGGTGTCGTGATGTAATACGGAAGATTGGCAACGACCTTGATCGGCTTTCCTCCATTTTCTTCCTCTGCCAGTTTTGCGATATCGACTTTCAGTACATCATGATTGATGACCCGCACATTTTCATACTCTGAAAGGGTATCCTCCAGAATCGGGATCAGTGCCTTATCTATCTCTACCGCGATCACCTTTTTTGCCGCACAGGCAAGGTACTGGGTCATCGTTCCGATTCCGGGACCGATCTCCAGCACAACATCATCTTTTGTGATTTCTGCTGAACCGATGATCTTATCCAGTACATGCGTATCGATCAGAAAATTCTGTCCGAATTTTTTCTGAAATACAAAATTATATTTTTGCAGAACTTCAATTGTATTCTGCGGATTTCCAAGAGTTGGCTCTTTCATTTTCTCTCCTTTATTCAATGACCTGCTCTTTCAGCAGCCTGCTTTCATTGATCTGATAAAGCTGCTTTGCATTTTCCTCTGTCTGCCGGATGACTTCCTCCGCAGAGATCCCTTTCAATTCTGCAATTTTCTCTGCCACATAGGAAATGTAAAGCGAACAGTTTCTTTTGCCACGAAATGGTTCCGGGGCAAGATATGGGCAGTCCGTCTCAAGCACAATGGATTCTAACGGGATCTCTTTGACAGTTTCTTTTAGTTTCTTTGCATTCTTAAAAGTTACCACACCACCGACTCCGATGAAGTAACCCATTTTCACATACTCCTGTGCCATCTCCGGTGAATAGGAGTAGCAGTGGATCACTCCATTCAGATCTTTGCCGTATTTTTTCATGATCTCCATTGTATCTGCTGCCGCCTCCCGGCTGTGGATCATGACCGGTAACTTCTTTTCCCCTGCCAGTTCCAGTTGCCGGATAAACCAGTATTTCTGGAGATCATGTCCTTCTTTATCCCAGTAATAATCCAGTCCGATCTCTCCGATGGCAACGATCTTTTTTCTGTCGGCAAGTTCAGACATTCTCGCAAAATTCTCTTCATTTAAGTCACCCACTTCGTCCGGATGAACCCCCACCGATCCATAGAGAAACGGATATTTTTCTGTCAGTTCGAGAATTTTATCCCAGGATGCAACGGCTGCTGCTGCATCTACGATCATCCCAACACCGCCTGCTTTCATTCCCGAAAGAAGTTCTTCCCGGTCTGCATCAAACTGCTCATCATCATAATGTGCATGCGTATCAAATATCATCGCTGTCTTCTCCTAAATAAAATACTTTGTAGAACATTTCCAGTGATTCAAACAACTCTTCTTTTGTCTTCTGCAATTCCTTGATCTTCAGCACACTGCCGATCTCATCAAAAGTAAAATCATCTTCTTTATGATCGACCTTCAGCTCTAAATTTCCATTTTCATCATAGACAACCATCAGGATTCCGCCCACATCTGCCGTATAAAGCACGCACATGATCTGCAGTTCCTGCTTCACTTCTTCCGGAAGAGAATTAAATTCCGGGTTCAGATAAAATTTTCTCTCATATGCACTTGCCGCACATAATACCATTTCTTCATCCATTCCTGCTACTCCTTTTCTTTGAATATCCGTCTGGTTCTTCTCCCCGGTATCCCGCCATTCCTTTTTACTGTGTCCCTTTGCTGTATCCTGCTGTTTTCTTCGGATCATCACATTTTACACGTATCCGTACACGCCTCGCACAGAGACCTCGCCGGCGTAGACTTCTTCGATCGTTCCATCTTCTTTCCGCACGATCAGTTCACCGGTCTTGTTAATTCCGAGTGCATGGGCAACATATTGCTCTTTCGCTCCAAGGATCATGACATCCCGGTCTTTATTTACGAGCAGTTCACTATACTTCTCCATCAGTTGTGACAGATCTCCCGTCTCCATGAAAAGAGCATAATTCTCTTCCAGTCGCTTCATAATGGCAGCGATCAGAGGGGCTCTTTTCACCTTATGTCCGCACTCCAACCGCAGGGAAGTCGCACGCTCCCGGATCTCCTCAGGGAAATCCGTCAGATTGACATTGATCCCTACTCCGACTGTTACATGATTGATATAATCGATCTGCGTACTCATCTCAGTCAGGATTCCGACCAGTTTCTTACCATGAATGATAATATCATTGGGCCACTTGATCTGAATCTGCTGCTCTCCGCACACATCTTTGCAGTCCATAATTCCCTCTGCCACGCTGCACGCCATAACCAGCGTCAGCATGGGAGCCTGGTTCGGAGTGATCTGCGGTCTTAATAAGATCGACATGGAAATACTTTCTCCTGCCGGTGAATCCCATGACCTTCCCCGCCTGCCTCTTCCGGCTGTCTGCCTGTCAGCAACTGCCAGAGTGCCTTCCACTGCTCCCTCATCTCCCAGTTGCTTGATCCGCAGATTCGTAGAATCGACTTCATCATAATAAACAATATTTTTCCCGGCCCACTTTGTATCCATCAGGCTTTCCAGTTCTTCCTTCGTCATCACATCCGGGCTGTCTATGATCCGGTATCCCTTATTCCGTACCGCTTCTACCTCATATCCTTCTTCCTGGAGCTGACGGATCACTTTCCATACTGCCGTCCTGGATACTCCAAATTTTTCACATAACTGCTGACCGGAAATATATCCGTCTGCCTCCCGGAGCATTTTTAAGATTTGTGCTTTCATTTTTACTTCCTCACAGACCATCTGCTTTTTTCAACAAAGATTCGCTATTCCTTATTCAAATGTGCCTGACACCACATAAGTGTCAGGCACATTATGATCCATTCTATCCGAATTTTAAAATTCTCCCAACGTAGCAACCATCACTGCCTTGATCGTATGCATTCTGTTCTCTGCCTCATCAAATACCTTAGACTGTGCAGACTCAAATACTTCATCCGTTACTTCCATATCCTTAACGCCGAATTTCTCATACATTGCTGCACCGATCTTCGTCTTCAGGTCATGGAATGCCGGCAGACAATGCAGGAAGATCGCACTTTCCTTCGCATTTGCCATCACTTCTTTTGTCACTTTATAAGGAGATAATTCTTTAATCCTCTTCTCCCATACTTCATCCGGCTCACCCATGGATACCCATACATCTGTATAAATAATATCTGCATCCTTTGTGCCTTCCTTTACATCCTCAGTCAGAGTGATCCTTGCACCGGATTCTTTCGCATAACCTCGGCAGGTCGCTACCAGCTCTTCGTTCGGGAAATATTCTTTTGTCGTACATGCAACGAAATCCATTCCCAGCTTGGAGCAGGCGATCATCAGGGAATTACCCATATTGTATCTTGCATCACCCATATAGACCAGCTTCAGTCCTTTCAGTTCTCCGAAATGCTCGCGGATAGTCAGCATATCTGCAAGCATCTGCGTCGGATGGTACTCGTTGGTCAGACCATTCCACACCGGAACACCGGCATACTTTGCAAGATCTTCTACAATCTCCTGACCATATCCACGATACTCGATTCCGTCGAACATTCTTCCCAGAACTCTGGCAGTATCCTCAATGCTTTCCTTTTTACCGATCTGAGAACCTGACGGATCAAGATAGGTCGTTCCCATTCCCATATCATGTGCTGCCACTTCAAATGCACAGCGGGTTCTTGTACTGGTCTTCTCAAAGATCAGGGCTACATTCTTTCCACGGTAATGATCCACCGGAATTCCCTTTTTCTTCTTCTCTTTCAGATCTGCTGCCAGATCGATCAGATATGTGATCTCTTCCGGTGTAAAGTCTTTCAGTGTCAAAAAATTCCTTCCTTTTAAATTCATCTTACTGTCCCTTTCTATTCGTATCAATGTATGCATGAATCCCGGCAGCTCTGTCTGATCTGCCTGCTCTTCATATCTCTTTGCCACCTGTTCCCTCAGTTCATCCACTGTATAAATATGATACTTCGGAACTTTCATCAGCTTTGCTCCTGCCTCCAGCATGGCAAGATACAACAGCTTATCCGAAACTCCCGGTTTCAGCTTCAGAACCAGTCCCAGCTCTGCCTTTTCTATCTCCGAAAGATGCTTCATCCGGTTCTCATACCAGACTTCTGCATGATCCTGATCGATATAATAGATCAGACCTTCCAGTCCATACAGCATCCTTTTTGCATCATAATAGCCAATCTTCATATTCTGCCGGCTTTTCCTGCCGTCAAACTCAAGAATACTTCCCAGCCGGACTCTCGGTCCGATCCGGTAGATCTGTGCGTCCTCGGGCAGCTTTACCCTCGGCTCACGCCCCGGTCCATAAATCCGTATCTCAATAATATCCTTACAGCCCCGCTTTACGAGCGAACCAAGCGGCACATTGTTCACCACGCCACCGTCAATGTATCGCTTTCCACCCATTTTCTCATTCTTAAAACCTAAAAGATAAGCACTTGCAAGGAGAAAATCTTCCAGTCTTCCCTCAGGAATATCCTCAAGCCCTAAGTCCAGTTCTTTAAAATCGGTCAGTGAAAACGTGAGCAGATAAAACTCTTTCCCTGACTGCCTGATCTTTTCTTCATCGACCAGCTCATGGATCAGCTCTTTCAACGGTGTCACATCGATCCCGCCTGCAGTCACGACCGACCAGATCTGCGAAAGTACATCCTTCACTTTATGCTCTCTCTCAAAAAGCCCTTCCATCCAGCCGTCATCTACATTCATGACCTTTGAAAATGTCATGCTCTTCCAGATGTCCTGTGCCTTTTTCAGATCATCCATACAGATCAAAGCACCATTCAATGCTCCTACGGATGTTCCCGCCACTGCATGGATCCGAATCCCGGCTTCTTTCAGTGCCTTCCACGCACCGATCTGATACGCACCTCTTGCACCGCCACCGTCCAGCACAACTCCATATTCTTTCTTCCGGTCAAGTAAAAGCTTCATTCTTTTCACCTCGGTCCACTGACGCTAGTATACTACAAAAATGCACTCAAATGCAACACTGCCTCCAACCGCCTTACTTTCCTCTCTATACTGCCGCCAGTGCCTTATTTTCTTCTCTGCCTTCCTGCCTCGAACATCAGGACCGCTGCCGCCACCGCTGCATTCAGCGACTCTGCTTTCCCGCACATCGGAATCCGGATCAGACAGTCTGCACATTCTGACACTTCATCTCTTAACCCATTTCCTTCATTTCCGATCAGGAATGCACAGCCTTCGGTATAATCTTCCTCATCATAAACATTTTTTCCGTTCAGATGTGCCGCATACGTTCTGATTCCCTGACTGCTCAGACTTTTCACTGCTGCCGGAAGATCTTTTACATAGAAAAACGGCATCCTGAAGACAGCTCCCATGGTCGAACGGATCACCTTGGGATTGTAGACATCCACACTGTCACTGCTCAGCAGGATTCCCGTTGCCCCGGCTGCCTCAGCGGTACGAAAGATCGTTCCCAGATTTCCCGGATCCTGCAGGTTGTCCAGCACGATCACGTGCGGAACTCTGATCTGATGGTTCTCCGGATTCTTCTCCTTTTCCCCGGATTTTTCTTCACACTTTAACGCACTTTTTCCGAGTACGTCTTCCATCGTATACTCCAGTCTTTTTACGACCGCTAAAATTCCCTGTGGATTTTTCGTATCCGATACATAAGAAAATACTGGATCTGAAAGAACTTCTGCAGGCATTCCCAACTCCCTGATATATGCAGGATTTTTGCGTTCAAAGCTCTCCGATATATACAGCCGTTCAATCCGCTCTTTCGGGATTTCTTCCACCATCCTCGGGCCTTCCACAAGAAAGATCCGCCTTTCATCTCTTAATCTGCTTTTCTTCTGAAGCTTCGCCAGCTCCTTGATCTGTGCATTTGACGTACTTGTAATCATTGTCCGTTCCTCTACTTTTCTTCTATCTTGATCTTTTCCAGGATTTTATTTGCTCCGATCAGAACCAGGATCACATTTCCCGGCAGTGGTGTCTGCGGATCAAAAGAGAGATCCATTTTTTCACCCTGCATGACTCCGACTACCGTGATCCCGTACTTCTTACGCACATCCAGCTCTGCAAGACTTTTTCCTTCCCATCTGCGTGGTACGGCTATCTCCACGATGCTGTAGTCATTGGAAAGCTCGATCCAGTCCACAAATTCATTTGCTACCATGCTTTTGGCAATCCGGCTGCCCATCTCGATCTCAGGATATACGACAGAATCCGCTCCTACTTTTTCCAGGATCGTTCCCTGAAGTTTATCTTTCGCCTTTGCAACAACCAGTGGAATCCCCATCTCTTTGCAAAGAAGTGTTGCCATAATATTGGCTTCAGGATGCTCTGAAACTGCCACAACAGCCCCGTCCAGATTTCTTGCTCCCAGAGCCTGCAGAGCATCCTTATCCGTTACGTCTGCCTTCATTGCATAAGAAACCTTATCTGAAATTTCCTGGATCTTCTCATAAGAATCATCGACTACCATGACATCGCACCCCATTTTTTCCAATGACAATGCCACGCTTCTTCCAAAACTTCCCAAACCAAGTACTGCAAATTGCTTATTCATATCTTTCCCCTTATCCAATCATAATTCTTCCTTCCGGGAGAGAACGGAAATGTGTCGTTCTCTCCGCCCTTCCGGCAAATACAAGTGCCATCGTCACCGGTCCGATCCGTCCGATATACATCAGGATCATCAGCACGACATGACTCGCCCTGCACAGAGACGGTGTCAGGTCGGCTGTCAACCCTACGGTTGCCATCGCTGAAGTCACCTCGTACATCAGATTCAGGAAATCCTGTCCCGGTTCTAAGATCGTAAGCACCGTCACTCCTGACATCCAAAAGAAAAAGGTAACCAGTGAGATCGTAATGCCTGACCGTACCACCGTTTCATCGATCTTACGGTTAAAACATTCCGTATCCTTTCTGCCCCGCAGTACCGAGATCACTGTGAGAACCAGCATGGCTGCCGTAGTCGTCTTGATACCGCCTGCCGTTCCTGTCGGAGATCCGCCAATAAACATTAACAGACATCCAAGGAGCCTTGAACCCGGCCGCAGTGCAGACTGAGAGACCGCTGCAAATCCCGCGGTTCTTGTCGTCACCGACTGGAACAGAGATGCCATCAGCTTCTTCGTAACTGAAAATTCTCCCATGGTTGCCGGGTTGGAATATTCCAGTAAAAAGAATAATACCGTTCCAAATAAGATCAGAAACCCGGTCATGACCAGCACCACTTTGCTCTGCAGTTCCAGCCTTGTAAACAGCCATTTTAACGGTCTTGTTCCCCGTTCCCGGACTGCTTTTTTTATATTTCCAAGAATATCATACCACACCGGAAATCCCAGTCCTGATACGACGATCAGAAGAATCGTTGTAAAATTAATCAAAGGTGAACCCGCATACCCGATCAGGCTGTTGCTTCCCAGCAGATCCACTCCCGCATTACAGAATGCAGACACTGAATGGAAGATTCCGTATCCGACGCCTTTTACCACACCATAATCCTGTACAAACCGGATGGAATAAAAGACGGCACCGATCGCCTCCACCGTAAACGTCCCTTTCAGAACCCGGATAATAAACTTCACCATCCCGGACATCGTATCCAGTCCGTAAGACTGACTGATCATCTGCCTTCCCCTGAAACTGATCTTTTTCCTAAGCAACAGAAAAAATGCCGATGTACAGGCGATCACGCCCAGTCCTCCGATCTGAATAAGCACCAGCATGATCCCTTTGCCGATCAGTGTAAACTGCGTTGCCGGTACAACCGTCACCAGTCCGGTCACACAGACGCACGTAACCGCAGTGAACAGAGCATCCAGAAACGAAATTGGCTGCCGGTTTGAAAATGGCAGCCATAACAAAAGCCCGCCCGCAAGGATAATCCCCATAAATCCGAGTGCAACGATCTGCATCGTACTAAGCCGGAGCTTTCGTGCCGCCCACTCTTCTTCATCTATATGAATTTTTCTCATTCTTTTCAGATACACTCCTTATCATAATAAAACTCTCTATCATACTAGCACGTTGGACAGGGACAGGCAAGCAAAGAAGAAAAAGGCGTGTGAAAAAACATCCGTTTCTTCACACGCTCCTGTTCAGGTTTTTATTCATCCGTAGATTCAATCTCACCTGTAAATCCTGCATCCCGGATCATCTTCATCGTGTCGTCAATTCCCTGACCACCTGCTGTCAGATAACCTGATGCAAAAATAGAATCAACAACCTTGAATAATTCCGGCTCAATCCCTTTAAAATAAACTTCTCTTCCCGCAGCACAACGGATATCTGACTTCGGGATCATCAGTCTTGCCAGGCAGAGTACCTTCATGCAATATTCCGGTGTCAGTCCTGAAATATCACGGTCTGCAAGTCTTGTCCCTGGAATCGGAAGAAGGAAATTGATCGGAACGGACTCAGGGGAAATTGCTTTCAGATCCATCAGCATATCTACTACATCTTCTTTGCTCTCTCCCATACCGATAATTCCACCGCTGCAGATCTCAAATCCCAGCCCCTGCAACATTTTAATATTATTGACCCGCTGGTCATATGTGTGCGTGGAACAGATCTCAGGATAGAAAGAACGGCTGCTGTTCAGATTATGGTTGATCCGATCCAATCCTGCTTCTTTCAGCATCTTCGCCTGCTTTTCGGTCAGGAATCCGATGGAACAGCAGATCTGCGTATTCTTTTTCTTCATAATACGAATGCGTTCTGCCAGGTCCTCAATCTCTGCATCCGTAAACTTGATTCCGCTCAGACCAATGCAGTGCCTTGCAAGGTTCTTTTCATCCACCAGATCATTATCTCCGTATAATTTCTCATCCGATACCCGGCGGTACTTCTCGATCGGTGCGTGCGACTCACAGGACTGGGCACAGTAAGCACAGTTCTGTGAACAGTTTCCGCTACGCACATTTGTCAGCAATTGTACGCTGACCTTTTTCCCCTTATATTTTGTCCTCAATGCATACGCACAGGAAATCAGGTCTTCCATCTCTTCTTTCGGAAGATCAAGGATTGCTACGGCTTCCTCTCTGCTCAGGGAACGCTCTTCGTCCCAGTCTGCTAATAATGTATGTATGAATGTATCTGACATCGTTACTGTACCTTCTTTCATTTAGTATAATGCGGGCGGTCAGAAAATCTCAATTATAAGATTCACAGATTATTCCGTGCTGCACACTCCCACTAATGTTCTAGTATAAAAGTACCGTTTTAGATTGTCAACCATTTCTTAATGTGCAGTTTACATTCGTCTTAAAGATTTTTCACTGCACTTTCCAGTTGTGTCAGAGCCTTTTCCAGCGTCTTTCTTGGGCATGCCACGTTGATCCTCTGGAATCCGATTCCTGACTCTCCGAACATTTTTCCACCGTCAAGCCATAATCCCGCCTGGTTTTCCACAAAATCTTTCAGGTTTTTTTCCGCAATTCCCAGTCCCCGGAAATCCATCCACACCAGATAAGTTCCTTCGGTCTTTGTCACTTTGATCTGCGGAATATGTTCTTCCATCCATTCATGCAGAAACGTGATATTCGCTCCTACATACTTTTTCATTTCCTGATACCATTCTTCTCCCTGTGCATAAGCTGCGATCACCGCCTCGATCCCCGGTGCGGAAATCTGGCTGTAGCCGGCTGCCGTGATCTGCTTTGCAAACGCCTCCCTGAGTGCTTCATTCGGGATCAGGATATTCGATGCCTGTAACCCTGCAATATTAAAGGTCTTTCCCGGAGATGTGCAGATAACTGTAAAGTCTTTGTATTCCGGCTTCAGATCTGCAAAAACCTGATGCTTTCCTTCAAATACAAAATCTGCATGAATCTCATCGCTGACCACGATCACACCATGCTTCTTGCAGATATCTCCCAATTTTTCCAGTTCTTCCCGTGTCCATACACGGCTGACCGGATTGTGCGGACTGCACAGGATGAACAGTCGAATCCTCTTTTCAACGATCTGCCGTTCAAAATCTTCAAAATCAATCTTATAACTTCCATTCTCATCCTGATACAGTACATTATTTGCAACTTCTCTGTCATTGGACTCGATTACTTCCCGGAACGGATAATAAACCGGTTCCTGAATCAGCACATAGTCTCCCGGTTCTGTATATGCCTTCACTGCCATTGCAAGTGCAAAGACAACTCCCGGTGTCTTGAGCAGCCATTCCGGTTCGATCTTCCAGCCGTGACGACGTTCCATCCAGGATCGTACTGCATCAAAATATGTTTCATCTGTCTCTGTATAGCCATATACACCATGCTCTGCCTGACGCAGCAGTGCATCCTGAATATAGGAACTTGTCTTAAAATCCATATCTGCAACCCATAGCGGAAGGATATCTGCACTCCTTCCTCTCTGCACCGCAAAATCATATTTCAGGCAACGTGTTCCCTTTCGGTCCACGCCCTGTTCAAAATTCAGATTTCTTTCACTCATGTTCTTCTCACTTTCTGCCTCTTACCTTGCTGTTCTTTCGTCAGCTTTCCCTGTTATGCTTTTTGTCACTCTTTCCTGCAATTTGTCGTTCTTTTCTGCTCCTGCAATTCATCACATCACTCTGCCAGCGCCTGTTCCAGATCTGCGATCAGATCTTCTGCATTTTCAATTCCCACTGACATTCTCAGAAAGTCTTCCGTGATCCCCAGCCGTTCTCTTGTCTCAACCGGCACATCCCCATGCGTCTGAAGCATCGGATACGTGATCAGGGACTCTACTCCGCCCAGGCTTTCCGCATAGGAGATCAGCTTTACACTCTCAAGAAGTTTTCTCGCACGCTTTTCTGAATCTACTTTAAATGAGATCATACTTCCACAGCCGCTTGCCTGCTTCTGGTTGATCTCGTACCCCGGATGTTCCGGAAGTCCCGTATAATAAACTGCTTTCACTTCCGGGCGGTCTTTCAGCCACAGTGCAATCTTCTTTGCATTTTCCTGCTGACGCTCCAGTCGAACAGACAAAGTCTTGATTCCACGCAGTACCAGGAAACTGTCAAATGGCGGCAGACAACATCCCACCGTCTTGTATGTATACCGAAGCTTTTCAGAAAGTCCTTTCCCTTTGATACATACAAAGCCTGCAAGGACATCATTATGTCCTCCCAGAAATTTTGTACCGCTGTGGACAACCAGATCTGCCCCCAGAGTCAGCGGTTTCTGAAAATATGGTGTCAGAAATGTATTATCTGCAATGATCAATAACCCATATTCATCTGCAATTTCTTTCATTGCCGCAAAATCTGTCACCTTCATCGTCGGGTTACTCGGAGTTTCAATATAAAGTGCTTTTGTTTCTTTTCTGATACTTTTACGCACCAGTTCTATATCTGAAGTATCTACATAGGAAAAGGTCACGCCTCTTTTTTCACCGATACTCTCAAACATTCTCACCGTTCCGCCATACAGGTCTTCTGTGCAGAGGATATGAGATCCTTCTTCAAATAATTCCAGACATAATCCAATCGCTGCCATTCCACTTGTGCAGGCAATGCTGTCATCCGCTTCTTCCAATGTCGACATCACACTTTCAAGCTCATGCCTTGTCGGATTGCTCTCACGGGTGTAGTCGTATCCGGTACTTCTTCCAATTCCCGGATGTGCAAATGTTGCCGTCTGAAAAATCGGAACAGAGACTGCCCCGTAAGGATGTCCCTCCACAAGGCCTCCGTTTCCGTGAATACATCGTGTCTCAAATTTATATTCTTCTGCCATTTTCACTGCCTCCATCGTCCTGCAGGAACTTCCTCTGCCTGCTTATTTGTTCCACCATCTTCATCAGATGTAATACATTCCCTCTACGGAATCCTGATACCCCTCAAATGCTTCCACGAGATCTTTCAGTGTAATATCTTCAAGGATTTCCCGGTTCTTCTCATTGATCCTGTCTATGATCAAATGCTGGATCGCCTCCTGATCTCCCCGGAGACCTGACATATCGCCTTCTTCGTCTTCAAGATAGTAACTGCCTTCCAGTGCTTCCACAATCTCCGCCACCGTGATCAGTTCCGGTGCTTTTTCCAGGAAATAACCGCCCTGTGACCCCTTGATACTTTTCACAATATGTGCTTTACGGAGTGCCGAAAATACATGCTCCAGGTACTGTGCCGAAATATCATTTCTCTGTGCGATACTTCCAAGTGAAACCTGCTCGGTTCTTGAATTTACGGCAAGATCGATCAATGCACGCAGTCCATATCTGCTTTTTTTCGATAATTTCATTTTTTGCCCTCTTTCACTCAATTTTGTTGCTCTTAAGATAAACGGCGGGAGTATAACTCCCGCCGGATCATTTCTCAGTTTATGCCTTCATTTTTACTGAATTGCCTTAAATGCCTCATCCAGATCCTGAATGATATCATCAATATTTTCAGTACCGATAGAAAGACGGATCGTATTTGGTTTGATTCCCTGATCCAGAAGCTCTTCCTCTGTGCACTGGCTGTGAGTTGTTGTTGCCGGATGGATAACAAGTGACTTCACGTCAGCTACATTGGCAAGCAGTGAGAACAGCTCCAGATTGTCGATAAACTCCTGAGCCTTTGCTGCATCTCCCTTGATCTCGAATGTGAAGATTGATCCACCGCCATTCGGGAAATATTTCTTGTAAAGTTCCTGCTGCTTCGGATCCGGATCTACAGATGGATGATGGACTCTCTCTACCTGTGGATGATTGTTCAGATACTCTACAACTTTCAGTGCATTCTCTACATGACGCTCTACACGAAGGGAAAGTGTCTCAAGTCCCTGCAGGAAGATGAATGAGCTGATCGGTGAAATTGTAGCTCCTGTATCTCTTAAGAGGATTGCTCTGATCTTTGTAACAAAGGCAGCCGGTCCGCAGGCCTTTGTGAAGCTGATTCCATGGTAGCTCGGATTAGGCTCTGTCAGTGACGGGAATTTTCCTGAAGCCTCCCAGTCAAATTTTCCACCTTCAACGATCACTCCACCGATGGTTGTTCCGTGTCCCCCGATGAACTTTGTAGCGGAGTGAACAACGATATCTGCACCGTACTCGATCGGTCTTACAAGATAAGGTGTTGCAAATGTATTATCTACAACAAGCGGGATTTTATGCTTATGTGCGATATTTGCAAGAGCTTCAATATCAACTACATCAGAGTTCGGGTTTCCAAGAGTCTCGATGTAAACTGCTTTTGTATTTTCCTGAATTGCATTCTCAACTTCTTCCAGATTGAAGATGTCTACGAATGTTGTTGTGATTCCGTAGTTCGGAAGTGTATGCTCAAGAAGGTTGAAAGATCCTCCGTAAATGTTCTTTGCAGATACGATATGATCTCCCTGCTGAGCCAGGTTCTCGATTGTATATGTGATAGCTGCTGCTCCTGATGCAACTGCAAGTGCTGCTGAACCACCTTCCAGTGCTGCAATTCTCTTTTCAAATACATCCTCTGTCGGGTTTGTCAGACGTCCGTAAATATTTCCTGCATCTTTCAGTCCAAAACGGTCTGCTGCATGCTGGCTGTTACGGAATACATAAGAGGATGTCTGATAGATCGGTACTGCTCTTGCATCAGTTACCGGATCCGGCTGCTCCTGTCCTACGTGAAGCTGTAATGTTTCAAATTTGAATTTTCTGTCTTTTCTCTCTAATTTAGCCATTGGTCTGTTCTCCTTTTATCCCTTTATTCTGTCTTGTTATAAGGTTTCTTCTATTTGCTATAAACCGCTGTAAAATTTCTTCTATAATAAATATTCTGTAACCGTCTTCGTATCACTTACTCTGTAAAGAGTGGTGTAGAGTAGTATCTGTCTCCGCTGTCCGGCAGCAGGGCTACGATAGTCTTACCTTTGTTCTCCGGTCTTTTCGCAAGTGCGATCGCTCCTGAAAGAGCTGCTCCTGAAGAAATACCTACGAGGATTCCTTCATGCTTTGCCAAAAGTTTCGCTGTGGCAAATCCTTCTTCGTTATCTGCTTTATATACTTCATCGTAAACCTTTGTATTCAGTACATCCGGTACAAATCCTGCTCCGATTCCCTGAATCTTATGTGCTCCGGCTTTTCCTTCGGAAAGAACCGGTGAAGATGCAGGCTCAAGGGCTACGATTTTCACATCCGGATTCTGGGATTTCAGATATTCGCCAACACCTGTCAGTGTTCCGCCTGTTCCGACTCCTGCAATAAAAATGTCTACCTTTCCGTCTGTATCGTTCCAGATCTCCGGTCCGGTTGTCTCTCTGTGCATCTTCGGATTTGCCGGGTTTACGAACTGTCCCGGGATAAAGCTGTTCGGGATTTCCTTTGCAAGCTCCTCCGCTTTTGCGATCGCTCCCTTCATTCCTTTTGCTCCTTCTGTCAGAACGATCTCTGCTCCGTATGCTTTCAGGATATTTCTTCTCTCAACGCTCATCGTCTCAGGCATGGTAAGGATGATTCTGTATCCTTTTGCCGCTGCGATCGATGCAAGACCGATTCCTGTATTTCCTGATGTTGGCTCAATGATCACTGAACCTTCTTTTAAAAGTCCTTTTTCTTCTGCGTCTTCAATCATGGCTTTTGCTACACGATCCTTTACGCTTCCAGCCAGATTGAGATACTCAAGCTTAACAAGAATCGTAGCTTCCAGTCCCAGCTCTTTTTCAAGGTTCACCGGCTCAACGAGCGGTGTATTTCCGATCAGTCCTAAAGTTCCTTTATAAATAGCCGCCATAATATATATCCTCTCTTTCTTTTTCTTTCCTACTCGATTGGTATGTTTTATGAGTTGCATTATACACTGCAAATACCTATCTGTCAACTATGTTTTATATGTTTTTTAATTTTTATGATGTCAGGGTCAAAAGGTCTGAAACTTCTGCACTTAAAAAGCAGCCGTTCCTGCTCGGAAACGACTGCTTCTTTCTTCACCCTACTTTCAGGCGAAACTTCTGTATCTCTTTTTCACTGGATACTTTCTCGATGATTCCACCGAGACTTCTCAGTTTTTCTTCAAATCTCTCATATCCACGCTGGATATAAACAATATCATCCACGATCGTAATACCGTCTGTTGCAAGTCCGGCAATACATAACGCTGCCCCTGCACGAAGATCGGGTGCACTGACTCTGGCTGCTGAAAACTTCTCCACACCCTCGATCGTAGCAGAATTACCTTCCACCTTGATATTCGCTCCCATACGTGCAAGCTCATCAAGATACTTAAAGCGATTCTCAAAAATACTCTCTGTGATCGTACTTGTTCCACTTGCAAGTGCAAGTACTACACCGATCTGCGGCTGCATATCTGTAGGATACCCCGGATATGGAAGTGTCTTCACCTGCGTACTCTTCAGCCTGCCCTTTGCCACTACACGGACTGCATCGTCAAACTCTTCCACTTCACAGCCGATATCGATCAGCTTTGAAATGGTCGCGTCAAGATGCTTCGGGATCACATTCAGAACCGTCACATCTCCACGGGTCGCTGCTGCAGCAAACATAAATGTACCTGCCTCGATCTGATCCGGGATGATAGAATACTCTGCTTTATGAAGTGACTTCACTCCACGGATCTTGATCACATCCGTTCCTGCTCCTCTGATATTCGCTCCCATACTGTTCAGGAAGTTCGCCACATCTACTACATGAGGCTCTTTTGCAACATTCTCCATGATCGTGATACCATCAGCCATTGCTGCTGCCATCATCACATTGATCGTAGCTCCAACCGTTACCACATCAAAATACAGATGCGTTCCTTTCAGATGCTCTGCCTCTGCAACGATCTTTCCGTACTCAATATCCACATCTGCCCCTAAAGCCCGGAAACCTTTCAGATGTTGGTCGATCGGTCTGCTTCCGATATTGCAGCCTCCCGGAAGTGCCACTTCCGCTCTCTTGTACTTGCCCAGCAATGCTCCCAGAAGGTAATAGGATGCTCTTATCTTCTTTATATAATCATAATCAATGCTAAAATCTCCGATCGTGCTTCCGTTAATCTTCACCGTATGCCTGTCAATACGCTGAACCATAGCCCCGATCCCTTCGATGGCTTCCAGCATCACGTTAATATCATTCACATCCGGAAGGTTCTCGATCAATACCGGCTCATCTGCCATGATCGCTGCTGCAAGGATACCTAAAGCGGCATTCTTGGCACCACCAATCTCAACTTCCCCTACCAGCGGATTCCCGCCTTTTATGATATATTGTTCCATTTCACACCTCAATAATCTTATTTTATTATCTCCCCATAAGTCAATGCATACCGTCCACAGCCTGCTGCCGCATTCCCCAAGTCCCTGCTGCCCGCCCCCTCAAGACGGGTGCCATCGTTCACTGCAAATATATAGCAGGAACTCTTAACGGTCTATTCCATATATAATTATACCACAAAATCGTGCTTTATGGAATCCCTTTTTTCCGGTGCATCATTCCCGCTGCTTTTCAGGCTTCTCCCTCAACTACCCGGATCACATTATCGATCGTCTCTTCGATCTGACAGCCATCCTCATCAATCGTGATATCCGCATACTTTTCAAAATAACCCACACGCTCATCATACAGATTTTTCAATGTCTGTCCTTCTTTCAGCACGACCCCTCTTTTTTTCGGATTTCTGATCCTCTTCTTTATTGTCTGATAAGAAGCCTTCAGATATACAATCTTTCCGATCTCTTTAAAATGTTCCATTGCTTCTTCACAGTAAATAACACTTCCGCCCGGTGAGATCACTGCATTCTCACACTGAATATCCCGGTTGACCTGATTCTCGATCTTAAGGAATCCGTCATCTCCCACCTCTGCAATGATCTCCCGGAGCAGCTTTCCTTCTTGTTCCTGTATCAGAAGGTCTGAATCAATAAAGTTCATTCCAAGCCTCTTGGCAACTACAATACCGACCGTACTTTTCCCTACAGCCGGCATCCCGATAAATATAAGATTTTCTTTCATATGTATTCTGTCCCTTCCTCCCGGTCACGCTCTTCCTTTTCAGGACTGTTATCTATAATATGATGTTGGGGTCAAAAGCCCCCAACTATGATGCCTACGGATTGTTCCGTGCGTTGCACTCCCACAATCCTCCCAATTATTCGCATATCGTGGGATTGTCATCCCACTTTTAGGCTCATATTGGGGCGGGTCCCAAGGCCTTTCATCCACTTATGAGCAAGCTCATGTGGATTTAGACCTTTTGACCCTGGCATCTATATATAAGCGGATTATAGCACATAATTCATATTTCATACAAGTATACCGCCCGGCTGATCCTCCGTTTAAACGGTCTAAAAACTGCCGTTTATATAAAATTGATTCCGTGTCCTGCGATTCCGGCATCTTTGATTGTACAATTCCTGATATAACATAAGCTCGATCATATCTTTCAACTGTGCATTTTTTTCAATTTCAAGATATCTTTCCTCATTTTTTCTTACATTTTCATAAATTCTTCCGCACATCAGCTGTAATTGCAGCCGGTCCGGATACTCATCATAGATGACACTGTTCCCATATTCCATCCGGTCACACTCCTCTTCTATATAAGGAAGAATCCTCTTTGCAAGAGCCGGATAAAGACTCTTCATATACTCCAGATCCATTCTCTCCACCCGTTCATCATCATAAGCAAGCGGCATCGGATAAGCCATATAATAAGGCAGTTTCTGATTCATTTCATTCACTCCCGGTCTGACATTATATTTCACTATATGCAAAATACAGCCAAAGGTTCTTTTGTGCCGACGAGGCGATTTTAGGCAGAATCACTGCTAATGCCCGGCTGCTCTATTTTACACAACAGGCAAAGGAAATAAAAAGGGGAAAGCCTTATTCGCTCTCCCGTAAAATATTCAATATCTCAAGTCTTGTTCCGCCAAGTCCGATCACATCATCCTTCTGGATCACTACCGGCCTTGTCACCGCTTCCCCGTTCAGATAAGTTCCGTTCCTTGATCCTTCATCTTTCAGATATAACTTATCGCCTCTGTGAACGATCACACAATGCTTCTTGGATACTCTTCCATCTTCTGATAATGAAAGATATCTTTCATAGCCCTGTCCCGACTCTGCTCTTCCGATCCCAATATTACTGTAAAAAATAAAACTGTACTTTGTCCACGAATCCAGATCTTCCAGGATTACTTTCCACTGGCGGCGTTTCTTCTGCTCTTTTCTCTGCTCTGCCTGTGCCCTGCGTGCTTCTTCCCGGCGTGCCTGTGCATACTGCTGCCGCCCGTTCTCTGCACCCTGGCTGCTCTGCGGTCTGCCATCTGCTCTTTTCCGTCTGTCTCCCGGCTGCTGTGCTTCTTCTGCATCTGCCGGTTTCTTCCTCTTTTTCTTTCTGGCTTCCGCCCGCTTTGCGGCCTCCTCTGCCTTATTTTTCTTTATACTGAAAAATGTTCCGCTCAGTAATGCAATACATCCGATCACCAGTACTGCCATTACGATCCAATACCACATACGAATTTCTCCTTCCCATTCTAAATTTAAATGGTACTATATTTTTTGCTGTACGGCAAGCATTATATGACTTTTCTGTCGAAAAATGTCAGATTCTTCCTTCTGAATCTTTCAGAAAAAGCCTGAATTGGGTATACATTTTTCTAACTTCTTGGTATGATATAGATTGTGAGAGTAAACTGCAACTAACTCATTGAACAGACCACAACAAAAAGAAAGAGGAGATCCTATCATGGAAAGAAATGAACCATGTTGGTGCGGCAGCGGCAAAAAATATAAAAAATGCCATATGCCCATCGATGAAAAAATACAGCTTCACGCAGACCACGGGGAGATCGTTCCGTCAAGAGCGATCCTCAAGACTCCTGCACAGATCGAAATGATCCGCAAAAGTGCTGATCTTAACACAGCGGTTCTGGATGAAGTAGCAAAGCACATCCGTATCGGAATGAGTACAGCCGAGATCGATGAAATTGTCTACCGTTTTACGACAGAGCATGGAGGAATCCCGGCACCTCTGAATTATCAGGGATTTCCGAAAAGCGTATGCACTTCACTGAATAATGAGATCTGCCACGGAATCCCGGATGAAAATATCATTATCCAGGACGGAGATATTATTAATGTAGATGTTTCTACTATTTTAAATGGATATTTTTCAGATGCATCCCGGATGTTCAAGATGGGAAATGTCTCTGAACGTGCCGAACGTCTTGTACGCGTTACGGAAGAGTGTGTCCAGCGGGGACTTGCAGCCGCAAAGCCATGGGGACATCTGGGCGATATTGCCGATGCCATCAATACGCACGCACAGGCGAATGGTTATTCCGTTGTGGAAGAGATCGGTGGTCACGGGATCGGACTTGAATTTCACGAAGATCCTTTCGTAAGTTACGTTACACCAAAGGGAAGTGAGATGCTCCTCGTTCCGGGTATGATGTTTACCATCGAGCCTATGATCAACGAAGGCAGTCCTGACTTTTTTGTGGACGAAGATAACGACTGGACAGTCTATACGATCGATGACGGTCTTTCCGCACAGATCGAGTACATGGTACTGGTAAAGGAAGACGGCATCGAAGTACTGACCAAATAATAAATGCCCTGTCGAAACTCGCCCTGCGTGTTTTTTTGTGTCTTAACATTTACTAAAAATTTTAAAATTTTTACTTATTTTATGGTAAATTATCACAAGAAATAGTATGATGAAATGGAAGTATTATGAAAGAGAGGGCTTTATATGAAACAAGATAACATGTTGGCTATGATTTTAGCGGGAGGACGTGGTACAAGGCTTCACGACCTGACAAAAAAAGTGGCCAAACCGGCCGTTTCATATGGCGGAAAATATCGTATTATTGACTTTCCACTCAGCAACTGTGCAAATAGTGGTATTGACATTGTCGGTGTCCTCACTCAGTATGAATCTGTTCTCCTCAACAGCTATGCTGCTGCAGGAAGAAGATGGGGACTTGATGCAAAAGATAGTGGAGTTTACATACTTCCTCCTCGTGAGAAAGCAGATACAGGACTTGATGTATACAGAGGAACTGCCGATGCGATCTCCCAGAATATCGACTTTATTGATTCCTATTCACCGGAGTACCTCCTGATTCTTTCCGGAGATCATATTTACAAAATGGATTACGATAAGATGCTTGAGTACCACAAGGCAAATCACGCAGATGCAACGATTGCGGTGATTGAAGTACCAATGAAAGAAGCCAGCCGTTTTGGTATCATGAATACAAATGAGACAGGCCGTATCGTAGAATTTGAAGAAAAACCCGAGAAACCAAAGAGTAACCTTGCATCCATGGGTATTTATATCTTTAACTGGAAACTTCTTCGCAAGATGCTTCTCGCTGATATGAAGAATCCTGAATCCAGTCATGATTTCGGTAAAGATATTATCCCGACCATGCTCGCAGATGAAAAGACGCTTTTCGCCTATAAATTCAAAGGCTACTGGAAAGATGTAGGAACCATTGATTCCCTCTGGGAGGCAAATATGGATCTTCTGAGCAAGAACAATGCATTGGATCTGAACGATTCTTCCTGGAAGATCTATACAGAAGATGTCACTGCTCTTCCACAGTTTGTCGGTGCCGATGCTGATATTGACAGAGCTTTCATCACACAGGGATGTGTCATTAACGGAACTGTTAAGAACTCAGTACTCTTTACAGGTGTAAAAGTTGCTACAGGTGCAAAAGTCATTGACAGCGTCCTGATGCCGGGCGTTGAGGTGGCTGAAGGTGCAGTCGTAACCCGTGCACTTGTTGCCGATAAGGTAAAGATCGGAAAGAATGCCGTAGTCGGCAGTGCAGACAGTGAGAATATCGAACTGGTTGCAAAACGTGTAAAGGGGGAAGAGTAAGATGAGTAAAGCATTTGGAATTATTAACTTTGCAAGAAATGACGTACATGTAAGTGGTATGCTGGATTATCGTCCGATCGGAGCTTTTTCTTTCCTCGGAAGATACCGTGTGATCGACTTTCCTATTTCCAATATGAGTAACAGTGGTATTGATGTCATGCAGGTGTATGTCCGCAGAAAACCCCGTTCCCTTGTAGAACATCTCGGAACAGGACGTCATTATAACATCAACTCCAAGCGTGGAAAGCTGAATATCCTTTTTGCAGAGACGATTGAAGAGAACAATGTCTACAATACAGATATCGCTGCATATATTGAAAACCTTGACTGCTTTGATGAGATTGATTCCGAATATGTTATCCTCGCACCAAGCTATATGGTTTACACAGCAGATTATAATACATTCCTTCAGACTCATATCGAGTCCGGTGCAGATATCACACTGATGTATCACAGTGTAGACAATGCAAAGGATCATTTCCTGAACTGCCATGCACTGGATATCAACAAGCAGAAGGGTGTTCTCTCCATCGAGCCAAACCATGGAAATACAAAGAGCAAAAATATCTTCATGGATACTTATGTAATGAAGAAAACTCTGTTCCTTGAACTGGTTCAGAAAGCTCATAAGCTTTCTTCCATGTATACACTTGCTGATATCGTACGTGAAGAATGTGAAGAACTGGATGTTCGTGCTTATCCTCACCGTGGATTCTTTGCTACGATCACTGACTTCAACAGTTATTATGATGCAAATATGGAACTGATCAACCTCAAGAAAGCAACAGATCTTTTCGATGATAACTGGCCGATCTACACCCGTACAAATGATTCCTGCCCGACGCAGTACTTTGATGGAAGTGAAGTGAAATCTTCCGTTATTTCCAACGGCTGCCTGATCGAGGGTACGATTGAAAATTCTGTTATCGGACGTGGCTGTATCATCAAAGAAGGAGCAGTTGTTAAGAATTGTGTCATCAATGCCGATGTAGTCATCGGAAAGGGTGTCCATGTTGAAAATCTTGTAATAGACAAGCATGCACGCCTGATCCGTGGAAAGCGTGTCATCGCAGCACCAGAAAAACCGGGATATATCAAGCGTGGCGACCGCCTGTAGGGCAACTTTGATCCATTGATCATTTATAAAGATTATTTTGTCAGCAAGACTTTTGTCTTTACATAATAAACCTTCCAAAGAAACCCGCTGCTTCATGGAACTTCCATCGCAGCGGGTTTCTCATAATTTATCTCTTTTCTTCTCTACTCTTTTGAACTTTCCGATTCTTTCTGTAAATAACCGCCAGTCCTTTCAACAACAGATCATCATCCAAAATAATCTCTCTCTTACAATGCGGCACAATCTTCTTCGCAAGTCCGCCTGTCGCAATCACGGTGGCCTCCCCTTCCAGCTCATCCTGCAGTCTGTCAATAATTCCATCGATCGCTGCGGCACTGCTGTAGATAATTCCACTCTTCATGCATTCTACCGTATTCTTTCCTATGATATTCTCCGGTGCTTCAATCCCAATCCCTCCAAGCTGGGATGCACGAGCCGTCAGTGAATCCAGTGACACTCCGATTCCCGGATAGATCATTCCTCCGATATAATTTTTATTTTTGTCAATCACACTGACTGTATTGGCTGTTCCAAGATCCAGGATCAGAAGCGGTACAGGATATTCTGCGATCCCGGCTACTGCATTCACAACCAGATCACTTCCAAGCTGTGCCGGATTATCCATACGGATATTGAGTCCCGTCTTAATCCCTGCTCCTACTACCAGCACTTCTTTCTTGAGGATCTTTTCAACTGCAAGCTTTACAATATTCGTGATCTGCGGAACAACTGAGGAAACGATCCCGCCCTCTATATCACTTCTGTGAATATGATAGATATCCAATACATTTTTAATATCGATCGCATATTCCAGTTCGGTCTTCGTACGCACTGTGGACAGACGTTCCACAAATAAACATTCATCCCCGTCGATACATCCCAGTACAATATTTGTATTTCCTACATCAATCGCTAATATCATTTTTCTCCTGCCCCTCTCTGAAACTCAGGATACGGTCAAGGATCTCTGCCGCTGTATCCTCTTTTGACATCTTGCCGAGCTGCTCATCCCGATCCTTCGTGATAATCGTTACAATGTTCGTATCACCACCGAATCCGGCACCTTCCACCTTCAGGCTGTTCGCAACGATCATATCCAGGTTCTTTTTCTGCAATTTCCCACGGGAATTTTCAAGCATATGCTCCGTCTCCATGGAAAATCCGCAGAGGAACTGTTCTTCTTTCTTATGCATTCCAAGATAAGCTAAAATATCGTCCGTACGCTCCAGCTCCAGTGACAGATTGTCTCCCTTCTTCTTTACTTTCTCATCACTGATATATTTCGGACGGTAATCTGCCACAGCCGCCGCTTTTATGATGATATCCTGTTCAGCAGCCCGTCCTGTCACTTCATCAAACATCTCCTTCGCTGTCGTAACCGGCACAACCTTCACAAACTCCGGCTTCTTCAGTGCTGACGGTCCTGTGACAAGCGTAACCTCTGCACCTCTCTGCATGCAGACCCGTGCGATCGCATATCCCATCCGTCCCGTAGAATGATTCGTGATATAACGAACCGGATCTACCGCCTCCTGCGTCGGTCCTGCGGTCACAAGAACTTTCAGTCCTCTCATGTCCTTTTCCCGTGCCACTTCCTTTAAAATATACTCTAAAAGAAGCTCCGGCTCAGGCATCTTTCCTGCCCCTGTATCTCCACACGCAAGATAGCCGACTGCCGGTGAGATTACTTCATAACCATAATATTCCAGTTTTTTCAGATTATCCTGCACGATGGGATTCTCGAACATATTCGTATTCATTGCCGGTGCAATGATCTTTCTGCATCTGCATGCCATCACCGTTGTTGTCAGCATATCATCCGCAATTCCACCGGCAATCTTCCCGATCACATTCGCACTTGCAGGTGCGAGCATGACAACATCTGCCTTTTTCGCCAACGATACATGCTCCACACTATATTGAAAATTCCGGTCAAACGTATCAACCAGACATTTATTTCCCGTCAGCGTCTCAAACGTGATCGGATTGATAAAGTTCGTGGCATTCTGCGTCATCAGCACATGCACATCTGCGTCCAGCTTCTTTAATGCACTGGCAAGCGATGCGATCTTGTATGCTGCAATACTTCCCGATACGCCTAACAGAACTGTCTTCCCCTTCAGCATCGAGTTTTCCTCCTTTTGTCCGCCTCTTCCAATATTTACGCTTTATTATAGGGCATTGAATATGAAAAATCAACGGCTGTGTATAAAACTCCCTTCCCAGGGAATGCTGTTACTGTTCCTGAATTTTCTGCTGGTGAAGATCTCTTTCTGTCGCAGATCCAGAATCAGAAACAGCAGTCAATATCAGTAAATCAACAAATCACAGGAGGTTTTTATCCATGGACGAACAGACCCGTAAACTTTTAGAAGAGTGTACATCAGGATGCAAAATGGCTGTCAGCAGTATTCAGCAGATCCTTGAATTTACTCAGGACTCAGCACTCCAGAAAATATTGAACAAATACATCGAACAGCATACACACCTGCAGCAGACAGCAGAAAGCCAGTTGTCAGCAGACGGTTTTGAGCCAAAAGATCCGGGAATGCTTGCTTCAGCATTTTCCTGGTTTACAACAGAAATCAAGCTGGGCATGAACTCTGATAATTCTGAGATTGCCAAGGTTCTGATCGATGGATGCAGTATGGGGATCAAAACCCTGGGCGAGCGTGCCAATACACTCTGCCAGGCAGATAAAAGTGCTGATTCCATTGCCCGCAGGATCATAAAACTTGAAGAAGAAATGATCCGTGAACTGGAGCCGTTTTTATAACTTGTCCAATCCTCGCCTTTCCGATATAATATAATTTGGAGGATTTTATATTATGATATGCAAATGACGAATCGTTTTTTGTTATATCTGACTAAGGAAAGAGAGGAAAAAGTATGAAAAATGCAAAATTTGCAGGTGTCCAACGGCTTCTGTCTGCTGTATTTGCTGCTACGGTAGCACTTACTTCTGTGCAGATCCCGGTCTACGCGACACCTCAGACGCAGGCGGCAGAACAGACCAGCCAACTAGTCAATATTGCCGGTGACTGCGAAATTACTGTCCCCAGTTCCCAGAGTGGCTATGGTGCGGAACGTATGACTGACGGAGACAGCAGCACAATGTGGATTCAGAACGATGGAACATGGCCGAGTACCGTGTCCTTAAAATTACCCGCCGATAATACAAAGCGGATCAAAAAAGTCGTATTAAAATTTGAATCCGGTCAGAGTGCGTGGGGAGTTGACGTAACGCTTTCTCATGCACTGAACAACGTTACCAGTGACCTGGTTATAGATAATACTGCCACGGTCACATCTTTCGATGACGGTTATGAATTTACTTATGATACTGCCTTAAGTTTTACGCATACCTTCATTGAACTGTCAAATCCGACTAACAATGGTGCTGCCGGAGGATTCTGGCCGGCACTTGCAGAGGTGGAGATCTGGGCTGAAAATGAAAGTGGTGAGGAGTCTCTTACCAATGTAGCCCCTGCTGCAACGATCACCTCGGTTGGCGGAGATTACGGCACAAAAAGCAACCTCACAGATGAGGACTATAGTTCTCTCTATGTATTTAATGGTGGTGGAATGTCCACTCTGCCAGACGGTGCATGGATCGAAATGGAACTGGATCGGGAATATCCTGTCAAATCCATGGAGGCTGCTTTTGAGCATCTGTCTTCTGACGAAAACAATTTCCAGTTTACCTTCGATATCTATGGGAAGAGTTCAACTGACACGGAATGGCAGACACTCTTTGCCGGAGTGAATGCAACCCGTCTGGATGACGGCTATCTTCAGACACTGACACTGGATTCCATCAAAAATCTCAAATCGGTCCGCATCGTCATCACCAGCATTACCAATACAGCAGGTGATCCATGGCCGGCACTTGCGGAATTTAAAATTTTCGCTGATACAAGCGGTTCCGGTTCAGAGGATACGGAAAGTATCGCCTATAAAAAGCCGGTTCATACAAATGCCGGAGGAGTTGTCTCCCGTATCAATGATGGTTCTACCATCAATACATGGACGGGTGAACGTTATCCGGCTTATGTAGATATTGATCTGGAGGCCAATTATAAGCTGGATGAGATTCAGGTTTATACTCCTTCTGCCGGTTATTCCCAGTATTCTGTCTATACTAGTATGGATGGACGGGATTTTGAGAAGTTAGCCGAAAAGTCTGACAAAGAAAACTGCCCTGCTAAGGGGGAATCTTATCAAGCAAATAAAAAAGAAGCACGAATCGTACGTGTCTATGTGGAATATCAGTCTGAATCCTCCAAAGCACTGATCAACGAGATCCGTGTGCTTGGAACTCCAAGTGGTACAGCTGTTCAGGAGACTCCTGCAGTACAGGTTGAAGATTTTAAAAACTCTGCATACAACGTAACTGTTACCGATCAGGATACGATCAATGAAGTAAAGGGAATTATTGAAAGAAGAATCGGTGCAGCTTATAAAGACTGGTTTACATTTGAACTTGCAGATGCTGCAAATGGATATGACTATTATGACCTTTCCCAGAGCAACGGAAAGATCCATATCAAGGGAAATAACGGTGTATCTCTTGCAACCGGTCTGAATTATTACCTGAAATATTACTGTAACGTCAATATTTCCCAGGTCGGCGATCAGGTCACCATGCCGAAAAGCATTATTCCGGTTGAAGAAACGGTACATAAAGAAACCAAATTCCCGGTTCGTTATTCTTATAACTACTGTACCCTCTCCTACTCTATGGCTTTCTGGGGCGAAGAGGAATGGAGAAATGAGTTAGACTGGCTTGCACTGAATGGTGTAAATGTAGTTCTTGATGCCACAGCTCAGGAAGAAGTCTGGAGACGTTTCCTTACAGAACTTGGTTATACTCATCAGGAAGCCAAAGATTTCATTGCCGGACCTGCCTACTATGCATGGGCCTATATGGCAAATCTTTCCGGTTATGGCGGCCCGGTTCATGATACCTGGTTCACTGAGAGAACGGAGCTCGCAAGAAAAAATCAGCTTATCATGAGAAAGCTCGGCATGCAGCCTGTCCTTCAGGGATATAGCGGAATGGTGCCGGTAGATATTACTTCCAAAGATCCTTCGGCAGAAGTGATCAAGCAGGGAACCTGGTGTTCTTTCCAGCGGCCAAGTATGCTGAGGACAGACAGTGAGTCTTTCACAAAATATGCAGCACTCTTCTATAAAGTACAGAAAGAAGTTTATGGAGATTCCGCTCATTATTATGCAACAGACCCGTTCCATGAAGGTGGAAATACCGGTGGTATGGATTCCGCTGTTATTTCGCAGAAAGTCCTTGCAAGCATGATGACTGCTGATCCTCACGCAACCTGGGTGATCCAGTCCTGGCAGGGAAATCCGACAACGGCTCTGCTTCAGGGATTAGGTGACAACCGCGATCATGCTCTTGTTCTGGATCTCTATGCGGAAAAGACACCTCACTGGAATGAGACCAACCCTGGTTACTACGGTGGTGCAGAAGGCGGCGGAGAATTTCTGAATACTCCGTGGGTTTACTGTATGCTGAACAACTTCGGTGGACGTCTCGGACTCCATGGACATATTGATAATTATGTTGAAGGAATCGTAAATGCCTCTAAGCAGGCTGAACATATGGCAGGAATCGGTATCACACCGGAGGCATCTGTAAACAATCCGGTTCTCTACGATCTTTTCTTTGAAACGATCTGGGCTGATGACGGAAATAACTTACAGAAGATCAATCTTGATGAATGGTTTAAAAATTATGTAACAAGACGTTACGGTGCAGACAGTGACTCCGCTTATCAGGCAATGGAAATACTGCACGACACCGTATACAATCCTGCATACAATATGAAAGGACAGGGTGCTCCTGAGTCTGTTGTAAATGCCAGACCGGGACTGGATATCGGTGCAGCTTCTACATGGGGAAATGCTGTTGTTGATTATGATAAGAAAAAACTGGAAAAAGCAGCCGAGCTGCTCCTTGCAGACTATGATAAGCTGAAGAACAGTGCCGGCTATCAATATGACCTTGCCAATGTACTGGAACAGGTATTGTCCAATACGGCTCAGGAATATCAGAAAAAGATGGCGGCAGCTTTCCGCTCTGGTGATGCGGAAGAATTTAGTACCCTTTCCGATAAATTCCTTTCTATTATTGATATGGTAGAAAAAGTAACCGGAACACAGAAAGAATTTCTTGTCGGTACATGGATCAACGGTGCAAAGAAACTGGCAAAAAATTCCGATGATTTTACAAAAGAACTTTACGAACTGAATGCCCGCAGTCTGATCACCACATGGGGAAGTTACGACCAGGCAATCAGCGGTGGACTGATCGATTATTCCAACCGTCAGTGGGCCGGTCTGACCAACGATTACTATAAAATGCGTTGGGAGAAATGGATCACTGAACGTAAAAAAGAACTTGCCGGAGAATCTTATACCAATTACTCTGCTCAGGACTGGTTTGAGATGGAATGGGCATGGGCAAGAGGTACAAATAAATATTCCGGTACTCCGAATGGTCTTGATCTTCAGGGACTCGGAACCGATGTCCTTGCTAACTACTCACTCACCAATATGCCGAAAGATCCTGCCGAGGATGATTCCAGAGATCTTCCGCTTGAAGGCATGACTGCTACAGCAGGAAGTGAACAGGCAACGACCGGAAGTGAAGGACCGGCATCCGCTGTACTGGATCAGACTACAGGTACGATCTGGCACAGCAAATGGAGCGGTGATGCTCGTGAAAATCTCTGGATCGATATCGCTCTTGGAGAGAGTAAGACGGTAACCGGACTGCGTATGCTTCCAAGATCCGGTGGTGGGAATGGAACTATCACTTCCTACCGCATCGAGATCAGTAATGATCACGGCAAGACTTATCAGGAAGTTGCCACGGGTACATGGAACAGCAGTGACAGTTGGAAGATGGCAGAGTTCCATGCCATCCAGGCTACCAATGTACGCCTCTATGCGGTAGAATCTGTATCAGACACCAGCAATATTTTTGCATCAGCAGCCGAGATTCGTATCATGGGACCAGCTACTGCAATCGTTCCGGCAGAGGAAACTATAGTAAATATCGCAACTCCTTCTAAAGAAGCAGATCTGTCATCTGCACAGGCTGCAAAGGAGACTGATAAATACACCGTCTCTACAGTCTGGAAAGATGCAACCGGAACAACAGTAACGGCTATATCAAAGGATAAGAATGCGACTCATGACTATACGGCGAAGATTACTCTCACCCCTGTCACAGGATATTCCTTTGACAAAACCAGTGTACCGGATACATTGACATTGAAACTCAACGATCAAAGAACCGTTGAAGCTATTCCGGTCACAGACAGTGTTCTCAATGATGATGGAACTGTCACAATTACTTACCAGTTCAGCAATATGTTCCAGGGAGGCTCATTACGAATGGATCAGTCTTCTCCTGAAAAATCTACGAACATGAGATTTGGATATGACTTTAAGTTACCGGAAGCTTCATCCGAAAAAGATGAGATTAGCTTTAAAGGCTGTACCTGGTATTATGGAGTAGCTGAGGATGACTTAAAGAATACCTTCTCTCCAGACAAAACAAACTTTATAACGAATCCTGATAAAAAAGGAGCTGAATACTACAGATCCAATATCGTATTCACAAATCTTTCATCCGGTGCTTATAAACGCTCTGTATATGCCAGAATCCTGGTAAAATATACAGTAAATGGAAAAGAACGCAGTGTGATGGGAACATTTGTAGATTCAAGATCCGTCAGCATGATCGTTGAAGGAATCCTTGCCAATACGAACGCAGATCAGACGGAAAAAGATTATGCACAGAAAATCAAAGATGCAATTTTAAAGTAATCATTTTTCTTCAATCATTAAAACAGGTGAAGCCGACGCATTTGCGTCGGCTTTATCTGACCTTATATCTTTTTTCAGAATTGACCATTTTTAACGGTTCACATTTGTTGTATAGTAGAGAGAGTTTGAAAGGAAAGAGGTTTAACTATGAATACAACAACAAATTCAAAACTGAAAAAGATCGTTCTTACCGCATTGTTCGCAGCACTTTCCTGTGTTGCAACTATGTCGATCAAGCTTCCTACACCGGGAACCGGCGGATATATTCATCCGGGTGATGCAATGGTAATCCTCTCAGGTGTCGTTCTCGGACCATGGTGGGGACTTCTTGCAGGCGGAATTGGTTCTGCAATGGCAGATCTCCTTGGCGGATATTTCGTGTATGTTCCGATCACTTTTGCGATCAAAGGACTGGTAGCTGTCTGTGCCGGACTCTTATATCAGAAGATCGGTCATACTTCCAAGTCACGTTATGCCGCTGTCATTCTCGGCGGTATAGCTGATATCATCCTCGTAGCCGGTGGCTACTGCTTCTGCGAATACTTTTTCCTGTATGGTTCAGGTGCATTCGCAAGCGTACCTGCCAACCTGATCCAGGGACTCGGCGGACTCATCATTTCAGCAGTCCTTTATCCGATCCTTATGGCTGTCCCGGATGTAAGACAGACTGCCAATGCGGTAAATGAATAAGGAAACGAACAAGACTTAAAATTCCTGACAGCAAAAAGAACCAGTCATTTGCATAAGCAAATAGCTGGTTCTTTTTTATATGCTCATTTCACTCCGTCCACAGTTTCGTTCATCTCAACGTCAGTGTATCGATCGGTTTCAATACGATCGCTGAGTATGCTCCCATATTCAGCATGATCTCTCCATCCTCTACAATGTACTCATCATAAGCTGTTGTATATCCTTGCTCGTAGGTATAGATCAGACGCTTCATTCGCCCACTCATCTCCATTCCTGTCAGCCAGACAGGTACTGTTACTTCTTTCAGGATACTGCTGTTATTCACAATAATAACCAACTGCTCATCCTTTTCAAACCGTCCATATGCCAGCAGATTCTTCCCTGCGGCAAGCAGCTTGATTGAACCTTTTCTGAGCGGTTTTTCCGTCTTATGGATACGGATCATCTCTTTATGAAATGCAAGCAGCTCCTGATCTTCGTGCCCCCACGGATAAGTCCTTCTGTTATCCGGGTCAGTAAAACCACACAGTCCCACTTCATCTCCGTAATAAACCGTCGGTGCACCTACCCACGTCATCTGCATCACAACTGCTTCACGCATGACCGCAAGGTTTACACCCTCTTCTGCTCCTTTTGTGCCATGCTGGCTTACCCGTCCGACTTTATGGTTCGTCCTTGTAAGGAACCGGGAATGATCGTGGTTGGATAATTCATTCATTGCCACCTGCAGAGACGGGGTCAGCATACTTGCCATAAAATGTCTCATTGCCCCGATAAAATTATCTGCATTGCCCCACAGATCCGTTCTACGCTCATCACTGTGCTTCTCCATACCGGTCAAAAACCAGGTCACCGGCTCCATAAATGCATCATAATTCATCACACTGTCCCACTCGTCTCCCTGAAGCCAGTCCTGTGGATCTCCATAATGCTCTGCAAGGATCAGTGCATCCGGGTTCACACTTTTGACCTCTTTACGGAAACGTTTCCAGAATAAATGATTATATTCATTGCTGAATCCGAGATCCGCTGCGACATCCAGTCTCCAGCCGTCAATATTATAAGGTGCAGACACCCATTTCTTTCCGATCCGCATAATGTAATCTTCCAGATCCGGTGACTCCTCATACGCCAGCTTCGGCAGTGTATCATGTCCCCACCAGCCATCATATGTCCCATTGTACGGCCATGCTGAATCCTGGTTATTATGGAACAAGAAAAAGCTGCGGTACGGACTTTGCGCACTCACATACGCCCCCTTCGGGTAATCCGGCTGCGGTTCATAGATTCTCTCTCTGTCCATCCATTTATTAAAAGAACCGCAATGATTAAATACCCCATCCAGGATCACTTTCATTCCCCGCTGATGCATTGCATCCACCAGCTTTGCAAATAACTGGTTGCTGGCTTCCAGATTCCGCAGGTCTCCGGTTCTCTGCTGATACTTCGTTGCATGGATATTGTCCTTTGCACCCTTCGGAAGTACTTCTCCGTCATCCACTACGATCTTTCCGTAATGAGGATCAATATAATCATAGTCCTGTATATCATACTTATGGTTCGACGGAGACACGAACAGAGGATTAAAGTAAATCACCTCGATTCCAAGATCCTGCAGATAGTCCAGCTTATCTATGACTCCCTGCAGATCTCCGCCATAAAAGTTCCTGATATCCATGGATGCCGGAGCCTGACTCCAATCCTTAATTTTTTTACATGGAGCTCCGATATAAATATATTCATCATCTTCTACGTCATTTGTCGGATCTCCGTTATAGAAACGGTCTACAAAAATCTGATACATGACCGCCCCTTTTGCCCATTCCGGTGTGGAAAATCCCGGCTGGATAATAAAGGAATAGTACTCTTCTGCCCGGTAGGTCACACCATACCGGCTGAAATAGCAGATCTCTGTTCCTTTCTTGATCTCAAAATAATAGCGGAACGGCTCAGTTCCCAACTGATATTCGATCTCATAAAAATCAAATTCACCAGTCGTCTGCATTTTCCATAAAGTATAGATCTGTTCTCCTGCATGGAGCTTCACCTCATCCACATCATTGTGGGCTGTACGAAAACGCAGAACCACCTTTTCATTTATCTCCGGTTCTGCCGGAATGACATAATCGCCTGTTCCATCACAAAATAATGCTTCTCTGTTCATTCTCACCCTCCTCCGCTCCTTCGTATTCTGGATTCATAACCTATGAGAGAACCTGACACTGGCAGTTTCTCCTGCATACTCTGCTATGTCAGAAAACCCCCGGCCGTCAGTTCCTTCTGACGACAGAGGGTATACAGTAAACCTTTTTCAGGCATCCGTCTCACTTTCCTCAAACAGTGCTTCAAATTCGCTTCTGGTTATCTTCTCTTTCTCAAGCAGCAGTTCTGCACACTTTTCCAATACAGGATGGTATTCCTGAATAATACTTCTTGCCTGTGCATAACACTCATCTATGATCCGCTTGACTTCTTCGTCGATCGTTCCGGCAATCTTTTCTCCGTAACCTCTTGAAGTATGACCAAAATCTCTTCCGATAAAGACTTCATCACTGTCATTGTCATAATTGATCAGTCCCAGTTTCTCAGACATACCAAACTTGGTGATCATTGATTTTGCAATCGCTGTCGCCTGCTTAATATCCTGTGATGCACCTGTTGTAATATCATCAAAAATCTCTTCTTCTGCGACACGTCCTCCAAGAGATACTGTGATCTCCTGAAGCATATGTCCCTTTGTATTGAACATATCATCTTTTTCCGGAAGCGGCATTGTATATCCGCCTGCTCCACCCGTTGGAATGATGGATACACTGTATACCGGTCCTACATCCGGCAACACATGGAACAGGATCGCATGCCCTGCTTCATGATACGCTGTGATCCTTCGTTCCTTCTCTGAAACGATCCGGCTCTTCTTCTCCGGTCCGATCCCGACTTTTACAAATGCATGACGGATATCGGACTGCTGGATGAATACCCGGTTCTCCTTTGCTGCGAGGATCGCAGCTTCATTGAGAAGGTTCTCAAGATCTGCTCCTGAAAATCCTGCCGTCGTCTGTGCGATCTGCTTCAGATCCACGTCATCCCCCAGCGGTTTATTTCTTGCATGTACTTTCAGAATCTCTTCTCTTCCGCCCACATCCGGTCTGCCGACAATCACATCACGGTCAAACCTTCCCGGACGTAAGATCGCCGGATCAAGGATGTCTTTCCGGTTCGTTGCCGCCATCACGATGATGCCTTCATTTACACCAAATCCATCCATCTCTACGAGGAGCTGGTTCAATGTCTGCTCTCTCTCATCATGGCCACCGCCCAGACCGCTGCCGCGTCGTCTTGCAACAGCATCAATCTCATCAATAAACACGATACAAGGTGCATTTTTCTTCGCATCCTGGAACAGATCCCTGACACGGGATGCACCGACTCCGACGAACATCTCCACGAAATCCGAACCCGAAATGCTGAAGAACGGAACTCCCGCTTCTCCTGCTACTGCCTTTGCAAGCAGCGTCTTACCCGTTCCCGGAGGTCCCTCCAGCAGAACTCCCTTCGGGATCCTTGCTCCAAGCTGGGTATATTTTCTCGGTGCCTTCAGGAAATCAACGATCTCCTCCAGCTCTTCTTTCTCTTCTTTCAGACCTGCAACATCTGCAAATGTCACCTTGATCTCATTCTGTGTACTCATTCTTGCACGGCTCTTTCCGAAATTCATCGCTTTTGAATTTGTTCCGCCATTCTGACGGTTCATCAGCATAAACAGTAAAAAGATACCGCATAAAGTAATCAGTGACGGAAGGACTGCTGACATGATGATGGACTCTTTCGGAACATCCTCAAGACTGTATTTCACATCATTTTCCTGCAGAAATTCTTCCACCTTCCCTACGTCCGAAACATTCAGGCTTCTTACAGATGAATCATCTTTCAATGACAACGTCACCCGTCCGGTCGGCACAGCACTGTTCTGTCTGATATCTGCCGCCGTGACATTCCCCGCTTCTACTTCTTTTACAAAAGTAGAGTAGGAAATTTCCTGCTGGTGCATCTGCACCTTGTTCGCCATCCACAGGATGCCTCCTATGATAAGGATGAACAGCAGGATCGAGCCCCAGTTCACGCCTCTGTATTTCTTCTTGTTCTCCAAGGCTTATAACTCCTCCTTATTCTACACCTTCCACAACTCCGATATACGGAAGGTTTCTATATTTCTGTGCGTAGTCCAGTCCATATCCGACTACAAATTCATCCGGGATCTCAAATCCCGTATAATCCACCTTTACATCCTTCACACGACGATCCGGTTTGTCCAGAAGCGTGCAAAGATGAAGGCTTGCAGGCTTTCTTCTCTGAAGTACATCCATCAGATAATACAGCGTATTTCCTGAATCAATGATATCTTCCACGATCAGCACGTCTTTTCCCTCGATGGACTCATCCAGATCCTTTGCAATACGCACTACACCGCTGGACTTTGTTCCGTCTCCGTAGCTTCCCACGCACATAAAGTCCATGGAAACCGGTACCGTAATTCTCTTTGCCAGTTCACACATGAAAAAGACTCCGCCCTTCAGCACACAGATCAGATGAATCTGCTTTCCCTCATAATCTTTGCTGATCTGCTCTCCTAATGCTCTAATTCTTGCGTCAACTTCTTCTTCCGGAACTAATACTTTTATACTCTCTGCCATGATCCTATTCCTCCACAATCTTTATCTTAAGAATCTTTGTTGTCTGATCCCCAATCTGATATGCCGCACTCATCCGCATACCCGGGATCCATACGATCTGTTCTTCTTCCGCGATCAGAAGTATCCGGTCCCTTTTTTCCTTTGGGACTTTCTCATTAATAAAATAAGACTTCAGCTTCTGCCGCTTTCCCCGGCTGTCAATCACCAGCTCATCACCGGGTCTTCTGTATCTTATACAGAGTCCGCTTTTGATTATATCATAATCAAAGCATTTCGTGTAGCTTTTTTGTGGCAACTCTTTCCCTGAAACTGCTTCTTCTCTTCCACAGATCTCACAGCAGACTTTCTGCCCCGTTCCCGGGAAATAAGTTTCCCCCGGAATCTTCAGTTCCACGCTCTGCTGCCCGGCACCTTCTTTTTCCTGAGCCTTTTTCTGATTCTTTTTCTGATCCCTGTCTTCAGATCTTCGCCGGATCTCAACTCCGGCATAGGTTCTGACCGCCCGGAGCTGATACGGAAGATCCCTGCTTTTTCCGACCTGCCTGCCAAATAACCCTCTTACTGCTTCCATATGCACTGCTTCAATATCTTTCTGTGCTTCTGCCATTTCACAGATACACCGACGGATCAGAAGAGACTTTAAAACGCCCGGAAGTTCTGCATATTCTTCCTCTTCAATCCTGAGTCCTGCCGGCTTTTCTTCCTTTTTCCCCTGCTGCTTTTCTTCCGGATTTTCCTCCGAAACATCCACCGGATGGACCATCTGTCTCCATGCCGCATCCGTCTGCAGGTTCAGATACTCCCATATTTCTTCTGCCTGTAAACTCAGACGGTTGATATGCTCTACTGTCTGACGGTTGATCTCCTGTTCCATAACCGGAAGAATCTTGTGCCGGATCCGGTTGCGGGTATACTCATCTTCTTCGTTCGTCTCATCAGTACAATAGGAAATCTGCTCCTCTTCCAGCCACTCTTCAATCTCTTTCCTCGTCAGACAGAGCAGCGGACGGATCCGGTTTCCGTAAACCGGACGAATCCCGCACATTCCCTGAAGCCCGCTTCCCCTCGCCAGATTCAGAAGTACTGTCTCTGCATTATCATTTTTATGATGTGCCGTTGCGATCTTATTCGCACCGGACTCCCTGCATACAGTCTCAAAAGCATTGCTCCGTACGATACGGCCTGCTTCTTCAAGAGATTTTTTCCCATTTTTTGCAATTAATTCCACATTTTCATGAAAAATCCTGCAGGGAACATCAAGTTTTCTGCACAGCTCTTTCACATAAGCCTCATCCTGCTCTGCCGCCTCTGCTCTCAACTGATGGTTCACATGGCAGACGATCACCTCAAACCCAAGCTTTTTCCGCAGTTCGCAAAGCACAAAAAGCAGGCATACCGAATCTGCTCCACCCGATACACCTGTCACGATGCGGTCACCCCGCCCGATCATCTGATACTGTTCAATATACTGCTCTACTTTTTTTCTTTTTTTATCCATCATATGTAAACTATACCGAAATACTTTTTAATTGTAAATCCCTGCTGTTTAACTTTTCAGACTTTCCTGTCACGCTTTCCATATCCCGACTGCAAGGACTGTCATATCATCCTCCGGTTCTCTTCCCGTCCAGCTCAGAACCTGCTGAAGAATATGATGTGCCAACTCCTTCGGATTGCTGATGGCAGTGCCTTTGATGATCGTCTCCAGGAGCAGATCCTGTTCTCCCACCGGCAGTGCATCCATCACACCATCCGTTACCATAATGATAAAATCTCCATCTTCCAGTTGCCGACGCACCGAATCGATTTCTATAGAATTGATCACTCCGATCGGAAGACTGGTGGAATTTAAATGTTCCACTCCGGCTTTGCTTCGGATAAATGTTGAAGATGCTCCCGCTTTGATGATCTCACATTCCCCGTTGTACAGGTCAAAGATCGTCATGTCTACCGTCGAGTAATGGATTTCCTCACGCCCCATCACCAGAGTTGTATTAATCATCTGGATTGCAGTCTTTTCCGGAAATCCCGCCTCCAGAAGTTCTTCTAAAAGCTCCACCACCAGGGTACTCTCCCTGCACGCGGTTTCACCTGAACCCATCCCATCAGAAAGCACCACGCCCTTTTTTCCACCCGGCAGCTCCATCATGGCAAAATTATCGCCTGAAATGCTGTTGCACCCCTTGCCGATCCGGGCAACTCCCGGAATTGTATAATATGCCGGTCCTTCCCTGCAGATAACCGTCATATAATTCTGCCCGATCATCTGGGCACTGTCATTTTCTGCGACAAACCGTCGTCCTGTTGCGGCTGATACGCACCGCACCAGTTCCCGGACAGTCATTCTCTTTTTCTGCATCGCTCTCGCAGTCACATGAACTTCGTATTTTCCTTCCCGGTTCATGAAAAACTGCGTATACAGAACCTTGACGCCACGCTTTTTCAGCTGCCCGGAGATCCGCCGCTCCATCCGTTCATCCGTAAAAATACTTTCCTCCAGTTCCCTTGCACTGCTCTGAAGCATATCCGCAAAAGTATCCAGTTGGATCGCACATCCCTCTCTGCTTCTTGCGATCCGGTTGATCCAGATCATGTTCTGTCTTGCATCATGAAATCCTTCCAGCATTTCCCTGAGAAACCGCGGTGCCATGATGCAACGCTGCATCAGTTTCCGCTTGGTTTCTGTATTCAGATCATTCCCGTAATGATCCACCGCAGACAGGACTTCATATCCCATCTGATAGGTATGGATAAAATTTTCTCCCCAGCACCATTCACATTTCTCACATTTTGAGCAGACTTTTTCTTTCAGACGACGAAACATCATCTCGATCTCCTCATCCGAAAAGGCTTGCTTTTTTTCTTCCAGCCCAAGAAATATCTGTGAAAGCTGCTTTACAGAACCCGCAAAACGTTCGATCTGTTCCACATAGGGGCTATTATGCAATGTCTGCCCGTCGTTCATATCCTGTATTCCGCTCCTTCCTGTCAGATGATAAAAGCTCCGGGAGAACTTCTCTCCCGGAGCTATCTTTTGTATCTCTCTATGTAACTGACTCTTTTATGCCTGTCTACTTGATCGGCCTGAAAATAATCTCATTCGGATCTGCCAGGTGCAGCTTATCCTCTGCTGTCTCCCTGATATACTCATCTGTCTGAACATATGCCTCATATTCTTTAATCTCTTCTGAACGGGTCTCCTCAGCCTCAATCTGTGCCTGAAGCTCTGCTTCCTGTGCTTTATAGGCATTATTCCTGCTCCAGAGACTGACAGAACCTGCTGTAACCATTCCGCCTAAAAGTACGATTACCAGCGTTGTCAGGACAATGCCCCTCTTATGCCAGCGAAGACCGCTGTTCTTACGGCTTTTCTGCCGTCTGTTCCTTACGTTCTTATTCTTTGCCATCCAAGATTCACCCTGCTTATAAATGATACTCCAAACTGCTACGCTCCCTCAGATCCGAAAACTGCTTTCCCCTTCAGATTTTCGGACAACATAATTATTTTATCTATTTTTTTTAAACTTTTCAAGGCTTTTTCTCAGATTTGATAACATTTTTTTCAACAATATTTTCACACTTTTCCAAAACAACATTCCCAGCAGGATTCCGGCTATAAAATACCATCGGATACTGCCATAAGTCGTCACATAAAGCTGACGGAAAAGGTAGATACTGACTGCGACAGAATAAAGAATATCTTCCACTCCGACCAGGAAATCGTGATGCCGGATGATCCGCCTGAACCACCGCAATACATCATAACCGGCCAGAACGGTCAGACCGGAAAGTCCTGCATATAGAAAGATCATTGCCTCTGCTCCAAGTCCCGGCATCTTTCCCTCCTACCGGAACAGCCGGGACAGGAAATTTTCTCCTGCTTTCTCTGCCGGAGTGGAACTGGAATAAGCAATGCTGTCGATATTTCCCGACAGATCAACCTCTCCCTTTTCCACACTGAGCCGATTTACATGCAGATCCGTTCCCTTGACCATCAACATTCCCTGCTCTGTTTCCAGAAGAATCTCATTGAGGTCAAAGGAAAGAACATCCAGAACCCCGGTCACCATACTCGTCTTCCGATTATTCACCACAAGCTTATGTGCTTTGGCGATCCTCTGCTCTTCCATCTGCGTACCTCCCTTTTTAGTCCAACACTCTGCACATCTGATATATATGACGGGTTGTACGCTTTTATGACTGTAAAGTGAGAAGACAGCTTCAGATCACAGTACACTTTCCGGTCTTCCCGATCAATGAAACCGGTTAAATATAACGGAACAGCTCTTTTGCCTCTTCTTTCTTCGTTGTCTCCTGAAGATCAAGAACTTCCACTTTCACCGTTCTCGTTCCAAACTGGATCTCAATGACATCCCCCGGCTTTACCTTTACAGATGCTTTTGCAGTCTTTCCGTTCACAAGGACTCTTCCTGCATCACATGCTTCATTTGCCACGGTTCTTCTTTTAATCAGCCTGGATACTTTTAAAAATTTGTCTAATCTCATCTTTTCTGATTCCTTTTAGTGCTTTTTCATTGTATAACTTCCATTGCTTGCCCGGAATGCATGAATGATATACCTCGCCCCACATACAAAGGACAGAACATATCCGATCGTCAGATCTGTATAATAATCACCTGCAAGACCTGTCTGATCCAGAATCTCTCCCAGATACTGGTAACTGTCAAAAAATGTGAATCCCTGATCTTTCAATGCATCATATGCATCCCAGCTCCATGCGATCCGGTTTCCAAAATAGATCATCACAACCATGATCACCGAGGAAATGACCACTCCCTTTTTATCAAGATGGCCGCCAAGCATCTCATATCCTTTCATCGCACAGATTCCGATCACTGCTCCTGCGATTCCTGCAATATAGCCCAGCTTATAGATCAGGATCCACAGAATGCATCCGATCAGAGAACCAAGTACCGCACCCACGATCCCTTCTGCCACGCGGCTCTTCTTCGCCTGGACTTCCTGCTGGTTCTGCTGCAGATTCTGACCGATCTGCCCTGCACAATTTTCACATACCAGATGATGCATTCCATTGATCTCATAATCTGAAACCGGTACATTCTCTGACTTGCAGTACTCGCATCCGCTGGAATATCTTCCCATCGTCAGGTACTGGATCACCGGCATCACTGCCTCATTGATCGCTGCCGGACACTTTGAACCAAATGCAGGCATCTTCACATTCATCAGAAGTGCTGTCGGACTGATCTTCGCATCCAGAACACCTTTTACCTTCGTCTTATGTTCTGCAAGAAAAGCAGCCAGCTTCTGATTATTCACATCATCATCAGAATGGGCATTAATACAGATCTGATAGAATCCATTCATCTGGTTCACCATGATCTCATATCCTCTGTAACTTCCGCAGAGGCATTTTCCCTTATCTGTCAGTTTCCCCTCTAAGATCTGCACCCGTACTTTTTCCTTAAACATAACCTTTCTCCCTTCGTATCTCACATAAAATAATGCTGCGTCAGTTGCCGGTGTCCTGTGCCTGTATAGCCACAGGCTCCGGCTCATTGCCCGCAGAAAAAAAACAGACAGGCACTGCAACCATTTCCTTGCAAAAACCTGTCTGATCCGATTCATTTCATCCGCTCTTTCTGCAGAAGATTAGTTGATTGCATCCTTTAATGCTTTACCGGCTTTGAACTTCGGAGCTTTACATGCTGCGATCGTCATTGTCTCACCTGTCTGAGGATTTCTTCCCTCTCTTGCTGCTCTCTCGCTTACTTCAAATGTTCCGAATCCAACGAGCTGCACTTTATCTCCTGCCTTAAGCTGTTCAGCAACTACATCAACAAAAGCCTTCAGTGCTTTTTCTGAATCTTTCTTGGAAATCTCTGCTTTCTCTGCTACTGCTGCAATAAATTCTGTCTTGTTCATGGATTATTTCCTCCTTCATTGTACTTAAATACAATTTCATACTTATTTTTTCAAAGGCTCCATGTCCACTCGTCCGTCCACATGGATGCACCCTTATGTACTGTTATAACGGTTCAGTCCTTATTTGTCAAGGAATTTCCGTTTATTCCACCTTTTTCAAATTACAGGTGTATCCCGAAAATAGTTTTCAGAAAATTCGTCTTTTCTTCTTCCTGATTCACCGCAAGTTCCAGCTTCTCCACACTTTTCTCAGGCAGCCATGCCTTATTCGACCTGCAATAACTGCTGGCAGTCTTCCAGAACTTCTCAGGATAGGCAAGCTGAAGCCCCAGATACTCCCATTCTCCCGGCTCCAGCCGGCGTTGTCTTTCATACGCCCGGATGATCCCAACCCCCAGTTTCTGTTTCCAACGATATTTTTCCATTGCTTTTCTCAGAAAATAATACAGATCCTGCACCTGGATTCCAATCCGCATATGTTCAAAATTGGTGATCGCAGTATCTCCCGGCAGGATCAGAATATTATGATAATTATAATCTCCATGCATCATCCGGTTTTCCGCAACGTTTTTTTCATAAATCTGCATACAGCCTGACTGTTCCATCGCTGCGGTGATCGCACAGGCCTTCTCATACATCGCTTCAAAATGCTTCAGATACAACGCTTCAAACTCATTTTTTACAACCCTTTTTCTGATAAACGAACGGACTTTTTTCATTTCCCGGTTATGCCGCAGCATTTCATCCAGCGGACTGCGTGCAGCAGGCGGGCAGACCTGAAACTCCTCTTCCGGGAATTGTTGCTGTGGCACAGGCTCTTTCTCCTTCTTTTCTGATACTGCTCCATTTCCCGATACCGCTGCATTTTCTGACACTGCTCCACTTTCCGATACCGCTGCATCTTCTGATCGCACTGCATACTTGCAAAGCAGCGTTTCCAGCTCCCCTGCTGTCGGTTCCTGCCACTTCAGATGCGTATGCAGAATCCCGAGTTTCTCAGCGGCAAGCAGGAGTTCCTGTTCCTTTTTCATATCACATTCCCGCCCGGAGTACCACTTTTTCATCATATAACGGGTCCCGTCCCTGGCAGCAACGATCAGCTTTCCATCCCTTGAAAAAACCGGTGCATCTACTTTTAATTTTCCCGTCTTCTCAAGCCGGTTCAATGTCAGATAAAGCAATGCCGCTCTTTTTTCAGAAGCAAGGGTTTCTTTCATCAAGAATACTTCTGTATCTGCATTGCCAACGCAAAAAAACGCACCCCTTGTCCGACGGGTGCTTTTAATCTCTATCTCGTACTGTTCCCGCACTTCCTGTTCATACTCTCTCATGACATCCCCCTGTTCCCGTGTGCGGACGCTCTTTTAACGCCCGCACCTCTATTCAAGTTCTTTCTAATCTATGAACAGGTTCTGCCAAGTATGCCTGAAAGCTGCGATCAACTTAGAGGTTCAATTTATTTTTTACATATGCACAAAGGATTTCCTTATCGTTTCTTGCAGGATCATCCAGTACATATTCCAGTAATTCACTGAGCATACTGCCCAGCTCACGCCCCGGCTTCATTCCGAGATCCATCAGTTCACGACCTCCGACCGCAAGCTGTCTGAGCGTCACACACTCCTGCTTCTTTATGATCTCCTGATACAGCCGACGCATTTCTACGATATTTTCAATCTTTTCCCTTTTCTGATACGGACTCTGTGCCTTTACATCCGCAAGACGCGCTGCCAGATAATACGGGAACAGCTCCACACCGATCCGGTTCATGGCTCTCCGCACATTCTTTGGTGTTGCCTCCACCCGGTAATCATGATAGCAGACCAGCTTCGTAACCGTTCGGATCGTCTCATTGTCAAACTTCAATCTGTGCATGATACTTCTTGCCAGTTCCTCACTGACCAGTGCATGTCCACGGAAATGATCCCGACCATTCTCATCGGTGGTCTTCATCATCGGTTTTCCCATATCATGAAACAGCATCGTAAGCCGGAGAATCTTGTCACGTTTCACATTTTTCAATGCCCGCAGTGTATGCTCTGCCACATCATATTTATGATGCGGTGTATTCTGTGCCACACCTTCCATTGCATCCCACTCCGGCAGAATCACCTTCGTCAGTCCCAGTTCGTATGCATCACGGATTCGCTCCGGGTGAGGTGATACCAAAAGTTTCACCAGCTCCGCCTGAATCCTTTCCGCACTGATATTCTGCAGATTCGGAGCAAGTTTGCGGATGGCATCCGCTGTAGCCGACTCGATCGGGAAATTCAACTGTGCCGAAAAACGTACCGCACGAAGAATCCTCAGTGCGTCTTCCGAAAAACGCTCCTCAGGATCTCCCACACACCGGATCAGATGATGGTTCAGATCCTGCATTCCGCCAAATACATCCACCAGACGCACCTGGTCATTATACGCCATGGCATTGATCGTAAAATCTCTTCTCCTCAGATCCTCTTCCAGCCGGTTGGTAAACTGTACCTCCTTTGGATGTCTGCTGTCCTCATATGCACCATCGATCCTGTAGGTCGTCACCTCAAAGCTGTCCTTACCGAAAAGAACCGTAACCGTTCCATGCTCGATCCCTGTATCAATCGTCCTGCGGAACAGCTTTTTTATCTCTTCCGGCTTTGCCGAAGTCGTAATATCCCAGTCCTGTGGCCGTCTTGCAAGGATCGAATCTCTCACGCAGCCCCCTACCGCAAATGCCTCATACCCATGAAGCTGCAGATTATTGATTATAAATAAAACTTTTTTTGGCAGTTCTATTTTCATGTATCTATCTTCCTTCCTGAAAACGTCAGCATCTTCTCAAAAATTCCATTTCTCTTCTCTGACAGCTTAATATTATAACTTGTCTTTCCTGCTGACTCAACCATTTTAGTACAGATTGCAGTCTTTTATCATCATAAAATGCAAAGGTTTCATCCAGGATCACCGGAAGTTCTTCCTCCTGAAGCATTTCGGCTGCCGCCATCCTCAGGGCAAAATAAATCTGCTCCACCGTTCCTCTGCTCAGCCGGTATGCCGGAATCCGCCTCGTTCCGTCCCATACAGAAATTTCCAGTCTGTCACTGATATTGACTCCCGGATATTTTCCCTCCGTAATTTCGGAAAAAATCTCAGACACTCTCCGGTTCAGTCCTGCTGCTGTCCGCTCTCCAAGATGCTCTGCCGCCTTTTTCATCGTCTCTTCTGCCAGTTCCAGTGCCTCTCTCCTCTCATAGAGTCTTTCCTCTGCTTCATCCGGCTGCAGTTCTCTTTGCTGCTCCTTCAAATTCTCGTACCGGAGCTTCTTTTCTTTCCACTCTTCCCGGATCTGTTCCTGCTGCCACTGAAGCTTCTGTTCCTCAGGATCGTTCTGCTCCCGCCAGACTTTCTCACCATTCTGCTCCGGCTGTCCGGTCTGAACCTTCTCTTTTTCCTGCACTGTGCGGGTTCCGCTGGATTTTTCTGTTTCTTTTATTATTTTTTTCTGTTCTGCCTGCTTACGGATTCCCACAACAAACAGCACACAGCCCGCGATCACTAAAAGTACTGCCAGCAGTACAAACGCGGAAGACCGCTCCAAAAGTACGTCAACTCCGGATTTATCTCTTAAAAATATCCCCCACAAAAGCCCTGCCAGTCCGGCAATGATTCCTAAAAAGCCACCAATGATCATTCCACGGCTGTTCTCTTCCGGTTGTTCAGAAGCAGATTCCGTTTCACCCGGATGCAAATCCGTTTCTTTTGAATCATTTTCCTTCTGTCTTTGTTGCAGCAAACGGATTCTCTGCTGATTTTCTTCATACTGTGCCTGAAACTTTCTCATATCTTTTTCCAGATAGGTACATTCCTGCTCCATGGAAAGATACTTTTTTTCTCTCTGTTCTCTTGCAGATCTGCACTGTTGCTCTACTGCTTTTTTCCGTTCTTTCAGATCTGAAATCGCACCGCTTAAATCCAGTTCCCCGCCACCGGTCTCATAATAATTTGCCGCATAATTTTTCAGACTTTCCGCCAGTTCCTGTCCAGGTCTGCTCTGAAACTGTCCGATCGAAACCGTATTGTCATACATCCCCGGAGTAATCCCTCCCAGCAGCATATCCAGATCCCCATGCTCTACCGAAAGCTCTTCTCCATCATCTTCACAAACCAGTGAAACCTGCTTTAAGATCCGGTCAAAACTCCGTTCCAGCCGGAAATTCCTGTTACCACAGCGAAACCGCATTACTCCGGCATAATAATTCGGATTTTCCCACGGCTGGTACTTACTGAAATCATCCTTTGCCGCAGCTTTTCCTCTTCCCCGCTCCATTCCGAACAGCATCGCCCTGATAAATGCCTGCAATGTAGATTTTCCATACTCATTTTCTCCGTAAATGACCTGAACACCATCCTTGATATAGAAATGCTGCTCTGAAAATCTGCCAAAATTTTTGATATATAATTCCGTTATCTTCATTTTCCGTCACCCCTTATTCTTAAGGAGTACTTCAACTCCCTCATACAATGCCTGATATTCTCTGCTGTCCTTTTCGCAGTCTTTAAACCGACGGATATACTCTCCCAGCAGATTTCCTTCATTTTCCTGCAACAATTCTTCCATATCATACTGCGGAGCGGTCTCATCGATCACTTCCAGAAGATTCCCGTCCCGGTCCATTCGCTCTGTATCAAACCGCAGATCCGGATCCCGATATCCCGTAAGAATGATCTTATACATATTTTCTGCTCCATAGTCCTTCACGGCCTCCAGAATCTTTTTCCGCACGCTCCCCATTGTATCTTCCGTATTAACCGGAACTTCCAGATGAATATAGGATCTCATTGCACACGGAATCCACTGCGTATGAACCCCGGCTTCCGTAATCTCTCCCTTTACATAGCCGTGCGGCCCTACATCATTCCGGTCAATGGGTTCTAACGCTCCCGCATAAATGATCCGGTCTTTCATCAGTGCCTGCGGTCTGTGGATATGTCCCAGTGCAATATAATCAAATCCTGACTCTTCCAGCTTTTTCACCCGGAACGGACAATGCTTCTCATCTCCACCATGAGCGAGAAGAATCTCATACTCCTGGATTCCTCCCGCAAACGCCGATTCATACAGAGGCTCTCTGATCTCCCTGCTGTAATAACTCAGACCATACACTGCCGTCCTCAGTTCCGGGAACTCCACATATTCCAGTTCCCGCCCGAATAAAGGGATTACATTCTCATTCCACTGAAACGTTCTGTAATAAGAATCCTTTCTTATATAATCATGGTTGCCAGCGATCAAGACTACTTTTGTATGCGTCAGCTCTGCAAAATAATAATTCAGCTCTTTTAATTCCCTGCGAAGCGGCTGCCCGTGAAAAATGTCTCCTGCGATCAGCAGAAGGTCTGTCTGCTCTTCCTCGCAAACCTCAAGAACCGACTGTAGTGTCTCCCACAATTCCTGTGACCGGTTCTGACTGTATGCTCTGCCTGCATCCGGCTCTGCGCCAAGATGAAGGTCTGCTATATGAATAAATTTCATTTCCAATTCTCCTGCTTTCGTATGATAACCTGATAACTTTTACTTCTTGTTGCTCAGCGTCTATAGATATGGAAGTCATTTCACATCTGATAGAATCTGATACTCTATACTATAAGGCATTTTCTGAGCTTTTGGCAATCAAAAAAACAGACCACCGGCTCACGCACACAGAAATGTGCATCAAACGGCAGTCTGTCTTTATTTATGATGCCAGGGTCAAAAGGTCTAAGCCCACATGAGCTTGCTCATAGGTGGATGAAAGACCTTAGGACCCGCCTCGATATGAGCATAAAAGTGGGGCGTAAGCACCATGATATGCGAATAGCGGGTAGGATTGTGGGAGTGCGTAGCATGAAACAATCCGTAGGCATCAAAGTCGGGGGCTTTTGACCCCGACATCTATTTATTTATAAGCTCAAAAGGATCCATTCTATTACAGTTCACAGTTATTTACAGTTCTCGGGAACGGGATCACGTCACGGATATTCGACATTCCTGTCAGATACATTACGCAACGCTCAAATCCAAGTCCGAACCCTGCATGTCTTGTAGAACCATATTTTCTGAGATCAAGGTAGAAACCATAATCTTCCTCTTTCAGACCCAGCTCCTGCATTCTTGCAAGAAGCTTTTCATAGTCATCCTCTCTCTGACTTCCTCCAATGATCTCACCGATTCCCGGAACAAGACAGTCAACAGCGGCAACTGTCTTTCCGTCCCCATTCAGTTTCATATAGAACGCTTTAATCTCCTTCGGATAATCCGTTACAAAGACCGGCTTCTTATAAATCTCTTCCGTCAGATAACGCTCATGCTCTGTCTGAAGATCGCATCCCCATGAAACCTTATAGTCAAACTTGTCATTATTTTTCTCAAGAATCTCGATTGCTTCTGTATAAGTCACACGTGCAAAGTCAGAATTTACTACATTATGAAGTCTGTCCAAAAGTCCTTTATCTACAAAGGAATTAAAGAAGTTCATCTCTTCCGGTGCATTCTCAAGCACATAGTTGATGACATATTTCAGCATGGCCTCTGCCAGCTCCATATCATCTTCCAGATCTGCAAATGCAATCTCCGGCTCGATCATCCAGAACTCAGCCGCATGTCTTGTCGTATTGGAATTTTCGGCACGGAATGTCGGTCCAAATGTATAGATGCTGCGGAATGCCTGTGCATAAGTCTCGCCATTGAGCTGTCCACTTACAGTAAGGCTTGTCTCTTTTCCAAAGAAATCCTGTGTATAGTCTACTGTTCCATCTTCATTCTTCGGAAGATTCTCCATATCCATCGTGGTCACACGGAACATCTCTCCCGCACCTTCACAGTCACTTCCTGTGATCAGCGGAGTATGCACATATACAAAGCCTCTCTCCTGGAAAAACTTATGGATCGCATACGCTGCGAGTGAGCGGACTCTGAATACAGCCTGAAATGTATTCGTTCGCGGACGCAGATGGGAGATCGTTCTCAGATACTCAAAACTATGACGCTTCTTCTGAAGCGGATAATCCGGGGCACTTGCACCCTCCACTACAACTTCATCTGCCTGGATCTCGAACGGCTGCTTTGCCTGCGGTGTCGCTACGAGCGTTCCCTTTACGACTACTGCTGCACCTACATTTAATTTGGAGATCTCTGCAAAATTCTCCATCTTATCGTGATATACTACCTGAAGCGTCTCAAAATAAGATCCATCATTTAACACGATAAATCCAAATGTCTTAGAATCACGAATACTTCGGATCCAGCCCCCAACTGTCACCTGCTTGTCCAGATATTCTTCTCTGTTCTTAAATAACTCACGAATTGTTGTCAGTTCCATACCATTAAAACTCCTTCAAAAATTGTCTGCCAGACGCCGTACCTCTCATACTGCGATGGTTCTCTCATTCTGCCGTCCTTCTCTTCTTTGGACAGCCTTACAGACAATTATACCACTCTTATCCTCAGGAGTAAATATAATGTTGCCCTTGAGTTTCCGCAGTTTTATCCACAGACCTCTGATTTTGCTCCATTCATTATCCACAACTTTATGAAAGTGTCCAAAATATAAGGAATCTGACTTCTTTTTGATGTAAAATTAAGCTACTAAACAAAAAAGAAGGAGATTCCCTATGGCTAATTTTACATCAAATACTTACACTTTGAAACGAAAAATTTTAACTTTTTCAAATAAAATTTCAAAACAGCTTTCCAAGCCTGATCGTAAATTTACAGCAGATATCACTTATGGTATGTTAGCTTCCCAAAGTTGCCTTTTAACAGATGTCGTTGACCAACTTCACGAGGACTCTAAAAAAATAAATATTGTTGACCGTCTTTCCAGACATCTTGATAAAGGTACCCCTGCAAAAGCTGCGGTTTCCTATCTTCAGATGCTAAAAAAGTGGATTCCTTCTGAACCGGTCATTCACATTGATGATAGCGATGTTGTAAACCCAGATGGTTATAAATTTGAATCTCTTGGCATTGTCAGAGACGGCTCTGAGAGTACATCCACAGACCATGCTCCACCTTGAACAATAGATGCACTTGCAATCAACCAACCTGTTCCACCAATAATTCCACACAAAGCATTAAGATGCAGCCAAAAATCAACTTTTTCATACAATCACACTCCTTTACTCAATTCGCACTTCGACACCCTCGACTTCGACATAGAAGGTTATATCCTCATCAGTGTCATTGTTCATAGATATACCAATTTTGAACCAAGCACCTTTTTCAACATCCATTTCTACTGGCATACCAGGAGTAAGATATGTGCGTTCATACGCATTCTCTTCCTTGACTTCAATCGGCTTCAATACAACTTCCGTATCTGGTAATCCTTCAACGGAAGAAACGGTAATTGTATCACCAATCGGAGATATTTCTTCGTCGGAATAAATAAAGTCCTCTATATAGGTAAACTCACCTGCAGTACCTGCAGGAACTGTAATGCTTATTTTATAAGTGTCATTCTTCCCACAACCCGATAAAGAGAATATGCATACTAAAATCAAAACTATTGATACCAATCTTTTCATACCATCACGCTCCTTATCAAACTGCTTTTGCCTTATTTTTTGTCTTGGTTATCCAACACATAGATAATGCAGGCGATACCAGAAATCAAAACACCAAGGATACCTCCACCAATAGCATTGTTAAGCGTGGCTCCAAGGAACAATCCTGCCACTCCGCACAAAATCATTATAATTACGGCCACAACCGTTCTAAACTTGCTCATATTCGCCCCTCCATTAAAGGTCTTGTTTCTTCTGTTTGTTTCGCTTCTTGTTAAACAACGAACCTATCAGCATACCGATTGCAGAAATTATTGCACCACCTACAATCATTCCCCAATCCGGTGCATTCAGTTTGTCAAAAGCAATGTTGTTTGCCATTTTGAATGTTCCGTATTCAGCAAGCATATACATTACTCCGAAGAAAAGGGTAAATGCCCATTTTCCTTTTTCCCAAAAGTCATTTTTGCCGATAACAATGGACACAACGAATGTAGTTACAGGAAGAATAATCCAAAGGAACATCAAACTATAACCCATAGCATCACTTCCGCTTGTAAAGAACCAGAACACAATCATGGCAACCGCCCAGATCAGCAGATAGGACAGTATTGTAATGAATAAATATCTGTGATTTTCTGATAGAACTTTCTTTCGCTTGCACGGATTTCCCGGATGCGTTCTAACTGCTCATCGAAATACTTGTCCGTAAGATAAGTACCTCGTTTCAGACGCTCATCATCCATAACCCAGCCCTTGATGGTGTAGTCCTTTACGATACCGTTTGCCCACTTACGGAACTGCACGGCACGTTCATTGTTTACCTTGAAGCCGACAGCCATAATCATCTGCAGGTTATAATGGTTCACTTCTCTCTGAACCTGGCGAGAACCCTCGGTTTGAACTATCCGAAATTTTCGGATAGTTGCCGTTTCTTCCAACTCGCTATCTGAATACACCTTTTTGATATGGTCACTAATTGTACGCACATCAACATCATAAAGCGTAGCCTGGTGCTAGAATATAAATAGTACAAGTCAAAATGAGAAGTTCCAAATATATATAAGCATGGTACAATAGAAACATGCTGAAGGAGGATCTCATTATGGCAAAGCAACATGACAAACAGTTTAAACTTGATGCAGTCCAGTACTACCAGGATCATAAAGAGTTAGGAGTACGTGGATGTGCAGAAAACCTCGGAATCGGATACAGCACATTAACAAAGTGGCTGAAGGATTTCCGGGAATCTGGTGATATCCCTGTTCGCGGATCTGGCAATTATGCATCCGATGAGCAAAAAGAAATCGCCCAGCTCAAACGCGAATTGCGTGATGCCAAAGATGCACTTGATGTATTAAAAAAAGCAATCAACATTCTGGGAAAATGACAGAAGCCATTTATCTCGAGGTGTCTGAGAAGACGGAAGCTGCCAAAAAGGCTGGACGCCGGGTTTCCGTCTCCGGAATGTTGAAACTTCTAGGTGTCTCACGCTCAGGATATCAAGCATGGCTCCACCACATACCTTCCAATACGGAAAAACGTCGTGAAGCTGTAAAATCAAAGATAAAGGATATTTATGAAAACTCCAGGCAGAACTACGGTGCCCCAAAAATCACTGTAGAACTGCGAAAAACCGGTGAAGTTATTTCAGAAAGAACCGTTGGTACATATATGCACCAAATGGGAATCCGTGCTCAATGGAGCAAGCCTTGGACAATTACCACAAAAGATTCTGATTTCAGCACCGAATTACAAAATATCCTTGATGAACAGTTTAATCCTGACCGTCCGAATGCTGTCTGGTGTTCGGATATCACCTATATCTGGACGATAGATGGATTTGTCTATCTGACCAGCATTATGGATTTATTTTCCAGAAAAATCATTGCATGGACACTTTCAGAAACACTGGAGGTATCCTGTGTGATTGATACTATAAATAAAGCTAAAGCCCGCCGAAATATCGATCAGCCACTTATTATTCACTCTGATCGTGGCAGCCAGTACGTTGCAAAAGAATATATAAAAGCAACAGAGCATATGAAACGTAGTTATTCAAAGAAAGCATTTCCATGGGATAATGCATGCATTGAATCCTTTCATTCTATTATCAAGCGTGAATGGCTCAATCGCTTTAAAATCCGCGATCACAAGCAAGCATACCGGTTGATTTTCGAATATCTGGAAGCTTTTTACAACACGAAACGAATTCACAGTCATTGCGACTACATGTCACCGGATGAATTCGAGCGGGTGTATGAAAGAACACATACGGAGGCGGAACTTCTGGCAGGTTAAAATGGGTAGAAATTTCTCATTTTAACTTGTACTAAATCTTGACATAGGACCAGCCATCATCTTCTGTGTCAGCCATATATTTTCATCTTCGTAGTGCATTTCAATGCTATCTTCCTGCTCTCCGACAGAAGCAACGTAGGTAAGATATTCTGCTGCACTTGAACGAATGCTTATTTCATTTTTCTTTTTTGCCAACGCAACCACCTCCGATTATTTAGATTGTGTCACCACTGGTGACACTTTTTAATACTAAATCACGAGTAAAAACTGGAAACTTATATCCCTAAAATATAAAATCCGTTATATGTTATAGCTTCTTCCATCCATGCAACCAGTTCTTCGTAATCCCTTGTTTTTTCAGAAATTACACGTTCCCTAATGCCTTTTGCCAATGATGGACTATAGTAGTTGATACCATAGATATCTACAACACCTGTTTGTAAATTATTATAGATTGCGTCACATTCTACACTTCACGTTTCACATAGGTCAGTTCAATATCGTATCCAAGAGCCTCCATCATTTTAATGAAAGTATTATTGACCACACCGTCCTGCTTTTTGATGATACGATTCACATATGATTTGGTGGTCTGGATATCTTCCGCTATCTGTGCTTGAGTGGTGCCGTTCTCTATACACTTTACTTTTACATCTAACTCAATATTGTTTTTTACCATACAGTCCACCTCTCCGTAACTTGTTTCACTTTTTAGATAACTTATTGTACTGCAAAATCCTCCGAATTACAATAGGTGTGCATAAACTGCCTATGAACTGTTAATTTATTTTCCTCTATATCTCCTCTATGTAAATATTGATCGCAAGATGTATAAACATATGATATTCCCGCAGATCGACGCCGGTAATCTCTTCAATTTTATTGATTCGATATAAAAATGAATTACGATGGATATGCAGTTGAGCCGCACTGTCAGACGTACTACATAAATTTCGGATATATACTTTCAATGTATCCAGAAAATCCGTTGAATGCTTTTTATCATATTCCCTGAGTTTTTCGATAACCGGAGATATGTAATTATTTCGCGGCATTTCATTTATCCGCGGCATCAAAATAGCCGGAAGATAATAATCTTTATAAAAATGGATTCGGCTATGCACGTCTAGTCTTTTTCCGATACACATAGCGTCTGCCGCCTGTATTTTATAATCTCCGATATCAAGCAGATTTTCAAACGAGTTGCTGACACCACAGTGAGCGTTAAATTTGCACAAAAAAATATATAATTCATTAGAAGCCATCTGCGTCATTTTCGGAAGAAGACTATACTGTAATATATAAAGCACACGATCTTGGATCAAAAGCATCTGGTCGGAAAATAAGTTTTGAAAATATTTACTGATGTAAGACAGCACGTTCTTCTCAGAAGATGAATTCGTATTTACTGTAATAATGCGGTAAGGAGGTTTCGGAAAGAAACGACAGTTCTTCCGCCACAAGTCTAACTGTTTCTCCGATACGATCCTACCGTTAAACAATTCATTGATAAATGTTTTAAGATAAACCGATTCCATGCTGTTTTCCGAAGTTTTCCCCTTTAACATAAGACTGCACGCTTCCTGGATAATGCTCATCGCCTTCATCCGTTCCTCCGTGATCTCCCCCTTTTTACATTGCATGACAACATAACCTTCTACGATATTGTTAATCTTTATAACCCCTAAAATCTTCGGAAATTCTTCTGTCGCCGCTCCCCAGTCAACTATATAAGGTGCTTCCTTTTCATTTACCGACTGCATAATTCCATCAGTATATAACTGCACGGTCATGTCCATATCATATCTTTTATGCTCTACAAGATAATCCCAGTAATAGTCACCTGTTTTATTTTTCGGAACAGCTCCGAGAAGATTGTATGCAATATCCACGGCAAGGATCGGAACTCCCGTGATCTCATAAGATACATCCATTAATTCTTGCATCTTTCCGTGTGAAAGTGTCTGAAATAATCTCTGATACAATGCCAAAAAATCAATTTTCTTTTCCATGATGTCTTACTCCCTGTCAAAATGTATCGTCATTATAAACGTACGTTAAAACCGGATATCCCATTATCTCAATTCGTCAAGTTTACGGTTTCCTTATACGAACAAGCATATTATACTGCAAAATCAGGTAAAAAGCCTCGAATTTTGAGATTATTTTTTATATTATTGTGCATTTGCACAAAAACCACTCTGCAATTTCAGGCAAGGATCTGATGAAAAGATTGTTAAAAAACTATACAATCAAGCTATAAAACAGACACGAAAGAAATGTCATCGAAAATGAATAAGGAGGACAAAATGAAAAATTACTTTGATTTAACAGGACAAACAGCTGTGGTAACAGGTGCATCCACAGGATTAGGCGTTCAGATGGCAAAGGCATTCGCAAGTCAGGGAGCAAATCTTGTATTGATCGCAAGACGTCAAAATCTGCTTGAAGAAAATGCAGCAGCCATCGAAGCAGAATTTGGTGTAGAGGTTCTTCCGTATACATGCGACATTACGGATACCGAGAAAGTAAAAGCAGCAGTGGCAGCCACTATGGAAAGATTCGGACGGGTAGATATATTAGTCAATAACGCAGGAACAGGTGCGGTCGCTCCGGCAGTAGATATCACAGACGAACAATTCAACAACGAATTAAAAATCGATCTTTTCGGTTCATTCATCTGTGCTCGTGAATATGCAAAAGAAATGATCAAAGCTCACTACGGACGTATTATCAATATTGCCTCTATGTACGGTCTTGTGGGAAATATGGCAGCAACATGCGTGCCTTATCATGCTGCAAAAGGCGGCGTTGTCAATATGACAAGAGCTCTTGCTGCAGAATGGGGCAAGGAAGGAATCACAGTGAACTCTATCTGCCCGGGATATTTCATAACTCCGCTTACAAAAGAAACTCTTGACTCCGACTGGTTTACAGCATATGCAAAAGGGGCAATCCCTGTAGGGCGTTATGGAAATGAAGGAGAATTGGATACTTGTGCTCTGTTTCTTGCTTCTTCCGCTTCCTCATACGTAAACGGACAAAACATTGCTGTAGACGGAGGATATACAGCTATTTAATTATTTTTCGATCTTATACCGTTAAAAAAAACAGATATTTACAAAAAACATTTTAAAAAGGAGAAAACTACTATGGGGTATGAAAGTTTATTTACACCTTTTAAAATCGGAAACATGGAAGTAAAAAACCGTATCGGTCTGTCTCCGATGGGAACAAACTCAGCATTTACTAACGGAAGAAAAGACGCCCAGGAAATCGATTATTTCATTGAAAGAGCAAAAGGAGGAACCGGTATCCTTTATATGGGATGTCAAATGTTAAACGAGCAGATCGCACAAGGTTCTATGGAAGGTTATCTTGATACATATACAGTCCTTCCTTCTCTGACATCTGTGTGCGACGGATGCCACAGATACGGTGCTAAAATTGTTTGTCAGATCAGCCCTGGTACAGGACGAAACGCATTTCCTGATACATTCGGAAACCCTCCGATCTCTGCATCAGCGCTTCCGTCTGTATTCAATCCCGACGTAATCTGCCACGCACTGACAAAAGAAGAAATCGCTCAGATGATGGAAGGATTCAAATTTGCCGCAGGCGTTGCAAGCGATGCCGGGTTTGACGCTATCGAAATCCATGCACACGCCGGATATCTGATCGATCAGTTTATGTCTCCTGTATGGAATAAAAGAACAGACGAATACGGCGGTTCTCCTGAAAATTGTGCACGCTTCCCGAAGGAAATCGTAGAAGCGATCAAAAGCGTAGTCGGTGACAGTATGCCTGTCATCTTCCGAATTTCTCTTGATCACAGATTTGAAGGCGGACGTACGTTGGAAGACAGCATGAAACTTTTAAAAGTTTTAGAAGCTGCAGGCGTAGATGCCTTTGACATCGACGCCGGATGTTATGAGACTTTGGATTATATCTTCCCTCCGTCTTATTTAGGAGAATCCTGTATGTCTTATGTATGCGCAGAAGCAAGAAAAGCTGTCAGCGTACCGCTTATTAATGCCGGATCTCATAATCCTGATTCCGCAGTTGAATTGATCGAAAGCGGAAATGTTGACTTTGTAAACATGGGACGTGCATTGATTGCCGATCCGTATCTTCCTAACAAACTGATGACAGGACATCCCGAAGATGTCAGACCTTGCCTTCGCTGCAACGAATATTGTATCGGGCGCATTTGGAATAAACATACAAAACTTAGCTGTGCGATCAATCCACAGGCAATGGAAGAAGTTCGGTTTGAGATCAAAAAGACAGACTCCCCGAAAAATGTTGTCGTAATCGGCGGAGGTCCGGGCGGAATGGAAGCAGCCAGAGTTGCCGCAATAGAAGGGCACAAAGTGACCCTGTTCGAGAAAAACTCAAAACTCGGGGGAGTTATGGGGGATATCTGTACTGCAAAATTTAAAAATAATATTAAAAAACTCACAAAATGGTACACCGTACAGTTAGAAAAACTAGGCGTAGACGTCCGTCTAAATACAGAAATAACAGGCGATGAATCAATCCTTGAAGAATGCGACAACATCATTATCGGATGCGGTGCCGTTCCTGTTACTCCTCCTATTCCGGGAATTGACGGAAACAATGTCATATCGATCTTAGACGCACACCGAGATCCTTCCCTCATAAAAGGTGAAAAGATCGTAATCTGCGGCGGAGGAGCTTCCGGTCTTGACGGAGCACTCGAAATCGCTTCTGAAATGGGCAAGAAAGTAACAGTCGTAGAGATGCTGCCGGAATGTGGAAAAGACGTATTCTTTATTAATAAAATCACATTGTTTACCAAACTTGCTGAAAACGGCGTTGAACTTATGACTAACACAAAAGTCGTATCCATTGAAGAGAATGGTCTGACCGTCGAAAAGCAGGACAAAACAACAGAGACAGTTCTCGCCGACACAGTCATTTCCGCATTCGGAATGAAACCTGTTCTTACAACAGTAGATGCTGTCAAAGCAAAATATCATCTCAAAACGAGAGTTGTCGGAGACAGCAATAAATTAGGTAAAATAGGCGAAGCTGTACGCGACGGTTTCTATGCGGCTACAAGTTTATAAAAATCATAAATTTTTAAGGTAATCGTAAAATTTTAAACTGATCATGATTTTTTAAGATGATCGTAAATTCTTAATCTGTGGCAAGAAAAACACCCACACAGGAGCATTTCTACTCTTGCGTGGGTGTTCTTCTTGCCACACTCTTTGAAGGTGTCACTCAAAAATTCTCGTTTTACGAAAATCCCTTTGTTGCACCGCCAAAAGCGAGGCTTTTCTACTGTCTGTGGGGTTTATTACAACCCTCTGTTCTTCTTTTCTGATTATCTATTGTACTTTTTCTTCTTATTTATAACCATTGAGCCGCCACTGACAACCAGCAGAGCCATCCACAAAGCAAGATTTGCTGTATCGCTGGTCTTCGGACTCCTGGCAGACGTTCCAGCCTTGGTGCTGCTATTCGTTGTTGTATTTGGCTTTGTATTTCCCGGCTTGGTATTTCCTGGCTTTGTATTGCCCGGCTTCGTATCACCCGGTTTTGTATCTCCAGGTTTTGTATCTCCGTTGTTATCTTTAGCTTTTTCCCAAACAGCTACATAAGTAACATCTCCTGTTACTTTTTCAGCAACAGCCGGCTTCCAGCCTTTGAAGACATATCCTTCTCTTGTCGGTGTTCCCTTGAAAGCAGGTGTATCGACTCCCGACAAAAGATTTCCGTATACCTGATCTGCAAAGATTACTTCTTCATCCACTCCGTCCGTATATCTGACGGTGTATTTGGTCTCCTCATCGTCTGCGATACCATTATTATTTTTATCTTCTCCCCACGTTGCTACATAGGTAACATCTCCTGTTACTTTTTCAGCAACAGCCGGCTTCCAGCCTTTGAAGACATATCCTTCTCTTGTCGGTGTTCCCTCAAATGCAGGTGTAGCCACTCCTGACAGAAGATTTCCGTATACCTGATCCGCAAAGACTTCTCCGTCTACTCCGTCCGTATACGTAACCGTATATTTCGTTTCTTCGTTGTCGTCAATGCCGTTATTATTTTTATCTTCTCCCCACGTTGCTGCATAGGTCGCATCTCCTGTTACTTTTTCAGCAACAGCCGGCTCCCAGCCTTTGAAGACATATTCTTCTCTTGTCGGTGTTCCCTCAAATGCAGGTGTAGCCACTCCTGACAGAAGATTTCCGTATACCTGATCCGCAAAGACTTCTCCGTCTACTCCGTCTGTATACGTAACCGTATATTTCGTTTCTTCGTTGTCATCAATGCCATTATTATTTTTATCTTTTCCCCACGTTGCTACATAGGTAACATCTCCTGTTACTTTTTCAGCAACAGACGGATTCCAGTCTTTGAAGACATATCCTTCTCTTTTTGGTGTGCCCTTGAATGCAGGTGTATCGACTCCCGACAAAAGATTTCCGTATACCTGATCTGCAAAGATTACTCCATCATTCACTCCGTCCGTATATCTGACGGTGTATTTGGTCTCCTCATCGTCTGCGATACCATTATTATTTTTATCTTCTCCCCATCTTGCTACATAGATCGCATTTCCTGTTACTGTTGCAGCAACAGCCGGATTCCAGCCTTTGAAGACATAGCCTGTTCTTGTCGGCGTTCCCTCAAATGCAGGTGTAGCCACTCCTGACAGAAGATTTCCGTATACCTGATCTGCAAAGACTTCTTCTCCGTCTACTCCGTCTGTATACGTAACCGTATATTTCGTTTCTTCGTTGTCGTCAATGCCGTTATTATTTTTATCTTCTCCCCACGTTGCTACATAGGTCACATTTCCTGTTACTGTTGTGGCAACTTCCGGATTCCAGCCTTTGAAGACATATCCTTCTCTTGTCGGCGTTCCCTCAAATGCAGGTGTAGCCACTCCTGACAGAAGATTTCCGTATACCTGATCCGCAAAGACTTCTTTTCCGTCTACTCCGTCCGTATATCTGACGGTGTATTTGGTCTCCTCATCGTCTGCGATACCATTATTATTTTTATCTTCTCCCCATCTTGCTACATAGGTCGCATTTCCTGTTACTGTTGCAGCAACAGCCGGATTCCAGCCTTTGAAGACATATCCTTCTCTTGTCGGTGTTCCCTTGAAAGCAGGTGTATCGACTCCCGGCAAAAGATTTCCGTATACCTGATCTGCAAAGACTTCTTCTCCGTCTACTCCGTCTGTATACGTAACCGTATATTTCGTTTCTTCGTTATCGTCAATGCCATTATTATTTTTATCTTCTCCCCACGTTGCTACATAGGTCGCATTTCCTGTTACTGTTGCAGCAACAGCCGGATTCCAGCCTTTAAATACATAACCTGTTCTTGTCGGTGTTCCGCCACTGAATGCCGGGGTAGCCACTCCTGACAGAAGATTTCCATGTACATCATCTGCGAAGACTTCTCCGTCTACTCCGTCCTTATACGTAACCGTATATTTCGTTTCTTCGTTGTCGTCAATGCCATTATTATTTTTATCTTCTCCCCACGTTGCTACATAGGTCGCATTTCCTGTTACTGTTGCGGCGACTTCCGGATTCCAGCCTTTGAAGACATAGCCTGTTCTTGTCGGTGTTCCGCCACTGAATGCCGGGGTAGCCACTCCTGACGAAAGATTTTCGTGTACATCATCTGCGAAGACTTCTTCGTCCTCAACTCCATCTGTGTAAGTAACAGTATAAGTAGTACTTTCATCCACGGTCTGAGTGATAGTAAAATGCAGAGTACGCCCCCCCCAATTACTGGTATAGTTCCAGCCTATGGACGAATTTAATCTACTGAACTGATAGGCCAGATCAATATCAAACGTAGCTGTTCCGTTCGTCACACCATCGGTTGTCACCACCGTCTGATAACATTTATACGTTCCCGGCCAGCCCGAAAGCGTGCTTGATCCTTCACTACCTTCAATCCCCTCAAGGATATTGTTGGGATCGTTAATATTGCAAACGTAATATTTATAGGCTGAAGGAATGATCTGATAGGTATTATTGCCATACTGCCACTGGATAAGTGGTAACACCGTATGCGTCAACCTGGTTTTACTTTCTGTTGCACTACCGTTGACATTAACTTCACCGTAGTAAAGATTATCAGCACACGTTGGTTCCTCATACACTCTGTCAACTGTTACCTTGCCACTAACATCAATATTTGCTGCCAATGCAGTTGTTGGAAACATGGAAATTATCATACACAACAACACGAACAGCGAAAGGAATTGCTTTTTCATCTTCTTCATCTTCTTCATAAGAAAAACCTCCATATTCAAATTTACAGGTTAAAGATGGCCCTGTATAGCCAGTAAAAAGTTACTTCAGACCAATGGTCTGAATGGAAAGCATGCTCAACAAATTCACTTCAAAAACTTCAAAAACTTGCGTTTCATCTCTCCTTTCACATCAAATTATACTTCCCCTCAAAACGAACTTATCACTACACATTATATATTTTATGCCAAAAAACGTAATTTTTCAATAGAATCGGTCAAAATTTGACAAAAATCTAAATATATAACATACAAAAACACAAAAAACTTTTCATTGTATCTATAAAAAAACATCTCCCCTTACACTTGAAATCCATACTCTTCTAGTATAAAATAATTGCGTTAATTATTTAACAGAATACACAGGAATGAGGAATTTACATATGGAAAACCATTTTAATACTCCGGCTGAAGTAGTAGATCTGAGTATCAAAGCATGTGAGAACAAAACAAAACTCCCTGTCGGGAAAATGATCCTTCTCGGTATTATGGCAGGGGTTTTTATCGCACTGGGCGGTGCTACAAGCAGCACAGCGGCACACGCAGTAGAAAATGTCGGAGTGGCAAGAGCATTGGCAGGTGTGATCTTTCCGGTCGGATTGATGCTGATCGTATTCTTAGGTGGAGAACTTTTTACCGGAAACTGTCTGATCATTATGGACGTATTTGACAAACGGGTAACCTGGGCCGGACTGTTCCGTGACCTTTTCATCGTATTTTTCAGCAATTTGATCGGTGCCCTCTGCGTGGACGTACTGATCGTTTTCAGCGGAAACTTAAATTACTCCGGTGGTCTTCTCGGTGCTTATACGATCAAAGTTGCTGTCAGCAAGATCGCGATCTCACCGGTACAGGGCATCACCTCCGGTATTTTGTGTAACATTCTTGTCTGCCTTGCAGTACTGATGGCGACTTCTGCACGTGATATTGCCGGAAAGGTATGGGCGATCTTCTTCCCGATCTGTGCTTTCGTTGTAGGCGGTTTTGAACACTGCGTTGCCAATATGTTCTATATTCCTGCCGGTATCATGGCTGCCATGAACCCGGATTATGTGGCAAAAGCAAAGGACGCTTACGGACTGACCGTAGAACAGATTGCTACACTGACACCTCTGCACAGCCTGCAGAATTTTATCCCGGTTACTTTGGGAAATATGATCGGTGGTATGTTGTGCGTCGGACTTCCGCTCTACCTGATCTACAAGAAAAAATGGAATTAATTTAGAAATAAATTACTGGATTTAGAAATAGAAATGGAAAAGGAGAATCTCTCACGAAACCCTTGTGAGCAGATTCTCCTTTTCTGTTGCACGATATTGAGCAGGCTGTCATCTGCTCAATTTGTATTCATCCCTTTACAGTCCGAACAGTTTCAATAACTTCTCCATGAAATTCAATTTTTCTCCGATACAAAAGACTCCGTCATCCAGACTTACGATTCCTTCATACAGATCCGAAGTTCCTTTCGTGTGCAAATACGGACAAATCTTTCAATTTGATGGTCAAATATGGTATAATAAAATGATATCGGGGTCAAACCCCCCCGACTTTGATGCCTTTACGTTTGTGATCGATTATGTAGAGGAGAATGCATTCTTTCTCTGTAATTTTTATTATTACTCTGAATATTTTGCTCCCCGCAGTACTTACTGCTGAAAGGTTATAATGGAAAAAATCAGTATTATCGTACCAATATACAACGTTGCACCTTATTTACCGGCATGTTTAGATTCTATTATTCATCAGACTTATCTTAACCTTGAAATTATTTTAGTTGATGACGGATCAACCGATTCCAGTAATAAGATCTGCGAACAATACAAGACTGTCGATCCAAGGATTCAGGTGATCCATCAGAAAAATCAGGGAGTCTCCACTGCACGAAATGCCGGATTGGCTCTTGCCGCAGGCCATTATATTACTTTTGCAGATGCTGATGACTTGCTTGAGCCATCCCTGCTGGCTGAATGTATAAAAGCAATAGAGACCGGACAGACGGATGTACTGTATCATGGATTTAAAAAGGATGTCTGGAAAAGCGGAAAAGTTTCCTCTTCTCTCAAGGGGATTCCGTCCTTTGAAGGAGTTCTTTCTAAAAATCAGATGAAAGACTACATCCTGGCACAAAAAGGAAATCTGAACGTCAATGTATTCAGCTATATTTTTACCAGAGAATTGATTGCAGATCTCCGGTTCAATCCAGATCTTCCCTATGCAGAGGATGCGGTATTCGTTATGCAGGCACTTTCAAAAGCCCAGACTTATTACTTTTCTGCAAATTGTGATTACCACTATAATGTCCGTGCCGGCTCTGCCGCATACCGCTGGCAGCCGAAACTGGTCGAATGCTACCGGAACAATTTCATGGAGACTCGTCATTTTCTGGAATCTCTGGAACTGACCTCGCGGGAGATGGAAGAGATTATGTCTCAAAAATATGTAGATGGGTATGCCTCTCTGGTCTATAACCTGTGTCTCCCTACCTGTACTCTTTCTTTAAAAGAAAAATACCGGATTTTACAGTCTGCCAGAACGGAGTTCCGGATCGATCATTATAAACGTTTTTATAGGCTGAAAGAAGCCGGACTTTTTCAAAAAGCAAAGACATTTCTTATTTTCCGGCATTTTGAAATATTTTTAATTTTATTTGGAACACTCTATTGTAAGAAGGGATAAATCATGAAGACTGAAGAAATTGATATTGTATTGGCCTGGGTAGACGGCTCTGACCCTGTATGGCGCGAAAAGAAAAAGGAACGTATGAGACAGCAGGGATTATCCGTCAAAAGTGATGACCGGGAAGAACGCTACCGGGACTGGGATCTGATGCATTACTGGTTCCGAAGCATTGAAAACTTTGCTCCATGGGTTCGTAAAATCCATTTTGTGACCTTTGGACATCTGCCTGAATGGCTGGATTCCAGTAATCCGAAATTACATATTGTAAACCATGAAGACTTTATTCCGGCGAAATACCTGCCTACCTTTAGCAGTCATCCCATCGAATGGAATTTCCATCGTATTGAAGGCTTATCGGAAAATTTTATCTATTTCAATGATGATATGCTCCTGTTAAAACCAGTGAAGCCGACGGATTTTTTCAAAAATGGAAAACCCGTTGATATGCTTGCACTGCAGCCCGATGTAACTAATGTGGACGACACAACTATGCCATATATCTACCTGAACAATGCCATGCTTCTGGCTAAATATTTTGACAAGCGGCAGAATATGAAAAAGCAGCCTGGGTCTTATTTTCACATTGGTTATCCTGCGATGTACTTTTTCTATAATTTTTTGGAGATCATGTTTCCACGGTTTACAGGATTTTATACCGTACATGGACCATCTCCGTTAAAAAAGAGTACTTATGAAACTCTTTGGAATCTGGAGGGAGAGTATCTGGATCAGGTATGCTCTCATCCTTTCCGTCACAGAGAAGACGTCAGTCAGTACGTTATCCGGGAATATCAGAAATTAAGCGGAAATTTTATCCCGAAAAATGTAAGAAAACTTTGCCGGTACTTTAATCTGGCAGAGACGAATCCTACTTTGACTGATACCATTATCCATCAGAAAAGTCCTGTTGTCTGTATGAATGACAGCAATCAGGAAATCCCTTATCTGAAAGTAAAGGAAGAGATTCAAAGAGCCTGTGAACAGATTTTACCGGATCGTTCTTCTTTTGAACGTTACTGAGATCACTCAGCGTTTATGCGGTGACTAAAATATTACTAAAAAATCTCCTGATTTTTCCCGTATATCTGGCAACGCAAAAATTCCCGGAAACAAACCGTTTCCGGGAATCTTCTTTTAAGAGGCGCAGACCGGATTTGAACCGGTGCATCAGGGTGTTGCAGACCCACGCCTTACCGCTTGGCTACTGCGCCTTACAGATGTTGCACCTGCAACATCTGTATTATAGCAAAATATATTTTTCAAGTCAAGATTTTCTGATCCTTTGATGTTGTCTTTTGTAACTTTTGTGCAAATGCTATTGACAAGTAAACTTGGCGTTAATATAATTAAAATATGCAAAGAAAACTTGGAATGGAGGTGCTTTTATGAAAAAAGATGAAATCTTAAACGCAAGTAGAAAAGAACATCAAAATAAAGACTTGGCGGAAATGGAAGTGCTATATTTGGCAGGAAGTCACGCAAGTAGGGTGGGTGCTTTTGTATGTTGTCTACTTTCTTTGCTATCCTCTATGCTTGCCCATACTAAGATTTACAGTCCTTGGGTTATATGCTTCAGTATTTTTGCTACACAATGGTTAGTTCGTTTTATCAAAATGAAACGAAAGAGCGATTTGCTATTGACCATTATGTTTTTCATTCTTTCCGTTTTGGAATTTGTTGGATTTGTTCGCCGAATTTTAGAGGTGAGCGTATGAAAGAACAATTACATCTGAAAAATCACTTAAAGGAAGTTCGTACAGCGGCAAATCTTTCTCAAGCTCAGCTTGCAGAAATGGTAGGAGTTTCAAGAAATACCATTAGTTCTATTGAAACTGGACAGTTCAACCCAACAGCAAAGTTGGCATTGATTTTATGTATTGCTTTAGACAAGAAATTTGAAGAACTGTTCTATTTTTAGGAGGTAATTATGGAGAACATTATGTTGTTGATTTTAGGAGTGTTCATATCTGTTATGGGAATCGTAAATATTAAAGGCAATATCAGTACAATTCATTCTTACAATAGGCGAAAAGTAAAAGAAGAAGATGTACCAAAATACGGAAAAGCCGTTGGTACTGGAACGCTGATTATAGGAATATCGCTTGTGTTGAGGTTTATAGTTTCATTTTGGAGTGAAAAAATTATGGGATTTGTCATTCTGCCAGCAGTTGTTGTCGGATTATGCTTTATGTTGTATGGACAAATTAAATATAATAAAGGGATTTTTTAAGGAACGAAAACTTTGAAGTTGTGGAGGTAAATTTTATGGGATTGTTTGGTAAAAGTAAAAAGGAACGAGAAAAAGAATATATGAGTAGAATAGATGTCCCGTCTTGCTTGAAAGAGAATTTTACTTTAACGGTAGATGAGATTTTTACGATTATAGGTGTAGGCACAGTGGTTACAGGGAATGTTGAAACTGGTATATGTAGAACCGGAGATAAGGCTTATATCAATAAAGCAAATGGAGAGATTTTGGAAACTGCAATTACTTCAATTGATGTGCACACAAAAGAACGAAGACCAAATGGTAGTGGCTACAAAACAGAACATATTGGAATTGGTTTGCGAGGAATTTATAAGGAACAATTAGATAAGGGTGATAAAATAATGGTAAAAAATGCCAATATGTATGGAATGTAACTATAAATCCCAGTTTGTCGAACCGGGGAATTTGAAGTTACCAAGCGGAACTGTAAATGGAGGAGAGTGTAAATGAAAACAAATGGGATAGTTTTGCTCACGTTCATTTTTCTGACAAGTACATTGTTCGGATGTGGAAAACAAGATGCGAGTGTGGGCTTGGAGAGTATTGATGTGCCGGAAATCGAAAAAATTGAACATACAGGAACTACAGGCGGGAAAGACGGTAATTATTCGTATTCTTTTTCAGATGATGAAGTTATCGAGTTTATAAATTTGTTGAATCAAGTAAAACTTGGTGACGAAGTAGACGAAAGCAAAGCAGTATCAAGTGGAGCTGTTTCTTATTATACTATTTATCTTGTGACAGATGAAACACTGACAATTAGTCCTGGTAAATATTTTAAAGTTGCGGACAGATATTATGAGTTTGATAATTATGATGAATTGTGGGATGAATTTATAGTATTTAACAGTATAAAGTGAAATGGCTGTGGTATCCGTATATTCCTTTCGGCAGGGTTACGCTGTTGCAGGGCGATCCGGGCGACGGGAAAAGCAAGTTAATGCTTTCCGTTGCCGCCTTGCTCTCTAAGGGAGAAGCCTTGCCTTTTACAGATGAAGATAGAGAACCAACCGTATTACGGCTTTCAATATACTCAATTTCAGGAAGATGGATCCGCCTGTGCAGTCTCCTCATATACCTCCAGCACTTCCTCCGCTGATCCATACTCCATAACCTCCGGCATCACATCCACCGGTGCATGCTCACATACCGGTTTCTTTAACTTTGCCCTGTCCCGCTCATAAGCATCACATAAAATGATCTTCCATTCAAAAAACCGTTGTGCTGCCCGCTGTCATTCGTGCTATACTGATTCTTATGAAGTGATGATTATGCTCTTATAAAATTATGATGTCGGGGGCAAAAGCCCCCGACTTTGATGCCTACGGATTGCTCCGTGCTACGCACATACTTATAAAATTTGTAAAGGAGTTGTTGAGCTATGAACCATAGAATCCCGGAAGAATTAATCGAATTTATCAAGGAAAGCCCTACTGCTTTTCATGCAGTCAGTGCCATGGCTGCCCGGCTTACAGAGTCCGGCTTTATCAGACTGGAAGAGGGAATGCACTGGAATCTTAAGCAGGGCGGTTCTTACTATGTGACCCGCAATGATTCCTCCCTGATCGCATTTACCATACCGGAGCATCCTTTTCAGGGAATGCGGATCATGGCAAGCCACAGTGACTCCCCGTCCTTTAAGATCAAGGAAAATCCTGAAATGGAATCCGAGGGGCATTATATCCGGCTGAATGTAGAACGCTACGGTGGAATGCTCTTTGCCCCCTGGTTTGACCGTCCACTTTCCGTTGCAGGAAGGGTGATCGTAAAAGATCCTTCCACAGACGGAAAGCCTTCTGCCTGCTTTCTGTCAAAGCTGGTCAATATTGACAGGGATCTTCTCATGATCCCTAATCTTGCCATCCACATGGATCGTGATGCAAATAACGGGCATAAATACAATGCTCAGAAAGATATGCTCCCTCTTTACGGTGATCTTACAGCAAAGAATACCTTTTTTCAGACCATCGCAGAGGCAGCCAATGTAACTGAAGATGAAATCCTTGGTCATGACCTCTTCTTATATAACCGACAGGAACCTTGTATCTGGGGTGCATCCCGGGAATTTCTTTCTGCTCCCCGGCTCGACGATCTCCAGTGTGCCTTTGCCTCCCTGAAAGGCTTTCTTTCCGGAGCAAAGGAAGATTATCTGGCTCTTCACTGCGTTTTTGATAACGAAGAAGTCGGAAGTGGAACAAAGCAGGGTGCAGCTTCTACCTTTCTAAAAGATACACTGACAAGAATCCACAGAAACCTTGGATATAATGAAGAGGATTTTCTTGTGCATCTTGCCAACAGTCTCATGGTCTCTGCTGACAATGCTCACGCAGTTCATCCTAATTATACAGAAAAGGCCGATCCAACGAACCGACCTTACCTGAATGAGGGAATTGTCATTAAATACAATGCCAATCAGAAATATTGTACTGATGCCGTTTCTGCAGCCATGTTCAAGGATATCTGCCATACCGCTAGTGTCCCGGTTCAGACTTTTACCAACCGTTCCGATATGGCAGGCGGATCCACACTTGGCAATATTTCCAACACGCAGGTTGCACTGAACACCGTCGATATCGGACTGCCGCAATTTGCCATGCATTCGCCTTACGAGACCATCGGTGTCGAAGATACAGAATATCTGATCCGTGCCGCCACAGAATTTTTTGCTTAATCCTATTTCAGATACCAGGGTCACAATATGAGCATAAAAGTGGGGCGTAAGCACCACGATATGTGAATCTTGGGTAGGATTGTGGGAGCACGTAGTGCGTAACAATCCGTAGGTATCATAGTCGGGGGCTTTTGACCCCGACATCTATTTCAGAGATGCCGCACTATCATCTGTTGCAGATGAGGGTACGGCATTTTCTTTTATACCCGCATTTTTTCCTGCCTCTGTGCGAACCGGTGTATAAACTGCATTGATCTCCAGCGTATCCTCCGTATGTGCCATCCACAAGGTGTAATCTCTGATACTCTTTTTTGTATACTGTTCCTGAACACAATACAGTTCCATCGTCTCAAAATCTATCAGTACCAGGTCGACAGGCTCCGGTTCTTTTCCCTCCTCACATTTTACCTCCATCGCTTCAGACAGCTTTTCCAGACAGGACTGACACAAAATCTGCGATGCCTTTTCCATGGAAAGTACTCTGTCCTCTCCATAATCTACTACGATTTCCGAAATACCCCGGAGACTTTCTGAACTACGCTCCAGAACTCTTCCATTTTTCCCAACCGTTGTCCTTGTCGTATTCTTTCCTTCTGTATCTTCCGGCATATTTCCTTTCTCATTTCCACTTTTGATCTTCAGATCCATAATGTACCAGTCATTCACACTGATGATACCAATCGCATCTTTTCCGCTGAACATCCCCGTCATACTTTCTTTTCTGCTGCCGCACAAAGCACATTCTTCCTGATCTGTCAGCTTTGTCTCAGGCACTTTGGGCTTTTGGAATGACCAGTCTGCTTCTCTCTTTGCAGAAACATCTTCTTTCTCTGATGCATTTGACCAGAACTGTATATATGCCCACCACAAAACACATACTATCACTGCGATCCCTCCCAGGATCAGCCATACCGTTCTTTTCTTCATACTACGATCATTCATGGATTTTTTCATTTTTCTTCATTATCTACCTCTCTTTATCCGGGTGCGTTGCACTCCTTATTTGTGGCGGTTTCGTTCATGGTCAGTGTGTGGAACTATCCTTATTTATGAATTATCATAAAAGATATATCAGGAGGAGGAGCAAAAGAATGGACTTACTTAATAGTAAAAGCATAGGAAGAACACTGAAAGAGCGTAGACTCCAACTGGGTTATACTCAGGAACTCGCCGCCGAGAAATCAGGAATCTCTTACTCCTACTATACCAAAATTGAACGAGGAGAACAACTTCCTTCTATAGAAATTTGTGTTCAGCTTGCACAGACCTTTCATCTCTCGCTGGATTACTGGCTGCTTGGTACATCTTCTGATGCGGAAATATCCTCTGAATTGATCGATCTTGCTTATTCTCTCAGGGAGATTGACCTGAATTCTTTAAGAAAAGTAGAGAAGCTTCTGCAAAAAGCAGAATTGCTTACAAAATAATTTTTCTTTGCATTATTTTATGATGCCAGGGTCAAAAGGTCTAAGCCCACATGAGCTTGCTCATAGGTAGGTGAAAGACCTTAGGACCCGCCCCGATATGAGCATAAAAGTGGGATGATAATCCCACGATATGCGAATATTGGGTAGGATTGTAGGAGTGCGTAGCACGGAGCAATCCGTAGGCATCAAAGTCGGGGGCTTTTGACCCCGACATCATAAGATATAGAAAAAGACGTTCCGGTGACAGAGTCACCAAAACGCCTTTTCAAGGGGCTGTTCATAATTCCAGTGCTTCATATCTGCTCCACAGATTGCAGCCGCTTTGATCTCAAGGATGATATCCTCCGGTCCGCATGTTGGATACGGTACTTCTACCAATTTGTAGCTTCCAAATTCTTTACCAAATCTTGCGATTGCCTTCATTTTCATAGTTCATTTCTCCTCGTCTGAATTTTGTTCTTAATGTTACATTTACTTTTTTCTTTTTCGGCCGAAATCATTTGTTTTTTCTATGGTTGTATTTTACCGCTTTTCTTTGTTTCAAAGAAAATAAGGGTATGGATTCTGGTTTTCAAATCCCAAATCCATACCCTAAAAAAACTGCCGGAATATTTCTCAGAATATCCCGACAGTCTTCTGTCATTCTCATTTGTCTTTCTTTAATTCCTCTATCACACATTCATGGGCTTTGGTTCTGATATTATAATTAATCCCGACCAAAAGTATATTTCCCTGATATTCTTTTAAACTCTCAAAATATTCTTTCTGCCGGATCTGCTCAATCGCTCCCCTGGCACTTTTATCCCACTTTAGTTCTACAATCAACGCTGGTTTTTCCTGAAATTTCTTTCTTGGTACAAATACAAGATCAGCAAATCCTTTTCCGCCTGCCAGTTCCCGGTGTACGGTATAAAAATTTCTTGCTGCATATAATGCCAGTGAAATTGTATAACTTAATGCATTTTCGTCATTGTATTGTATATGTGCTGTTTCAAAATGTGCCTGCCTGATTCCCTCTGCTACCTGCAAAGGTCGTTTCTGCCAGATTGCATTTAATGTATCTGCAGAATTTTTCAACGCAGTCGACACTTCTCCCCATTCTGATACAGCTACACTGCTCACATATTCTCCCCGTATTTCGTTATTAGGGATTCTTACGGTCTTATTTTCATAATCATATGCCAGGTACCCAAGGTGGATCAGCAGGGTCAGCACATCATCTTCCGTCCTGAATGTAGCCATATCATTGATAAAACTACCAGTATTTACAGGAACTGATTCTCCTGCCATCATGCTCAGTACATCTTCCCGCAATCCATCAAAATTCATATCAATATAAATCTTCAACGCTTCAAACGTCTCCGTCTGATTCCAGTAATTTCCGATTTTACCAAATCTCATACAACTGACAACCGATCTTGGACTGTAAACAGCCGGAACTTTATCAAAAGAATACCCGTCATACCAGCATTTTACTTCTTCTCCGTCCATCTTATATTCTTCGCACAATGAAGCAACTTCTTCTTCCGTAAATCCAACATACTCTGCCATCGGTCCGGGATCAATCATTGAAAATTCATCAAACATATTCAAAGCTGAATGAGTCCCATATTTTTTTATAGGAAGAATCCCCGTCATATATGCAAGATGGATACACGGCTTATCTTTCAACATATCTCTCAGAAAATCAAGATAAATCGCCTGTGCTTCTTTGTCTTCTTTATACTCCCGAAAAATGCAGTCCCATTCATCAATAATGACAACAAACGGTCGTCTTGTCTCTTCATATACATCCTGCATTGCCTCGATCAGATCATTTTCATCAAAATAATCCACATCCGGGTACTCTCTTTTCATATCGCGAAACACCAGTTTTTTCATCCGCTCCAGCAAATCGTATACATCCCTGCTTCTGCTCAGAAATTCCTGCATATTAAGAGAAATCGTATTATAATGATTCAAATATTTTTCAAAATCTTTGTCTTTTGCAATTTTGAATCCCGAAAAAAGTGCTTTGGAATCACACCCACAGCTATAATATGCTGTAAGCATATTTGCCGCTGTCGATTTTCCAAATCTTCTCGGACGGCTAACGCAAAGATATCCCTGCATTGTATTCAGTACCTGATTCGTATAGCTCAGCATACTCGTTTTGTCCACATAAATTTCAGAATTAACAATCTTACCAAATCCATCTGCATTGGAATTTAAATATCTGCCCACGCATCTTCCTCCTGATTTTCTTTTTGCATACTATTTTTATTATACACCATATTCGGTGTTATTTTCTATTTTTTCAGCAAATCCTGTTCGTTTTCATAATATCCTGCTTTCTTTCATGATACACCGCTTTCTTTATACAACGTGCTGTATTTTCAGCGATTTTTTCCTATTTCCATGAGAATTTGCACTCTTTTTGATCATTTTCACAAGAATTTTTTCAATTCTTTTGTTGAAAATCTTAATTTTTTTATTTTTCAAGGTATTTTTCAGAGAAAAATTCTTAATTTTTCAACCTGTCTGATTCTTCTGTTTTTTCCTTCCCTTGACATCCGGTGCTATAGTGTAACTGTAGCAAAGAAAAAGCACTTAACAATACCTACTTGTACAGAAAGTTGAAGGCTGCTAAGCGGATTCAGAATTTGGAGGAAAAGATAAATGAATACTTTAAAAGCTGAAAAAAGAGACATGTCAATCAAAGCCAAAAAACTTAGACGCGAAGGATTTGTTACCGGTTGTATTTTCGGCCGTGAAATGAAAGAGAGCATTCCACTTAAAATGGAAAAAGCAGATGTTGAAAAACTTCTGAAAGTTGAGAACAAAGGTGGACAGGTAATGCTCGAAGTTGATGGTCAGACTTATGATGCACTGATTAAAGAAGTTGACTACAATCCATTAAAGGGTTATGTTGATGAGATTGATTTTCAGGCACTTGTAAGCAATGAGAAAGTTCATTCTGTTGCTGAGATTCATCTTGTCAACCTTGATAAACTTGCCGCTGGTGTACCACAGCAGATGTTACAGGAGATTTCTTTCAAGGCTCTTCCTGCTGCACTGGTAGAAAAAGTTGAAGTAGATGTCGGAGATCTCAAGGTTGGTGATACCATCCGTGTGGCTGATCTTCCGATCGCCAAAGACAAAGACGTTGATCTTATGACCGATGTTGATGCTACGGTTGTAACGATCACGGAAGTTCATGTAAAAGCTTCTGACCTTGAAGCTGAAGATACCAACGCAGACGAAGCAGCTGAAGCATAAAGTTATTGTTGCAGTCGCCAGAGTCTTGTACAGACGCCTCTTTTGGTTCGCTGCTTACATGGATTTTTAAAATACGGGTGATGGAACAGAAATTCCACCGCCTGTATTTTTTTCTGTAGTATGCAGGGAAAACCACTATATATAAAAGAGAACCCGCCGCCTGCAGATTCTCTTCTCTTTCATCACTTCTCTTCTATTACTTAATATACCCGATAAAGGTATTTCCACTTCCCGCCACCATAGCATTCATCTCATCCATAGTCACAGTCTGCGATGCCCCTGTATCCGGGTCAGAATACGTGATATCCGTCTTAGAATATCCGGTCATCAGGATCGCATGATCTGCACTTGTCAGAGCGATCACTGGGCAGCCTTTATTGATCACATACAATACCTGATCCAGCGTACAGCCCGTAAGATCTGTCTTCTCCGCCTCATACGATTTCATATACCGTTCACATGCTTCCAGTGAACTTTCTCCGCTCTCCTTTGTCACTACAACATTTTCAATAGAATACACCAGATCCCGGTTTCCTTTTTCCCATACATAAGCCTGTTCCGACGAGATCACAACACCGGAAATCTTCTCCGCCTTCTGGATCGCATAGCCGGCTTTATCGTAGATTCCGACCAGTTCACCCATACCATACACATAATATTTTACACGATCATCTTTTCCTTTCAGAACAATCGTCAGTGCATTTTCAGCTACCTGCTGATCCGGCTGGAGCAGCTTCACCTCCGTCTTTTCGATTCCCTCTGCAAAAGTAAACCGGTACTGCTTTCCCAGCTTCTCCGAACTGTAGGAGGTAAGAGAAATCTTCGTATTTTTCTTTTCTACATTATTTGTAATATATTCCTGTGAAGTAACATTATAGATCTCTCCCGCTTTCGCAAGACGGTTCAGTGTCACCATATTTCCCTCGATCAAAATATCAGAAATATAGATCCCCTGATCTTCAAAGGAATACTCTGCTATTTTTTTATTTTTCGAATCATGGATCTCAAGCTGATACATCGGAGTTGTCTTCTCACCGGATGCCGTCTTTCCGGCATCGGAAGTCCGCAAAATTCCATAAATAAAATCTCCATTCAGGAATCCCAGCGGGCGAACGGCTTCATTCTTTGCCGCTTTCACACTATATTCATCCCCGCTGGAAAGATCCATCACCCGGATCTCCTTTGCCGCATCTTTCTCTCCGTCTGTCTGATAAGCAAGCTGATGTCCGTCATCAGAAACTGCATACTTTCCGGCTTCCAGACCTTTTGCAAGCACTTCCTGCTGGTTCTTATCAAGATCGATCCTGTAGAGGACCTGATCTGCAAGCACATACAGCAGCTCCTGTGCATGATTATAATAAACCATCTTTCCCAGTTCATCTTCTGCAATGGCAAAAGATTTTGTACTCGGAATAAAGCCTTTCTCCTGAATCAGATTGCTGTCCACATTAAAATAATAAATACCGACACCAACTTCTCCTTCATGCTCTCCCCGGTTCATATATCCATAAACCGCAAAGGCAATATTCCCATGATCGTCCATACTGATGATCCGTACCGCATGCTGATCATTCAGGCTCCTCACATCCTGTGTATCTTCCTCCGCAAAGCTGAAAACTTTCGTCAGCTCCTCATTTTTCTTATTATACATCCACAGAGTACGGTTCTGCACAAAGGCAAGGATCGAATCCTTTTTATTTGTCTCATAAGGCACATCTTCTGGCACGATTCCAAGCAGGATACCCTTTTGATCCATCACACTTCTACTGCTGCTGAACACTTCCTGAAGATCCCGGTTATAATCCAGCAGGTAGATCGTATCTCCCACCGACCGGATCCTGAAAAATTCTTTCACATTATACCGTGCCGTTTCCTCTTTATCATCCTGACAACGCACCTGATATTTTGCAAGAATGGATGTATAAACACTGTTGCTTTCTTTCAGACTCCACTGCACATCGCCCACGATCTCCGGGTTCAGGTCTCCCCACTGGATATGAGTAATATCTGAGTGGATATTGACGGTCTGGTAAGTCGTATTATCACTCTCTTCTCCCGGCTCAAGATACATACTCAGTGTATCTTCATCACTCTGGTCCAATGCCTTTGCATGAAAATCTTTTGCAAATGTAAGACATTTCCACGCAGTAATCTCATCCGGCTTCTCGATCCGGGTGAAATAATTCACCTTTTTCTGTGCTTCACCACTTCCCAGTGTCAGAGTCAGCTTCAGCACCGCCTCCTGTGCTGACTGATCCAGGGCAGTCCCCAGTTCCAGCGTAACTTTCCCATCCTCTTCTTTGACTTTTCCTTCTGCGTAAGTATCTGCTCCATCCAGTGAATAAACTTTATAGCTGATCTTACTGATCTTATTTCCATTCTCTGCGATCTCAGCCTGAAGCGTTCCATTGCTCTCCAGCGGAGTGATCGTATCACGCATGGCAGTGACATCCATCTGGTCTACATACCCGGACAGAAGATTGATCTCCTGACCACTCACGGTAAAAGAAACTACCGGGAGCGTCGGCTCGCCCATTGTCATAATCTTATCGTCCGTCCCACGGTTCATCACATAATTACTTATCAACAATGCTCCGGCAAAAAATACCGCCAGCACGATTCCCTTTATTATTCTTTTTATCATTATTTATTCTCCCTGAAATCCCGTCGCCAGTGCTTATCCTTTTCTATGATCCTTTTCTATGATCCCTTTCTAAAATCCCGTCACCGATGCCTGCTCTTTTCTGAAAGAAGCCTGCCCAGTGTCGGCTGGATATTCAGAAATGCTTCACACTCTTCCAGCTTCTTTCTGCTCTCCGCTTCTATTGCCCCATCAGTCTTCCCCCTCCTGACTGCACGCAGCAGAATATTCTTCGGTGTATGTTCCATATCAATAAATTCCAGTACCTGGGTTTCATATCCCTCGCTTTCCAGATACTTTGCCCTCAGTCCATCTGTCACCAGTGCTGCGAACCGCTCTCTTAACAGACCATACTCCATCACCGTAGCAAGTACCTCCGGGGTCTCCCCCGCTTCAAACTGCTCATTGATCTCATGCTGGCAGCATGGAACGGAAAGGATCACTTTTGCATTCCAGCCAACTGCCTTCGCCAGTGCATAGTCCGTTGCCGTATTGCAGGCATGCAACGTCACCACCATGTCCACACGGTTTACTCCTTCATAATCTGCAATATCTCCCTCTAAAAACTGAAGCTTTTCATATCCGTACTTCTCTGCCAGCTCATTGCAGTGCCGGATCACCTCACTCTTCAGATCCAGTCCTATAATGCGTATGTCATATTTTTTCAATTCATGCAGATAATAATACATCGCAAAAGTAAGATACGACTTCCCACAGCCAAAATCCAGGATCGTCAGCTCTCTTCCCCTGTCAAGCTGCGGCAGGATATCTTCGATAAATTCCAGGAATCGGTTGATCTGCCGGAACTTATCAAATCTTGTATGCACGATTTTCCCGTCCTGCGTCATAACTCCAAGATCCTGCAGAAACGGAACTTTCACTCCTTCTTCCAGAATATACCGCTTTTTGCGGTTATGGAACAGGTCTGCCGCCTTTGCTCTGATCTTTTTCTGCTTTCTGCGGATCGTCACCTTTCCCTTTTTACTGATCAGCACTGTACAGTCCTGACTCACCGTTTCCAGTTGCATCTGTCCAAAACGCTCCATCACTACAGCCAGGATCTCACCCGCCGCTTCGGGATTTAAATTTCGATGAAATGCCTGCGTCTTCGTAAACGCTTCTAATTGGAACATCAATTCCCCTCTTTTTTCCAGCGGACGTACTTTTATCTTCAAAATCCCCTGAACCGGTTCTGTTCCACACTCCAGCAGCACCGCAGTTCCTTCTTTTTCCTTTGGACTGCTGATAACTGCACGTATAAATTCTCTATTTAAAACTTCCTTCAGAAGCTTTTTTATTTCTTCCATATATATAACTCCATCCTGTCGTATGATACGACGGAAAATCTCTTTTCTTTCACTTTATCAATTCTTATTTTGCAGAATATTCCCGAAGATGTCAAGAGGTCAGACACCGGTTCCTGATGTCTGACCTCTCTTTCTTTCGTTATACGTAATACTGCTTTTTTTCCCATTCTTCCTGTTCCAGAAGAAATCCTTTCTCCCGGAGTGCAGCCTCGATCATATCCAGGGTTTCCTCACTGTCAGCCTCCACTACATGGTAATGATAATCTGAGGTAATATTCTTTAACGGACTGGATTTTCCCGTCTTGATATCATCTAAAAATTCCGCTGCCTTACGCCTGGAAGTAATATTCAGCTCCGCTTCCATATGTCCATAGACCCTGTGGTTTACCATGACATTTTTTACACTTCCTCCAAGATCCACAATAGAATATAATTCTTCTTCTACCTGGGCATCCGTATGCTTTACCTTAAATGTCCGCTGTACGGATGCATCCTCATTGAGAAGATAGCCCCTGTTAGTGGAAATGATCTCATGTCCTGCAGCACGGATCAGTGCAATATCCTGCACGATCACCTGACGGCTCACTGCATACTGTGCTGCCAGTGCTTTCCCGGATACAGGGACGGTGCTGTTCTTTATCTGATTTATAATGGCAGTTCTTCGTTCTGATCCTGTCATCATACCTCTTCCTTTCTACTACTGTGGTTTCTCTTCTTAATTTATAGCATGAAGATTTTTCATGGAAATGTCAAGTATCGGTGCAGAATGCGTCAATGCTCCACTGGAAATATAATCAACTCCAAGTGCTGTCAGTCTGCCGATATTTTCCTTTGTCACATTTCCTGAACACTCTGTCTCTGCTCTTCCGTCAATGATCCGGATTGCCTCGCTCATATCTTCCGTTGACATATTATCCAGCATAATGATGTCTGCTCCTGCCTCTGCTGCCTCTTTTACCATTGCCAGATTTTCAACCTCGATCTCAATCTTTCGGACAAACGGTGCATATTCCTTTGCCATTTTGACTGCTGCCGTAACACTGCCTGCTGCACCGATGTGATTGTCCTTCAGAAGTACTCCGTCTGAAAGATTATACCGATGATTGTAACCGCCACCGACACGGACTGCATATTTTTCAAAAATCCTCATGTTCGGTGTTGTCTTTCTTGTATCAAGAAGTTTTGTCTTACTTCCTTCCAGCAGAGCCGCTACGGAGTGTGTATAGGTTGCAATTCCGCTCATTCTCTGCAAATAGTTCAGAGCCACACGCTCTCCTGAAAGGAGAACCCGGATATCACCGGTCACCTTGCCCATCAACTGACCATTTTTGACTTCATCGCCGTCTTTACAGTAAAATTCTGTCTCCGTCTTATCATCCAGCAATTCAAAGACCCTGCGATATACATCCAGTCCTGCAATAATACCGTCCTGCTTGCAGATCAGTTCTACTTCTCCTTTGACATACTCCTTCATCACCGCATTCGTACTAACGTCCTCACTGGAAATATCTTCTTTTAAAGCCTCCAGGATCAGATGATCTGCCTGAAGTGTCATTGTAATTGTATTCATACCTGTTCTCCTCCAATTTTCTTTGCCGCACGCTTCGCAAACACCAGACTCTCCAACAGCGAATTGCTTGCCAGCCGGTTTGCTCCATGCACTCCGTTACAGCTTGTCTCTCCCACAGCAAAAAGATGATCCATCGAAGTCTTACTGTCAGAATCAACCCATACTCCTCCCATAAAATAATGCTGTGCAGGAACAACCGGGATACATTCCTTCGTCACATCATATCCTTCTTCCAGACAATGATGGTAAATATTCGGGAAATGATTCAGTATTGTATCTTTATCGATCCGTTCCATGGAAAGCCATACATGATCTGTTCCGTCTTTCTTCATCTGTCTCCGGATCTCTTCTGTTACCACATCACGCGGAAGAAGTTCATTTACAAATCGTTCTTTATTCTTATCTAAAAGGATCGCACCCTCTCCCCGGACGGATTCCGAAATCAGGAAACGTCTTCCCGGCTTTGTGGAATACAGTGTTGTCGGGTGGATCTGCACATAATCCAGATGCTCCAGACGGATTCCATGCTTTTCAGAAATATCCAGTGCATCCCCTGTCAGATGTGGGAAATTGGTAGAATGCTGATATCTTCCTCCAATTCCACCGCTTGCCCAGATCGTATTATCTGCATAAATCTCCAGTTCCTGACCGTTCTGATCCTTTGCGTAAATTCCCCTGCAGACTCCATCTTCCACAATAATGTCTGTCATTGTAGTATATTCGTAAATTTCCACATTCGCAAGCTTCTTCACCTGTGCAAGCAGCTTACTTGTAATTTCTTTTCCTGTAACATCCTCATGGAAAAGGATTCTCGGTCTGGAATGGGCCCCTTCTCTTGTAAATGCATAGATTTCTTCCAACGGCTTATCTGTTTCCGGCTCTCTTCCTTTTTCCTGATTTCCTTCTTCAGCAGAATTACCTTCCGGAACATCTGACTCTTTCTGAAATTCAACACCATATCCGATCAGATCCTGAATGATCTCTCTGGAACTGCGGATCATAATATCTACTGATTCTTTCCTGTTCTCATAATGTCCCGCTTTCATTGTATCTTCAAAATAACTGTCGTAATCATCCTCATCATGAAGCATACAGATTCCACCCTGTGCAAGAAATGAATCACTGCTCTCTAAATCTGACTTTGTGATCATGATGATCTTTTTATCTCTGGGAAGATTCAACGCACTGAAAAGTCCTCCCACACCTGTTCCTACGATCACTGCATCTGCTTTCATTTTCATAACAAACTCCATTCTTCCGGCTCTTATTTTGCCAGTTCTAACATTCTCTCCAAAGGTTTTTTGGATTCTTCCCGAAGTGCATCATCCACAAAAACTTCATTTTCCCCGGTCTTTAAGACATGAAGAATCTTTTCCAACGTCACTTTTTTCATATTTCTGCATACAGGAAGCGTTTCTGTAAAATAGAATTTCTTTTCAGGATACCGTTTCTCCAGTTCATACAGGACACCACTCTCCGTACAGATGATCATCTCCTGTGCATCCGTCTCTCCCGCATAATTGATGATTCCGGTTGTACTTCCGATATAATCTGCCAGTTCCAGAACTGCCTGCGGACATTCCGGGTGTGCCAGCACTTCTGCATCCGGGTGTGCTTTCTTCGCATCCTGAATTTCTTCTACTTCCATATACTCATGTACGATGCAGAATCCTTCATTATAAATAAAATGCTTTTCCGGTACAAGTCCTGCAATATAATGTGCCAGGTTGCGATCCGGGATAAAGAAAATATTTTTATTCGGAAGGTTCTTTACGATCTTTACTGCATTTGCAGAAGTAACGCATACATCAGAATGACGTTTCAATTCTGCAGTTGAATTAATATAACAGACTACCGCAAGATCATCATACTCCGCACGCACTTTCTCGATCGTTTCAGGGGATGCCATATGTGCCATCGGGCAATCTGCTGCCATATCTGGCATCAGAACCGTCTTTTCCGGGTTCAGGATCTTGGCACTCTCACCCATAAAGGAAACTCCGCAAAATACAATCGTCTTTTCTTTCAGGCCTACTGCCACCTTGCTCAGATAAAAGGAATCTCCTATGTAATCCGCTATCTCCTGGATCTCAGGTCTTACATAATAATGAGCCAGGATCACCGCATCTTTTTCTTTCTTTAACTGCTCTATCTCTTCTTTGATCGTCATATCTGCACCTCTCTGTTTTTTTTCAAACTTTACTTTTCTGTGGGTTTTATTTTTCATAAGTATTGATCAGCGTAAATTATAGCACCGCAGTTTACAGGTGACAAGACAGATGTTTTGACAAAAAATAGTACAGAAAAGTTAAATGTTTGTGAAAAATGCCACAATGCCTTTACTTTATTACGTTTTTATAAAAAAATAGCCGCCAAGAAGAAAATTTCCCCTTAACGACTATATAAACTACGATTCAATCTTGTTCATCGCTTTCCTAAACTGGAAATAAAACAAAATTGCAGTAAAGGTTACTGCTATGAAATCTGCTACCGGCTCTGCAAGGTAAACACCCATGGTTTTGTCTGAAACCATATGCGGCATAATATAAATCAATGGTAACAGCAGAATAAATTTTCTTGTAACTGCCACAATGATAGAACTTATCGCATTGCCAAGAGCTGTAAAGGTCATCTGGCATGCAATCTGAATACCAAATAAAAACATGACTGCCATATAGATACGCAGAGCTTTTGATGCAAACTCGATCATAGCTGTCTCCGGAGTAAAAATACTTACAAAGAATTGTGGCAAAAGCATTACCGCCAGCCAAAGTGTGACAGAATAAATCAGGCTTACTGTTAACAAAACACGAAAGGTCTTTTTTACACGTTCCGTATTGTTTGCTCCATAATTATAGCTTGTAATTGGCTGCGCTCCCTGTGCAATTCCCTGTAAAGGAAGCATTGCAAACTGCATGACACTGGTAAGAATCGTCATTGCACCTACCGCAATATCTCCGCCATATTTCAGCAGGGAAGAATTAAAGCATACGGATATAACGCTTTCACTCGCCTGCATAATAAATGCTGCAGTTCCAAGTGCAATGCACGGGAACACAACTTTGGGCTTTATATTCAGATTCTTACGTTTCAGTCTAAGTATTGATTTCTTACTGCACAAAAATGTCACAACGACGATACATGAAACCGCCTGCGAAATAACAGTTGCCAAAGCAGCACCACGCACACCCATATTTAATCCAAAAATCATAATCGGATCAAGCACAATGTTTAGAGTTGCTCCGATAGCAACGGATACCATGGATATCTTTGTAAACCCTTCAGCAGTTACAAATGCATTCATGCCCAATGTCAGCTGCACAAACAATGTTCCAAACGCATATATGTTCAAATAGGAAACAGCATATTCAATCGTATTTTCACTGGCTCCAAAAGCTAACAGCAAATTTTCTCCAAACAGTAAAAGTACCACTGTCAGAACGATTGAAACAATTACCTGTAAAAGAAAACATCCACCAAGCGTTTGCTCTGCACTGTCCATATCTCCTTTTCCCATCGAAATAGAAGCACGTGGCGCACCTCCTGAACTTACAAGTCCTGCAAATGCCGACACAATCATAATAATAGGCATGGTCACACCGACACCCGTCAGAGCAAGACTGCCTGCATCCGGTATATGACCGATAAAGATCCTATCAACAATGTTATACAACATATTGATCAACTGTGCTATCACCGTAGGAATTGCCAACTTAAAAAGCAATTTTCCAACGGGCTGCGTACCTAAAAAATCCTTGTTATTTTCCACGATAAACCTCTCCTAATCATTCAAATATTCTTTGATATTTCTGTTTACTTGCTCTGTAAACCTATGTAGGGCTTCTATTTCTTCTTTTGAAAATCCTGCGAATACTATTTCACAAAATTTGCCTTGTGCCACACGCCCGGCTGCAATTATGTCCCTTGCTTTATCCGCCACACTTAAGTGAATGGTTCTGTGATTTCCTCCCTTATGTTCCCCTAAAATCAATCCTCGTTCCTGTAAGGAACGAATAGAAATAGATACATGAGATTTTGCAAGATGACGGTATTTTACAATCTGAGTAGCTGTATCATATTGCGGATTATTTGTTAAAAACATAAGAACTGTAAACTCCATATAAGTCAATTCGTATTTTTCACAAACAGGAGATACCATATTTTCATACAATTCTTCTACATCAACACAATGTGCAAAATAATTTTTCACAAACGCACCTTCTTTCATTTTGAACTGTTCGTTTTTGAACTTTTTTAATATACATCTCTAACTATTCTTTGTCAAGAAAATGCTTACGAAAAAATTACACGATATGCGATTCTTGACGGACAGTATTCTAAAGAACAGAAAGGATTGTGGTTCATGAGCGTGACCGCAAAAGAAGCATTGAGACAACTCAGGAAGTGGAAATCTATTTTAATTTTATTGGAAAATATTTACCACCACATTTCGGTGAGGTGGAAATGACACCAGAAGAAATTGAAGAAATGAAGAAGCGGGAAGCCAGAAAAGACAGGCTTCATCAGAATTACTTGAAAAGGAAAGCAAATGGCAAGCAGCAAGAATACTATGAACGGACAAAGGCAAAAAAGAAAGCGGAGATGGATGCAAAAAAAGAGGAAATCCGTCAGGAAGATATTGCAAAGGGTGTGTTCGTGCCGGTATCACTGCTTCCACCAGCAGAACCGAAGAAAGGAGTTGCATCAGCATGAGCGAATTAGAAAGAAGCATTCACGATGACAGCAACGATCTGGATTATATCCTTGTCGGGGAAATCTATCTGCCACTGATCGCTGTACCGGAAGAAAAGCGTGATATTGGCTTTTATGGAAGCCTTCACAGAAACTATCTGAAGGACTACAAAAGTGGCTTATATTCCTATCTGACATTGACTGGAAAGCTTTGGACTTACCTTGCAGACTTAAATGAGCAGTGCGTAGAACGCAGAGATTTTCTCATGAATCAGATTATGAAACAGGAAGGCATTTCGGAAGAATTGAAAACCAGAGATCAAATGGAATGGATCCGCCAGGCAAACAATGTGAGAAGCCGGGTAGATGAAATCATTTTGAACGAATTGGTCTATGTATAGGAGGAGCTTATGAGATACCGAATTGAATATGCAGACGGAAGATGCTGTAATTTTGCAAACAGTAGAAAAGATTTGTTAGATTGGCTGAAAGCATTGAAAGATGAAAAAGTTGTTGATATCCGAAAAGTGTACAAAAACGGTGTTACAGATTCTGTGATAGACAGCTATCGCAGTTATCTGAAACAGTGAAAGGGGTGGACAGTCATGGTAATTGTAAAACTCATTATAAGGATCCTGTTATTGCCAGTGCGTATAAGTCTGACAATCGTACAACTGGTGGTCATGTTCATTACATGGCTGTCCGCAACTGTATTTCATATCCTGTCAGGGATTATCTGTATCACAGCTATATTAGGGTATGGATTCGGGCAGGAAATTAAGCAATGACGATAATGTATGAAAGAAATAAATTGAGTATTATAGCAATAAAATAAGAGCAGTAGGGAGTCGTGCCAATTTTGTGACGGTTTCCTTTTTAATTGTTGGATGATTGAGAAAAGCTTGTTAAGTCAGGAAGCATTTGCACAGGCAGTAGGTGTTTCTTTTACAACTGTCACTCGGTGGGAATCAGGAAAATGCAAACCGACTTTTAAGACTATGAAATTGATAGATGATTTTTGTAAAGCTCAAGGAATTGATTTTAATATCAGTGATGAGTTGATCGATAAAGAGTAGGATCAGACCTAAAAAATAAAAACGGAGAGATTATATGTTTACAACGATTGAATTATTTGCAGGTGCAGGTGGTCTTGCATTGGGAATAGAGAAAGCAGGTTTTAAAACACTGGCATTAAATGAGTTCAACGCAGATGCTTGTGCAACATTGAGAAAGAATAGACCAAATTGGAATGTTATTGAAGGTGATGTGGCAGAAATATCTGGTCTTGATTTAGAGGAATATTTTTCTGTTAGAAAAGGTGAATTAGATTTATTATCCGGTGGAGCACCTTGTCAAGCTTTTTCCTATGCCGGTAAAAAACTTGGATTGGAAGATGCAAGAGGAACGTTATTTTATCATTATGCAACGTTTTTGGAAAAACTACAGCCCAAGATGTTTTTATTTGAAAATGTATGGTGCAATTGTTTTTATAAAATGATAAGTGCTTTAAAATAGGTATCATACAGAAGTTTCAGTCCCCTGACCCCAGTGCAGACATCCAGGTATTCCTGCTGGTATTCTTCTTTCCAACTGCAAAAAATTCCCCAGAGCTTTTTATTATTTTTTATCGCTTCAAGTGCTTCTCCTTTCGTCCGAATCATCGGAAAATGTTTTTGTAATTTATTCTTCATAGGCAATCCTCTCTTGTTTTTTGTCCATAACTCGACTTTTTTGTCGATGAGTTGTGGATAATTTTTTATGCTCTACTAAGGTAATAACAGTTTTTCCGGCACGATTTTGATAGAAATATGCAGAACTGTCATAGTTATCACGGACGGATTACGTTATAATGATAAAGAAGAAGAATAACATTCATAATACAGGAGAATTTTATGGGAAAAATTAAGATCATTTTCTTTGATATTGACGGTACACTGCTCAGACTGCGGGCGAAAGAACTTTCTGAAAAGACAGTTGAAGCACTGAACCGCCTGAAAGCAAACGGAATCAGGCTCTGCATTGCAACCGGGCGAACCCCGGTCAGCCTTCCCCATTTCAGTGGGATTGAATTTGATACATTCCTGACTTTCAATGGTTCTCTGTGCTACAACGACACAGAAACGATCTTCAGCAATCCGATCAGCCCGGATGATGTTCAAAAGCTCATCCGCAATGCCGACAGTCTCGGACGTCCGGTCTCTGTTGCCACTAAAAGCCGGCTGGCTGCCAATGGATTTGACATTGATCTGTCGGATTATTACTCGATTGCTCATTTACAATTAACAGTTGCGAAAGATTTTGAGCAGGTTTCCAACGAAGAAGTTTATCAGCTTCTGCTCGGTTGTCGCGAAACCGACTATTCTGCCATTTTAAAAGACGTAGATGGTGCAAAGATTGCTGCCTGGTGGGATCGTGCAGTTGATATCATTCCCGCCAATGGCGGTAAGGGCATCGGCATCCAGAAAGTACTGGAATACTACCATTTAGACAAATCCGAAGCCCTCGCCTTTGGTGACGGGAACAATGATATTGAAATGCTCCTCTCTGTAGGAACAGGTGTTGCCATGGGAAATGCTTCCCCTCAGCTAAAAGAAGTTGCCGATGAAATCTGCAAGGATGTTGCCGAGGATGGCATTTACGATTATTGCCTGACCCATGGACTGATCTGAGGATTCTATATATAAGATTACATTTACTAAGTAATGAACAGATTGGAGGAACAGAGAATGAAAAATCTGTTTGAACACACAAGTGCCCTTTGAGTAAAATATAGCAGCTATGAATATCGCACTGCTGATGATCGCACTTTATATATAGTAGTTTCAGGAAATGCAAAACCTCAGATGTACCGCCCAATGCAGGATGCCAATGCACTTGTCCTTGATGCGGTTAATATTGATCTTATGACTATGCATAAAGCAGATAATGATATATTGCAACAGATGGTTCTTGATTTTGTATCTGCTTATGGATTCCTTGGTTTTATGACAGCACTGCCGACAACGGTACAGTTTGTTACATATGAATCCGTATATCTTCCTAAAAACCACTTTATAAAAGAAGAAACTCTTTCAACAGAGGATTATCTTACTTACTTCTACCCTTTTGAAAAGCTTGATTTTCACAAGAAAGGTACGGAATCCGGATGGTCTGTTGCAGATAAAGATGAAATTGCTGTTGTGATGGCAATGGGTAACAGATGTGCTTTTCTTTTATGCTGACTGATGAAAGCTGTGAAATGAAATTGTGTAAGCACTGTGGTAAAGCATTTATCGCAAGCCGAAAGGGAAATGAGTTCTGCTCTCCGAAATGTAAAAATCAATATAATGTGTATAAGACAAGAGCTAAAAAGAATAATACTGATGAATAAAATCGTTTTTATAATGTTCAGGAGGTTTGCACGCAATGAGTGAAATCATTAAAACTAATACAGAATATTCAAAGTGGATTAAAGAAGTTTCTTTAAGATTCCGCAACAGCCAGATAAAAGCTGCAACAAAAGTTAATAGAGAAATGCTGTTATTTTACTGGTCTATCGGGCATGATATATCAGAGAATTACAATGAAGTCAAATACGGAAAATCTTTTTTCAAAAATCTTAGTCTTGATTTGCAGGATGCACTACCTGATGTAAAATCATTTTCTGTAACTAATTTAAAATATATGAAATATTTTTACGATTTATACAACAATTCAAATCGTCAACAACTTGTTGACGATTCAGACACACGAATATGTCAACAAGCTGTTGATGATTGTATTTTTATGATTCCGTGGGGACATCATATTCAGATAATTAATAAATGTAAGGGTAATTTAGATAAGGCTTTGTTTTTTGTTAAAAAGACATATGAAAACAACTGGTCAAGAGCCGTCCTTTTAAATTTTCTCGATACAAACTTGTATGAAAGAGAAGGTAAAGCCATTACAAATTTTGAAAAGCTGCTTCCTGATATTGGCAGCGATCTTGCCAGAGAAATCACAAAAGACCCATATAATTTTGATTTTCTAACTCTTAGAGAAGGGTATGACGAAAAAGAATTGAAAGATGCACTCATGGATAATATCCAGAAATTTCTTCTTGAACTAGGTCGTGGATTTGCTTTTGTCGGTAGAGAATACCGGCTTGTTGTCGGAGATACTGAACAATTTATTGATATGCTGTTCTACAACATACAAAAACACTGTTATGTTGTAATTGAAATAAAGACAAGGACATTTGATCCCGGAGATATGGGGCAATTAGGAACTTACATTGCAGCAACAGACGGAATACTACGTGCAGATAACGATAATCCTACAATTGGCTTACTTATATGCAAAACAAAAGATAATGTTCTGGCTCAATATGCTACCAGTGCAGTGAATGTTCCTGTTGGAATTTCCGAATATGAAATTAATAATCTTATTCCTGATGACTATAAAAGTTCCATGCCTACTATTGAAGAAATAGAACGAGAACTGAAAGACTAATTCCATACGCAACTGCCTCCTTTGTGTTATGATATACAGGTAAGAAAAAATTTTCAGACTACAGTAAATCATTGTCCACAAAAAGGAAAAATATTTCTGCATGACTTACCCAGTGAAAAGGAGGATATTTTTATGAACGATCAGTGGTTAGACTTTGCAATCCGTATTCAGAGTATCGCACAGGCGGGACTCCAGTACGGAAAAGATAAATATGATAAAGAACGTTACAACGAATTAAGAAAAATTGCTGCTGAAATGATGGCTGCAAAGACGGATCTCCCCGTCGAAAAAGTATACGGGTTATTCTGCAATGAAAGCGGCTATCAGACCCCGAAAATTGATACCCGTGCGGCAGTTTTTATTGATGGGAAAATCCTTCTTGTCCATGAAAATAACGGAACCTGGTCTCTCCCCGGTGGATGGTGCGATGTGGATCAGTCCATCGCATCCAACACCGAGAAGGAAGTTTTTGAAGAAACCGGCTGTACGGTACACTCCAAAAAACTGATCGCCGTTCAGGACTGGCGAAAGCATAATGTCATGAACCATGCCTACGGAGTTATAAAAACCTTTATGCTCTGCCAGTATGAAAGTGGAACATTTAAATCAAATATCGAGACTACAGAAATCGGACTTTTTGACCGTACATCCCTCCCCAACGACCTGGCGATTGAAAAGACCACGAAAGATCAGATCCTGATGTGCTTTGATTTTTATGAGAAACCGGATGCCTCGACATTATTTGACTGACTGACCGGGCAGTGAAAAAGAAATATGACAAAAGGACTGGGGAATCTCTTGAGGTGACCCCATATCCGGAGGTTTTCCGATAACTATTATAAAACTTATACCATCAGCCACTCTCACCCTATAGCACTAAATTTCCAGCTCCATAGCTTTGCTAATACATTCTTCAATATATCTTTCATCCATAGCTGTATTAAATGTAAGGTCAACATTTGCCGCTGATCCCCACACCCGTCCTGTATAGTAACGGTAATTATCTGCACGGCGTCTGTCTTCTTTCCGGATCACCTGCTCAGCTTCTTTCTTACTGATATTCAGACGCTCCATAATCCGTTTTGCCCTTACTTCCAATGGTGCAGCGAAGAACAGTTTTAAAGTCTTCTCATTTTCACACAATACATAATCCGAACATCTTCCAATGATCACACATTTTCCTTTGGCCGCCAGCTCCCTGATTACTTTTGATTCTGCTTCAAAAATCTTATCTTTCGGAGCCTCTTCCTCTTCCTTTCCATAAAGATACATCTGATTTACAAAATCATACAACAGACTGTTGGTCATGGACTCTTCTTTCTGACGGATAAACTCGGATGTCATACCCGTTGTACCGGCGATCATCTGAATGATTTCCTGATCGTAAAATTCATAACCGAATTTTTCTGCCAGTTTCTTTCCTATGTCATGTCCTCCACATCCGTACTGTCTTCCGATCACAATCACATTCTTATGAATACCCTCTGCTTCCTGCTTTTCTGCCAATTTTCCCGTTATACCATCTGCCACCGGAGCATTTTCTGCATTTTCTGCATCTGCTGCAGAAGCCAGTGCCTGTCCGCCTTCTCCGTTCTCTTCCGGGAACAGATATGATTTGATAAACTCCAGCCTTTTTCCAAGCAGTCTGGCAATAAATCCAACCAGCAATGCTGCAATGATCGTACCTTCCCGGACTCCATTTAATTTTCCTGAAAATACAAAAGAAAGAACCCCTGCAATGATCGCCATCGACGAATCAAAGACAATCTTCGTTGTTCCAAAATTGGTATTCCATGTCTGTACGATCGCCCGGACAAAAGATTCTCCCGGCAGCATGACAACATCTGCCAGCACTTCCAGATAAACACCAAATCCCAGTACCAGACAGCCTGCCAGCAATGCGATCATTTTTACAAAATAACTCTGCGGATTGATCCAAAATAACATATACATTGTCAGATCAATAAAATATCCAAATGCGATGGAAACCGGTATCTGCAGAATATTCTCAAGTTTAAAATTCTTTCTTAAAATCAGAATCTGTAATACGATCAGCAAAATACTGAACACGATTGTAAAATTTCCCAATGTAAATGGAAAATTCAGGCTTAATACATATGGGATCGATGAGATTGGTGACGTACCAAGACTCGCTTTTGTCACCAGACTGACTCCCAGTGCATTTACAAATAGCCCGATTAAAAATAATATGTACCTCTTTAATTTGTTCATAATCTCTCTCCTGTCTTTTCTCATCCTTCAATAGATTTTTTCTCACTGATCCGTCTTTTTATTTATAGAAGACGAACCTGCTTCATCCAACAGATTTGCATAGATTTTCTGATATACTGACAGAAAGCCTTCCATTTCTTCCTTTGAAATACCTTCCACTGCCTTCCTTTCAATCTCAGAAAATGCCTCGCTGACCAACTGTTGCTTTTTCTTTCCTTCCTCTGTCATAAAAATATGAAAACTCCGTCTGTTACCATTGAGTATCTGACGGCGGATCAAGCCCTTTTCTTCCATCTTATTAAGGATCGTCGTCAAAGATCCCGCCTCCAGGAAACATGCTCTCGCAATCTCCTTTTGATTACTTCCGTTATGCCTGCTTAAGTAATCAAGAATCTTCGGCTGGCCGATGGTAAGCCCCGTATCTTTCAGCTTATAGAGCAATGCCTTCTGCACCAGCATCTGATTTGCCATAATAAGATAATGCAATGAATCATCCATTTCTTTTCTCTCCTGCTGTTATTTCTTTAACCTCCAAATGCACTTCAGCACATTCCCGTGTTAAACGTTTTTAATTCAAACAGTTTGAATTATAACTTTTTTTGCCATGTCTGTCAAATTTTTGTTGCAAAATTTTCTCAAGTCATTCTATAAAAGAATTTTCTCATTCTCTTTTATTTTATGCTATACTGTTTATGAATCATTTGTTCCCCACAGGAACAGTTGATACAGAGAACCTGCCACTGGCAGCTTCTCCTGCATACTTTGACATAAAAAGCAGTGACCGACACTGCCACAGATTTTATAACGGAGGACAATAAAATGGGAATACAGTCTATTGATGCAGAAGACGATCAGTTCGCTTATCGTTATGATACACAGCTCCTGATCGAAAGACGCGACCGCGACCTGGATGAGGATGAAATATCCGACTATATCACAGAACATTTTGAAGGAAACAGCCTCATCGCAGCCGGTGATGAAGACCTGATAAAAATTCATTTTCATACCAATGAGCCTTGGAAAATACTGGAATATTGCAGTTCCGTCGGTGAGATTTTTGATATCGTCGTTGAAGATATGATCCGACAGTCAAATGGATTACAGGGATAAATTGAACAGATAAGGGAGTGCCAAAAGACACTCCCTTTTTTAATACCGTGTATTAATTTTTTCCCTTATTCTTCCATATACACCGCCCGGGTTCTCTCCTCATCATCCACAAATTCTACATCCGGGAAGCTTGCAATATACTGCTTAAACTGGGAAAATCCGTAATCCCGTACCTTAAAATCTCCAAATCTCATACGAATACGATTTCCCAGACTACTCAGAGGGATTCCATAACTTCCGGCACTCTGGATCTGCAACAGGATATATTCTTCCAGCATTTCTTTCCGGCTCTTATCTTCATAGATTGTTACCGTTACCTTCGTTCCCTCCTGCATCAGCATCAGCTTCGGCAAAGATTCCAAAAATTTTGATAAAAGACTATAGCCATATCGACGGACATCAAAATCAGGATATAATTTTACCAGTCTGCTTCCAACTTCTCCCAGTCCGGTCTCCCTGTCATTATTCTGATTTTCCGTAATAATCTTGACAACCGCCTCTTCAATTTTTTCCTTTGAAACCATTGAATCATGGTTGTCCTTTTTCTGCCATTTTCCCGAAGCATGAGAATGGGTATTACGTTCTTCTTTTCCCATTGTATTATCTTCAAGAAGAAGTTCCAGTTCTGTAAAAATATCACACGCTTTTCTGAACGGCGACGGAGTCTTTCCCTCTCCCATACCGATCACAGTCTTTCCGCTTTCTCTCAGACGGCTCGCCAGCTTTGTAAAATCACTGTCACTTGAAACCAGGCAGAACCCCTCCAGTTCACTCGTATAAAGCATATCCATCGCATCAATAATCATAGCAGAATCGGTTGCATTTTTTCCATGGGTATAACTGAACTGCTGGATCGGAGTGATCGAATTCTGAAGAAGTTCTTCTTTCCAGCTTGCATTATTTGTCTTTGTCCAGTCCCCGTAAATTCTCTTATAAGTCACATTACCGTATTTCGATAATTCATCAAGGATCGGTTTAATATATTTGGCAGATACATTATCCGCATCAATCAGGAGTGCGAAACGGTCTTCCATGTCTGATACTCCTCCCCGGTAAGATTTTTCCACGCAAATGTACCATTTTCATAGATCATATAACTATGCTCCGATCCCTCTTTCGGAATCGAGACAGATCCCGGATTTAAATACTGATATGTTCCACCATTCATATCCAGGATCTCTTCACAGGCAGGAATATGCGTATGACCATTCAAAAGAATATCTCCATCCTTCAATGGTGGAAGATGATGCGGATGATAGATGTGTCCATGCGTTGCAAATATCGTTATATCTCCCTGTCCATTCTCCCCTGACAGATTCACGTAACAATAATCTGCAAGAATCGGAAATTCCAATACCATCTGATCTACTTCTGTATCACAGTTTCCCCTCACACACAATAACTCGCTTTTCAATGGATTCAGCATTGCAATCACTTCTTTGGGTGCATATCCCTCCGGGAGATCATTTCTCGGTCCATGATAAAGAATATCCCCAAGCAATAATAACCGGTCTGCCCCCTCCCTCTTATATGCCTCTATCATCTTTTCACAATAGAATGCCGAACCGTGAATATCTGATGCAATCATTAATTTCATATCAATTACCTCTTTCTTTTTAATCAATTTCATTTTCACAACAAAAAACTTTCCTGCTCGATCCCTTTCTTTTCCCTTGCCAGCTTCTCCGCCAGCTGCCTGAGAACCGGATTTTCAATCTGCAGTTTCTTCAGCTTTTCCAACGTTGTGTCCTCTATCTTTTCCGCGTAGTTCCGATATTTTTCATAAGTCTGCACATCCATCATCAACGGTTGCAATTCAGGGAAAATGTTCTTCTGAATATACAGAAATATTTTAATTCCGCCATAATCAAGATCTCCGCTATGATAAAATTCAACTTCTGTATGCTCAAGCACCTGATTTAAAGACTGTAAAAATCTACATTCTTTCGGACTGAAAAATCCATGCGTAAAAATGTATAGCGTATGCTCTTCCCAAGGCATCATCATATAATTTGCTTTATTTTCAATGGTAATGACCCTTTGGATTTCCGGCTGCTGCCCGGCGATCTGTGCATACCGCAGTGTATCACTGTTCAGAATATTTCCATACCGCCAGTCTTCATTATGAATCTCCGTTCCGTCCTCCCATTTCAAATGCAGCGGACCTTTCAAAGCCAGCTCCTGTGCATAATCCTCGATCAGCAGAACCGACAGAATCTCCGAATCATTCATTGCATCATCCAGCAGTTCCTTCGCATATATTTTTGCCGTTGAAACAATAAAATCCTGAAATTCATTTTCAAAAATCTTTGTATCTTTTAAATATTTTTTGCTGAAGAGCCGCTTATACATCGGATCTTCCAATTCATCAATCCCACGCCAGCAGGCTCTTCTTTTCCTGAAAAGTTTCCATGCCTTCTCCAGAGTTGCTTTTTTTGCTCTGCCACTTTCCGATTCCTGCAACAGCTTTTCATAATACGCTCTGATCCACGGAGTCCTCAAACCCTGTAGCTCTGCCCGAATTTCTTCCTGATATTTTCGTACTAATTCCGCTCTTGCACAGAAATCAGAATCCACTCTTTCCCGGTACAGTTTATACAATGCCGGAATATCCTCCTGCCGGTACCGGATCGCCTGAATATCCTGCTCACGATAGCCCTGTACCCATTCAATCTTCACAAGTCCTGTCTTCTCCAGGTCTTTAGCCGCTTTCACAACATCCGACTTCAGATGCTTCCGATCATCGTACAGATTTCCCGCTTTATTTGACAGACTCTTCCAGCCATTCGCCCCCGGTTTCCACTGATTCTCACTATTTTCAATCTTTTCGATCAAAAGCTGCAACAGATACTCCATCTCTATTCCTCAACCTTCAACTGGTCATACTCAACTTTTTCAAATTCCTGGATTGAAATATGCTTTTTATTCGGATTCGCATAGACAAACGTCTTGTCTACATTTTCCAGATAATTCTGGATCTTGTCATTCGTCGCACTGATAATCGCCTGAAATCCAAGTCCACGGATCAGAGAAATACAGCTTGCCACTTTCTCTGCGTCCATCTTGGAAAATGCCTCATCCAGCACAACAAGACGGATCGTGGACGGTCTGCGGATCTTCGGTGACAAGTTAATCCTGTAGACCTGTGCAAAACTTGCCAGCAGAGCGATATACAGAGGATTCTGTCCCTCTCCACCGGAATTTTTCTTGATCATCTTGCTCAGTCCGATCTTCATATCCTTTTCACCGTGGATGATCTGCTGCATATCAAAGGATAAATACGTCCGGTAATCCGCATATTTTTCCATATTCTTCTTTGCAGTATCCAGTTCCTCCCTTGTCGCATCTTCCGGTGGAATAAAGATATTGATCAGCTCATTCATCATATCCCCGTATTCCTCATCGTGTTCCATGGTAAAAAGGTTCATCTGATTCTCCATAGAATCTGAAAGCTGGGACGGATTAATGCTCAGCGAATCATCCATGAACATTTTATAATATCTTCCGTCCGGCCCTTTATTCTTCGTAATGACAAACTGATATTTATCTTTACCAAAATCCAGCCGGCTGATGATACGGTTCAGTTCATCTCTCCGCTGATAGGCTTCTTTGATGGCACTTCGTATTTTATAAATGAAATCCTCTTTAAAATGTTCTACCGCTGATTTTGCCTGTTCCTTTGCCGCCAGCCTGAAATCTTCCAGCTCATCACACTGCAGTTCAGAAAGGAGCTTTTCATAAGGTGTATTCTCTTCAATCGTAGGAGAAAATGTACGGTTCGGATACAGCTTCAGATAGATGGTTCTCCTGTCTACAAGCTGACTGTATGCCTTGTCCTTCTCAACTTCAACTGCGTCCAGTTCTTTACTCCGCTGCTGTCTGAGGTACTCATAATTTACAGAACGCTTCGTATCCAGATAGGCCCGGAATCCTTCTTCTTTCTGCGGATCTTCGTGAAATTCTTTCTGTCTGTCCTGCAATTCGGTTTCCACGGTCTGATAAAAATTCTGATTTCGCTGTGCATTTCCTCTGCTCTCTGAAATCTTTCCGATCAGCTCCTCCAGCTCCTGCCTGAGCTGTGCCTGCTGCCGCAAAAGATCTTCCTTCTGAGCTTTCAGAGCCGAAACCTCTCCATCCTGGAGTTTCTTCATCTCTTCCTGGATCTGCCGTTTTTCTCTTTCCTTTTTCTGAATTTCATCGATCTCTTTCTTCCAGCTCATGTACTCCTCTGCCGGTTGGGAAAGTGCTTCTAATGTCAGTACCCTCTGAATTTCTTCCTTCATTTCCTGCAGCGGAAGACGTTCCTGCTGTAAAGCATCACAACGTTCCTCCAGTCTGCGGATTCTCTGACGCATACTGGTTTCACCGATATATGCCCGCCTTGTATAACTTTCCGGGTTGATGTGCTGCAGACGATACCCCTGATACAACATACAATCTGCTGTGATTCCGATGGTCTGTTCACGAAGTTCATCAATTCCATCACATTTGATCACATTTCCAAGGAAGAAATCAATATACGCCCGGACATACTCTTCTTTCGCCAGCACCTCCTCTGCCAGAGAACCTGCCTTTGCCTTTTTATCACTGGAAAGGACCTTCTCTGTATCCAGCACTGCTGCCCGTGAAAACCGCTTCTTATCCATTCCCTGATAAATTTCCATGGCATCTTTTACATAGTTCGGTTCCACTACGAGCAGAAGTTTATTATTGCCCATATATCCCTCGATCGCATTATGCCATTTTTCATCTCGCACATCCAGAAGATCTGCAAGGATCTGTACCGGAACAAGCCTGCCACAACGCTCCTGCAGCCGGGTACGAAGCTCATATTTTGCTTCCTCCACTTCCTTCGGATATGCCTTCCTCCCCTGCTTTAATTCCTTTAATTCCTCTCTTGCATCCTTTTCTTCTTTCTTAATGACTCTTAACTTTGCTTCTGCATCCTTCAGATCTTCCCCCAGTTCTTCCCGAATCTGTACAAGGCTTGTCTGAAGCCGCTTCAAAGTTTCCTCATCCAGTGCCACAGTTTCAAATTTTTCAATATCCCAAAGCGTCTGATTCGGAGTCACATCTTTTGATTTCCATGCTGCAAGCCCTGCTGCTGTCCTCTGCCATTTTGCACGGCTCAACTGCAAATGCTCCAGCATCTCATTCACATTTCCAAGCTTCTGTTCCAACGCAGAATACCCACTGTTGGCGATCCTTAACAGCACTTCCTCATACTGTCCCTGGACTGTCTGCTGCTTTGTCTCCAGTTCTGCTTTTGCCTGCTCCTGCCGACCGATATCTTCCTGACTCTCTTTGATCTTATCCAGCAGTTCCTGCAGTTTCGCCTCCAGTCGTAAGATTTCCAGCCGGTCGATCTGATACTGATCATTTTCAACTTCCTTCACCTGGGTCTGATACACGGCATATCTGTCACGGATCTCTTCCAAATGCCGGATCTCCTTCAGCGTCTCCTCGATCTTGCTCCGCATTCTTCCATACTGCATCACACTTTCCTGCAGATCCTCAATATGGATATCCTGCTCCATACAAATATATTCTTTCACAAAATCTTCCAGCTTGATATTCATCTTAAACGGGATTGCACGCTTAAACAGCCGTGGAAATTTTTCCATATCCAGCCCGCCTAAATAAATGTCATAAAGCTGCTTGCGGAATCTTTCATTACTCGGCCCACAGTAAAAGTCCGTCGTACTGAAATTTCTCTGCAAATATTCCCGGATCTCTCCTGTTGTCAGACACCGCTTATCTGCCCGGTAATCATTTTCCAGAAGCCCGCCTTTGTGCCAAAAGAAAAGACGGCTGATCTCATTTGTAGCTGTCTCTACATCAAATACAACCCCGACGCACTGACTCTGCCGGCTTTCCGTTTCTGTAAATTCCAGCACGATCGTACTGGAGAAATTTTTATTTCTCAAATACTGGGACTCATTGTTCTCACCAATGTTCACCATTCCCCGCAGATACTCGATCAGTGACCGGTCTGAATCATCCGCAGCCGCCTTATTAAAAAATCCTCTTCCGTCTGTATTCGCATACAGAACAAGCTGCATCGCATCGATCACGGTTGACTTTCCACTTCCTGAATGCCCTGTAAAGAAATTGATTCCTTCGTGAAAGCTTAATATTTTTCTGTCTATATAATGCCAGTTATTCAGGCATATCTTCGATAGTGCCTTGAACTGCTGTCTCGTCTCCACTGTATTCCTCCTCACTGAACGTACCTAAAAGTTCCCTTACATCATCACCCACAAGAACGGTATTGATACACGGATAAATGACCATCCTCGAATTTTCATCCAGCTCTTCCATGACATCCAACGGCTCTAAAATCTGATACTTTTTCAGCAGTGCGATCGTCTTACGCATTTCCGTCGGAGACGGCATCCCGGTCAGAATATGAAAATCTCCTGCCTTTCCATTGATCATCCCGAGTGTCACCACCACATGATTGCTCGATGATACACTTGCCATCTGCTCATCATAAAGGATCTTCAGAATCAGAATATAGATCGTTGCAAGCCTTGAAAGCTTCTCTCCCCATAATGCTTCTTCCTGAATATAGATCAGCCCCATATGCACATTCTGTCGGAGTGTGATCCCCGCAATCCGGAAATATTCTTTCAGGAAATCCAGATGCCGGTCTGCAAACCGGTACTCCCTCACCGGAACCATCCTTCCTGCCCGGCGGTCATATTTCCTTTCCAGCAGAAATGTCTGACGCAGCAATAACTGGATCAGGTCTCTCATATCATCCTGCTCTTCCTCATTTAGTAAATCATAATATTCTATCATCAGGGCCTCCTCTGTATAAATTTCAGATCCGGATAACGATACCTGCCGTTCTCCACCATCCTGTCTTCTTCATTCAACGCAGCATATTTGCTGTTCCGACGTGTACTGTAATCATACGCAAGGATCAGTTTTTCAAAATCCTCATCCGTCATATCCTTCATTGCCCCTGCATCCATGATATCCCCGGTCATATGAGCCTGGATAAATTCTTCGATCTCCGCCCGGCTGTATCGCATCTGAATCCGGTTCATCTTCAGTACCTCTTCACGGTTCAGATCTTCCGTCTCCTCTTCCGTTTCCATCTTACTGATGAAATCCGTCCGACTCTTTCTTCTCTTATACAAAGATTTCTCTGACAGGATCTCCAGATAAGAAAGATTCATCCGTTCCGCTGTCTTCCGCAGCTTCTCCTCCTTCTTTACACCGTTCTCCTCTGCCGAAATCCGATTCAGAAGCTGTACCACCAGCCCCTTTGTATCCGTCTCACCGCTGAGCAGATAGTTCAGACGTGTCACCGTGGCACGCACGTATTTTGTATGCTCTTTATCCATATTGGCAATCCGGTGTTCAATATCATCAAATCCACGCTCAATCTGATCCAGGATCTCCAGCACATCTTCTTTCTCATCCCCTGCAGCTTTCGCTCTTGCACGCACGCTTTCGATCCATTCATCATTCTCCCGCATTTCCCGGAGACATTTCTTAATATCCATCTTGTAAATATAAAAATTATCCGAAGTCTTAAGAATATGATATTTCTTCCGCACAACCTCTTCCACGTATCCGTCCAAATGCTCCCGAAGCAGTTCACCATACGTCTTCTTATCCAGCAGCCGCTCAAAAAACTTATCCATATTATGAAGCATATCCTGCAGGGCTTTGTTCAACTTCTTTGTATTCACCAGGGCAGTCCGCAGCATATTCAGGTTGACTTTCGGATTATTCTGAAATGAATACAACGTAGCATAGACATTCTGAATATAAAGATCCGTCTCTTCCAGCTCCTGCGAAGACAGCTTCTCAAATGCCTCAATAAAAATCGCCGCATAATCCGGGATCACGATATTCGTTGTCAGTGAAGTATAATCTTCAATTTTTTTTAACCAGCCCGTCTTCACCAGCCAGTTCAGAATCCGGGAAGAAGTAGTCTCCAGCAGATCCAGCTCCGTCTCTGACTCCTCACGCTCCAGCCTGATCCTCTTCTGCGTATTCATATCATTTAAGATCTGCAGGCAGACTTCTCTCGTCAGGAAATAATTGCTGTACTCATATTCCTGATTAATGCACAGCAGTGATTCTATATAAATTTCTCTATTCACCGAGCGGAATAAGCTCCAAAATGTATCCGGGATTTCATAATGTGACTGCATACTGACTCCTTACTGTCTTTTTCTTTACCGCCTTTTCTCACGTCGTTCTGTTTTTTTATTATACCACAGATTCAGCCCGCCTGCCTGACTACTTTCTCTTTCCCCATCTCTGCATCACAAGCACATACACGACTGCCGCCCCGGTACTCGCCATGGTTGCCAGTATCCCTCCGCCTATGATCCCTGCCGGATCAGCACTTCCATACTGACTCCTGTAAGCAATAACATTGACCGGGATCAGTTGCAGCGAAGAAATATTCAGGATCAGAAAGATACACATTTCATCTCCTGCCACCCCTCTTTTTCTCACTGGACCAAAAGCTCTGCCAAGTCTTCTGTCCTCCTCCAGCTCTCCCAGTGCTTCCATGGCTTTCAGTCCTGCAGGAGTTGCCGCCCAGCCAAGTCCAAGAATATTTGCAATGAAATTGATTGCGATCTGTTCATTTGCTTTATTTCCCACCGGAAGCTGCGGGAAAAGGAACCGGATCACCGGACGCAGCTTTTCCGCAGCCTTTTTTACAAGTCCCGCTTTCTCCGCAATCTCCATGATCCCACACCAAAATGCCATCACTCCCAGCATCGTAATGCACAATGACACTGCATCTTTTGACGAATCCAGTGCCGCATTTGTCAGCTCCGGCATTTTCCCGTTCCATGCCCCGAAAATAATTCCGATCAGGATCATCCCCGCCCACAGACCATTTAACAACTTTACGCCCCCTTTTTCTTACGCTCTTGTGTCATTATTGTGCATAGTTCCACATATACGTTTCAACCACATCGAACGGTGCAGGTCCTACACTCAGCACTGCCCGGTGAAACTCTTTCTGACTGAAATCCTCTCCCATTTTTTCCGCCCAGCATTTCTTCAATTCCAGAAATTTGACATATCCAATATAATATTTCAGATAATTGCCCGGTGAACCAAGGATCAGATCGTAGATTTTCTGTATCGTTTCTGCATCTGAAATTCCGTATTTTGCAAAAAAGGCTGTCGTATCTATCCTGCTCCAGCCATCATAATGGATTCCCATATCTGCCAGTGCATATAATGCAAGGATCACGGAACCATTTTTCTGCAGGATCGTAGCCTGTTCTTTCGGAAGTGGTGTCAGATAATAACTACACATTTCCGCATAAGTTGCCCATCCCTCCACATAACCGCCAAAATTGAAAATACTTCTGACTGGATCAGGATCTGTACTTTCATAAAAGATTGTCTGATATAAATGCCCCGGATACCCTTCATGGGCAAGCGTTGTGAAGAGCGACAGATCATCCCGCATCTGCCCCTGATTGATATAGATCACATTTTCCCTGCTGTTGTCGATTGCAGGAATCATATAAAAAGCCGGACTTAAATGTTCTTCCATTTCCTTCGGAACATACTTGACTTCCAATGTAGTGTCCGGTGTCTCCGGGAATGCTTTTTCTATCCCATCCGACAATTTTTTCAGGATCAGTTCCGCTGTCCCCTGCTTCATATCTGCCGCAGATTCTTTCGCTTCTTCCACCTTTGCCCCCAGTACGCCCTCCATGGCAGTAATGTCATCTTCCATCTGTCTGCGTGTCAGTTCTTCCAACTGCACGATCGATTCCTTCGTTCCCACGGACTGGTCCACCAACACCTGATAATATTCCTGCCCCTGTGGCAGCCCGCACAGACCTTCCTCATTTTTTCCTGTTCCTTTCAGTTCACGTACTGCTGCCATCAGCCTTTCATAAGCAGGACAGACCACTTCTTCTATAACCTGTGCATTTTTTTTCGTATACTCGCCCATCTCCTCTTCCGTAAATTTTCCGCTTTCCCGCATCCGCTCCACAAAAGTAGAATAGAGATAATTTCCGTTTCCCATATCCAGAAATGCCTGACATTGTTCTATCACTGCATCTGCCAGTTTCTCTGACATAAAAAGTCCTTTCTCCGATTTTCCCCGCTCAAATGCAATTACTTCATCAAAATAATTTCCTGTTGATCTCATCAGATCCAGGTATGTATCAGCATCCTCTTTTTCATAAAACCGGTATTCCGAAAGCACTACCGGAAGCTGGGTCTGCACACCGCTGACTGTACCAAGAGGTTCATCATACCACAAATACTCTGCACTTCTTTCTGCACTGTCCAAATAAGATTGCAGAACATCATAAGTGATCTGGTTTTCCACACTTAATTTATTTTTTTCAAAAGTTATCAACGCTTTCTCCATATTTTCCACACCGGCTTTCACCGCCTGTTCATCCGTGACCACTGTTCCGTAAACTGCAGGAGCGGATTCGATCCCATATTCCTGCGGATACTTTAATGTATAATGCAGACTGACTGCATTTGCCGATACTTCACTACAGAACACTTCCCTCGTATATGCTTCAAATCGTTCATCCTCACTGACTGAACTCCCTGCCTTCCCATTTTCATCTGCTATTTCTGCACAGCCGCCAAATCCCAGCACAACTAAAAAAAGCCCTGCCACACAGATCTTTCTCATCCTCTGCATGGTACAGCTCCTTTGTTCCTCTTTCTTTTCCCAGAATCTCATAGAACACTTCCGAACCATTTTCTTTCATTTTATGTATCGCCCTGGCCTCTTATTCCATCAGTCTTTGCATTGGTATATTACATATATTCAAAAGAAATACATATATATCTACTAATTGCCCCATAATAGAAAGAGGACACCCCTTGCACATTCTTCTCTACATCTCCAACTACTTTATCCCATTTCTGATCCTTTCCATCATCATCTGTGGACTGACTGCAAAAATTGATGTCTATGAAACCTTTATCACCGGTGCAAAAAATGGCTGCCGTACCGTCATCCGGCTTGTCCCGACTCTGATCGGACTGATGACTGCAACGGGAATCCTCCGGGCATCCGGGTTTCTCGACGTGATTTCCTCTTTCATCGGAAAATTCACGAATTTGATCGGATTTCCCGGAGAACTTGTCCCTCTTTCCATTGTAAAAATGTTCTCGTCCTCTGCTGCCTCCGGTCTGCTTGTTGATCTCTATAAAACTTACGGAACTGATTCCCGGATCGGACTCATCGCCTCACTGTCCATGTCCTGTACCGAAACCATTTTTTACACTATGAGTGTCTACTTTATGACTGCCAGGATCCGCCATACCCGTTATACGCTTCCCGGAGCTGTTTTTGCAACCTTTGCCGGACTCGCCGCCAGCGTCCTGCTCGCAGGTTACTATTCCTGATTTTCATGATTCATAACTCCCAACACCGGTCAATCAACAACACATCCATTCAAAACCATTGTTTACATATTCCCTTTGTGCTAAAATTATGCTAACAAGATTTCTATGGATGGAGGCATGATGATGTCTGATATAATGTTTGAACACCTGACCAAAACTTATCCCAACGGATTCATCTCCGTTGATGATGTTACTTTAAAAATTCAGGACGGAGAATTTGTCGTATTTCATGGACCGAGCGGCTGTGGCAAGTCCACGATTCTTCGGATGATCGGCGGACTGGAAGATATCACATCAGGAAAGATTTATCTTGGCGATGAACTGCTCAACGATATCCTTCCCCGCGACAGAAAACTGGCAATGGCATTCCAGAATTATCTGCTTTACAAATATCTGAATGTCTATGAGAATATGGCTCTTGGTCTCCGGCTGAGAGATTTTCCGAGAAATGTCATCGACAGCCGTGTCAACACTGCGGCACAATTCCTCGGAATCTCTGATATTCTTCATGAAAAGATCAAAAATATTTCTGATGCAGAAAAGCAGCGGGTCGCACTTGGACGGGCGATCGTCTGCCACCCGAAAGTACTCCTTGTTGATGAAGATTTTGCACATCAGAACGATGATCGACGTCATGAGATGCTCAGCGACATCTTACGCATTAACAGAGAACTCGGCGTAACCGTCCTGTATGTGACAAATGACCCTGAAGAAGCTCTCTCTCTGGATTCCCGCATTATTTTCATGAGAGATGGCAAGATCGAAGAAGATCGCAAAGCATAATAAAACTGCATCCGCAGGAACATGCAGCCAGCTGATTCTTCCAGCTCCTGAATCTTTCCTGCGGATGCAGCTTTTTACTCTTTTATCTTTTCAAGGTAATTATAAACTTCCCTCTTCTGCATCCCCCGGTCTTTTGCGGTCTGCTTCATGGCATCTTTCCGGTTCATCCCCTGTGCGAGATAATGTTCCATATGCTCCTCAATGCTCATCTCTTCCCAGCGTGCCTGTTCCTCCTGCCGCATCTCTTCTCTGCTGCGTCCCTCGATCACCAGCACACATTCCCCTTTTGGATCATTTGCTTCGTAATAAGCCACCGCTTCAGGGATAGTTGTCAGAAATGCGGTCTCGTGCTTCTTCGTCAGCTCACGGCAAACCGTGATCCGACGTACTCCCAGACGTTCAGACAGCAGCTTTAATGTCTTCACCAGCCGGTGCGGAGCTTCATACATAACAATCGTTCTCGTCTCCGTCTCCAGCTCTGTCAGCACTGCCTCCCGCTCTTTTTTATCTGGCGGAAGAAACGCCTCAAATGCAAAACGTCTTGTCCCAAGTCCCGACATCGTCAACGCTGTCACGCATGCAGCCGGCCCCGGTACTGAACTGACTCTTACTCCTGCCTCATAGCACATCTTCACCAGCTCTTCCCCCGGGTCTGAAATTCCCGGAGTTCCTGCATCCGTGATCACAGCGATATTCATACCATCCAGCAGCTTCTCAACCAGCTTTTTTCCCTTTTCATACTTATTAAACTCATGATAACTCGTCATGGGAGTCTGTATCTCAAAATGGTTCAGCAGCTTGATACTATTCCGTGTATCTTCTGCTGCGATCAGATCAACTTCTTTCAGAACCCGGACTGCCCGGAACGTCATATCCTCCAGATTTCCAATCGGTGTCGCCACCAGGTATAAGATTCCTGCCATTTCAACCTCCTGTATGCCCATATCCATTCTCCATCCGCAGACCTCCATCCCTGGAGTACATGATCAGAGGCGGTTCGATCTTCACTCTCGGCTTCGCTCCCCGCATTCCTTCCACAAGCACCATCGTTGGCTCTTTATCAAGATACGGATGAACAAACTGAATCCTCTTTGGCTCAATCTTGTACTGACTCATCTTCGTCAGGATCTCCGTCAGCCGGAACGGTCGGTGGATCATATAAAATCTGCCCTTATCCTGCAAAAGACGCATACTCTCCCGCAAAATATCATCCAATGTACACAAGACTTCATGCCTTGCGATCGCCTTTCTGTCATCTGGATTCCTGAGTCCATGCTCTGCCAGCATATAAGGTGGATTCGTCGTGATCACATCAAAAAAAGCCGGTTTGAAAATTGTTGCGGCCTCCTTTATATCTCCGGTCACAATCTCCACTCTGTCCTCCAAGTGATTATAACGGACACTTCTCTGTGCCATCTCAGCCGTATCTGCCTGAATCTCCAGTCCGGTAAAATGCTTTCCCTCTGTCTTTCCAGCCAAAAGAACAGGGATAATTCCATTCCCTGTTCCCATATCAAGTACCGTTTCTCCCTGACGCACCTTTGCAAAGTCTGAAAGAAGAACCGCATCCACACCAAAGCAGAACTTGTCCGGATCCTGGATCAGTCCCAGACCACCAAGCTGAAGATCATCTAACCTCTCGCCCTGCTTTAACAGATTACTTTCCATTTTCTTTTGAATCTCCATCTTTCTTAGGATTTTTCTTTTTCCTGCGAGGACGGAACTTCAGATCTGTCGCTTTATACTCCCGGATCTCTTTCTCATCATCCTCCAGATTTACGACCACTTTCACCAGTCCACGCAGAACACTTAAGGACTGCACAACTCCCGTAAGTCCATCTGAAGTTGTCACCATATCTCCCACAGACGGAAGCTGGCTGTTCAAAACCTCATACGTTTCCTCCTCGTTCGTCAGACAGCACATCAAACGGCCACAGACACCTGATATCTTTGTCGGATTCAGAGAAAGATTCTGTTCCTTTGCCATTTTGATAGAAACCGCTGCAAATTCAGTCAGATAGGTGCTGCAACAAAGCGGACGACCACAGATTCCCAGTCCACCACGGATCTTCGTCTCATCACGCACGCCAATCTGCCTCAGTTCAATCCTTGTCCTGAATACAGCCGCCAGATCTTTCACCAGCTCACGGAAATCAATCCTTCCGTCTGCCGTAAAATAAAAAAGTACTTTATTATTATCAAATGTATACTCTGCATCGATCAGCTTCATGTCCAGATTATGCTTCCGAATCTTTTCCTGACAGATCTTAAATGCCTCTTTTTCTTTCTGATGATTCTCTTCGACAGTCCGCTTATCCTCGTCCGTTGCAATTCGGATTACCGACTTCAATGGCTGAACAACCGAATCGTCACTTACCTCCTTCGGACCGCTCACAACCCGCCCGTACTCCACACCCCGGGCAGTTTCTACAATGACATGGTCACCCTGCTTCACAGCAAACTGTCCCGGTGAAAAGAAATAAATCTTTCCCGCAGTACGAAACCTAACGCCTATTACATTTATCATACTAATTAATTCTCCTTTATTGTCAGTAACAGCAGCTCGATCACCAGCTCGAAGTTTACATTTGCTTTCATTCGTGCCTTCGCCGTCTCAAGTGCCTCAAGTATTTTTTCAATTCCCTCATAAGAGCTCTTGCTGGCACGGGCTTTGATATAACGAAGCTGATCCGAAAATACGACCCGGTCCACATTCTTCGTCGCTTTATAAATCAGTACATCTCTGTACCATATCGCCATCATATCAAGATAATCATTGATCTCCAGCTTATAAGTCATGCACTTTTTCACTGCATCCATCAATTCAGGGACATCCATCTCGTCAATATTTCTCAGTAAATGAACGACCTCTTCTTTGATCTCATTAAAATAATCTGAATTGGCAAGCATGATTGCTTTTCCCATATTTCCCTGTGCAAATGCCACACATACATCCGCTTTATAATCTGGGATCTCCATCTGCTCCATCAGATACTTCTTCACAAGCTGATCCTTGATATTTCTCAGCTTCATCATAACACATCTCGAACGGATCGTTGGCAGCAGCACCTCTGCATTTTCTGTCAGCAGCATGATAACCGCATACTCCGGTGGCTCTTCAATCGTCTTCAAAAGAGCATTCTGTGCCTGTACGCTCATCAGATCCGCTTCTGGGATGATATAAATTTTATACTTACTGCTATAAGGCTTGATTACAATATCATTATTAACCTGCTGTCTGATATCATCAACACTGATCGTGGTTGGCTTCTCATGTGACACACGGACAATATCCGGCTGATTTCCATGCAATGCCTGCTTACAGGACTGGCATTTTCCACATGCCTCTCCGTTCTCATCACGATCCTGACACTGCAGACTCATAGCAAAAAGATTCGCCAGAAGCTTCTTTCCCGAACCACGTTCACCATTCAATATATACGCATGGGAAACCGCATCCGCCTGGACCGCACTCTCAATATACTTGATTATATTCTTATGTCCTACTACATCTTTAAAACTACTCATTTCTATCACCTGCCACACATAAAATTATACACTTTCAGTATACCACAATCTTATAGGAAGTCACACCCCCTAATTTCCCTTTCAATGGCTTCGATGCACTCCTCCAGATCCACATTCTGAAATCTTTTTTCTATCCCTGCTGCTCTCAGATTTTCCTCAGAAAAATCTTTTGAATCCGCCAGAAACCGTCGGCACAATTCATCATACCTGGGCTGACTCTGTCTCTTTTCCCGCTCTAATGCCCTTGTCAACCGCAGTCCGTCTTCTACTTCAATATAAAGAGGAACCAGACTTTCTGCTCCAAAATACTCTTTCATTGCCCGATAGGATTCAAGCGTCCCAATCACCAGATAATCCTCCTGTCTCAGATTGATCTGTCCGTCGTCCGCTGTAAAATAACTCCATACCCCATACTGCGTATGGTAAGATCTTTCCTCGATCAACTGCCCCTGCTTCCTGAATTGCTGCAATTTTTCTTCATCTGTAAAAAAATATTCTACACCATCACATTCTCCTTCTCTTCTCGGACGTGTTGTATACAATACAATCCTTTTCATTTTGGGAAATCCTTGAAGCAGTTCTTTATAAATCGTATCTTTTCCGGAAGAACTCTTACCCATCAGGTAAAATATCTTACCCATTTTTCAAAACCTCCAGTCTGTCCTTTTTCTTCGTTCCTTCAATGGTAAAACCATTCTTCTCATAATCCAGAATCTGCTGCACAGCTTCTTCCGAAACTCTCTCTCCCGGTACAACAATCGGAATACCCGGTGGATATAAATAAACAAATTCCAATGAAACCTTCCCCGCAGCTTCCTGCCATGGAACAGCCAGTCCTTTTCGTCCTTTCACCTTTGCACTTTCCACTACTCTTTCTGCCGGAATAAGCGGATGCCTGCAAAATCCCGGATCTTTTTTCATCGTAGCTGCATCCATTTTTCTATTTCCTGATAGTACTTCATCCAGGTTCTTATCCTGTTTCCTGTTCCCCTGCAGTACTTCATCCAATCTCTTATCTAAATTCCTTAGTGCATTGAGCAACCGGTTCATTCCTTCCTGCGTATCTCCCGGTCCGGTCATTGCAATCACATAAGAACCCGCTGCCATCTCCATCTGTAAATGATCGTTTTCCAAAAGGATTTCCTGCAATTCTTTGCCACTCATTCTTCCCCTCGCAGAAATCACAATCTTAGAAGCATCATACTGCATCGTTTCCAGTAATTGAAGATTCTTCAGTTTTCCAATTTCCTTTCTTAACTGGCAGAGCATTTCCACATAAGGTTTAAAAACCTTTTCCCTTTCCTCGTCGACCAGTCGGATACATTCATCAATCGAAGCCATTAAAATATAAGAAGGGCTGCTGCTCTGAAGCATATGAAGATATCGTCTCACACTATCTCGATCTACAAGCTTTCCATTCATGTGCAGCAGTGCCGTCTGCGTCAGTGACGGAAGTGTCTTGTGAAGACTGTGGATCACTATATCGGCTCCTCTTACATTTGCATTTTGGGGAAAATACTCATGAAATCCGAAATGAGCCCCATGTGCTTCATCCACAATCAGCGGAATCCCATACTTATGAACCACTTCACTGATCCGCTCAATATCCGATACCACACCATCATAAGTCGGTGAAGTGATCACTACCGCCTTTATTCCGGCTTCCCGGTTCATCCCCCTGTCCTTTTCCAGGATCTGTTCTATTTTTTCTACCCGGATCTCTCCATTAAGATCTGTAGTTTCGTCAAATTCAGGATAAACATACTCCGGAATCAACCCATTTAAGTCTACTGCATTGTAAACAGATTTATGACAATTTCTCGCCATCAAAATCCTGTCTCCGTATCCGGTACATCCAAGTACTGCACTCAAAAGTCCCACAGTACTTCCATTTACCAGATAATGCGTTTCCTCTGCGTGAAAAACTTCTGCCGCATACTCCTGCAAGTTTATAAAAAGATCTTCTGCATGATGCAGATCATCAAATCCTTCAATTTCCGTAATATCAATTTCATAAGGAAGTTTCTCTGCTCCAGTGATCTGTTGTCGCTTATGTCCGGGCATATGAAATCCATAATAATCTGATACACTGTACTTTACTAATTTATCATATAAATGTTCCATATAAACCTCTTACTTTCCTAATAAAAAAACCAGCAAACTCAACAGTTTACTGGTCCTAAGTGAGCGTGCGGGGATTCGAACCCCGGACAACTTGATTAAAAGTCAAGTGCTCTACCACCTGAGCTACACGCCCTTAAATACTCACAAAATTTATATTATCATACCTATAACATAAATGCAAGAACTTTTTATTCTATTCATATTTAAAGTTAGGCATAAAAAATGCCCAGAGCCGGAATCGAACCAGCGACACGAGGATTTTCAGTCCTCTGCTCTACCAACTGAGCTATCTGGGCATAGACTTTATAAAAGTCTGAGTTGCGGGAGCAGGATTTGAACCTGCGACCTTCGGGTTATGAGCCCGACGAGCTTCCAGACTGCTCCATCCCGCGATATTAAATTAAATTCTCATAAGAGAAAAGCCGATGATCGGACTCGAACCGATAACCTGCTGATTACAAATCAGCTGCTCTGCCAATTGAGCCACATCGGCTTATAGCTTAAGCCCGAAGGCTAAATGGATGGAGGTGGATTCGAACCACCGAAGCAATTTGCAGCAGATTTACAGTCTGTCCCCTTTGGCCACTCGGGAATCCATCCATATTTTGTTAAGTGGGACCTACAGGGCTCGAACCTGTGACCCTCTGCTTGTAAGGCAGATGCTCTCCCAGCTGAGCTAAGATCCCACATAACGACCCAGAAGAGACTCGAACTCTCGACCTTCGCCGTGACAGGGCGACGCTCTAACCAACTGAGCCACTGGGCCATTCTTCAATTTTTCAAGATATTGATATACCTTGAAAACTACATACAGTTAAAACCAACATCATCATCCATTTACCTATCACTGCTTTGGTTATGCCCTCGACCTATTAGTAACAGTCAGCTCCATGTGTTACCACACTTCCACCTCTGCCCTATCTACCTCGTCGTCTTCAAGGGGTCTTACTAACTTGACGTTATGAGATATCTCATCTTGAGGGGGGCTTCACGCTTAGATGCCTTCAGCGTTTATCCCTTCCCGGCTTGGCTACTCTGCTATGCCTTTGGTAAGACAACAGATACACCAGCGGCCAGTCCATCCCGGTCCTCTCGTACTAAGGACAGCTCCTCTCAAATATCTTACGCCCACGCCGGATAGGGACCGAACTGTCTCACGACGTTCTGAACCCAGCTCGCGTACCGCTTTAATGGGCGAACAGCCCAACCCTTGGGACCTACTTCAGCCCCAGGATGCGATGAGCCGACATCGAGGTGCCAAACCACTCCGTCGATGTGAACTCTTGGGAGTGATAAGCCTGTTATCCCCAGGGTAGCTTTTATCCGTTGAGCGATGGCAATCCCACTTTATACCACCGGATCACTAAGTCCTACTTTCGTACCTGCTCCACCCGTCGGTGTCGCAGTCAAGCTCCCTTCTGCCTTTGCACTCTTCGAATGGTTTCCAACCATTCTGAGGGAACCTTTGAGCGCCTCCGATACCCTTTCGGAGGCGACCGCCCCAGTCAAACTCCCCACCTGACATTGTCCCCCAGCCGGATCACGGCTGCTGGTTAGAAACCCAGTACTGCAAGGGTGGTATCCCAACAGCGGCTCCATGGCTACTGGCGTAACCACTTCAAAGCCTCCCACCTATCCTGTACATACAATACCGAATCCCAGTATCAAGCTGGAGTAAAGCTCCATGGGGTCTTTCCGTCCTGGCGCAGGTAACCAGCATCTTCACTGGTATTTCAATTTCACCGGGTGCATTGTTGAGACAGTGCCCAAATCATTACGCCTTTCGTGCGGGTCGGAACTTACCCGACAAGGAATTTCGCTACCTTAGGACCGTTATAGTTACGGCCGCCGTTTACTGGGGCTTAAGTTCAAAGCTTCGCCTTACGGCTAACCTCTCCCCTTAACCTTCCAGCACCGGGCAGGCGTCAGCCCATATACCTCACCTTTCGGTTTTGCATAGACCTGTGTTTTTGCTAAACAGTTGCTTGGGCCAATTCTCTGCGGCCATCTTACTGGCACTCCTTCTCCCGAAGTTACGGAGTCATTTTGCCGAGTTCCTTAACAATGCTTCTCCCGTCGGCCTTAGGATTCTCTCCTCATCCACCTGTGTCGGTTTACGGTACGGGTATCCTGCAAACAATAGCGGCTTTTCTTGACAGTCAGCTCACGTGCTTCCCTACTTCTTTTCGGTCCACATCACGTCTTCAGATTGAAGAGCGGATTTGCCAGCTCTTCTCCTACCTCGCTTGTACCGGTCTTTCCATTCCCGGCTCACGCTCTCTGCCTGTGTCCCCACAGTTCTGTTACAGGATAGTACAGGAATTTCAACCTGTTATCCATCGACTACGTCTTTCGACCTCGCCTTAGGCCCCGACTTACCCAGAGCAGATCAGCTTTACTCTGGAAACCTTAGATATTCGGCCGGAAGGATTCCCACCTTCCTCTCGCTACTCATTCCGGCATTCTCTCTTCTTAAAAATCCACAGCTCCTTCCGGTACTGCTTCGTCTCTTTAAGAATGCTCCTCTACCAATTGAAATTCATCAATTCCAAAGCTTCGGCAGTGTGTTTCAGCCCCGGACATTTTCGGCGCAGGACCTCTCGACTAGTGAGCTATTACGCACTCTTTGAATGGATGGCTGCTTCTGAGCCAACATCCTAGTTGTCTTCGAAATCCCACATCCTTTTCCACTTAACACACATTTTGGGGCCTTAGCTGTTGGTCTGGGCTCTTTCCCTTTTGACCACCCAACTTATCTCGGATCGTCTGACTCCCATACATCATCTACACGGCATTCGGAGTTTGATATCCCTTAGTAAGCTTTGACGCCCCCTTAGGAATTCAGTGCTCTACCTCCGCAAGACTCGTATGAGGCTAGCCCTAAAGCTATTTCGAGGAGAACCAGCTATCTCCGGGTTCGATTGGAATTTCTCCCCTATCCACACCTCATCCCCACCCTTTTCAACGGATGTGGGTTCGGTCCTCCATTGCCTTTTACGGCAACTTCAACCTGGACATGGATAGATCACCCGGTTTCGGGTCTACTCCGACTGACTCTTCGCCCTATTCAGACTTGGTTTCCCTTCGGCTCCACACCTTCAGTGCTTAACCTCGCCAGCCAGCGTAACTCGCCGGACCGTTCTACAAAAAGTACGCGGTTGAGCATATAAAGCTCTTCCACAGCTTGTAAACATATGGTTTCAGGTTCTTTTTCACTCCCCTCCCGGGGTCCTTTTCACCTTTCCTTCACAGTACTATGCACTATCGGTCACTAAGTAGTATTTAGCCTTACGGGGTGGTCCCCGCATATTCCCACAAGGTTCCACGTGTCTCGTGGTACTCTGGATCCCGCCATGTCAACTCGTCTTTCGCTTACGGGGCTTTCACCCTCTCTGGCCGGCTTTCCCAAAACCGTTCTGCTAAACTTGTTGAATCAATTCCGCGGTCCGAACCCCAGCATGCACGCACACTGGTTTGGGCTCTTCCGTTTTCGCTCGCCGCTACTCACAGAATCACATGTTGTTTTCTCTTCCTCCGGCTACTTAGATGTTTCAGTTCACCGGGTTCCCTTCCTGACGTTATGGATTGGCGTCAGGATACCTGAGGTTTGCTCAGGTAGGTTTCCCCATTCAGAAATCTCCGGATCAATGGGTATTTGCCCCTCCCCGAAGCTTTTCGCAGCTTATCACGTCTTTCATCGGCTCTTAGTGCCAAGGCATCCACCATACGCTCTTATCAGCATAACCAACTCGACCTCATCCCACGGGAATGGGATAATGTCCACACATGCATAGCGTTGCATGCGTTGGTGATAGTCAATTTTTTTTGAATCTGTTTTCTTCAGATCTTAAGTTAATGTTGTTAACATTACCTCGGATGTCTTGATTAGATATTTATCTTAATCTATTGATTTTCACTATATGCAGTTTTCAAGGTACATAAAGATGCGAGCTTCGCATCCTGACCGACTTTCATCAGTCATTACATACACAAATCTCTTTGTATATCTAATCACTGGTGAAACCAGTTATCATAACAGCACTGCCCTGCTGACTGGGTTGGCGGTGATAAGTTGTTGCTCATCTGTGCCTGTATCTATGCCTAAAGACTTCGTGCGGTCTTTTCGCACGTTAGTCGATTGGTACTTCAGAATTCTTGGTGAGGTTTTTTCGAACCTTAGTTTTCTGAAGTTTCCGTCAGACCTTGTCTTTTTCTTTTTAAATTTGGCGGCCACCTACTCTCCCACACCGTCTCCAGTGCAGTACCATCGGCCATTCAGGTCTTTACCATCGTGTTCGGGATGGGAACGGGTGTTACCCCTGAACGCATCACCACCAAAAAGCTATAGGTCTTAGCGAGGTCTTTTCGAGCTTAGTCCTAAGCTTGTTCTCCGCACTTGGTGAGGTTCTTTCGAACCTAGTAAGGAGAACATCCCTCTACTTGATAACCCAACAATAGACAACAGTAAAAATCCTCTACTTTTTTCTTCCTTAGAAAGGAGGTGATCCAGCCGCACCTTCCGATACGGCTACCTTGTTACGACTTCACCCCAGTTATCGGTCCCACCTTCGGCAGCTCCCTCCTTACGGTTGGGTCACTGACTTCGGGCGTTACTGACTCCCATGGTGTGACGGGCGGTGTGTACAAGACCCGGGAACGTATTCACCGCGACATTCTGATTCGCGATTACTAGCGATTCCAGCTTCATGTAGTCGAGTTGCAGACTACAATCCGAACTGAGACGTTATTTTTGGGATTTGCCCACCCTCGCGGGTTCGCTTCCCTTTGTTTACGCCATTGTAGCACGTGTGTAGCCCTGCTCATAAGGGGCATGATGATTTGACGTCATCCCCACCTTCCTCCAGGTTATCCCTGGCAGTCTCTCCAGAGTGCCCGGCCTTACCGCTGGCTACTGAAGATAGGGGTTGCGCTCGTTGCGGGACTTAACCCAACATCTCACGACACGAGCTGACGACAACCATGCACCACCTGTCACCGGTGTTCCGAAGAAAAGCAGACATTACTCTGCCGTCACCGGGATGTCAAGAGCAGGTAAGGTTCTTCGCGTTGCTTCGAATTAAACCACATGCTCCACCGCTTGTGCGGGTCCCCGTCAATTCCTTTGAGTTTCATTCTTGCGAACGTACTCCCCAGGTGGACTACTTATTGCGTTGGCTGCGGCACCGAATGGCTTTGCCACCCGACACCTAGTAGTCATCGTTTACGGCGTGGACTACCAGGGTATCTAATCCTGTTTGCTCCCCACGCTTTCGAGCCTCAACGTCAGTTACCGTCCAGTAAGCCGCCTTCGCCACTGGTGTTCCTCCTAATATCTACGCATTTCACCGCTACACTAGGAATTCCGCTTACCTCTCCGGCACTCCAGATCAACAGTTTCCAATGCAGTCCCGGGGTTGAGCCCCGGGTTTTCACATCAGACTTGCTGCTCCGTCTACGCTCCCTTTACACCCAGTAAATCCGGATAACGCTTGCCCCCTACGTATTACCGCGGCTGCTGGCACGTAGTTAGCCGGGGCTTCTTAGTCAGGTACCGTCATTTTCTTCCCTGCTGATAGAGCTTTACATACCGAAATACTTCTTCGCTCACGCGGCGTCGCTGCATCAGGGTTTCCCCCATTGTGCAATATTCCCCACTGCTGCCTCCCGTAGGAGTTTGGGCCGTGTCTCAGTCCCAATGTGGCCGGTCACCCTCTCAGGTCGGCTACTGATCGTCGCCTTGGTAGGCCGTTACCCCACCAACTAACTAATCAGACGCGGGTCCATCTCATACCACCGGAGTTTTTACCCCTGCACCATGCGGTGCTGTGGTCTTATGCGGTATTAGCAGTCATTTCTAACTGTTATCCCCCTGTATGAGGCAGGTTACCCACGCGTTACTCACCCGTCCGCCGCTCAGTCAAATAGGAAATCATCCGAAGAATCTTTCCTAAGTGCTTCGCTCGACTTGCATGTGTTAAGCACGCCGCCAGCGTTCATCCTGAGCCAGGATCAAACTCTCGTTAAAAGTGTTTGTATCCAGTTCAGAATCAACATACTAGCTAATTCTTCCCTTTTTACTGTTGTTTGGTTTTTAACCGTTCGCTCGACTGCCTCAAGCTCAAAACTTCGTTTTTCGCTTTCGTGGCTTCGCCAATACTCACAAGCATCACTTTCTGAAAGCAAGCTTTCAAAACTGCTGCTTTGTTCGTGCAGTCTTCGCTTTTCGAAAATCTTCTCTTAAAGAAATTTTCAAGGGTTATTGTTGTCTATTGTTCAATTATCAAGGTTCTTTTTGCTGTTCTTTTCAAGCGACAGCTTTTATATTTTATCAAAAGCTTTTCTCTTTGTCAAGAACTTTTTTAACTTTTTTCAAAGTTTTTTACTTGCTCTACTCGTTCTCACGAGTCAGCTTAGATATAATACCATTTGTTCTTCTCAATGTCAATACTTTTTTCAAAGTTTTTCATTTTCTTTTGAACCAGTCTTATATCATCTTTGATATCATTTTGTAACTCTTACATATAAAAACTACTGGCTATCCAGTAGTTTTCCGGATGATATCAAACGGAGAAAGAGGGATTTGAACCCTCGCGCCGGTCACCCGACCTATACCCTTAGCAGGGGCACCTCTTCAGCCTCTTGAGTATTTCTCCTGACTGAACTCTACTGTATTTCTACAGTATTTATTCAATTAGCACCAACAGTGCGAGGTTTATTATACAAAAGGTTCTTCTTTTTGTCAATCCCTTTTTATATTTTTTTGTAAAAAGGATCCTCCCCTTATAAATGTCCACTTTACTTTTAATATAATTCTTCTCATAAGCAACGACTTGCACCACAATCTCACATACACTTTATACCCCCTGCCTTTCTTACAGTCGATATATTTTTCATCTCTGTAAACTCCCTCCAATACTCCTAATACCTGCTCTTTTTTTACGCCATATTCTTTTATATACTGGTTATCACCACAAAGTACATAACTGTCGGCACCGACTTCCAGAATACGGTGAAGAACTAATTTGCCGCCCACTCTCCGGTATAAAATAACATCCCGGCATTTTGCTTCTCCCTGGTACTTTCTCACGACGATAATATCTCTCTGTGGTCTTATGAACGGGAGCATACTTGTCCCAAAAGGTGCTGTCATTAAATAACCTTTTTCTTCCAAGACTTTTTCTATATTCAGCTTTTCCTGTTCTTTATCCGATTTTTGTATTTCCATATTTTCTGCTCTGCCTGCTCCTTATATCCATTTTCATTATATAAGTACTCTTATTTCATTATAAAGGAAATAAATAAAAAAGCTACAGCAAATTCATCCTGTGACAAATCTGCTGTAGCTCATAATTACCTCTGCATATCTCTGTTTTTATTCTACCGGATCACTATAATCTAATGAATTGGATTCTGTACCATTATCCGAGAATGGTGCCTTAACATCATTATCTCCGGCATTGCTTGCACAGATAATATCCTCGCCATTTAATATTACAATCTCCATAGATGGCTCACTATATACTCTTTTTTTCATAACTCTTCCTTCCCTTAATCGGTCTTTGTTAATTCGTTCACGTAATTCTTTTCAGTTTCTGATCCGCTGTTCTTAATTTTTTCTGCAATACTACTTACGCTGTTCTGATCAACATATGCTCCCATCTTGCTATACGTCTTGCCATCTTTTGTATACTTCACCAGAACTCTGGCAACAATATCTCTATCAAAATTAGCTTTTGCAATATTCGTAAATACAATGTTGGAACGGATATACCCTTGCTTCGTTGCTGTCGGATTTTCTATCTTCTTTGTATTCGCACCCGGTGTTAAGCTCAACTTCAGATCACTGGCAGTAGTTCCATAGTACCATTCACAGCTATTAAAAGCTGTATCTGTGGGCAACTGGAAGTCATATCCAAAACGCATACTTGTCTTCGTATAATCTGTCTCACCATTTGCCGTGATCATTCTGAGAGAACCACCACGCAGCATATCTTCAAATACATATTTGACTGTTGCCGTTCCGTTGTCTGCAACAGTGCTGTCCTCACTGACCGGAACGACTTTATTATTTTGGGTATTTCCATCGATATTGACTGTTACAGCTTCCGGAGCTGTTACAATACTTGCATTTGCAGTAGGTTCTACTGTAACTGTCTCTGTATATGTATTCTTGGGTAACCCAGTTTCAGGATCGTTCTGACTTGTTGTATCCCAAACTGTTTTAAGCGTATAGGCAGGTACCACTGCTGCTGTTGCTGAAAGATCAAAAACTTTTGTTGCATTATTTTCATCTGATAAAGCCGATACTAATGCTGAATAATTACCTTGATTACTTGTCACGCTATTACCTAAATGGGAATATATTTTCAAATCTTTAATATAACCAAATAGTCCTGTGTTACCTATCTGTACATTTGCATCTTTATGTACAATTGCTGCACCTACATTGCTGCTATTATAAGCAGTATTGGAATTCCATCCATCGCTCTTAGATGTTCCATTAATCCAAAGCTTTGTCGCAGTTGTTCCATCATACATTGCAGTTACTGTAATCCATTTATTCAAGTACGTTGCATCAGTAAAATTGCAACCAACTTCCTTCCAACGAGCATCCCCTAAACTATCCGGACCTGTAACCCAAAATTTAATTCTATATATCGTATGATTGTTCCATGTTTGTCTTTTATAAGCAATCTTATACTGATCGCCCTTAGCAACAATAACCGAATCAGCATCTGAAGGAAGGTCTTTCAGCTTAATTTGAAATTGAATTAATACTGAATCATCCTTATTATTTTCTCCCGTAATATCAAGCTTATCTCCGCTTGTACTCGTAACAGTTACAGGGTGAGATAAATCAAGTTCATTTTTATCTGTTACCACAGCATCGCTCATCGTTGCCGGATTCGCTGATATATCCTGTACACTTTTTATTACTGTACCCGGCTCTGAAGTTGTTGCATCTGCATTTGTTCCACCTGCACTTGTTGGAGCAGTAAGGTTAATATCTATATCTTTTAATTCATAAACCTTAATCTCTCTCGCACATACCAACGCATCTTCGCCTGCCTTACTAGTACCCGCTTGGTTATTATATACAGTCTTTCCCACCAGCTTAAAATGAGTAGCCTCTACAGCAGTATCCAACACGATATCTGATGCTGCAGAAGTAGCTGCTAAAGTTCCCTCTTTTGCAATCTGCCAGTCATTTGCTCCTGGTTCTTGATTCGGATTATCCATATTCGCATAATACAGGACATAATCTGCAATATTATTACTTACATTATTGTCCGTATATCTTCCCATATATGTTACTTGTGCCAGCATAATTTTTCGACCAAATCCAGAACCAATCCAAGGTCTGTTCGAATCGTCGATGGTTTCTTCATATCCGCGATTGACAGGACTATAATTGATAGATGTACCTGCTATTCTTCCGCCACTAGTATTTGTATAACGCGAATGCCACATACCACCAGTAATTTTGTCCGAACTCGTTCCCAGCCTTTCATCCCCGTCAAATGCATACTCTGCCTGACCATCAATATTCTTTGTGTAATTGCTGGCACTATCCCAACTGATCGCCGGATCCATCTCACTGTTACACATCGCATTTGCTTTCAGCACATTCTGATCCACCTGCACCAGAACTTTTCCTTTTTCCGGTTTAGTACTCGTTGCCTCTTCTGTCTGCGTTGACGTTTCCCCCTCAGCTTTCGCTACTCTTGGGAAACTTACTGTCGTGAGTACCATGGCTGCTGCCATGCACACCACACCCAATCTCTGTAACCTCTTTTTGTTCATTCCTTTCTTTTCCTCCTTATATGTAAAATTTCCGGAAGTTCACATTATACTGTATTGTATTTATGATGCCAGGGTCAAAAGGTCTAAGCCCACATGAGCTTGCTCATAGGTGGGTGAAAGACCTTAGGACCCGCCCCGATATGAGCATAAAAGTGGGATGATAATCCCACGATATGCGAAGATTGGGTAGGACTGTGGAAGTGCGTAGCACGGAGCAATCCGTAGGCATCAAAGTCGGGGGCTTTTGACCCCGACATCTATTTATTCTTCTAAAAAACCATTTTCCTGCATCTGTCCGATTAAACTCTGAACATCTGCTGTGACCTTTTCCTCACTGACTTCATAATCTTCAACCATGCTGCGGATAATCTCTTCCTGATCCATGCCTTTCTGCAATCTTATCCAAATTTCTTTGCCGGTATCATTCAGCATAATCATGCCACGAAATTTTTTGGCGGCTGCCCCTGTAGCAACTACAACGGATCTGCCTGCGACATCCCGCAATACAAATCCCTTTTTTATCTTCATCTTCGTCCCTCCCGCAGCAATCAATTATCTTTTTATTCTGAACTCTTTTTTAATAATATCCTGTCCAATATTCACCATTTTCATCTGGTCCGGTTGGCTCTGTCGGAGTTGTCGGTTCTGATGGCTTTGTCTCCGGCAGATTCACATCATTATCCGGATTACCGGTTCCCGGATTTGTATTTCCACCGGTATTGGAACCATTATTACCATTATTTGAGCCGTTATTACCTGAATTAGAGCCGTTATTTGATCCATTATTTTCCGGCTTTGAACTGCTATTTGATCCATTATTTCCAGTGTTAGAACCGGTATTGGAACTGTTTCCCGGTTTCCATGTACTGTTAGAACCATTGGCTGTAGTATTTCCTGCATTCCCAGAAGATGAAGAACTTGCTGATGAGCTACTGCTCTTCTTCCGGGTGGATTTCTTTGCCTCATTCTTTGTCAGATCCAATGTAGGCAGAGTCTCTTCCTTTTTATCCTCTTCTTTAACGGAATCGTCCTTTTTCGCATCACTCTTCTGATCCGTCTTTTCCTTTTTCTCTGTCTTATCCGAATCTTTTGATCCATCCTCTGACTTGTCAGTCGTATCTGTCATAGCAACATCGAAGCCATTTTCCTTATCGGCAGTCTTATTCGATACCCGCACAATTCCATATGCAGCCATTCCGATGACGCAGACGAGTACCACGGATAAAGCTATTAACTGCTTTCTTCTTGCACTCATAATCCCTCCTGCTTTTCTCTTTTTATTTCCTTTTTATAAGCAACAATCACAACACATTCCGAATGCATTGTGACCAAGTTATTACTATACTATTTTATAGTACTATTTTTCCTGACATTTTTCAATCCGTTTACCTGTATTTTTTTGTCAAATTTTTCTTATTTTTATGTGGCTATTTGTGTTATAGTAAGGTGTGGAGGGCTTTCCTTTATGAAACTTACTTGAAGTGATTGCCAGGGAAAATGATTTTTTTCAAGCTGAACTTTATAAAAACTCTCAGACTGTCATTGAAAGAAAAAAGAACGTCCTCTACTACGATTGCACCAGTAAAATTTTTTAAAAAATAAGGAGTATCCTATGAGCAGATCGAGAAGACGAAAAAAAATGAATCCCAAAAAGAAAAAGCAACTGATCATTATATCGGTGATCGCCGTTTGTGTTCTGGCAATAGCCGCATTTGCAGCCATTCGCATTACTTCAGGAACATCCGATAAGAAGACTGAATCCACTTCTAAAGATAAAAAATCTGATAAGAAAAAGAGTGATTCAAAAGATTCCGATAATTCCTTGCCGGATCTTGACCTGACCGACGGAAAGAACGATGATTCCAACAAGGATGGACAGTCTTCAGCCTCCGGCAGCAAATCAGGTAGCAAGAGCAAAGGAAATAACAGTTCTTCCAATAATTCAAGCAACAATTCCGGTAATAGCGGAAATGCATCCAACAGTACTTCCGGCAACAAGGCCGACAATGATACTACAATCCCGGGCATTTCCGATGGTACCGATACGATCCCGGACAATTCTGTTGATGTCGACGATGACGAAGAGAGCTGGACAGGATATTATTAAAATTGGGAGTTAAATGATTCTGATTCTATTTATTCTCCTACATTCGCATCGATCGTTTCCTGGATCTGCTTTTCTACCAGTGCCGCAATCTCGGTTGTCTTCATCTCTTTGTAATCTTCATATTCCAACGGCTTAAGGAAATGTACCTGTACTGTTACAGGGCGGATCGTATTCCGGTCAAATGGCACGAAAGAATTAATCAGTGCCACCGGAACGATCGGGCATTTTGCCTTTGTTGCAGCTTTAAAACTTCCACCTTTAAATGTACCGATCTTATTTCCATTTTTAGAACGTGTACCTTCCGGGAAAATCAGGTAGTTTCTTCCTTTTTCAACTTCTTTCGATACATCTATGATCACTTTCATCGCCTGACGCACATCTTCTCTGTCCAGCAGGAATGCCTTAAGACACGAAAAGACCTGCTTTAAAAATGGAATATTTCCCACTTCTTTTTTAGCCACGACTGAAAATGGCCGTGGACACGCTTCTATCATCGCCAACACATCATACAGACCCTGATGGTTTGGGAAAAACATAAAACCATTCTCTGCCGGTATATTTTCACTTCCATGCACATCTATTTTTACATTTCCGCCTTTATTTGCATGCAGATCTACCCACCGGATAAATGAATATTGTTCTTCTTCTGTATATTTATCTGTATGAGACGCCCGATAGCACAGCTTACACCATGCCCATGGAACAAACCAGAGATTTCTGAATACCATCAAAAGGATTCTCTTCATGAATCTTATTCCTCCACTTTTCTGTATTCTTTGATCGCAGTTTCATACAGATTATTTCCCTCACTGTCGATCACAACGATCGCCGGAAAGTTTTCTACTGTGAGCTTTCTGATTGCCTCTGTTCCAAGATCGTCATAAGCGACCACCTCTGCGGAAGTAATACATTTGGAAAGAAGAGCTCCTGCTCCTCCTACCGCCGCAAAATATACTGAACCATTTCTCACGATCGCATCGATAACAGCCTGGCTTCTTTTGCCTTTTCCAACCATTGCTCCCAGTCCAAGATCCAGCAGCTGCGGTGCGTATTTATCCATTCTGCTTGCTGTTGTCGGACCTGCTGATCCGATCGGTCTGCCCTCTCTTGCCGGGGATGGTCCCATATAATAGATCACTTGATCCTTCCAGTCAACCGGCAGTTCTCCACCCTTCTGAAGAATCTCATACATTCTTTTATGTGCCGCATCTCTCGCGGTATACATCGTCCCTGTTATATATACATAGTCTCCTGCATGTAATGATCTTGCAGTTTCTTTATTGATCGGTGCTGTAATATGCCTGTCCATAAAATCTTCCTCTTTTCATCACTCTGTCCACGATGAAAGCTCGTGGAATTATATTGTTCTTATTGCATGACGATTGACATGGCAGCATATATTTACCGCAACAGGAAGTCCTGCAATATGAGTCGGATAAGTATTGATATTCACTGCCATTGCTGTCGTTGTGCCGCCAAGACCTCCCGGTCCGATTCCAAGACCGTTGATCTTTTCAAGCAGCTCTTCCTCCAGATCTTTCACATAAGGTATCTCCGAATGACTTCCTGCCTCTCTTGTCAGTGCTTCTTTTGCCATCAATGCACATTTTTCAAATGTGCCTCCGATCCCAACACCGACTACCATCGGCGGACAGGCATTCGGTCCTGCATCTTTCACCGCCGTCAGAACTGCATCTTTCACGCCTTCGATTCCCTCTGCCGGCTTCAGCATAAATACACGGCTCATATTTTCACTGCCGAACCCTTTCGGTGCAACCTTGATCTTCACCCGGTCACCTTCCACGATCCTGATATGAAGAACCGCAGGAGTATTATCTTTTGTGTTTTCGCGGATCAATGGATCCCCTACAACGGATTTACGGAGATATCCTTCCACATATCCCTGCCGTACACCTTCATTTACTGCTTCTTCCAGGCTGCCGCCTTCAAAGTGTACCTCCTGTCCGATCTCCAGAAAGACAACTGCCATTCCTGTATCCTGACAGATCGGGATCCTATCCTGTGCGGCTATCTCAAGATTTTCCTGAAGCTGTCCAAGGATCTGCTTTCCAAGCGGTGACTTTTCGTTCTGCTGTGCCTGCTTCATTGCTTCTGCCATATCCGGTGACAGAAAATGATTTGCTTCAATGCACATTTCTTTGATATTTTCTGTAATTTCTGATAACTGTACTGTCCGAATCATATTGTCTCCTTTTTACGAAACAGGTACGCCCGGAAGCGTACCTGCATCATTTACAATTCAATCTCAATCTTTCTGTTCGTGCGATGATACTGATGGTATCTGACCCCTGCTGCATCCATCATTCTTTTTGATGCCATAACCGCCGGAGTATGTGCGTACTTATCACAGTCATAGATCACCTCTTTGATCCCTGACTGTATGATAGCTTTTGCACATTCGTTGCACGGGAAAAGAGACACGTAAAGTTTCGCTCCCGCAAGACTGCCGCCACTGTAGTTCAAAATTGCATTCAGCTCGCTGTGCGTCGTATAAACATACTTTGTATCCAGCGGATCTTCTCCTTCTCTCGCCCATGGGAACTCGTCATCTGAACAGCCGATCGGCAGTCCGTTGTAGCCCATGGACAAAATCTTATTATCCTGACTGACAATACAGCATCCCACCTGCGTATTCGGATCTTTTGAACGCATTCCCGAAAGCATCGCAACACCCATAAAATATTCATCCCATGATAAATAATCTGTTCTCTTATCAGACATCTGCATCAGCTCCTTCGTCTGTCCTCTTATTTTGTACCGAAGATACGGTCTCCGGCATCACCAAGTCCCGGTACGATATAACCATGATCGTTCAGTTTCTCATCCAGAGAACCGATATAGAGATCTACATCAGGATGCTCTTTTTTCATACGCTCAACACCTTCCGGTGCTGCGATAATGCATACAAAACGGATATGCTTTACGCCTTTATCTTTCAGCATCTGAATCGCTGCCACACTGGAACCGCCTGTTGCAAGCATCGGATCTACTACGAAAACTTCCCTCTCTTCACAGTCTGCCGGTAATTTGCAGTAATACTCTACCGGTTCAAGTGTCTCCGGATCACGATAAAGTCCGATATGACCTACCTTTGCTGCCGGAATCAGTGTCAGGAATCCGTCAACCATTCCAAGTCCTGCACGAAGGATCGGCACGATCGCCAGTTTCTTTCCTGCAAGAGACTTTCCTGTCATCTCACAGATCGGGGTCTTGATCTGAACATCTTCAAGTTTCAGATCTCTGGTTGCCTCATAACACATCAACTGTGCAATCTCTCCGATCATCTCGCGAAATTCTTTCGTTCCAACTTCCTCGCTGCGGATATAACTGATTTTGTGCGCGATCAACGGGTGATCCATTACATGTACTTTTGCCATTATTCTTCTCCTTTTGCAAATGAATTTAATTTTTCTTCTAATTGATCTATGAGTCTCTTCAGGACTTCAAAGCACTCACCGTATGCAGTAAGCGGCTTTCCATAAGGATCTGGAATCTCTTCTCCCTCTCCTGCAAATTCACTTAACGTATATACGTTCTCTGTGTTTTCATACTCTGAAATCATCTTTTTCTTTGTACTCTCATCTACTGTCAGAATCAGTGTATCCGGCTGCAGACTCTCACTGTCAAACTGCTTCGCCACATGACCTTCCAGCGTCATGCCTGCACTCTTCATGATTGCTTCTGCCTTTGGATTCACCGGTTCAGGGAACAAAACCACAAGTCCGCTGCAATCAACCACATACTCCTGTTCCAGCTCTTTGTTCCTCAAAAGCTCCGCTGCCATCGGTCCGATATAAGAATCTGTATTACTTACGAAAATAACTCTCCGGTATCTCTGCTGCTTTACTACTGCAGATGCACTGATTCTTAAATGTCCCGCCGCCTTTTCCAGACGGTTCATGATCGCACTTCCAATCCCCTGCATGGCAAAGGATTCACTGTAGATAATGTCAACCTTTTCGTCATCAAATTCTCTCAAAACCCGGTACAGATTCCTTGCAATGGTCTTCTCATTCTCTCGGGTCCCGATATTCTTTACAATTCCATACTTATAAAATGGAAGTGTCTCCCCGGTTGCAATAATTCCAACCCGCTCGCCTTGGCGATGTGCGGCATATGCAAGCTGACGGATTGCAAGAACTTCCTCCCGGATGTCCCCCTCGGCAATGATCAGCTTTGCCTTCGGAGCATAATGACGATATTTCATCCCCGGTGCTTTCGGAGCTTTGTTGCTCTCACTTCCAAGGATTGTCTCATCCACACTGACCGGGCCGATCACTTCTTCAAACATATCCGCAGTGATTGCCCCCGGACGCAGGATCATCGGCGGTTCTACAGTCATATCAAGAATCGTTGATTCCAGACCGATATCCACACTTCCACTGTCAAGAATCATATCGATCTTTCCGTCCAGATCTTCACTGACATGCTGTGCTGTTGTGGGACTCGGTCTTCCTGATGTATTGGCACTTGGTGCAGATACGAATCCACCTGCTGCCCGGATCACAGCCGCTGCCACCGGATCACTCGGCATCCTGACTGCAACGGTATCCAGTCCGCCTGTCGTTCCGTACGGTACAATCTCACTCTTCTCAAAGATCATCGTCAGTGGACCAGGCCAGAAATGAGCTGCCAGGGCATCCGTCTTCGCCGGGATATTCACCGCAACTGCCTTCAGATCTTCATAATCCGCAATATGCACGATCAGCGGATTATCCGATGGACGGCCTTTTGCAGCATAAGTCTTCTTCGCTGCCTCCTCCTTCAACGCATCCGCTCCCAGTCCGTAGACTGTCTCCGTCGGAAATGCTACAAGCCCGCCATTCTTCAGAATATTTCCTGCCTCTTCGATTACTTCAGGATCAAGATTATTTTTATCTATTTTTCTTATTATCGTTTCCATAAATTTTATTATAACATCTTTCTATTGAAAAAAAAACTATTTATCCCTTCTTCATTACTTTCTTCATTACTTTCATCACTGATCTTTCAGATATTGCAGGATGCCTTTTGTCACCGCTTCTGCCACCTTCTTCTGATAGTCTTCTGATACCAGTTTTTCTGCCTCTGCATAATTACTTAAAAAGCCACATTCTACGATCACCGTCGGAACTTCGGTCTTCTTTAAAAGATAGTATGTATCATTTGCTTTAATTTTTTTCGTATTTTCAGGATTCACTTCCTGAAGTGCTTCCTGAATGACCGCAGCCGCCTTTTCTCCTTCGGTTGAAGTCTTATAATAAAAAACCTGTGCTCCAAAAACATTTTCTTCATGATAACTGTTCTGATGAATGCTGACTGCCAGTGACGGCTTTTTTTCATTCATCAGCGAAACTCTGTATTTCAAATCTTCTACTTTACTCTTTCCAAGCTCCTCATCTTTTTCCCGGACCATAATTACTTCAATCTTTTCTTTTTCAAGCAATCTTCTGATCTCTTTTGCAATCAGCAGATTAATCTCCTTTTCTTTCGCCCCATTGATCCCGACTTTCCCGGAATCACTTCCTCCATGCCCGCTGTCAAGGACTACTGTCTGCTTTCCTGTACGGGCTTCTGCTGCAGTTTCAAGACTTCTGAGAATCTTATCTTTCAGATGCTCTCCCGCCTCCCAACACAGTAAAATGATCACGCCAAGGCAAATCATTACAAGTAATGCTCCTGCTTTTTTTCGCATTTTTTTAAGCAAAATAAATATCCTCCTCAGACTTATATTGTAGTATATGTCTGAAAAGGATATTTTTTCAAAATCATCTTTATTTAATTCAAATATTGGAGAATCAGATCCCATACGCCGCTATTTTCTCTTCCAAGACTCCACTCTGCAACTCCTGCCAGTTCGTTCTGTCGGATTACTGTCATCTTTTCTTCCAATGACTGCATATCTTCCAGCCAGATCCTGTAGGTACTTCCATCTGCTTCCCACTTTGCATAATTCTGCTTCGTCTCATCATCCCATTGTGCTGTCACACCTGCATTCTGAACCGCCTGTGCAGCTTCATCCATACCAAGTGCCTGACTGCTTACACTGTTCGGATAATCTGCTGCCTCTGTTCCTGCTTCTGCAGCCAACTCTTCTTCCGTCTTTGGAGTTTCTTTCCAAAGTCTTGTAAAAAACGGGATTGCAGCAACCAGCTTTTCTTTCGGGACAAGCTTCAGTGCATCTGTCACACCGTTTTCCAGGTAACTGATAGATGCAACAGATCCGGCTTCATTAGAGCCGTCTGTATGCTCATCATATGCCATGATGAACACATAATCCGCTACCGCTGCCTGCTCTTTCAGATCGTACTGCGTATTGTAGGGCTTCGGAACATAGTTGTCTACTGATAATACCAGGTTGTTCTCTCTGCACTTTACTGACAGCTCTCTCACAAACTGAATATAATGCACTCCACACTTTGACGAGATCAGTTCAAAATCCAGGTTGATTCCATCTACCTGACTCTGCAATGCAGCCGCGATCACCTGATCGATCACTTTTGCTCTTTTTGAACTGTAACTTAATACTTCATAAGTCTCATCATATGAATTAATACCTCCATGGAAATCCCGGAGTACCGCCCACACTTCCAGTCCTGCCTGCTTTGCATACTGAACATAGTCTGTGTCTGCAATGGATGTGATATTTCCTTCAGTATCTGCAAGACTGAACCAGGTCGGTGCAATCGTAGTCAGTCCTTTTGTAGTAGCGAGCATACTCTGAATGCTCTGGTTGGCACTGACATTCGTAACATTATGCCATGCCATATTGATCTTATAATCTTTTGAAATACTTGTATATTCCGGCTCCGCAAAATCTCTGGAAGTTTTTTCTTTCTTCTGGTCTTTCAGCTTACTGCTTTTCAGATAACCGATAAATCCATCTGCTGTAGCTACTTTCTGCCAGTCATCCTCATCTTCCAGAACTGTAACCTTGTCGTTCTTTTTTACATCGGTGAGAACAGGACTTTTCACTCCGCCCTGATAACGGATCTGTGTATCACCTTTTACAACTGCGGTCTCTTTTTCACCCCAGTCTGTCGTGATCACGATCCTGTTCGGATCCTGATATACTTTGTACTCCATATTGGTATACGTCTGTATAAATGGAAGTGCAATATAAACTTTGTCGCCCTCCATTTTCAGAATGGTATAATCTACACTTTTCTGTTCATTGACCTCAGTATATTCATTCGTATCTGCCACGACAGAAACATTCCCTGACGGCAGTGTATATAAAAGAATCTGTTCATTTGAATCCCAGTAAAAACGCTCATTAATCTTATCTCTTACAACAGAAGCTTCAATATAATATTCACTGTCATAGACCTTTGCCGAAATTACTTTTAATCCTTCCGCTTTATCCTGTGCCAGATCTTCGCTTCGTATCACTTCATCATCAATCACTACTGCGATCTCATCTTTGCTGTCCAGGCCATAATATTGTTCCAGATCAGCCCTTTCATTCGATGGACCATATCTCTTCCAGACAACAAAAATTCCTGCTACTGCTATGATAATGACAAGTACGATGGAAATGATCAAGGCGATCCCCGGTGATCTTCTCCGTCTTCTTCTGCCTTTTCTTCTATGCCTTTTTCTTTCGTTCATGCGGCACCTCCTATCCGCAATCATTATAACATATCAGACTTTTTCTGAATATACTTTCCGCACATTGATGCGTCCTTTTCTGACCTTTCTTTTCTCTGACTGCTCATCTATCTGTACTGTCCGGCATCAAGGGGTAAGCACTGACAATCCAAATTTATCTACATTCAATTCATCTACATCGGTAAATGTCAGAGATTCCAGTCTTCCATTCTGATCCATCACATAATCACGCATATAAGCACCTTCTTCTTTTGCCATATATGCGGTCACGATCTGCATCGGACTTACCTGATATCCATCCATAAGGATGTCTATCCCTCTCTTTTCATACTGCTTTAACTCAGAGTACAAACTTCTGTAACTCTCTTTATCAGTTATGTCCATCATTGGCGTATACTCTCTCCTTTCTCTGCAGATACTGATAACCTTATGTCCGCATTTTTGAAGACCCGTTGGAAGTACTGTGACATACTGTTGAGTATTTATGCGAACTGCGAAGACAGCACCACCTGCAGCAAATCAATTTCTCCATTTGAATCTTTTCCGAATCTCCTTTCTTCTGAGTCGTTATCCTGACCGCTGTCTTCTGTAAGTGCCATTATATGGGCAGAATAAAGCATTTTTCAATGTGTTTCTTGTTGATAAGCTATGTGAATTTGTTGATAACAGAAAAAGATGATGAAAGAATTATAAACTTATCTTCTTTTTCTTTACATCTTTTTGATTTTTGCTTATACTAGACAGTGAAATGATATATCTTATTGGATCAAAGTCATTCAATACTCATATTATTTTATATGATGTCAGGGTAGGATTGTGGGAGTGCGTAGCACGAAACAATCCGTTAGCATCATTGTTGGGGGTTTTTGACCCCAACATCTTTTATATAGAAGAGAGGGATGTGATCATATGAAAATTGAAAAAATCAATGATAATCAAATTCGTTGTACGTTGACACATGCTGATCTGGCAGCCCGCCATTTAAAGCTCAGCGAGCTGGCTTATGGTACTGAGAAAGCAAAATCTTTATTTCGGGATATGATGCAGCAGGCATCATTTGATTTCGGTTTTGATGCGGAAGATCTTCCGCTCATGATCGAGGCGATTCCTTCCTCTGCGGATTCGATCGTCCTGATTATAACGAAAGTCGAAGACCCTGAAGAGCTGGATACCCGGTTTTCAAAATTTACACCGCTTGGCGATTCAGATACAGTGAACAATGATGTGCTTGAAAAGCTGCAGGGAGCAGATGAATTTCTTGACCTGCTCAATAAAGTAAAAGAAGCAGCGGCAGGTCTTCCTTCCGCGTCCCCCGAAGAGGAACAGGAGGAAGCTGTTTCTGAACCACAGCTTACGCTTCGTCTTTTCTCATTTAGCACTTTAGATTCTGTGATTCGTGCTGCACGCCTTGCAGCTCCATTCTATAAGAATGCGAATACACTTTATAAAGATAAAGAGAATCACACTTATATTCTTGCACTTGCACCTGGTTCTTCTTCCGACCATGAATTTAATAAGATATGTAATATGCTTTCGGAATATAGCACTCCTGAAAAAGCGGATTCTACAATCCTTGCTTTTCTTGAAGAGCATTGCGAGATCATCGTATCAGCGGATGCAGTACAGAAACTGGCAGCACTTTAACCGTATAACTGACAACGAAAAAAAGCCCCTGACATCAGGACTTCCTGGTGTCAGGGGCTTTCAATTTTCATGAAACGTTTCCGCCTCTTTTATTATTTTCCTGCTGCTGCCATCGCTGCATTAATCTTCTCTACAAGAAGGTCACTGTCGATTCCATGAACCATTGCTGCTTCTTCCAGAGATTCCATCTGAGATGCCGGGCATCCAAGGCAGTGCATTCCAATTTCCATCAGAATCGGAGCTGCTTCTGGAAATGTAACGAGAAGCTCGCCAATTCTTGTCTCTTTAGAAATCTGTGCCATTGCTGATTCCTCCTTCTATTTTTCGTGCTTTACATTATAGTCCTTCGACCTGGTTTTATCAACTATTTTTTGAATTTTCAGATTTTTCTTTTTAAACTCCACTGATTTTACAACTTCTTAAAAGTCAATTCTTTTCTTTCTTTTTTTCGACAATTTTCTATTTTCATAACTTCTACACAAAACGTTCGTTCTCTTTTTATTTAAAAGTAATCCACCAAAAAGTGTGGATTTCGTGTGGATAATGTGGATAACTTTTTAAAAACGTTATATTTTTCCACCTTTTTCTAAGATTTTAATGTGGATAAGTTGAAAACTCCATTTTCGATTTATTCGACCACTTTTTACAAAACTCTACATTTTTGTGCATTTTGCTTATTTAAATTTCAGGTCATGCCAGCTCTTGACATTTGAATTATCACTCAACTTCTACAGTACTCTTCGAACTGCCACAATATTCGTATATGTCGCACTGCAAACTCCAATACCCTGTGCTTCATTCATGGCATTTATGATCTTTCCATCTCCCATATAAATACCAACATGACCTTCATAAAGGATCAGATCTCCCGGCTGTGCCTCTGCATAGCTGATCTCATCCCCCGCTGTTCTCTGTTCATAGGATGTCCTTGGGAGGCTGATTCCAAAATGTGCGTAAACTGACTGGACAAACCCGGAACAGTCCGCCCCATTCGTAAGACTTGTACCTCCCCAGACATACGGATTGCCAAGGAACTGATATGCATAGTCCACTACTGACTGTCCTTTTGAAACCAGTGCGGCTGCCGCTGCCTCCTGGATTTTTTGCTCTTCTTCAGCCGCAATACGTGCTTCTTCCTGTTCTTTCGTCTCCCCATAAGAATAGGAAGTTTCCGTCGTGACATAGGCTCCATACACCCAGCCATTGATCTCTCCGACTTTCACCGGATACCAGCCATCTGCCTGTTCACCCCGGATTTCATAAGTCTCTCCCTCACTAACCTGAGTCAGCACCTCTGTATCTGTTCCGGTTCCGGCTCTTACATTCAGTCTGTCTGCCGTCACAGTTGCCGTATTCTCTTCGTACTCCCCTGAATGAATACGGGCATCTTCTCCTGTAAACAGCTTTTCTGTGGGAACATATCCTTCTGTCTCACCTGACCGGATCTTTGTCCAGCCATCCAGATATTCCAGGACTTCGACAGTTGAATCTTTATATAATTTTCCTGTCCAGTCACTGTTCTCATCCGGTTCGCTTCTGACATAAGTGAAATCATCCGTGTCAGAAAACGCTATATTCAAATACTCACCCTCGTCTGTTGGCACAAGATAGAGCTGAAGATTTTCTTTTACTTTTGTCCTGTAACACTCTTCCAGTGCCGATTCGATCCCTGCAGTCGGTACAACAGACTGCTGTTCTTCAGTTTCTGCTGCCTGTATCCTGACTACACTCCCCGGAATCAATATCATACCTGCCAGTGCAGATACGATCATCTTTTGTCCCATATACAATTTTTTCATATAAAACCTCCTTACTTTCTCTTTTTATCTTTTGTAGGAAGTTCTAAATGTTACATATTTGTTAATTATGTTACAATCGGATTGTATCAATATCTTGCTGTAATGTCAACATAGTTTATGCTTTTTTCATTATTTTCATCCCTTTTAATCTGTCATTATTCTCTCTTTTTCGTCTATTTTCAACTTTATTTTTTAATATTTTTGTAACATTTAAAAAGAGGATCTGACCACTTCTATCCGCCTATACTAAGGAAGCTTTTACGATTTGAAAATATTTTTGAGTTTTTTTCAGAAATATAGTTGACATTTTAAAAAAATTGAGTTATATTCTAATCACAGTAATCATTACTGTTATTAATTTAAAGTTGATGAAGTTACTGATCCATTTCTTCATCATTAGAAAGGGGGATTCTTGTGGCAGCATTAAAATACAGCCGACAACGTGAAGCGATCAAGCACTATCTTGCATCCACAAAGGAACATCCAACAGCCGATACCGTATATATGCATGTAAAGAAGGAATTTCCCAATATCAGTCTTGGCACTGTATATCGAAACCTGAATCTGCTTACAGACATCGGTGAGGCGATCAAGATATCAACACCTGACGGAGGAGACAGATTTGATGGAACCGTACAGCCGCACAATCATTTCTTATGTACGAAATGTGGACGGTTCCTGGATCTTGAGCTGGATATGAAAAGTATTGAAGAGATGAACCGTCTTGCGAATGACTGTTTTGACGGAATGATCACTTCCAGTTCTACTTTATTTTATGGAGAATGCAGTGACTGCATTAGAAAGTCTTAACTTATATTTTATTTAAAAGAAAAGGAGATTACGATTATGAAAAAATTTGTATGTACAGTATGTGGTTATGTTTATGAGGGAGATGCTGCACCGGCTGAATGTCCAGTCTGTCATGTAGGTGCTGACAAGTTTAAAGAAGTATCCGGTGAAAAGGCATGGGCTGCTGAGCATGTAGTAGGTGTTGCTAAAGGTGTCAGCGAAGATATTCTTGCTGATTTAAGAGCTAACTTCGAGGGAGAATGCTCTGAAGTAGGTATGTATCTTGCAATGGCAAGAGTTGCTCACAGAGAAGGTTATCCTGAAATCGGTCTGTACTGGGAGAAAGCAGCTTATGAAGAGGCTGAACATGCTGCCAAGTTTGCAGAACTCCTCGGTGAAGTTGTTACAGACAGCACAAAGAAGAATCTTGAGATGAGAGTAGAAGCCGAGCATGGTGCTACAGAAGGTAAATTCGACCTTGCAAAGAGAGCAAAAGCTGCAAATCTTGATGCAATCCACGATACAGTTCATGAGATGGCAAGAGATGAGGCAAGACATGGAAAGGCATTCGAGGGACTTCTGAAGAGATACTTTGGTTAATTCCAACTTGCAGATCTTATACACCCTTCTTTGGAAATGATAGATAATGCCAGGACGAGAAGCAGAACAGCTTCTCATCCTGGCATCTTTTTATCTTCCTGTACCTGACCTTTACTTTATTTTGATCGTTACTTTATCTTTTACTTATTCGCTCCGATCATCCGCTTTTTCTTTTCTTCGAACCAGTTCTAATTTATCTTTTCTTGCCATCTGCTTAATCGCATATTCTCTTTTCATCGCCTGTTCTTTGGTTTCAAATTCTTCAAAATAAACCAACTCAACAGGACGCCTTGCTTTCGTATATTTTGCACCTTTTCCTGTATTGTGGGCAGCCACACGCTGCTCAAGATCATTTGTCCAGCCGGTATATAAACTTCCATCCTTGCATTTTAAAATGTATGTATAATTCAAAAAATCACCTCGAAGTTATTATAGCATGACATTTGTATTTGTTGGGGTGAAAATATCGCGACAGCAGGAAGTGTTTCTGACAGAAGAACGTCCATATCCACACTTGTTGTTGCATCGCAGTGCAGGACCCGCTTTACCTCAGCCCGTTGACAACTTGTAACAGGAACGTGGAAACACTCGTGCAGAAGCACTCCTGTTTACGTTCCTTAACAAGTTGGGCAAAGTGTCTTCGGAACGCTCCCTGTCAATGCACTGCTCACGCAACAGCAAGGGCGGATATTAGGCTTTTCAAATCAGAAAATTTTCCCTCATGCCAGAACAGTTTCTCCCAACAAAGACGAAATTCCAATAAGAAATAAAGAGCCGGATGGCTATCAACTAAGATGAATGATTAGTCAAATATTAAATACAATATCTACTATCTAATATTTACGATCGAATATCTTAGTCAATAGCCATCCGGCTTTTTTCTATTCTTTTTAAATTTGCATTGTTGAGTGAATACGCTGTGGAGCTAAAAACTTCTTATCGAGATGGTCAGCGGAAAGCAGGGTGTTCCTGAGCAGGTGCATTAGCGTAGAGCGTTCCGAAGACACTTTGCAGCGTTTGTTAGAGAAAGTAAATCGAGTGCCTTTGCACGAAGATTTCCACTTTCGAGTTACAAACGGTCAACGGGCTGAGGTAAAGCGGGCCTGCACTGCGAAGGAATATCCCTGATTTCTGCGTCCGCTTCGCCATAAAGAAGTCTTTTTCTTTACAAGCGTATCACCCCAACAACTACAAATTTCACTCCATAAATTTCATCGGATCTACCGGCTCTCCATCTTTCATTACCTTAAAATAGAGATTCGGTCCTTCCACGCTATAGTATTTTGTAGGTTCATTCAACAGACCGATCGGCTCACCTGTTGCAACAGTATCTCCTTCTGATACGGACAGGTCTTTTAACTGGCCGTAAACAGCCGCATATCCATTTCCCATATCCAATGTAACGGTTGTTCCCGTCTGTGCTGTCTCTTCAATACTGCTCACTGTTCCTGTCGCTGATGCCTTGATGCTTTCCCCGACTTCACCACCGATGATCATTGCCGGATTGTACTTATACTCTTCTAAAGTAGGAAAATAAACGGTCTGATCCATACTGTACCCGATCAGCGTTGCCCCGCTTGCCGGCCACTCCAGTATGCTTGCTTCCGTAAACCATGCACCGGAACTTCCCTGTGCCGCAGTCTCATCCGTCTCCTGACCCTGCTGCTGTCCATTTTCTGCCTCTGTTCCGTCTGTGGAGGATGCTCCTTCTTGTTCCTGACGATCCGCATGATCTGTCTGTGACGGTGTTGCATCTTCCTCTCCCTCCATTGGAAGTACATCTTTTGAATTTGCCGCTGCATCATTTTCTTTTGTCAGTTTTTCTGTCTCCTGCTGAACCTTTGCAATCTGCTCATTCATATTCTTTTTGTAATTTCTGAATGTAACTGTCCCCACCATTGCAATGACTGCCACGAAGCAAAGTACGATTCCAACAGAAGCTCCTTTTCCCTTTAAAAAGGAAAACTTCTCTTTCTTATTCATTCATCATCACCTCTGACTATAGCATTGCCAGAATATGTGACTTCTATTCGGAAAGAATTCTATTTTAATTCCCTGTCGCTTCTTTTTCGTCAAATTCTTTATTTAATGTTGTTCCTTCAAAAAAGAACTGCAGGATTTCTTCATAATTTTTCTTTTCCTTTGCCATTTCATTTGCTGTCCACTGACTCATTCCCAGTCCATGTCCTTTTCCGATGGTCGTGATCTTCAAACCTTTTATACTCTCGTAAAATGAAAATGCACTGGAAGACAGGGACAATGCATCCCGAAACTGATCCCCGGTACAGACTGTATCTCCCATCCTCATCTGTCGCACATAACCGGAAGAATCCATTTCCAGTATTTCAAAGTCAGCAAAGTTATAGCCTTTTTCTGCACTCTCCGAATTTTCTTCTGCCACCAGAAAATCTCTGCATAACTGTTGTATTTCCTGATAGTCAAAAACTGTTACCTGAATTTCATCCTCAGCCGCTTTGTCCAACGGGCATTCTCTCTTACAGATATAAGGATAATCTTCTGTTCCAAGAACTTCTGATGCGTTCCGTGTCTCACCGTTACTGGATTGATGATATGGTGTCCATGCACAAGCCTCATTATACCAGACCACTGTTCCTTCTGTATCTTCCACTGCTTTGGTATATTTTTTCAAATATGTATCAAAATTGGCCGCTCCCCATTTCCGTTTCATTTCTGCATGAGTCAGATATTTCTCTGTTGCCGTCTTCTCCTCGTTTTCTGCCAGTTCTCTGCACAGGCTTGTACGCAGCACCACGGCCTGTGCTTTCAACGCTTCCAATTCGTAAGACTCCGGCATTTCATATGCAAGAACCCCGATCAGATACTCTTCCCAGTCCAGATCAAGATCCAGTTCCGTTCCATCTGGGTCTGTTCTTGCAACTTTTATTGTAAAATGACCGCTCCCATTTTGTAGATTCACATCTTTTCCATTTACAAAAATAGAGACAACATATGGAAGAAATATGAGGATGATCAGAAATGCAGCTATATTTTTTATTTTCTTTTTTGCTGAATAAAAGCTCATAAAGACAGCCCTCCATACTTTATTATATGAAGGGCTGTCTTATTTTAGAACCTGTATGAAATTTTACCTTTACGCTTTATTTTTCTGCACTATTTTCTGTCGGTTCTGCTTCTGTACTCTGTGCATCTTTTGCCAGGTTTTCTGTTCCCTGAACCTGCATCGGATTCACATACGGATTCTGTGCCGATGACTCTGTCGGAGTTACCGGGACCTGCTGTACCGGTGCTTCTGCTGGCATCGGAGATACAGATTCTGCCGGAGTTTCTGATGCTGCCGGTGATACAGGCATCGTCGGAGGAATCGGATTACCACCGAAATTTGGTGCCTGCGGTGGAAGATTTGGCTCCATTCCCGGGTTATACGGCTTCTTGCTCATAATAAATAAGCAGATTGCTTCGTACATTGGAATAAATATACCAAGAACACTATGGATAATCGCCATATTATGGGATGTCAGTCTATGGTAAATATGAAAGTTCACCAGTACATCCAGCACCGCTTCAATCGCCTGAAGTGCTACTACTGCAATAATCAGCAGGAAAACTATCACCCAGATCAGTGTCAGACTTCCTGCACCCATTCCGGTGGAATAGCTCAATGCAGTTCCAATTCCTGCCACAACAATGAAAAGGAAATAAAGTCCTGCGATTACAGCCGTTCCGATCAACGGAATAAGGACTTTCCAGAGTCCCGGACTCTGAAGTCTTCTTTTCTTTAAAGGCATACTGCCTGCAAGATCTCCCTGAAGATAAGATCTCGCAAACGGTACCCATGCCATCCACGGATTTGCATTTCCTGTTCTCTGTGCCAGACGGTAAAGTGCAATGGATTTAAATACATATTTCACAATACCAATCATCACGGCTGCCACGATCACCAACAGATAAACGGTCATGATCACTGAAAATATATCTGATCCACTGCTGCTCATTGTCGGACCATCCGGAACTCCGTATGAAAAATCAAAATCATTTCCATATTCCATCTGTCATTCCTCCTGTCTTAATCAAAAAGATCCTGTCCTGAAGGTACTTCTACTTTTTCAAGATGCCAAATATCCCGTACATACTCTTCAATCGTTCTGTCTGATGTAAATTTACCACTGCATGCAGTGTTGAGCATTGCCATCTTCGACCATTTCTGCTGATCTCTGTAAGCTTCCTCAACTCTCTTCTGTGCATCTGCATAAGAACGGAAATCTTTCAGAATGAAGTAAGTGTCTGCTCTGTCTGTACACTGTGTATTTAACAGTGAGTTGTACAGATTGATATACATATTGTGGTCACCATTGGAGTAAGTTCCATCCATAAGCTGGTCTACTACACGCTTGATCTCCCAGTCATTAAAGTAAATGTCAACCGGATTGTATCCACCATTGTTCTCATAGTTGATAACTTCCTGTGAGCTTAATCCGAAGATAAATGCATTCTCCTCGCCAACTTCCTGAACGATCTCTACATTCGCTCCATCCATTGTTCCAAGTGTCGGTGCACCATTAAGCATAAATTTCATATTACCTGTTCCTGAAGCTTCTTTAGAAGCTGTAGAAATCTGCTCGCTGACATCTGCTGCCGCAAAAAGAATTTCTGCATTAGATACTCTGTAATCTTCAATAAATACCACTTTCAGCTTACCATTGATACTTCTGTCGTTATTTACAACATCTGCTACGGAGTTAATCAATTTGATCGTCTCTTTTGCACGAAGATAACCTGCTGCTGCCTTAGCTCCGAAAATAAATGTTCTCGGATAGAAGGACATCTCAGGATGCTCTTTGATCTGATTATACAGATACATGATGTGCAGTATATTCAGAAGCTGACGCTTGTACTCATGCAGACGTTTTACCTGAATATCAAAGATAGAACGCGGATCTACATCAATTCCATTATGCTCCTTGATATACTTTGCAAGGCGAACTTTATTTTGGTATTTGATCTCCATGAACTCACGTCTTGCCTCTTCATCCTCAACCAGTGGTTTCAGCTTGGAGATCTGAGAGAGATCTGTAATCCAGCCATCACCGATCTTACTGGTGATCCAGTCTGCAAGCAGCGGATTTCCATGAGCCAGGAAACGTCTCTGCGTGATACCATTCGTCTTATTGTTGAACTTCTCCGGCATCATCTGATAGAAATCTTTCAGTTCCTGCTTCTCAAGGATCTCCGTATGAAGCTTTGCAACACCATTAACAGAGAAGCCTGCTATGATCGCCATATTTGCCATACGAACCTGTCCATCCATAAGGATTGCCATTTTCCGTACTTTCTCTTCATTTCCCGGATACGTCTCACGAACCTGGATCACGAAGCGGCGGTCAATCTCCTGTACGATCTGATAAATACGCGGAAGCAGTTTTGAAAACAGGTCGATCGGCCATTTTTCAAGTGCTTCTGCCATAATTGTATGGTTTGTATAAGCACAGGTCTTGCTTGTTACTTCCCATGCCTCATCCCAGCTAAGTCCCTCTACATCAATCAGAAGACGCATCAGCTCCGGTACAGCAACCGTCGGGTGCGTATCGTTCATCTGAATGACAACTTTTTCATACAGCTTTCTGATGTCTCCATGCTTCTTTTTATATTTTGCGATCAGTGCCTGAAGACTTGCAGAAATGAAGAAGTACTGCTGCTTCAGACGAAGCTCTTTTCCTGAATAATGATTATCATTCGGGTAAAGAACATCTACGATCAGTTTTGCAAGGTTCTCCTGCTCTACTGCCTTATGATAATTTCCTCTGTCGAACTCATCCAGTTTGAAATCCGTGATCGGCTTTGCATCCCATACACGCAGTGTATTTACTACGTGGTTGCCATATCCAACAACCGGCATATCATACGGAACTGCCATAACAGACTCATAATTTTCCTGAATAAATTTATCTTTTCCTGTAACAGGATCTTTCTCGAAACGGATATTTCCTCCGAAACGTACTTCCTTTGCATACTCTTCACGACGGATCTCGAACGGATTTCCTTCTTTCAGCCAGTTATCCGGTACTTCTACCTGATATCCATTTTCAATTTTCTGCTTGAACATACCGTAACGGTAACGGATTCCACAGCCGTATGCCGGATAATTCAATGTCGCAAGAGAATCCAGGAAACATGCTGCAAGACGACCGAGTCCTCCATTTCCGAGAGCCGCATCCGGCTCTTCATCTTCGATCACGTTGAGGTCAATATTCATCTCTTCCAACGCTTCTTTTACATCTTTATATGCTGTCATATTGATGAGGTTGTTACCTAATGCACGTCCCATCAGGAACTCCATGGACATATAGTAAACAGTCTTTGCATCTGTCTCATCGTAACGCTTCTGCGTCTCGATCCAGTCATCAATAATAACATCCTTAACTGCATAAGAAACCGCCTGAAATAACTGCTGAGGTGTAGCCTCATCAATCGTCTTTCTGTAAAGCGTCTTTACATTTTCTTTCACTGCTGTCTTAAATGCAGCCTTCTCAAATCTTTTACTGAACATCCTTTTATTCTCCTTTTTTCTCGACACCCATCGTAACTGCTTCACCGTTGATCTTCCACTCTTTTACATGGCCTGCAGGCTCTGCCTTTACAACTTCTGTGGCAAGTACTTCTCCACCGATCAGGGTGCTGTTCTTTTCAAAAACAGCTTCTGCTTTTTCACTGCCTTCGTACGTAACACGGATCTTGTCCATCACCTCGAAATCAGCTTCTTTTCTCATCGTCTGGATCTTGCTGATGATCTCTCTTACAAATCCTTCTTCCAGAAGTTCCGGTGTAAGATTCGTATCCAGTACAACTGTGATTCCATTATCATTGACAGATTCATATCCTTCAATCTGAGCTGTATCAATCAGAAGGTCTTCTTTGAAAAGTTCGATCTCCTGACCATTTACATCCAGTTTGAGTACGCCAGTAGTATTCAGCTCATCCATTGCTGCATTTCCATCGATGTCATTGAGTGCTGCTTTGATACCACCTAACATTTTACCATACTTTGGTCCAACTGTCTTCAACTGTGGTTTAAAACTATAAGAAGTAAAGTCTCTTACATCATCTGTAAATTTAATATTCTTAACATTCAGCTCGTCTGCTACGATTTCCTGATAAAATTCAGAAAGCTCAAAGTCTGCTTTTACAAACATCTGACCGATCGGCTGACGGTTCTTGATATTGGATGCGTTACGGCATGCACGTCCCATTACTACAAGGTCAAGTACGTGTTCCATATTATTCTCAAGCTCTTTGTCAATCTGCTCTTCATGAACTTCCGGAAAACTACACAGGTGGATACTCTCCGGAGCATCCTTGTCAATGCTGCGAACCAGGTTCTGATAGATCTGCTCTGTCATGAACGGAATCATCGGAGCTGCTGCCTTTGATACCGTAACAAGGGCTGTATACAGAGTCATGTAAGCATTGATCTTATCCTGCTCCATTCCCTTTGCCCAGAAACGCTCGCGGCTTCTTCTTACATACCAGTTACTTAAATCATCTACGAAATCCTGAAGCACACGTGCTGCCTCCGGGATTCTGTAATTACCAAGGTTGTTGTCCACATCTTTTACCATGGTATTCATCTTGGAAAGAATCCATTTATCCATAACCGGAAGTTTATCATATTCCAGTGTATACTTTGTAGCATCAAAATTGTCGATATTTGCATACAGTACAAAGAATGCATAAGTATTCCACAGAGTTCCCATGAACTTACGCTGTCCTTCCTGTACTGCTTTTCCGTGGAAACGGTTCGGCAGCCACGGTGCACTGTTGATGTAGAAGTACCAGCGGATCGCATCTGCTCCGTATTTCTCCAGTGCATCAAACGGATCAACCGCATTTCCTTTGGACTTACTCATCTTTTGTCCATTCTCATCCTGTACGTGTCCAAGCACGATAACGTTCTTATACGGTGCTTTATTGAACAGCAGCGTTGAGATGGCAAGCAGGGAGTAGAACCATCCTCTTGTCTGGTCAACAGCCTCGGAAATAAAGTCTGCCGGGAACTGCTTCTCGAACAGCTCCTGATTTTCAAACGGATAATGGTGCTGTGCAAACGGCATAGATCCACTGTCAAACCAGCAGTCGATAACTTCCGGCACTCTGTGCATTTCTTTACCACAATCCGGGCAGTTGATTGTTACTGCGTCAATGTATGGGCGGTGCAGCTCAATATCATCCGGGCAGTTATCGGACATAGATTTCAGTTCTTCAATACTTCCGACAGAATGCATACATCCACACTCACACTGCCAGATATTCAGCGGAGTTCCCCAGTAACGGTTACGACTGATTCCCCAGTCCTGAACGTTCTCAATCCAGTCACCGAAACGTCCCTTACCGATACTCTCCGGAATCCAGTTAATTGTATTATTATTTGCAATCAGGTCATCACGAACTGCTGTCATCTTGATGAACCAGGACTCACGTGCATAATAGATCAGCGGAGTATCACATCTCCAGCAGTGAGGATAGCTATGCTCAAACTTCGGTGCATCGTAGAGAAGTCCCCTTGCATCCAGATCTTTTAATACTTCCGGGTCTGCTTTCTTTACGAACAGTCCTGCAAACGGTGTAGACTCTGCCATGTTACCCTTTTCATCTACAAGCTGTACAAATGGAAGATCATACTTTCTTCCTACGTTGGCATCGTCTTCACCAAATGCCGGTGCGATATGAACAACTCCGGTACCATCTGTCAGAGTTACATACTCATCACATACAACGTAAAATGCTTTCTTACGCTGCTTTGCAGCCTCGTCTGCCGCACACTGGTACAGTGGCTCGTATTCTTTGCCCTCCAGTTCTGTTCCCTTATACGTTGCAAGTACTTCGTAAGCGTCTTTTCCTTCTTCTGCAAGTCTTCCAAGAACGGTATCAAGCAATGCACATGCCATATAATAAACTCTTCCGTCTGCTGCCTTTACCTTTGCATAATCCTCTTTTGGATTTACGCAGAGTGCAAGGTTGGATGGAAGTGTCCATGGTGTTGTTGTCCATGCAAGAATATACGCATCCTCATCTTTGACTTTAAAGCGGACGATTGCAGAACGCTCCTTGACATCCTTATATCCCTGTGCAACTTCCTGTGCAGAAAGAGGTGTTCCACAACGAGGGCAGTAAGGAACAATCTTGAATCCTTTGTAAAGGAGTCCTTTATCCCAAATTTTCTTCAAAGCCCACCACTCAGACTCGATGAAATTGTTGTCATACGTTACATATGGATGCTCCATATCAGCCCAGAATCCAACTGTGCCGGAGAAGTCTTCCCACATTCCTTTGTATTTCCATACACTTTCTTTACATTTCTTGATGAATGGTTCAAGACCGTATTTCTCGATCTGATCCTTTCCGTCCAGTCCGAGCATCTTCTCAACTTCCAGCTCTACCGGAAGACCATGCGTATCCCATCCTGCCTTTCTCGGAACCATATAACCTTTCATTGTGCGGTATCTCGGAATCATATCCTTGATAACACGGGTCAGAACGTGTCCGATATGCGGCTTGCCATTGGCTGTCGGAGGTCCGTCATAGAAAATATAATCCGGGCATCCTTCTTTTTCATCCATACTCTTCTGGAAGATATTTTCGTCATCCCAGAATTTTTCAACTTCTTTTTCACGCTCAACAAAATTCATGTCTGTTGAAACTTTCTTATACATAGCTTTGATCCTTTCTTAAAATATATTTTGGAAAAGGAATCTTCTAAAATAAAGAAAGACCTCCGTCCGTAATAGGACGAAGGTCTGAAATTCCTTTCGTTGTACCACCTGTTACAGCATACTTGGATCTTCCCGATCCGCATATGGTATTCTTTAACGCAGAACTCACGTCAACCCTTACTCCTCGAAATCTGTCTCACCGGAATCACCGGTATGCCTGTTAAATGCTTCCGTTTCAGGGGTTGCTGCTCTGGAGTGATCTTCAGAAATCTCTTACTGATACCGGGCTTACACCTTCCCCGGCTCGCTGGGATGTTCAGATAAATCCTACTCTCTCCGTCATCGCTTTAACCTGTAGTCTTCCATACAGAATTATTATAAAGAGATTCTGCCTGCTAGTCAAGGTTTTTTCTTTTTCTGCGATGTCTTTCTGCGATGTCTTTTCCGCCTGTGCCGTCTGCTTTTTGCCTGCTTATATTTTATCCATGCAACCGCTCCCGTCACAAGTACCAAAACCACTGCGACCACAGCGATAAGCACCACCGGCCTGCTCTCTTTCTCCTTCCTGTCTGTCGTTGTGCCAGTCTTTTCTGTTCCTTTTGTTATTGTCGGTTTCTCTACCGACTTTTTATTATCCAGCGTTACATCTGCCTTCCCTACGATCTGTCCTTCATAGGTATATGTAACGGTTCCCTCATTGACGGAACCATCCTTTGCTTTAACTTCCGCTTTCAGATCTGAAAACTTCACGTTGGGGGGCAGTACTACATAAGCATTTTCCTCATCTTTATATGACCGTACTCCGTCTGCTTTTTCCAGATCTTTCAGCATCACTTTCGAGAAATTATTAAATCCATAATCAAAGATGGCTCTGGTATCCGTATACGCATCTGACCCGAAATCATATAGCACCACTGCAACCAACTGCAGCTCTCCGTTATCTGCCATCGTCACCAGGGTCGTTCTTGCCTGATCTGTATAACCGGTCTTTCCACCTTTGCAATACTCATAATAATTTGCATTCTGTGGCCAGAGCATCTTATGCTTCTGATTGACCGTTCTCACCTCATTTACCAGATTGGTCGGTGGAATCTGATGTGTCAGTGACTGTGCGATCGTCCGAAATGCTTCTTTCTGATATACTGCTGCCCCAATCAGAGCCATATCATGAGCTGTCGTATAATGTTGCTCATCATGAAGTCCATTTGCATTCGTCCAGTGTGAGCCGGTACATCCCAGTGCATCTGACTCTTCATTCATCGCCTCTATAAAGGTATTGTAGTCTCCGCCCATCTGCTTTCCAACGCTCTCTGCAACTGCATACGACACTTCATTGGCAGATGCAAGCAACACGGCATATAAAGAATCTTCCAGCGTCAATTCCTCTCCTGCACGCATCCCAATATGAGCATCTCCGTACTGCAGGAAAGAAATACTGTCCTGTGAAAATTCTACTTTATCTGTCAGTTTCGCATGATCCAGTGCAACAAGTGTAGTCAGAAGCTTTGTAATACTTGCCGGATAATGCGGCTTATCGATCTGCTTTCCATATAGGATCGCTCCACTGTTCATATCCATCACAATCGCTGAATCAGCATAAACTGCCGGTCCCTGCGGCCAGTTCGTCAGTCCATTTGAATCCGTCGGCTCTGCATAGCAAGTCTGCCGCTGGGTTTCACGATCCGCCGCTGTATCCCCCTCCTCAGCAAATATCTTTACTGCCGGGGTCAGAACAAACGCTGCTGCCAGTATTGCGGACAGACAGAGCGTGCCATATCTTTTTATATTTATCATAAAAGAGTTCCTCCGATAATCTTCTTTATTATAAATCTCGGCTCTTACTTTTTCAACTCTTTCTGACTACGATGTTTTTTATCTACGATGTTTTTTATCATTCAGAGAATTTCTGACACCTGAATCCGTGCCTGAAACTGCTCTTTCCTGCTGCTCTTCAGCCCCCTCTCAGGCACACTCAATATGCAATCCTGCAAATAAATCTCCCAGACATATATTCAGCGGATCAGATTCTTCCTCCGTCAGCGTCTGCCGGCAAATCAACTGATACTCCGGATTCAGTTCCAACTTCCGGATCAGCTTAGCAGTATTCAGTGCATCATCCAGTCCGTCATGCATCCTTCCGTCCTGCGTAAGATCACAGAGCATCAAAGCCTCCTGAAGACTGACTGCTTTTTCAAAACTGTATTTCTTTCCAAAAACTTCCTGATAATCGATCCATCTTTCCGGGGCCATAAAGCTTTGGATTTTTTCATCCTGCAGTTTCTTAGATCTGACCTCATGTGACAACTGTGAAAAATCACTGTTGCTCCATGCAAACACCTGATACTCTCTATCTCCAATCCACTCTGTCAATTCTAAAAGACGCTCTCTTAATTTCGGTGCATTCTTGATCTGCCGATTCTTGATTCCAGTCATATTTGCGATAAAGTTATCAATCACTCCATGTTCAGGATGAACATATAAGCAGATCTCATCCCGTCTTCTGTATCGTTCATCAAGGAGAACCGCTCCAATCTGAATAATTTCACTGGCGTATTTATAATTCTTATTTCTATAATCCTTTGGTACTTTACACATCTCTAAGTCTATTACTAAATAATTCATACAAATCCTCCTCTTGTTCTTTTTTAATTTTCTCATTCCTTAATATTTTCCAAACTGCTTTTTAAATGGTTTCTAAAGTCCATTTTATCTGATAAGCTGTGGCATAAACTCCCCATCACTTTTTTGCATAAATCCAGTATAATTAATTTTTTCTGTCATATTTTTACTGACTGTTTTTTCAGATTCTCATTCATATTTCCATGTGATCTGATATTCTGTTCCCGTCGTTTCTCCAAGCTGCATGATATAATTCTCAATCATCTTTTTTGCCCGCTCCTGTGCATTTACAAGAAGTGCTGTATTCTCTTCTGCTGTTTTTATCATTTCATTTCTTGCATTTTCTACCGCACCGGTTGCATCTTCCGCAGTAATTTCATTTTTATTAATCCCGTCTTCACTGAAAATATAGGAGTCAGAATTATACGAATCATCATCTACATTTACCTGTTGTACTTCAGCTTCAGGAATTGTGACCGTTACATCGGTTCCATTTACTTTCATCTGCACTTTCGACATATCAATGCCAAGTTTCACCGTTCCGGTATATTCAATCCAGAATTGCCGGTCCTTTTCCCCAAAATGCCAGATTCCCGTACCTGCCGGCTTTTCGGATTTTGCCACATTATGATAATAACATTCTACTGTTGCAAGTTTACAGATGGAACGGACCTGCATAATATCCGGCTCTGTACTTTTTGCTGCCTCTTTGTCTTCTGATTTTCCGCATCCACTTAACAGACTGATCAGCAGGATTCCGATCAGGGAAAGGGTTATGATCTTCTTTTTCATTTGTATCCACCTCACTTAATTATAACTGTATATTCATCATCCACCTGATCAACCCATGGTTCAATCAGACCGGAAATTGCAGAAATCGCATTTTCTTTTGCAAGCTCCGTAATCCGGGTTTCTTCATTTGCTTTCTTTTTCAGATCTTCTTTGCTGACTTTGTACGCATCAGCAGAAATTGTTGCAGTATTATATTCATCTTTCTCGAAAATATATTTCAATGACCCTTCATTGACACTACAGTCCAGAATTTTTGCCTCTGGAACAGTAATCCTTATTTCCTTTTTATCCGGATTCACTTTCACTTTCAGTTTATCAAAATCAATTCCCGCACTCACAGTTCCCTCATATGCCACATGATAAAGAAGCGTCTTTCCGTCTTCATCATAACCGGCTGCTACCGCATTATACGTATACTCAAGTGTAGACAGTTCACTGATATCTAAAATTTTTTCAATCGATGACTGACTGATCGTTGTTACCTCTCCTTCTTTTGAATCAAAAAATCCTTTTTTTATAACAAATACGATCAGAACGATCACTATAATTCCTATAACTCCTTTTATCAATCCTGGAATGGAAGTGAGTACTTTCAAAGGATTGATCTTGGGAACAGCACCTTTCTTTTTTCTACTTTTGTTCTTCATTCTTTTTTCTCCTCATAAGTTCTTTTTCAGATTTTCTTTTTGAATACTTACATTTTTCATGTTTCTTGCTGTTTCGGATTTATTCAAGTATAATAAATATTAAATTATAAATACACTTCTGGAAAGCAGAATTATTTCAATGTATTTCTCATATTTTGTGACATAAAAGGGTGAATTTATCATCTGAAAGCACATGAAAATGTGCATGAAAATGCTATCGTAAAATGCTATGAATGCTAGCGTAAAATTTTTCTCGGATAATGGAAAATAGATAAAAAGAGAACACCACTTTGTGATAAAGTATTAAGCACGACCAAAATACTAAAGCAAAGAAAGGTGTTCTCTATGTACAACAGTATAAAATATTTTGAAGAAGAATGCATTAAAAGATTTGAAAAACTTGAGGATGATTTCATAAAAAATCCGAAAAAGCTTGCTGAGTACGTTCTGGGGCTCACAGAAGAATTGCATAACCTCGGACTGAAAATGATACAGGAATCCCTGGAAGAAATGAATCAGATGCTCAGAAAGAGCCCAAAACGTTTGCAACACTGGGTGGTTGAATCTCATGATACCAAGCAGCTGATTACATCACTGGGGGCAGTTACATTTGAAAAAACGTTATTCACGAATAAGGAAACAGGTGAAAGCGAGTATCTTCTTGATCGAATAATGGGGTTAGAGAAACATGAACGTATCACAGAAGACGCGCTAGCCAGAATGCTTAAGGAGTCTGTTCAGACCTCGTACAGACGTGGCGGAGAAGAAACAAGCCTGACAACAGATGTGAAAAAACAGACTGTAAAAAATAAGATCCATGCGCTTGAATTTCCTAAAAACAAGGAGAAGCCAGAAAAGAAAAAAGAGGTGGAATACCTCTATATCGAGGCGGATGAGGATCATGCGTCACTTCAGTTCAGAGAGAAAAAAGGTGATTTGATTGAAAACGAGAATCACCGGAAGAACAACTGTCTGATCACAAAGCTTGTCTATGTTCACGAAGGAATTGAAAACGAAGCACCTCAGAGCAAAAGACATAAACTCGTGAATCCGTATTACTTCTGTGGAACTAGTTATGGTGAAGAAAATGCGGAATTCTGGGATGAAGTTTATGAATATATCAACAACCATTATGACCTGGATAAAGTCAAAAAAGTATATCTGAGTTCAGATGGTGGAAGCTGGATTAAATCTGGAATGAAACGGATAGCAGGAATCACATATGTACTAGATGAATTTCATCTTGAGAAGTATCTGATCAAGTTGACCAGTCACATGAAGGACAGCAAGGAAGATGCACTAGATGAACTTCGTGCAGCGATTAGAAGTAAAACAAAACAGGACTTTGAGGAAATCGTTGATCGATTGGAAGATTGTCTGGTTGATGAAACAGGATTAAAACGAATTGCTACTGGCAGGGAATATATTCTGTCGAACTGGACAGCTGCTAAGCTACGTTTGAGACATCAGAACAGGGTAAAAGGAAGCAGCACCGAAGGGCATGTGAGTCATGTATTATCCAACAGAATGAGTTCAAGACCAATGGGCTGGAGTATTACAGGCGCAACAAAAATGGCAAAACTTAGAGCATATGAGCTCAATGGAGGAGATATGCTAGAACTGGTAAGATATCAAAAAAGAGATTTACAGAAAGCTGCAGGAGCCGAATATGATGTTCTGAGCAGCGCTCAGATGATCCAGTCAGAAAAAAACAGACATGGAGAACTTGGGAAATATACAGAGTACATTAGTCATAGCATGTCGCTACAAAATAAAAAGATCGTGAACTTTAATGCACATATATGGGGATTATAGACAGTGCACATGGAATGTAATCAAGAGGTTTGTTCCTCTTGATTACAAAGAAGACCAGATACTTTCATCTGTCAAGGACGAAGCCACAAGTGGTGCAGGGCATCCTTGACAGATGAAAGTATCTGGTCAAAAGCACAGCCAAGAGGAATAAGCCGGAGTCTGCCCAGAAGAAAAACTGGGCTTGCTTCGAATACAAAAAAGAGTTATATTAAATCCAAAAGTCATTGCCTGATATTTTATCAGAGCATCGTGGGTGGACTCTACACCATTATTTCCGAAGGTAAATTTACGCAATCTGCTATGAATTTTGCTATTGAGAATCGCTTGATTTTATGATAGAATAAAAGTTGTTTCCGAGGTACTTTGAGACGAAAATACAGTATGTTCCTTTAGTTAAACGGATATAACGGATCCCTCCTAAGGGAAAGCCGAGGCATTCCCCAAATTAGGGAACGTTCTAATGTTACCAAATCGAAAAAATCTGTAGATTGACAACTCGAAAATGAGTTGATAATCTTATATATGGCCGAAGGGAAAAATCCCAGAAACCCAGTAAAATCAAGGGTTTGCGGCATGTGTCGTCATAGCTCAGCTGGATAGAGCACTCGCCTCCTAAGCGAGGGGTCGGAGGTTCAAATCCTCTTGGCGACGGGCTTCAAAGCGTTCGAAAATGTTAGCTGGATTAGCTGACAACGAACGCTTTTGTTATTTTCTAATCACGTTCGTGACACAAAATTCCATTCAAAATGATCAATTTCCAGCTAACATTTGGGTTCCGCTCTGTTGTCACCCCTTATTTGGGGATGTAAATCAGAGAAAAGGCGGGAAAAGAAAAAATCTCTCCCAAACCTGCAAACATAAATTAGCTGAAACAGTATTCAATTCTATCAGCTACAGTAAAAAAGCTTTTGCTTACAAACTGAAGAATGATGTATTGAAAAGAAAAAGTGAAGGATCTGATCAAAGACGTACATGAAAATGGCGTGAAATCAGATTATAAAGAGCCAAAACTGTATGATGTTGTTCCAAAAGAAGAAATCGCTGAATTTGAAGAGGTCATGCGTGAAATCATAGCTGACATTGTATCAGAAGCCAGTGACGTTGCTTGCTGGGTATATGTGCAGAAATATGTGAAGCATAAGCCCTTGGATGATATGCTACAAGAATGGTCGGAAGCAAGCCAGTTCATCCTTGCTATGGATACCTGGTTTGAAAGACTGATGGCGGATTAATAGAAGCTGTGATAGAATGAAGAAAACGATTTGTTGTGCAAATCGGTGTTTATAGGAGTAGATGATATAAAGAACACTTATCTGCCAATGGGCTTTAGCAATTTTAAAATAGAGGGCAGAGGGCTTGGAAGTGTCATGATACTTGAATTTCTGCTTTACTATATGACGAAGCCACCGTATCAGATACATGTCAGAGAGCACATTTATCTCGATAATATGCTGGATTTATTCTGAAATGTAATCAGATATAACATTGAATTGATTTATTGTAGATCAACATATAAACCACAACAGGAAGGATGATTCTCAAAAATGAATATTAGAAGAGCACAGGAAAAAGACATACCAAGACTTATAGAATTGTTAGAGCAGGTGCTTCAGATCCATGCCGATATCAGACCGGATATTTTTATCCCAGGAACGACAAAATATACAAATGAAGAGCTTGCAGATATGATAAAGGACGATACAAAGCCGATATATGTTGCGGCAGGAGATGATGATATCTGCATGGGATACGCATTCTGTCAGATAAGACAGCAGCCGTTTTCCAACAACATGGTGCCGTTTACATCACTTTTCATAGATGATCTGTGTGTAGATGCAAAGACCAGAGGACAGCATATCGGAGAGCAGCTTTTTGAACATGTAAAGAGTGAGGCAAAGCGTCTCGGTTGCTACGAGGTCACCCTCAATGTATGGAGTGGAAACACATCTGCAGAGAAATTTTATGAGAAGATGGGGCTTAAGACAAAGGAACGCCAGATGGAATATATTTTATAGGAGAAAGGCGGAACAATGCCAGATATAATCATAGTAGAGGACAACAAAGAAATAGGTACACTGCTGTGCGATTTCTTGCGAAAAGAAAACTACAGAGTAAGCCTTGCTGATACAGGGGGAAAAGGCATTATCGATATTCCGGAGAATGATGAAGAGCACGAGTGGCTGGCAAAGCAGAATTTTAAGAACAGCGTCGATGATGCATATACAGGAGGATAATAAACTATGGCAAGAATTGCTTTATTCCAAAATAAAAATAAAGGAAGCGTGAATGAAAATCTGAATGCCGGGATCTCAGCAATCAAAGAGGCAGCAGAAAATGGTGCTGACCTGATTCTTTTTCCAGAAGTGCAGCTGACAGAGTTCTTCCCGCAATATCCCGGACAGGACGTTTCCGGATATGCCTGTGAACTTGACGGCGAGATTATACAGGCATTTCAGGCAGCCTGCAGGGAAAATCATATCATGGCAGTTCCAAATGTTTATCTGCGTGAAGGCGGGCACGATTATGATGCCAGTATTCTGATTGGGCGTGACGGCGAGATCATTGGTATTCAGAAGATGGTACATGTCGCACAGGCGGAGCATTTCTACGAGCAGGATTACTACACGCCATCCAATGACGGATTCCATGTGTTCGATACGGACATAGGCAGGATAGGAATCGTGGTTTGCTTTGATCGGCATTATCCGGAGAGTATCAGGACAGAAGCACTGATGGGTGCCGACCTAATCCTTGTGCCGACCGTTAACGAAAAGGCAGAGCCACTCACGATGTTTGAGTGGGAAATCAGGGTGCAGGCGTTTCAGAATTCTGTAGCCATCGCTATGTGCAACAGGGTAGGCACAGAGGACGACATGCAGTTTGCCGGTGAATCTTTGGTAACCGATGCTTATGGGAATCTGATCTGTAAGGCCGGTGACGAAGAAGGGGGGCTCTACGCAGAAGTGGATCTGAAAGAATCGTCCGATTTGCGGAATAAGAAGCCATATACCCAGCTGAGACGCACAGAAGACTATCTTTGATTGTGCAACACCTGAGAAATAAGGTCGAGTGGATGGGAAATCTCATATTTTCGGACATGTTCCCTCAGAGCGATGAGTGGAGACGATTGAATAATATGTGCGGTTCCATTATATATGTAGGGACAAGCACATCGACCTGTTTCCGAAAACGTTCGCGGTTGAGAAAATCGGAAGTTGTAGTAAAGGAGGTTTACAATGGGGTTTTGGATTTTTATGTTGATTATGGATTTACTTCTTCCATTTACGATGATTGGTTTTGGAAGATATTTTATGAAAAAGGCTCCAAAGGAAATAAATTCAGTATTTGGATATCGGACTTCGATGTCTATGAAGAACAAAGACACATGGGAATTTGCTCATAAATATTGTGGTAAAGTCTGGTATGTCTGTGGAATGGTTATGTTGCCGATAACAGTAATATTCATGCTTTTAGTGATTGGGAAAAATGAAGATTGTGTTGGGAGTATAGGAGGAATTATCTGTGGTGTTCAACTTATTCCTTTAATTGGGTCTATTCTCCCAACAGAAATAGCTTTAAAAAAGAATTTTGATAAGAATGGAACAAGACGATAAATTCCAGTTGATATTTCACATATTTTAGGAAATTTAATAACTGTTATATTTAATTATCAAATTCTTCGCAAACCCTTGAAAATACTAAGTTTGTAGCAAGTGAGCTTTCCCTTACTCTTTCCCTTGTGTTATATTCTCACATTGGTTTTCATGAACCTTAATATGGGAAAAAATAAGGGAAAGAAAATTTCATAACACAGTATAACAATAACGACATGGTGAACTGATTGAAATGTTTTCGATATTTAACTCTATAACTGATTATTAAAAGAAAATGGAGATAAGATACGATGAGAACAATTTATGCAGAATACAACATAAATCACGATAGTATTGATGTTTACACAAGTGCCGGATATATGCTTCGCATTGATTGCTGGAAAGCTGAAAAAAATCTAAAAACCACATACGGATCAGAATGTGCGCTTACTTCATTGGCTGTGGATGAGCCTTTGGAATATGCAAGATTATATCTTGAGGGTAATTTACAGATGTGGGTAGATGCAGAAGACTCACTAGAGTTATAATCCTTATCCATATAAATAATATGCAAATATATATCCCATCAATATAGCGAATATACTGAAATAAAAGTATCTTTATAATCAATTTTAACCAAAAGAATATGTTCTTAGAGGAGGTGTCTCCCGAAAGAACATATTCTTCTATTATGGGTAATTATAAATATAGAACATGCTTTTCTTGTGCTACAATTTCTTCACTATGAGTTACAACAATAACTGTTTTTCCCTGTTCACTTAACTCATGCAATATATTCATAACAATCTCACTATTTTTTTTGTCTAAGGAACCAGTTGGTTCGTCTGCTAATACAATCGAACATTTCTTTAGCATTAAACGAGCTAACGCAACTCTCTGCTGTTCGCCACCAGATAATTGATAGACTTTTTTGTTAATTACTTTCTGTAAACCAACTTTTTCAAGAGCTTCATTTATTGAAATATCCGTTCTACCTGATTTTTTTATTATTTCTAGATTTTCTTTTACTGTTTTGTTTTCCAAAAGGGCAAAATTTTGAAATAAAAATCCAACAACTTCTTTGAAATATTTCTGCTTTTTTCCTTTTTTTGCCACATCAAAACCATTCACAATAATAGAACCTTTGTCAGGAGTTTCAATACCTCCAATCATATTAAGTAAAGTACTTTTTCCGCATCCACTTTCGCCACTAATTACCAAAAAACGGCTATCTGGAATTTCCAAATGAAAATTTTTGAACAAAATTTTATCATTATATGCTTTGCATAGATTTTCAATTGTTATCATAAGCAACCTCCTTTTAATGATTTCGGTATGTTTGTTTTTTCAACAATTGTGATATTAAAGAAAATAATTGTAAATTCTATTAGTGCCATAAATGAACTAACAAGAATGCTAATTCCTACTTCAGTCTGTACCGATAATAAAGAATAGATAAGCATACCTACTAATATCACAAAATTTTCCACTACAATCATTTTAAGAAGTGTTTTGTGCCGTTCAAATAAACTATATCCAAAGATTTTCATCAAGGAAATTTTCATTGCATTTTCTCGGAACTCTAGTCTACTTACTGTAACAATAATCATAATATTTAAAAGCAATACAATCGTACAAAGAGAACTTAAAAATCCCACGAGTTTTATTAAAAATGTGTGATTATATAAATACTGTTCATGTACGTTTGTAATTACTAGCTGATAATTTCCAAGCATATCTTCATACTTTTTGCTGATATTTCTTAGCTGTTTTTCATCACATTGAAATAAAACTGCTCCTGCTTTATAGCTTTCAAGATACCCACCATTGACTGCTAAATCTTTGTTTGCCTGATAAATAATTATCGGATTTTTGCTTTTTTCGATACCATTTATTCTACTTGTATCTAAATAGGAAAAGTATTCTGTTTCGCTATACTCTATGTACTGAATATTTAATTGTTGTAAATTATCATGATTTAAAACATGGCTCAAGGAGTCATAGGCTAATTGCTTGTTTTTAGCAAAATATCTATTCTTTGGAATGAAAATAATCAAATCAGAAGATTCATTCTCTACTGCATTTATCTGCTTCGTAAAACCTTGTAACATATCTTTTGCATGATTATTTACATATATCACATCATTTTTATCATTTAAAATATTCAAGCATATTACAGGCTTTAATGTGTTATATTCATTCTTGTATAGTTTATTCCAAAAAGCTTCTTCTTTTTCAGCATTAAAATCAGTAGTCTTTACGGTAAAATAATTTGCATCATAATATTCTTCTAACAAATGTTCATTTGTAAATAGGTTATTATGAATACTACTAATATTAGTGGTAATTGTAAAAACAGCGGCTACCCCTGCTATAAATTTTAACGAATAAATTAAAAAATCCACTCCTCTTTTGTGTGTTGCATTTGCGAATGCCTTTCTAATATCAAAAAAGCAAAAAGAACAATATGGAATAGTGGAAAGAATAATTCCAATGGAATATAAAATTGTGACGAGTCTATTCTCATATGCTCCCGATATATAATTTGACAGCAATATTTTTGCAACAATAAATAATGCAATGTCAAAAGTTACATCGAATAAAGCAGCCTTAAATGCTATGAAACCAGCACTTTCTCCTAAGGAAACTCGTACAACAACCTCTTTTTTTCGCCTAACCACTTCAATTACATTTAGAACAATCATCAATGCAATAATCATACCCCATATAATAAAAATCATGTCCTTTTCCGTAGAATTCCAATATTCTGGATAAGTTAAGCTATATTTTTCTGATAATTTCTGATATGCAGAGATAATATTGTCCTCATTTCCTATGTATGAGATAAAGTTTTCATAACCCACAGAGGTACTTTGCAATTCTGAGAGATTATGAAATTTTACTTTCGTAATTCCGGAAACTAAAGCGGTATATTCTGATTCTTCTATGTTTGCAGTATTTTTTAATGTTTGTCTGATTACTTTATCATCGCCATAAATATGAAGTGTTGAAAGGTATTTATTATTGATTTCATTGTACTGAGAAAAAATATGTACATCATTCTCCGTTGCAGTTTCTGATACATCTTTCAGAAACTGCGACATATCTTCACTAGCAACTTCATAGCGTGATGACGTAAAATATGCTGTAGAAAAGTTCCAAAGCTGATCTTGAAATATTTCAGATTGCATAAGTATTCCAAAAATCAGGAAACAAAACAAACATAAGTTTTTAATTGCTTTCATTTATTTCAACCCCAGATTCCATACTTTATTTGCTTTTTCAAATATCGTAGTCAATATTGTGCTATTTTCATCAACAATCCATTGATCTTCTTGATCTTCAGCTTTTTTGCTACTTGACAACATAATTTGAGTATTCAAATCCTTATAGTCATTAAATAGCACGCCTTGACTTATTCCTTGGTGAAATGGTTTTATCCAAATAATTAGTGCATATCGAACATCTGACTCAGCTATCGCAAGATTTCCATTCCAAAGCAAATAATCAGGGACAGACACACTATACTGGAATCCATCTTTATCTGTGTAAATTTTTACTCCAGATTCTTCTATTTCAGGGAAGTCTTTCTGAAATTCGTTATATGGTTTATAACTCCCGAAGTACCAAAATAAATTATAGCAACAGAACAAAATAACCAAAACAATTCCTATATATTTTATTTTTTTCTTCATTTATATACACTCCACAAAAAAGAGTGGTTGGAATTCCAACCACTCAGCCATTATCCCGAACCTTTGTTTAGTAGCTATTACCGTAGGTAATACTATTTCCTTTATGAGCAACCTCAATTTTAGACCAATTACCTTTACCAACATTTGAACCCGAAAAAGAACCATTTCCATTCTTGACATATGCGTAATGATCTTTAGTTGAATGATATGCGTGTGCATAATCTTCATTAATAGCAAGAGTATTATAACCATAAGTCAAAACACCTTTTCCGCCATCAGATGTAGTGCTCAATTCCCACTTTTTATCAAATGTCTTATTCCCGTTTGTAACAGAAAATGCCATTACTGGAATTGATGAAGAAATTAACATTGCACTAATAGCTACCCCTACAATCACTTTCTTTGCTCTCATAAGTTTTACCTCCTTTGATCTGCTGTATTTCTATTTATATTTTATCAAATATTTTGTATCTAGTCAATCAGTATCTTGACTTATATAGCGTCGAATTGTAAGATATATTCCTTGTAAAATTAACCAAAAGAACAACAGATTTATTGATAATGCTTTTTTAATTACTTCTCCAAAATAAATGATGACAGCCGCACTTGTCAGTATCATCAGTAGGGTAATAACATCCCAACAGTTTTTCTTATATAATTCTATAACCTTTATTTCTATCAGTATTGCCAGTATCCCTGTCCCTGCCACACATATTCCAACAACCAATATCATCAATAACCAATATATGATTCCGGCTATAATCTCATTTGGAATTTTTGTGCTGATTTGTGCCACAGATTGCCCGGCATCAATCGTCCAACCGATAAAAGTTTGTATGAATGATGCTGCATCATGGAAGAATGATTTGCAATCGGAAAGGAACACATCTGACTGTACTGCCTGAAAAAGAGTGGTTGTCAGCGAATACCATGCAAGAAGGAACAAGGTTGTTTGGAACATTACCGTTTTTGCTTTATATTGTCCTGCAAGTTGCTCTTTTTGTGTTTCGTATCTTGCTTTTGCATTCTGATAGGCTGTCCGGTCACAGGCTTCGCATTTTTTATAGAGTACCGGCTTTTCTACCGGTATCTCTACGATTTTCTGATGTGTCCGGGCATAATCCCGTTGTTGTGTTAAGCATCGTATTTTATCTTGACATTCCTCTATCGTGACGTTTGCGCTTCGCAGCTTCTCTTTCTCGCTCCGCAATGCTCTGTCTGCCAGCTTCAAGTCGTTCTTTAATGCTTGAATATTCCCGGCTCTGTTCTCTTTGTTTAATTTCTCGTTCAAGGTCAGAGATTCGTTGAGCTGCGTCTTCAGTTCCACGATAAGCTGGTCTTTCTGTTCCAACTCTTCTTGTATCTCCTCGGTCAAGAGCAGAAGTTCTTCCAACTGTTCGGCGTTCTTTAATTCTCTGGATTCGTTCATCTATATCACGTCCTTTCTCTACCTGCTGTTCCAGTTCAGCAATTCGGTGTTCTGTTTCAGTAATAAACTGTTTTCGCTGTTCAGCTTCTGTGCCAATATCTGCCATTGCTGATTTTCGTTTTCCAAAAGTTCTATCTTCGTTTTCTGTTCTTCCATCTTGGAAAGTAGTTCCTCGGTATTTGGCAAAATGTTGAGCAGCTCGGATAACTCGCTGTTTAATTTTTGCAATTTCTGATTCTGTTCCTGCATAAGAGAGAGTTGGGTGTCCCGGTTCTGCATTTCCAGAAGCATTTCTGCCATTAAGGTCTGCTGTTCTTCGATTTGCCCAATCATGGACTCCATTAAGGGTATAATTTCCCGGCTTTCTTCTAATGTCATTTAATCGCTCCTTCCATAATGATAATGCACCTGATACTTTCCCAAAGGTGTCCAGTATCTTTTGCAATAACGTGTTTTGTTGTTTTATGATTTGATTTTCCGCTACTTTCCACGAACCTTTTATTTCCTGCCCGGCAAGAAACTTTTGTTCAATCTTTCTTGCGTCAGCACCTTCATGGATGGTAGGAATCTGGAGTTTTCCCTGCTTTTCGTAAGAACGGTGATCGACCTGATTATGCAAAGGCAGATGTTCATTACACACCTTTGCCCACTCGCTCCGCCACAGTTCACAGTTTTTTGGATTGTTCCATCCCGTAGCATCGGTCAGTACCCGTTTCCATTGCAGGCGGTTTCTTGCACCAATCTTCTGGATTCCGTTTTCATCTAATACAGGGATACGGATTCCATGACGGTCAGGGTTTTTCTTATCCTGCCACCAGTTCGGATGGGATTCATCAATCACGATATTTCCGCTTTTATCTCTGACAAAATCCCAATCTTTGACTTCTTTCTTCCCCCAAGAATGATCCGGGTTAAAAGGGCGCATTGTCAGAAGCAGATGGACATGAGGATTGCCATCCCCTTTGTCGTGGATACTCCAATCAGCACACATTCCCTTATCCACAAATGTTTTTTTGATATAGTCGGCTGTATATTGAATCTGTTCCTGTCTGCTCCATTCTTTGGGGAGGGCAAATTCAAATGACCTGCCAAGTTGGGCATCTGCACTTTTTTCAATCTTCAATACCTCATTCCATAACCGTTGTTTCTGAAATGTGATTTTAAATTTTTCTAAAGCAGCTTCTTTATCTTCTGACCTTTTGTATCGGACAGATTTTTGAAAGCGTTTTATATTTTCTTCTGGTACTATCTGCCATTCAGGAGGTGCGTTTTCGCACATCATCAGACTGGTGTAGACCACTTCTTTTTTAGAAGTGTAATAACTGATTCGCCCGGTTTCCTCGTTTTTCATCACATCCCCATTGAGATATGCGGAAGCGGAGATAACAGATTTCCCTTTACTTCGTCCGACTATTTTGATTGTGTAATGAAAAATCGCCATGTCTGGATTCCCCCTTTCTGCACATCCGGCATAGATTTCCGGCAACATTGCTTTCAGTTTTAGAAAAAGCAGTATTGCCGGAACGCCCTCTGCGTAAGAGTGCCCTGCGCATAGCAGCCTGCATGGAATGCGCCCCTCTGGCGAAGAGTGCCTCCTGCGGCATGAGCAGGTCTGGCTGAAAGCCCCGCCGACGGAACGAGCCCGGCAAGCGTGAGCGAAGACCGGTTGCCACTTGTGGCAAACTTATTGGGACGACCTCTGGTTGTCCATAAGTGCGCCCTTCATGAAAAAGCAATGAAGGGAATGAAAAACTCATCCCCCCCCCCGCCATTACACTTCCTCCATATCGGTATGTGTTTCTTTCTGCATTGCCTTTGAAAAAAATTTCCCATTGGCTTCCTGCTTTTTCAGAAAACCAATCAGCTTTGGGATGTCCTCTTCCTCGATAGGCGCACCGAGAACGGATTCCACCGCACCGCCAACCTGACAGAGCCTATGGGTTCGTTTTTTACTTTCTTCGGCTTTCTTTCGTTTCAGAAGTTCTTTCTTCTGTGCTGCATATCGTTTTGCTTTTTCAAGGCTTTCCTGTTCCTTCTTTTCCATTTCAAGCATTCGTTCTTCATAACTTTTTGTTGATTTTGCCATGATTACATTCCCCTTTCTTTTACAAACATAAGTTCTCGGTTGCGTATCAGAAGAAGCACATGGTATAATCTTCTTGCGTGTAGGTATATCATGGCTTCGGTCTGATAGAACCTTTGGCGGTTTCTTTGGAAGCCGCCTTTTTAATTTGCCGCAGTTCTTGTTACGGCTTTTACATTTCCTCTATCCCTCAAATCACGACCTTCATTCGCTTCCATAAACATTTCCAGAATATCGGTTTTAATCAGGACTTTGCGACCAACCTTTAATACTGGAAGTTTCTTCCATTCTACAAGCTGTCTTAAGGTGTTTCTGCCGATTCCCGTATAGTCAGCAGCTTCTTCGATGGATAATGCAATTTTTCTTTGCGTCATATAATCACCTCCTTATAAATTGCATTATGCAATTCTTGTGATGTAAGTATATCCTTTTCATATCTTTTTGTCAAGCGTTACGAAATATTAAAAATAATTTTTAAGTTGCATATTGCAATTACAGAAAAACAATGCTATAATTCATACATACCGAAAAAGGAGGCAGTCAGCATGAAAGATAAAGAACTACGCAAGCTGATAGGCAGCAGAGTAAAACAGCGCCGTCTGGAATTGAATCTGACACAGCCTTATGTCGCAGAAAAGATGGGTGTTACCGCTTCTACAATCCTGCGTTATGAGAATGGTTCGATTGACAATACGAAAAAAATGGTGCTGGAAGGTCTTTCGGAAGCACTCCATGTATCTGTGGAATGGCTCAAAGGGGAAACAGATGAATATGAAACCGACATTACGGATAAGAGAGAGTTACAGATTCGTGATGCGATGGGAGATATTCTGGAACAGTTACCGCTTGCCCTTACCAAAGAAGAAGATGCTTTTTCAAAAGATTTATTACTGCTGATGTTAAAACAATATGGTCTGTTTTTGGATTCCTTCCAGTTCGCCTGCAAAAACTTCAAGGGGAATGCTGGTCAGACGGATATTGCCAAAACAATAGGGTTTGAATCGAATGATGAATATAATGAGATTATGTTCTTAAGGGAAATCACTCACACCATCAATGCTTTTAATGAGATGGCAGACGTTGTAAGGCTCTATTCCAAGAAACCAAAAACAGCAGAACAAAGGCTTGCAAATCTTTTATCAGAAGTCTTATACGAAGATTCCGAATCGGTATAGTAAGACAACCGGAGTTATGATATACTTACACGCACGAAGCATTTCATCAGTTCCGATTGTCTAATATCGAAAGGAGACATACGATTATGGCAAAAGGATCTGTAAGAAAAAAAGGAAAGAAATGGTACTACCGCTTCTATGTAGAGGACGCAAGCGGCAATCTTGTTCAGAAAGAATGCGTTGGAACAGAAAGCAAAAGTGAAACTGAAAAGCTGCTCCGTCAGGCAATGGATGATTATGAGAAAAAGAAATTTGTTGCCAAAGCGGAAAATCTCACAGTCGGACAGCTTTTGGATGTGTGGGCAGAGGAGGAATTAAAAACAGGTACGCTCAGCAATGGTACGGTGGAGAATTACCTCGGAACAATCCGAAATATCAAGAAACACCCATTGGCAGAACGGAAACTGAAAAATGTAACCTCTGAACATTTGCAATCCTTCTTCGATTTGCTTTCCTTCGGGGGAGTTCATCCCGACGGAAAAGAGAGAAAGGGTTACAGCAAAGATTATATCCATTCTTTTTCCGCAGTCATGCAGCAGTCCTTCCGTTTTGCAGTATTTCCAAAGCAGTATATTACGTTCAATCCCATGCAGTATATTAAACTGCGGTATCAGACGGATGAAGTGGATTTGTTTTCCGATGAGGATATGGACGGAAATGTCCAACCAATTTCACGAGAAGATTATGAAAGATTGCTTGCTTATCTGCAAAAAAAGAACCCAGCCGCAATACTTCCAATCCAGATAGCCTATTATGCCGGGCTTCGTATTGGAGAAGCCTGCGGTTTGGCATGGCAGGACGTAAATCTGGAAGAACAATGCCTTACCATAAGACGCAGCATCCGATATGATGGCTCAAAGCGCAAATATATCATCGGACCAACCAAGCGGAAAAAAGTAAGGGTTGTTGATTTTGGAGATACACTGGTAGAGATTTTCCGTAATGCCCGGAAAGAGCAGTTAAAAAATCGAATGCAGTACGGAGAACTTTATCACACGAACTACTACAAAGAGGTCAAAGAGAAAAACAGAGTGTACTACGAATATTATTGTTTAGACAGAACAGAGGAAGTCCCGACAGATTATAAAGAAATTTCTTTCGTCTGTTTAAGACCGGATGGTTGTTTGGAACTTCCAACTACTTTGGGGACTGTTTGCAGAAAGGTGGCAAAAACATTAGAGGGATTTGAAGGCTTTCATTTCCACCAGTTACGTCACACCTATACAAGCAACCTTTTAGCAAATGGAGCTGCCCCAAAAGATGTGCAGGAATTGTTGGGACACTCAGATGTCAGTACCACAATGAACGTCTATGCTCACTCCACAAGAGATGCGAAACGAAAATCAGTTCGGCTTCTTGATAAAGTGGTGGGCAATGACTAAAAAATTTCCCTTATTTCCCTTGTGATTATCTCATAAGGGCAAAAAGAAGGGAAACTACATATCATTTCACTAATGGACAGGCGGGAAAGCCTATAAAATGGGGAAAGTTAGAGGAATAATTATATAAATTCCAGTTTGCCAGAGAAAGGTATGGTGAGCGAATGAGAATATTATACGAACTTTCATGGTTATGGGAGACGCTGGTCATTGTGCTTGCGGCTGCGGCTGTTTGCGTGGTTTGTGCCATGCTAATCTGTAAGGCAGTAAAGAAGAACTTCAGCAAAAAAACGGCGGCAGTTATCGGCGCAGCAGCGTTTGCGGGTGCTGTTTTGGCAGTCATTGTGATTGCCCGGACTCCGATGCCGCTTTGATTAAACGGGATGCTTGATTGCCTGTGCATAAGTACAACTTCAAGTTTGTGAAATTATAGAGTGTATGGATTCCAAATTCCATATGCTCTTTTTCTTTACTTAATTTCAGAAAAAATGCAGAAATCTAATGTTACGAGTTTTTTACGAGTGGCATTAAAAAAAACTCGCAATAAATCTATCGTTCTCATGCTCTTTACGACTTGGTGAGCTGCTTGGTCTTACCTGGGATTGTGTAGATATCTCTCCTGAGGCAATTGAAGAAAATCGTTCATATGTCTTCATCAATAAAGAATCACAGCGTATAAGAAAAGAATCTTTGGACGCACTGGATGGAAAAGATGTGTTGCTGGTATTCCCGACAAATCATAAGAAGAATTCTACGGTACGTATTCTGAAAACACCGAAAACAGAAAGCCGTGTGCGTAAGATATTCTTACCGAAGAGTGTCGCTAATATGCTGGTAGACTGGAAAGCTGAGCAGGATGAAATGAAAGAAATCCTGGGTGATGAATATATGGATTATAACCTGGTTATGGCAAGTACCTTTGGTCTGCCTCTAGGCGATGGAGCAATCCGTGGTCCTTTAAAGAAACTGATCGAGGACTATAATCTCCCACCGGTTGTATTTCACAGTTTCCGTCATAGTAGTGTTACTTATAAGCTGAAATTGAATGGTGGAGACATCAAAGCGGTACAGGGTAATTCCGGCCATGCTCAGGTCAATATGGTTACAGATGTGTACTCTCATATTCTGGATGATGACCGAAGGAAAAATGCAGAGCTTTTTGAAGAAGCATTTTATGAGAAAAAGAATCTGGATCCACAGATGCATGTACAGCAGGAAAATAATAATGCACCTGTTGCTGATGAAGTCGATCCGGAACTTTTGGCAAAAGTATTGGCTAATCCAGAGATGCGGGCATTACTCAATTCGCTGGCGAAGACGATGAAGTAATGAAAAATAGTGAAAAAATAGTGTAATTTTAGTGGAAAAACAATTCATAAAACGATATAATATATGGATGAAATGGAGGTGGATCATGTGATTAAGGTTACGCTAACAAATGAAATTTTAAAAAGAATATCGGAAATAGACGAAAAGCGTTTTTCTCTTAGTACGATAGAAATGACACCTGTTATAAAAAACAGACTTAGAAAAAACTCTAAGAAAAAAAGTTCCTATGCTTCTAATAAGATTGAAGGAAATCCATTAACTGAAAAACAGGCAAATGAAGCTATTGATAGTGATCCTCACAAACATTTTTTAAAGCCAGAACAGGAAGTTCGTAATTACTTTTTGGCTTTAAATTTTTTAGAAGAAAAACTGAAAAAGAAAGAAGCTTTTTCAAAAGAAATGATTTTAGAAGTGCAGGCAATGGTTGAAAAAGGTGCGTCAAAAGAAAAGATAGGATTAAGAGGCCCTATGCCGCCTGGAATGTTATTTGCAGTATATGATTCCGAAACAGGCACAGCGGAATATATTCCACCAGAGTATATTGATATTCCAGACTTGTTGGATGAACTTGTTGAATATGTAAATACTACAGATGATCATCCGCTGATTATTGCTGCTGTAGTTCATTATCAATTGGTTACCATTCATCCTTTTGAAGATGGAAATGGAAGAACCGCCAGATTAATGTCAGGCTATATTCTTGATTATTATGGATATGGTTTTAATGGAATAGGTTCCCTGGAAGAATATTTTGCCTATGATCCAGATGAGTATTATGCATCACTGCAAATGGGGTTACCGACGTTATATTATTCAGGAAGAGAAAACCCTCCTCATCCGGAAATTTGGATCAATTATTTTTTGCGGATGATGGAATTGTATTCTAAAAAGGTATATGAATTATCAAAAACATCCGAAAACGACGAGTTAGATGGAAGTCTATCTTATTTAAATGCAAAAGAAAAAGAATTCTTAGCATTTCTGTTAAAAAAGCGACTATATGAGTTTACACCAATTGAAGTAAGCAAAATGCTTGGTGTAACCAACAAAACGATTATTAATCGATGTGCAAAGTTGGTAAATAATGGTTTGTTAATTCCAATCATTGTAAAGACACGAGTCCGATCTTATCGGTTAAGTGATTTTTCAAAGACAAATGAGAAAAAGATTTTGAAAAAAATATCGTAATAAAATATAAAATTTGCCAGTCAAAAACGCATGGACAAACCGTCTCGTATGCGTTATATTCCCATCTTTGACAGTTGGAAAGATAAAATTGGCTACAAACCCAGTAAACATGGGCTCTGTAGCCGTTTTTTATTTCGTAACGATATGTGCTATATTATGATTTTTTTGATTTAATCTGTTTCGTTTCTTTAATGATTGTTCGCATGGAGGCTTTTGTAATGAATTCATAATCCGTTCTAAAGCCGAATGTTTTGTGCAGAGAATCCGTTAATTCTGTTCTTGTGTAGGAAGGAATATAACCACTTGCTGTATTTAGTAGTGTCATTTGCATAGAACGTAATGTCCCAAGTATCTGACTGACCGTATAAGCATCTCCAAGTTTCTTTTCTAATAACCGATAAAGAAGAAGACTGATATAGCAAGTCATGAAATGAGCTTTTATTCGCTCCTCTCTTCGTACATAGACTGGTCTAGCTTCAAATTCGGTTTTCATAATTCTAAAGTTTTCTTCTATTTCCCAACGCTGTTTGTTAATCCGTATGATTTCAGAGACATCACCTTCCAGATTTGTAATAACAGCATAAAAACCATCATACATTTCTTCTTTTTGAATCTGTTCTTCATCGATATTGTATACTTGTTTATTAGCGATTTCCCCATCTGGCGTCACAGAAGTCTTCTTTACAAAACGCATTGGATCATTCTGATTTTTTCCTTTTCGTTTACGCCCAGGTGTGTTGATGATCTTTTCAGCATGTTCGATTTGGCGGTCACGAATTCTTCTTTGGTATGCTTTATATTTTGGAGAATAAGTAACAATCAGAGTTTCATCCATGTTTCCTGTAACCACGGGAACTTCTTTGTAATAAACAGTGTTATAAACTTCTTCATCAGTTTCATCAAGTGTACGCAGATCTATGAATTTTGTGCTACCGACTTTACGAAACTGCGTAGGGTTCAGAGCAATCTCACGATCTTCTTTCTTCATCTTTTTAAGAGAATGAGTGATGATGTATGCCCGGTTTCCAAGACTGTTAAATCTTCTGTTCGCAGCACTTCCAAGTCCGGAATCAGAACAATAGATGAATTCACTGCAGTTAAAGTCCTGGAGAATTTTTGATTCTAAAGGCTTTAAAGTTGTCTGTTCATTTTGATTTCCTGGATAAACATCAAAAGCAAGAGGAATACCATCAGCATCCATAAATAATCCCATAGTTACAATTGGATTCGGACGGTTTTCCTTACTTTTACCATAACGCTTAGAATCGCTTTCCTCTTCAATTTCGAAATAGTAGTTTGTGCAATCGTAATAGAGGATACGATTATTTCTTGGATAAAGGAAATTAGAATTCTTGTAAAGTTCACTTTGAATAAAATCCGATTCTTCTGCAATCACAGAAAGAGAGCGGTAAACATCCTGCAGACTGTATTTAGGTGGCTCTAACAGTGTTTGACAATAGTCATAGCTAGCCAGCTTGCTAGAAGGCGATAGGATTCGTGCATAAACTAAATCAGTCAGGATTGCTTGTAGATTATATTTATATTTGTGGCGTTCTTTGATTGTTCTACAAATCTTATCTATACGAAGTTGTGTACAAAGTTCTTGTAAAAAGAGATACCCAACATTGAAAGAACGGCGTTCATTCATCGGAATGCAAGCAGCTTTTGAAAACTCTACAGAAATCTTTCCAGTAGCTTCTTTATAGAGCTTTGTTTCTTTATCAGCCTGCTCTCTTGCCCATGCCATCATCTTATCTCTGTCACCATCGAATTGTTCTAAAAGTGTGTTATATTTTCCAAGTTTTTTATAAATACGAGATGAGGAATTACCATTTTCCTTGCGAAAAGAATGATAAATATACACATCTTTATTGTTTTCACTACCTGTAAGTGCAATATACATGATTAGAAAAAACTCCTTTTCTTTTATTATAACACACTATTACAAACAAGTACATATAAAAACGGAAAATTTGACATAAAAAAAGCAGGTTTTATAAGGCCTGCAAGGTATTTTTCTAATATTCAACTGTCAAACTCCCGGCTCCAACAGCATGGCAAACAGCAGATAACTCCCGCTATCGCCAGACCTGATATTGTGTTCAATTCCATCTTTATACCTGATTCTCAAAAAATTCCTTTATTGTATTTGAACTGTCCATACAATATAAAGCCTAATCCGACAATAACTGCTGGAAGAATGATATAATCTATAAATATTTCACTCCAAAACGAAGCAATAAAACCTAATACAAGAGATATTCCTATAATCAGCGTTCCTGTGCCGACTGTTTTTCCATACTTTGGTATATCTTCTTCCTTTACTTTTCGCCTGTTATAAGAGTGAATTGTGCTGATATTGCCTTTGATATTTACAATTCCCACAACAGATATGAACACTCCCAAAATCAACATTATAATATTTTCCATAATGACCTCCTAAAAATAGAATAGTTCCTCAAATTTTTTGTCCAATGCAATACAAAGAATTAGAGCCAATTTTGCAGTTGGATTAAACTGTCCTGTTTCAATAGAACTAATGGTATTTCTTGATACCCCTACCATTTCTGCAAGCTGAGCTTGAGAAAGATTTGCTTCTGTGCGAACTTCCTTTAAGTGATTTTTCAGTTGTAATTGTTCTTTCATATTCTCACCTCTAAAAGGTGGCTAACAAATCCAACAAATGCCAAAATGGAAAGCACAAAAAACAGAACAGTCAAGACCAAATCGCTCTTTCGCTTCATTTTGATAAAGCGAACTAACCATTGTGTTGCAATAATGCTGAAGTATATAACCCACGGACTGTAAATCATAGTATGAGCAAGCACAGAAGATAACAGCGAAAGCAAACAACACACTAAAGCACCAACTCTGCTTGCGTGACTTCCGGCTTGATATACCACTTCCATTTCAGCCAAGTCCTTATTGCGATGTTCTTTTCTGCTTGCATTTAAGATTTCGTCCTTTTTCATAAAAACACCTCCATGCCAAGTTTTCTTTGCATATTTTAATTATACACATACCAAGTTTTCTTGTCAATAGAGTTCATAAAAAAGTTACAACCGATATAAGAGATAACTTTTCTACCACTTCGATTATACTCACGACTTAATGACTTCTTGAATACTTGCCGAAAAAGAAAAACTGCCATCGGTTTGACAGCAGTTCTTCTTCGGTTGGTATCCGTTAGGAATACACAATATCATTCAATACAATCTCATCGGCATAGGCTCGAATGTTATTCATCAATCCTATCTATCTCATCATATCCGTTGCTTTCAGTTCTTCCGTTACACCCTGCTTAAACGCTATTTTTTGCCCTTTAATTGTGGTATTACTTATAGCAAAGCACAAAATAAGGCCCAAAAGGGCACTTTCCCTTTTGAGCCTATACACTTTATCAGCTAACGTATTTTGCTTTCATTTTTCCTCATGGTCATGAGGCTTTTTTCTCTTAAATCGCATTCTATGAATCCTCAGATTGTTCTTTCTGTTCTTCAATAATTCGTTCTGTCGCTTTATGGATGCTCAAGATGGAATCATCTTCACTTAATACCCGGATGATTACCGGTACTTTACGGTATCCCAGTTTCTCCGCAGCATGTTTTCTTCTGATTGTCTGTTTGGTTCAGTCGTCTTGACTCCTTTCCTCCAGGATTCAGGAAATAAAAAATGCCTGCCTGGAACTTTTATAGATAGTAAAGTTCCAAACAGACATTGCTGTTTGACCATTAGCTGTAGCTAATATGGTTATTTTTGTTAATTATATTCTATATCCTGTTTTCACGATCTGGCAATGTAATTTTAGCACTATGGTTAGTATATCCAAAGCAGAATAAAACATAAAAAAAGATCTGTCACCCTTAGGATTCTTCCCAAAGCCAACAGATCTTACATTTTCCCTTACATCTTTATACTCTTTGCCAGACTCGTCAGCAAAGCTGCCATCTCCGGATCAACCTTTTTTCTTTCTGACCCATGTTATTTTGCAGCCACGGTTACCACTGTTTCCTTTTTTTTCGACATAAGCCAATAAAACATAGAACAAAATATTAATGCAAATACAACGCCAAAAACATTCTGAATCACTCTAAGACCAACTGCTCCTTTTAGTCCATAACTCTCTGTAGCAATGGCCAAAGCACCAAATGTGTTAAATACTGCCTGCCAGCCATATTTTGCAGAAAGTCCTACACCAATTCCGCCAAGGATTCCTATGTATGTATAGATGGATGACGGAAGCAGAAAATATAGTACTGTAAAACATATTACACCTGCAATATTTCCGACAATCCTTTTGCGGACTCTGTATTGCATGTCCTCCATAAATGGTAAGATTGCTGACATTGCCGCAATTCCAGCCCACATTGCCCGTGGCATATTGCAGAGTTCCGCAATGCAGAGTACTGCCGGTACGCATATGATCTGACATAACTGCCACTTTGTTCTGGAAGAAGATATATCAAATTCCTGTACCAAATCATTCAAATTTCTTTTATACGTTCTGTTTTTATGATTTCGATAAAATATGAAGCAGGTAAGTGCTGCACCTAATGCCATTCCGGTTAATCGCATCTGATAACTTTTTCCTGTTACATCATATCCATACAATAACAGATAACCAAGAACCAATGTGGATTGGTTAAACATGAATGGGTTATGACATCCGAACAGAATCAGCACTGCCAGTGCAGCAATGTTTAACAGCATTCCAAGTACCGGTGAAAGCTGGTTTGCTAAATGCGGACATACAGTCATAATTACAAAGAACAAAGCCAAAAGCATCGTAGATTGTCCGGTGTGGATCCCCAGATCCGCATTCCGAAATACCATAAGGCATAATAAAACTACTACACCCACAATACTATTCTCATTTCCAAATAAGATACTGAAAATAGTAACAAATAAAAAACAAAATGCCATTGTAACAGCTATCTTTACCAAATATACCAGTATATGATATGATTTTTCTTTCACTGTTTCACTCTTTTTCAACAGATTTTTAGAACCTGCCTGATTTAACTGCAATTCCTGATAAAATGTCATGTAATTCCTCCTCTATCTGTTTTTCTTAAACTTATATGGCCTCATCTTTCTGTATTGGAAGCTCTACAACAAATCTGCATCCACCATATTCCCGGTTTTCTGCCTTGATTGTCCCGCCAGCACTATCTACGATCCGTTTCACAAGTGCAAGGCCGAGACCATTTCCTTCTGCTTTGTGAGAACCGTCTGCCTGATAAAATTTATCAAATATTCTGGTTTTCACATCATCCTCTATTCCCGGTCCTTCATCTTCCAGAATAAACATTACAGAATCCTTTTCCTGCTTCAGAAACATCATAATTGTCCCCTTTGCAGGACTGAACTTAATCGCATTATCTAAAAGATTCATCCATATATGCATAAAAAGTCCTTCATTCCCAGTATATTTAACTTCCTCCAGCTCTACCTGGAAACCAATTTCTTTTTCTGTCCATTTTGTCTCCAGGGAAAGAAATGCCTGACGGATCTGTTCATCCAAACGATATTCTGTTTTTTTCATTGGTATGTTCTGATTCTCTAACTTGGATAACAGCAAAATATTTCCAACCAATCCGGAAAGCCTTTGGGTATTAAACAGGATTTTTTCTACATATTCCTCCTGCTCCTGAGACAGTTCTTCTCCCTGAAGAAGCATTGTATACCCTTCAATGGCATTAATCGGGGTCTTAAACTCATGAGAAACATTAGATACAAAATCCATCTGCAGCACCTCTGTTGCACGAAGCTCTTTTGTCATCACATTAAAACTCTGATAAGATTCTCCAACTTCTGCTATACGGCTGTTCGTTTCCAAATGCTGTTCAAAATCTCCCCGAGAAACTTCCTTCATTGCTTTACTGAGTCTGGTAATTGGTTCCAGTAACTTTGCATTAATAAAGGAAGTGATCAGCCCTGCAATCAATGTATTGAAAATCAAAAGCCAGCCAAGCACAGGTATGCTGCCCGGCAGATTAAAAAAATGATTCAAAAAAGCAAATAATAAAGCAGATATGACTGTTGAAAATACAAGTGCCAGCCAGATTGCACCAGTCAGACAGGATCGGATCCGCAATCCTTTTTCTTTCTTTTGTTCCATTATTTTTTCACCACCTTGTATCCAATTCCACGCATTGTTACGATTTCAAAATCAGGGTTATCTTTAAAACGCTCTCTGATTCTTCCTATATGTACCTCTATCGTATGTTGGTCTGCCTCCGTCGCGTATCCCCATACTTCATCCATCAACTGTTGTTTTGTAAATGTTCTGCCTGGCGAAGCTGCAAGCTTATATAAAAGCAGGAATTCTTTTTTAGGCAAAACAAGACTTTCCTTATCAGTTGTAACCGTCATTGCATCATAATCAAACTCTGTTGAACCGATCACAATTTTGTGTTCATTCAGTATCTGTGCACGGCGTAGCAGTGCTCCGACTCTTAAAACCATTTCATTCACATTTACCGGTTTTACCATATAATCGTCACTTCCCGAAAGAAATCCCTGACGCATATCATCAAAGGAACCTTTCGCAGTGATCATAAGCACTGGTATCTGATATCCTGCTGAACGAAGTTCTGACACCAGTTCATAGCCATCCATAACCGGCATCATAATATCAGAAATGATCAGATCAATATATTCCTTATCCAATACTTCTAATGCCTGTGCTCCATCCGATGCACTTTTGACCTGATATCCATTCTTCTCAAGCACTTTTTGGAATAGCTGGCTTAATTCTTTATCATCTTCTACAATCAATATTTGAAACACGTTTTCCTTCCTCCTTATTAAAACAGATACCTTGCCCATCCAAGCAGATGCTGTACCAAAAATATTTTTCTCTGACGTTTCTTTGTTAATTCGATTGGCTCTACATGATACGGATCACGATAGGTTCCATCTTCCAATACCTGTCGGGACACTCTTTCATATTCCATCATGCCTTCTTCCAACTGTTTATTAATCTCTTTGCTACGTATTACAAGCATCAGTTCCGTATCCAGATACGTGCTTCTCATATCCATGTTAAAGGAACCGATTACGGATAGATCATCATCAATCAGGATGCTTTTTCCGTGGTAAGAATAGCCGCCTTCATACTCCCAGATATCAATTCCTGTATTTAAAATTCTGTTTCTGTTTCTCGCATAATCAGCAGAACCAAACGGATTTCCATTGTTGGCAACCGAATTGGTCATGATAGAAAAATCCGGAACTCTCTCCGCAATCTCTTTCCATGTATTATACATCATATCATTGCAGATAATATATGGTGTATGAATTTTCACGCGCTCTTTTGCATTTTTCATTAGTTCTCCCAGTTGATACCAGACTACTGGTTCCTTGGGACCTGTGTGGATAGGATTTGACACTAATGCAATCTTTTCTGTCTCAAAAGTTTCGTCCGTGTAATCGGTATCGCAGATTCTTTCCTTATTCTCTTCAAAATATTTCTGATAGCCGTTCTGCAGCTCTAAAACTGCGTTCTTTACAGATTTTCTATTTGCCAGTTTTTTATTGTCATGAAAATAACCACTGTCTTCTTGTTCCCATATCGTTTCAAAATACTCTAACAACTGGTTAACTGAATTTTCTTTCTCAGGTTCATCGCAAACCACTAACACATCTCTGTCATAGTTCTTATGTCCCAGAAAATCACCCAGGAAATAATTGTATGTATTTCTTCCACCAAGAATATATGTCTTACCATCTGCAATCAAATATTTATCATGCATTCTCCCCATCATCTTCCATGGTTTCAACGGATTGGCCTTATTATACAGTTTAATTTCAACATTCTCATGGGAAGATAATCCATAGAAATACGGATTGCCTTCCATATCAACCCAGCTCTCCATTCCATCTACTAACAGACGAACATGCACACCTCTGTCTGCCGCATCATGCAGTGCTCCTAAGATCAATTTTCCACTTTCATCTGATTGAAATGCAAAAGTAGAAAGAATAATGTCTTCTTTTGCATTTCGGATCAAACGCACTCTTTGTAAAAGTGCTTCTGGATTTTTTTCTATGATCACTGCTCGTTCCATATTCTCGCTGCGTTCGTTCCACGAATCATTTTGTGTTTCTTTTTTGATGGTATTAGACACTTCCGGCTGTTTTTTATATGCAATACAGATTCCAAATAATTCATAAAAAGCCACACATAAAAAAATTGACAGTATAACAAAAACAATTTTACATATCTTACGTTTTCCCATCGCACATCACCTGACTTTTTTTCATCTTATGTCTATACAATACAAAGTCAACCTCAATTTTACCTCAACAGAATTAATTTTATCCATGTAAATTTCCTGTACCGGCAATCAGACATAACAAAAACGACCTCTCAAAATCAACTATTTTTTGAAAGGTCGTTTCACTAAATTCTTATAACAATCCAGCAAATAATCTCATAAATAATTGTCCCAGTCGCAAATATGCACTGCGCCCAGTACAATATTGATCTGTTACATCACGACATTCTCCCATCGTTCTTATCAGATCATTTTTAATTTCCACAACTGCCTGACAATCTGCCATAAAACAGCCGTTTTCAAAATGATGATATAAGCTTCTATAATCCAGATTGATTGTTCCACAGGTTGCCATACAGTCATCCACTATACTCATTTTCGCATGGCAAAATCCTGGTGTCCATTCATAAACTCGCACTCCATGTTTAACCAATCCATGATAAAAAGAGCGAGTTATATTATAAATGAATTTTTTATCAGGAATTCCTGGTGTGATAATTCTTACGTCTACCCCTCGCTTAGCAGCCAGACATAACGCATGTGTCATTTCGTCTGTTATAATTAGATATGGTGTCATAAACCAACAGTAATTTTCGGCCTTATTTATCATACTGATATAAACTTCTTCTCCGACCTGCTCATTATCCATAGGACTGTCTGCATAAGGCTGAACAAAACCTGTTTGCTGTGCTTTATAATCGTAATGAATAATGTATTTACTAAAATCAGTATCATTCGTAGCTTTTTCACTAACAGCATTCCACATTTCTAAAAATGTCACTGTAAGCGACTGAACAGCATCTCCTTCTAAACGAATACCGGTATCTTTCCACTGCCCATACGGATGCGTATAATTAAAATATTCATTTGCAAGATTATATCCACCTGTAAATCCAACTTTTCCATCAATTACTGTTATTTTTCTGTGATCACGATTGTTCAAAAATAGATTTAAGCCTGGCAAAAATGGATTGAATACACGACAATGAATTCCTATACTCTCCATCTTTTTTACAAAATCTGTGTTAATAAAACCTATAGACCCCATATCATCATAGAATACCCTGACTTCCACACCGGCTTTTACTCTCTCTTCCAGAACATCTTGAATCTTATGCCAAGCTTCAGCATCTTCTATCGCATGATATTCCATGAAGATAAACTTTTGTGCTTTCGCAAGTTCTTCAAGCTGTGCCTCTAATCCCTTCACTGCTTCATCAAAATACTTGATATCCGTATTCTGATAGATTGGATACCACGAATTTCTTTGTATGTAACTTGCAATATTTCCTGCTTTCGGAATCTTTTCTTTTATTCTGCTTAAACACTCCTGATTGTCTGGAAGCATTGGTAACAATTTGCTATCAATTTCTGCATATCGCTCACGCATTTTATGCGTGCCACCATTCAAGCCAATCAATAAATACAGGCCTACACCCATAATTGGGAAAATCAGAATTAAAATGACCCAAGGCATTTTCATAGAAGATGTCTTATCTGACGCATACAATCTCAAAACTAAGATTCCACTTAAAATTCTGGTAAATAAATTTATGATTTCTGCATATTCATTCAAGTGCATTACGATAGTAATAATAAAAATCACTTCAAGAAAAATACAGATTATGGAAAAGCACAATCGTTTTATTCCATTTTTTGTTTTTGCTTTTCCTTCTAAGGTATCTTGCTTCATATGTATTCCACCTCTTCTTTCTACGTCAGCTCTATATTCAAAATACTATTTATTTTGATAATTGATTCGTTCCCCTTGAATTACTGGATAACAAATCAATTTATTACTTTCCAGATCCTCTGCATGCATATCTACCGCACTGATCTGATGATTTTCATAAGTATTATAATAATAGATATCAATAAGTTTTTTGTTGAACAATAGTATAGCACAATTCTATTGTTTTGCTTCAAATTCACATATAATCATACTTTCAAGGACTACATTATTTTCTGGGTATATTCCAGCATTTTTAATATAAAATTGATCTAACACTACATACAAAAGGTATTTACCTTAATTATAACTTTAAATATATCTTATGTACATTATTTTCCATTACAAAAAGTCCACCCACATCTGGATTTCTCCTAATGCCAGTAGACTCTGTTCTATTTCCATTATTATATTTTTATTCAGCTTTCAAGCTCTTCGCCTGTCCTCGTCAATGATATGGCCATATACCTCTGTTACCATGTCCGCCTGTGCATATCCCATTCAGCCGGTCATTCAGTTGTAACCGACTTTTGGGCAACAAAAAAGCCGGTACACAAACGCATACCGACTTAACCTCAAAAAGATAGACTTATCCCCTTTGGGTTTCACCTCTTTTTGGAAGTCTGCTGTTAATGCAGCTTTATCATCATCTCTGCAATCGCTGGATCATAGTGAGAGAAAAACAGGCTTTCTTTTTCATCCAATGCCCGGATAGCGTTCATATCACTTGCGTCCAGAGCAAAATCAAAGACATTGATATTTTCTTCCATACGCTCCTTGTGGGTGGATTTTGGGATTACCACGACATCGCTTTGCAAAAGGAAACGCAGAGCGACCTGTGCTGCACTTTTATCGTGCTTTTTCCCGATTTCATTCAGCACGGGATTGGTAAAGAAATCCTTTCTTCCCTCGGCAAACGGTCCCCAAGATTCGTGCTGTACGCCGTATTTTTCCATATATTCGTGGGCGGCTGTCTGCTGTTGGAAAATATGCGTTTCTACCTGATTGATTGCAGGTTTGACCTCTACGAAACTACACAAATCAACCAGTCTGTCTGGATAAAAATTAGAAACGCCGATTGCACGAATCCAGCCCTCTTTATAGGCTTCCTCCATTGCACGGTAAGTACCGTAGTAATCATTAAAAGGCTGGTGAATCAAACATAAGTCGATATACTCGGTTTGCAGTTTTCTCAAAGATTCCTCAAGTGATTCCTTTGCTTTCTCATAACCGCCGTTTGTAATCCACACCTTTGTTGTAATAAAAAGCTCCTCACGGGGAACGCCGCATTTGTTAATAGCGTTTCCGACCGCTTCCTCATTGCCGTATGACTGCGCTGTATCAATCGAGCGATACCCTGCGCTGATTGCGTCTAATACGCAGCGTTCACATTCTTCATTTGATAACTGATATACGCCGTAGCCCAGCTTCGGCATTTTGATTCCATTGTTCAAAGTTACATATTCCATAATTTATTTCTCTTTATTTTATATTTGCATAATCTTCGTTGCTGACAGGCTCGCACCATTCGGTATGGGTATTTTCTCCCGGTACTTCCACCACAAGATGAGAGAACCAGCTATCCGGAGCTGCACCGTGCCAATGCTTCACGCCTGCCGGGATATTGACGACATCACCCGCCGTCATACAGATTGGTGTCTTGCCCCATTCCTGATAAAAACCTCTGCCGGCAACGCAGACCAAAATCTGACCGCCGCCTTTCTCGGCGTGGTGGATATGCCAGTTATTACGACACCCCGGCTCAAAAGTTACATTGAAAATGCCCACCTGTTCTTTTGAAACAGGGGCAAGATAACTTTGTCCCACAAAATACTGTGCAAAGGTATCGTTTGGCTGTCCGATTGGGAACAGCATAGATTTTTCATAAGCGGTCTTTTCGTCCGCTTCATTTGCGTCCTCTTTCCAAATATCTTTTGCCAAACGGAAAGCCGCCCACGCTTTGGGCCAACCTGCATAAAAGGCTGCGTGTGTAATAATTTCGGCAATTTCACTTTTTGTAATACCATTCGCCTTTGCCGATTCCAGATGATGAACGAACGAGGTATCAGTAAGTCCTTGCGAAAGAAGCGCTACCACGGTAATCAAAGAGCGTTCTTTCAAAGAGAGTTTATCCTCTCTACTCCATACCTGACCGAAAAGTACATCATCATTGAGTTCTGCGAATTTAGGCGCAAATTCTCCGAGGGCGGTTCTTCCTGCTGTTTGCTTTACTGCCATATTGCTATCCTCCTAAAATGTGATATTAGAGCTTCTTTGATAATTTAGCCGCTTCGGAATAGTTGGTTGCCATACCGGCATATTTCATTCCGTAAAGTCCGGCAAAGCGTTTCATCGTATATTCTCCGGCTTCCAGCATCCATTTTTCCGGCGCAGCACCCTGAAAGAGGAAATAAAGTGTTCTGCCCGACAATGAGCCGTTTTCCACCAAACCGTAGAAGCGATCCAGTATATTTCGCACTGAGCCGCAGATATTGTGCCAGTATAGCGGAGAGCCGATAACAATTACCTCTGCCTGTTTCATTTTGGCAATGACCTGATCGAGTTCGTCGTCCTCAAAGTTTTGTCCGTAACTGCCGATCCTGTAATCAGTCAGATTCAACGTTTCATATTCTTTCCCTTGCAAAAGCTCTTTTGCGAGGGCAGCAGTATTCCCGTTCGAATTTGGGCTTCCGTTGATAAACAAAATGTTCATTCTTTATTCCTCCTGATTTTATCTGCTAAACATTTTTACCCATTTCATAGGCTTCAGCCATAGCCGGGGTATTCAGCACCTTACCTTTTTCATAAACGCCTGTGCCGTAAATTACACCCATTTCTTTTGCACCGTTTACGCAGTCGGCGTAGCCACGAAAACAGGCAAGCGTAGTATCCATAGATGATTTATCTTCATCGGCAGCGGTCATAATGTAGTAAAATTCTTTGTTTTTCACTTCCAGCCAACGTGCAACCGTTCTGTCGATCACCGCCTTTAATTGTGCGTCAATGGAATAGAAGTAAACGGGGCTTGCAAGCACAAGCACATCGGCGTCAATCATCGCTTGCAGGATTTCAGCCATATCGTCTTTATAGACGCACTCGCCGCCGTGTTCACCGCAGAAATAGCAGGCGTGACAGGGCGCTATCTTTTTGCTTGCAACATTGATTTTGGTTACATTGTTGCCGGATTCTTTTGCTCCACGCATAAATTCATCGCAGAGCAAATCGGAGTTGCCGCCTTTACGGGGGCTGCCGGATAAGATAAGTACATTTTTCATCGTTTCAAATTCTCCCTGTTTTTTAATTGTTGTAGCCAAGCTCGGTAAGCCATTCGTCAACTGCGCTTTCGGCTTCGTCAACATTGTTGCCCGAATAGGTAAAGTAGTCATCGGTCAGTACGGTGGAATCCGGGCAAAGCTCAGCTACGGTAGAAATGCTGCTCGCTCCGGACGAACTGCCGTTATGGGTAAAAAACGGAATAATTGTCTTGCCGGACAGGTCATATTCTTCAAGGAAAGACCAAACAGGCATTGGCAGGTCGTACCACCAAATGGGGAAACCGACAAAGATAACATCATACTGTTCCATAACCTCTTGATCTATATGTGAGGAAAGCGGCGGGCGAGTACCATTGTTTAGTTCGTCCTGCGCTCGGTCAAATACATCGTCCTCTGTATATTCCACTTCGGGGATAATTCTGAACAGTTCACCGCCCGTTTTATCGGAAATCCAGTTCGCAACCTGCTGTGTATTGCCCGACCACGAAAAATAGGCTACCAAGATATTAGAATCTCCTGCGGTACTTTCTTCGGGGGTGATATCGGCAGAATCATCTGTATTGTCGTCTGTGACATTATTATTACTTACATTTGTATCGGTGTTATTCGCAGTAGTGTCGTTGTTCTGCTTACCGCAGGCGGATAGAGCAAGAACAAAGCAAACGCATAAAACAAGCGAAAGAATGGATTTTAATGTTTTATTCATGGTGCCTCCTTAATTTTTTAGATTTTTGTCTGTCTGCTTTTCATTTGCAGCAGCTTTTTGCCGTAATAGGATAAGGTTGCAAAGGCAGCCGACATAGCAATCGTCTCAAAAAAGTATAGTGCAGCCGATTTGTCGGTATCAAAAAACTTAAACTCAGTAAGGTAAAACAATTCTTCATAAAAGGCTCGGTCAACGAATACATAAACACCATATGCCGCTAATAAAACAGCAATGATTCGACCTGCCCACAGGAATTGTCTGTGCTTTTTCAGTTTGTTTGCGAACGGTGCTAAATGTAATCCCAAATGCAGGCTCATCAGTACAAAGACCCACGCAGTCGATACGAGGTGAAGCGTCCTGCCTATCCTTGCACCGCCCAAATTCAGAAAAGCAAAAACCTTTCCCGAAACCAGCACCGAACTTACCATACAGCACAGCATAGCAGCAAACAGCGCAATATTGATAACTGCTGATGTTGTCCTTGTCGGAGTGTATTTTCCTTTGAAAAGGGACTGATACCAACGGAAATTCAAGATGGTATGGACGATAAACAAGGTAAACAGCGCGATACCGAGCCATTCGTGTAATCCGTCCCATAGGTGTTCCTGCATAAGAGCGACAAAAATCAGATACATTGCAATGTCAATGATGAGTTTGACAACCTGTTTATATTTCATTTTTGTCACCTCCATATTCAGCACAGTCCGTTATAAAAGTAGAGCATAGCGTAATATCCCGAATAGGCGAAATCATTCGTACCCGAAGCGGCAAAGATAAAGAAATCGTCCCATGGTAGGCTGCTGTGCTTCGGCAGAAGAATCAGGCTGTTCTTCAGCTTGTTTCAGATCAAGAGAATTTACCCAATCTACGATTTCCTGCTCTGCGTCTTGAATATCATTGCGGGAGATAGATTTGCCGTCCAACACCTCGGCGTTGGGTTCAAGCTCTTTGATTGTGGAAATTGTACCAGAAAAGCCGCTGCCGCCGTGGGTGTTAAAGGGAATAATCGTCTTGCCGGAAAAATCGTACTCGTCAAAGAAAGAGTACAGAATCATCGGCATATCGCCCCACCAGTTGGGATAACCGACAAAAATGTTTTCGTAGGTATCAAAGTTTTCAATCGTATCTTTGATTGCCGGTCTTGCATTATTGCTTTGTTCTTCACTCGCAAGGTCAACCAGTTCGTCGTGGTCGGTGGGATAGGGCGTTTCCGGCTCAATGCGGAAAATATCAGCACCGACGGTTTCCTGAATCACATACGCCATATACTGCGTATTACCCAGCGTTTCGCCGTCGATTACAACCGTACTGTCATCAACATTATCGGGCATCGAGAAGTACACCACAAGATTTTTTCCGTTTGTGTTACTCGGCGTAGGGGTGCTCTCGTTTGTCTGCGAACTGCTTTCTTCGGGTGTTGATTCGCTGGGGGATTGATTTGTCGAGCAGGCCGCCAGCGACAGCACCATAGTAAGCACCATAAAAAGCGAAATAATCTTTTTCATCGCTTTTCTTCCTTTCTGTTTTTAATAACATTCCTTGAAGATTCCAAGGATTTCTTCGTGGGTCATTTTTTTGTAACTGCCGGGCATAAGGGCACAGGAATCTGCAATTTCTTTCAAATCGGTATTTTCATTCACGCCCAAGTCCTGCAAAGATACAGGCAGTCCGATTTCGACAATGAAATCTTCCAAAGCCTCAATACCTGCAAGGGCGATTTCTTCGTCCGTTTTGGCCTCTGCCGAAACTCCCATAACCTCGGTTGCAAACCGTTTGAATTTCGGCAAGCCGTATTTGTAAATATGGCGGTAATAAACGGGGTGCAGAACGGCAAGCCCCTCGCCGTGGTTGCAGTTTGTGTACGCGCCGAGTTGGTGTTCCATTTGGTGGCACTCAAAATCCATTCGCTTGCCCAGTTTGATAACACGGTTTTCCGCCATTGTCGCCGCCCACATCAAATTGCTTCGTGCGGTGTAGTCCTGCGGATTCTGAATAGCAGCACGCAGGTTGCGGATTGCACTTCGCATAAGCACCTCGGAAATATCGTCCGATACATTGTCCTCATTCGGCTCGCTGAAATAAATCTCCATAATGTGCGACAGAATATCAAAGCCGCCGGAAACCATTTGCTTTTTTGGAACGCTGTAAGTATAGGTGGGGTCAAGCAGGGCAAATTTAGGGTTGCATTGCGGATAATCTCTGCCCGTCTTGATTTTCAATTCCTCATTGGTAATAACTGCTCCGCCGTTGCACTCGCTGCCCGTACCTGCCACAGTAACGATCACGCCTAGAGGTAACGGCTCGAAGTCAAAAACACCCGGTCTTTTCCAGAAATCTTCCCATACATCGCCGTCATAACGGGCGGCAATCGAAATCGCCTTGCAGCAGTCCATAACCGAACCGCCGCCGATTCCCAAAAGCAGACTGACATCATTTTTCTTTGCCAGCTTCGCACCCTCCAATACCTTCGCATAGGTGGGATTCGCCATAATACCGCTAAACTCCACAACGGTTTTTCCTGCGGCTTCCAAGATGTTTGTTACCTCGTCATAGATACCGTTTTTCTTGATTGAGCCGCCGCCATAACATAGCATAACGGTATCGCCGTAGGCTTTCGTCAGGCAGCAAAGGTATTCCTTTACACAGCCTTTTCCGAAAAACACCTTTGTAGAATTTTCAAAAATAAAGTTATTCATTGTCATAGTCCTTTCTCTGATTTATTGATAATTTGAGCTAATCATTGCATTTGATTTTCCCAAAAATTCACAGCGTCGTTTATCCAACCCTCTGCAACCGTTCCCGTTCCGAGACCGAAGCCGTGGCTTATTCAGCAGACATTACATTCGCCTGAATCCAATTTTCAATGTGTTCCGCGATCACATCGTTGTTCATGTCCTGGAACATGAAGTGGTCGTTTCCAGTGATGCCCTCGTCAGGAAGATGGACAACAGTGCTGATGCCGCCTGCCGCTGTATAGCTTGTTGTAAAGGTATCGGCGGTGGAGGCCATAAAGCCCCACATGGCTGCTGCCGGGACATCGGTAAATTCCTCACCGATGTAGTCGCCGTAATAGAAGGTGACAGGAATTTTCTTTTCCAGCAGTGCCTTGTAGTCATCGCTGTCCACCTGGGGAGCCATACCGGGCTCAATCGCTACGATGGCTGCGATGTGATCGGTATACCTGGCGGTCTCCCAACCAGGCATACCGCCCTGAGAATGGGTCACCAGAATGGAATCTTTTCCTGTACGTGCATAGACCTCGTCGATGGTTGCTGCGACGGCCTGGGCCACCACGGTGTTGTCGATGTTCTGGTCGCCGCCAGCATTGTCCATGCCGGTATCCGGCGTCATCTGGCGGAAGAATTGGTCAAGTGCTTCTTCTCCGGCAGGAAACTGGGAGCCTTCGTTGTAGGTAAATTCGTCATTCAGGTAAGTACCAATGCGGAACTGGGTGTACCAGGTCTGGTCGGAGGGTTCGGTGTTGATGGTACCGGCTACGGAGGTCTGCCCGGCTTCGCCCCGGCGGGGCTGGTCGATCAGGAATACACTATGTCCCATTTTCAGGAACATATCGGACCAGCCTTCCCGGCCATCCGGAGTGGTCATCCAACCCATACGGGACTGACCGTAGCCATGAAGAAATACCATGGGCAGGCCAGTCTCCTCTGCGGGAATTTGGTAAAGCACATTGGCATGATCCACATGGGCAGTGGAACCTTCTCTGGACGTATAGTAGTTGGAAACATCAAAGGTTCCATCTGAGGTGATTACGGTACCGCCAGCAGAGAACATTCCCTGCTCGGCAATCGCCAATACACCTTCCGGAATACTGGGCTGTTCCACGATGGTCTCAGGTTCACTTGTGGAAGCGGTGTTTTCAGCAGCCTGCTGACCACAAGCCACCAGGGATAATGTCATGATGCCTGCCAAAAGCAATGCGGCAAATCTGGATTTCATATATGATTTCCTCCTGTCATTTAAATTTCTCTCTGATTATTTCTGCTCGTCTACCGGAGGAACCATAGCTGCATACCGTTGCAGCAGTTCCGGTGTGCTGGTGTAGTAGCGCACATTCTTATCCATAATGGAAATCTGTGCCATCTCCCATGCTGTCAGGCTGAAATCGAACAGGTCAAAGTTGTCCTGAATGTGGGCAGGGCTCTTGGAGCCGGGAATCACGATATTGCCCGCCTGAATGTGCCAGCGCAGAATAATCTGGGCACTGGATTTCCCGTACTTTTTGCCCAGTTCCTGAAACAGGGGTTCCTCAAGCAGAGCCTTGTCCCCGTGCCCCAGGGGATACCATGCCTGAATGACGATACCTTCCTTCTTGAGGTAATCTTTCAGCTTCTTCTCCTGATAGTAAGGATGCACCTCGGTTTGCAAAACTACAGGCTTTACCTCACAGATATCCAGAATCTCACGAATCTGAGACTGGCTAAAATTGGACAGACCGATGGCCTTGACCTTGCCCTCTGTGTAGGCTTTCTCCATCAGCTTGTAACCGGCGATATAGTTTCCAGCGGGCTGGTGGATGAGCAGCAGGTCAATGTAGTCGGTGTCCAGCCGCTCCAGTGTCTTTTCCACAGCATCAGACTGCTCGTAGAAGGCAGGCCACAGCTTGGTTTCCAGAAAAATCTCCTCTCTGGACACGCCGGACTTCTTCATTGCACGACCTACGGCCTTTTCATTGACATAGGCGTTTGCCGTGTCGATCAGGCGATAGCCACACGCCAGCACATTGAGGACGGATGCTTCCGCCTCGTCCGGGGTCAAAAGAAAGGTTCCAATACCTGCCATAGGCATCTTAATTCCATTGTTCAAAGTAACATATTCCATTATTGATTCCTCCTTAACATTTTTTGACAATTCTTGATCCGCCGAACACTTCGGACATGGGAATGGTGTCCAAAGCATCATCCAACGCAGAGACTTCGGACGGCGTCAGTACCACATCGGCTGCACCCGCATTTTCTCTCAACTGCTCCAACTTTCTTGTGCCGGGAATCGGTACGATCCAGGGCTTTTTGCAGAGCATCCACGCCAAAGAAAGCTGCGCTAGCGTGGCGTTTTTCTCCCTTGCCATATCTTGCGGCAGTGCCAGCAGTTTCTGATTCTGATCCATCGCCTCGGCTGTAAATTCCTCCAGTACAGGGAACAGTACCTCATGCCACCGGGCCATCATGGAACAACGGTTTTGAATTGCCATGACACCTGCCACTTCCTCTATGGGGACGTTCGGATCGGTTCGGGCTGTGTAGTCCTGGGGATTCTTGATCGACGCGCGCAGATCGCGGATCACGCCCCGCATCAGAGCCTCTGAAATATCATCGGATACGTTTTCCTCATTGTGAAACGGTTCTGATTTATCATCTACATTATAAAAAAATCGAGACTCCAACAGAAGTCTCGATTACTTATGCAGTATAAACCCAAAAGTTAATACTAAATATTTCGTTATAATTCCATGACAGCAGGAATCGCCTGTAAGAATCGCTGCACAGTTTTTGATGGTTCGGGGGCGTGCAGAATTCCAAAGGGAATTGTATAATTCCAATCTACAGGCAGAATTTTCAGCAACGGATGTACTGTTTTCCAGTTTTCTATGGCAATCAAAATGTCGTTGCTGTTTTCACACCGGTTGAATATTTCCAGACTATAAAAATCAAAGTCAACAATATGAATGTTGTAGTGATTGGTCCAAAGGTCATCCCTTAAAAGGTCAATGTAATGGCTCCAGCCACGGTGCATCAACAATAAGTTTTCCCCATACAAATCCTGTATCGTCAAACGCTTTTTCTTCGCTAACCGATGGTTGACCGATACAGCACAGCACAGCGGCACCCTGCAAAGCTCAGTTCCGGAACACTGCCGGTAATTCAGCATGCTCTCGTCAAAGATACCAGCGATCACATCAATATTTTTTCCGAGATTTTTGAGAATCTCACGGGCATTTTCCGGTGTATTTTCAAACGGAATCATCTGAAACTTTATATCTGGACAATACTCCTGAAACTTTGGCCATAAGTCCACCATGTTTTGGACTGGGGTCATTGGGGAGGTGCCGATGCGGATCACATTTTCTTCCTTTTGCATCGCCGCTCTGGCACGTTCAACAGATTCCCTGCAATACCCAATGACATATTTCGCATCCTGATAGAGTGATTTTCCTGCTTCCGTCAATTTCAGGCCACGGTGGGTCCGAACAAATAAAGTCAAACCTAACTGTGCTTCTAACAGATTGATCTGCTTAATAACAGCGGGTGGGGAAATGAATAATTCTTCTGCCGCTTTATTAAAACTCCCTGCGTCCGCAACACGGATAAAAGTTTCAAGCTGGGGGTTGTACATGAGAATCACCGCCCTTTCTGCGTAAATCATTTGGTTTTGTTGCCGTTTTCGGAATCATCCACGAACGGCCAAACCGCTGCACACCTTCAATTCGGCCTTCTTCACATAACTTTTGCACCCAGCGCTCAGACAAATTCCACCGCTTCGCAGCTTCTTTTACTGACATTATATCCATCTTCCAACCTCCGTGAAGTTAATGCGTTTATCCGAAGTGTACAATCATATTATATTCATGCGCTTATAACGCATCAAGATATTTTTTCCGAAATTTTTGTGAACAGCTTTAGAAAAAGCAGGAAATATTTGTGGAGAGACAAATTGGCAAGCAGTGTAAACCTGTACAGGTTCACTCATTTTCTCGATTTTCCCCTTCGGTGCAATCTTCGCAAATTTGCTTGTTGAGGGAGCATCCCCAATTCCCTTTGAACGGTATCTGCGATACCGGCTACTCGTTCATACTGAACGTTTTCCTGAAGAAGAAAAAACTGGACTACCATTTGGCATCCAGGTTAAAATCGTAATTTCTTTGGGTTATTCTTTCTTCTCGATCCAGCCAATAAAGATACTGACCTTTTCAAGATCTTCCTCATTCATGGTTCTCAGCTTCTCGCACAATTCACGATACGGGGTATTCGCATCATCCAGTGGGGCGAAAAATTCTGCCGGTGTCATATCAAAATACGAGATGATATTGAACAGTTCCCTGAGAGACGGCAAGGCTGCTCCGCTGGTTATTCCACGAATGTATGAGCCACTCTTATCCAAATCCAAGGCTTATCTTTTGATAAAGGAGTGAAATTAATAAGAATGATTATTATTATCCTATCAATCATATTACTACTACTTCTACTTACTTTTTTCCTCTATATTCAAAAGAAAAAAGTGATGTCGCACTATTTTATGTGATATCATCACCGAAATGTTATTTTAAATTGGCTATACTATAATCAAGCAAAGGAAAGGAGCTGGCAATATGGAAGTTATCAATATTAATAGAAATCAATTTGAAGAAATGGTGCATAGCGGAAAGACTGTTCTGGTGGAGTTTTCAGCCCCTTGGTGCGTATATTGCCGCCGTCTGGCTCCATCATTGGAAAGCGTTGCTGAGGAATATAAGGATACACTGGTATTCACTGCTGTCAACATTGATGATGAACCGGAATTGGCTGAGACCGAGGCTATTGAAGTTGTCCCTACTCTGCTGATCTATCATAGCGGACAGACTCTTGGCTCTATCGTCGCTCCAGAATCCAGAGCGCAGCTGGTGGCTTTTATTGAGGAAACCTTACAGCACCGGACTCAGGAAGTAAATAATGCGCAGCATATCTATGACATGATCGTTGTAGGTGGCGGTCCCGGCGGGTATACCGCAGCCCTTTATGCTGCAAGAGCAGGAATGGACACCGTGGTTTTAGAAAAGCTGTCTGCCGGTGGGCAGATGGCTCTGACCGAGCAAATCGACAACTATCCCGGCTTCGAGGATGGCATCGACGGTTTCTCCCTGGGAGAAAAAATGAAGCGAGGAACGGAGCGGTTTGGTGTGGAAACCAAGCTGACTGAGGTGCTGTCTCTGGAACTGTCGGGTTCTGTAAAGAAAGCTGTGACCAGCGAAGGCGCTATGTACGCAAAATCCATCGTATTGGCTACAGGAGCCGGTCCCAGAGAGCTGGGTGTTGATGGGGAACAGGCGTTAATCGGTAAAGGTGTCCATTACTGTGCAGCCTGTGACGGAATGTTCTATCGGAACAAAACGGTTGTCATCGCAGGAGGTGGCAATACCGCTGCGGCGGATGCGCTGATTCTCTCCCGTATCTGCAAAAAGGTCATCGTCGTTCACCGCAGCGGCACCCTAAAAGCAACAAAGATCTACCATGAACCTTTGATGAAAACAGAAAATGTAGAATTTCTCTGGGACAGTAAGATTATAGCTCTGCTCCATAACGAAAAGCTGACCGGTATCCAGATTAGGAACGTGAAAACTGGAGAAGAAAGTACCCTTGCTTGCGATGGTGTATTTGTAAGCGTGGGAAGAAAGCCTTCCACCGAATTGATGAAAGATCAGATTGAGATTGATCCGGCTGGATACATTATTGCAGATGAGAGTACCCGCACCAACATCCCCGGTGTGTTCGCCGTTGGGGATGTCCGCACAAAGGCATTACGGCAGGTCGTAACTGCTGTAGCCGATGGGGCAACTGCTGTTCACTATGCAGAGGAATATTTAGCAGGAGAAATGTGAGATGAAAGAAAAAATTAAGAACTGGCTGAAGCCAGTTCTTTTTACCGCAGGCGGCGCATTAGTTGGCCTTGCATATTACTACTTTGTGAGATGCCCCACTGGAGCTTGTCCGCTGACTTCTAACCCGTTCATCACGATGGCCTATATGGGCTTTATCGGCTGGCTGTTGTCCGGTATTTTCGGAAAGGGGTGCAGCGGTTCATGCAATACGCAGTAGCTTGGGATAAACAGTTCTTTTCTGGCGCTCCCGATACGGCTTCGGTGTAATAATGGACAGCCCGTGTTCCAGGCAAACCATATCACTGAGTCTTTGCACCGCCAGACCGGAAAGAAAGAAGTTTTTGAATTTCCGTGTGGCATCCAGCGAGGTCGAATTATAAATAATATGGTTGTGAATGTGGGGAAAGCAGAAATTCCTCATCTGCTGTCTTTGGATCACACTCATAGGAACTGATAAATTCGCTATCATTGGTTTTTGCGGCATTTTGTGAGTAGTCTGTTCTGTCTGCCAAACATTGAGCGACCGTCTTTCCCTTATTCACATGAAGTGCAATCAATCGTGTCGCTTATAATGGTCTCATAAATTAAGACACTTTTTCGGACAAATATTAATGAATCTGATATACTAAAATCAGTATGAAAGTGAGGATTCATCATTATGTCCAGACAAAGAAGAAACTTTAGTGCCAAATTTAAATCAGACCTGGTAATTGAGCTGCTTAAGGGCGAGAAAGATCTCAACACCCTTGCAACCGAGAATAACATCCAACCAAATCTGCTCCGCAATTGGAAGAAAGAATTCCTTAACAATGCCTCTGCAGTATTCGATGACAAGCGTGAAGAAAACCTCAAAGACAAGCTTGCTGAAGAACGCAAGGAAAAGGCGGAGTATGCGAAAAAGGTTGGTCAGTTAACCATGCAGGTTGACTGGCTCAAAAAAAATCTGAAGAAATTTGTGGACCTGACTACGAGAGTAAGTTTAGTCCAAAACCTTTTGACTACTAAAGAAATCCCGGCATCTGTAGGAGCAAAACTGCTTGATATCAACCGTACAAGCATCTATTACAAGACTTCACCTGTATCAGACGAAGAACTGGCTTGTAAAGAGATTATCGACCATCTTCATACGGATAATCCAACCTGGGGTGCAAGGCAAATGTCTGCACAACTCAAAAACAGAGGTTATCATGTTGGGCGTCGTAAAGCACGCCGCTATATGAATGAGATGGATATTTACCCAATCTATCCTAAGATGAATCTTTCCAAGCGGATGCAACAGGCAAAGGTATGTCCTTATCTTCTTCGAAATGTCGTCATAGATGCACCAAATCAGGCGTGGTCTATTGACATTACATATATTCCAATCAGACACGGATTTCTGTATCTGACAGCTGTAATCGACTGGTACAGCCGTTGTATCGTAGGCTGGGAAGTCGATGATACCCTTGATACCAGAATGGTTATCAATGTTCTAAAAAAAGCATTTGCTGTGTCAAAACCACAGATTTTGAACTCTGATCAGGGTTGTCAGTTCACAAGTCAGAAATACATTGAATTTGTAAAAGAAAACGGTATCCGTCAGAGTATGGATGGAAAAAGCCGTTGGGCTGACAACATCATGATTGAGCGATGGTTCCGCAGCTTCAAGTATGAAGAAGCTTATCTGACGCTGTATAACAACATCAAGGAAGCCAGAGTTGCTATTGGACGATATGTCTACACCTATAACTTTGAAAGATGCCATTCTGCCCTTGATTACAAAACACCGGCTGAATGCTACTACCCGGCAATGCTTTTGTCGTATGCAGCTTAATGCATATATGGATCTGGGGAGTGTTCCACTATCCTCCCCATGTTCCTTGTTACTTATCAACCATATCAGTTCATTATAAAAATCTTAGATTTTTGTCTTGACAACTGAGCCACTATAGCTGCCATTCCCATCACTTCCTTCCCAAAAAGAAAAAGCCACCGGTCGGTGACTTTTGTCTAAATTCTCTGAGGGAACACCTTCCCTGTTTTATTTTAGTATCGTTTTGGATTTTCTCTCATAAAGATAAATTCTGCTACAGAGCAGTCATATGTTTTAATGTGTCCAAACAGCCAGTCAATCACATTCTTCTGTACAAGTTCACTGAACCGATCAGTTGGTCCTTCATAATCCTGAAGGTATTCATGCAGTTCCTGAATTGTCTTTTTAAACTCTTCATGTTTTTCATGATGGTTTTCACGCTCTGGATAACCGGATTTTTCCTGAAGCTTTTCCTCTTCTTTGAAATGAAAGTCAGTATATTCATCCAGATAATCCAGCATTTTGATTGCTTTTACTTTGCTGTTGCCATTTTGACAGGCAGTTACAAAGTTCTGGATACGGTCGATCAATTCTTTATGCTGGGTATCAATTGTTTCATTTCCTGTTACTAAATTGTCATCAAAGGTAATATTTAAATCGTAAGTCATAATCTGGTCTCCATTTCTTTTTATATGTTCTCTTGGGATTTTTTTGTGTCTGTCAGTTTCACACCTGCATTTTCTGCTTAGTCTTCTACAGGAACAAAAACATCTTTTCCTAATCCACAGATCGGGCATACCCAGTCATCTGGAATATCCTCAAATGCAGTTCCTGGAGCGATACCTCCGTCTGGATCGCCTACTGCCGGATCATAAATATAGCCACATGGTTCACATTCATATTTTTTCATAGTTATTTTCTCCTTTTCAATGTTGATTCATTTTGTTAATAGATTCCTACTGAATTTTTCAGTATTTTGTTGCTTTTTTATGTATGTTTATATTATACATGATACTTTCTATTTTGTCAATAACAGTAATTGTTATTATTTTATGTTATGTATTTTAAATTCAGTAATATCTGACTAAAATGTTACGAAAAAGACTGGTTCTACACTATTTCTGAAAATCTGGCAGTGCATTGCTCTTTCTCATGTAGCATCATTCATTATCCTATAGTCGGTGATGAACCATTCTTCATATGGATGGCCGAAATCATCTTTGGAGCCGATCCCGATCCGTTCAAATACTTTTTGCAGTTCTTCTGCTGTTGTCGGGAACTTTACCCATTCACCGACCAGTGCACCCTCGTTGTATTTCAGATCGTCATCTGGTTTTGGACAACAAAAAAGCGCCATACTCATCACCGGTACGGCAATGAGCTGACGCTATATTTTGAATCCATATTCTTTTGCAAAAGAAAACAAACGAGAGATTGTTGTTGTGTTTTATGTCTCATTTGTCTATGATAATATTATCACACTGTAAAACAGAAAAAAAGATTTTTATGGTTAGTGCTTGGTTAGTTTTTGGTTATGGATGGTCAGTTTTTGGTTAGGATGAACTCCATTAAGCAATTTTGAAGCTAACATTAAAATATGATAGTAAGTAGACAAATCGGAAGTTGCAAAAGAGAATAATGAGAATTACTTAACTGATGAGGAACAGCACAAAATCATAATTAAGGATTATGATATGTTGTTTGAATACAGAGAATAGCAAAAAACGGAGGAAAAATCATGAAAAAACGCACTCTTACTGTACTAGTTGTTGTGTTAGTATGCACATTCTTGACGGCGTGTAGTAAAGAAATAGACGCTGTGACGGAATCTGTAAACGAAAAGGAAAGTAGTGTAATAAAGAACCCTACAGTTTTAGAAGATACAATAGAAATTGTTTTTCCAGAACAGTTTGAAGGATTGTCTGGGTATGATGAAAAAGCACTAGTTGACTATCTTAAAGAAAACAGTGACGGAAATTATCAGAAAATCGAATGTATTGACGGACAAGTTAATATGGTTGCTACTCAGGAAGAAATTGAGTATTGGAAAGGATATGTTGAAAAACATATAGATGATCAAAAGGCAGTATTAACAGGTATCAATCAGAAGTATGATATGTGTTGTAATGATTCATATAACACTATTAATATGTACTATGATCAAGAACTTTCATTTAAAAAAGCTTTTTCATGCGTTGGAAAAACAGCTATATATTGTGCCATGTATCAGATATTAGATGGCAATCCTGATTATTCAATTTATCTAAATATTTATAATGTCGATACAGGGAAATTAGTAGTTGGCGGAAATCTAATGAATGAAGAAGTTTCATATACAGATGAGGACTGGGAAAAAACTTTCTAGAGAAAAGAAAAATTTTATGCTTTGTAATAAGATGGATTTCTATTAGAATGACAATCTGGTATGATATATTACTCTGACAGGCTATAACTTCCAATTTACAGAATCAAGAAAATTGAAATTTGAGGAGATTGTTGCATGGATATAATAATTCCACTACTTATAGTGTCGGTTCTTATCGGAATTCCAACATGGTTAATGGTTCGCACTATGAACAAAGCCGATAAAAACACGATTGTTTACTCACCGGAAGAAGTGACTAAAAAACTTCGCAAAGGATTCTATTTGTCATTTTTGGGGATAGATTTATTGTTTGGAGCGATTCCTTTGTTTGTTCTTATACTTTACGACCTTCCTAGAGTCTTTCAATTTATCGTTCCGGCTGTAGCATTTGTCGTTGGATTTATCATGTTTTTTATTGGAAGAATTCAGGTCGGGCTAATGACCAGATACATAAATTTTTGCAACAGAGAGAGAACGGAATTTGAGGAATGGGTTTTGCAAGTTATGCTGGGCATCGAGGAAGCAGCCATGAGAAGAAATGGAATAAATTCCATAACAAAAGTAATTCCTGGTGTTACAGATGACATGCTTTCAGCCATGAACAGTACAGGTATCATCAGTGGTTATATGGAAGTCGGAAGAGTTTACACTGGAAAAAATATATTAAAAAATCACTGGCCAATAATTAGTATTATAGTGGCAATTCTAATCTCTATTGTAATTACTGTAACAAGATAATTTTTATAGGCAGAAAAAATTAGGAGAAGTTAGGAATATGCAGAAAAGAGACTTAATCCAAGCGAATGCTTCATTAGAAAATCTACGACAGAATTTGGACATGAAGGATTTTGCAAAAGAAATATTACTTGAGGAGAATTATAATAAATTTATAAGATCATACAAATTTACATTTTGGTTTCAATTAATCGGTGTATTAGCTGGATTTATAGTGCCATCAGTTGTTCTTCTTATTATTTTTAAAGAGTTTATTTACTGTGCTTTTGGTGCAACTATAGGAATTTTTTGGATGTGTGTATGGATGATGCTAAGTATGGTAATTCCCCCGACAAGGATATATCGAAAATTTGCAAAGTGGTATAGGAAAAGCGATGTGTCTATACGCGACTTGGATGAGATATTTTATTGAAGGGGACAGAAAAATAGATGGAGATGAAAAAGGAATCTAATATATTGACTGAGGAAAAACCCAAATACATAATATCGCTAAAGAAGAGATATAGAATTCTTTATATCGTTATGTTTGCCTTATTTTTGGTGTGTACGATGTATTTTGGAGTGATATCACTTTGTGCAGGTACAGATACGATGATTTTTGATATTGGAATCACAGTTATTTTTCTTATATTTTTATTCTGTTTTTTGCATGGTTTAACAAGAAAATGTGAAAGATACAAAGGCAAAGTTGTGTATTCATTTTTCTTAACAAAGAGAGAATATAAATTGTCAGACATTGCATTCTCTAATGAAAAAATTGAAGAGTTTTATAAAGATTATGGAGATGGAAATGTAAGCAGCAGTTGGGATAAGGTCACGATTTTCTATAATAAACAAGGTGAAAAGCTCTTTAAATTTGGCTTAGCTTATGATAACGTTCAGTTATTAGTAAGAGATGTCAAAAATGCACAAAGAAGTATTTCGAATCAGAAAAAGAAGAATTAGACAACTTCCAGTTTGGAGAATTGAAAAAACGGAATTTACCTATTAAGACATATAAACTGTTGACAATAAAGCTCCTATATAGTATGTTTTTAACAAACTACTATATAGGAGCTTTTGTATGGAAATGAATGGAGGATTTCTTGTTACCAAAATAAAACAGCTTGGAGACCGGATTTTCGAGAAGATTCTCAGTGAAAAGAATATTGATGCGTTTAATGGAGCCCAGGGGCGTATTCTTTATGTGCTGTGGCAGGAGGATGGTATCTCAATCAGGTCACTCTCGACTAAATGCGGATTAGCGATAACATCTCTTACTACGATGCTGGAAAGAATGGAAAATCAAGGGCTGATAAGCCGTGTTCAGTCTGAAACGGACAAAAGGAAAACGCTCCTGTTTCTGACTGAGAAAGCACATACCTTAAAGGGCGAGTACGATTCTGTATCTGATGAGATGGGCAGTATTTACTACAAAGGTTTTTCAGAGGAAGAAATTACCCGGTTTGAGGAATGCCTCGACCGCATTAGAAAGAATCTTGAGGAGTGGCAGAAGTCATGAGTATTTGTATCAACGATCAGATTCAGAACATGAATATCGTCATTGGATGCACCGTGGGGTGTACATATTGCTATGCCCGCAACAACGTGAAACGCTGGCATATGATTGATGACTTCGCTGACCCTGAATTCTTTCCGGGTAAGCTCAAGATGATGGAAAAGAAACGTCCGCAGAACTTTCTTCTTACCGGGATGAGCGATCTCTCCGGATGGAAGCCGGAATGGAGAGACGAGGTATTTGCAAAGATCCGTGAAAATCCACAGCATCAGTTCCTGTTCCTTACCAAGCGACCTGATTTGCTGGATTTTGATACCGATCTGGAAAACGCATGGTTTGGCGTTACGGTGACGAGGAAAGCAGAACTGTGGCGTATTGACACCCTTCGGAAAAATGTCAGAGCAAAACATTATCATGTTACCTTTGAGCCGTTATTCGATGATCCCGGCACAGTTGACCTTTCCGGAATCAATTGGATCGTTGTCGGCACCATGACCGGAGCTCAGAGCAGGAAGATTCATACGGAGCCGGGATGGGCATGGTCTCTGACGGATCAGGCACACGCACTCGGCATTCCGGTGTTTATGAAGGAAGACCTTGTCCCTATCATAGGGAATGAAAATATGATTCAGGAAATGCCGGAGGAATTCAACAAAGTGTTGGAGGTGCAGAGATCATGGAAGAAGTAATAAATGGAATCCTCATTCGTGAGGTGGAAACAAAGAACATCATGACCAAGTCCAGTCTGCCGGTAGGCGGGTACTCGGTCAATCCCTATGTGGGCTGTACACATGCCTGCAAGTATTGCTATGCTTCTTTTATGAAGCGCTTTACCGGGCACAAGGAGGAATGGGGCACTTTCCTTGATGTGAAGCATTGGCCGGAAATTAAAAATCCGAAGAAATATGCCGGACAGCGGGTGGTCATCGGTTCTGTGACGGATGGCTACAATCCACAGGAGGAGCAATTCGGAAATACCAGAAAACTTCTGGAGCAGCTGATCGGCAGTGACGCAGATATTCTGATCTGTACAAAGTCGGATCTTGTGGTACGGGATATTGATCTGTTGAAGAAGCTTGGACGTGTAACCGTTTCATGGTCGATCAACACACTAGATGAAAATTTCAAGAACGATATGGATTCTGCTTCGAGCATTGAGCACCGTATCGCTGCTATGAAGCAGGTATATAAGGCAGGTATCCGTACAGTCTGTTTCGTATCCCCGGTATTCCCCGGCATCACGGATTTTGAAGCAATCTTTGAGCGGGTAAAGGATCAGTGCGATCTGTTCTGGCTCGAAAACCTCAATCTTCGAGGCGGTTTCAAAAAGACAATTATGGATTATATCGCCGGAAAATATCCTGATCTTGTACCACTTTACGACGAGATCTATAACAAGCATAACCGCAGCTACTTTGAAGCGCTTGAAGTAAAAGCTGAGAAAATGGCTAAGAAGTATGATTGTGCCTTTGTGGATAATGAAATGCCTTATGGCAGAGTCCCGCAGGGGCATCCGGTGATCGTAGATTATTTCTATCATGAGGAAATCCGAGGGACAGAGAATACCGGAAAAAGAAATCGCTAACTTCCAATTTGTTGAATTAAAATGAAATAAAGTTCCAGTAATCATAGAGTGTATGGATTCAATTCCATATGCTTTTTTTCTTTACTGAAAAATCTAATGTTACAAGTTTCTTACGAGTGGTATTAAAAAAACTCGCAAGAAACTCGTAAAAGATATTTCGCCCTGCTTATTCTTGTAGTAACCAATCGGCTATATCGTGAATTTCGATTCCTTCATAACTATATTGGGGATGTTTGGTTCTGGCAATAATCATTTTCGGATAAGCATCTCGAATCTGAAGCAGAGGAGAGTATTCTCTCTCAAATGTTTCCTGCCCGGAAATGTTGTCGCTGACCTGAATATAAATCTTCTCGCTGCCTCTCTGAGCAATAAAGTCGATTTCCTTTTGATAGAGCTTGCCGACATAAACATCATATCCACGGCGAAGAAGCTCGATGCAAACGATGTTTTCATATACTCTGCCATAATCCATATTTCTGCTTCCCAGTATTGCATATCGAATACCGCTGTCACACAAATAGAACTTTTCAGAGCTTTCAAGGTATTTCTTACCTCGGATGTCGTATCTCTTAATATCATAAAATACAAAAGCATTGCACAAATACTTAATGTACTTGCCGACGGTTACATGATTGGTTGGAGTCTCATTTGCTGTCAGCAGCTGACTGACCTTGTTAGGAGAAGTCAGATTGCTGATATTGTCCATCAAGAACTCGCTCAGACGCTGCAAAACCAAAGTGTCCGGCAGAGCATATTTCTGTACTAAGTCCCGTGTAACAATGGTTTCGTAGACTTCTTTTATATAGTTTGTTCTGTCTTTTTCGGTTTTATAAGCATAGGAACCTGCTAAACCGCCCTTGATAGCGTACTCATCAAAGAGCTTATCTTTGTCACTGATATCATCATAAAATTGGCAATATTCCCGGAAGCTGAAAGGAAACACATGAATTTCAATATAGCGTCCGGTAAACAGAGTTGCCAGATCCGCACTCAACAGAAAAGCATTAGAGCCTGTTACATAGATGTCGTATTTTCCCTTAGAGTACAGGCTGTTGATTGCCAGCTCAAACTTGGAACACATCTGAACCTCGTCTACAAACAGGTAGTTCGTTTTGCCTTCCTGATAATGTTCTTCCACATAGGCGTGTAAGGCATGGTATTCCTTGATTTCTTCATACACTAAATCCATGAAGTCAATGAAGATAATATTGATGTTTTCAAAGTTGCTTTTCAGATACGCAATATACGCCTGCATCAGTTTGGACTTACCAGATCGACGAATACCCGTGATGATCTTGATGTCAGGAGTGCCATTCAGTTCAATGATTCTATCGAGATATTTTGCTCTTGTGATTGTTTTCATTTAGTCACCCACTTTCAAAAAATGAAGTTTTTTTATTTTTCGAAACTGCTTCGTTGTACTTAGTATACTGTCTGCTAATAGTATATGCAAGATGTCACTTTCAAAAACACAAATTTTTTAATTTTTTGAAAGTGGAAACTATGTAACGGCAACCCGATTCTTTACTTAATTTCAGAAAAAATGCAGAGCTTTTTGAAGAAGCATTTTATGAGAAAAAGAATCTGGATCCACAGATGCATGTACAGCAGGAAAATAATAATACTGTTGCCAATGGTAATATCAAGGCATTCCCCGGAGGAACGCTAAAAAAGGTACCGCATAATTATCGGATCTGACGATTATGCGGTACTTTTATTTTGCAGGAAAAGCTATCTTATAAGTACTGACTGAACTCTATTTTTTCTTTATTGGGTCCCTCAATTGTAAAAAACTTTACACCATTCTCCCAAAATGGAAGAAAATGGATCTCATCATTGGTCGTATTCATCTGCATTTTTTCAATATACTGATAAATCTCTTTTATATCTTTTACATTAATTGCTACATGATCGATTGCCCCACTTTCCATGCGGGCAGCTTTGTTTTCATAAGTCTCGATCACAAGTGTCTCCTGTTTTAAAAATGCCACTTTTTCATTCGCCTCTTCATTGACGGTCCGAAGTGCAATTTCAAATCCAAGCTTTTGATAAAATTCAATTGTCTTCTCAATATCATTCGTTGGAATTCCAATATGCTGTATTCCGGTTGTATATGTTTTTAAATTCATTTTATTGTCCCATCCTTTCCCTGACTTCCATCAGTGTCGGCATTGCCGGTATCGCACCTTTCTTTTCCACACACAGGCTTGCAACCGCATTTCCAAACCGTACATATTCTTTCAATTCATTCAATGTAAATTCTTCCGGTTTTTTTCCTGATTTACTGATACGGTACAAAAATCCTCCCCAAAAAGAATCTCCGGCCCCGTTCGTATCTGCCACTTTGCTTACAAATCCTGGAATCTGTAGGCCTCCCTCTTTACAATAGAGGTAAGCTCCTTTACTTCCCAGAGTTACCACAACGATCTTAACTCCTTTTTCAAATAAAAGCTTTGCCGCCTCTTCTGGCTTTTCCTTTCCTGTAAGAAGTTCTGTCTCCTCATCTGAAATTTTCATCAGATCCACATATGGAATCAGACTCCGCATTTGTTCCTTTGCTGTTTTTTTATCTTTCCATAAAGAAGCTCTGTAGTTTGGGTCATAGGATATAATACTTCCTTTTTCCTTTGCCCGTCGGATTGCATAATGAGTCGTATTTCTTGCCGGCTGCTCCGTCAGGGAAAGAGAGCCTACATGGAATAGGGTTGTCTTGTCTAAAATATCAACATTTATCTCTTCTTTCTCAATTTTGGTATCTGCTCCCGGTTTTCTCGCAAAAGAGAAAGAACGCTCTCCATTTTCTGCCACGCTTACAAAAGCAAGTGTGGTGAAATAATTTTCGTCCAAAAGCATTCCTTTTGTATCAACTTTTTCTTTTTCTAATACAGATTTCAGAAATTCTCCGTGCATATCTTTTCCGGCCTTTCCTATAAAGGCTGTATGTGCACCAAGTTTTTCTGCAGCAACTGCAACATTTGCCGGAGCTCCTCCTGGATTCTGAGCAAACAATGTCTGTCCCGTATCGCTGACTCCCTGCCACGTAAAGTCAATCAATATCTCACCGAAAGTCGTAATATCATATAGAGATCTTTTTGCTGCATCATAAGTATCTGCCAAAAGACCATTTTCTAATAGTTTTTCCAAAATATTACTGCACTCTATCTCTTCATCCGTATGAATATGCAGCTCCCCGACTTCAAATTCCGGCATACTCAAAACTCCCAGCATTGACTTTGCATTCACTACATACCTGCCGCTGCAAAGTTCTGCATCATATGGTATTTTTTCTACTATGCTTACCAGTTTTCTGGCATTATTCATTGTGCCCAATATTACTTTTGCGATCATCTTTTACCCTCCTAAGCAAATATGCTAATAACCATCGCACAGATCAGACCTGTAAATCCTATGATTGTCTCCATCATTGTCCATGATTTTAAAGTCGTTTTTTCATCAATTTCAAGCAGTGAACTTACCAGCCAGAATCCTGAATCATTCACATGACTGAATGCAGTTGCCCCTCCGGTGATGGCACAAACCATCGCAGCCAGATAAAGAGGTGAAAGACCGGCAACTGCTGGCATAGATGCCATAATTCCGGCTGCCATTGTCATCGCAACCACAGCAGCTCCTACAGATGCTCTGACCAAGGCTGCAATTAGAAATGCTACCAAAATTAATGGAAGACCACTTTTTTCAAGTGCTGGCCCGATGATATCACCCATTCCGCAATCCTGAAGTACCCAACGGATAATACCTCCACCTGTGATTACCAATAATATCTGTCCGGTAGGGCGCAGAGAGCGATCCAAAATTTTCTTTAACTGCTCCCCATTATATCCCTGCTTTTTTCCAAGAAAATACATTGCACAAAGAACTGCTATAATTAATGCTACAAAAGGAGTACCCACAAACTCAAGTACCGGACGGATTCCATTTAATGCCAAAATATACTCAGAAAGTGTACTAAACAGAATCAAAACCAGTGGAACAAGAATAATGGCGATCACAGTTGAAAATTTCGGAAGATTTGCCTCCTCTTCTTCCCTTACCTCTGAAACTGCCGATGGAAGGCCGGTATGTATCTTATTTCCGATAACCTTTGACCACAGGATCCCTGCAAAGATCAAAGAAAGGATACCTGTTGGTACACCAACTGCAATCATAATTCCAAGATCTACCCCCAGCATATTTGCAACCAATACGGAACCGGCTGACGGCGGAATAAATGCAAATCCGGTCGCAAGTCCTGCCAAAAGAGGAATCACATAGTACAGTGTCGATTTTCTTGTTTTTTTTGCCAGACCGAATGCCAGTGGGATAAGAATGACAACTCCTGCTTCAAAAAAAACTGTCGTTCCGACAACAAGTCCCGTGATTCCAAGTGCAATTCCGGCTTTCTTCTCTCCACATTTATTTACCAGTGTCTGAGCTACACACTGTGCACCTCCCGATACCTCTAATATTCCTCCAAATAAAGATCCCAGACCGATTAATAATACAATTCCTTGAAGGGTCTCTCCAGCTCCTTTTTCTACTGTATTAACTAAAGTCGGAACCGGCATTCCAGCTCCGAGCCCGATTACTAATGCAGAGATCAGCAGGGACAATACTGGATGAAATTTAAATTTAATAATTAACAGCAATAATAAGACAATCCCCGCTGCCGCCGCAACCAGCAGTCTTGTCGGATCTGCTGCAAATACTGCTTCTGTCATTTTTATTTTCCTCCTGCCCGGAATGCTGGTATTTCGAGTATTCCGGCTTACCAGCATCCCGCTATCCTCTTAATTAGCAAACGTACTTATGGATCGTTGTTTTTACAGCTCCTGATCCCGCAATCATCTCACGGAACATTTCTTCAATTTTCTCACCAATTCCATCCTTATAAAGATCTGTAAAGAAAATACGCTCATTGGATAAGATTGGTTTTAACTGATCTGTAAATGTTTCCGGTTTTCCTACAACAATATCACCAAGCTGCTCCTGAAGTTCCTCATTCATTGGATCTGGAGCAAGTTCATATTTCTTTCCTTCATCATCTACCGCCAGCATATATCTAAGCCATCCTGCAATTCCGAGTGGGATGGCAGTAAGCTTTGACGCATCTCCATATTTTGCAACATATGCTTTTACTGTCTCTCCAAAACGGATACCAACCATCTGTGATACATCAACTGCAAGACGAAGGTTTGTATCTCCAAGATACTCATTCGGGAAACGATCATGAAACAACTCATCTACAAATTCCTGCGGTGAAAGGATTCCAGGATCTGCAACTACCGGAAGGCCTTCATCATAAGCAACCATACGAGCCATCTTCATCATATCTTCATTTGTATTGAGCATATGTGCGAACAGATCATATCCAAGCACAACGCCCAAAGGACCTGTTGCTGAGTGAACCGGATTGAGACATACTGTTACTTTCATTCTCTCTGAAAGATTAACGGTATTTCTGTCTGCCAAATAAACTCCAAATCCCTTTTCCAAAGCCGGACGGCCATTCGGGAAACTGTCTTCAATTACAAGATACTGTGGTTTCTCTGCATTAACAAACGGTGCAATATAAGTCTGCTTGCTTGTGATCACCGGCTGCATGTCCTCTACTCCAAGTGCTTCCAGGTCAGCTGCAATCTGCTCACTCGGTCGTGGAGTAATCTTGTCGATCATTGTCCACGGGAATGCTATAACATTCTCATCGCTGATATAATCAATAAAATCTGTATCTACAAAACCAGCCTTTCTCCATTCTTCTGCCATCATCAGTACAGACTCCCGAAGCTTTGCACCATTCTGCGAACAGTTATCCATCGATACCAGTGCCAGTGGGTATTTTCCTGCTTTATATCTTTCAAGAAGCATCGCTACAAGCACTGCCATCGCTCCTGTTACCTGCTCTGGTCCGTTCTTGATGTCGTTCTCTACAAACGGGAACCAGCTTCCGTCTGCTTTCTGAAGTGCATATCCTTTTTCTGTAATTGTAAAGGAAACTAACTGCAAGGATTTACTTGCAAAAATCTTTTTTAACCGGTTCCACTGCTTTGGATCTGCTGACTGTGCCTTTACAGCCTCTGCCAGTGAACCAAGAACTTTATACTCGCGTGTTCCGTCTCCATGAAGGATCACACTAAGTCCCAAATTATCATATGGATCGTAAATCTTATCAACTACATCATAGTCAAAGGTCTCTACACATGTGATTGCTCTGTCAAGAACCCCTTCTTCCAAAAGACCATCTGCAATGCCACCAATAAAAATACGGAAAATATTTCCTATTCCAAAATGTACCCACTTTGGTTCTTCTTTTGCTTTTTGTGAAACCTTTTCCACATCATATCCCGGAAGTGTAATTCCCGCTTTATTCCATAATTCACAATCCTTAATTCCTTCCAATGTTAACTTCATTTCTTTTCCTCCTTGTTCTACTTTTTAATTATGCTTTTGACTTACATTTATCTCTAAGTTGTAAGTTAAGTATATATCTGTTGATACCAATTTTCTATTGACAAAAAATACAATTTTATTTTATTATTTTTGTCTATTTTAAACAAACAATGATCCGGATTCTTGTTTTACAAATCTATCTATATTAAAATAAGCTTAAATCTTATGCGTATGATTCATCCATAAGTGAAGGAGGAAAAATGAAAGAAAAAGGGATGACCACGATTAATTTAAAAAAATTTAACCGTAATAAAGTTTACCAATATATTTATCAGCAAAAAGAAACTTCCAAGCTGCAGATTGTCCGGGATCTGCAAATGGGACTTTCTACTGTCAGTCAGAATTTGAATGAATTAGAACAGGATGGCCTGATCTGCCGAAACGGATATTTTGAATCTACCGGGGGACGAAAGGCCCAGATTATAAGAATTGTTGAAGATTTCCGCATATCACTTGGACTTGGAATTTTGAAAGATATGTTTCATATTGTAGCAGTAAATTTATATGGCGAAGTCATGGCGACAGAAACCATTGAACTTCCTTATGTGAATAGTGATACTTATTATACATCACTCGCAGAAAATGTAGAGACATTTATTCTGAATCGTCAATATGAACCCGAAAAAATTGAAGGTATCTCCATCGCTACCCAGGGAATTATTTCCCCGGATGGAACAGCCGTAATCTATGGAGACATCATGGGGAACACGCAGATGAAGCTTTCTGATTTTTCTTCCAGACTGCCGTACTCCTGTCACCTGGAACATGATTCCAAATCAGCTGCAGATTTAGAGCTTTGGAATCATCCCCAGTTCGACAGTGCATTAATTTTTCTTCTGAATCCCAACCTTGGCGGTGCAATTATCACCAACCATAAGGTTCATCAGGGAAAACATATGCACAGTGGGCTTTTTGAGCATATTTGTATTGACCCGAATGGACCTGATTGTTACTGTGGTCATCGCGGATGTCTTGAGACTTACTGCTCAGCTAACGCTTTGAAAGCGGCTGCCGGGATGCCAATTAAAGACTTTTTCAAGATTCTGCACACTACGCAGACTCCTACGCTTCTTCGAATTTGGAGAGATTATTTGGATCACCTTGCTTTTGCAATCCGTAATCTGAACCTTGTGATCGACAGTCCGGTAATCATAAGCGGATACCTTGCACCTTATTTTCGTAATGCCGATATGCAATATCTGTTAGAAAAAATTAATGAACAATCTCTTTTCCATATGGAAGAGGATCAGCTTCTGGTTGGTAATCACGGACAATACACTCCGGCAATTGGAGCTGCACTCTATTATCTGAAAGAATTTTTATCCCCTGTAATTTCATAAAAGAAAAAGAAAATTATTTTAAGATACCAGGGTCAAAAGGTCTAAGCCCACATGAGCTTGCTCATAGGTGGGTGTCAGACCTTTTGACCCTGGTATCTAAAAATTAATATATCCCTGCAGCCAGATCACGCCCTTAAACCTTCTTCCGATCTCAGGTTGTCCCATGACCTCGTCAGCCGGCACACAAACGTCAAATTGCAGTTCATTCACACTCAGCTTCATCTGATACAGTCGGACACCTGTAGCACCGTTTATACGCTCTCTGACGGCAAGTATCTCACCCATAATGGAATAAATATCACATTCGGCCCCATAAGGCATAAAATAAGTATCTACGATTGTAAAAACATCTTCATTTTTCAACCTTTTTGACATTTTTGAATACATATCCATATCATTCAGAGTCAGAGTCTCGATTGCCGTCTGATCTCCGTTCCGTGCTGCATTCATCAATTCCCGACGATTATCAGATGCCGCCTTTTCCCATTGTATCTGCTGTTCATTTTTTACGACCGGAAGTAAAATCATTCCCGATAATGCCAGCCCTGAGAATGTAACAGAAGTCTGCACTCCTTCCACAAATCCGGCTTTTCTTTCCCTCATGTATTCAATTCCGTTTTGAATTGTGAAGATCAGGCTGATACCTACTTTTGCATCTTCGCATAAGCCAACATACTGTTCTTTTTCAATCTTACGTTCTACTGTAATATCAGCATAGGTGGTAATACCACTTCCTGTGAAATATGGAAAATAGTACGCTCTTTCAAACTTCTCATCTTCCGTCAGTTCCCCACAGACTGAGATACCGATTCCCTGTCCGTATTCTTTTTGAAATTCGCAGAAATCCTCCCCCTGCCTGTAAGATACTACTGTCTGATGCGTAAAATTTTCTTCTGTTTCAGATAATAATTTTTTTAAATCTTTTCTTGTATGAATATTATTAAATCCTATCGCTTTTAAATATTGATGCATTGTCTATTTCTTTCTTTTCTGGATTATCCACACGGTTTCATTTATAAACGTGAATAATTCACAGCAAATCCCGGTTTACTGTGAATTATTCTCCTATTGTAATTTTTATGATGCCAGGGTCAAAAGGTCTAAGCCCACATGAGCTTGCTCATAGGTGGGTGAAAGACCTTAGGCCCCGCCCCGATATGAGCATAAAAGTGGGATGATAATCCCACGATATGCGAATATTGGGTAGGATTGTGGGAGTGCGTAGCACGGAGCAATCCGTAGGCATCAAAGTCGGGGGCTTTTGCCCCCGACTTCATTTTTATTCTTTTATAAAAGTTCTCTGATTATTTTATCGTACCCTATACTTCAGTACTTTAATAATCGTAATTATTTCTTTGGTGTAATTTCTTTATTCCCACCCATATATGGCTGAAGAACCTCAGGAATCTTTACAGATCCGTCTGCCTGAAGGTTATTCTCAAGGAATGCGATCAACATTCTCGGTGGAGCAACAACTGTATTATTCAATGTATGTGCAAAGTAGCTGCCTTTTTCACCTTTAATACGGATACCAAGTCTTCTTGCCTGAGCGTCTCCAAGGTTGGAGCAACTTCCTACCTCGAAATATTTTTTCTGTCTTGGTGACCATGCCTCTACATCTACTGATTTTACTTTCAGATCAGCCAGGTCTCCTGAACAACATTCCAGAGTACGAACCGGAATATCCATGGAACGGAAAAGATCTACTGTATTTTTCCACAGCTTGTCATACCACTCTTTACTGTCTTCTGGCTCGCAGACAACAATCATTTCCTGCTTCTCAAACTGATGGATTCTGTATACCCCACGTTCCTCAATTCCATGAGCACCTTTTTCTTTTCTGAAGCATGGAGAATAGCTTGTCAGAGTCTGTGGCAGCTCTGTCTTATCTAAGGTTGTACCAATAAATTTACCGATCATAGAATGCTCACTTGTACCGATAAGATAAAGGTCTTCACCTTCGATCTTATACATCATTGCGTCCATTTCAGCAAAGCTCATAACGCCTGTTACAACATTGCTTCTGATCATAAACGGCGGAACACAATAAGTAAATCCTCTGTTGATCATGAAATCTCTTGCATAAGCGATTACTGCTGAATGCAGTCTTGCAATATCTCCCATCAGATAGTAGAATCCATTTCCTGCCACTCTTCTTGCAGCATCAAGGTCAATTCCGTTAAAAGATTCCATAATCTCTGTATGATACGGGATTTCAAAATCAGGAACAACCGGCTCTCCAAATCTCTCTACCTCAACATTTTCACTATCATCTTTTCCGATCGGTACAGAAGGATCAATAATATTTGGAATGATCATCATATTCTTTTTGATCTTTTCTTCTACCTCTTTTTCTTCTTCAGAAAGATCATTGATTCTTCCGTTACTCTCTGCTACTTTCTTTTTCAGTGCTTCTGCTTCTTCAAGCTTCTTCTGAGCCATCATTGCACCAATCTCTTTGGAGGCTTTATTTTTCTCTGCACGAAGTGCCTCTACTTCCTGCTTGATTTCTCTGTTTCTTTTATCCAGTTCGATCACTTCATCTACCAGAGGAAGTTTTTCATCCTGAAACTTATTCTTAATATTCTGTTTTACAACATCCGGATTGCTTCTTAAAAATTTAATATCTAACATAATTCTTTCCTTCCATTCCCTTTACTTAATTTTTAGAACTTTTTATATCATATTCTTCCTGATAGATTGCTTTTTCCAAACAATCTCTTTCTTCCTCAGAAAGCTCAATATAACTTTCACCTTTTATCACTTCTTTGATATAAGTATAACATCCTTCTCTGCTATGCATTGCATTAAGAATCCATCCTGTATTATTTTCATCCAACATAGTCAATGCAAAACTGAGATCTCCTCCCATCTCATGAAATGCGTCATACTTTACAATACCAACTTTCTGATAATGTCCTTCCATCTTTTTATAGATTTTATCAATTTCTTCTCGATTTTCTTCTGCAAGCTTTTCAATTTTTTTCAGCTTTTCAAACCGGCGAAAGATTGATTTTTCCAGACTCTTTCCATTTTTCCCCTTCATAAATACATTATAGCTGTTCTGTAAGCGATTATATTTATCATAAACCAGACATAGTAATACGATAATTGCCACTTGCAGCACAAATAGAATAACAAACAGGTAGAACGGATCTATCCCGAGACTCCCTAGTATTCCGCCCATTATTTATACATCTCCTTTTACTTATTCTCCCCTTGGTATTGTCATGAGCAGATCATAAATACGCTCAAGTTCTTCCTCTGAATAATATTCTATCTCGATTTTTCCTTTTCCATTCGCTTTTTGGTTCACACTAACTTTTGTTCCCATAATATTCTTTATCTGCTCTTCTATATTTTCATATATGAACGTATGTTCTGGCTTTTCTTTTTTAACTTCCTTTTTAGGATTCTTAAGTGCTTTTACCAACTTTTCAGTCTCTCTTACACTTAATTTTTCATCAAAAATCTTATTTGCCAGTATGAACTGCTGTTCTTCATCATCTATTGCAAGTAACGCTCTTGCATGTCCTGTACTGATCATATCATCTATGATCATTTGCTGGACTCTTGGACTCAGTTTCAGCAGACGCATCGAGTTAGTAACTGCTGTTCTGCTCTTTGATACCCGTTCTGCAACTTCATCCTGCTTTAACTGAAATTCCTGAAGAAGTCTTTTAAATGCCATAGCCTCTTCAATAGGGTTCAGGTTCTCTCTTTGAATATTTTCTATCAGAGAAATTTCAACAATTTCCTGGTCTGTATAGTCTTTTACAATAATCGGAACTTCTTTGATTCCTGCAAGTTTTGCAGCACGCCATCTTCTTTCCCCGGCAATAATTTCATAATAATTTTTCTTTTTTTGCACAAGAAGTGGCTGTAAAATACCGAATTGCCTGATAGAATCTGCAAGTTCCATAAGTGCATCTTCATCAAAATCTTTTCTGGGCTGATCCCGGTTCGGTTCAACCTCATTGATCCTTACCATGATTTCTCCCGATTTTGGTGAATCATTCTCCTTTTCCTGCTTCTTTTCAACTTTTGAATCAGAAATGTCATTTTTTTTATTAGGTATAAGACTATCAAGTCCCTTACCTAATCCACTTTTCTTCCCCGGCATATTTATTCTTCTCCTTTATTGATCACTTCTTCTGCTAATAACAGATAGCTCTCTGTTCCCTTTGATTTTGGGTCATAGAGATTGATTGGCATTCCATAACTTGGTGCCTCGGCTAATCTTACATTTCGCGGAATGATCGTCTTATAGATATTCTGATTCAAATTATCCTTTACATTTTCAACAACCTGCAAAGATAAATTTGTTCTTGCATCATACATAGTAAATACAACACCCTCAATCTCCAGTTCTGGATTCAGGCGTTCCTGCACAAGTTCAATCGTATGAATAAGCTGGCTTAATCCCTCCAATGCGTAATACTCACATTGAATTGGAACAAGGACCGAATCAGATGTTGTCATTGCATTAATGGTCAACATACTAAGTGCCGGAGGACAATCAATAATGATAAAGTCATATTTTTCTTTTACTTTGTTGACTTCATCCCTGAGAATGTATTCTTTATTGTCCACACCTATCAATTCAATCTCTGCGGCCGAAAGATCTATATTTGATGGAAGAACATCGAGATTTTCAATTACTTCTTCATATATACACTCTTCTATTCCTATATTTCCAATTATCAGATCGTATACTGTTTTCTCGACTTCATTTTTATCGACTCCAAGACCACTGGACATATTCCCCTGTGGATCCATATCAATTGCCAATACTTTTTTTCCAAGACTAGCTAATGATGCCGATAAGTTAATTGCCGTTGTCGTCTTCCCTACACCGCCTTTTTGATTAGCGATTGCTATAATTCTTCCCATCTTCGTACTCCTTTCTTTCGGACACTTCATTATTATATCATCTTTCTTTTCATTATTCCATAACATCATCTATTAAAAATCAAAAAAATGTTTCACGTGAAACATTCTTTATTAACTTTTTATGATTTACGACTAACGTTTCACGTGAAACATTCTTTATGTCTTTATTTGTTTTACAAAATGTAGTATAATTATGTCAGATGATGCTCACCATTTTACAGGCAAAATTATCATTTTTGCATCATTAAATTTATAAAGGCAGGTGACTATTTTGAGTTTAAAGAAAAATCTTACATTTTTTACTGCACTGACCGGGACAGTAATTGGTACGATGCATGTAGTGAACAGAATCTTTCAATACATTTCTACCGCGGATAATATGCTTTCAGATGATAAATACGATTACTATAATTGGAGATTTGGAAAAATTACTTACAAGAAGACCGGATCAGGATCACCCGTTCTCCTGATTCATGATTTAAATGTATGTTCTTCTTCCTACGAATTTGAAAAAGTCTGTTCCAAATTATCAAAGACAAATACTGTATATTCGATAGATCTGCTGGGATGTGGTCGTTCAGATCGTCCTGCATTTACTTATACTAATTTTCTTTATGTAGAGCTGATTACTAACTTTATCAAGCATATTATTGGAGAAAAAACAGATGTAATTGTATCCGGTGAATCGTGTCCATTTGTATTGATGGCATGTGCTAATGATGATTCTATTATTAATAAGGTAGTGATGATTAATCCTCCGAATCTTGTAAAAATGGCCAAAATACCTACTAAAGCAAGTAAATTATTTAAAAAGCTTATTTTTACACCGGTTATTGGTACATTTATCTACAACTTGAATGTAAATAAGAAGACAATCCTTCAGAAATTTATCTTTTCTTATTATTATGCTCAAAATGATATTAAAGAAAGGGATATTCTGACTTATTTTGAATCATCCCATAAAGACCATACGCATTCCAAATATCTTTATGCTTGTCAAAAGTCACGATATTTAAATGCAAATATTGTTCACTGCCTTTCCAGACTGACGAACAGTATTTATATTATAGTTGGAAATTCTAACCCGGAAAATATTCTTGCAGCTAATGAATATCAGAATTATCTTCCTTCTATTGAAATTAAGGGAATCGCAAAGACAAAACAGATGCCACATATGGAAAAACCTGAAGAGTTCTTTAGCGATGTAAAGATTTTCTTATCTGATGCTCAATAATTAAATTGATGCCAGGGTCAAAAGGTCTGAAACCACGTGTGCTTGCACACTGGTGGTAGAATGACCTTGAGACCCTGGCATCTTAAATTTAATACGCTCAATACTTAATGAGATATGTAATTTTAAGCGATTTTCAAATGAGTTTTCCACAAAAAGTAAAAAGTTATCCACATTATCCACATAAGATATCAACATCATGTGAATATCTTATGTGGATAATGTGGATAACTTTCTTGGTGTTTTACTTTTTTAAAGGTTCTTTTGATGGCAAACCTGCTTTTCTTGGATATTTTCCGGCTGTATTCTTAACTTTTTTGATTTTCACAAGCGATCTTCCCATGTCTGTACCGGGTAACTGGAATTTATCCACATCTGTTATCTTTCCTCCCAGTACTTTTACTGCAAATTCTGCATCTCTTATCTCTTCATCAGAATCCCCACTTTTATAGGAAATAAACTCTCCTTCTACTTTTACAAACGGAAGACAATATTCACTCAATGTCGCAAGATTTGCCACTGCTCTCGATACACACAGATCAAAACATTCTCTGTATTCCTTTTTCTTTGCAAAATCTTCTGCTCTTCCATGAATTGTACGGATTTTTTCCAATCCCAACGTACGAATCACTTCATCAAGAAATTTAATTCTTTTATTTAATGAATCCAATAATACAACTTCCAGCTCCGGATACACTATTTTAAGTGGTATTCCCGGAAATCCGGCTCCTGTTCCTATATCGATCACCGACTGAACCTGATGCATATCCTTCACTCTCGCGATTGAAAGACTGTCTGTAAAATGCTTTAAGTTTACTTCTTCATACTCCGTAATTCCTGTAAGATTCATTACTTTATTCCATTCTACAAGAAGTTCATAATATTGATCGAACTGTTCTTTCTGATGTTCATTCAACTCTATTCCAAGATTTGCAAGCTCTTCAGTAAATTTTTCACCGCTTCTGCTCTCTCTCTGTTCTTTCTCCACTGTCACCCTCCTATATTCTTTTTGCTGCTTTACATTTTGGGGTATAATATATAGTATATAATATATTGCATGCTATATATCATATCTTAATCGACCCATCTGGTGCCTGAAGCTGCTTTGCAGCGATCATGATCGTCATTCGCCGCTCGCACTGAAAAAGCTGTGCTTTCTCCTGCTCGCTAACCCCCATTCTATCCTGTATATATAATATAAATCTATTTTTTATTTACTTCCAAGATATACAAGAAGGACTGAGATATCTGCCGGTGATACTCCGGAAATCCTCGATGCCTGACCAATAGAAGCCGGACGGATCTGATTCAGTTTCTGCTTAGCCTCCAGCCTGAGACTCTGAATTGAATCATAATCAATATTTTCCGGTATCCGCTTATTCTCAAGTTTCTTAAACTGCTCTACCTGACGCATCTGACGCTTAATATAGCCGTCATATTTTATATTGATATCGACCTGTTCCTTCACATCATATGGAAGCTCCGGCCGTGCATTGTCCACCGGAGCCAGTTTTTCATAGGATAATTCCGGTCTGCGGATCAGCTCTGCCAGTGTGGTTCCTGATGTAAGCGGCGTACTTCCGTATGCCTCCAATAACTTCTGCACTGCTTCTGAAGTACCTAAATTTACATGATTAACACGCTCTATTTCCTTTGCGATCAGTTCTTCCTTTTTCAGCAGGCGTGCGTATCTTTCATCATCAATCAATCCAACCTCATGCCCGATTGCCGAGAGTCTGATATCTGCATTATCCTGCCTTAAAAGCAGCCTGTATTCTGCTCTTGAGGTCATCATACGATACGGTTCGTGGCTCTCTTTTGTCACCAGATCATCGATCAGGACACCGATATATCCCTGGGAACGGTCAATCACGATTCCTTCTTTTCCCTGCAATTTTCTTGCAGCATTAATTCCTGCGATCAGCCCCTGTGCAGCCGCCTCTTCATAACCGGAACTTCCATTAAACTGTCCACCGCTAAAGAGTCCTTCGATTGCTTTAAATTCCAGGGTACTCTTTAACTGCCGGGCATCAATGCAGTCGTATTCGATTGCATATGCATTTCTTATAATCTTTGCATGTTCCAGTCCCGGAACACTCCGATACATCTCATACTGAACATCCTCAGGCAGTGAGCTGGACATTCCACCCACATACATCTCCGTGGTCTCATTTCCCTCCGGTTCAATGAACACCTGATGTCTGTTCTTATCCGGGAACTTAACGACTTTATCTTCAATAGACGGACAGTATCTCGGACCTGTTCCCTCAATCGCCCCTGAAAAGAGCGGTGAACGGTTCAAATTGCTTCTGATGATCTCATGCGTCCTTTCATTTGTATAGGTCAGCCAGCAGGAAGCCTGGTCAATCTGAACACTCTCCGGGTCTGTCGTAAAGGAAAACGGCACAACCCGTTCATCCCCCTTCTGCTCTTCCATTTTTGTAAAATCAATGGAAGTTTTATCAATCCGGGCAGGTGTTCCCGTCTTAAACCGATACATTCTGATCCCCAGTGCTTTCAGACTGTCAGTCAGGTAATTTGCACTTTGCAGCCCGTTAGGCCCTGTATGCGTGCTTATTTCGCCGTAAATGCAGCGAGCCTTCAAATATGTGCCTGTGCATAATACGACCGCTCTACAGCGGTATATCGCCCCTGAATAGGTCTGTACACCGGTAATCTTCCCGTCTTCTGTCAGAAGTTCTGTTACTTCCATCTGCCGGATATCCAGATTCTCCTGCTTCTGCAGTACCTGACGCATGGTTCTGCTGTAATTTGCTTTATCAGCCTGAGCTCTGAGCGAATGAACTGCCGGTCCTTTGGAGCTGTTCAGCATCTTTGACTGGATAAATGTACGGTCAATGACCTTTCCCATTTCCCCGCCAAGTGCATCCAGTTCTCTTACAAGATGACCTTTGGAACTTCCACCGATATTTGGATTACACGGCATCAGTGCAATACTGTCTACACTTACCGTAAACATCACTGTCTTAAAACCAAGCCTTGCCGTTGCCAGTGCCGCCTCACATCCTGCATGCCCTGCACCGACTACAGCCACATCATATTCATCTTTATTTTCCCATACAGAATTTGCTGAATATTTCATTTACTAAATCTTCTCCCATTGATTCTCCCGTAATATTTCCAAGTTCTTCATAAGCATCCATCAGATCGATCGAATAAAAATCCTCCGGCATACCGTTTTCGATACTTTCTATTACTTTTTTCATACTTTCCAGTGCATTCACCAATGCATTTTTCTGTCTCGCATTGGTAATATAAATTTCCTCATTAAAGGAAATATTTCCACGCAGGAACATTTCCTTTAATGTATCCTGAAATGTCTGGATTCCCTGCTCTTCTTTTGCGGAAATCTGGATCACCGGAATATTTTCTGATACTTGATACCTCTGACCTTCTGATTTTTCTGTCTGCTCTGCTTCTTTTTTCAGATTAGAAATTTTTTCACGGATGAGGTTTTCATCAACCACCGTCTCCAGGTCTGATTTATTCAAAAGTATAATTGCTTTCTTATCATAAATCAATTCCATGATTTTTTCATCATTTTCATCCAGTTTTTTTGATGCATCCACCACATAAATAATCAGATCGGCTTTCTGAGCATATTCTTTTGCTTTATCTACACCCATTTTTTCTACTAAATCCTCAGTCTGACGGATTCCCGCAGTATCGATCACATTCAGATTCAGTCCCTGCAGTCTGATCTGTTCCTCCAGGACATCCCTGGTTGTTCCTGCAATATCAGTTACGATCGCCCGCTCATGCCCTGCAAGCAGGTTTAAAAGAGAAGACTTCCCGGCATTCGGTTTTCCCACAATTACAGTCTGAATCCCCTCTTTCATGATTCTTCCATCATCCGCAGAGTCAATCAGTTTCTGTAATTTTTCAATGATCTCTTCTGACACGCCTTTCAATATTTCTCCATATCCATCCACACTGATATGTTCCGGGTCATCCAGTGCCGTTTCGATAAATGCAGTATGATACAGAATCTTACTCCGCAGTTCATTAATGGCTGATTTCACACTGCCTTTCAACTGACTGACAGAACTCTGCAGGGCATATTCATTTTCAGAATTGATCAGGTCGATCACCGCCTCTGCCTGTGACAGATCCATTTTCCCGTTCAGGAAAGCTCGTTTAGTAAATTCTCCCGGTTCTGCCGCTCTTGCACCGTATTTCAAAACCGTTTCCAACACCCTGCTCACTACATACGTTCCACCGTGACAATTAATTTCTACTGTATCCTCTCCGGTAAATGTCCGTGGTCCATGCATGACCATCATAAGGACTTCATCCACCGTCTCTTCTCCGTCTGCAATATGTCCATAATGAATTGTATGGCTCGGCACTTCTGTTATCTTTTCTTTTCCCCTGTATACTTTATCTGCTATTTCCAGAGCCTCGTTTCCGCTCAGTCTGACGATTCCAATTCCTGAATTGGTCATCCCGGTGGAAATAGCTGCGATCGTATCCTTTTTCATATTCACACTGCCTTTCTAAAGCTGAAAAAAGGACGTTTCACAACCTCACGAAAGTATCCGTGAAGCGTAAACGTCCTTTCGCTTCAAATGATTATCTCTTTAATGTTATAACAACTTTTCTGTAAGGCTCTTCTCCTTCACTGTGCGTTGTTACATAAGGATCTGACTGAAGTGCTGAGTGAATGATCCTTCTTTCATACGGATTCATTGGCTCAAGTGCAACCGGTCTTCTGTTCCTTTTTACTTTATGTGCAATGTTCTTTGCAAGATGCTTCAACGTCTCTTCTCTTCTTGCCCGATAATTTTCTGTATCAAGCTTTACTCTTACATAACCATCCTGATGCTTGTTCGCAACACGGTTTGCAAGATACTGAAGAGAATCCAGCGTCTGACCTCTCTTACCGATCAGGATTCCCATATGCTCACCACGCAGGTCTGCACAAAGTGCTCCATCTTCATCGATAGAAATTTCGATCTCAACTTCCATATTCATTGCCTTCATTGTATCTGCAAGGAAAGTCTTTACTGCTTCAACTGTCTGTGGCTGAACCTCTGCAAGTTCTCTTGCTTTCTTCGGCTCTTCTGCAGGCCTCTCTTCCTGCTTCTCAACCACAGGAGCCTCTTCTTTTACTTCTGCTTTTACCGGCTCTGCAATTTCTTCTGCTTTTTCTTCCCTGATTTCTTCAACCGGTGCAAACGGTTCTTCCTCAACAACTTCTGGTTCTGATTCAGGCTTTCTTCTTGCCTCGATCACTGCCTGCTTCATACCGATTCCAAGGAATCCGGAACTTCCCTTTTCAATTACTTCATATTCCAGTCTGTCGCTTGTTACGCCTAACTGAATCATTGCCTCTGTAATAGCGTCATCTACTGTCTTAGCTGATACTCTGATACTACCATTCATCTCGATTCCTTCCTTTCTCATACTCAGATACTTTTACCGATCTGATCAGGACAGACAACTCTTTATCTTTATTTTTTCTTTTTCTTTTTAGAATCCTTTTCCGCACTTTCCACCTTTGGTTCTGCGGTCTCAAGTCCCTGATTATATCTGCTTACAAGATTTGCCTTTGAAGTAAGGCTGCCCGGCTTTGCTTTCTGAGCCCTTGCCTGAGCCTCCTGAATCTTTGAATCTCTTTCGGATTCACTGATCCCTGACTGTCCTTTTGTCACTTTTCCGGCATTTCTTGTACTTGTTGTAGCCATCTTATTGATCTCTTTTGCCGGAGCCCCATGCTTCTCTCTCTTCTTCTGAGCTTTTTTCTGATTCTCTGCGATCATTTCATCCAGAGACTTTGTGCTAAGGTACTTATTGATTGCAAGCTGCTGTATGCATCTTACAATTGCACTTGCTGCCCAGTAAAGACCAAGACCTGCCGGAAGTGTGAATCCCATTACGACTGAGATCAGCGGCATCGTATATGTCATGGCATTCATAGAACCTGCCATCGGGTTGTCCTTATCTGCCGAAGCTGCATTTGGCTGAAGCTTCACACTGATAAACTGAGTCAGACCTGCAAGAACAGGAATCAGTACTGCAAGGATCACTCCGACGATAGAACCGTTATGAAGTGCTGTTGTCAACTGAGTGAGTGGCTGCTCACCGATATTGATTCCAAGGAAACTGTTCAGGTGAGTTACCTGGTTCATCGTCTGATGAGCAAGATCCGAAATACTCGGGATCTTATCTAACAGCTTATCCCATGTGGAATCCTGAAATTTATAAAGTACATTTACAATTGTATCTACCTGAGAATAATCATTTGTCTTTGCACTCATGAGAACCGGGCTTGCTTCTCCGATCTTCTCCATGATCTTCTGGAATCCATCTGTATTCATGATGGCTTCTGTTACAGGCATATAGACATTCTTCACACCCTTAACGTAGGTCGGAATGTCTCTGATTACAGGATACAAAGCAAAAAGAATCGGCATCTGGATCAACATTGGAAGACATCCGCCGCTCATGGAAGTTCCGTACTTCTCATAAACCATATTGATTTCTTCCTGCTGCTTCATCATTGAAGCCTGATCTTTCTTTCCTTCGTATTTCTTCTGGATCTTTTTGATCTCAGGCTGCATTACAGCCGACATTTTTGAAAATTTCTGTTGTTTGATTGTAAGTGGGATCATCAGAGTATAAACGATGATCGTGAAAATGATGATACATACACCAATGTTCTCAATTCCGATCGCACTCAGAACATTAAAGATCCCATTCATTACCTGACCCAGCAGCCAGGCAATCTGCTTGATAATAGGCCAGTCTCCATAGCCTGAAGCTAAAAGTCCATAAACTTCCATTACTTATCCTCCTTAAGGTACCGGATCATATCCGCCTTTTGAAAAAGGATTGCAGCGCAGGACTCTCCATATTGCCAGCACACCGCCCTTTAAAGCACCGTATTTTTCGATTGCTTCAAGTGCGTACTGAGAACAAGTTGGATAATATTTACACGTATTATATCTTTTCATTTTGGATAAATACTTTCTGTAAAAGCGAATCATCCATAAAAGGATGCGTTTCATATGCGCCACTTCCCTTTCAATGATCGTTTCAGATATAGATGTGATGAAGCTTTCCAAGATGGATCAGTGCATTCTCAATCTCATGGTAAGACTTTTCCTTCGCACTTGTTCTCGCAATGACTACAATGTCATATCCACACTGGAAATGTTCTTCCGATAACCGGTAGCTTTCTCTGATCAGCCGCGTAAGATGATGTCTGACCACACTGTTCCCTACCTTTTTACTGACTGATATACCGACTCGGTTCTTATTTTGTTCATTGGGGATAATATACATTACAAGACATTTATTTGCATAGGACTTTCCATTCTTATAGACATACTGAAAATCCCTGTTTTTCTTTAAAGATTCGGAAAATTTCATCAATACCCTCTTCACTGCTTTTCATGCATTTAAGCTTTTTTAAATAGAAGAAAAGGCCACATATATGCGGCCTATGCTGATAACTGCTTTCTTCCTTTTGCTCTTCTAGCTGCCAGAACTTTTCTTCCGCCTGCTGTACTCATTCTTGCTCTGAATCCGTGAACTTTAGATCTTGATCTCTTTTTTGGCTGAAATGTCATTTTCATTTTCTTACACCTCCCTTTACCTGATATACCTTATATAATAAAGTATTCACAATATTAACTCTTCTACTGTCTCCATTCGAGAAGACATCGCTCTAAATTATAATTGGAAAATGCCCTAAAGTCAAGCATTCTGTTGCAATTTTCACCTGTAAACTTTTAAATTTTTTTGATTTTTAATTTTCCCACATAAACGTGGATAAAATTAAAAATCCCGCAAAGCCTTATTTTATCGGCATTACAATAGTTTCTCCACACATTTATCCCACCCTTATCCATGAGTTATCCACAAAGTTATCAACATATGTGGATAACTTGTGGAAAAACCGTGTATAACAACTAAATATTGTGTAGAAAACTATAAAATAATGTCGGAAAACCTTGTATTTCCTCAATTTTTGCGGTGTGGAAACTGTTTATAAAGTTATACACATTGATTTTTCATTGCTTATGAAGCTTTTTTGATGTAAAATGTAGTGGAGAGAGTCTACCCAAATTTCTCTCTATTATATTGATTAGGAGTTACTTTCG